>NZ_JBVVRZ010000006.1:0-318165 GCF_055808435.1 Marinovum sp. J2-8 | reverse complement strand
GGTTCGGGCCCGCCCCCGCACGCGCGCCCCAGGTATTGGGCCGCCCGGCAAGGAAGTCCCCCGATCCGGGGTTCAGATCCAACTCCGCCATCACGCCGCTCAGAAAGCTGGCAAATCCGGCCTCATGTCCGGTCACGCTTTCGCAACCAATCGCCCGCTGCAACAACGCCACATCCGCCGCGCCGTCCTGGGCCGCGACCAGCCGGGATTTCAGATCACTGTCGCTCATGCCACGCCCTCGTGAAACTTGGCCAGATCCGCGCCGGCACCACAATCGCCCCACCGGGCAACCCGCCGGAAAACAGCGCAATGTTCAGCCGCGACAGGGCAATCGACGTGCCCCCCGCCAGCGCCGCATGATTGCCAAGCACCGAAGATTCCACCGGAATATTGCGCGGGAAACAGCGGCGGATTTCCGGTTCAATCAACCTGATCAACTCGTCTCTGGCCCCGATGGAGCCGCCAATCACCACACAGGCCGGATCAACCACCGCCGCAATGGCGGCAATCGCCCGCGCGATATAGCGCGCCGCACGTGCCAGCACCTCTTTCGCGTCAGCGTCGCCCTGCAATGCTGCTTCAAACACCTGCGGCACGGTTTTGGTCACGCCGGTCAATTCCTGATAATGTTCGATGATCGCGCTGGTCGCGGTCTTGCGCTCCAATGCCCCAACCGTCAGGCTTTTGGCCTCAAACGGATCGGCCCCGAACGGCAAATAGCCGATTTCGCCCGCCGCCCCGGTGGCACCGCGCACCAATTGCCCACCAATGACCAACCCCGCGCCGATCCCGGTGCCAATCGACAGATAGACCAGATCGTCCTTTTCGCCCTGATGGGTCATCCAATGTTCGCCAAGCGCGGCAAGGTTCACATCATTTTCGACCAGAACCTCGATCCCCAACCGGTCCTGCAACAGCGCCGGGAAATTGATGCTATCGATGCCGCTGATATTGGGTGCCAGATTGATATGGCCGGTCGCCGCATCCAGCACCCCCGGCACGCCAACAACCGCAACCCGGACCTTTTCCGGCAAACAGCCGTATTTCGACGCCGCCGCAAGGATCAGCCGCCCGATCTGGTCAATCACCGCCGTGCCGCCGCTCTGAACCGTTGGTTCGGCGATTTCCACCACCACCGCACCCGACAGATTGCACAGCGCGACCCGCACCTTTGTGCCGCCCAGATCCACGCTGGCCACCAGCGCCGCCTCGGGCACGATTTCATAGACAACCGCGCGCCGCCCGACGTTGCCCTCGGTGCGCCCGACCGTCTGAACCCAGCCGTCGGATTCAAGACTGGCAACAACCTCGGACACCGTCTGTTTCGACAGGCCGGTCATCTTGGCCACACTGGCCCGTGAGATCGGCCCATAGGTGGTGATCGCCTGAACGACTGAACTCATCGACATGCGTCGTGAAATGTTTGTCGGGTCCGTCATGGCTCATTCCTATTAATTCGTCTAGTTACCGAACTAATAGATTCGACAAAGATCTGTCAAACCTTTTCTGCGGCAAACCTTGGGTGATTTTCCGCCATACTGCGCCGATGGGATCAAAGGACCGCGCAGAACCCACAGCAAAATGGCCCGGCTCACGCAAGAGCCAGGCAGGAATTTTCAACAATTTTATCAGTGGTTTATCGACGCATCACCCGCGCCACGGCTATTCCGCCGCGCGGTGCATCCCGGCGTCAATCTGGCCAATCCCGCCAGCGCCGCCCATCACCGCCACCGCACGCGCGCCACAGTCATTTCCCAGCTCCAAACAGGCCAAAAGCGCGCGCCCCTGCCGCCAGGCGACCACAAAACCGGCGGCAAATGCATCCCCTGCCCCGGTCGGATCAACCACCTCTGTGGGGCGCGCGGCGGCCTCGACCCGCGCGCCATCCACCAGCGCAAAGGCCCCGTCGCCACCGCATTTCACCGCCACCAGCGGCGGTTTTCCCATCACCAGACCGCTGTCGCACAGCGCCTGCCATTCCGCCTGATTGGGCAAAAACACATCGACCGCTTCGATCAAATGCGCCACCTCTGCCCCGCGCGCCATAAGCCCGTCATCCCAACCGCAATCCAGCGACAGTGTCCACCCCGCATCCCGCGCCAGATCAATCAGCCAGGGATCTTCCTCCAGCGTTTTCAGCTCGCCGATATGCAAATGCCCGACCTGCGGCAAAACCGCAGGATCAAACCGCGCACAGGCCGCGCCAACCCGATGGGTGACAAAAGCCCGATCATCGGCCAGCGACAGCGCCATGGTGATCTGCGGCGCATCGCCGGGCCGGGCCGCCGTGCAAAAGTCGATATTGATGCCAATGGCGCGCAGCCGCTCGGTCAATGGCCCGCCAAACGGCGCGGCGGGCAGGGTCGCAATCAAATGCGCACGCTGCCCCAGCGCCACCAGGGTCGCCGCCGAATTGGCCGCGCCGCCCCCGGGATGCAGGCTCAGCCCGTCGGAAAAGATCTCGGTCCCAAGGCTGGGCAACCGGTTTAGCCCGGCAAAGACCAGATCCGCGTAAACCCGCCCAACACAAAGTATTTCTGGCCGGTCGGTCACGTGCGCGGACCCCATGAAAGTGCCACACCGCTGTCGGCATCAAACAGATGCAGATCTTCCTGCGCCGCGATCAGCCGCACGGTGTCGCCCACCTTGGGCGGGTGTCGGCCATCGGCCTTGGCCACAACCTCGCCCCCTGCCGTGTCAATATGGACAAGCGTTTCCGGCCCCAGCGGCTCACAGACCGCGACCGTGCCCGCGACCAGCCCCTCGCCATCCGTCAGCTGAAGATCATCGGGCCGCACACCCAAAGTTACGGCGCGTTTGCCGAAATCCGCACCCAGCGGCATGGCAATACTGCCCCCCGCATTGGTCCGCACCCCGTCCGGCCCGGCCTCGGCCGCCAGCATGTTCATCGACGGCGCGCCGATGAACCCGGCAACAAAGGCATTGGCCGGGCGGCGATAGACCTCTTCCGGGGTGCCGACCTGCTGGATGTGACCGCCATCCATGATGACAATCCGGTCCGCCATGGTCATCGCCTCGACCTGATCATGGGTGACAAAAATGATCGTGGTGCCGACGCGCTGGTGCAACTTCTTGATTTCAAGCCGCATTTGCGTACGCAATTGCGCGTCCAGATTTGACAAAGGCTCGTCGAACAGAAACACCGACGGATCGCGCACCATCGCCCGGCCAATGGCCACCCGCTGACGCTGGCCGCCCGACAATTGCGACGGTTTGCGCGCCAACAGATCGGTCATCCCCAACAGGGCCGCAACCTCGTCAATGCGCGCTTCTTTATCTGCCTTGGGCAGACCGGAACTGCGCAGACCAAATCCGATATTCTTGCGCACCGTCATATGCGGATAGATGGCGTAATTCTGGAACACCATCGCGATGTTGCGTTCCTTGGGCTCAAGATTGTTCACCACTGTGCCGCCGATATGGATCTCGCCCGATGTGACCTCTTCCAGCCCGGCAATCATGCGCAGGGTGGTGGATTTGCCACAGCCCGACGGGCCGACAAACACCACGAATTCCCCATCGGCCACCCCCAGGTTGATGCCATGCAGCACCTCGGTCTTGCCATAGGCTTTGGTCAGTTGATGAAGGCTAAGTTCGGCCATTCAGGTCTCCTTCAAATCTAGAAATGCCGAAGCAAGCGTATCCTGTGCCGCACTGTGGCGGGCGCACCGGGCGGCACGCGCCCCGGTCAACCGGCCCAGCGTGGCGCGATATTCGGTCAAGGCCGCATCCATTGCGGCGGGTGCGGGACCGCCGGGGCGATCACGCTGGTCAATGAAATTGCGCGCCGACACCGCGGTGCCAAAGGCCCCTTGCGTCAGTGCCGGATCACGGCCCGCAACCTCGGCAAAGGCGGCGGAAAACGCATCGAAGCCGTCGCGCAACGGCACGCCCCGCCCGATCACCGCCCGCGCGGTGGTGGCCGCGATCTCATGCGCCTGGCGAAAGGTCAGCCCCTCTTGCCGCACCAGCGTATCGGCCAGTTCGGTGATGGTGATACACGCGGCATCGGTGTTCTGTGCCACCCGGTCGGCGTTGATGCTGCACGCGGGCAGGAACGCGGTCAAAAGCGAAATCATCCGCCCGCCATGGTCAAACACGCCATATCCGGCCTGCTGCACCTCGCCTTCACTGTCGTTCATGTCGGTGAAGGGCGTGTTGTGCATGGTGTTGACGATGGCATCACAGCGCCCCGCCGCCACCGACGCCATATGGCGCATATGTTCAATCGGCACCGGGTTGCGTTTCTGCGGCATGATCGAACTGATCTGCACCAGCGCATTTGGCACATAAAGCTGGCCAACCTCAAACGCCGACCAGAACGCCATGTCTTGCACCACCCGACCCAGATGCACAAACACCAGCTTCAGCGCAGAATAAAGCGCCGTGACATAATCGACCGAGGCAATGCAGCCATAGGAATTCAGCAACGGCGCCTCAAATCCCAGCAAATCCGCCACCCGGCCCCGATCAATCGGGAAACCGCTGGTGGTGATCGCCGCCGCGCCCATCGGGCAATGTTCCAGCCCCTCTGCCGCCGCTTCAACCCGCGCAATATCGCGCAACAGCACCTCGATCACCGCGCCAAGGTAATGACCGAATGTCGACGGCTGCGCCGGTTGCCCGTGGGTATAGGCGACAATCATCGTGTCCCGCTCTGCCTCTGCCTTGGCAATCAGCGCATCGGCCAACCCGTGCAACGCCGCCAGCATCGCATCCGTGCGACGGCGCAGCCCCAGCTTGAACAGCGTGTGATCCATATCGTTGCGCGACCGCGCCGTATGAAGCGCCCCGCCCAGATCACCCAGCCGCTCGCGCAACATCGCCTCGACCAGAAAGAAATAATCCTCATGTTCCCCGGTATATTGCAGCGCCTCGATATCGACCTCGGCCTCGATATCCGCCAGCGCCCCGGCCAACGCCCGCGCGTCGCCCGGCGGCAAAATCCCGGTCTCGGCCAGCATCACCAGATGCGCGCGGTTGATCGTCGCCATGTGCCCCGCGAAATGGGTTTTCACCCCATCAAACAGCGGCGCAAGCACCGTGTCGCGATAGGTCGGATCGGGAAAAACACTTGTATCCGTCATCCTTTAAGCCCCGCCATGACAACCCCACGAATAATGAACCGCTGGAACACCAGAAACACGATCAGCGTCGGAATGGTCGAAATCGCCGCCCCGGTCATGATCAATTCCCAGGCGACATCGGCCTCGTCCCCGAACCCCGAAAGCCCCACCGGCACGGTGTACATTTCGACCGAATTGGTCACGATCAGCGGCCACAGGAACGCAGTCCAATTGCCCAGAAAGACAAAGATCGCCAGCGCCGCCAAGGCCGGTTTGACCAGCGGCATCGCCACCGTCCACCAGATCTGCAACTCGTTCAGCCCGTCAATCCGCGCCGCTTCGATGAAATCATCCGGCACGCTTTCGAAAAACTGCTTCATCAAAAAGGTGCCAAAGGCGGTCATCAGACCGGGGAACATGATCCCCCAATAGCTGTCCAACCACCCCAGACTCTGGCTCATCAGATACCAGGGGATGACCAGCATTTCGGTCGGGATCATCAGCGTCGACAGGATGGCGATAAACACAATCTGCCGCCCCGGAAACTTGAACTTGCAAAGGGTATATCCCACCAGACTGTCAAACAGCACGTTGGATATCGTGGTCACCGTCGCAATGATGATCGAATTCACGAACCACCAGTAAAACCGCCCGTCTTCCAGCACATAGGTGTAATTCTCGATCGTCGGCTCTTCGGGGATCAGATTGATGTTATAGACCTCATGCGGCCATTTCAGCGAGGTCGAGATCATGTAAACGATGGGCATCACCATCGCGATCCCGCCCAGAAACAGCAGCAGCCAGCGGATGATCTGCCCCATATTGGCCGGGCGGCGCGGCGGTTTCGCCAATGCGGCCTCGGTCGTGGGGCGCTGTGATGCGGGCATGTCGACGGCGCTCATCTGTCGCTCCTCAAAATCCAAAGTTGCAGCAGGCTGACCACCAGCAGGATCAGGAACAACACCACCGTCTGCGCCGAGGCATATCCCATGTCGAAACTGTTGAACGCGGTGTCATAGATCATCAGCACCAGCGGTTTGGTCGAATTCAACGGCCCGCCGGGATTGTTGGTGGTCATGTTGAACACATGATCGAAAATCCGCAGGAACCCGATCGAGGAAAACACCACGATGAACACAATCGTCGGCCGCAGCAGCGGCAGGGTGATCTGCGTCAGCACCGTCCACCAGCCAACACCGTCGATCTTGGCCGCCTCATAGTAGCTGACCGGAATCGACCGCAGCCCCGCCATGAAGATGATCACCTGAAACCCAAGCCCCGCCCAGACCGCCGGCGCCAGAACCGAGGGCAGCGCATTGGTGATCGAGCCGAGGAAATTGATCTGCGGAATGCCGAAACCGGCCAGGATATTGTTGAACAGGCCAATCGGCACGTCCTGATAAAACCACCGCCAGACCCAGGCCATCGCCACCGCGGATGTCATGAACGGCAGGAAATACAACATGCGCAAGAACCCATGCGCAAACCGCACCCGGTCCAGATGATAGGCAATGATAAAGCTCAGGATCAGTGAAATCGGCGTGCCGATCAGCAGATAGGCAAAGGTGTTGCGAAACACCTTCCAGAACACCGCATCATGCCACAGCTTCTGATAATTCTCGATCCCAACCCAGGTCCGCGACCCCAGAAGGTTCCAGTCCTGAAACGAAATCAGAAACGCGGTGCCGGTCGGATAAAACCGGATCACCACATAAAACAGCACGGGAATGGCCAAAAAGCCCCAGGCCCAGACGATCTGTTTCTGACGAATAGAAAGGTTTCGATACATCGTCATGGTCGGCGCTATCCCCCCGCTGTCGATATTGATTCAGTTGATTTGACATGGCGCAGGCGCCATAGGACGCGGCCCGAGGGGGGCGTTCCCCCCGGACCACAGGGGGATTATTTGTAATATTCGTCGAGGATGGCCTGCTCTGCCGCCGCCGCTTCGGCGATGCTGTCCGCCACGCTCTGATCGGTCAGGAACACCCGTTCGACCATTTCCACCATCTGCTGGCGCTGTGCGCTTTCATTGGCGAATTTGGTGGTATGGGCATAGGCCAACCCGCGAATGAAGGGGCCGAACACCTCGTCATTGGCATTGGCGTCGGTCATGCCAACCGATGGTTTCGCGGGCAATTCGCCGACCACATCCAGCCAGACCTGCATCGCCTCATCCGAGGTCAGATAGGTCATCAGCTTTTTCGCCGCCTCAAGCTTTTCGCCCTCGGCCTTGGACGTGATGCCATTGACCCAATAAGAGGAATAGTTCGACCGCTCGCCTTCGGCGTTGGCCGGCAATTCCGCCACACCCCATTTCAGACCCCGCACCGTGTCCAGCGCGCCGATACGGAACGATCCGTCGATATGCATACAGGCGCGGCTTGCCTTGAACGCGGCTTGTGGCTCATCCATGAACCCGGACTGCGTCACACCGTGATCGCGCGACAGGCCGATATAGAAATCCAGCGCCTTTTGCCCGGCTTCGTCGTCATAGGTGACTTTGGTGTAATCTTCACCATAAGGCTCGCCGCCCATCTGCCGCACCAACACTTCGCGGAACCAATGGTGATCCTGCGCGGTCATGCCGGTGGTGAACCCGACCTGTGTCAGATTGCCCGCGCCATCGCGTTTGGTACAGGCTTTGGCCACTTCGACCAATTCCTCCAGCGTTTCGGGCGGGCCTTCGATCCCGGCCTCGTCAAACAGCCGCTCGTTGTAAAACAGCGCCAGCGACCGCACCGCCGTGGGCAGCGCATAATACTGGCCGTCCTTTTTCATCGCCTGCACCATGGGGAAGAATTCCGCATCCACCACGGCAGGATCAAATGTGTCGGTCGGCAGCGGCTGGATCAAACCGGCCTCGATATAGTCGTTCAGCCAGCCATAAAACAATTGCACCACATCCGGGCCTTCACCGGCGGGGATCGCTGCGGCGACCTTGGTGCGGTAATCCGCATAGGGGAAATGCGACATTTTCACAGTGATATCGGGGTTCGCCGCTTCGAAATTCTCGATCAGCTGGTCCATCGCCGTGACCCGCGCCTCAAAGAAATACTGCCAATATTCGATCTCGACCGCATGGGCCGCAGTCGAAAACAGCCCCGCCGCAACGGTCATGCCGCCATAGACCATCTGTCTCAGCTTGTTTGTCATTGGTCGTCTCCCTGAATGTAGTTTTTCTGACATTCTTATGAATTGTTCCTCAGGATTAACTCAACTTGATTGAGCACTCAAGATATTTGAGTTATTAAGAGGTCATGCAAATAATTCCGCCCAAATCTCAGGCACCGGCCCAGCGCAGCCCCAAGGGGGCCAATGCCGAACGGTCCCGCAACCTGAACCGTCAAAACGTTCTGGGCCGCATTCATGCCGCCGGCGCCCGTGGCAGAGCAGAGCTGGCCCGCGATCTGGGCCTGTCTACACAGGCGGTTTCAAACATAATTTCCGGCCTGATGGCCGAGGGTCTGGTGCGTGAAATGGGCACGCGTGCCGGCGCGCGTGGCCTGCCTGCGGTGCTCTATGGGCTGGACCCTGTCGGGGGGTTTGCGCTGGGGGTGGAAATCCGGCCAGATGCGTTTTTCATCGCCTTGGTCGATCTTGCAGGGCACCAGATTGTCGCCAGTCGCAGCACAATTTCCGATCCCCACCCGGATCAGGTCGCCCGGGCGATTCGCACCCGGCGCGATGCCCTGATCGCCAAGGCCGGCATCGCCCCAGACCGGTTGATCGGCACCGGCATCGTCATGCCCGGCCCCTTTGGCCGCACCGGCCTGTCCGGTCTGTCGGCGGATCTTCCCGGATGGGAAGACACCGATCCCGGCACGCTTCTGTCCGAGGCGCTGGAAGGTCCGGTTGAAATCGCCAATGACGCCAATGCCGCCGCCATGGCCGAACGGCTTGGCGGGGTGGCGCAGGGCGTCGGCAGTTTTGCCTATCTCTATTTCGGCACCGGTCTGGGGCTTGGCATCATTCACAATGGCCAATTGGTCACCGGCGCCTTTGGCAATGCGGGTGAAATCGGCCAGCTGCCGATCCACGGCCCCGATGGCACCGCGCCGCTTGAATCCCGGCTCAGCCGCCTGTCGGTCAATCAATCGCTGGGTCGCCGTCTGGATATTGCCGACCTTGACCGGCTGTTTCAACAGGGCGACCCCGACCTTTCCCGCTGGCTGGATCAGGCGCGCAACGCCCTGTCACAAGCGGCCGGCATTGTTGAAAACCTGTTTGACCCGGCGACAATTGTGCTTGGCGGCGCCATGCCCGACGCGCTTCTGGATGCGCTGATTTCTGGCGCGGTGCTGCCGGATCGCTCTGTGGCCAACCGCCCCGAACACCCCCTGCCCCGCATGATGCGCGGCCAGTCGGGACGCATGACCGCCACGCTTGGCGCGGCGGCGCTTGTTCTCGACCGTCTTTTCACCCCCAATCAATATGCGATCTGACACATGCCCCTGACCGACCAAACCCGCATCGCGCGCCAGGCCGCGCAACCCCAAATCCTGCGTCTGTGGCGCGCACTTGTGCCGCTGACCTCGACCGTCAGCTTCATGAACACCGGCGCACATCCCGATGACGAAACCTCGGCCATGCTGGCGGCGATGGGATTTCGCGATGGCGTGGATCTGTCTTATGCCTGTTCCACCCGGGGCGAAGGCGGCCAGAACGACATCGGCACCGAAGCGACCGAGGCGCTTGGCGTCTTGCGCACCGCCGAAATGGAACGCGCCTCAGATGCGCTGAACCTGCGGATGTACTGGCTGTCGCAATTCCCCGATGACACGATCTTTGATTTCGGCTTTTCCAAATCCGGCAAGGAAACTCTGGCCAAATGGGACGAGGCCCGGACGCTGGCGCGCTTTGTCGACATCCTGCGGCTGGAACGGCCCGACATCATCTGCCCGACCTTTCTCGACATTCCTGGTCAACACGGCCACCACCGCGCCATGACCGAGGCCGCGCATCGCGTCTTTGATCTGGCGGCGGACCCCACCTATGGCGGCAGCACCCTGCCGGTCTGGCAGGTCAAGAAACTCTATCTTCCGGCGTGGTCCGGCGCGGGTCAGGCCTATGACGACGATCTGCCCCCGCCCCCGGCGACGCTGACCGTGTCCGCCGACGGGATCGAGGAAATCACCGGCACCAGCTATGCCATGCTGGGCCAGCACAGCCGCGCCTTTCACAAGACCCAGGCCATGGGCAATTGGGTCGCCCCGGGCGCGGAACGCAACTGGCCGCTGCATCTGGCCAACCGCCGCACGACCGGCCCCGACACCACAATTGCCGACGGTCTGCCACAAACGCTGGCGGATCTGGGCAATGCCGCCGCCCAGATGCATATCGACGCCGCTTTGGCCGCTTTCCCCGATCGCCGCGCGGTGGTGGCGGAATTGTCCGCCGCCCATGGCGCGCTGGATCTCGCGGCCTGCCCGCCGGATCTGCACCACAAGCTGAGGCGCAAACAACAGCAACTGGCCACCGCCCTGCGCATCGCCGCCGGGGTCGAGCTGCGCGCCACGCTGGATCGCGACACCCTGCGCCCCGGCGACAGCACCGGGTTTCAGGTGGAACAGCGTACGGGCGATGCCGACCAACTGCGCCATGCACCTGCCCTGCCCGACGGCTGGCTCCATGCCGACG
Source organism: Marinovum sp. J2-8 (assembly GCF_055808435.1). Taxonomy (NCBI): domain Bacteria; kingdom Pseudomonadati; phylum Pseudomonadota; class Alphaproteobacteria; order Rhodobacterales; family Roseobacteraceae; genus Marinovum; species Marinovum sp. J2-8. Next base: position 307,438 of record NZ_JBVVRZ010000006.1, on the reverse strand, counting down.
ATACACTGAGTGTGACCCCCGACGCGCCACTGGCCGATCCCTATCCCGACAGCTATCTGCCCGGCGCCCCGCGCGCGCCCTGTGTCGAGGTTGCGATCACCACCGCCGGTGTCACCAGCACGACCTATGTGCCGTTTGAAACCCCGCCGCTGGTTCTGCCCGCCACATCGGCCCGGCTGACGCCGATGCTGGATGTGGTCAACCGCCGCGCCCCGGCACGGGACATAGATCTGCACCTGCGCGACATTCACCCCACCGGCGCAACGCCGACGCTGGACCTACCCGCCGGGTGGAGCGCCACGCAAAACGACACCGGCCTGTCCGTGACCCTGCCCGCCGATGTCGCAGCGGGGCGCTATGATCTGCCACTGCGACTGAACGGAGATCTGGGCCAGACCCAGCGCCAGATCGCCCACGACCATATCGACCCGCGTGCATTGATCACCCCGGCACAGATGCAGCTGTCCGTGATTGACGCCGCCCTGCCCGAGGCCCGCATCGGCTATATCGGTGGCGGCAATGACCGGGTCGATCACTGGCTGGATCGGATGGGCGCGGATGTCACCGCCCTCAGCGACGATCAAATCGCCAGCGACAGCGCGCTTGCCGGGTTTGACACCCTGGTCATCGGCATCTTTGCCATGCGGTTCCGCCCGGCGCTGGCCCCGGCCATGCCACGACTGCACGATTGGGTCAAAAACGGCGGCACGCTGGTCACGCTCTACCATCGTCCCTGGGACAATTGGCACCCCGACACCACGCCCCCCGCACCGCTGGAAATCGGCCAACCGTCGCTGCGCTGGCGGGTTACCAATGAAAACGCCAAGGTCACGCCGCTGGCCGATCACCCGCTGTTGTCCCATCCCAACCAGATCACCGAAGCGGACTGGGCCGGTTGGCACAAGGAACGCGGGCTGTATTTCGCCAAGCGCTGGGACACAGCCTATACCCCACTTCTCGAAATGGCCGACCCCGACGAAGACCCGCACCACGGCGCGTTGTTGGTGGCCGACATCGGCAAGGGGCGGCACGTGCATTGCGCCCTGATCCTGCACCACCAGATGGAAAAAGGTGTGCCGGGCGCATTCCGGCTTATGGCCAACCTCTGTGCCCCGCGCGGTTGATCCGCCCCGCCCGGCGCTGCAACCCGACCCCGACAATCGCTTGGGCGGCATGTGGCTTCTGGCGGATATGGCGCTGAACATCTGGTCGCTGTCGATCGTCAAGGCGCTGGGGCTGGGCTATGCCTCTAGCCAGATCGTGTTTCTGCGCGCGCTGGTCGGCATGGTGCTGATGGCGCCCTGGGTCTGGCGGCGGCGGGCGGATTTTGTCGCCATTGCCGATCCCGGCCTGCATCTGCTGCGGGTGGTGTTTGCCACCGGCGCCCTGACGCTGAACTTCTATGCCATGCCGCGCCTGCAATTTGCGCTGGTCTCGGCCATCGGCTTTACCCGCCCGGCCCTGATGATGATCCTGGCCGCGCTGGTCCTGGGCGAACGCATCAGCCTAACCCGGTGGCTGGCGGCGGCGGTGGCCTTTGTCGGGGTGTTGATCGCGTTGAACCCCGGCCAGATCGACCTGAACTGGGCGGTGCCGGCCATGTTTGGCGGGGTGCTCTGTGGGGTCGCCGCGGTGACCACAACCCGCCGATTGCGCGCCGCGCCGGTGGTGGTCCTGATGGGGTTTTACACGCTGGGCCTGACCGCATTCAGCGCGCCGATGGCCTGGCTCCACTGGACGCCAATTGCATCGCAGCATCTGCTTGCCCTGCTAAGCATCGGGGTCTTTGCGCAATGTGCACAGTTCTGTTTCCTGAACGCGCACCGTCTGGCCGAGGCCAGCTTTCTCGGGATTTTGGGCTATCTCAGCCTGATCCTGTCAACCAGCGTCGGCTATCTGGTATTTGACGAGGTTCCATCGCCGGGCTTCTGGATTGGCGCGGCGCTGATCCTTGGGGCCGCTTCGGTCCTGCGAACCGGAAGACCGCTGCGCAGGGGTGATACATCCGGGGCTGGAACACACGGGACTGGCAAATAGATCACCGCACCCGAAAACCCGCCCCTATTTCCCGCATGCGCCTGCAAACAGACAATCCGCCAATTCACCGATAAAGCAACACCGGGATCTTGACCGATTGGATCATCGCCGTGGTGGTCGACCCGATGATCAGACGTCTGATCCGGCTGTGCCCATAGGCCCCCATGACCAGAAGGTCGAAACCTTCTTTGCGAACCAACTCGCCCAGAACCTCCTCCGGGTCGCCGGTGGCGGTGCGCGCCGATGCCGTGATATCGACCGAGCGAAGCTTTGCCACCGCCTCGCCTGCGGTTTGGCGGGCGCGGGCGTCATCCTGCGCCACACAAAGCACACAAACGTCAAGATCGCTGAAAACCGGGCTGATCGACATGCGTTCGATGGCGACCTTGGCGCTGGCGCTGGCGTCATAGGCCACCAGAACCCTGGAAATTGGCCGGAACTCGCGCGAGGCGACAAAAACCGGCACCTTTGAGACCCGCACAACCCGTTCCAGGTTCGACCCCAGATGGCCCGAGGCGAAATCCGCCCCTTCGCCGCGTTTGCCGATGGTGATGGCGCGAATGTCGCCCTCAAGCGCGCGCACCGCATCCAGAAGATCACCCCGGCGCAACCGCAGATCGACCGATGGAACCCCGTCTTGCTCCAGGATCGCTTTTGCGTCCTCCAGGATGGCATGGCCTTTGGCCTGCGCCAGTTTCGCGCGCTTTGCGTCCAGCCCGGCAAGCTCCTCCAGCAGGGCCGAGCGCGCCCCAAGGCTGAGCGCGCCGGAAAGATTGGTCGAGGCCGCGCCCTCACGGCGGCCCAGCACATGCATCGCCACAACCCCGGCATTCAGCTTCTGCGCAATCCAGGCCGTGTGATGACAGACGCTTTCGGAATAGGCCGACCCGTCCAGCATTGTCAGTATCTTGTCCATGGTTATCCCCCCTCAGTGTCCCATCAACCTGTCCATCGCGCCCGGCTTGTCATGAATGGCAAGCTTGTCAACGAGCGTTTCTGTGGCCGAATTCATACCGACCACCTCGACCTCGGCGCCGTCACGGCGGAATTTCAGGATCGCCATGTCCAGCGCCTGAACCGAACTGATATCCCAGATATGCGCGCAACTCACGTCGATGATGACACGATCCAGCGCCTCGCGGAAATCGAAAGCATCTGCGAAATCTTCGACCGACCCATAGAACAGCTGACCCTCAAGCAGATAGGTGCGTTCGCGCCCATCCGCAGACAGGCTGGAAGAGATGCGGAAAAGCTGGGCAATCTTGCCCGCAAAGAAGATCCCCGACAGCAGCACCCCGACCAGCACCCCAATGGCAAGATTGTGGGTATAAACCACGGTCACCACGGTTGCGATCATCACGATCGAGGACGAGCGCGGATGCACCCGCAGCGCCTTGATCGACGACCAGGAAAAGGTGCCGATCGACACCATGATCATGATCGCCACCAGCGCCGGCATCGGAATGCGCGCCACATGATCGCCCAGCCCCACAACCAGCACCAACAGGACCGCCCCGGCGGTAAAGGCCGAAAGCCGCCCGCGTCCCCCGGATTTCACGTTGATGATGGATTGGCCAATCATCGCACAGCCCGCCATGCCGCCGATAAACCCGGTTGCGGTATTGGCAATGCCCTGACCGATACATTCCTGATTGCGGTTGGATCTGGTGTCGGTCAAATCATCGACGATGTTCTGGGTCATCAGGCTTTCCAACAGGCCCACCACCGCAACCGCGGCGGAATAGGGAAAGATGATTACCAGCGTCTCGAATGTCAGCGGAATATCCGGGATCAAAAACACCGGCAGCGTATCCGGCAATGCGCCCATGTCGCCCACCGTGCGGACATCCCAGCCCATGACCAGAACAACCAGCGTCAACAAAACGATGGTCACCAAAGGCGAGGGCACCGCCGTCGTGATCCGGGGAAAGAGATAGATGATCGCCAGCCCGACAGCGACAAGCGCATAGGTCAGCCATGTCACCCCGGCGTTGGCCGGGTTCAGCTCTGGCAATTGCGCCATAAAGATCAGGATCGCCAGCGCGTTCACAAAACCGGTCATCACCGATTTCGACACATAGCGCATGAAACGCCCAAGTTTCAGCAGCCCGGCGCCGATCTGCAACAACCCGGCCAGCACGGTTGCGGCCAACAGATATTCAAGACCGTATTCCTTGACCAGCGTCACCATAAGCACCGCGGTCGCGGCGGTGGCGGCCGAAATCATGCCGGGCCGTCCGCCGGTAAAGGCGATGATCACCGCAATCGAAAAAGAGGCATAAAGACCCACCTTGGGGTCCACGCCCGCAATGATGGAAAATGCGATCGCCTCGGGGATTGAGGGCCAGCGCAACAACAATCCCCGCCAGCACATCGCCGCGTATATTGCCGAACCATTGCTGTCGGTAGTCAGAAAGTGAAATCATAAGAGCAATCCAAGACCCTGTGCCAGAGCGTCTGTGACAAGACGGACGGCGGCGTTTTTCGGGAATTTTCAGGGTTGTCCGGCGGATCAGCGGCCGGAAGAGCCACCCGGGATTTCACCGGGTCCTAACGTTCATGTGGCTGGATAGACCCGATTTCGCCGCAGATTTCAAGCTTTACCACAGTTGCGCCCCACCTCGCCAATGCCCGCCCTATGCCTGCCCTGCGCCGGCATGGTGCCAAATGCGGCGTGATCCCCGGTGCCGCCCGCCAGATCACCAAGGGGCAAACGCCCGCCGCCAAAACACCGATTTCGCCGGGTGAATGCCCCGATTTTCGCCGGGGTCTTGATTTTGTTCTCGTTCTGTTCTATGTTCGTTTCAAGCCGAAAGGAGAACGTTTCAATGGAAAATTCCAGTTACACCCTGCCCGCGACGCCCCGACAGATTGCCTATGCCCGGTCACTGGCACAACGGAACCGGATCTCGTTACCTTGGGAGGTTCAGCAGGATCGCCGCGCGCTCAGCGCCTGGATTGATGCCCAGACCAAGGTCAAGCCTGCCCCGCAGGACGGTCGCCCGACATCGAAACAGGTCGCTTTTGCGGAACGTCTGGCCCGGATCAAACAACGTGCCGTGCCGGACGAATGTTTTCGCGACAAAGGATTGATGTCGAAATGGATCGACGGCAACCGCTGAGGTCTGGGTTTATGGGTCTGGACCCCGACGATCAGGCCACCGCATTGATCGCGTAATCCGGCGTGCCGTCCCACACCAGATCCCAGGATGCGCCGGGGCGCACATTCTGGATCGCACGGGGATCAAAACACACAAGACAATTTTTGCCGCCCCCCATATCGCGACCCCGATCGCCCCCGAGATCGCTGCCCGGTGCGCGCACAGATGGGTAAATCAACCCGCGCGACCCGTGACGGCGAAGATGCTGCGCAAGGCTCTGACCTTCGGGATAGCCAATATCGGGGTCGGCATGAAGCGCCGGGTGATCCGGTTCATCGGTCATATCGTCAAAGACCCCGATGAAATCCGCCAGCAGCTCGACATAGCGGGCGCTGTCGTCATAACAGCCAGTAAACCCCAGCTCCCTTGTCCGGTGCCAGGCGACTTCGCTGACCGACACCATCACATTCCAGGCGCAATACCACGCGCCGCGCGCTTCGGTGTTGAAACGATTGCCCCCCGCCCGGGTATAGGTGAAGGCCGCATTGATATGGCTGTCACCATACAGCCGCAAATCGTGGCTTCGGCGCTGCCAGGCCAATTCACGCGGATCCAGATGCGGGTTGCGGCCCCGTTCCGCCAAAAGCCGCCCGCTGGTCAAACCTTCGATCTCGGCAAGAATATCAAGCTCATCATCACTATCGACAAGCCCGCGCAGGGCCGGCGGTTTGTGATAGGTCGCAGGCAAAAGGCGCACCAGACCGCGATCGGAAATCTCCGCCTGTTTCATGCCCCACCGCGCAGCGCGTCAAGATAGGTGCGAATGGCAATGATCTGCGGCAGCCCACCCTCTATCGCCACGTCAATTGGCCGCTGACCGCCAAACAATGGCCCGGTGTTCGGCCGCGTGAACCAGCTTTTGGCCAATGGATCGGAAAAATACAGCTCCAGCGATTTATAGATGCCAATCACCGCGCTGAGCCGCAGCAGCTGATCCTTGGTCAGCTCACCCGCAAACCCCGGCTTTCTGGCGCGTTTCCATGTGCTTTCGGACATATCCGCAAGCCGCGCGGCATCCTTCACACCAAAGGCCCAGGCGTCGACAATGCGCGCATAGGCTTTGAGCGCAATTGCGTTCACCTGCACCGGTTCGCGGGTCTTGTCGGCCACATGCATCGCAGATCTCCTTCGCCCTCAAAGTAGGTTCATATGACCCAAAAGTAAAGACCACATGAACCCACCGTCAGGCAAAGCCATCTCAAAGAGACCGCCGTAAAAACCGCGCTACAGCACCGCGCCGATCTTCCACGGCACAAACTCATTGTCGCCATAGCCCAATTCCTCGGACGCGGTTGTGTCGCCCGACGCCATATCCAGGATACGGTGATAGATTTGCAGACCCATCTCGGAAATCGCCACGCCCTCGCCGATGATCACACCGCAATCCAGATCAATGTCTTCGGGCATGGATTTGGCAAGCTCGGTATTGGACGCAAGTTTCAGTGACGGCGTCGGTTTATACCCGGCACAAGACCCGCGACCGGTGGTGAAACACAGCGCATTGGCCCCCGCCGCGATCTGCCCGGTGGCCACCACCGGATCATAGCCGGGGGAATCCATATAGACAAAACCCGGGCCCTCGATACGCGCGCCATAGGCAAACGCCCCCGACACCGGCGACAGCCCACCCTTGGCCACCGCGCCAAGCGATTTTTCCAGAATGGTGGTCAGCCCGCCGCGTTTGTTGCCGGGCGAGGGGTTGTTGTCCAGCGTGGTGCCATTGCGTTCGGCATAGTCGCGCCACCACGAAATCATGTCGCGGATTTTCTGGCCCGCCCCCGCATCCGCACGCGCGATCAACAGATGTTCCGCGCCATAGATTTCCGGCGTCTCGGACAAATCGACATCCCCCCCGCCGCAACCAACAGATCCGAGGCATGGCCAAGCGCCGGGTTGCAGGTGATGCCGGAAAACCCGTCGGACCCGCCACATTGCATGCCAAGCACCAGCTTTGACACCGGCTGGCTGGACCGGCGGTCCTCATTGGCGGCCGCCGCAATCGGTTCCAAAAGCTCAAGCGCGCGGCGCACACCGGACCGCGACCCGCCGACCTCTTGAATATTGAAGGTCTGGAAACGTTCCTGCGCCCATTCGGTCGGCTTGTAGAGGGTCAGTTGGTTGACCTCACAGCCCAGCCCGACAATCAGAACGCCACCAAAATTCGGATGATCGCGATAGCCCTTCAACACCCGGACCAGCGCGTCAAACCCCACGCCCTTATGCGCCATGCCACAGCCCTGATCATGGATGATCGGCGCAAACCCGTCGATGCCGGGAAACTTCGGCAGCAATGTGCGGTTGGCCTCGGCGGCGATGGCGTTGCACACGGTGGTAGAGCAGTTGACCGAGGCGATGATGCCGATAAAATTGCGGGTGCCGACGCGGCCATCGGGGCGCAGATACCCGTCAAAGGTGTTGCGTGCCGGCGCATCCGGCAACGCCCCGGACGACACCGCCATTTCCGCATGATCTTGCGGCATGGTGCAATTGTGGCTGTGCACCAGCGCGCCGGCCGCGATGTCCTGCGACGCGATGCCCATCATCTGGCCGTATTTGACAATGGGATCGCCTTTGGCCATGGCGCGCCGGGCGATCTTGTGCCCGCGCCCGACCGCTTCGCGCGCCACAAGACCGTCGCGCGCCTCGCCTTCGGGCCAATCCACAAGGGCAACCGCCACGCTGTCTTCGGGCGACAGAATGATTAGGCCCGCACTCATTTGGCACCGCCTGCTGCGATGATGGCATCCAGCCTCGGCGCCGCGAAATCCGGCGCTTCGGCGCGCACCCAATCCACAAACGGCGCAATGCGGCGTGCGATTTTCTGTTCGTGGTTCTGGGCAATGTCGGACAGCCGGTGATGCAGAAACGGGTTGCGGAACCGCTCGAACGTGGCGGCGGCATAATCGCGGGCCTCGGCCTCCATGCCGCGCAGGGCAAAACCGGGCAGGACTTCGTCCTGCAAGATCGCCTCGACCGCGCGGCCAATGTCCCCCGCCAGCGCCGCATCAACGGTCAGCTCCGCATCCCCGCCAGCCTCACGCCAGATCTGAACCATGGCCGTATGACCCAGGTTGAGGATGTGCAATTTCAACCGCTCGATCCGCTCCAGATCATCCACCACCTAAATCGAGGCATGCTCTGTTGGCGCCTCCAGCCCCGGCTGGGCCTCAATCGCCCAAAGCGCATAGGGTTCGGCCACCGCGCCAGCCGGTTCAATCGGCTCTGACACGATGCGATCGACCAGCGAATTGACCCAGCGACAATCGCCCAACCAGGTCACAAGCGCACCAGAGGCATTCTGCGCCGCCGCAATCTCAAGCACCCGCGCCCGAAGCACCGCACCGTTTTCCGGCACCAGCTCCATCGGAAAGATATCAAGCGGCGCGCCCCCCGCGCCATGACGCGCGGCCAAAAGATGGAAAAGCTTGGCAGGATAGCTCATGTCCTGATCCGGGCTGGCCCCGGCATCGGCGGGGCGCGGTTCATACCCACGGTCGCCGGTGTTGGACAGGATGATTTTCGCCTCTTCGGTGATCACGCGGCTGATCTCGTCCCAATCGGTGGCGGTGGCCAGCGTCCGCTTGACCGAGGTCACACGCCGCTCTTCGTCCAGCGTTTCACCGCCCTGAACCCCGCGAATGCGCACCGGATACCCCTCTGCCGCAGCCAGATGCGCCAAACGCCGGGCACGGTCGGGATCGCCGGAAGATTGCACCACGGTAATGGCGCGCGGCGGTGTGCCTTCGTGAAAGAAAAGATCGGCATGCGCCTGCAGGAACCGCGAGGTGCCGAATTGAACGACGGGGGTTTTGAAAGTCTCAGACATGGATCAGCGCCTTTACCACAGTGCCCCGGTCCTCTGACCATTTGGGCAAATCCGTTACAGCATCGTCGAACGTCGTGCTGTGCGATGCAAAGGCGTCAATCGGCACAAGACCGCGCGCCATGCAGGACATGACATGTTCGAAATCCGCTTTCAGCGCGTTGCGGCTGGCAATCAGCGTGGTTTCGCGCTTGTGAAAGTCCGGGTCGGCAAAGCACAGATCGCCCTTGACCACCGACAGCAACACATATGACCCGCCATGGGCCACGAATTTCAACCCGGCATTCATCGCACCGATATTGCCGGTGGCGTCGAACACGGTTTCAAACATGTCATCGCCCGCCGCATCCACGCTCTGACAGATCGCATCCGGCAGGATCGCACGCGCCAGCGCCAGCCGCTCGGCCGAGGTGTCGCGCACCGTCACCGTTGCGCCCGCGACCTGCGCAAAAAGCGCCGCGCCCAACCCGATCGGCCCCGCGCCAACCACCAGCGCGGTTGAACCCTCGGCCACCTGCCCCCGGCGCACACCATGCGCGCCAATCGCCAGAAATTCGACCATTGCGGCGGCCTTTGGCTCCACCCCTGCGGCGGGATATGCATTGGCCTCCGGGATCACGATTTCCTCGCACATGCCGCCATCGCGGTGCACCCCAAGAACGCCGATGTTTTCACAACAGTTCGGCTTGCCGATGGTGCAGGCATGACAGGTGCCGCAGGTGACATAGGGGTTGACCACCACCAGATCGCCGCGCCTGATACGACCATCGCTGCTGTCTTCCATCGCCCGCGCCGCAAGCTCATGGCCCATGGTGCGCGGATAGGACAGGAACGGCTGTTGGCCCTTGTAGATATGGTAATCGGTGCCGCAGATGCCGATCACCTCGACCTTCAGACGGATATGACCGGGCTGGTCCATGGGACGGGGCTGCGTCACCAGGTCAAGCTTGCCCGGCTCGGCACAGACAAGCGCGCGCATTGGGGTGTCTAAATCTTTCATGGGGTATCCTTTGCGGTCAAATCAGTGCCAGCGACAATCCCGAGATCCCGCTTGCCAACCAGACCGGCCGCCCCGGTAAGGTGGTTCAGAAATCGCATGTCAGTCTCCGGTGTTTGCGTTCTTTTCGGGGTCATGTCGCCTTTTCAGACGGCCATATTTCGGACGGCGCATCGGCACCGCCGCTTTCGGCCAGCCACACCGCAAGCGTGTCTGCGGAATGCTGGAAATGTGCGCCCAGCACGTCGGCCATGTCTTCTGGATCGCGCCGCCCCAGCGCCGCAATAATGGCTTCGTGGTGGTCGCTGGCGGCATTGGTCGCGGGCGTTTGAGATTTGCCAACCTCAAGGTAAAACCGCAGCGGTTCCGACATCACGCGATACATCCGGCTCAGCACGTCATTGCGGGCCGCGTCGATCAACGCCAGGTGAAACCGGTAATCCTGTTCTGCGGACTCAGAGGTCGTCAGCGCCTTGCGCATCGCGCGATTGGCCACATCCAGCGCGGCAATATCATCGTCGGTCGCATTGTGCACGATCAGCGGCACCGCGCCGGTTTCAATGATCCGGCGAAAGTTCAGCACATCAACAAAGGTCCGCGACGACGCGGCAAAGAACTGGCTGAAACCACGAAACATGGTCTCGAAATCGGGCTTTGTCACCTGTGGCCCGCGTTTGGTTTTGCGCACCAGTTGAAAGGCCTCGAGATGAATGATGGTTTCGCGGATCGTGTTGCGCGACACGCCGAACCGCTCGGCCAAATCGCGTTCGGTCGGCAGGAAATCCCCTGTCTCATACTCATTCACGATCTCGCGTCTGAGCACCTCTCTAATTTCATCAACTGCGGACTGGCCGGCCATCGAGTCACCCCTACTTTGGTTGGACCATAGGACCAAGGGTGCAGAGACGCAACCCCGGCCCCGCCAAACAACAGCGCCTTGGCGGCGATGCCCACAGCGCGATCACAGGGTTGCGGAGGGGCACGCAGAAGCCGGAAAATGGGCGGTCAACGCGACAGGCAAAAGCAAAAGGCCCCGCAAAGCGAACTTTGCGAGACCTTGATGACACACAAGCAATTGACCCAACCGGCGCAGCGAAACCGCTATGCGCCCGTGGTCATTTGCCGCCTGTCCCGTCTGTCCCCGCAGGCCTGCGGGCGGCCTCAACCAGCATCCGCACCAGATCATCCCGCAGCGCCACCTGAGTCTCCGGCGTGAACAGCGCCGCCCCAAACAGCGCCGAAAACGTCGGCCGGTTCGACACATTGAAAAAGCTGAAGGCCGAAATCTGCCAATGCAGCTGCATCGGGTCCAGATCCGCCCGCAGGCTGCCGTCCTGCGCCCCGCGCCGACAGATCTCTGTCAGCTGGTCAATTGCCGCGCCGTTCAACGCCCGGATCATATCCGACGCACCGACAAATTCCGCATTATGGATGTTTTCGATCATCACCATGCGAATGAAATCCGGGTTGGCCCGGTGGTGATCAAAGGTGAATTCCGCAAGCTTCGCCAGCGCCTCTGCGGCGGGCAGATGGTCGAGGTTCAGCCCCTCTTCGCCCTTGCGCACCTCGGCATAGGCGGCCTCCAGCGCGCGAGCATACAGCCCGTTCTTGTCGCCGAAATAATAATAAATCATCCGCTTTGACGTCTGTGTGCGCGCCGCGATGGCATCCACCCGCGCGCCCGACAGCCCACGGTCGGCAAATTCCGAAATCGCATTGATCAGGATATCGCGCTGCACCGCGTCCGGGTTCTGTTTCCAGCGGGGCCGCCGGGGCGCGCGCTTTTTCTTGTCCGGCTTGCCCGTATCGGGCGCGGGGTGTTTGGCGGGCTCTGGCATCCTGTCCTCCGTCTGCCTGTGCTAACATCGGTCAATTTAACCGTCTAGTACAAAATGATTGACCAAATTAACCAAATGGTACAAAAAGACCCTCACCCACGGGAATCATCACACGGCAGTTCAGGGGCGCGACATGCAGGAACCATCACCGGCGCAGGCCGACACCAGGACGCCGCAACACCTCCGGGTTGGGCTGGTGGGCAAGGGATTTAGGCTCTCGCACCCCCCGCATGCATATGGCCGAGGGCGCGGCTCAGGGCCTGAACCTGCGCTATGATCTGCTCGACACCGACCAGATGCCGCCCGACACCCCGCTGACCCGGATCGTCGATCAAGCGGAAAAAGACGGCTATGCCGGGCTCAACATCACCTTCCCCTACAAACAAGAGGTGCTGGCCCTCACCGATCAGCTGTCCGATGCCGCACGGCGGGTGGGCGCGGTGAACACGCTGGTGTTTCGCGATGGCAAACGTCTGGGGCACAACACCGACTTTTCCGGCTTTGCCGAAGGTCTGCGCCGTGGCCTGCCCGATGTCACGCCGCGCCGGGTGTTGCTGGTTGGGGCCGGCGGTGCGGGCGGGGCATTGGCCCATGCGCTTCACGACATGGGCGCCACCGATCTGATGATCACCGACCGCCGGATCGAGGCCGCCGTCGCCCTGGCCGAGGCGGTGAATGCCGCCGCCAACGCCCTCGGGGTCGATACTGTGGCCCATACTGTGGCCCATACCGTGGCCCGCGCCGTGCCCCATACCAAAGATCACATTGCCCCCGCCATCGAACAGGCCGAGGGCATCGTCAACGCCACCCCGATGGGCATGGCAAAACTGCCCGGCACCCCCATCGACACCACCCTGCTGTCAGACCGCCATTGGGTTGGCGACATCGTCTATTTCCCGCGCGAAACCGAATTTCTGCGCGCCGCCCGCGCCCGGGGCTGTCGCACGGTGGATGGCTCCGGCATGGCGGTGTTTCAGGCCGTGCGCGCCTTTCACCTCTTTACCGGGGTGACCGCCGATGACCGCCGTATGCGGGCCACCTTCGAAAGCTTTGAAACCGCATGATGGCGCGGCCGACCATATTCCACCCGGCCATATCCCTGCCCCGTCTTGCCAAACCCGCCGGCCCCGAGGATTGCAAAATGAAAACATCCATTGCCACCGTCTCGATCTCCGGCAACCTCCCAGAGAAGCTCGAGGCCATCGCCGCCGCCGGTTTTGATGGCATCGAGATTTTCGAACAGGATTTCATCGCCCATGACGGCAATCCGCGCGATGTCGGCAACCTGATCCGGGACATGGGGCTGACGATCACCCTGTTTCAACCGTTCCGCGATTTCGAAGGTCTGCCAGACCCTTACCGGGCCAAGGCCTTTGACCGTGCCGAACGCAAATTCGACCTGATGCAGGAGTTGGGCACCGATCTTGTGCTGGTCTGTTCCTCCTGTCACCCAAAGGCGCTTGGCGGTATCGACCGGGCGGCGGCGGATTTCCACGAACTGGGCGAACGTGCCGCCGCCCGTGATCTGCGCATCGGATACGAGGCCCTGGCCTGGGGCACCCATGTCAATGATCACCGCGACGCCTGGGAAATTGTGCGCCGCGCCGATCATGCCAATGTCGGCCTGATCCTCGACAGTTTTCACACCCTCGTGCGCAACATCGACCCCGACACGATCCGCCGCATTCCCGGTGACAAGATCTTCTTTGTCCAGCTCGCCGATGCGCCCCTGATCGACATGGATCTGCTCTATTGGTCGCGCCATTTCCGCAATATGCCGGGCGAAGGCGACCTGCCGGTGACCGATTTCATGCGCGCGGTGATGGCGACGGGCTATGCCGGGCCGGTGTCGCTGGAAATCTTCAACGACCAGTTTCGCGGCGGCAGCCCGCATTCCATCGCCCGCGATGGTCATCGCGCGCTGGTGGCGCTGATGGATGATGTCCGCCGCCAGGAACCGACCAACGCCGTCGACCTGCCACAAATGCCGCCGCGCATTGCCGTCGACGGGGTGGCCTTTGTCGAATTCACCAGTCGCGGAGCCGAGGCCGAGGCGCTGGAAACCATCCTGCAAACCCTCGGCTTTGCCCGCTCCGGCAGCCATATCGCCAAGAAACTGACGCTCTGGACCCAGGGCGACATCCGCATTGTCGTCAACCGGGAAACCACCGGCTTTGCCAGCAGCGCCTATAATGTGCATGGCACAACGGTATGTGACATCGGCCTTGGCGTGGAAAATGCCCATGCCACGGTGGCCCGCGCCATCCGGCTTGGCGCCAACCCCTTTCACCAACCGCTTGGCCCCGGCGAACTCGACATTCCGGCGATCCGCGGGCGCAGCGGCAGCCTGTTGCATTTCATCGACGCCACCAGCGGTCTGGACCGGGTCTGGTCGCTGGAATTCACCCGCGCCGACACCGCCGCATCTGATGTTGGGCTGAAACGCATCGACCATCTGGCACAAACCATGAGCTATGATGAAATGCTCAGCTGGTCGCTGTTCTATTCCTCGCTGTTCGACATGGGAAAATCGGCCATCGTCGATGTGGTCGACCCGGACGGGCTGGTGCGCAGTCAGGCGCTGGAAACCGCAACCGGCACCTTTCGCATCACTCTCAATGGCGCGGAAACCCACCGCACCATGGCGGGCAATTTCCTCGCCGACAGCTTTGGTGCCTCGGTCCAGCATATCGCATTGGCCAGCGACGACATTTTTGCCACCTCTGATGCCTTGGCCGCCAAGGGGTTCACACCGCTGGCCATATCGGACAATTACTATGCTGATCTGGCCGCGCGCTTTGAACTCTCCCCCAGCATGTTACAAAAGCTGCAAGCCGGTAATATCCTCTATGACGAAGACGCCAATGGCGCGTTTTTTCAGATCTATGCGCGCCCCTTTGCCGGCGGCATGTTTTTCGAAATCGTCGAACGGCGCGGCGGATATGCCGGATATGGCGCGCCAAACGCCCCCTTTCGGATTGCCGCACAAAAACGTCTGATGCGAACCAAGGGCATGCCCCGCACGTGATCTAGCGGTTCCATGTTGTCGCAATCAGTCTGGCGCGCCTGCCGCAAACCATGCGATCTATCGTGCCAGACAGACCTTTGCTGACAGAGAGGGGAACCAGACATGCCCACCACGGACCTTTTGCAACACCGGCGGACATGGCACCCCCCTGCCCCGAACCCGACTTCAACTCTGGCCCCGGATTGCAAATCCCCCCGGACGCAAAGGCCGCAGCCATGAGCACAAGTGTCTTTGACCATCCCTGGCTTGGCGGGCTGTTTGGCGATCCGCAAATCGCGGCGCTTTGGTCCCCGGACCAAGAGCTGCGGCGCATGCTCGCGATCGAGGCCGCGTTTTCCCGCGCGCTTGGCGCGGCGGGCAAGGTGCCGATGGACATGGCCGACCGGGCCGCACAGGCGATTGAAACCTGTCAGCCCGACATCAATTCCCTGCGCAACGCCACCCTGCGGGATGGGCTGCCAGTCCCGGATCTGGTGCGCCAGCTCAAATCGCGGGTGGATGCGGACACCCAGGCCGCCGTGCACAAGGGGCTGACATCGCAGGATGTGATCGACACCGCATTGGTGATGGCGCTGCGCGACACCAACACTCTCTTGATGCAGCGTTTGCAGGATGTGGTGCAGGCCCTTGATCAGCTGGTGGCCCACCACGGCACCGCCCCGATCATGGGACGCACCCGGATGCAGGCCGCCCTGCCCCTGACCTTTGCCGACCGCGCGCGCAGCTGGGTCGACCCGCTGCGCCAGCATGGGACCCGGCTCGCGGCACTGCGCCCCATGGTCGAACGTCTGCAACTGGGCGGGGCCGTCGGCGATCGCGCCGCGCTTGGCGCACAGGGCGCAACGATTTCCGCCTTCACGGCCGACGCCCTCGGCCTGGAAGATGCCGCCGCAGGCTGGCACAGTCAGCGCGACACCATCGTCGATCACGCCGGGCTTTTGTCCCTGATCACCGGCACCCTGGGCAAGATGGGTCAGGACATCTGCCTGATGGCGCAACAGGGCATTCAGGAACTGGCATTGTCCGGTGGCGGCGGGTCTTCGGCCATGCCGCACAAACAGAACCCGGTTCTGGCCGAACTGCTGGTCACTTTGGCGCGGTTCAATGCCACCCAGATTGGCGGCATGCATCAGGCGATGATCCATGAACAGGAACGGTCTGGCGCGGCCTGGGGGCTGGAATGGATGATCCTGCCCCAGATGGCCGCCGCGACCGCACGGGCGCTGGCGGTGGGCCAACAGATCTGCGACGCGATCGTCATCCCCCCTGCCCGCTGATCAGGACATCACTCAGAAACCGCAACAACCTGGACCCGGCGCACAGCCGGGTCCAGCGCGGCATAGCTGCCCAGCAGCCGGTTCAGAAAATGCGTGCGGACATAATCCGCAATGAACCGTGATGGCGCAACCAATGTGACCCGGTCGCCGTCACGCGCCATTTCCGACAATTGCCCGAACCATGTGGCGGCCTGCGCCGGGCTTTCGGCGCGCAGCTGCGCCAGTACCTGACCCCATGTGCCTTCGGTCTCTGCGGTCTGCATCCGGCGTTGAAACGGGATGACATTCGGATCTGTTGCCGCGGCCCCGCTTGGGTCTTGCCCGTCGGTTGGTCCCGCCATATCCGTTCCCGCCCCGACATGGCGTTCCTGCATCCGGGCCACAAAATCCGTGCCGATGGTGGTCCAGCTCTGGGTCGTTTCGCCCAACAACCCGCTGAGGTTCAGCGCATATACCGTCACCCGGCCTTTCACCCCTGCCCGCTTGACCTCGATCCAGCCTGGCGGCGCGCATCTTGGCGATTTCGCGTTTGACGGTGCGTTCCTCGACCGACCAAAGCCGCGCCATTTCCGCCCGGCCAATGGACAATTCGTTGTTCTGCCAATTATACCTTGTGGTGATCAGCACCATCAGTCGCAGCATAAGCCGCTGACGATGTTTATCCGCCGCAAGCGCCGTCACGCCAAGAGCGGACAGAATATCGTATTTCAGGGCCGAGGCATGACGCCCGACCGGTTTTGCCGCCTGCATGGACTGCTCCGCTTCAATGCCGGATTATCCGGCTGTCATGCCCGATTTTTCCACGCCTGCCAACGCTTTTCCGAGCTTGCCGTCAATTTGCGTCCAATCCGTCGATTCTGTCAAGCCATCGCTTGGATTGAATGTTCTGCTGACCTGAATTCAAAATGAATCTGGTGAAGATATAGGTGATGGGGGACACTCTGTATGACCCCCTATTGGGCCTTTATGTCCCCCTATTGATGGTTTCACCCCACAAGGTGTCCCCCAATATATAGCGGCCAGATCAATCATTTGCCCGCCCTGCCCGGTTCTGGCGCTGCGGGCGTATCCGAATCGCTTCTGCCGTTTGGCCCCTTGTTTTCTTACCCATGGGTAAGATCGCGGTGACCTGTGACTTCATGATAATAGGTTTTGCACCAAAGGCAAAAAAGGCGTAAATGAAGTGAAGAGATCAAAATGCGTCCTAAGAGGCAGAGCATGTACACACACCAAGACCTGGCCACCCTTCAAAACCGTTCCCTGAAACTACAGGGCTGGATCCGGCAACAGACCTTTTCACCGGGGATGGAAAAGAAACTGCGGCGGTTTTCCTCGTGGGAGGTGGCCGAGCTGATTTTCCGCATGAACCAATCGACCTTTCGCGGCAAGCTGGCCGCTGACCCCTCTTTGCCCACGGGTGAGGTGGAACAGGAAGGTCGGCAGCGTTGGTTCTCGCTTGAAGAGATCAATGAATTGCGCCGCCGGTTGAAGGTCAGCAAGCGCAGCCTGATGCCGCATCGCCCGGCCTGCAAACGCGCGGTGCGCGCTGCGGTCGCCAACTTCAAAGGTGGTGCTGGCAAATCGACGGTTGCCTTGCATTTCGCCCATGCCGCCGCGCTGGACGGCTATCGCGTGTTGGTGGTGGATTTCGACCCCCAGGCGACGCTGTCGCATTCCATGGGTCTGACCGACGTCGCCGAGGAGCACACGGTCTGGGGCATCATGGCGCGCGATTTGATTCACGAAACAGAGCGGATGAACCAGGGTCCGGTGGGCGCGGAATCCGGCGCCGGTCTGCCGCAGCGGCATTTGCCAACCGCGATTACCGAACTGGGTCTTGGGGATTTGCGGATCGGCGATTTCATCAAGCCGACCTCCTGGCCGACAATTGATTGCATCCCCTCCTGTGCCAATGCCGCCTTTGTTGAATTCGCGTCGGCGCAGTATCGTCACCTCAATCCGGACTGGTCGTTCTTTGCGGTGGTGTCGCGCTATCTCGATCAGATCCCGGATGACAGTTACGATCTTATCCTGTTCGATTGCCCGCCTGCGATTGGCTATCAGTCGATGAATGCGGTGTTTGCGGCGGATGTGCTTTATGTGCCGTCGGGGCCCGGATATTGGGAATATGATTCCACCACATCCTTTATCGGTCAGCTGTCCGAGGCGCTTGAAGATCTCTCTGCCGGATTTGATGGCAGCTTACCCACGGGTAAGATCGAACTGCCGAAAGCATTCTGTGACATCCGGTTCCTGTTGACGAGGTACGAGCCGGGCAATGAATTGCACCGCGCGATGCAGGATGCCTTTCGCAAGGTTTGGGGCGATCACGTCACCCAGCATCCGGTCGAAATGACGCGCGCAGTCGAACAATCGGGGCGGTTCCTGAACTCGGTCTATGAAATGGATTACCGCGAAATGACCAGAGAGACCTGGCGACGCGCAAGATCTACATTCGATAGCGCGTATGAAGAATTCCGCCAAACCCTGCATGATGCATGGGACACGTTGGAGGTGGATCAATGAGCAAGAAGCGCAGAATGTTTGACATCGACCTGCCCGAAATGGGGGATATGGAGGTCGGGAAAACCCCGGATCGTGGGTTGCGCCGGGGGCCTATGGCCTCGGCTATCAATGAGAATGCGAATTCGTTGCGCGACCGCAAGGCGGTGGAAAACAGCATTCGGGAAGAAAACGACAAGCTCGCCGCCGAGTTCGTGCGCATGAAACGCGAGGGGCTGATCACCGACCGGATCGCGCTGGCGGATGTGGTGACCGAACGGTTGCTGCGGGATCGCAAGCCGGGCGCGGATGATGAGCTGGACGAGCTGGTGCTGTCGATCCGCGAAATCGGCTTGTCGAACCCGATCCGGGTCGAGGCCCGCGCCGATGGCAAGTTCGAATTGATCCAAGGGATGCGGCGGCTGTTGGCGTTTCGCGCCTTGTTCGATGAAACCGGCGATGCGACATTTGCCACCATTCCCGCCGGGATCATCCCGACCGAGGCCGAGACAGAAACCAGTTATCGCCGGATGGTGGATGAGAACCTTGTGCGCAAGGATATCTCTTTTGCGGAAATGGCGACGCTGGCGCGACGCTATGCGGATGACCCGGCGCATAAATGCGCGGATGTGGCCGAGGCAGTGACGGCGCTGTTCAAATCGGCGTCTTACACCAAGCGCAGCTATATTCGCGCCTTTGCCGATCTGTTGGCAAAGCTGGAAAAGGTGCTGGAACATCCGCAGGACATTCCGCGCAATGTCGGGGTCGAGCTGAAGCGTTTGATGGAACGGGACGAGGCATTGGTCGGGCGGGTGTCGCTGGCGCTGCGGGCGGAACCGGATCGTGACGCCGCGCGCGAGGTCGAGATCCTGCGCAGTTTTCTGACCAGCGCACCCTTACCCACGGGTAAGACCGCTGCAAAATCCGCGCGCCCGCGTCAGGCCAAAACCACGTTTCAGGTGCCGCTTGGCCATGGCGTGGCCAAGTGCAGCGCGTCGGACGGGCGGTTGGAATTGCGGGACAGCCGGGATTTTTCGGCCATTGAACGCCATCGTCTGGAACAGGCGGTTGCCGCGTTTTATGCCGCATTAGAGGATTAAGTGCGGCGGGCAGGCTGGGTCATTCTTACCCGTGGGTAAGAATGTTCGACCTTGCCCCCGGTAGGCCGGTCTGATCCCATCCACGGATAAGGCCGGTTGATCTTACCCACGGGTAAGATGGCGACGGGCCGATGTTATGGCCCGCCACAGTCCACATTATCGCCCGCATTATCGGACGTACCTGACCGCCCGGGTTTAGGGCGGTAAACAGCCAGAATGTTCAGGGAAAGCGCCGCGCCGGGGCAGAGGCCGGGCAGGGGGACCATCAGGGCCCGCCATATCCTGTCCCGCGACATTGGCACCATATTGCGCAAATCGCCGGGGGTCACCCGCCGTTTGCGGATCGGGTGCGGAATGTGGCGAATATGCCAAATGTGGTGCAAATATACCTGTATCTTGCGGTCGGAAACCCCCCGCCTACCAAGACTTGTGGTTTTGCGGCGATGTCAGGCCATGGCGGACCCGGTTTGCTGCGCCGGGCCGAGGTCAAGCTGCACGCCGTGACGCCGGGCCAGCAGGGTGGCCAGATCTTCCAGTTCGGCGGCCTTTCGCGCGGCGTTCCAATCCAGCGCGGCGGCGGCGATGGCGGCGACCCGGCGGCACAGGTCTGGCGTCAGCTGCCCGCTGATCGCAAGCGGTGTGCGGCGCAACAGGATGTCGGCCAGATGCTGGACATGTTCGTGCCGCACGATCCAGTCGATCTCGGCCTCGGTATAGTCGGGGGCATCGGCAAGCGGGGTCGGGGACTTGCCTTCGTGGCGGGCGATATGCCGGGCCGTGGTGCCGTAGCGATCCAGCAATATGGCGACACGGGGCGCGGTGGCGGCGGTGGCGCTGGCGGTCGTCGCCGCCCAGTTGGCGCGGCCGTCGCTTGTGCGTGGCATGTCGCGCCCGCCGCCAATTGCCATGTCGTCGGTCAGCTGGTGCCGGGTCTGCCCCAGCTCGGCCAGCACCATATCGCTGACCTCGGCTGCGAAGGCGCGAAAGGTGGTCCATTTGCCGCCGACCAGCGACAGGATCGGGAAGGGCCGGTCGGGCGTTGCGGGCGCGCGCGGGACCGAATGATCGCGGCTGATGAGGCCCGGTGCCACACCCGCCGAATTCGGCAAGGGCCGGATGCCGGCATAGGCATAGACAATCTGGTCGCGGTCAAAGGCCAACCCCGGCAGGAGGTCGCGCAGGCTGTGCAGGAAATAATCGGTTTCGGCCTCGGTACAGAACGCGGCATCGGGGTTGTTGTCGGGAATGTCGGTCGAACCGACCAGCGCCCGGCCCTGAAAGGGCACCACTAAAAGAATGCGCCCGTCGTCGGCCTCGAAGTACAGCATTCTGCCGTTCAGCTGGTGCAGCAATTCGGGGTGATCCAGCAGGATATGCGCGCCCTTGGTGCCGCCGATCAGCTGGGTGTCGAGGCCAAGACAGGCGTTGACCCGGTCGATCCAGGGACCGGCGGCGTTGACCACAAGTTTGGCGCGGACCTTGCGCGTGGTGTTCGGGGCGGGGCAGAGGGTGATTGCGCCATCGTCGCACAGGCCAGTGACCGCGCACCAATTCAGCGCCTCGGCCCCCGGCGACAGCGCCAGCCCGTCCTGCACCAGTTCCAGCACCAAACGCTCCGGCGCGGTGACGGTGGCGTCGTAATAGGTGCCAAGCGCCTTGATCCGGGGCGTCAATGCCGGGGTTTCCGCCAGCGCGCGGCGGCGTCCGACCATGCGGTGTTTCGGCATTTGGCGCGCACGGGCACCATAGAAATCATAAAGCGCCAAACCGGCCTTCACCAACAGCGCGCCGCGACTGCGCGGGGCGGTTGTCGATCCCAGAAGGGTGCGCAGCGCGGCGGTCACGCCCTTGGTCCAGGACAGGATCGGGATCGCGGTCGGCAGCGGGCGCACCAGATGCGCGGCGTTTTTCAACAAGAGGTTGCGTTCATAGGTCAACTCGGCCACCAGCCGCAATTCGCCGGTTTCAAGGTATTTCAGCCCGCCATGGATCAGCCGCGATGGCGCGGCGCTGGTGCCGGAGCCGAAATCGCCCTTGTCGATGATCAGACATTTCAGCCCCTGGGCACAGAGGTCGCGGAACAGGCCCGCGCCGTTGATCCCGGCGCCGATGATGACGACGTCAAAGCTCTCTTCTGAGGTGTCAGACATTTGGTCCCTTTCGGCCCATCTGTTCCAGGGTGTTCAGGCGATCCCAGGTTTGGGTCAATGTATCCGCAACCTCGCGGTAGATTGCGAAGCGATGCGCGTAGTGGGCGGCGCGGTCACGATCGGCAAGATAGGTGGTGGCGCTGCCGTTGATGTCGCGCGGATCGGCATCGAAGCGGGCAAAGGCCCCGACGGCGGCCCCGGCACATAGCGCGGCCCCCCAGGCGGCGGCCTCGTCCGTGTCGGTCACGGTGACCGGCATATCCAGAATGTCGGCAAAGAGCTGGGCCACGGTGGGATTGCGCGAGGCACCGCCGGTCAACCGCGCCTCGGACGGGCCAAAGCCGGCCCGCAGCACATCCACATGTTGGCGGTGATTAAAGGCAATGCCCTCAAGCAGGGCGGCAAGCATATCGCCGCGCTCATGCCAGCCGCGCAGCCCGAGGAACGCGGCGCTTGGCGCGGCACCCATCGGCGATCCGAACAGATAGGGGTGATACAGCACCGAGGACGGGCGCGACAGGGCGGCGTCGATTTCCGGGCCAAGGCGGGCGTGGATCGGGGTGGCGCTGTCGGTACGTTCGGCGGCGCAGAGCGTGTCGAGAAACCAGTCGTAATTCGTCGCCGAGGCGGGGGAGATCGCCATGTTGTTCCATTGCCCCGGTGTCACCGCATTGCGACAGAACCAATTGGCGTCGATCCGGGGGGCGGTGGCGACGCATTCATTGATTGAATAGGTGCCCGCGACAATGCCGACGACGCCGGGGCGATGCGCGCCGATCCCAAGCGCCGAGGCGGTGACGTCATGCAGACCGGCGGCGACCGGTGTGCCGGGGACAAGGCCGGTTGCCCTGGCCGCCGCTGCGGTGAGGGTGCCGACGATGTCGGCGGAATGCGCGACTTCTGCCAGGGCGGGTCTGAGGGCAGAGAGACCAAACAGGGTCAGCGCCTCGGGCGAGTAATCCTGGGTGCGGGCATCGGTGAAAGAGGTGCTGGCCTCGGTCCGGTCGGTGCCGATCCGCCCGCTGAGGCAGTAGCAGAGCCAATCCTTGCAGGACAGGACATGGCCGATCCGGGCAAAGCGGCCGGGTTCGTGCCGCTGTATCCAACCAAGTAACGCGGCGGGGGCCGAGACATGTGGCATCTGGCCGGTCAGGTCGAGCGCCGCCTGGGCGGTGCCGTCTTGTTGCCATTCGGTGACAAGATCCATTGCCCGGCTGTCGAGCGACAGAATGCCCGGACCCAGCGGCGCGCCGTCATGATCCAGCAGATAGAGACCGTCGCCATGGGCGGTCGCGGCCACGGCGATGACCCGCGCGGGATCTGTTGCGCTGGTTTCCAGCACATCGCGGATCGCCGAAGCGGTCTGGTCCCAAAGGGCCGTCATGTCGCGTTCCACCCGGCGCGGCGCGGGTTTCAGCTGGGCCACATTGCGGCGGCTGACCGCGATCTGGGCCCCGTTGAGATCAAAGAGCACCGCCTTGGTGACGGTCAACCCGTTGTCGATTGCGAGGATCCTGTCCATGCGGCACCTTTGGTTGCAGAGCTGGTTAAAGAGCGTTTTTTTGCCGGAGTCCCGGGGGAGGAGGCGGGGCTCCGGCTGCGGACCGGGGCCGCGCGCGATGGGTGCGGCGGCGTTTGGGTCCGGTTGTGGTTCAGGTCCGGTGGGTATTCGGGCCCGGTGGATATTTGTGACCCGTGGCTATTTGTGACCCGTGGTCAATCGGGCCGAATTACACCTCAGGCCCGGTTGTATTTGGCGTCAACCGCATCAATGGCACCGACATTGTCCGCCGATCTGCCCTGTGGGTCGAAAGCCGCAGCAAGAAAGGCATCGGCGATGTCCTTGGCCAGTTCAGCCCCGATTACCCGCGCGCCCATGGTGATGATCTGGGCGTTGTTCGAGGTCGCGGCCTTGCCCGCGGAATAGGTGTCGTGACATTGCGCGGCCCGGATGCCCGGCACCTTGTTTGCGGCCAGACAGACCCCGATGCCGGTGCCACAGCACAGGATCGCCCGGTCATAATCGCCGGCCAATACGGCGCTGGCGACACGGTCCGACAGATTGGCATAAAAGGCGTCGGGGCCCGCATCGGTGCGCGAGATTTCGGCCACCTCATGGTTGGCTTTCAGGTGGTCGGCCAGGATCTTGGCCAATCCTTCGCCTGCGCTGTCGCCTGCAACGGCAATTTTCATGGAACTCTCTCCTCTACGTCAAATGGCGGTTGGTGTCAGATCGCGGCGGCGCAACGGTCCAGAATGTCGAGATAGCCTTCGACGTTCCAGGCAGAGCGCCCGATGAAAAGCCCATCAATATGCGGGCAGGTGATCAGGTCCTGGCAATTGTCGGGGTTGACCGAACCGCCATAAAGACAGGGCAGGGGGCGACCCAGAATATCGTTGGCCACGGCAATGATTTCCGCCTGTCGGGCGTCGGCGTATTCCGATGTGGCGGGAATGCCGTTTTCCCCGATCGCCCAGACCGGTTCATAGGCAAGCAGGATTTCGGCGGTCTTCTGGTCGGCGCTCAGCCGGCCCAGCGCGCCGCGCACCTGTGCGGCCAGCACCTCCTGGGCGCGGCCGCTTTCGCGGTCGTCCAGCGTTTCGCCGATGCAGATCAACGGGATCAGCCCATGGCGCACGGCGGCCTCTGTTTTCAGGCCGACGGTGTCGTCGGTTTCGCCAAAATGGGCGCGGCGTTCGGAATGGCCGAGTTCAACAATGTCCAACCCGCAATCGGTCAGCATCGGGGCCGAAACCTCGCCTGTCCAGGCACCCTGATCGGCCCAATGCATGTTTTGTGCGCCGACCTTGACCGAGGTTTCCGCCAGAATTTGCTTGACCTCGCGCACGGCGGTGAACGGCGGGATCACAAACCGTTGCAGGCGCGGATCGCGCGCCGCATCCGCCGCCGCGAGGGTTTCGGCAAATTGCCGGGCCTCGGCGAGGGTCTTGTTCATTTTCCAACTGGTTCCGATCCAGTAATCTGTCTGGGTCATTTTGGTGCCTCTTTATGTGTCGGCCAGGGTCAGGGTCAGCCCCGCACGATCAAGTGCTGCGCGGCTTTCGGGGGCAGGGGCGGTGTCGGTGATGATGTGGTCAAAATCGGACAAACCCGCGAGCCGATGCAGGGCGACCTGATCAAAGCGGCTGTGATTGACCAACAGCACGCGCTGTGCCGCCTGGTCCATCATGGCCAGTTTGGCGCGCACAACGGTGTCGTCCATATGAAACACCTCCAGCCCGGCCACGGCGGGGGCCGAGATGAAGCAGATGTCGGCGCGCAACCCGGCGAGGCTGTCCTCTGTCACCTTGCCAAGATAGGCGTTGAATTTGGCGGAATAGACCCCGCCAAGCGCAATCAGGGTGATGCCGGGTTCGGCGCGCAGCGTGTCGATCACGGCGGCATTGTTGGAAATCACCGTCAGCGGCCGTTTGGACACCAGCAATTGCCCGAGGATGGCGGCCATCGAGCCGTCGTTGATCATCACCGTCATGCCCGGTTCGACCAAATGCTGGGCGGCCTCGGCCATGGCGGTTTTTGCGGCGCGGTCCTGGCGTTCGCGAAAGCGGAAATCGCTTTCGAACTGGGTGCCGGACCGGATGGTTGCGCCGCCCCGGATCTTGCGCAGGAGGCCCGCAGTTTCGAGGTCGTCCAGATCGCGGTGAATGGTCATGCGCGAGACCTGAAAATGGTCAGAGAGCGCATCGAGGTCGACCTCGCCCCGGGTCACCAGCAGATCCATGATCGCCTGTTGTCTGTCGTCACGTTTCACGGGGAATCCTCCTGTGCGTAACATCCCATGTCACAAATCGAACGTCAATAATGTTATGTTGTTATTTTGTGATGTGATATTTGCCGCGCAAGACATCTGCGCGGCAAAGACATGCGCGCCCTGCCGGTTTTTTGCGTTACAACCTGTTGGCGATCATCCCGATCAGCCGGGATCGTCCCGAAGAAGGCCGCGCGCGGTGCGTTCATCGGTGATCAACCCCGAGAGCCGGCCGCTGTTCAACACGGCGCGCAGCGGCGCGACTTTTTCCGGGCCGCCCGCCAGCGCAATGATCCGGTCTTCGCGGGTGTCATCCAGCGACACCGCCAGCGTGCGCGCGGTCAGCGCGGTTTCCAGGGAATTGCCGTCGGGATCAAAGAAATGACCCAGCATCTCGCCCGCGCCGCCGGCCCGCGAAATTGCCTCGATTTCGGCGGGTTCGATCATGCCGGAGGTGACAAGCGTGGTTTCGGTCTTGGCGGTGCCGATGCCGACAATCTTCAACGGGGCGGTTTCGGCCAGTTGAAATACCTCGGCCACGCCATGTTGCGCCAACAGAACCTCGCGGTCCTCGGCGGTATTGGCGAAAAACGGCACCGGCATCACATAGGCCCGCGCGCCGGTTTTTTCCGCCAGAAGATGCATCACATCATGCGGGTTGGCGGCAAAGTTCCGGGTCAGCCCGCCGAGCAGCGACACAAAGCTGAGCCCGGTGGTGCTGAAACGGGGCATGGTGCGGACCGCCTCGGCCAGGGTGCGGCCATGTCCGATGCCGATGGTCTGCATTTCGCCGCTTTCCATCCAGCGCCGCAAACGTGAGGCCCCGGCCAGACCAAGCGTGCGAAAGGGAATGCCGTCTTCGTCCAGATCGGGCGCAACTTCGCAGGTTTGCAGGCCGTATTGCGCGCAGAGCGCCTGTTCCAGCTCGATGCATTCGATGATGTCGCCCTCGATCGAGACCTTGACCGCGCCTTCGGCCACGGCGCGGGCAATCAGGCGGTGGGCCTTGACCGAGGGCACGCCGATACGCTTGGCGACCTCGGCCTGACGTAACCCGCCAACAAAATGCAACCAGGCGGCGCGGATCGCCAGGGAATGCTCTGCATTTGTTGCACCGCGGTCTTTTGCCATGTTCCATCCTTTGGTCTGCGGCGGCTGTCGCGCGCCGTTTGAATTGCGCCTGTCTATAATGCGTGTCGGCACCGTTTGGTCCAGAAATATCGGATGACTGCGCCTTTCGGGCCGGTTTCAGATGTTCAGATCACGTGCCCCGCTGTCGATATGTGGGGCCCAGAACGCGACGCTTTCGGCGATCTGGGATATCACCTGGCGGTCGTTCGGGTCGCGTTCCTTGAACGACAGCTCAAGGCAGATTTCATTGTCGATGGCGCCGCCGGCGGCAAATGCATCCAGCAGCGGCGTGGGTTGGATCGCGCCCTTGGCGTTGAAGTCGGCGGTAAACGGGCGGTGGCCGGATTTGTCCATCATGGATTGTTTGATGTGAATGATCGGCGACACCCGCGGCACCGCGCGCGCCCAGGCGTAAGGGTCGGTGTCGTCGGGATCGGGGCTGGTGACATCGCCGTGGTCAATGTCGGCCATCATCCACATCGGCACCGCCATATTTGCCGCGCTCAGCCGGGCTTGCAGGTCAAGGCTTGCGGCGATGGTTTCGCCAAATTCTCGTCCGACGCTCATCGGTTCCCAAAAGACATAGGCAAGACCGGCGGTCTTGGCGTGATCGGCCACCTCGGCCCAGCAGTCGATGGCGATCTGCATCAGTTCGGCGCGCCGCGCGGCATCGTCGTAATCGCGATAGGTGAAAATCGCGAATTGCGTGCCGACCGAAGTGCCGCCGAGATCGGCAATGATATCGGCAAAGGTTTTGAACCAATCGACATAATAGCGGCGCACATCGCGATCCGGGTGGCCAAAATGGTTGAGCCGCCCATAAGGCCCGGTCATGCCGCTGGTGACGCGGGCGCCGGTGCGGTGCAGCGCCGCCCGCATGTCGCGGGTCAGGCGGCGGATCACCGGCGCGGGCCAGGAGGGGTTGATGAATTCATGCGTCAACTGGATGTCGCGGATGCGGATGTCACGGGCAATGGCGGTGATCAGGTCATCGGGTTCGGCAAACCGGTTGACCAGCGGATTGGTGTTCAGCGAAAGCGTCAGCGCCATCTTAGGCGGCCTCCCTCTGGTCTTCGAACCATTTGGTGAACCGGGCCTGTTCCTCGGCGCTCAGATGCAGGCGGTGTTTGGTGCGCCGCCACAGAATGTCCTCGGCGGTTTGTGCCCATTCATGTGCCAGAAGATAGGTGACCTCGGCCTCGTAGAGCGTGCCGCCGAAATGCCGACCCAATCCGTCAAGCGTGGTTGCCGTGCCAACGATCCGGTCGACCCGTGTGCCATAAAGCCGGCCGTAATGCTGGCGCAGGGCGCGCGGCATCCAAGGGTAATCCCGTTTCAGATCGTTGCGAAAGGTTTCGTAGTCTGCATTTGCGATGTCGCCGCCGGGCAGGGGGGCATTTTCGGTCCAATCCTCGCCCATCCGGGGGAAATAGGCGGCAATCTTGTGCAGCCCGCGTTCGGCCAATTCGCGAAAGGTGGTGATCTTGCCGCCAAAGATGTTCAACAGCGGCGCGCCGCCGGTGTCGTCAATGTCAAAGACATAATCGCGGGTCACCGCCGAGGGGTTGCCCTTGCCATCATCAAACAGCGGGCGCACGCCGGAAAAGGTGGTCAGCACATCGTCGCGGGTCAGCTGTTCCTTGAAGTATTTGTTCACCGCGTCGATCAGATATTGCACCTCTGAACTCGTCAGCCTGGACATCTTCGGCCCGGCCCTCATAGGCGATGTCGGTGGTGCCGATCAGCGCCTTGTCGCGTTCATAGGGGTTGATGAAAATCACCCGTTTGTCATGGTTCTGGACCAGATAGGCGTTTTCGCCCTTCCAGAATTTCGGCACGATGATGTGGCTGCCCTTGACCAGCCGCACGTTGCGGGGGGAATTCGATCCGGCGACGCGATTGACCACATCCGTGACCCAGGGACCGGCGGCATTGACCAGAAGTTTGGCGCGGAAATCCCGGGTTTCGCCGGTGACGGAATGCCGGGTTGTCACCCGCCAATGCCCGTCTTCGCGCCGGGCCGAGGTGCAGGGCGACCGGGTCAGAATGGTGGCCCCGCGTTCCGCCGCATCCAGCGCGTTCAGCACCACCAGCCGCGCATCATCGACCCAGCAATCGGAATATTCGAAGCCGCGTTTGTAGCTGTCTTTGATCGCCGCGCCCTCTGGATCGCGGTGAAGGTTCAGCGTGCGGGTGCCGGGCAGTTTCTTGCGCCCGCCCAGATGGTCATAGAGAAACAGGCCCAGCCGCACCAACCAGGCCGGGCGATCCTGTGGCGAATGCGGCAGGACAAAGCGCATTGGCCAGATCAGATGCGGGGCGTTTTTCATCAGCACCTCGCGTTCGATCAGCGCCTCGCGCACCAGACGGAATTCGTAATATTCCAGATAGCGCAGCCCGCCATGCACCAGCTTGCCCGAGCGCGAAGAGGTGCCTTCGGCGAGGTCATCCTTTTCACACAGAACAACGCTCAGGCCGCGGCCTGCGGCGTCACGGGCAATGCCGGCCCCATTGATGCC
Source organism: Marinovum sp. J2-8 (assembly GCF_055808435.1). NCBI lineage: Bacteria > Pseudomonadati > Pseudomonadota > Alphaproteobacteria > Rhodobacterales > Roseobacteraceae > Marinovum > Marinovum sp. J2-8. The sequence continues at coordinate 278,105 of NZ_JBVVRZ010000006.1, read as the reverse complement.
GCCGCCAATCACAAACAGGTCAACCTCTTGAATATCGCTCATGTCTCAGGCTCCTTGCGCATGGCGCGCCGCCGCCAGCCCGTCCCAGACGGGGGCAAGACCACTGCGCGCGTGTCGGTAATTGGTAAAAAGACGGTCATAGATTGGCACCAGATCCGGGTCGGGGGGTTCCGGGCTGTTCAGAAGCGGGGTGGTCCAATCGGCGATGCAGGCATCCATCGTGTCATAGGCGCCGATCGCCACCGCCGCCATCATGGCACAGCCTGCGGCGCCGGCCTCCTCGCGCGCGGAAACCCGCACCGGGGTGTTGAGCGCGGCGGCCAGAACGCGGCGCAGCGCCGCCGAGCGTGCCGCCCCGCCGGTCAGGCGCAATTCGCGCGGCATGTCGCCCATGGCGGCGTAACAATCGCGCGCGGCCATGCCCAAACCTTCGATTACGGCGCGGATCACATCCGGGAAACGGTGGCCGGCGTTCAGCCCGACAAGGCTGGCGCGGGCATCGGCATTGACAAAGGGGCCGCGTTCGCCGGCCTCGGATATATAGGGGTGATAGACCAGCGCGCCGGGGTGGGACCGTGCCATCCAGCCGTCGATCCGGGCCACCATATCCGCGTGCGAGGGGGCCTTGCCGACCTCGGACATCAGATCCTCGGCCAGGGACAGCGCCCAGTCGATGTTGAGGGTGGCGGCCATGTTGGTCTGGACCTGTGTCACCAGATTCGGGACCGGCAGGCAGATCACATATCCCGTGCCTTCGGTATTGAGATGCACCGCGTCAGAGGTCACAGCCCGCATATGCACCCCGGTTGAGCCGACTGTGGAACAGGCCCGCGCCGGCATCGCCGGTATGGACCCCCGCGCCAAGCGCGGTCATCACCATATCGACATAGCCAAGCGACACCGGCGTGCCGCGCGCAGCCCGGTTTGTGCGGCGGCGGCGGCGGTCAGGGGGCGGGTGTCCTGGGCGCCGTCGATGATGTCGGGCAACAGATGGCGGCGGTGCGTCAATCCCAGCGCGGCAATCACCCGGTCGCTGTAGGCTCTTGTGCGGAAATCGCCAAAGGTAAAACTGGCCTCCGAGGGGTCGGTGGCGCGTGTGCCGGTCAGGTTGAGAAACAGCCAGTCCTTGCAATGCAGGGCCACTTCGGCGCGGTCCAGAATTTCGGGGCAGGTGGCATCCATATGGGCCAACTGGCTGCCCTGTTGGCAGGTGTTGAGCCCGGTTCCGGTGGCTTCGAACCTTGCGCGTTCGTCGGGTCCGGCGGCCAGTCGCCGCACGGTCGGCGCGGCGCGGGCATCAAGCCAGAGCCAGGCATCGGTCACCGCAGCATTGTCCGCGCCTGCAAGCCAGGTGCCATCGCCCTGACCGGTCAGGGCCACGGCGGCCGTGCGGCGCGCCAATCCGGTGATCTTGTCGCCAAGACCGCGCAGGGCGGCGGCGCAATCGGACCAGGTTTGCGGCAGGGATTGCGTGGCGGACCCATCCGCGCCCATCACATAGGAATTGCGTACCGAAGCGGCGGCAATCTGGCGTCCCGCCAGATCAAAGGCCACGGCCTTTATCACCGATGTGCCGGCATCCACGCCGATGATCAGATCGGACGAATTGGCCATGTGCTGCCTCCCTTTGGCTTGTGCTTCACGCCTGCCCCTCCCCTGTGACCCCGCATATTATCCTGCGATTTTGCCGGATTTTTTGCGGATGACGCTGTGCCGGGACGGTGGATTGCTCCGCGTCCGGTTGAGTTAGCTCTAGCATAAAAAATTTTGGCTGTCTGAAATTTTTTGCAGACAACGAAATTTTTTTCGAATAGGGTTTGTTCAATCCGTTACATCCACTGGGTGGGACGAGTTGCCGGTCCCGATGGAAATTGAGGAGTTTCCGGAGCAGCGACAGAGGGAGGAAAAGTTCAATATCAGTTGGTTGGACAATTTCCTGACATGACGGCGCTGGGGGTTTCCGGCGCAGAATCACCACCGCCCGGTCACCCGGGTCGGACAGAAAAGAGGCACGTCTGTAATGGCCACAACCGGCACCCTATCTGCCAGCACGTCCAAAGCGACGCGACGCAAGACACTCTTTGCTATCGCTGGGGTTGTATTGCTTGGCGCAATGGCCCTCGACACCAAGGTGGTGACAATCGGCGGAGACGAAGACCTGCGCCAACAGGCGTTCAACCCGGATCGGTTCGGCGCAGAGGAATTTCCGCCTGTGCGCGATCATGTGATTGAAAAGGCGCCCGAGGCGGCGCAGCTGGCCGCGGAGCTGGCCAGCGACAAGGCCGCAGCGATCGCCGCCTATGGCAGGATGTCCGGGGCATTTCCGGTGATGACGGTCCGTTTGACCGGCACGGCGGGCGAGGGCAAATCGGGAATTTTCACCGTCGCGGTTGAGGGTCTGCCTGAGGGCACCGGCGTGCGGGTCCAGACCGGCCCGGCGATCAATGGCACCGAGCTGCGCGACATCACCGGCGACATCGAATTCGGCGCATTCAAGAACCAGATCGAATATCAGGACGCCGGCGCCGGTTTAAATCGCGCCATGGCGGCCGAGGTTCTGGCCGGGCTGGACCGCGATGCGCTGACGGGCAAGACCGTCACCGTGACCGGCGTGTTCACCATGATCAATCCGAAAAACTGGCTGGTCACCCCGGTGGCCTTTGAGGTGCAGTGATGCAAACCGAAGCCCGGCACGTGCCAACAAGCGCAACCCGCGACAGGGCCGCGCCCGACAAGACCGAGGTTGTATTGGCAGCCCGCGATGTCACCAAGAGTTTCGGCGCGGTCCATGCGTTGAAAGGTGTGAATTTTGACGTGCATCGCGGTCAGGTCACCACGCTGTTTGGTGAAAATGGCGCGGGCAAATCGACCCTGATGAAGATCCTGTCGGGGGTGCATTTGCCGACCTCTGGCGAATTGATCCTTGATGGCAAACCGCTGGCGATCAAATCCACGGTCGAAGCCCGCGAACAGGGGATTTCGATCATTCACCAGGAACTGTCGCTGGCGCCGAATATGAATGTGCGCGACAATATCTTTATGGGCCGCGAGATCATGGGCCCGCGCGGGGTAAATTTCGCCGAAGAGGAACGCCAGTGCCGCGCGCTTATGGCGGAGCTGGAAGAAGACATTGATCCGCTGACCCCGGTCGAGGATCTGCGTCTGGGCCAGCAGCAGATTGTTGAAATCGCCCGTGCGCTTTCGGTGAATTCCCGCATTCTGATCATGGACGAGCCGACATCGGCGCTGTCAGCATCCGAGGTCGAGGTGCTGTTCAAGGTGATCCATGACCTGAAGGCGCGGGGGGTGTCGATTGTCTATATCTCGCACCATCTGGAAGAGGCATTGGAAATCACCGATCACGCGGTGGTGCTGCGGGATGGGGTGATGACCGCCTATGCGCCGCGCGCCGAGATTGATCTGGAATGGATCGTGCGCAACATGGTGGGCGAGAATTTCGATCTGGGATCGCCGCCAGAGGTGGAATTTGGCGATGTCGCGCTGTCGATCAGGAACCTGAGCGTGCCTCCGGCGGGTCGGGGTTTTCGGTGGTGGATCGGCTGTCGCTGGATCTGCGTCAGGGCGAGATCGTTTGCATCTATGGTCTGATGGGCGCAGGACGGACCGAGATGATGGAATGTATCGCCGGACGTTTGCCCGCGTCGGGCGGGTCGGTGGCGCTGCATGGTCGGGATCTGGCGGGCATGTCCATCGCCCAGCGGATCGAGGCCGGTCTGGTGCTGACGCCGGAGGATCGCCAGCGCGACGGGTTGGTGCAGACCATGTCGGTCGGACAGAACCTGTCGCTGGCCTCTATCGGGGCGTTTACCAAACGGTTGTTTACTTCTCGCCCGGACGAACAGGCGATCATTGACCGGTCGATCCGCGAGGTCACGATCAAGACCGATGGCGGCGGGGCGGCGATCGGGTCGCTGTCGGGTGGCAATCAACAGAAGGTGGTGATCGGCAAGATGCTGGCGACCAAACCGTCCGTGGTGTTGCTGGACGAACCTTCGCGCGGCATCGACATCGGGGCCAAGGCCGAGGTGTTCCGCCTGTTGGCGGAAGGCGCGCAGCAGGGGCTGGCGGTGGTTTATTCCACCTCTGAGGTCAGTGAATGTCTGTCCATCGCCCATCGCATTGTCGTCATGCACAAGGGTAAGATTTCCGCCAGCTTCGGCCCCGACGCCACCAAGGAACAAATCATGGCGGCCTCGGGTGAGGTTGATCTGGAACAGAGCCTGATCGCGGCCTTTGGGCTGGACCATTGTCAGGTGGTTGCCGATGCGGGGCAGGATGATCTGGGGCGGGATGGTGACGCACTGGCGCTTGGGCCGTTGGGGCGCGCGGGTGGTGCGTTTTTGTCCGCCGAAATCTCTGCTGGAAATTCTGCCGCAAACTCTGGCGGGGGCACCCGGGTGATCGGGGTCGGCCATGGCCGGACGCTTCTGGCCTGTGCGGATACGCCCGATTTGCCGCAGGCGCAGGATCTGAAAATCGTGTCGCTGATGGGGGCGCTGACCGGTGGCGCGGATGAAAATCCACATACCATTGTGTCACATCTGGCGGCGCGGACCGGGGCAGAGCCGGTGGTGATGCCGGCGCCCTTTATCGCCAATTCCGCGGCGGATCGCGCGGTGCTTTTGAACCAGGGCGCGGTTCAACAAGCGGCGGCATTGGCCGCGCAGGCGGATCTTTTGATTGTTGGCATCGGCACCACCACGCCAGAGGCCGAATTGGTCAGCGCAGGCATGATTGCACCGGCGGACATGGCCGGGATTGCGCAGGCCGGCGGGGTTGGCGAAATGCTGGGCCACTTCTTTGACCGGCGCGGGAAACCCGTGGGTCAGGAGGTCAGCGACCGCATTCTGACCCTGCCGCGCGACCAGCTGAAAGGCCGCCGCATTGTCGCCGTGGCCGGCGGCGCCCTGAAACCCCAAGCCATCAAAGCCGTTCTGGAGAGCGGATTGTTGCGCGGGCTGATCATCGACGAACACGCAGCACGGGCCATTGTCGAAATGGACAGCCCCAACGCCGCGCAGCACGGAAACGGAGACCTGAAGTCATGACCGACGTCACCACCCACAAGAAACATGGCTCGGGCGGGCTGATCGCCCAGATGTTCGGGGAGAAAGCCAGTCTCGTGCAGATATTGCTGGAGGGGCGGGCGTTTTTCGCGCTGATCGCCATTATCGCGATCTTTTCCTTTCTGTCGCCGAATTACGCGACGGTGTCGAACTTTCTTATCATGGCCAATCACGTTGCGATTTTCGGCCTGTTGTCCATTGGCATGATGCTGGTGATCCTGAATGGCGGCATCGACCTTTCGGTTGGGTCGGTGTTGGGGCTGACCGGGGTTTTTGCCGGCTATCTGATGCAGGGGATCGAGCTGGAGGCGGCGGGGGTGATCCTTTATCCGCCGGTCTGGGCGGTGGTGTTGCTGACGCTGGCGCTTGGTGCATTTGTCGGCGCGGTCAACGGTATACTGGTTGCGTTTTTCCGGGTGCCGGCCTTTGTCGCCACTTTGGGTTCGCTCTATGTGGCGCGCGGCGTGGCGCTTTTGATGACCAATGGTCTGACGTTCAACAACCTGTCGGGGCGGCCGGAATTCGGCAACACCGGGTTCAACTGGCTGGGCTTCAACCGTATCGGCGGCGTGCCGATCGGGGTGATTGTGCTGGCGGTGGTGGCGATTTTGGCGGGGCTTTTGCTGGCGCGGACCGCATTTGGTCGCTGGCTCTATTCGTCGGGCGGCAATGAACGCGCGGCGGAATTGTCCGGCGTGCCGGTCAAGAAGGTTCAGATCACGGTTTATGTTCTGTCGGGGGTCTGTGCCGCGATTGCGGGGCTGGTGCTGTCGTCCCAGCTGACGTCGGCGGGGCCGACGGCGGGCACCACCTATGAATTGACGGCGATTGCCGCGGTTGTGGTCGGCGGCGCGAGCCTGATGGGCGGGCGCGGCACGGTGCGCGGCACGTTGCTGGGGGCTTTTGTCATCGGCTTTCTGTCAGATGGTCTCGTGATTATCGGCGTCAGTTCCTACTGGCAGACGGTGTTTACCGGTGCGGTGATCGTGCTCGCCGTGATGCTGAATTCGATCCAATACGGGGGCAAAGGCCGCAAGGGCTGATCCCCATCCAGTTTCGCGGATATTCGGGCGAGGAGACCCGACGCGAAGATCGCCGGTCCGCCGGCACCCAACCAACCCCAAGGGAGAGACTTCCAATGATCTCATTTACCAAACGCGCGCTTTTGGCCGCTGCGGCCTCGTTGCCACTGATGGCCTGCTCGGCCTGGGCCGAAGGCCTGATCTCGATCATCGTTACCGATCCGGCAAATCCGTATTGGTTTACCGAAGGCGAAGTTGCCAAGGCCACCGCCGAGGAACTGGGGTATGAGGCCACCGTGGCCGCCCACAAAGGTGACACCAACACCGAATCCAACCTGATTGACGCCGCGATCACCAATGGCGCCAAGGCGATCATTCTTGATCCGGCCAATGCCGATGGGTCGGTGGGTGTGGTGCGCAAGGCCACCGAAGCCGGCATTCCGGTGTTCCTGGTCAATGCGGAAATCAACGAGGCCGGCATTGCGATTGCCCAGCTTGTGTCGAACAACGCCCAGGGCGCGGCGATTGGAGCTGTGGCCTGGCAGAGCATGGTTGGCGACGAAGCGAAATATGTCGAATTCTTTGGCAACCCCGCTGACAACAACGCCGCCACCCGGTCGAACGGTTACAACACCGTGCTGAGCCAATATCCCGGTCTGGAAAAAGTGGCCGAGGAAGTGGCCAATTGGGACCGGACCCAAGGTTACAACAAGATGCAGTCGATCATTCAGGCCAACCCGGAAATCGACGCTGTGATTTCGGGCAATGACGAAATGGCGCTGGGGGCGATTGCCGCGCTGAAGGAAGCGGGCAAGCTGGACGGTGTGTTTGTGGGCGGATTTGACGGATCGCCCGATGCGGTCGAAGCGGTCAAGGCCGGCGAAATGGCCTATACCGTGCTGCAACCGGTTGCTGTGTTTTCGCGCGAAGCGGTGGTGCAGGCCGATTACTATATCAAGAACGGCACACCGATGGTCGACGCGGAAAAGCAGCTGTTTGACTGCCTGCTGATCACGCCGGACAATGTGGCCAATTACACCGGCCCCTTCACTCTGACGCAATAAGATCTATCACAAAAGTCTATTGGGCGCGCGGCGGTTGTCGCGCGCTTTCGTGTCGGGTTGGGCGTGCCGGACCCTTTGGTTGTACTGATGGCGGGGGTCTAGGGCGCGGTGTCTGTCAGGCTGCTGCGCAGGCGGTCGATTTCGGCGGCGATCTTGCCGGTGGGATCTTCGGAGGTTTCCGACCAGGCGGAAAACCGTTCCAACAGCGGGATAAAGGTCGCCAGCTCCTCTGGGCTCCAGCCTTTGAGAAAATTGCCAAGGATCAGAAATTTGTACCGGCGCACGGCCTGAACGATTTGTGCGCCCTCCGGGGTCAGTTCCAGCACGGCGCGGCGGGCGTCTTCCTGGCTGACGGCGCGGCGGATCAGGCCAAGACGGATCAATTCCGATGTCAGGCGGCTGGCGCGTGAGGGATCAATCCCAAGCCGGGTGGCCACGGTCGAGACCATGACATCGCCCTCGGGGGTGTCGGCAAATTCATTCGACGGTGCCCAGACCACCATCAACACGTCCAGCAACGCCAGATCGAGATCAAGCCCAAGATCGGCCAGGGCCCGTTGCCCCAATTCGCGTTTGACCACCCGTCGGCGCCAATGCTGCATGATGGCATCCAGTTCAAAGGCCGATTGGCTCAGGTCTTCGCCGATGTCGGCCTGCGCAAGCAGGCGTTTCAGATCTGTGTCACGGTCGGGCAAGGCCTCGCTCTCCAAATAGATGCTGTTGACATTTACATGCTGCCAGCACATAAATGCAAGCAACATTGATTTTAAGGCTGGGGCAGCATCGCCCACAGCCCCCGGAGAATGTATTATGAGCACCGCAACAACGCAAAACCCGACTGACGTCGGGGCCAACCGCTATCAAACCCGAATTGCGCTTGCCGCTGTGGCGGTGACGCTGCTTTTTGCGTCACTGGGACAAACCATTGTAACCACGGCGATTCCGGTCATGGTGGCGGATCTTGGCGGCATGGAGAATATGACCTGGGTCATCACCGCCTATTTGCTGGCCTCGACAATCGGTGCGCCGGTGGCGGGCAAGCTGGGGGATCTTTATGGCCGCAAGATGGTGGTGCAGTTGGGGATCTTTGTCTTTCTGGCGGGCGCGACGCTGGCGGGATTGGCGTATTCGATGGAGGTGTTGATCGCCGGGCGGGTGATCCAGGGGCTGGGCGGCGGCGGTTTGATCGTGGTGTCGATGGCCATTGTCGCCGATGTTCTACCGGCCCGGCAACGCGGTCAGGCGCAGGGCATGATGGGGGCGGTGTTCGGGATTTCCACCGTCATTGGCCCCTTGTTCGGTGGCTTTCTGGTCGAGGCGCTGAGCTGGCATTGGATCTTCTTTGCCAATTTCCCGATTGGTCTGTTGGCGCTGGTGGTGTTGCATGCGGCGCTGCCGGATCTGAAACGCAACCGGGCGGTCAAGCTGGACATTGCCGGGGCGATTTTGCTGGCGGTGCTGTTGTCGGTTGCGGTTCTGGTGTCGAACCTTGGCGGGTCGGTGCTGGCCTGGGGCAGTGTGGAAATGCTTGGGATGATTGGTCTGGGTCTTGCGGCGTTGGCCGGGTTCATCGTGGTGGAAAGCCGCGCGGCGGAACCGGTGTTGCCGCTCAGCCTGTTTCGCAACAACACATTTCTGGTGGTCAACACCGTGGGGTTCATGGTGGGCGTTGCGATGTTCAGCACGATCACCTTCATGCCGTTGTATTTGCAGGTGGTGCAGGGCGTGACGCCGGCGGTGTCCGGTTTGTTCCTGACGCCGATGATGGTCGGGTTGATTGCGTCGTCTGCCGGGGCGGGCCGGGTGATGAGCCGCACCGGGCGCTACAAGTGGATGCCGGTGCTGTCGACCGCGTTGCTGGCGCTTGCGATGCTGGCCCTGTCGACTCTGTCGGTCGGGTCGTCGCTTTGGGTGGTGGCGCTGTCGATGGTGCTGGTCGGATTGGGGCTGGGGCCGGTGTTTTCCATTGGCATTGCCGCGATTCAGAACGATGTGCCACGGCATATGCTGGGCGTTGGCACGGCAAGCGCCAATATGTTCCGTCTGATTGGCGGGTCGGTGGGGACGGCGGCCTTTGGGGCGTTGTTCAGTGCCAATCTGACGCAGAATTTGGCCGGGCATCTGCCGGACACCGCCGGTCAGGGCATCGGGTCGATCAGTGCCGAATTGGTGTCGCATCTGCCGGTACAGGCACAGCACGCGGTCTTTGCCGGGTTTTCCAACGCGCTGCATCCGGTGTTCTGGATCGCGGCGGGGCTGGCGGCGGTGGCCTGTCTTGTGTCGCTGCGGTTGCGGGAAATTCCCATGGCGGATACCGCGGTCCAGGGGCCGACTTGACAGGGTCTGACCCTAAAGCAGGCTGAGCCGGTGCTTTTTCAACAGGCCAAGCAACATGGCCTTGGCATATTGGCGATGGTCGCGGTGGCGGGCGGCGGCCCTTTCGGCGTCGCCATCGCGGATCGCCTCTAGCACCGCATGGTGATCGGCGTTTGACCGATCCGGGGCCGGGCGCATGTAAAGCGTGGTCAGACGGGCGCGGGCGACCTGGTCGCTCATCATTTCAAAGATGTCCATCGCCCGCCGATTTGCCCCCAGCCGCATCAATTCACGATGAAACCGGTGATCGGCGCGGGCCCATGTATCGCGGTCCTCGGCCAGCAGGGCGCGGTCCATATCCTTGATCGCCTGGCTCAGGTTTTCCAGCGCGGATTCGGGTGGGCGATCCTCGGCCGCCTTGCGCGCGGCGAGGGTCTCGAGCTCTGTGAGGATGTCATAGATTTCTTCCATGTCGGCGGGGGACACCGGCAGAATGCGCACGCCTTTGCGCGGGCGGACCGACAACAGCCCACGGGATTCCAGCATGACACAGGCCTCGCGCACCGGGGTGCGTGACATGCTGAGCTTTTCCGCCAGCTCGCTTTCCAGATGGTCGGTGCCGGCGGCAAGTTCGCCCGACAGGATCATGTCCCGCAATCGGGTTTGGGCCCGCTGGGCGTTGGAAGGGGTGTGCAGTGTCGTCACGTTTGGGGCAGCCTGACTTTTTGGCCGGAATTGGCAGATTGGTATATTGCCTGTTCGATCCCTATGACCGCAAGGTAGTCAGAGGCGGTATTTTCCGGCGTATGGCCATTGCGCACCGCTGCCACCACATGGGATTGCAGATGATGCACGCAATCGCCGCCAAATCCGGGAAAGTCCGGCGCCGGCATCCATGTGTCGATGTCGCGGCTGCCAAAGGCGCGGAACGACACCGCGCCGTCACCCCCCAGTGACAACGTGCCTTTGGTGCCTTCGATTTCGGCCTCGCCCATGGTTTTGCGGTGGTTTTCGGCGGCGTGATCCAACAGCCGGTTGCCATCAAACAGGCTGCGCACGCCGTTCGGGTGATCAAACAGGATATAGCCTGCATCCTCGCCGGCAATGACCGGATTGACCCGGCGCAGATCGGCATAGACCGCCGTTGGTTCGCCCAGCAGATAGCGAAAGGTGTCAACCCAATGCACTGCGGTTTCATGCACCAGAAAACGCTCCATCTTCTGGAAATAGGGTTGGCGTTCGAGATAGGCGTCAGGCCCCTGGCCATCCCCGGGGCGCAGGCGGAAGGTCATTTGCAGCACGGTGCCGACCTTGCCACTGTCGAGCGCATCGCGCATCGCCCGATACCAGGGCTGAAAGCGGAAATTTTCATGCACCACCAGGGTGGCGCCCTGTGCTGCGGCCTCGGCTGTGATGGCGCGGGCCTCGTCCAGATCGCGGCAAAAGGGTTTCTGGCAGATGATGGTTTTGATGCCATGGGCCAGCGCAGTGCGGATGGTGTCAGCGTGGCCGGGCGGCGGCACGATGATGTCGAGAATGTCGGGGCTGGTCTGGGTCAGCATCCGGTCCAGATCATCAAAGGGCGGCGCGCCATGCACGCCCGCCCGCGCCATATCCAGATCACATTGACCCACCAATGACACGCCGGGCATTCGGGTCCAGCTGTCGACATGAAACTGGCTGAAATAGCCGCCCCGACACAGGCGACGCGCAGTGCAGTGTCGGTCATGATGCATATCCGACGGTGGTGGTCATTCTGTCTGTCTGGCTGCGAAGGGCGGTTCGGTGTGGCATGTCCTGTCCTTGGTTCATGTGTCTTCGGGCCTGTTTCGGTCTCGGCCAGTTTCAAGTGCGATCGGGTGTCATGGCCCGGCGGAAATGGCCAGCCCCCGCACCTGATGTCCAACCCATGTCAGCGCCCGGTTCAGACCCGGTGATTTGCATTTCAGCGCGAGTATACCGATTGCGGCAGTTGACAGCGCATTCATTAACGCATACGCAAATTAATGCAATAACCAAGATCGCTCAGGGAGGAGCTGATATGAAATTTGCCACGACGCCCATTTTTGGGGCCCCCATTTTGAAGGCCATAGCGACCAGTGCAATTTTGGCCTTGGCCGCCGGGGCTGCGGATGCGCAGTCCATTTTGAAATTCAGCCACACCGACAATCCCGGCGGGTCGCGCGACCAGGCCGCCAAGGTTTTTGCTGAAAAAGTCGAAGAATATACCGAAGGCCGCTACAAGGTGCGGATCTTTCCGGCCTGCCAATTGGGCAATGACCCCAAGGCGATCGAGCAGCTGCAACTGGGCGGCGTCGATTTCACCGTATCGGCCACCGGATCTTATGCGACACATATGCCGTCGCTGAACCTGACGGCGATGCCGTTCCTGGTGGACAGCTATGAGCAGGGCTGGGCGTTTTACGACAGTTCCGAATGGCTTCAGGGTGAATTCGCCAAGATGCCGGAAAAGGGCATTCGCGTTCTGTCGACATGGGAGGCCGGTTTCCGCAGCTTTACCACCACATTCCCGCTGAACAGCCCCGCCGATGCCGAAGGCAAGAAGATGCGGGTTTTTCCCAACGACATGATCCGCTGGACGATGGAGGCCATCGGGTTCCAGACCGTGGTGATGCCGGTGACAGACGTCTATCTGGCGATCCAGCAGGGCACTGTGCATGGTCAGGAAAACCCGGTTGATACCATCGTGTCGCTGAAATTTGCCGAAGTCGCGCCGAACCTGACGCTGACGCGCCATGTCTATTCGCCGCTGCCGTTGACCGTGGCGGAAAGCACATGGGGCAAATTGTCGGACACGGACAAGGCGGCCATTCAAAAGGCGGCTGCTGAATCTTCGGCGTTCAGCCGCAAATTGGTGGCGGATTTGGTCTCTGCACAGATTGAACAGCTGGAGGCCGACGGCACTACGATCATCACGCCGGATATCGGCCCGTTCCGCGATGCCGTGGCCAGCGTCTATGACAAGGCCCGCGAAGTGTATGGCGCCGAGGTCGTTGACCGGGTGCTGGCCGATGCCGCCGCAATTCGCGCCGCGCATTGATCTGAGCTGAAACGACCTATGGCCGGGCGTCGCTATGCGCCCGGTCTTCCCGAATTCCAGGATGTGACCAATGGATTTCCGACCATTTTATCCGGCGGGGCTGCGGGCCCTGTCATCGGCAATTGACGGGCTGCTTGCCTTGGGTGGGTTTTCCATCCTGATCCTTGCCTTTTCGAATGCCACGTTGCGGGGGTTGGCCGGGTTTGACCTGGCCTGGTCGCTGGAGGTCACGGCCTTCTTGCTGCTGTGGACCACGTTCCTGGGCTGTGCGGCGGCGATTGCCCGTGGCGCGCATATGCGCGTGACCGAGATCAGCGCAACCCTGTTGAACGCGGGCGCCCGCAATATCCTGGAACATGTCATCAATCTGGTGATTGCGCTCTTGATCCTGTCGTTGATCTGGCATGGATGGTCGATTGCCGCCCACCAATGGGCGCAAAAGACCACGGTGCTCTATTGGCCGGTGGGGCTGCTTTATGCCGCGATGCCGGTTGGCATGGCGCTGTCGCTGATCTTTCATCTTTTCAATATGTGGCTGCATTTCCGCGGCACCGATATCGCCGGGGATACCCAAGCATGATCCTGTTGTTTGTTGTCGCGGTGTTTCTGTTCACCGTTTTCATTGGCGTTCCGCTGGTCTGGGCGATCCTGATCACCGCCGTTTTGCCGATCATGGTTTTTGACCTCGGTTATCCGCTTCAGGCGCTGTATCTGAATTTCATTGGCGGGGTGGAGCCGAACCATTTCATCGCCATTCCGCTGTTCATTGTCGCCGGTGAATTGATGAGCCGGGGCGGCGTCGGCGAGCGGATCATCACCTTTTCGCGGGCACTGCTGAGCTTTCTGCCCGGTGGTCTGGGCATGGTTGTGGTCGGCGCGTCGATGTTGTTTGGCGGCATTTCCGGCTCGGCCATTGCCGACAGCGCCGCCATTGGTTCGGTGATGATCAAGAACATGGCGAAACAGGGATACAAACCCGCCTTTGCCGCCGGTCTTGTCGCGGCGGCGGGCACCATCGGCATTATCATTCCGCCGTCGATCCCGATGTTGATTTACGGCTTTGTCGGCGGTGTGTCGGTGGCCGATCTGTTCCTGGCGGGCACCTTGCCCGGGCTGTTGTTCGGGTTGCTGTTCATGGGGGTGTGTTACCGGGTTGGCAAGGCGTCGGGCTGTGATGCGGGCGGGGTGATGACCCCGGCGCCGGATCTGTGGCGCGCCTTTGTCGGGACAATCCCGGCGCTGATGATGCCGGTTTTGATCATTGGCGGCATCTTTTCCGGCTTTGTCACCCCGACCGAGGCGGCGGCGGTTGCCGTGATCTATGGTCTGTTGGTGACGATGCTGATCTATCGGGATTTTCACCTGCGCGATCTGCCACGGTTGATGATCGACGCTTTTGTCACCTCGGCCATTGTAATGGTGGTGATTGGTGCGACGTCGGTTTTGGGGTGGCTGATCACGCTGGAGCAGATGCCATATGTGTTGGTCGATGCGGTGCAAAGCCTGTCAAGCTCGCCCTGGGTGTTCCTGTTGCTGGTCAATATCGTCATGCTGGTTCTGGGGCTTGTGCTTGACCCTGTGCCTGCGATCCTGTTGACGGCGCCGCTGTTCCTGCCGATGGCCCAGACATTTGGTGTTGATCCGGTGCATCTGGGGGTCATCATGACCTGTAACGTGGCGATTGGTCTGTTCACCCCGCCGGTCGGGGCGACGCTTTATGTGGCGTCGCGGATTTCGGGGGTTGGTGTTCTGGGCATCGCCCGGCACATGGGGCTGTTGTATCTGGCGGCGATATTCGCTTTGATCCTGGTGACCTATGTGCCCGCGTTGTCGATGACATTGCCGCGCCTGTTCTGAGGAGATCACGATGTACGCCGTCACCGTCACATTCACCCTGAAACCGGGGCAGGGGGAACAATTCCTGCCCTTGATGTCGGACAATGCCGCCACCAGCCTGCGGGTCGAGGAGGGCTGCCATCAATTTGATGTCTGTACCGATCCCGCCCGCCCGGACGAGGTATTTCTGTACGAGCTTTACACAGATGCGGCGGCCTTTCAGGCGCATCTTGCGGCGGATCATTTCAAAGCCTTTGATGCCGCCACCGCCGATATGGTCGCGGACAAGCGCGTGGCGCTTTATGCCGAGGTCCGGTCATGAGCGATTGGGAGGTTCTGGCCGTGCGGTATGCCGAGCGCAATGCCCGGACGCGGCGGGACAGCTTCATCTTTGATGACAATCACGACGCGCCCCATGCGATGGATTACTTTATCTGGGTGTTGCGGCGCGGTGATCAGGTGATCCTGGTGGATACCGGCTATGACGAGGTTGAGGCCAGCCGACGCGACCGGCCGATCCTGACCGATCCGCGCGCGGCGCTGGCACCGCTGGGGATTGCGGCGGAAGATGTGGATCAGGTGATTGTCACCCATCTGCATTATGATCACGCCGGGGGATTGCATCTGTTTCCCAATGCCAAACTGCATTTGCAGGCGACGGAAATGGCCTATGCCACCGGACCTTGCATGTGTCACGGCACGTTGCAGATGCCGTTTACCGCCGATCATATCTGCGAGGCGATCCAGCGGCTTTATTCCGGGCGGGTCATGTTCCATGACGGCGATGGCGAGATCACCGATGGTGTGACGGTGCATTGCATTGGCGGCCATTCCCGCGGGCTGCAATGTGTGCGGGTGCGCACGGCGGCGGGGTGGCTGGTGCTGGCGTCGGATGCGGCGCATTATTATGAGAATTTCATCGCGCGCAAACCCTTTCCGATCGTGGTGGATCTGCAAAACATGCTGGACGGGTTTGACCGGCTGGAGGCGCTGGCCAGTGATCGGCGGCTGATTGTGCCCGGCCATGATCCGCTGGTGCGGGCGTTGTTCCCGGTCGATGTTGCGCCGCATATCTTTCGGCTCGACGCGGGGCCGACGGGGGATTTGCCCGGCGGGGGCCTGTCGGCCTAGCCAGAGCTTTGGCGCACGTCATACGACCCCGGCATTGCCGGGGTCGTTTTCGTTTCCGGGCAGGCCTTTTCTGACCGACGTTTGGACAAGATCGGTTGCACCGGCGCCCGGCAGGCCCTTGGCCTCAAGCCGGATAAGAGTCCCGCGCACGGGGGGGCTGCTCATCCCCAGACGCGGGGCGATTTCGGGTTCCGGCGCCTGCACGGTGCGAAAACGCCTTGGTTGGGGGGCTTTACTCCGGCCTTTTAAATGCAACGTTCTACGCCCGGCTTTGGCCCGCTGGACGGCCAAGGCCGGATGCGGTCACGTCAAAGGTCGCATGACATTCTGGCGAAAGGCGGGCCGGGCCGTCAAACTCTGATACCAGCGGTCAAGCGCGGGCAGGGGCGGGCGATCAAACCGCATTGCGTGCCAGCGATAGGCCAACCCTCCGAGGGCAATGTCGGGCAGGCCGGGATGCGCGCCAAGGACATAGTCCCGGTCCGACAGATGCCTGTCCAGCAGGGTCCAGTATCTGGCCGCCTGGTCCCGCGCGTCTGTGATCAACGCGGGATTTCTGGCGTCCGGCGCGGTGCGGACCAATTGCCGGAACAGCGTGATCATCGGCGGGGTGAGGCAGGACAGGCCCCAATCCATCCATTGCCCGGCCCGGCCCCAGTCGGCGGCAGTTTGGGGCCGCCAATGCCCGTCGCCATAGCTGTCGCAGAGATACCGCAGGATCGCATTGGATTCCCACAGAACGACATCGCCGTCGACAAGAGTCGGCACCGTGCCATTGGGATTCAGCGCAAGATAATCAGGCTGATCCGTGGCGCCAAACGGGCCGCCGTAATCCTCTCTGGTGACGGGCAGGTCGAATTCCCGGACCAGCCACATCACCTTTTGCACATTCACCGAATTGTCGCGCCCCAGAACCCGCATCATTGCACAAAGGGCATGAGGGTCGAGGGATGAAACAGATCGTCGACCTGAACCTCGTAGGGGGACAGCCCCTGTTGATGGTGGTTGCGCAAAAAGGTCGAGAGCGCGTCGCGGTTGCCATCAAGCCCATAAGACCAGAAGTCGCGGCCCATCAGCCGCTGTGCCGATCCCAATTGTTCGTCGACAAAGGGCAGCGATACCTTGGGTGTCGAGGTTTCGCACAGAGCCTCCATCGCGATGCGGTGCGATTTGGCAAAGGCCTTGTACAAAGCGGCGGGCAGCCAGGGATGCTGTTCGGCCAATGTGGTGCGCAGGCCCAGGATATGCATGACCGGAAAGATGCCGGTGCTCTGGTAATATTCGCGGGCAATCTGGTCGGAATTCGGGAACAATCGCCGCACATCGGGGTGGCCCTGCTGAAAGCAATCGGGCGGGCGCGGGCCGACAAATCCGTCGATCTCACCGGCGGCCAGAAGGTCGCTGAGGGATCGGTCGTCGGGGGCCGGTTCGGCGGTCAGCCCGTCGGGGACCGGCACCGCCAATTCCGGGGTCCGCCCTGGTGCATTCAACTGGCCGCGCACCCAATGGAGGTCCGAGGGCCGCACCCCGAATTCATCCAACAGGATCGCCCGTGCCCAGACATTTGCCGTCGATTGGAATTCCGAAATCCCGATGCGCCGCCCGATCAGATCCTTTGGTTCCTGAATGTCGCGGTCGTTGCGCACATAAAAAGACGCATGTCGAAAGGCGCGCGACAGATAGACCGGCACGCCGATATAGGGCGGGTTGTCGCGGGTCAGGCTGCCGACATAGCCGGACAGGGAAAGCTCTGTGATGTCGAATTCATGGTGCCGGAAGGCCCGGAACATTATTTCTTCGGGGGGCAGCAACATGAACACCGGATTGACGCCGTCAATCGCCACGTTGCGGTTCAAAAGGGGCTGTACCCGGTCGTAATTGCCCATCGCAATTGACAGGTTGAGATCGCTCATGGTGTCCTCTCGTGCCGGTCTGGGTCCGGCTTGGAAAATTTCGGGGATCCGATCAGCTGCGCACGCCGCGCGCGGGATAGTTTCGTTCCAGCGCAAACGGGATCTTTTCCAGCAGCTCATCCAGCACCGGGCGGCCCCAGGGCATGTTGGTGACGTTCAGCAGGAAAATGCGATTGTCCGGGCGGATCAGGAACAGGCCCGGTTCGCAAAAGACATCGGCCTCGCCTTCGCGGATGGCAGAAGAGATATAGAGCCCCCAGGCCTCTGCTGCGGCTTCGCTGAGGCCATAACCGATCGCCAGCTTGTCCAATTCCCAGTCTGCTTTTGTCTGGGTTGCCGTGGCGATGTCATTCATCGACACGGCCAGGAGGTCAACGCCCGTCGCGGCAAAGTCATCTGCCAGTTTGTTCATGTTGGTCAGATACTTGCGGCACATGGGGCAATGCAGGCCACGGTAAAAGACGACGAGGGTGAAATTTTCCGGTGTGGCCTCGGACAGGGTGAATTTGCCACCGCCCAGCAGATCAATGGTCAGCTCCGGGGCTTGGGTATCGGGGATAAGGCGGGTCATTTCGTATTCTCCTTGTGAAACGACAATTTCGGGGGTCAACCGCGCAGGTCGGTTGTGATCGACAGGGCATCATCCAATGTGATGACTTCGCCGTATTTGCTGTGGATATCGATCAGGTTGCTTTCATGCTGGGCGGCGGTGCGGTCGGCCACGCAGTCGCGCACCACAAAGGGGGGATAGCCGTGGGCCATGGCGTCATTGGCGCTGGCGCGGACGCAGCCGCTTGTGGTGCAGCCCGCGATCATCAACATGTCACAGCCCGCCGCCGCCAACATGCCCGACAGATGGGTGCCAAAGAATGCCGAGGCTTGGGTCTTTTGCACGATGGTGTCGTGTTCGGCGGAATAGCCCAGGCGGGGGTCAAGCTCGCACGGGGGGGTGCCGCGCACCAGCTGCGCCAGAGAGCTGCATTTTTCACCCCAACGGCCCATATCGCTAAGGTTTTCGGCATAGCCGTTGATGGTAAAGATCAACGGCCCCAACCCGCGAAAGTCCTTGATCAATTGCGCGGTGGCATCGACGGCGGCGGAACAATCCGACGCCAGCGGGCAAAGATCGGGTTCGGTAAATCCGCGTTGGAAATCAATCACCAACAGGGCGGGGCGCCGCCCCACGGGAACCGACCGGTCAAAGCCGCATTTTACGTTTTGTGCATCTTTCATGGGGGTCACCGAAGGCTGGGAAGGTAAAGGGCGATTTGGGGAAAGGCGATCAGGATCAGGATGGCCAGCAGCTCGATCCCGACAAAGGGCAATGCACCACGAATGATTTGCCCAATGGACAGATCCGGCGCGATCCCCTTGATCACATAGAGGTTCAATCCGACCGGCGGGGTGATCACCGCCATTTCACAGGTCAGGATCAACACCACCCCGAACCAGATCGGATCAATGCCAAGCGCGGTGATGACCGGCAACAGAACCGGGGTGGTGATCACGATGATCGACACGATATCCAGCACCATCCCGATCAGCACCAGAAACACCAGAACCATGGCCAGGATGACCCATTTCGGCTGGTCGATGCCGACAACCATCATCACGATTTTCTGTGGCACCATCAGGCGGGTCATCACATAGCCGAACATCAGCGCCGCCGCCAAAATCAACAGGATCATGACGCTGGTCACAGCGGTCGAGCGCAACACGTCGCGGAGCAGCGTGAAGGTCATTTCACGGTAGAGCGCAGCAACCCCAAAGGCGCCAAGCGCACCGATGCCTGCGGCCTCGGTCGGGGTGGCGATGCCGAAATAGATCGTGCCAAGCACCAACAGGACGATGGTCACCGCCGCCCAGATATCGAGCAGCGACCGCCAGCGATCCCGCCAATTGCAGCGGGTGGCGTGGCGCGGGGCCATGTCGGGGTAAATGGCGGCAAGCACCACCACATAGGTCATCATCAGCGCGGTCAGCAGAACCGCCGGAAGAACAGCCGCCAGAAACAGCTTGCCGACGGATTGGCCGCAACTTCGCCGTAGAGGACAAAGCCGATGCTGGGCGGGATCAACAAGGCCAGCGCCCCGGCGGCGGCCACGGTGCCGCCCGCCAATGACGGGCGATAGCCCCGCGCCAGCATTTCCGGGATGGCAAAGCGGCCGATGGTGGCCGCGCCCGCGACGCTGACGCCACTCATCGCGCCAAACACCGCAGAGCTGGCCACACTGGCCACGCCCAGCCCGCCGGGCAACCGGTCGGTCCACAGGGCGAACATGTTGAACAGCCGCGAACCGATGCTGGTGCGGGCCATGACCTCGCCCATCAGGATGAACAGCGGCACGGCAAGAAGCGAATAGCTGCTGAGCCCGCGATGAAGAATGTCGGGGATCGTTTCAAGCGAGGCAAAGCCGCCATGCAGGATGAACCCCAGAATGCTGGCAACGCCAAGGGCGGCGAATATTGGCACGCAGAGAAAGATCAGCCCGAAAAACACCGCGACGATCAGAATGAAGATTGAAACCGGATCCATCGACTATCCCTCGTGTTTATAGGTTGTGCCGACCCAAAGCCGCCGATGGATGTCAGGCATAACAGCGTGGCCCCCAGCGGAATGAGAAGCAGCAGCGGCCATTGCGGAAATTCCAGCAAAGAGGCCGAGCGATAATCCTTGTCGATGGCATTCAGGGTGGATTTCACCCCGGCAAAGGCCAGCGTCACACAGACAATCATGATCGAGATTTCGGTGGCCCAGACCGACAGAACCTTCATCACCCCGTCGCGGCGCTTGGTGAAATGTTCCAGGCTGACATGGCCGCCTTCGACATGGGTCCAACCGACCGCCGACCAGATCAACAGGGCCAACAGGTAGGATGAAATTTCAACCGCATGTACGCTTGGCGATTGCAGGACATACCGGGCGAAAACGGCATAGCTGATGATCAACATGAGCATCAAAAGCGTGGCTTGGGCCAGGTACAGACCGGCGCAGTTGATGATGCGTATCCAACGGGGTAAGGGCATCGAATTCTTTCATTCTGGGGTGGCGTCGACCCGAATGCACCGGGCCGACGTGGTGTCGTGGTTATTTCCGGGCGGCTTCGACCATGTCGATATAGGCCTGGCCTTCGGGCACCTTTTCCAACCATTCGGCGACGGCGGGGCTTGTGGCCGCTTTCATCTTTTCGATTTCCGCATCCGCGACCTGATGGATGGCCATGCCTTTTTCTTCGAAAGTGACCAGCGCATCTTTCATGAACTCTTCGACCATGGCGAATTGCTGTTTGTCGCGGGCTTCGGCGGCGCGGCTGACAATGGCCTGCAAATCCTCTGGCAGGGCATTCCAGGTGTCGCCGTTGATCGCCAGAATGGATGTATCGACGCCAAAGGTGACAAGCGACAGGTGGCCGACCACCTCGTCCAGGCTGCGCCCGACCCCGGTCAGCAGCGGGCGGGGGGTGCCGTCGATCACGCCGCGATCGAACGAGAGGTAAAGCTCGGATAAGGACATGCCGGTGGGCGAGCCGCCCATAAGCTGGATCGCACGCGCATCAATCGCGCCGGTGGTGGCCCAGACCTTGTTCTTGATGTCGTCCATCGTTTCGATGGGGTCCGATTTGGAATAGAATTGATAGGGATCGAACGGGCCAACCCCCAGAACGACGGTGTTATGCGTGGTTTCCAATTCCTCTGCGACGCCAAGATCCATCAGGCCAGGCGTCAAGCGCGCGTTCCAGATGCTGGATGTCGTTGAACATGAACGGCAGGGTAAAGATGCTGAGCGCCGGGACCGTGCCGCTGGGGTAGGTGCCTGTCATGTTGACGATGTCGACGTCACCGCGCGACACGGCGCTGAGTTCCTGATAGCCATCGAAAAGCTGGGCAGAGTGGAAGACATTGACCTTGATGCGGCCTTCGCTTTCTTCTTCGATGGTCTGGACGAAGGTTTCCAGCGGTTCCCACGAATAGGCATAGGCCGGCGGCAGATAGGTCGAGAGGGTCAGTTCGAATTCCTGGGCCGTGGCCGCCCCGGCAAACAACGTGGTCGCGGCGACCGTGGCCATAATTTTGGTGTTCAGCATTTCATTTCCTTACCTGTTGGTTGCGCTTCATATGGTCACAACCGCGATTTTCACAGCGGCGTAACCTGAAACGGTTTGGCGGGTTTTTGGACCCATTACGTTGCTTCACCCTTGGCGGGTTGCAGCGATGGAGATCATGGGGCCATGGGCCATTAGGTAAAACAAGTTGATTATATTCTGGGTAAAGGTTAAATTTACTTATCTAATGGCCGTGATCAGGGAATTTGAAAATGAACGTGAACCTTAGCATGGACTGTCTCAGATCCTTTGTGTCGATCGTCGAGCAGGGCAGCTTTGCCCGCGCCGCAGGAGAGGTCGGGCGCACCGCCCCGGCGATCAGTTTGCAGATGGATCGATTGCAAAGTCAGGTCGGCGTGCAGCTGTTCCGCAAGGATGGCCGCAACCGGGTTGTGACCGCCGCGGGCATTGATTTTTTCGAACATGCCCGCGCGATCCTGGCCCAGAATGATGCCGCGCTTCGTCTGGCCAATGCGGATCAATTGTCCGGCAAAATCCGGCTGGGCATCGTGCAGGATTTTGCCGAGGATTTCTTTCCCCGTGCGCTGTCATCCTTTGCCGAAAAATTCGCGAATATCCGCATTGATGTGGTGGTCGAACGCAGTCAGTTCCTGCTTGAAATGTTGGAAAAAGGTGATTTGGATCAAGTGATTGCCTTTAACAACGACCATTCCGGCCCCGGCACGTTGTTGCGGCGATCAGAGATGGTGTGGATCGGCAAGGCCGGCACCGCGCTGTCGCCCAATGACCCGATCCCGATGGTGGTTGTTGATGGCCCCTGCCAGTTCCGCAAAACCGCCTTTCAGGCGCTGTCGGATATGGGGCGATCCTGGGATATCCGGCTGTCCAGCCCCAGCATGGCATGTGTGACCGCCGCGGCCGAGGCCGGGCTGGGGATTGCGGTGCGCACGCCCGATGTCTTGTATAACAAAGGTCGCGATCTGGCGCAGATTTCCGGCCTGCCGGAGCTGCCGCCAATTGATCTTCAGCTGTATCGAAATGCGGCGATGAGAACCCCCGCGAACGACAAGCTGTATGACTATTGGATCAGCCAGTTTCGCATGCCACTGGCGGCATAAGTCCCTGGTGTGTCAGGCCGCCGGTTTTGGCGGGTCTGCGCTGCGCAAAAATGTGATGCACGGGGGGGTGGGTTAATTATTGTGCAGATGCCCATGATCTGGGCGTTATGTGTATCGCAAAACCCGCCGCGGGTCACTTTGGGGCGCGTCCCTCGGCCGCCCGCCGGAACGAAAGCACCGCCCCGATCAGCCCGACAGGCGAAAACAGCAGGAAGCATTGTTCGTATGTGCCAACCAGATTGTAGACCAGGGCAAAGACCGAGGGGCCGATGATCACCCCGATGAAGGTATAGACCAGCAGCGCCCCGGTATTGGCGCCGACCTTGCCGGCCGGTGCGGTCCGCGCCGCCGCCGCGAGGAAAACGCCATTCCATCCGGTGGCCACGGTGCCAAGCGCCACCAGCAACACAACCTGAAGCCAGCCGGGCATCACCGCGATCCAGCCGAGGGCGCACATGATCATGCCCGCCAAAAGCCCGATCACGCCGAGGGTGCGAAACCCGCCCAACCGGTCGGCGGCCAGACCCCAGCTGATGCGGCCCACCGCGCCGGCCATTTGCAGGCCCGCCGCCACGGCCCCGGCGGCCACCAGCGACCAGCCATGTTCCACCAGCATCACCACGGTAAAGGCCGTCGCCACCAGTTGCAGGGCGGAATACAACCCGCCAAGCACCGCCAGGGTGCGCAGCCGGCCGTTTTGGTAAAGCGCGACCTGATCGTGCAATGCGCGCCGAAACGGGTTGCCCCGCCCGGTCAGGGGCTGGACAGGCGCAAAGTGGAACCGCCGCCAGGACCAGAGCATAAGGCCGAATGGCAGGGCCGCCGCAGCCACCAGGGCCCATTGCCAGCCAGCGCCCTGACCATGAAAGACAAGGGCCAATGCGGGCAATGTGACCGAGGCCAGCACCGCCCCCAGCGGCACCCCGGTCTGTTTGATCGAAAAGATAAGCGAATGCCGCCCGCCGCGCGCCGTGCGGTTCAGGATCTCGGACGAGGCGGGGTTGTTCAGCCCGTAACAGATGCCGAACATCACCGATCCGACCACCATCAGCGCGGGATTGGCGCTGGCGACAAGCAACAGCCCCGCCGCAAAGGCGCCCATTTCGAACACCACCACGCGCTCTGCCTGAAAGGTTTCGACCACGGTCCCGGCCACCGCCGAGGCAAAGACGCCGGCAAAATAGATCAGGCTGATCTGATAGCCGATCCAATGCGCGCCGATGCCCAACGACGCTGCAACCTCGGGGGCGAGCGCCGTCAATGCCAGGATGCTTAACGTGGCCGCAACCTGAACCAGGGTCATCAGGACAAGCGCGTTGACCCATTCCGGGCGGCCAGAGGCCTTGGGTTGGCCCGACAGTGTTTCGCTCATGTGATGTGTGCCCGTGCTAGATCGGCGCATGGCCCGGACCGATCCCGGCGCGCCCCTGTGTCGGGCTTACAAAAGTACGTGGTGACTTACAAACAGCAACCGGCTGGCGGTGCGTCGTCGCTCTACCTGTCTTTGTTTCCGCGTTGTTTGATGCTGAGTTTGTCGACGAGGTGTTGTCCTGCGTCGGAGACGTGTTTGTAGAGGGTTTTTGCGGTTGCGTCGGCGTCTTGTTTTCGGATGCAGTCGATCAGGGCGCGGTGTTCGGCGAAGATGGCGTCGCGGCGGCCGATGGAGACGGGGACGCGGGTCGAGATTGCCCAGAGGATTTCGCGGTGTTGTTGCCAGAGCTTGAAGGCGACGCGATTGTAGTGGTTCTGGTACATCGTCATGTGGAATTGTTTGTCGAGCCTGGCGTGGGCCTGTTTGTCGGCAAAGTTGAGGAATTCGATCTCGTCCTGGATCCGCACCAGCTGGTCGATGTCTTCCTGGCTGACGGTTTCGACGAAATAGCGCACCAGATAGGGTTCCAGCTGCTGGCCGACCTCGCTGACGTCGCGGACGAAATCGGTGTCGATAGAGCGCACGCGCGCCCCCTGATTTGGCACGAAATACACCAGCCCCTCGCCGCGCAGCTGTTGCAATGCTTCGCGCACCGGGTTGGTCGACACGCCGAACCGCTTGGCCAGATCGCTGACTTTCAGCCGTTCGTTGTTGTCCAGCTCTCCGGCCAGGATTTCGTGGCGGATCTGGTGAAAGATCGTGTTGCTGCCGGGATCATCGTCTTCGGTCACCACGCTGATCGTAAGGGGAAGGTTCGAAGCTGTCATCCTGGGCCATGTCGTGTTGCGCGATATCGGGGGCAATCGCGGAGTTTTCGGGGGCGGTTCAGATCGTGTATCATAACCCGGTGATTTGTACAAATGCGCTGGTGCGGGTGGCGGATTGGGCCGCTTATGCCGTTTTGAAACATATTATGAATGCGCGCGACAAGGCAATCGTTGACAGAATAGGCAGATATCGTCACATACATACTACACACAGTATCATGTATTAAAGTTGATCTTTAGTGTGCAATGCCGTTCGGAACGCAAAAGGGGCCGCCTGTGACACGCAAACCAAACATCATTCTGATTTCGACCGACCAGCAGCGCGGCGATTGTATCGGCCCCGAAGGGCGCGGGGTGAAGACGCCGGCGATTGACCGGATTGGCCAGTTGGGCACCCGGTTTTCGAAATGCATCACGCCGCATCCGATGTGCCAACCGGCGCGGGCCTCGATCCTGACGGGCAAGCTGCCCTATAGCACCGGCGTGCGCGACAATGGCCGGGATCTGGATTATGGCTTTGGAGAGCAGGGGCTGGCGGGGATGCTGGCCAGTGCCGGCTATGACACGCATTTCATCGGCAAGGCGCATCTGTCGAGCCAGCAAACCTTTGCCCCGACGGGGCGGCCGGAATGTTATTCCAGCGCCAAGGATTATCCGGCGGATTGGAGCGGCAGCTATTTCGGCTTCGACAATGTGCAAATGATGCTGCGCCCGCATCACCACACCAAATGGTATGACGCGCCGGAAACGCTGCATTATGAAAACTGGCTGGATCAGGATGGTCAGGGGCGGGCGCGCTGGGATCTGGCCAAGGAACATCTGCCGCCCGAGACGCGCAACTTTCAGGCCTGGCGCTCGGCGCTGGACGCGGAATATCATTCGACGCCGTGGATTGGCGACCGCGCCATTGAAATGCTGGAGGATCAGGGCGACAAGCCGCTGTTTGCCTGGGTGTCCTTTCCCGATCCGCACCCGCCGTTTCTGGCGCCGAAACCCTGGTGTGACATGTATGATCCCGATGCGGTCGAGATCACGAAATGCCCGGATCTTGACCTTGAAAACCGGCCCTGGTGGCATGGCGCCTTTATGGAGGGTCGCGAAAAGATCAAGCAGGGCGCGGAACATAATGCGGGCGGCACCGATTGGGGCAACCGCGGTGACATGTCCGAAGCGGCAATGCGCGAGATCACGGCGATCTATTTCGGCATGATCTCGGCGGTGGATGCCCAGGTCGGCCGGATTCTGGACACGCTGGAGGCCAGGGGCGAGCTGGACAACACCATCATTGTCTTCATCTCGGATCATGGTGAATGGATGGGCGATCACGGGCTCTTGCTGAAGGGGCCGATGCTCTATGATGGGCTGCTGCGGGTGCCCTGTCTGATCTGTGGTCCCGGCATCAAGGGCGATCAGGTGATTGATGCGCCGGTGTCGACGATCGACATCCGCCAGACATTGGCCGAGCTTTGCGGGCTGACGGTCGAAGAGGACAATGGCACCTCGTGGATCGGGCTGATCAATGGCGAGGACAGCCGGGAATTCGCGCTCAGCGAATTCGAGGTCGACGCCAAACGCAGCGCCGTGGATCTGGACCTGCGCACCGTGCGCAGCGCGCGCTATCGCATGTCGGTCGATCTGAACACCGACACGGGCGAGCTCTATGACATGCAGGAAGACCCGACCGAAATGGTCAACCTGTTCGACGACCCCGCCGCAGCCCCCATCCGCCGCAGCCACATGGACATGATCCACAGCCGCGCAAACACCATCATCCCCCGCGCAGAACGCGTCGGTTGGCACTAAACAGTGAAAATCGCGACAAATATCATCGCGATGCGTATCTGATCTGACCCAAATGACACGGCCGGATGTTCAGGATGTCCGGCCGTATCAGGTAGCGCGTATCAGGTGCCGCGCGTATCCGGGGATGGTGTTCAGAGGTCGGTCAGGGGGCCAAGGCGCACTTCGTTTGTCGGAAGGCCCGCCACATCAAGGTCCAGGGCAAACAGACCGCCGTCGAGGTCAGGCGCATCCAGACCGATCGCGGCGCTGGTGATATAGAGGCGTTTCAGGTCGGAACCACCAAAACAGCAGCTTGTCGGGCGGCGAACCGGCAGGGGCACGACATGGCGCAGCGCGCCGTCCGGCGACAGGCATTCCACCCGCGCGCCATCCCAGAAGGCCACCCAGAGATTGCCGTCCTGATCGACGCAGAGCCCGTCGGGTTTGCCCTGATCCAGTGGATAGGATGCCAGCAGCCGCCGCGCCGAGAGGGCGCCGGATTGCGGATCACGATCAAAGGCATTTATTTCGCCCTTTGCGCTGTCGACCAAATAGAAATGCCGGGCATCCGGGCTCCAGCCGAGGCCATTGCTGACGGTCAATCCCGACACCAGCCGCTCTGGCCCGTTTGATCCGTACTGATAGAGCGCGCCGGTCGGGCCTTTGGCACCCTCGCTCATCGTGCCGGCGCAAAGGTGTCCCGATGGATCCGCCTTGCAGTCGTTCAGCCGATTGCCCGCAAGGTCGGGTTCCGGGTTGTGCAGAAATTCAAGCTGGCCGGTGGTCAGATCCAGCCGTTCCAAGCCGCGCGCGGTGGTGACAAGCAGGCCGCCGCCATGTTCGAGCAAGACGGAGCTGACCAAATACGGCAGGGTAAGGGTTGTGGTGGTTTCGGTTGCCGGGTCATAGGCATGTACGCGCTGTGCGGTGATGTCGATCCAGCGCAAACAACCCGCGCGATGATCCCAAACCGGGCTTTCGCCGCATAATGCGCCAACGGCACCAAGGCAAATCGGGGTGTTGGAAACGGGGCTTTGGCTCTCGGGCGGGGATTGGGTCATGGGAGGGGCATCCTGATGTGGTCACGCCCGTCCAGTAATCATAATATGTTTGGCCGATCAAGGGCCGCCAATCGCTATTCCGGCGTCTTGACGGTTTTCGACAGGCGGTAGGCGGAATCGGCCAGATGTTCGCGCATGCGTTCCTGGGCCGCTTCGGGATCCTGGTTTTTGATCGCCTCGGCAATGGTCTGGTGCAGGGGGATGGATTTGCGATTACGCTTTTCGTCGGGGTTGGTCAGCCGGATGGACAGCATGAGCCCGGTGAAGATGGCATTTTCCAACGAGTTAAAATAGCGGTTGTTGGCGGCCCGCAGTACCGAGATATGAAAGGTGGCATCGGCCAGCACATAGCGGCTGTTGTCGGCGGCATGTTCCTGCATGCGCAGCGTGGCGGCAAGAATGGCGGCCAATTGGTCATCATTGTGCCGGGTGGCCGCGTGAAAGGCCGCCTTGGGTTCGATGGATTGGCGCAGTTCCATCAATTGCATAAGCCGCTCATCATCGACGGTCAGCGATTGGTGCCACATCAGGACATCACGATCCAGCATCTGCCAGTTGCGCACATCCTGCACCCGGGTGCCAATACGCTGGCGCACCTCCAACAGGCCCTTGGCCACCAGCATTTTGACCGCTTCGCGGATCACCGTCCGGCTGACGCCGAATTCATCGCAGAGCGCATTTTCATCCGGCAACAACTGGCCTGGGGCCAGCTGGCCATCCAGAATGCGTTCACCAAGTTTGCTCGACACCTGCCCCGACAGGGACCGGGCCAATGTATTCGACTGTGGGATCAGCCATTCGGTGTCAGGTGTTGTCACGATGCGTTGCCTCATTAGGTCTCGCAATCATAATACCATTTTCACCGAAGGCAATCCAAGCGTCAGGTCACATGATGACATAACACCTCGGCGCCGCCGACATTGCGTTTTGGCGGCGTCTGGTTGCGGCAGATTTCCGTCGCCAGGGCACAGCGCGGCGCAAAGGCACAGCCTGCGGATTGCACCCCGGTCGGCACGGGCACGGTTTTCTTGCGGTCGCGTCGGCGCGAAGGGTCGGGCACCGGCACCGCCTCGAGCAGTTCGCGGGTATAGGGATGGGCCGGGGTGCGGAAAAGAGTGTCGCGGTCGGCCAGCTCTACGATGCGGCCACGGTACATCACCGCCACCCGGTCACAGATATGTTCGACCACCGCCAGATCATGCGCGATAAAGATATAGGTCAGGTCGAATTCGTCCTGCAAATCCTGAAGCAGGTTCAGGGTCTGCGCCTGGATCGACACGTCCAGCGCCGATACGGCCTCATCCGCGATCACCAGTTTCGGGCCGGTGGCCAGCGCACGGGCAATGCCGATCCGCTGCCGTTGCCCGCCGGAAAACGCGCCGGGATAGCGATGCAGAAATTCGGGGCGCAGCCCGACCTGTTGCAGCAATTGTGCCACCCGTTCGGCCAGTGCCTTGCCTGTCAGACCTTCGGATTTGCGCAGGGCCTGACCGATCAGTTCGATCACCGGCAGGCGCGGGTTGAGCGAGCTTTGCGGATCCTGAAAGATCATCCGAATGCTTTGCCATTGTTTGCGCAGCTCGGCCTTGTCGAGGTCGGTCAGGGTCACGGGCGCGCTGTCATCCGGGCGATAGGTCACTTTGCCCGCGGTCGGATCAATGATCCGCATGATACAGCGGCCAAGCGTGGTTTTGCCCGATCCGCTTTCGCCAACGATGCCAAAGGTTTCGCCGCGCATCACGTCAAAAGACACGTCATCAACCGCCCGCACACCGGCGTCACGCTTGTTGCCGCCAAAGACCATGTCGAGGTTTTCGACAGAAAGAAGGGGGGCAGTCATGACGTCACCTTTTGATCATGCAGGAAACAGGCTGATTTGGTGGGGCCGCGGGCTGCAGTTTGGGTTCGCTCTGGTCGCAGACGCCGGGGATTGCGTGGTCGCACCTTGTCCGGAAGGAACAGCCCGACGGCCGCGACAGCGGATGTGGCACCATGCCCCGGATCGCAGGCAGACGATCGCGGCGCTCGGCCCCGATACGTGGGATCGAGGCCATGAGCGCACGGGTATAGGGGTGCTGGGGATTGGCAAAGATGTCGTGTACGTCGCCGTATTCCACCACCTTGCCCATATACATCACCGCCACGTCTTCGGCGACCTCGGCCACCACGCCCAGATCATGGGTGATCAGCATCACCGCCATGTTCAGCTCTTCTTTCAACTCGGCGATCAGATCAAGGATCTGCGCCTGGGTTGTCACATCCAGCGCGGTGGTCGGTTCATCCGCGATCAACAGTCTGGGTTGGCAGGACAGCGCCATGGCGATCATCGCCCGTTGCCGCATGCCACCAGAAAGCTCGAACGGATAGGCCATGTAGCGCCCGGTGGGGTCGGGGATACCAACCTTGTCCAGCATTTCGATGGCAATCTCGCGGGCCTCGGCCTTGGTCACCTTGCGGTGCAGCAGGATGGTTTCGCTGATCTGTTGGCCGATACGGGTGATCGGACCCAGCGACGACATCGGTTCCTGAAAGATCATCGCAATGTCTTTGCCGCGCACCTCGCGCATGCGGCGTGATCCGGGGCGTTCCGCCGCCAGATCCACCGTGCGCCCATCCGCCGCGCGATAGATGATTTCGCCGCCGACAATGCGCCCGGGTTGATCCACGATCCGCAGAACGGAGCGCGCGGTGATGGATTTGCCACAGCCGGATTCCCCCAGAACACAAAGCGTTCGGTCGGGCTGGATCGTCAGGTCGACGCCGTCGACCGCCTTGACCAACCCGTCATGGGTAAAGAAATGCGTCTGAAGGTTGCGGATTTCCAGAAGGGGCGAGGTGTCAGTGTGCATTGGGGTCTGCGGCATCACGAAGTCCGTCTCCTAGGAAGTTGAGGGCAAGTACCGCGATCACGATCGCGACGCCGGGGCTCCACAGAAGCCAGGGGGCTTCGATGATGGTGCGCACGTTCTGGGCCTCTTTCAACAGAGTACCCCAAGAGATTTGGGGCGGCTGAAGGCCGATGCCCAAAAAGGACAACGAGGTTTCCGCCAGGATCATCAAAGGCACCGCAAGGGTCAGCGAGGCGATGATGTGGCTCGAAAAGCTGGGGACCATGTGTTTCAGGATGATTTCCCGGTCGGCAAGGCCATCCAGACGCGCGGCGGTGATGAAATCCTCGGATCGCAGCGACAGGAACTTGCCCCGCACCTCGCGGGCCAGTGATGTCCAACCGATCATCGACACGATGATTGTCACCACGAAATAGGTGCGCAGCGGCGGCCAATCCAGCGGGATCGCAGCAGCCAACCCCATCCAGAGCGGAATGGTGGGCACCGAGCGGATGAATTCGATCAGACGCTGGATCAGGTTGTCGGCCCAGCCGCCGTAATAGCCGGAAATCCCGCCCAAAATCACCCCGATCACCAGCGAAACAGCCACACCGACCAGGCCGATCGACATCGACACCCGCGTGCCGACAATGATCCGGCTGAGGATGTCGCGGCCAAGCCGGTCCGCGCCAAGAAGATGCGCCCGGTCGCGGGGATTTGTCGGCCCGAAAAGATGGGTGCGCGACGACACAAGGCCAAGCAGCTTGTATTCATGCCCCTTCACGAAGAAGCCAAGCGGCACGAAGCTGTCTGGATCATCGACAAAGGTGCGGCGGCGCAATTCGCGGTTCAGCTCCATCTTCTTGGCGCTGGCGTGCAATTGGAAGCGCCATCCGCCGTCCGGTTCATGCACGATCAGGCCAAGCGATTGCGGCGGCTGAAAGGTGTGGCGCACCGACGTGTCATGTGGGTCCATTGGCGTCAGAAATTCGCCCAGGGCCGCCACCAGATAGATCAGACCGACAATCCACAGGCTGAACATGGCCAGCCGGTGACGGCGGAACTTGCGCCAGATCAGGGTCCAGGGCCCCAGAATTTCGGGCGTGGCGATGCCATCCTCGTCGATGGCCGGGTTTTTTGTGATCGCGGTCATTGGTAACGAATCCTTCGGGTCAATCCAGGCCAGAAGAAGGTCGGAAATCAGCGTCCCCAGCACCGTCAGCATGCTGACAATCAGGATCAGCGATCCGGCAAGGTACATGTCCTGCACCAGCAGGGCGCGCAGCAACAGCGGACCGGTGGTCGGCAGGTTCATCACCACGGCAACGATGATTTCACCCGACACCAGCGTTGGCAGGATCCACCCGATGGTGGAGACAAAGGGGTTCAGCGCAACACGCACCGGATAGCGCAGCAGCAGTTGGAATTCCGACATGCCCTTGGCCCGGGCGGTCACGACATAGGGGCGATACAGCTCGTCCAGCAGGTTGGCGCGCATGATGCGGATCAGGGCGGCGGCGCCGGATGTGCCGACCACGACGATGGGCATCCAGATATGTTTGAACAGATCGACGTATTTGTCCCATGTCCATGGCGCATCAAGGTATTCCGGGCTGACCAGACCACCCACCGATTGGCCGAAGTATTTGAACGATATGTACATCATCACCAGCGCCAGCAGGAAGTTCGGGATCGCAAGCCCGATAAAGCCAAAGAACGTGGCGATGTAATCCCCGGCGGAATACTTGCGCACCGCCGAATAGATGCCGATGGGCAGGGCCGTGGCCCAGATGAACAACAATGTCAGGATCGAGATACCGAAGGTCCAGCCAAGGCGGTTCCAGATCAGATCGCCAACGGGGCGGTTCTTTTCGAACGACAGGCCGAAATCGCCGTGCAGCAGGATGGCCTTCATCCATTTGTAGTATTGCACATGCATCGGCTGGCCGAGGCCGTATTGTTCGCGCAAAACCTCCATCGCGCCGGTGTCTTCGACGCCTGCTTCGCCCATTTCGGCGGCCAGCGTGTCAAGATAATCGCCCGGAGGCAGTTGAATGATGATGAACGTGGTGATGGACACCAGGAACAGGGTCGGGATCATGTACATGATCCGGCGGAGAATAAACCCCCACATGATCAGGACCTTTCTGTAACGGGAATGAGTGATGTCAGACTAAAAGTGTGTGGCCGGGATCGAAACCCCGACCACACCAGGAGGAACCTAGTCTAGAGATTTACCACCTTCATAGTACATCTGCGCGGTATAGGGCGCGGGGTACCAAAGCTGACCGGCAATCGGCAGCGGGTCGGGCACATTGCCAACGTTGTTGCGGGCAATGCCAAAGGGCGCTTCGTTCTGGACCAGACCGATGGTGAACAGCTGCGGCATTGCCAGATCAAGCATCTCTTGCATCCGCGCCTTCTGGTCTTCGGGGCTGGTGGCCGAAAGAACCTTGGCATAGGCGTCAAAGACCGCTTTGACCTCTTCTGGCGGCTCTTCGCCCTTGGTGTTGTCGATGCCCCATTCGGCCCAACGCACAGCCCAGTTGACGGTGTTGCCCGGCAGCGGCAGATAGCAGATCGGTGCGGTATACGCATCGGCCTGACCGCCGGCACAGTTCCACATATAGGCGTCATGTTCGTTGGAGCGGACAATTTCCATCAACCGCGAACGGTCTGTGGCGCGCACCTGAATGTCGATGCCGACATCCGCGGCATATTCCGCCACCAGCTGCATCGCATCCGGGAATTGAAGCCCAAAGACATCCGCAACCATGAAGATCAGCTGGAACCGTTCGCCATCGGGACCGATGCGGAAGCCGTCATCGTCTTTTTCCGGCATCACCTTGTCGAGGAATTCGTTCGCCAGATCAGGATCATAGGCGGTGTACTGCTTGGCGTATTCCTCTTTGTACAGACCAGAGGTTTCGCGCGGCGATGTCTGAACCGGAAGCCCGGAACCAAAGTACAGCAGATCAATGATTTCCTGACGGTTGACAGCATGTGACAGCCCGGCGCGGAAGTTGAGATCGTTGATCACCTTGCGCTTGTTGGGATCCTCGTGATTGAGGTTCATCATCAGGATCATCGTGTTGGACGGCAGATCGTTGGTCGAGAAGAAACGATATTTGCCGCGCTCCATGTTGTCGGTCAGCACCGCCTTGAATGCGGGGCGGCCAACGTGGCGGTTCATATAGTCGATTTCGCCATTGAACGCCTTGAGCAGGATGGTTTCGACATCTTCGACCTGATCATAGGTGATGCGGTCGAAATAGGGCAGCTGCTGGCCTTCGCTGTCCACCTTCCAGTAGTAGGGGTTGCGCTCTGCGACAACACGATCGGTCGAGCCATAGGCGTTGGTCAGATGCCAGGCATGCAGCACCGGGCGATCCGGGTTTTGCCAGAACAGCGGCGTGTGCATTGGTCCGGCTTTGAGGTTGAAAAGCTGAACCCAATCGTTGGCGGCAGGTTCGGCATCGACCAGCGCCTGAACATCCGGGTTATACTTTTCGTGGAATTGTTCCAGATAGTGGCGGCCGTATGCGGTGGGATAGTAGCCAAAGCCATAAGCCATCTGCTGGATGAACAGACCGTTGGGCGAGCCGAATTTGAACTCGACGGTGTAATCGTCGATCTTGGTCACCTGAACCGGGCCGTCGGGGCCGACGTAATTGGGGTGTTTGGTGGGCGTCAGATCTTCGTTCAGGAAGATATCATTGTACCAGAACATGATATCGTCCGCATCAAACGGATCGCCATCCGACCATTTCATGCCTTCACGCAGGTGAAAGGTGAATGTGGTCGCGTCTTCGGACACATCCCAGCTTTTGGCGATGTTCGGGCGGACCTCTGTCCATTCCACATCCCAGCGAACCAGATTGTCGCTGCCGATGGTGCGGACCATATTGTGTTGGTCGCCGCCACCCAGGATCGCACGGCGCATGGTGCCGCCATATTCGCCGGGTTTGTCGACCACTTCCAGAACCAGCGGTTCAAGTGGCAGGCGGTCATCGACCGGCGGAAGCGCGCCGCTTTCCACCAGCGGTTTCAGGATCGGCGCTTCCTCGAACGCCATGGCCGGGGCGGCCAGCCCCAGCAATGCCGCAAGCGACACCGCCAGATGGCGTGACTTCATAGTGTGTTTCATGTCTCTCCTCCTCCGTTGATACTGGATTTTACCAGTTGGTGACGGCCCCATCAGGCCGAACCAGATGCGGGGATTCCACGTGGTGTGGATTCTCCGCTGCGCGTAATGCGTCTTCGTCGATTTCGATCCCCAACCCGGGCGCATCGCTGACGATGTAATCCGGGCCTTCCATTTGGGTCTGAACCGGGAAAATGGTGGTGTCGTGGAACCCCAGTGCTTCGACCGGGCTTTGACGGGTTTCTACCCAGCTGAGGTTCGGAACAGCGGCGCACATATGTGCGGTGGCCGCGGTGCAAACCGGGCCCAGCGGGTTATGTGGCATCAAATCAATGTAATGCCGTTCGCTCCAGCCGGCGACCTTCATTGATTCAGTAAACCCGCCGATGTTGCAAATGTCGAGCCGCATGTATTGCGTCAGACCCTGCTCCAGATAGGGCGCGGCCTGCCATTTCGAGGCAAACTCTTCGCCCACGGCAAAGGGAATGTTGGTCATGCCGCGCAGCATTGCATAGGCTTCGGGGGATTCATCGCGGATCGGCTCTTCGAGAAAGTCGAGCGTTCCGGCAGGCAACAGGTTGCAGAAGCTGGCGGTTTCCGCCGGGGACAGCCGGTGGTGGAAATCAATGCCGATGGTCAATTCGTTGCCAAAGGCTTCGCGCATGGCGATCAGATCCCGCACGGTATTGGCAATACATTTGCGGGCCTCGAACACGCCATCGTCACTGTCATAGTATGAGGGCGCGATGCGCACGCAATCCCAACCGGCATCAATCAGAAGCTTGGTTTGCGCCAGCTTTTCCTCGCCTGTTGCGGCGGTTGCGGTGGCAAAGCTGGGCACGCGATCGCGCTGCTTGCCGCCAAGCAATTGATAGACCGGCACGCCCAGACGTTTCCCGAGAATGTCGTAAAGCGCGATATCAATGGCCGACATGGCCGCCGTGATCACGCGCCCACCTTCGAAATACTGGCTGCGATAGATTTCCTGCCAGATGCGGCCAATACGCTGGGAATCCTGACCGACGAGGAAGGTCGCAAGCTGTTTGATCATCGTGGCGACAGTCTGTTCGCGTGATGACAAGCCGGATTCGCCCCAACCCACGATACCGTCTTCCGTCTCGATCCGAACGAGAAGCTGATTGCGTTGCCCGACGCGGATGGAATGGGGGGTGATGGCGGCAATTTTTGTCATGTTACGGTCCATTTGTTCGGGTGGGCCCCTTGGATCCCAGTGTGACCTTGGGTGGGGTTTGTGCGTCGTTTCCTCAACATAGTACATTATTTTAAAAAAAGCATACGCTAAAATTGGAAAATAGAACCATAATTTTGCTTGCGTCGGGGGATTGTCGCGCGGAGGTTTGGGTAACGTTCTGAAAATACGCCACATTTCAGGGCTCTGGCGCGGTGACCCCGTTCCCGGCGTTTTGTTTAATGATATGATGTTTGCGGGGGCTTTCAGATTTGAAACCTGCGCCATGCCGCGCAACCCCCGGCGGGATTGCCGGGTGAAACAGGCGGAAATATGTGGCCGGATCAAACCGACGATTCGCCGGTGGTCCGTTCCTGTGCGGGGGCGCTGGGCCTTGTCTTTCCTCGACGGGTGCTTGCAAAACATATTATGTTTGCCGATAACGGAGCCCATAAAGCAAAGTGAGATTTCGCACCCGGAGCGGAGATGGGGACGTGTTCAAGCCGGACAGTGGCGGCGGTTGGGGCCTGTGGTGGCCTTCGATCCGGGAACCACGGTCTTGCAAACGACGCACCCGCCCCCCCGCGACGTCTTCAACCAGGAAAGTAGCGCAATGACAGCCAGGAACATCATTCTGTTCATCACCGATCAATGGCGTTGGGACACGTTGAACCAGCCGGGGCATCCGTGCAAGCTGCCCAACCTCCAGGCGTTTCGCGCCGAGGCCACCAATCACGTGAACGCCTTTACCTCGGTGCCGCTGTGCACGCCCGCGCGCGGCAGCCTGTTCACCGGCACATGGCCGCATCAAAACGGCACGATGGACAATGTGCAGGGCTCGTCGTTTTATCCACATGGCAAGCTGCACCCGAGCCACAAAACCTATATGGAGCGGTTGCAGGACGCCGGATATGCGGTGTCGTTCATCGGCAAATGGCATCTGGGCGCGGGCACATTGACCGAACGCGGCATCGACGCCCCGCTGAGCGATGGCGGCGCCGAGGCGCTGATCCCGGCCGATGATCTGGAGTTCGCCACCCCGCGCAAGACACCGTTTTACGGCACGATCACCAAAGGCACGCATATGGACGAAAAGCGGGTCATGGCGGGGATCGAACGGCTCGAGTCGCTTGCCGCCGCGACAAGCCATTTTGCCTGATCGTCTCGCTGCCGGGGCCGCATTTCCCGCATCACGTTCCGGCGGATTGGGTGGCGCTGTATGATGACCTGCCCGAAGATTACATGCCCGACAATTTCATCCCGCAGTTCACTGAGACCGGCAAACCCCAGGCCCAGGGCGCGCCTTACTGGCCCTGTCAGGACACCCGGGGGCTGGATCAGGCCGACTGGCGCCGCACCGCGCAGCATTATTTCGGCTTCTGTTCCTTCATCGACGATCTGTTTGGCCAGTTCCGCCGCAAGATGACCGATCTGGGGCTGGACGACAGCACCTCGCTGAGCTTCACCGCTGATCACGGCGAAATGCTGGGCGCGCATGGCTGGTTCGACAAGGGGCCGTTCTTCTACGAAGAGGTGATGCGCATCCCGATGCTGATCCGTGACGCGGGGCAGGCGGCGGCCAAGGTCGACGACGGTTTTGTCAATTTCCGCGATCTTTTCCCGACCATGGTGGCGAGCAGCGCGGGCGCCGGAATTCTGACCGAGGCAGAGACCGCACGCCGGTATGGCGCCACCCGGCAGGACCATGCGACCTATGGCTATGACGCCTATCAGGGCCGCCAGTTCAAGTTCCGCGGCATCCGCGAGGCGCGCTACAAATACGCCTGGAGCCCGCATGACATCGAAGAGCTGTACGACCTCGACACCGATCCGGGCGAACGGACCAACCGCGCCGACGACCCGACCCTGGCCGAGGAAAAAGCCCGGCTGAAAACCCGGCTGTTCGACTGGATGCGCGCCGAAAACGACGCCCTCGCCCATGGCGGTTACCAACTGCCCGTCGGCAGCTACATCGACGGCCGCCCCGCAAACGAACAACACGACCACCAACAACACCTAAACCCAGCGTTGAAACAATGAAAATCACTGAAATCAAAACTTATATGCAGCAGCGGGTCGATGGCGCGCGTTGCAGGCGCGGGGGCGGTCAATAAAGCGTCAGGGCGTTGTCCCGGTAAATCGCGGCGACGTCTTTTTCGGCAACCCCGGCGGTTTGCAGGATATCGTCGAGCAGATCCCGCCAGTGACGCGGCGTGGCAAGCGCGGTGGCGACCGGCCAATTGCTGGCATAAAGCAGCCTTTCGGGGCCGAAGAGATCCAGCAGTGCGGTCACATGGCGGCTGGCCAGTTCGCGGTCCCGGGCAAGATCGCCGGTCAGCGGCAGGCCAGAGAGTTTGACCCGCAGGTTGGGCAAATCGGCCAGCCGCGCCATTGCATCGCGCCATGTGGCAAACCGGGCGGGATCGCCGTCGGGCAGGCCGAAATGCGCCAGAACGCAGATCAGGCGGGGATGGGCGGTGGCCAAGGCGGCGACCGCATCAAACAGGGGTTGCGGGGCCAGAACCTCGACAATGGCGTCGACATCGCGCAGCGCGGCACAGGTTTGTGACGCCGCATCGCTGCGCAAATACCCCTCTGGATCGGGATCAAGCAGCGGGGTGAAGCGCAGGCCGCGAAACGCCGGATGGCGGGCCTGTTCGGCAAGCTGCGCCGCATGGTTCGGATCGCGCAGATCAATCCAGCCAATGACAGAGCGAAACACATCATGCTGACGCCAGAGATCAAGGCAGTGCAGGGCATGTTTCACCGTGGCGGGACCATGCACAAGCACCGCACTCTCTGCGCCGGTGTCGGCCAGTACGGGCACCAGATCCCCGGGCAAAAAGGCCTTGCCGGTCAGCGAGGGAAAGGGTGTTTCGGCGATAAATGTCTCGCCCCGGGTGCGGTCCCAGATATGGACGTGGGTGTCGATGGCACGGGCCGGCATGTCAGCTCTCTCCGGTGGGGTCGGGGATGTTCAGCTCTGCCAATGCGGTCCAGAAACCTGGCGGGACCGGCGCGGCAAGGTCATCAAGGTTGGATTTCATCCCCGCCGGATCGGTCAATCCCAGCACCAGACGTGTGACCGCCGGATGCGCCGCGCTATATTGCAATGCGGCGCGTTTGAGCGGGATGCCCTGGACGTCGCAGACCAGTTTGATCGCGCGCACCCGGGCGCGGATCGCGTCATCCGGGCTTTGGTAATCGAACCGCGTTGTCGGGTCGTCGGGGCCGGTGGCAAGGATGCCAGAGTTGAACGGCGCCGCCAGTTCGACCGCGACCCCGCGCGAAAGGCAGAGCGGAAACAGCGCCTGTGCGGCGGATTGATCAAGCAGGGTGAAGCGCCCGGCCACCATCAACACGTCAAGATCCGCCTCCTGCAACAGGGCCAGATGTGTGGCGGCAAGATTGCTGCCACAGCCAATCGCGCCAATGACGCCCTGAGATTTCAGCTCGGCCAATGCGGGCAGCGCGCCCTGCAATGCGGCCTCGGGCTGGGCGTCGCAATCGTGGACAAAGGCGATGTCAATCCGGTCAACGCCCAACCGGGTCAGGCTGGCTTCGATCGACCGCAATGTTGCGTCGCGGGAATAATCCCGCCAGTCGCCGGGATTGTCCTTTGGGTTGCTGACCGCGGCGGCATAGTCGCGGTAGCGGCCGACCTTGGTGGACAGGACATAGGCGTCCCGCGGATGCCCCCTGAGCAACCGCCCCAACCGTTCCTCTGACAGGCCGCCGCCATAGAGCGGCGCGGTGTCGAAACGGCGCACGCCCAAGCCCCAGGCGGCGGCCATCATGGTGTCGGCCTCGGCATCGGAAATGGGGGCGGCATTTGTCGTCCCCAACAGACCAAAGCCAAGCCCCACCGGTTTGATCGGCGTGGTCATCGGATGCGTTTTTCTGATTTTGGATCAAAGAAATAGGCATGTTTCATGTCAAAGGACATGGGATGCGGCGCGCCTTCGGCCATTGTGACGCGGCCCCCTGTCTTGCCGATCATTTCATGATCCCCGGCGGAAAAATGCACCAGCTTTTCGGTGCCCAATTGTTCGATGAGGTTGATCGGCACGGTGATTGGCGCGCTGTGGGCCGTATCGGCGGTCATGTCTGCGGTCATGTCTGAGGCGGGGCGAATGTCATCCGGGCGGATGCCACAGATCACGCGTTCACCGGCCCGCAGGCCATTGGGGGTGGCACAGGTGATTTCGCTGTCCCCCAGTTTCAGACCATCGGGCGTGACCATGCAATCCACCAGGTTCATCGGCGGGCTGCCCATGAAACCGGCGACAAAGACCGTGTCGGGGTCGTGAAAAATCTCATCCGGCGTGCCCTGTTGTTCGATCCGCCCGTCGCGCATGATGACGATGCGGTCAGCGAGGGTCATTGCCTCGACCTGATCATGGGTGACATAGATGATCGTGTTTTCAAGCCGTTGATGCAAGCGCTTGATTTCGGCCCGCATCTGGCCGCGCAGCTTGGCATCAAGGTTCGACAGCGGTTCGTCAAACAGGAACACCTTTGGATCGCGAACAATGGCCCGGCCCATGGCGACACGCTGGCGTTGGCCACCCGACAAGGCGCCGGGTTTGCGGTCGAGCAGGGGCGTCAGTTCGAGGATTTCCGCAACCTCGCGCACGCGGCGTTCGATTTCGGGTTTCGGCATCCGCGACAATTGCAGCGAAAACGCCATGTTGTTGTACACGGTCTTGGACGGGTAGAGCGCATAGTTCTGGAACACCATCGCGATGCCGCGTTCCTTGGGGCGCAGACCGTTGACCACCCGGTCGCCGATCGACACCTCGCCGCCGGAAATGGTTTCCAGACCGGCGACCATGCGCAGGGTGGTGGATTTGCCACAGCCCGACGGGCCGACGAGCACACAGAATTCACCCGGCTGGATCGAGATGTCGATCCCGTGCAGCGCCTGATGGGCACCGTACATCTTGACGAGATTGCGGATTTCAATACGTGACATGGGGACTCCGGGACTTACAGACGGCGCGCTTCGTTGCGCAGATAAAGCAGCGTGAAGGCCGCCGAGATGATGAGGATGGACACGGCAACCGTGGCTGCCTGGCTGAATTGGAAATCCACAAAGGCAAGGCGGAAGGTCAGCGTTGACAGAACTTCTGTTGCGCGACCGGGGCCACCGCCCGTGGACAGCCAGACCAGCGGAAAGAGTTGGAAGGTCCAGATCAGGTCAAGCAGGGCCACGCCATAGATCACAGGTTTCAGCTGTGGCAGGGTGACATGCCAGAATTTGCTCCAGAATCCGGCGCCGTCGATTTCGGCAGCTTCATAAAGCTCGCGCGGGACGGTTTGCAGCCCCGACAGAAAGCTGACCATGATGAACGGATAGCCGCGCCAGGTCGAGATCAGCAGCAGGGACCACATGGCAAGGTTGGGATCGCCCAGCCAATCCAGCGGTTCCGTGGTCAGCCCCATCCATTGCAGGATATAGTTGATCAGGCCAAAGGGGTTGAGCAGCAATTGCCAGTTCAGCGCAACCACAACAGCGGTGAAAATCCATGGCAGGACCAGCATTGACCGGAAAAAGGTCCGGGCGCGGGGCGCGATATCGGCGTTGACCAGCAACGCCAGACCGATGCCGACAACCATGTGGCCCAGCACCGACCCAACGGTAAAGAGCAGCGTGTTCAATCCCGCGCTCCAATAGCCGGGATCGGTCAGAAGGGTTTGATAGTTGGCGAGGCCGACATAGGTCGGGTTCCGCTCGACGATGACATTGTCGTAGAGCGAATATTCCACCACCTTGTAGAGCGGCACGGAAAGCAGCGCACCAAGGATCACCAACCCTGGCAACAGGAAAAAGTAAGGTGTGCCTTTGGTGGTCATCTGGCGAATGGTTGAGGTCACTTGATCGTCCTTCATGCAAGGAGGACCGGGCGGACAGGCGCCGCCCGGTCCCGGCGTATCATTTGGCCAGTTCGATCCAACGCGCCTGAACGGCGGTCGCGGTCTCTGCCGGGGTTTGGTCGCCCCGCAGCATGGCCTGGATTTCTTCGGTCATGACGGACCAGCTTCCGACGGCCTTGGGGGACTGGCGCATTTCTTCGACCGGGGTGTCGCCGGACAGGATGTCCATCTGTTTGATCAGGGTTTCATCCGCGCCTTCGCGCACCGCATCCAGCGCCTTCAGGTTGCCGGGCAGGGCGTTGGCGGCCTTGGCCGCGCGGGCATTGACCTCTGGTGACAGCAGATAGTTCACAAAGGTCCAGGCGTCTTCCTTGTTGGCGCTGTCGGCCGAGATGCCGATTTCCCAACCATGCACCCGATAGGCGTTTTCGCCGTTCGACGGCACCCGCACCAGCGTGTAGTCCAGTTCAGGATTGCGGCTGGTGATCGAGCTGGAATGCACACCCGGTGAAATCAGGAACCCGGTGCGTCCGGCAATGAATTCCTCAAGATCGACACCGCCGGTGCGCGATGCCGCGCCGGGGGCCATGCCGCCTGCGTCGTTCATGTCTTTGAGGTATTGCAGGGTTTCCACCACTTTGGGGTTGTCGAAATTCGGCGTGGTGCCATCCATGATCCGCCCGCCATTGGCATAGAGCAGGGGCAGGAAGGTCAGGATCGGGCCGTTCGATGGCGGCTGAGAGGAGAAGGGCATGCCGATGCCGGATGTGCCATCCTGCAACGCCGAGATCGCGCTGGTCTGTGCGGACAGTTCCGCCCATGTGGCGGGAGGGGCATCAAAACCGGCTTCGCGCACCAGCCCCATGTTGACATGCATCACAAATGGAAAGGCGTTGAGCGGCACCATCCATGTGTGGCCGTCGATCTTGCCCAGTGGGGCCTCGACCAGATCACCGGTGGCAAAGCTGTTGTCGTCCCGCGCAAGGTAGTCGTCCAGCGGTTCAAGAATGCCGATGTCGAGGAATTCCTTGGTCCATGGCATGTTGAGCCCCAGCACATCGGAACCGACACCAATCGCGCTATCGGTCACGATGCTTTCGCGCACCTTGCCAAAGGGCTGGGTGACAAGCTTGACGGTGATGTCGGGGTGTTTGGCTTCGAAATCGGCCACCAGTTCGTCATAGAAACCATCGGTGTTTTCGGCAGCAAACCATTGCAGCCATTCGATTTCGCCTTGTGCGGCCAGCGGCGTCAGCGCCGTTGCGGCCGCCAGCGCGAATGCGGTCATCCGGGTCTTGATCATTGTTGTTTCCTCCACTTTTGGTTGTCCGGGGCGTGTTGCCCCGGTTTTCGGGTTTCTCACCCTTTGACGCCCCCAGCGGACAGACCGCCGACGACAAATCTTTGAACAAGCATGAACAGGATCAGCACCGGCAAGGAGCCGATCACCGAAAAGGCCATCATCTTATCCCATTTAAGGCCGAATTCGCCGACCATCATCGAAATCCCCACCGGCACGGTGCGCATGTCCATCGACCGGGTCAGTGCCAGGGCAAACAGGAATTCGTTCCAGGCCAGCAGGAAGGTATAAACCGCGGTCGAGATGATGCCCGGCAGTGCCACGGGCAAAAGCACCCGCACCAGAACGCCCAGGGGCGTACAGCCGTCAATGGTGGCGGCCTCGTCGAAATCCTTGGGGATTGTGTCGAGATAGCCGTTCATCATGACGATGGAATAGGGCAGCGCAAAGGTCAGATAGGTCAGGATCAGACCCCAGAGCGTGTCATAAAGCCCAAGAAAGACGATCACGCCGAAATAGGGGATCAGAAGCGTGATGGTCGGCACCATCTGGGTGGTGATCACGAACAATTTGGCCACCCGGTCGCCAAAGAAGCGATAGCGCGAAAAGCCGAATGCCGCGAGCGTGCCAATCACCAGCGACAGCGCAGTGACGGCCAGACCAACAACATAGCTGTTGATCAGAAAGGTGCGGAACTTGGGGTCGGTCAGCACCTTGGCATAGCCGCCCCAGTGAAAGCTGTCCGGCAACAGACGCGGCGGCAGCGAAAAGGTTTCGGTGGTCGGCTTCAGCGATACCGAGATCATCCACAGGATCGGAAAGACCATGATGAAGGTCACAAC
Organism: Marinovum sp. J2-8; assembly: GCF_055808435.1. Taxonomy (NCBI): domain Bacteria; kingdom Pseudomonadati; phylum Pseudomonadota; class Alphaproteobacteria; order Rhodobacterales; family Roseobacteraceae; genus Marinovum; species Marinovum sp. J2-8. The sequence goes on along the minus strand of NZ_JBVVRZ010000006.1, from coordinate 234,271 downwards.
CGTCAATGCGATATAGATCCCCGCCTGGCGCCAACGGCGCTGGCGGTCCTCGTTTATTGTGCGACCCTGTGTGGCAACATCCGCCATCACATCACCTTTATCGTAGCGTTGTCGATGAAATCCCAATCCAGGTCGATGCCAAGCCCCGGCGTCTGTGGCAGGTGGGCATGGCCGTCGCGCACGTCGATTGGATCTTTTAGACCGATGGCAAACAATTCTTCGGGCACCAGCACCTCGAAAAACTCGTTGTTGCGGATCGCGGCGGCGCAATGCAGGTTCACCAGCTCCAGCGGGTGATAGATCGCGGTGTGGATTTCGCAGTTCATGCCATGGGCTTCGGCCAGATGTGCGGTTTTCATCAAACCGGTGATCCCGCCGGACCAGGATGCATCGCCACGCACAATGTCGATAGCGCGGGTCGCGACCAGTTCGGCCACGCCTGCGGGGTGGTTTTCCGCCGTTTCACCGCCGACAATCGGGATTTTCAACGTGTCGCGCAACGACCGCATCGACCCGTGGCATTCGTCGAACATCGGTTCTTCGAGCCAGTAATAATTCAGCTCTTCCAGCATTTTGCCGAAATGCAGGTTCTGTTGGAAATTGAAGTTGCTGACCGGATCGGACATCAGACGGAAGTCCGGTCCAACCGCTTCGCGGCAGGCGCGGTGGGCCTCAAAGGCAACCTCGATATCTGCCTGCGGGTGCAATTTATAGGCCGCCCAGCCCTTTGCCTGAAGTTCCTTTGCCTCTTGTGCATAGGCCTCGGCAGTGGGCAGGGTTAGCGACGAGCCGTAAATTGGCACGCTGTCACGCACGGCGCCAAGATGTTTGTACAGCGGCAATCCCGCTTTCTGCGCCTGCGCCAGATGGCAGGCAATGTCATAGGGCGCATAGCAATAGGACGGGGTGAAATTCCACGCCCGGTTGAACCGGCGATAGTCATGCCAATGCTGCTCGCGGTAATCGGGGTCACGGCCAAGAAAGAAGGGCCGCAGCAATTCGGCCGAGACCGCGCCCATCGCCAGCGCGCTGCGCCCGGCAAAGCCGAAGGTTTCGACGCTCATGCCTTCGTCGGTGTCAAACCGCATGGCAAGGAATTCAAAATCAATCGGTTTGCCGTCTTTCAGGCTATAGGATTGTTCTGGTTCATGCCGGCAGGCGCGGATTTCGATATTGGTAAATTTCATGGGAAAGCTCCTTCAACCCGCCAGATAAGCGGCGTGTTCGGTCGTATAGAAATCAAGGGTGGAGGGGCCGACAGATCCGGTGCCAAGCCCGGAATCGCGGATGCCGACAAAGGGCATGTTATCGTCGGGTGCGGTTCCGTGGTTGACGTGGATCATGCCGGTTTGCAGCGTGTTCATCGCGCGTTGGGCAAAGTCCAGACGATCGGTAAAGATCGCACTGGTCAGGCCGTAAGAGGTGGCATTGGCACTTTCCAATGCGTCGGCATCGGTGTGGTAACGTGTCAGCGTCAGCACCGGGCCAAAGATTTCATCGCGCACCGCGGGGTTTTCCGGGTCATCGGAGGCCAGCAGCGTTGGTTCGAAAAACAACCCGTCTGGCGATTTCGCGGGCGCGTGCCGCTGACCGCCGGTCAGGACAGTGGCGCCCTCAAGCTCTGCGGCGCGGACAAGATGCATGATCCGGTCAAGCTGGGCCTGTGTGGTGATCGGACCCAGCGTTGTGGCCGGGTCGCGCCCCGGGGGCGGTCAGCGCGTTCATGCGTGTGATCAACCCGTCGCGCACCGCATCATAGATCGCGTCCCGGGCAATCACCCGGCTGATCGCGGTACAGCGTTGGCCCGAACATTGAAACGCCGCGCCGACAATGGCATCAAGAGCGGCGTCAAGGTCGGCCACGTCATCGACGATGGCCGCATTCTTGCCGCCCAGCTCCAGCGACACAGGCACCAGGTTCTGACCCGCGACCGCCCCGATCTTGCGGCCTGTGGCCACCGATCCGGTAAAGGAAATCGCGGCGATATCGGATGCCACCAGCTGTGCGGCGACATCACCGGCACCATTGACAAGGCAGAGCGCCCCGTCAGGCAGAATGCCCTCTGCGGCGCGCACCAGCCGCATGGCGGCGGCGGGGGTGAATTCCGAAGGTTTCAGCACCACGGCATTGCCGGTGGCAAGGGCTGGCACCAGCTTGCGCAATGGCGTCAGCACCGGGAAATTCCAGGGCGTGATGGCCAGAACAACCCCCAGCGGCCGGCGCAGGATTGTATTGGTCCAGCCCGGCGCACGGCCCGGCAGGGTCTGGCCGCCATGCGACCGGGCAAAGCCCAGCATCTGGCGTGCTTCGCGCAGGGATTTGCCGATCTCGGCCTTGGATTCTGCCAGTGGCTTGCCCTGTTCGTCGGTCATTTCCCCGGCGAGGCTGTCGGTCTCGGACTCGATCCGGTTCAACCATTCGACCAGCCGGTCACAGCGCTGGTTGGTGGTCATCGCCGACCAAAGGGCAAAGCCCTGTTGCGCGACGTCCAGGATCTGCGCCAATGCATCCGGCGTGGCGATCCCGTAGCGGGCGACAACGGTGCCCAGGGCCGGATCGCGCGTTGCAAAGCCTTCGGCGCCCGACCAATCTGTCGGCGCGGGCAATACCGGCGGCTGAAGTGTCATGTCGCTCATGCCTTGTCTCCTGCTGCTTTCAAACCTGCGATCATCGCCTGTGTGCCGCCGCGCAGCATGGCCTGATCCGAGCCGGCCGGAACCACCTGTGCCCCGCGTTTGACCAGGGTCTCGACCTCGATGTTCGGGGCGGGCAAGGCGCCAAAGACCTTGCCTGCGGCCAATGTGGACTGAAGCACGCTGTCAAAAGCCGCGCGGAACGGCGGTGCATCGAATTGCCGGAACAGGCCCATGTTGGCGGACAGATCGTTTGGCCCGACAAAGACCCCGTCCAGCCGTTTCAGCGCCAGGATGTCATCGAGGTTGGCCACCGCTTCGGGGGACTCGATCTGGACAAGCACGGTCAAGGCATCGTTGGCATGGGCGAAATAGCTTTCGGCGGAATAGCCCCAGTCGGCGGCCTGGATCGCGCCCACCGCCACGCCGCGGCGTCCCTCGGTCGGGAACAGGGCCGCGTCGAGGATGGATTGCGCCATCGCGGCGGTGTCGACCTGGGGGGCCAAAATACAGTTTGCCCCAAGGTCGAGACACCGTTTGATGCTGCCGGATTCGTGGTCGGGCAGGCGTACCATGACGGCGGTGTCAAAGGCCGCCAGCGCCTGAACCTGTGCTGCCAGCCCGTCAAGCCCGCCGCGCCCGTGTTCCAGATCAATCAACAGGTAATCTAACCCCGCCCCCGCCATCAGGCAGGCGGCCTCGGGCGAGCCGAGGGTCGACCAGGCACCCGATACGGCCTGTCCGTCGGTCAGTTTCTTTTTGAAGATGCGTCCTTTTACCAGGGTCCGCGGCAGAGAGTTGGTCATTCCGTTTCCTTTGACGTCGCATAGGCACTGACGAGGTTGTGCACATGCACATGTGCCCCCGCCGGGATGTCGGTAGAGGCGCGGCCAATCGGCCAGCCGCCCCGGTGAATGGTCGCGCCCGCTGCAATGTCGAGCAGGGCGATCTTGTGAAAGACGGGGATGGCGTCGCGGGCGGTCAGGGCATGGGATGCGGTCTGGACCGTCATGCCCGGCCGGGCGTCGGCCAGCAGATAGGCGACCATGTCGTCGGGGCGGACCATATGGGCTTTGGTGGTCATATTGCGGCTCCGAAACGGCTGATGGATTCTGCGCCTTCGCCGATGATCTCACCCCAGGTGAGCCTGGCCGAGGCCGTGGCGATGATCCCGGCCATCAGATCCGGTGCAAGATCGGCCAGCGTTTGGCCGGTGAACCCGGCAGAGGCGTCAAAGTCGATCTGGCAAGGCAGGTTTCTGGCGGTGCCGGCATTGGCCGTCAGCTTCAGCGTCGGGGCCAGCGCGCTGCAATAGCTGTTGCCAAGCCCGGTGGTGAACAGGATCATCTGCGCGCCTGCGGCGACAAAACCGGTCAGGGATTCCGGTGAATAGCTGGGGGCGTCCATCAGGTGCAGACCGGGCGCAGCGGGCGCCTCGGCATAAGACAGAACCGATTGAATTGGGCGTGATCCGGCCTTGAGCACCGCGCCGCTGGCTTTTTCCTCGATCGTGCTCAGACCCGCCCTGATATTGGCGGCGTTGGGGTTGGTGCCCAAAAGATCCAGGCCCGCCGCATGGGCCATGGCCAGCCGGTTGGAGACCGCATCTGTCAGTGCCGCACCAACCTCTGGTGTGGCGGCGCGCCGGGCCAGTTCATCCTCGGTGCCCAACCATTCGATGCTTTCGCCCAGCACGACGCTGCCGCCCGCATCCACCAGCCAATCGGCGATTTGCCCCAAAAGCGGATTGGCCACCAACCCGGACGAAGGGTCGGACAGGCCACATTCAAAGCCAAGGAACAGGTCAGACATCGGGCAGGGCACCGGCCGCATGGTCGACAGATCGCGCAAGAGCTGCGCGCCGTCACATATCGCCCGTTGGCTTAGTACCTGGGCATCGTGGTTGGTGTCATCCAACCCCAGCGCGGCATAGGGGCGGCCCGATGCTTCGACCACGGCGATCATCTGATCCAGGCGCGTGCGGTCCGCGCTGATCAGCAGGACCGCGCCGCAATTGGGATGTGTCGCCAGCCCGGACAGGGCCGCAGTATGAAAGTCGCCATCGGCGGCAATCATGCCCATGCCATACATCGTCCCGGCAAAGACCGTGCCGGGCAGGGCCGCCGCCACGCGGCGTGCGGCGGCATCGGTCAGCCCGGTGCAATTCAGAACCAACAGATGGTTGCGAATGCCCGGCCGCCCGACAGGCCGGGGATAGCCAAGAAATGTGTCCCTGTCCGACATGATCAGAAGAACGCCCGCTCTGCGGTGGTTTCAAGCAGGTCGGTTTTTTCCGCCTGCGTCAGCCCAAGCCCCTCGTTGACCAGATCAAAGGCCGCTTTCAGATTATGCGGCGCTTCATATTCCAGCACCGGCAGGTCAGAGCCCCACATCAGCCGCTCGGTGCCGAAGGCGTCGATCAGGGTGGCGATCTGGCCTTTCAGGGCGTCATAGGGCGGCAGGTCGAATTTGTTGAAACCGGAAATCTTGACCTGGACATTGGGGTATTTTGCCAGTGCGGTCAGACGGTTCAGCTGTTCGGTATCGCCGGGCATCACGGTGCCCATGTGGTCGATCACCACCATTGTGTCGGGGTGTTTTTCGCTGAGCGCGGCCAGATGCAGCAGCGCGTCGTTGTCCATATTGGCGTTGTTGCGGATCAACGGGCAGATGTTCAGCCCCTCGCGTGCGGCCATGTCATACATCGCGTTCATCACCGGGGCGTCGACCCAATCGGCGGTGCCAAAGCCGCGCACGCGGAAACCTTTGACGCCCTCGGCCTTCTTTTCGACCATCATGTCGGGGCCGTTTGCCTCGGTCTCGCCTACGGCGCCAACCACGGCAAAGGTGCCGGGCGAAGCCTTGGCCGCGTCGGTGAGGTAGGAGCTGTCGAAGCCGTGATACCAGATGTGCTGGATCAGAACGACGCGCCCCACCGCCATTGGGGACAGCGCCGCGAGCAAGCCGTCTGTTGGCACCTCGGCCGGGTTCAGGTCGGCGGCGGTGCGCCCCTCGGCCATCGGATAAGCATCGAGGTCATTCGACCAGGCATGGCAATGGGCATCAATCCCGCCGGTGCCGCCCTGGGCCATCAGACCCCGGGGCATCATGGTGGTGGCCAATGCGGCGGCCCCTGTGGCAAGCGCAGCGCGGCGTGTGAAATTGCTGGGGGTCATTGTCTGTCCTCTTCGTGTGTCAGTTATTGTGTGTGGCGTTTCAGCGATGCGCTGTTCCGCATCCGCATGATCACCGGCAAAACGGCGACCAACACGGCGACGACCAGCATCCCGGCGGCGATGGGATAATCCGCAGGCGAAGGGATTTTGCCGTTCGACAGCATGATCCCGGCGCGCATCTCGGCCTCGGCAATCGGCGCCAGAACAAAGCCGATGACAAAGGGGCCGAGCGGCAGTTTCAGCCGCATCAGGATCGCCCCCAGCACGCCAAAGAACAGCAGCACCCAGACATCGAGAATACGGTTGTTCGCCGCATAGGTGCCGATCACGCAGAAGACCGAGACCGCCGCAAGAATGAGTGCACGTGGAATTTCCACCAGCCGTGCCAGAAAGGGGATGAAGCTGATCATCATCGCGAACATCACGAAATTGGCGATGCCGTAGGTCATGACGATGGAAAAGACGATTTCCGGGTTGTTGACGATCAGCAGCGGCCCAAGCTGAACATTGTGAATGAGCAGCGCCCCGATCAGGATGGCGTCAACGGTCGAGCCGGGAATGCCGAGGCTGATCAACGGGATCAGCGACCCGCCGATCGAGGCATTGTTGGCGCATTCGGTAGAGACAAGCCCCTCTTCCGCGCCTTTGCCGAAACGTTCCGGGGTTTTTGACAGGCTGCGGGTGGCGGAATAGGCGACCATCGCGGCGATATTGCCGCCGATGCCGGGCAGCAGCCCGATCCAGGTGCCCAAAAGCGAAGACCGCAGCATGTTCCATTTGTGCGCGCCAAAGCCGCGCAGCTGGCCGGTCAATTCGCGCAGGCCGACGCGTTTGCTTTCCATCGGGACAATGCCGCCGCCCGCGGATTGGATCACCTGGCTGAGCGCGAATGTCCCGACCAGCACCGGCAAAAGGCTGAGACCGGCGGACAGGGCAGGGATGCCAAAGGTGAAGCGGATATTGCCGCTGGTCGGGTCAATGCCGGGGAGGGAAAACAGCATTCCCAGAAAGCCGGCCATGATGCCCTTGGAAAACGACCGTCCGCCCAGCGACGAGATCAGCACAAGCGCCATCATCACCATGGCGAAGAATTCCCATGGACCAAATCGCAGCGCGATCGAGGCCAGTGGCGGGGCCACGACAAGCAGCAGGACAAAGGAAATCACGCCGCCCACCAGCGAGCTGAGCACACCCAGCGCCAATGCGCGCGCGGCCTTGCCCTGGCGTGCCATGGGAAAGCCGTCGAGCGTGGTGAAAATCGACGAAGGCGTGCCCGGCATGTTGATCAGGATGGCCGAAATCAGCCCGCCGGAAATGCCGCCGACATACATCGAAACCAGCAGCGTCATCGCGTCGGTGTCCTTCATCAGATAGGTCATCGGCAGCGCCAGCGCGATCAGCATTGTGGCGCTGAGACCGGGAATGGCGCCGACCACGATGCCAAGGAAAACACCGAGGAGCATCATCATCAGGGGGAAGGGGGCAAAGAGGGTTGCCCCGGCTGTCATCAGGAAATCCATCTTAGAATACCGCCGGAATGTTGACGAAGAAGATCCGGGTGAAGACCAGTTCCAGCCCCACGCCAAAGGCCAGCCCGCCAAGGCCCAGACCCAGCAGCATCGGGCGCGTCAGGGGCAGGCCGATCACCAATGCGCCGACCCAGAACAGGACGGTGGCAATGATCATGAAGGGCACAACCGCGCTTTGCAGAACCAGAATGAGCGCGAAGAAAAACAGGATATATCCGACAGCGGCGGCGGTGCGGCGCAATGTGTCGGGGTCCGGGTGGCGCAGCGCGGCAAGCGGCGCGCGGTCGGCCATCAACAGACGAAGGGACCGCACCACTTCGAATGCAGCACAAAGAAAGATCACCCCGGCAATCATTTTGGGGACAGCGGCCGACCCCATCGGTTCGAACCGCGGGGCGGGAAGGGTCAGCGCCGCAGCATAAAACGCCGCCGCGATCCCCGCAGCGCCCAGGGCGGCAATCAGGCTGATCAGCCCGTCGTTGCTCTTGTCGTCCATGACAATCCTCTCTCGGGACCGCGCCTTGGGTGGCGCGGCCTTGCATTCGATTGCGATTTTGGGGCGCTTACATGTTGGCCGCTGCGGCCTTTACTTCCTCGTAGGTTGGGCCATAGACCGCCGGCGCTTCGTCCGCTGTCAGGAATTCATTGGTCAGCGCGCGCTGTGCCAACATGGCCTGGAAGCTTTCGGATTCGTAAGCGGTGCGGAACGCGGTTTCGAGGATTTCCAACCGCTCGGGCGGGGTGCCTTTGGGGGCGAATACCCAGTTATAGTTGCTCCAGACCTGATCATATCCCAGCTCCTTGGCGGTGGGCACATCGGGCATGGCGGGGTGACGGTCCGGCGAAAATTGCACCAGCGCGGTGATATCGGGGTTCGGGCTGCCGACATATTCCCCCATCGAGTGGATGGTGACATCCGCATGTCCGCCAAGGATCGCCGCCAGCCGTTTGGCACCGCCACCGGATTGCAAAAGCCGGATGTCCAGCCCGTCGACCTTGGATTTCAGCATTTCGTGCTGGATATGCGGGGCGGAACCCAGTGCGGTGGCCTCGGTCACTTCGCCCGGATGCTCCAGCGCATAGTCAATCAGGTCTTTCAGCGTTTCGTACCCGGAATCGGCGCGGGCGATCAGGATGGAATTCCAGCGCCCGGTCAGGGCCACGGTTTCGATGTCGTCGGGCGTCACCTGTGAGATGCCAAGCGCGTTCGACGTCAGCATGCCGAAGTGCCACATGCCAAGGGTATATCCGTCGGGTTCCGCGGTGGCCACGGCGGTGCCGCCCAGCGATCCACCCGCGCCGGGCATGTTCACCACGACCACGTTGGTGCCGAGTGCGCCGGTTTCCTCAAGCGCGATCTGAAAGGCACGTGCGACGGTGTCGCTGCCGCCACCGGGGCCAAAGGGCACAATGATCTTGATTGGCTGACTCGGATAGTCCTCGGCGCTTGCAACAAGTGGCAATGCGCTTAGGGCTGTGGTGGCCAAGGCGATGAAATTCCTGCGAAACATTGGTGTCCTCCCGGTGGTTTCAAGCTGTGGTCTTTTTAGAGATCCTAACTAAGCTCTCAGAAAAGATTTGACAGAGTCGGGCTGCCGAGTCAATTATCTTTTACGCTTTTTGAAGGAGACCCCCGGCATGTGCGCCGCCAACATCCTGTTCATTTTATCGGATCAACATGCGCACAGCATGGTGGGCGCGCACGGCAATCCGTGGGTCTCGACGCCCAATCTTGACCGGTTGGTGGCGCGCGGGAAGAGCTTTTCCAATTGCTACACGCCCAGCCCGTTGTGCGTGCCGGCGCGGATGTCGCTTTTGACTGGGATGTTGCCGTCACACACCGGGTGTTTCACCAATTCCGATACGCTGGCCAGCGATATCCCGACCTATGCGCATGCGCTTGGCGCGGCGGGCTATCGCACGGTTCAGGTCGGGCGCCTGCATTCCATCGGCCCGGATCAGTTGCGCGGTTTTCAGACCCGGCTGGTCGGTGATCATTCCAGCAATTGGATTGGCGCCAAGGGCCATGACATGGGGCCGCTGGCCGATACAACCCGACCGCATGGCATCAGCCTGGCGCGGTCGGGGCGCGGTCACAGCGTGTATGAAAGTCATGATCGTGACGTGACCGATGCCGCCTTGGCCCAGTTGGACAGGTTGGGTGCGGATGATGACGACCGGCCCTTTTTGTTGCATGTCGGCTATATCCTGCCGCATCAGCCCTATGTCGCCGCGCCGGAACTGGTGGAAAAATACCTGAACATCCTGCCTGCGACGGTGCCATCGGGGGCGGTGCCGGATCATCCCTATTTTGCCTGGTGGCGCGATCACAGCGGCCTTTGTGCGGTCACGGCACAGGACACGCGCCGCGCCCTGGCGGCCTATTACGCGCTTGTCGAGGTGATGGACGCGATGATCGGCGAATTGCTGGACCGGCTGCACCAGACCGGGCTGGATGAAGATACCCTGGTGATCTATGCGTCCGATCACGGCGAGATGATGGGCAACAAAGGCCTGTGGTGGAAGCAATGTTTCTTTGAGGACGCCGCGCGGGTGCCCTTGATCATGTCCCGGCCCGGCCATGTGGCCCCGGGCACAAGCGACCAGATTTGCAGCCTTTGTGACCTGTCCGCGACGATGATTGATCTTGCCGGCGTGCTGGCGCTGCCGTTCAGTGACGGGCACAGTCTTTGCCCGGTGCTTGACGGTGGTGGGCCCGTGCCACGTGATGTCCTGTCGGAATATTACACCGACGGTCTGGCGCGTTGGCCCGGACGCCGGCAGCGGTTTCAACGGATGTTGCGGCGGGATCACTGGAAATACATCCATTTCGACGATGCGCCGCCGATGCTGTTCGATTTGCAGGCCGACCCGCAAGAGGATACCAACCTTGCTGGACAGCCGGAACATGCCGCGCGCGAAGCCGAAATGCACCAAAGCTTGATGCAGGATTGGGATCCGGCGCAGATCGCGGGCTTGATGGATCGGCGCGCAGCGCGCAAAGACCTGTTAAAGACCTGGGCCCGTGCGACCAGCCCACAGGAAAACCACGTCTGGACCTTCGAGGCGGACGACAACATTTTGATCACAACATGAAAGATATTGGAGACTGCGCGTGCCGAGTGAACTGCAAGAGCCCATCGACGACGAAGCGACCCCACAGGCCCCAGTTCAACGATCGGGGGCCTATGAACGCTTTTTGAAATGCCTGATGCAGGGGGTGTTCCGTCCCGGGCGTCTGGTGACGCAACGCGAAATCTGCGAGGCCACGGGATCGACGATCACCGCCGTCCGCGAGGCGCTGAAACGTTTGGAAGGCGAGGGCATCGTGGAGCTGATCGCCAAAAAGGGCGTTGTCCTGCATGAAATCACCGCGGATGAGGTGCGCGAAATCTATCAGTTGCGCAAGATTGTCGAAGTGCCGGCCGTTCGGGCCTATGCGCTTGATCATGACCCGGCGGAAATTGATGTGCTGCGGCAAAAGACCCGCGACATCATGGATGCGCCGATGGACACCGCCGCGCAGCGCCAGGCATTGGTCCGGCGGCGGACCAAGCTGGACTGGGATTTGCATCAGACGTTTCTAAGCGCCCTGCGCAGCAGTTTGATCGACGATATTTTTCGCAATCTCGAAACCAAACAGATGCTTGTGCGCCTGCAACTGCCGCCCCGGTATCTAAGCCACGGCGAAGCCTTTGCCGAGCATCTGGAAATTCTGGATGCGATTGTCGCCAAGGACGCGGACAAGGCGGCGCATCTGTTGGAAAACCATCTCAGCACCGCACAACAAAGGTTTCTGGACGCGATTGAGTACTGAGACCCGCGCGTGGGCCGTATTGGGCCGCGTGACGGTCTGGTCGCGCCCTCAATCCCAGAGCGCGGAATTGGTCATCGTGTTCTTGGCATTGTTCAGATGTTTGCGAAACGCGGTATTCGCGGCCTCCAGATCACCGGATTCCAGCGCCCGGATGATTGTCAGATGCTCCAGGATGGCGTCGCGGTTGCGTTCCTTTTCGTCGACCCTGTTCCACCTGTAATGGTAGTGAAATACCATTGCCACGACTTCGAAGAAGTCCGTCATGAACCGGTTGTCATAGGTTTCGATCAGCGCGCGGTGAAACCGTTCGTCCAGCCGCGGAAAGGCCAGATAATCGCGGTCGATCTGGGCCAGAATTTCTTCGTGTTGCGGGGCCAGTGCTATCACCGCCTGATGGCTGTCTGATCCGGCACCCTGTCGAAGCAGGTGATCAAAGGCCCGCAATTCAAACATTTCGCGGACGTCAAAAAGTTCCTCGGCAAAATCACGGGTGAACCCGCGCAGCATCCACGACCGGTTGCGTTCCTTGGTGATCAGGCCAAAGCGTGAAAACTTGATCAGGAATTCACGTATGACCGAGGAGCTGGCATTGAATTCCTTTTTCAGATCGGATTCGTGCAGTGCCGTGCCGGGGGCAAGGTCGCTGTTGAGCACGTATTCCATGAACTGCGATGACACTTTTTCAGTGGCGGATGCGGTTTCGGATTTGCCGAAATAATCCGATTTTTTCGGCGCGCGCAGCACCAGCTTGTGGCGGCCTTCCCATTTGATGATCCCGGCCTCGTCGAGGTTGGTCAAAATGGCGCGCACGGTTGTGCGGCTGACGGCAAGCGTTTTGGACAGCGCACTTTCGGTCGGAAGCGCGCCCGACACCCCTGCGCTTCGAACAATATCAAGCGCCTGATTGTAGCTTTCCTTGAATGTGCTGCTGTCACGCGACATGCCGGCTGTCCTCCAGGTTACCGGACAGAGTATCGCCCTGGCTCCGGGCAAGTCCAGAGGCGGGGATCACATAACACCGAAGGTGGCAAAGGCCTCCTGGCTGCTCATGCCGTTGCGGATCGCCGTTGCGACCTTGTTTTCGGTGGCCACCTTTTCAAACGCGGCGGCGATGGCCGCGTCTTCGGCGCTGAACAGTTCAGTGTTGATGCGGGCAAAAAGATCAGTGTCGGTCATTGTTCAAAACCCCGTCGCGCCACCGCCATCCACAAGGATGACCTGGCCATTGATATATTTCGCAGCTGGTGAGGACAGGAACGCACAGGCCCAGCCGATGTCCTCTGGTGTTCCCAGCGCCTGCATCGGAATCCGGTTCAGGATCTTTTGCTGGCGTGGAATGTCGCCTTGGGTGGCCTTGCGATACAGGTCGGTGTCGATCCAGCCCGGTGCGACGCCGTTGACCCGAATGCCGCGCGCGGCAAATTCGGCGGAAAGCCCCCGGACCACACCGTTGATTGCGGTTTTGGAAATTGTATAGCCATGCACCATCGGCTGGCCGATATAGGCGGTCATCGACGAAATGAACGACACCGATCCGGGGCGATCCTCGGCCAGAAGCCGTTTGATGACGCAGCGGGTCAGTTCCAGCGCGCCGCGCACATGCACATCAAAAATCTGGTCGAAATCGGCCATGTCGGCCTCTTCGAAGGGTTTCTTGACCGTGTTTCCGGCGTTGTTGATCAGAATGTCGATGGGGCCGTATTTTTCCGCAATGGCGGCTTCGGCCGCGGGCAGGGTCGCAAGATCGCTAAGATCCAGTGTGGCGGTGGCGCAATCGTGGCCGATTTCGGCGGCTGCGGTTTCCAGCACATCTGCGCGGCGTCCGGCAATCACCACCCGCGCGCCGCTTTGGGCCAGACAGGTCGCGATCGCCTTGCCGATGCCCGATCCGCCACCGGTGACCAGAGCGGTTTTGCCATGCAGCCCGTAGGTGCGGGCCAGTATGTCAGAGGTCAATCAACTGTCCTTTTCAAAATCGATCATGATCTTGAAGGTCTCATCGCGATGCGCGACCCAGTGATCAAAAGCTGCGGTCGCCTGATCCCAGGGAAACACCTTGGAAATCAGCAGATCGGCCATGTCGGGATGTGCCTGCATAAAGGCGATGACAGCGTCGAAATCGGTGCGGGTGGCATTGCGCGAGCCGCGAATGTCCAGCTCTTTCAGGTTGAAGAACTTGGTCTCATAGGCAACTTCGCCCTTGGCATAGCCGATATAGACGATCCGCCCGGTAAACGGCGCGAGGTCGACCGCCAGCCGAAAGGTCTGGGCCACGCCTGCCGCTTCGATGATGACGTCTGCGCCGCGCCCCCCCGTCAGATCGGCGACGGCCTGTGCCAGATCGGTTTCAAGCGGGTTGATCACCGCTTTGGCGCCCAGCTTGCGCAGGGTTTCGGATTTGCGGCTAGAGATTTCGCTGACGATCACATCTGCGCCACGGGCCTGCGCCCCAAGCACCGCGCCGACGCCGATCATACCGCCACCCAGCACAAGCACGGTGTCGTCTGCGGTGACATCGCCCCGGGCCACGGCGTGGAACCCGACCGAAAGCGGCTCGACCATCGCCAATTGGTGCAAGGGTAGCGTGTCATTCACGATCAGCCGGTCGGCAGGTACGGCAATCCGGTCGCAAAGGCCGCCGTCGCGCTGGACACCCAGCGTCTGGTTGAACTGACAGGCGTTCATGCGTCCACGCCGACAGGCGGGGCATTTGCCACAGGTGGTATAGGGGATCACGACGACCCGCGCGCCGGGCGTGTATTCCGCCGCAACATCGGGGCCGCATTCAAGGATGACACCGCCGATTTCATGCCCCGGAATACGCGGCAATTCCACCAGCGGGTTGGCGCCATTGAACGTGCTGAGGTCGCTGCCGCACAGGCCGACGTGGCGGACATCGACCAGCACCTCACCCGGGCCGGGTGTGGGGGCGGGGATGTCGCGAAATGCGGTGTGACCGATCGTGTCAATGGCAAGGGATTTCATCTGCGGTCTTTCTTCGAAGGAATGCGGCGGGCGCGGTGGCGCGCCCGCCATCGTCGGGTTTATTGGTAGTCGGCCACATTGTCGGCGGTGATCAGGATCCCGTCGATTGGCACCACGGCGGGGGCTTCTTCGCCTTTGATGATGTTCAACAGGTTCTGCACCGATTCCACGCCCATGCGGGTGTTGTCCTGTTTGATGGTTGCCGATTGTTCATCTTCGGCGATGGCCACCAGGTTGGCAGGGTTGCCGTCAAAGCCCACGATCACCAGCTTGTCGAGCTTGCCCAGGGCCTTGGCCGCAGACACCGCCGCCAGCGCGCCGGGATCCCAGGCGGAAAAGATCGCTTTGATCTCTGGGTCGGATTGCAGGAAGTTGGTGGTGGTTTCAAAGGCACAGGCATCCTGCCAGTCGCAGATCTGGAAGATCACTTCGTGGCCTGCGGCCTCGGCTGCGTTCTTGACCCCGTCGCGGCGGGCGTTGCCGGTCTGGTGCCCGGCTGAGCCGCCAAGGATCAGCACCTTGCCGCCGTCGATCTGGCCCACGATGTAATCGCCCGCGATGCCCGCAGCCGCAAGGTTGTCGGTCTGCACAAGGCTGGAGACATGGTCATGGTCGATGCCGGTGTCGACAGCCACAACCGGAATGCCCTTGGCCGCCGCCGCATCAAGCGAGGCGTCAAAGGCGCGGTTGTCGACCGAGCCGATGATGATGCCATCAACGCCCATGTCGATGGCGCGGTCGACCGCGTCCTTTTGCGCTGCGGAATCCGGCGAGGATGCGGTCATGTCGATGAATTCGACACCCTGCTTTTCGGCCTCGGCTGCGGCGGCTGTGGCGACACCGATCCAGAATGTGTTGTCGGTGGAATAGCCTGTATAGGCGATGCGCATGTCTTCGGCGAAGACAGCCGTCGTCGCGGCCAGCGTCAGCGTTGTGGCCGCAAGTGCGGTTTTGAATTTGTTCAGTGTCATTTCAGTTCCTCCCTGGTGGTGATGATGCCCCTTTTTGGGGCTTGTGATTTGCGGTGAAACTACCGCGCGGATCGTCGCCAGACGTCCCAATAGACGGCAGCGATGATGATGATGCCGATGGCAATGCGTTGATAGGATGTGCCGACGCCCATGTAGGACAGGCCGACGGTGATGGTCTGCATGATCAGCATGCCGATCAGGGTCTTGCCGACGCCACCCCGACCGCCAAACAGGCTGGTGCCGCCGATGACCACGGCCGCGATGGCAAAAAGTTCGTAACTCTGGCCGCGTGCGGGCATGGCAAAGTTCAGCTTTGCAACCTCCATGATCGCGGCCAGCGCGGCCAGGGTGCCCCCCAGCATGTAGTAATAGATCCGGCTGCGCTTGACCGGAACACCGGCCAGGCGGGCGACCTCTTCGTTGCCGCCGATGGCAAAGGCGCGGCTGCCCAGCCGGGTCCGGGTCAGGAACAGGCCGGTCAGGATGGCGGCGGCAAACATGATCGCCATCGGCACCAGATACCCCGCACCGAGACTTTGGAATCCGTCGGGAAAGCGCGACAGATCCCGCCCGCTGGCCAGGATCTCGGCCAGGCCCTTATAGGCGGTGAGCCCGCCCAGAGTGACGATAAAGGCCGGAACCCCGGTGGCCACCTGCACGATACCATTAAGCGCGCCCAGCCCCGCACCGATGCCCAAGCCCCCAAGAACCGCCAGCCAGACCGGCAGGTTGACCTCGGCCAGCAGGATGCCGACCGACACGCCCACAACCGCAAAGATCGACCCGACCGAAAGGTCCAGCCCGCCGGAAATCAACACCACGGTCGTGCCACAGGCCAGCACGGCCAAGATCGAGGCCTGACCAAAGATCGACAGCAGGGTGTCGAAGCTGCGGAAGGGCGGCGACAGGACAAAGAACACCAGATAGATTAGCGCCAGCGCCGCAACCACCTGCCATATCTGCATGAATTCATGGATCAACCGGTCAAAGGTGCGCGA
This sequence comes from Marinovum sp. J2-8, assembly GCF_055808435.1. Lineage (NCBI taxonomy): Bacteria > Pseudomonadati > Pseudomonadota > Alphaproteobacteria > Rhodobacterales > Roseobacteraceae > Marinovum > Marinovum sp. J2-8. Next base: position 218,161 of record NZ_JBVVRZ010000006.1, on the reverse strand, counting down.
TGTGGCACCGGGGTTGGACACGGCGGTAGAACTGTTTTGTGCATCAGCCATCTTTGGCGTCTCCTTCCAAAGTGCCGGTGATCAGGCCGACCAGCGTGTCGCCGTCGACCTCGCTGACCTTGCGCACGGCGGTCAATTTGCCCAGCCGCAACACCATGACGCGGTCACAGTAATTCAACACATGCTGCATGTTGTGGGTGATCATGATGACCGACAGGCCGTGATCCTTGAGCGAACGCACGAGATCCATCGCCATCTGGCTTTCGCGGACCCCCAGCGCGGCGGTGGGTTCATCCAGAATGGCAATACGCTTGCCGAACATCACCGTTTTGGACAGCGCCACAGCCTGACGTTGACCGCCGGAAAAGGCCTGAGCATCGCGATAGATATCCGTGATGCGGATGTCGAGTTTGGTGAAAAGATCGCGGATTTCGCGGTCCATCTTCTTGAAGTCGAGAACGCCAAAGATGCGGCCCAACCAATCATCGCGCAGGATCTCGCGGCCCAGAAACACGTTCTGGGTGATCGAGATTTCATTGACCAGCGCGAGGTCCTGATACACGGTTTCGATCCCGGCCGCCTTGGCGTCTGTCGGGCTGTCGATCTGGGCATCCTTGCCGTCGAATTGGATTGTGCCGCTGGTGCGGGGAATGGCCCCGGTCAGCGCCTTGATCAATGTGGATTTCCCGGCCCCGTTGTCGCCGACAACGGCCAGGACCTCCCCCTCTTCCAATGTCAGGTCCACCGCGTCAAGCGCCACGATTCCCCGTAGTGCTTGGAGATCCCGCGGGCCTCCATTACCGGTTTTGTCGCCATCCCGGACCCCCCTCCGTCTGTCGATCGCCCGTTGTTCAGGCGTTTGTGTCTAAATTGCATAATAAACATATTCGCATCTTGTCAAAGGATTATTTTTTTCATTTAGTGCATGATATCGGGGGGCTTACATGACAGACCAATCTGACGGGCCAGTATCTGGCCTGCTTCATTTGCATCCGCGCGACAATATTGTCGTCGCCATTCGGCCATTGACCAAAGGTGAAATGATCGAGATCGCCGACGCCCGGATTCGGGTGCCGCGCAATTTGGCGCTGGGTCACAAGCTGGCGTTGCGGGACATTTCCGCAGGCGATGACGTGCTGAAATACGGCGCGCCGATTGGCCGGGCGTCCTGTGATATCGGGGCTGGCGATCACGTGCATCTGCACAATCTGGCAAGCCGCTATACCGTCATTCAAGACATCGAAGGGACCAACGCATGAGTGTTCCTGCAATGACAGGCTGGCCGCGTGCCGACGGGCGCAAGGGCATCCGCAATACCGTTCTTGTCGCTTATCTTGTGGAATGCGCGCATCACGTTTGTACCAAGATAGCCCGGCCCTTTGACGAAACCGATGTACAGGTGATCGGCTTTTCCGGCTGTTTTCCGTCCGATTATGGTCAAGAGATGATGGAGGCGCTTTGCACCCATCCGAACGTGGGCGCGGTGCAATTGGTGTCGCTGGGATGCGAGAATTTTCGCAAACAGGAACTGGCTGATCTGGTGCGGGCGTCGGGGCGTCCGGTGAACCTTGTCACCATTCAATCGACGGGCGGAACCGCCGCTGCGGTTGCGCAGGGCCGGGAATGGGTCACGGCGCAGGTCGACGCGTTGCGGGATGCGCCAAAGGTCGCGATGGAGGCGTCGGAGCTTGTCATCGGGACGATCTGTGGCGGTTCGGATGCGACCTCTGGGCTGACGGGAAATCCGGCTGCGGGGCGGGCATTTGACCGGTTCGTGTCCGAGGGCGCGACCTGTATCTTTGAGGAAACCGGCGAATTGATCGGCTGTGAACATATCATGGCCGACCGGGTCAGCGACCCGGCGTTGCGGCCGGAAATCATCGCAACCGTGGAAAAGGCCGCGCGCTATTATGCGCAGATGGGCTATGGATCGTTTTCCAACGGCAATGCGCTTGGCGGTTTGTCGACGATCGAGGAAAAGTCGCTGGGCGCCTATGCCAAATCCGGGTCCAGCCCGATTTCCGGCATCATCAAGCCCGCGCAACGGGCGCCGGGCGGGGGGCTCTATCTGCTGGATGTGGTGCCGGATGGCGCGCCGAAATTCGGCTTTCCCAACATCAATGACACCGCCGAGATTATCGAATTGATCGCCTGCGGGGCGCATGCGGTGATCTTTGTGACCGGGCGCGGTTCGGTCGTGGGGTCGGCGATTTCGCCGGTGATCAAGGTCTGTGCCAACCCGGAAACCTATGACCGGATGGCGGCCGATATGGATGTGAATGCCGGGCGTATCCTGCGCGGCGCGGCGACATTGGATGAGGTCGGCGATGAAATCCATGATCAGATCATTGCCCTGGGACAGGGCGCGCAGAGCAAATCCGAGGCCCTGGGGCACGTTGAATTTGTTCTGACATACAAGACTGCGGCAGGACCCGAACCGGGCTGCCACGTGTAGGAGAAACAACATATGTTGACAGAGAATTACCGCCTGTCCTTTGGCTGTGGCGGGCTTGGCGGGCTGTATCGCCCGGTGTCCGATGCCGAAGCACAGGACGTTCTGGCCGCCGCATGGGATCACGGGATCCGCTATTTTGACACCGCACCGCATTATGGCCACGGCGCGTCAGAGCACCGATTGGGCCGGTTCCTGCGAGAGCGGCAGGACTGGGTCATTTCGACCAAGGTGGGCCGAATCCTGAGCCCCGACAGCAATCCGCCGGAGGTGGTGAACGGGTTTCACAGTGCGCTGCCGTTCCGCCAGCGGTTCGATTTCAGCTATGATGGCATCATGCGGTCGGTCGAAGACAGCTATCAGCGGCTTGGGGTGAACCGAATCGACATTCTGTATGTGCATGACATCGGCGATCCCGGAGCAGGCACCGACACAGCCGAACATCGGGCGCAATTGTTGGACAGCGGTGTGCGCGCGCTGGAAGAACTGAAAGCCTCGGGCGTGGTGTCGTCTGTCGGGCTTGGCGTCAACACGGTGGAGATCTGCGAAGAGCTGATCGGCAAGATGCCGATTGATCTGATCCTTCTGGCCGGGCGATACACATTGCTGGACCGGTCGGCGCAAGCGCGGCTGTTTCCGCTGGCCGAACTCCATGGCATTCGCTTTGTCATGGGCGGCGTGTTCAACTCTGGCATTCTGGCGACCGGTCCGGTCGAGGGCGCGCATTATAATTATGCGCCCGCCCCGCAGGACATTCGCGAGCGCACCGCAAGGCTTGAGGCGATCTGCCAGCAACATGACACGCCACTGGCCGCCGCCGCCTTGCAATTTCCGGCGCGCCATCCTTTGGTGGCATCGACATTGATCGGCACCGGCAAGGTCAGCTCGCTTGCCAGGAATGTGGCGCAGTTCGGGGCGGACCTGCCAGATGCGCTATGGTCAGAGCTGGAGATTGCGCCATGAAAATCGATTTACACCAACATTTCTGGACGCTGGCCCGTGGCGATTATGACTGGCCCAATGACAGTGTCGCGCCGATCTTTCGCGATTTCGCGCCTGCGGATCTGGCGCCGCTGCTGGCGCGTGCCGGGATTGATCGCACCGTCCTGGTGCAGGCGACCGACAGCGTGGCCGAGACCGCGTTTCTTTTGCAGCTGGCGGCCGAGACTGATTTCATCGCCGGCGTGGTGGGGTGGGTCGATCTGGCCGACCCCGAGGCGATTGCGACGATTGATCGGCTGCGCGCCGATGATCATCTGAAAGGTCTGCGGCCGATGCTGCAGAACATTGAGCAAACCGATTGGATTTTGCAGGGCGCGGTTCAGCCCGCCCTTGCGCATATGCAGGCCTGTGGGCTGCGGTTTGATGCGCTGATCCAGCCGCGTCATTTACCAGCCATTCACCAGTTGGCCGAAACTTATCCTGATCTGCCGATTGTCATCGACCATGTTGCCAAGCCCAAGATGGGCAATGCCACCCAGCCGGATACGGCATGGCTGGAAGGGATGGCCCGCCTGGCAGAGCGGCCCAACGTCTGGTGCAAATTGTCGGGCATGGTGACCGAAATCGGACCCGAATGGAACATCGACGACCTGCGGCTGTTTGCGTCGCATGTTCTGGCGGTTTTTGGCGCCGAGCGGGTGATGTTTGGCAGCGACTGGCCGGTGGTCAACCTTGCCAGCGATTATCAGGTGTGGGCGGACACCGCCGCCACATTGATAGAGCCGCTTTCGCCATCTGAAAAAGACGCGATCTGGGGCGGCACTGCCGCACGGTTCTACGGTCTTTGACCCAGTTCAGGCTCTGACACAGTTCAAACTTTGAAATGGGTCAGACTTTGACACAGTCCAAATTCTTAACACAGTCCGGGGAGGACGAAATGACACAACGCATGGGTTTTGTGATTGGCATCAAGGCGGCCGATATTGCGCGTTACAAGGAATTGCATGCCGATGTCTGGCCGGATGTCCTGACGCGGTTGAAAGCCTCTAACATCACGAATTATTCGATTTTCCTGCGCGAACCGGAAAATCTTATGTTTGGATATTGGGAATACACCGGCAGCGATTTCGCCGCTGACATGGCGGCCATCGGCGAAGACCCGGTGACCCGCGAATGGTGGGCGGTGTGCGGGCCGATGCAATCACCACTCGACAGCCGCAAGGATGACGAGTGGTGGGCCGGGATGGAGCATGTTTTCTATCTGGAATAGGCGGTTACCGGAGCAGGCGCTTACCAGTTGGCCACCGCGCCGTCGGGCCGTCGCAGACGCGGGCGGCCCACCTTGGCCACCGGGGTGGGCGGCAAAAGCCTGCTTTCGTCGACCTCAACCCCCAGACCGGGGCGGTCCGGCACCGGATAGGCCGCGCCATCCAATCGGATCTGGTCGACAAACACCTCTGGCACGTCAAAGCCGCAGGCCTCGACCGGGGTGTCGCGGCATTCCAGATAGGAAAAGTTGGAAATCGCCGCGCCAAAATGCACAGAGGCAGCGGTGCAGATCGGCCCCAGCGGATTGTGCGGCATGATGTCGACATAATGCGCCTCGCACCAACCGGCGATTTTCATCGCTTCTGTCAACCCGCCAACGACACAGATGTCGATGCGGATGAACTGGGCCAGATCACGCTCGACATAGGGCAGGGCCTGCCATTTGTTGGCGAATTCCTCGCCGATGGCGAAATTGACCGGGGTCTGGGCGCGCAGGGCGGCATAGGCCTCGGGCGTTTGGTTGCGGATCGGTTCTTCGAGGAAATCCAAGGTGCCCGGCGGCATCATCTGACAGAACATTGCCGCTTCGGCCACCGATAGGCGATGATGGTAATCCAGTCCGATCATCGGCCCGGTGCCCAGCACCTCACGCGCGCGGATCATCCATTTCGCGGTTTCCGCAATCGAGGCGCGGGCGTCATAGATATCCTTGGTGTAATGTTGCGCCGGTGACAGGCGGAAACAATTCCAGCCCTGATCGACCAAGAGCTTGGCCTCGTCGATCATCACCTCGTCCGGTTCCCGCGCGGTCGAGGCAAACCCCGGCACCGAATGGCGCTGTTGCCCGCCGAGGAGTTCGTACACCGGGACGTCCAGACATTTGCCTTTGATGTCATGCAATGCGATGTCGATGGTGGCAAGCGCTGCGCCGATGACATTGCCGCCCTCGTTGTACTGGCTGCGGTACAGTTCCTGCCAGATGCGCCCGATGGCAAAGGGATCCTGACCGATCAGGATCGGGGTGAAATGTTCCAGCATCCCCTGCACGGCGAGGTCACGACCGGTCAGCCCGCTTTCGCCCCAGCCATAGGTGCCATCCTCCAGCGTGATTTTCAGCAGCAATTGATTGCGGTTGCCGATACGGGCGTGGATCGGGCGAACTTCGGCGATCTTGCGGCTCATGCGGTGGCCCCCCGGCCCAATGTACCCCGAAGCCGGTTGCCGTCGGCATCAAAGGCCAAAAGATGCTCCGGGCAGGCGCACAATGTCACGCTGCTGCCCGGTTGGGGCGGGCGCGGGTCGCGGGTTTCGGCGATCACGCTCGACCCATTGGTCTGGCTGCCATAGATATAGCGGGTGCCGCCCAGATTTTCGACCACATCCACATGTGCCGCGATCTGGAATGCGCCGCCGGTGCCGGGAACAAGATGCTCGGGTCGGACCCCGACCTTGACCACCGCGCCTTCTGACCAGCCAGAGCTTTCGGCCTGAAACGGCACGCGCGGCCCGACATCCAGCACCACCTCGCCGCCGGACACCCGGCCCGCAAGAAAGTTCATGCGCGGGCTGCCGATGAAGCCGGCGACAAATTCATTGGCCGGATCTTCGTACAAGGTCATCGGGCTGCCCTGTTGTTCGATCCGGCCATCGCGCAGCACCACGATCTTGTCGGCCAATGTCAGCGCCTCTGTCTGATCATGGGTGACATAGATCATGGTCGCGCCAATATCCTGATGCAGTTTGGCCAGTTCGACCCGCATCGCGACCCGCAATTCCGCATCAAGGTTCGACAGAGGTTCATCAAACAGGAACAGCCGTGGTTCGCGCACGATGGCGCGCCCAATGGCGACGCGCTGGCGCTGCCCCCCGAAAGCTGCGCGGGTTTGCGATCCAGAAGCGCCTCGATCTGAAGCGATTGCGCCGCCTTTTGCACCTGTTCATCAATCTGTTTGCGCGGGACACCCAGCATTTTAAGGCCGAACCCGATGTTTTTGCGCACCGTCATATGCGGATAAAGCGCATAGTTCTGGAACACCATGGTCACACCGCGTTGCACCGGGTTGGCATCGTTCATCCGCGCCCCGTCGATGCGCAATTCGCCGCCGGTGATTTCCTCCAGCCCGGCAATCATGCGCAGCATGGTGGATTTGCCACAGCCGGATGGCCCGACAAAGACGGTGAACGATCCTTCCTCAATCTCCAGATCAATGGAATGGATCACCTCTTGCGCACCGTAGCACTTTGTAAAGCTTGCGAGTTCAAGTGCCGACATTGGATTGGGCTCCTTCGTTTTGTGCCGTGCGTGGCGCGACAGAGGCGCGGTCAATAAGTGTACAGGTCAGAACGACCCTGTGGTCGTCCGGGGTTTCGGATTGGCGCATGCCACAGTTTTCGGCCACCCGTGCGGCCAGCGTCCGCGCCATCAGATCAATGGGCTGGGCCACCACCGTGATCGGCGGCGTTGCCATGCGGAACACTTCGGCATCGTCGAAACTGACAATCGAGATGTCCTGCGGGATGTGAACGCCGCGTTCGCGCAAGAGTTTGATTGCACCCGTGGTTGTGCGGAAGTTGGAGCCAAAGACCGCCGTCGGCGGATCGGCCATATCCAGGAAATGCGCCATGCCCAATGCGCCGCCGGCCCGTGACCAATGGCCTTCGTGGATCAGATCCTCTGACGGTTCCAGCCCGGCGGCCATCATCGCGCGCCGCCACCCCTCCAGCCGATCAGAGCTGGTCAGGCTGCCAAGCGTGCCGGTCAAAATCCCGATGCGTTTGTGCCCGGCGTTGATCAGATGCTCTGTGGCGGCTATGGCGCCGGCGATATTGTCGACCTCGACCCCGTTCAGGGTCATGTTTTCCTGCGGATTGTCATAGGTGACAACCGGCGTGCCGGAATCGATCAGGGCGCGGATCGCATTCACATGCTCCTCTGATCCGCCCATCACCAGCGTATCCACCCGGTAATTGCGAAAGAAATCCAGCGCCTCGGCGACGGTATCATGGCTGTTGTCGTGGCAATGGCTGACGCTCATCATGCCCATGCCGCGCAACTCTTTGGTCAATTGGGTGACCAGACCGCTGTGAAATTCGTCCAGATTGGGCACCAGAACACCAATCAAACCGGTGCGCGTGGCCTTCATCGCGGTGGCCAGCGCATTGCGGCGATAGCCAAGCCGTTCGACGGCTTCGGACACCGATTTGTGGTTTTGCGGCTTTACCGGCAGGTCATTCAGAAACCGGGACACTGTGCCAATGGACACCCCGGCGGCCTTGGCGACCTCGATGATGGTGACGGGGCGGTGTCGGGGGCCTGTCATGTCGTTTCAAAGGCGATGGCGCGGTGAATGTGCAACCCGTCCAGGTTCACAGTGGCGCGGCCATCCTGCCAGTCCCAATCCAATGCTGTGCCGTCTGGCACGGTCACCACCCGCGCCGGTTTTTGATCCAAAGCCACCGACGCGGTCAGCGGCCCGAGGCGCGGAATGTCTTCGATCACCTCGATATGGCGGTGGCCGTTCTGAAGATCGTCCACCCCGACACCGCGAACCTGTGGGCCGCCATACAGCAGATGCAGGATCGTCCGGTCCTCTTGCCGGGTGACGCTGGCCCGCCCGTTGGAAGGCAGATCTGTCACCAACCTGCGGCTGGGCAGCAAGCGATCAATCAGCGCCGCAACCGCGTATTTATAGATCGGCTGGCCGATCCGCTTGTAGGTGTCGAAAATCGGCCAGGCCAGATATCCGGTTTGATCCGTCGCCACGATGCCGGGGCCAATCGCGGCGGCGTTGGGATCGTCCGGGAAATGCTGATGCGAACAAAAGCTGCGCCATGTGCGGTTGGCATAGGGCGGCGTCACCTCGCCCAGAGCCGTACCACCGGCCAGCGCGACCTTGCGCGCCGGGGCATAGACCACCACGGCACTTTCGGGAATGCGCCGATCCAGCCCCGCCGCCGTGAGATATGTCGGATCAAGCGCGGTTTCCCCGCCAAGATCGTCAATGCCGAAGGGCAGGGCAAAGCCGCCATCGGGGGACAGACCGGACCGCCCCGACGCGATGATCCGTCCGCCCTGGGCCAGATAGGATTTCAACCGCGCGGCCAGGTCCGGGCCAACCGGAATATCATCCGGCAGGATCAAAAGCGGATAGGCGTCAAAGTCGGATGCGCTGTCCAGCATGTCAAATGGCAGATGCAATTCCAGCATCATCTGCGTCGCACCATCGTCGGATTGATTGTTCTTGCGCGCGCCGTGGCTGCCGAAATGTTCCACCGACAGGATGCCGATGTCGGAAAGCTGCTGCGCACCCTTCAGCCAGGGTTCCAACGCCTTGATCCGGGCATAGGCCGGGGTCAGCCGCGCATAGGTATCGGCATTGATCACGCCATCGGGGTGCAGCTGGTCACCAATCAGGCATTTGGTGCCAAGCGCCGCCATCTGGGCGCATTCGTAATCCAGCGAGTTCGCCGATTTGAACCCGCCGAATTCGCCCCACATGGTATGGAACTTGCCGGTCTGGCCCAGCGTGTCAAACCCTTTGGGCACCGCATATCGCGCGTTTGAGGGAAAGTGGTTCCACCCCCAGCCCCCGGTTGGCAGGCTTTCGATTTCGAGGTGGGAATAGGTGTCATACCGGCCCGGATCACGTTTGTGGATGTGCCCGGCATTGTAGAATATCCGCATATCCGGGAATTCCGCCCAGAGCGCGTCGGAAATCTGTTTGCGGAATGCATCCAGCGTGGCGCGGTCATTTTCCGCCCGGTCTTCGGCGCGCTCGGGGTCAAGCCCGGCGGTCTCCATGTTTTTTACACAGGTCGGGCAGACACAATCAAAGGTGTTGACGATATCAAAGAACAGACCCGGCGGGGCGTATTTGCGGGCCACTTCCTGGCCGCTGGCCAGGATATAGTCGCGAAATCCCTGATGTGACAAACAGACGGTGTGCCATGTCGCGGTCAACTGGCGTGATGCCGACACATCGGTGCTGGGGTGTTTGGAGGCATTTGTCGCGCTCATCACCCGCCATTCGGGATGTTCGCGGGCAATGTATTCATCCCATTGCACGGTGATGTAGATCGGCGTTTCGATGTCGCGGGCGCGACAGGCCGCCACCATTTCCCCCAACAGATCCGGGCGTGCCAATCCGGGATGGACCGGGCCGACCTCGCTTGGATAATAGCTCCAACCATGGTGGCAACGGGCGAAGATGGTGATGCTGTCGACATTGGCCTTTACCAAGGTGTCGCCGAAAACCTCGGCATCGAAATCCGCGCCAATGCCATTGATCGCTTCGGACGTGTGGAAATCCAGGTGGATCTGGCGATAGCGCAGCGGCGAAAAGGTACGGTTCATTCTTTGCTCCCGGTCTTGGTCTGCGCCCCGGCGGTGAAATAGCGTTGGAACACCACGAAGATGACCAAAGGCACGATGGTTGTGATGATGGCCGCGACGGCAACCTGATCGAAATTGTTGTCGTAAACGCCCTGCACCCGCGCCAACAATGCCGGCAGCGGCAGCTCGTCCCGCAGGAAGACAACCGGCAGCAGCAACCCGTTCCAGGTCCACATGAATTGCAGGATGGCCACAGCGGCGATCGGCGTCAGCATGTTGGGCAGCACGATATAGAAGAAGCGTGCAATCGGGCCGCAGGCGTCAATCTGTGCCGCTTCGATCAGATCCTTGGGGAAGTCTTCCAGATAGTTTTTCACCAGAAACACCGACCAGGCAAAGCTGAGACCCGCAAAGGGAATGATCACCGACCACATGTTGTCGATCATGCCCAGATCACGCCACAGCAGGAACAGCGGGATCACCACCACCTGATTGGGCAGAACAAAGGCGTTGACGATGATCAACAACAACACGCGGCGCATCGGAAAGCTGAGGTAGTGAAACGCATAGGCCGCGGCCGGTGCCATGACCATCGGGATCAAGGTCGAGATCACGGCGATCTTGGTCGATACCCAGGCGGCATAGGCAAGCGGGAATTTGTCCCAAACCGTGGTCCAGGCATCCAGGGTGAATGTCACCTCGGCCATGGACCACCAGCCCAGCGTGGTTTCCGCCATGGGCCGGATCGAGATGATGACCAACCCCAACAGTGGCACGATCCAGATCAGCGCCACAATCGCGACAATGGGGAGAACCCAGATTGGTGTCTTGCCGATCATTTCACTGCCCTCGTGCGTTGTGCAATCAGCGGGATCGACACGATCAGAACCGCCACCAACAGCACCACGGTGCTTGCCGCGCCATAGCCCAGTTTGAAGTTCAGCATCGATTCCCGGAACATGAAGAAGCCGACGGTTTCCGTTGTCCGCACCGGCCCGCCGCCGGTCAGCATATAGATCAGGTCAAATGCCTTGAGGCTTTGCAGCAGGTTGATGAAAATCGCCACGCGCACACCGGGCAGCGACAGCGGCATCACGATATGGCGCATCATCGACATCGGTTTGGCACCGTCGATATAGGCCGCTTCGAAATAGGTGCGCGGGATCGACTGGATCGAGGCAAAGCACATCATCAACGGCAGCCCGACCTGGGTCCAGACATAGGCCACGATCACCGCCGTCAGCGCGGTGGCCGGATTGCCCAGCCAGGCCTGTTGCAGATGCTCCAGCCCCATGCCGCCGAGAATACCGTTCAGCAATCCATAGTCGGGCCGATAGATCCCCAACCAGATAAAGCCGACCACCGCCTCGCTCACGCCGTAGGCAGCAAAGATCAACACCCGAAACACCATTGTTTCGCGGGGCTTCAGCGCACAGGCCATGGCCAGCGCCCAGCCAATGATCACCGAAAAGAAGGTGGCAGAGAAGGACCAGTAAAACGTAACGCGCAGGGCGCGCATGAAATTCTCATCGTAAAAAAGCTTGAGATAATTGCCAAGACCCACGGCCTTGGGCGGGGCAAGGCCCTTGATCTCGAAGAAGCTGAGCCGGATCGTTTCCACCACCGGATAGACCACGGAAATTCCGAAAAATATCAACAGCGGGGCCAACAGGATATAGGCGGCGCGGCTCTGGCTCAGTTGGCGCGGCAAGCGCAGCGCGCCGATGGGCGGGCCTTTCGGCCCGTCCACTGAACTTGTCGTTGTGTCCGTCATCTCAGTAGGAATCGTTCGCGACGTCTTCGATCTTCTGGACCGCCGCTGCGATGGTCTCGTCCGACGGATCCTGAAGGAACTTCTGGATCTGAATCCGGTATTCATGCACCAGATCACCCGGCAACAGATCGCCCAGCACGAAATGCACTTTTTCGGCTTTCAGCACCTCGTTGACCGCGCGCTGCACAACCGGGTCATAGATCGCAGGATCAACCGCGCTGGATGGCGAGGCGAGACCGAAATCGGCCATGATCTTGGCCGCGTCGGGTGTCAGCATGTAGCCCATGAATGCATTGGCCGCATCGACGTTCTTGACCGACGACAACACGTTGAATTCCTTGGCGTCCACCATCGACTGATTGTCATATCCCATGCCCATGGCCGGATATTGGAAGATGTCGAAATCCTTGCCCGGCTCGAAGCCGTATTCCTGTTTTGCGCGGGTGTTCAGCCACATGCCGATCAGCATATAGCCGGATTCCCCGGTCAAAAGCGTGGTGTCCGCCGAATCCCGCCAGATCGAGGCCAGCATTGTGTTGGGGTCGGTGCAGCAGTTCGCATTCAGCATCTCGGCCAGTTTTTCGAAAGTGGTCACAACCTCGGGGCTGGTCCAGGGCACTTCGTGTCTGGCAAGTTTGGACATGAAATCCGCGCCCGCCACCCGCAGAAGCGTCGATTTAAACCATTCCGCATGGGCCCAGATCTTGGCCGGGATCGACACCGGCGTGATGCCGGCTGCGTTCAGCTTGTCAAATCCGGCGATGAAATCGTCCCAGGTTTCGGGCGGCGTGATGCCGGCCTTTTCCATTGAATCGGTCTTGTACCAAATGCCCGAACGGTCGCCAAATGTGTAGGTGACGCCATAGTTTACGCCATCAATGCTCGACAGATCCTTCCAGCTGTCGGCCAGCAGATCGCCCCAGTTGTTTTCTTCCCAGGCTTCATCGACCGGCAGGATCATCCCGGCATCTAGAAGCTCCTGGCGGAAGGCGGGCCATGTGTTGATCAACAGATCGGCCTGTTCGCCGCCCAAAAGAACGGTGCGGATGCCGCCACGGGTGTCGCCGGACGACGTCGGCACGATGTTGCGAAAGGTGATGTCGGGGTTCTTTTCGACGAAATCCGCCTGCAGCGCCTCCATCATCTCGCCCTGGGCGCCGGCAAGCCAGTTGATCATCACCAACTCGCCCGAGATGTCAGCAGCATGTGCCGCGCCAATCCCGAACGGGCTTAGCATTGTGCCCGCAGCAAGCGCGCCAAGAATGGTGCGCCGTCCGACGCCGGATTTCTGGGTAAAAGTCATATTTTCCTCCTCCATTGCGACGATGTCCTGGTGCCGTTCCCTGGCTGGCACGCTGGTCTCCCTGTCGTCGCCATAACGTTATGACTGAACTCAAAATGCGTAAAGTGTTTTTTTTGCTTTTTTGTACATTATCTGGATGGAGGAGGATTTTTGACTTTACTTACAACCCATTAAGAGCACCTAACGGTGCTCTGGGATGTCGCCGATTTCCTGCATTCGGTTTTCCAGCGCCGCAAGCATCCGTTCCTGGACCTCGCCATGTTCGGGCGCATCCCACAGGTTCACCAATTCGCTTGGATCTGATTCGAGATCGAACAATTCCCATTCCGGCGGATCGGTCTTTTCGCCCGTTCCCAGATGGCCCAGACCGTCATTGTACCAATGGATGATCTTGTAGCGTTGGTTGCGCAGACCATAGTGGGCAAAGGCTTGATGGCTGTTGTCGCGGTGCATCCAATACCGGTGGTAAACCGCATCTGGCCAATCCTCGGGCGTGGTGCCCTCAAGACAGGGTCGAAAGCTGCGCCCCTGCATATAGCTCGGCACTTTTGCCCCGGCAAAATCGAGCAGCGTCGGCGCAAAATCGACATTGCAGATCATCTCGTCGCGTTCGGCGGCCGCCAACCCGTTGGGGTAGCGAATCAAAAACGGCATTCGCAGCGATTCTTCGTACATGAACCGTTTGTCGAACCAGCCATGTTCGCCCAGGAAAAACCCCTGATCCGAGGTATAGATCACAATGGTATTTTCGGCCTGTCCGGTTGCCTCCAGATGGTCGAGCAGCCGACCGACGCTTTCGTCCACCGAGGCCACACATTGTAGATAGCGTTGGATGTAACGGCGATATTTGAACAGCGCCAATTCCCGTTCGCTGTCAAAGGTGAACACCTCGCCGGTGTTGGTGTCGATCAGGCGCAGCCCGGTCGGGTCGTCGGGGTGCGGCACCTTGCGCCCCGGTTTGCCCTCGAAATGGATTTCGCCGACCTCGGCCCCGCCTTCGGGTTGCGCCAGACCCAGATCTTCATATTCAAAATCATTGCGCACCCGCATGCGCGCTTCTTTTGCCGCTTGCGACCGGGTGGCATAATCGTCGTCAAAGCTGTCGGGCACCGGAATATCAATGTCGGTGTACAGCCCGCGATTTTTCGGATGCGGCGCGAAATTCCGATGCGGGGCCTTGTGATGGCACATCAGGAAAAAAGGCCGGTCATCGTCCTGCTTCATCCAATCCAGACATTTGTCGGTGATCAGATCGGTCACATATCCGGGCTCGCGCGCGCGGCCCTTGGGGCCGATGAATTCGGGGTCGAAATAATCGCCCTGGCCCGGCAGAACAGACCAATGATCAAAGCCTGTCGGTTCATGGTCCGGCCCTTCGCCAAGATGCCATTTGCCGATCATCGCCGTGCGGTAGCCCGCCTGTTGCAGATGTTTGCCCAGATGCGGGCGGCGCGTGTCAAATGGCGTGTCCAGCGTCGTCACACCGTTGATGTGATTGTGCTGACCGGTCAAAATCGCGGCCCGGCTGGGCGTACAGATCGAATTAGTGACAAAACAATTGTTCAGCCGAACACCGTCCTGCGCGATCCGATCAATGTTCGGTGTCTCGTTCAAACGCGAGCCATAGGCCCCAATGGCCTGTGCGGCATGGTCATCGCACATGATGAAGAGGATATTGGGGGCACGTTTTTGGCTGTCGGTCATCAATTCACATCCATTTGTCTGAAAAAGGGCCGGTATGGCGGTTCGGGGCCATGGCCGGTGCGGAGAATTTAGATTTTATTGCAATAAATGCAATTCCGCATTTTTGAATGCCGTCGGCCGGGTGCAATGCCGGTGCGTTTTGCGGCCCAGCTCAACTCAGTCCAGCCCAGCGCAGTCCAGTTCAGCTCAGTCCGGTGTTGCCCGATAGGATGTTCAGATCAGAGATCTTCGCCAAAGGTTTCGCAAACCTGGCTCCAGGCTTGTTCCAGATGCGTCCGCAGTGCGGCCTCGGCGGCGTCGGGGTCGCGCATCAGGATACCGTCAAAGATCCGCACATGCGCCTCATAGTTTACGCGGTTGCGTTCGGGCAGGCGCGGCATTCGCGACCATTGCGGCGCAAGCCAGGTGACATAGGCCTTGTGCAGCGAGGGCAGCACCGGATTGTGCGAGATTTCATAGAGCAGGGCATGAAAGGCGCGGTCGGTGCGATAGAATTCCTCGCTGTCGTCGATGGCGGCGCCGTTGGCCTCAAGCGCGGATTTCAACGCGGCGATGTCGTCGCGTTGTGCCTGTTGCGCAGCCTGCCGGACCAGGGCGCCTTCGACCAGGATGCGGGTGTCGAACAGGTTTTTCACACCGCCGGAATTGTTCAAAAGATGGCTGACCACGGTTTCCATCGCCGAAATCGCGGCGTCATAGCCGGGCTTGCGCACAATCGGGCGGTGGCGGGGGCGGGCCTCAAGCATGCCTTGTTTGGACAGCGCCTGAACCGCTTCGCGCACCACGGTCCGGCTGATGCCGAATTCTTCCATCAAAAGCCGCTCTGGCGGCAGGGGGGTGCCATCGGTGTATTCGCCAGATTGAATTTTCTCTGACAGCTGGCGCACCACCGTATCTGCGGCGCGGCCCGATTTGTTAACGCTGATCTCTGGCATGAAGGTCTCCGTCCTCGGCTGTGCCTAGATTACATCCATTATCAGATCGGCGCACCTGTCCCCGAGCATCATTGCCGGGGCTTGGGTGTTTCCGGCGTTGATGTTCGGCATAGCCGAGAGGTCGCAAACGCGCAATCCGTCGATCCCCCGCACCCGCATCCGCGGATCAAGAACCGCCATGGGATCATTGTCGCGCCCCATGCGGGCGGTTCCGGCAGGGTGATAGTTGGTTTTCACAAAGCGTTTGCAATGGGCGCGCAGGCCGGCATCGTCGCGGTCCTCGGGCGCGGGCAGCATCACCCGGTCGATATGCGTGGCCAGCGGGCTTTGTTCAAATGCGCGCAGGAAATACCGCTGACCGGCGATCATATCCGCCATATCGGCGGGGTCTTGCAACAGGTTGGGCGATACAAGCGGCATCGCGGCAGGATCGGCAGAGGCCAGCCGCACTTCGCCGCGCGACCGGGGTTTGACCACAACGGTGGTGATGGTCAGCCCGTGCCCGTCTTCGACCAGATCGCGGGTGTCACGATCCACATAGACAATGGGCACGCAAAAGGCCTGAATTGTCGGTTCGCCATCAGGGTCCGCCGGATTGACAAAGGCACCTGCTTCGACCCCAGCCGAGGTGACAGGCCCGGTGCCAAACAGTTTGAACTGCAACCCGTTGCGCAACATGCGCCAGCCGTCGCCCTGTTTATAATAACCATAAGGTCCGTTGGCGCGCGAAATGATCGGCACTTCGGGATGATCAACAAGGTTCTGACCCACGCCGGGCAGGTCGGCAATACAGGGCAGGCCGTGTTCGGCAAGATGGTCCGCCGGACCAATCCCGGACAGCATCAGCAATTTCGGCGTGATCAGCGACCCGGCAGAGAGCACGACCTCACCGGAACATCTGACGCGATGTTCGCCGGTCTTGTCGCGATAGGTGACCCCGACCGCACGCCCGTTTTCGACATCAATCCGCGACACTTCGGCCTGAAGCCGGACTGTCAGATTCGGGTTGTTCTCTTGTGGTGTGACAAAAGCATAAGCGGCAGAGGACCGGCGGCCATTGCGATTCATGAATTGATAAAATCCGACGCCGCGTTGCTGGGGGCCGTTGAAATCATGGCTGAAGGGCAGGCCGAGTTCCTGAACCGCCTGCACAAACCGGCGTGACATGCCGTCGATATGCCCCGGGTCCGACACCAACAGGGGGCCATCCGCGCCGTGATGCGTGTTCATCAGCCGGTTGTTGCCCTCCATCCGCCGGAAATGCGGCAGAACGGCCTCCCAGCTCCAGTCGACGGGATTGTTGGAGCCGTGCAGAAGCTGGTGCCATTCGTCGTAATCCGAGGGCCGCCCGCGCATATAGACTTGGGCATTCACGGATGACCCCCCGCCCAGCACGTGACCCTGGGGGATGTCATGCACCCGCCCATCCAGATGCGCCTGTGGCACGGTCTTGTGATATCGCATGAAGCGGGTGCCATTGATCATCTTGAAGATGCCGGGCGGCATGTCGAGCAGCGGATGACGGTTGGAATACCCTGCCTCCAGCAACAGCACCTTTGCCCCCCCGTCCGAGGCCAGTCGCCCGGCGGCCACACATCCGGCAGCGCCGCCACCGATGACGATATGGTCAAATTCCTGCATAACGGCCTCCCATATTTAGACGTACCAAAATCTTCTGTCATGAAGGCAGAATATCAAAAAATTTGCAAGAACTGAAATATTCTGTTGACGGATGCGGTTTTTGAGCGGATGTTTCGATAACTTTAGTCGTACCAAAGGATGACAAATGGATTTCGCACCCGCCACAACCCTCGATGCCCAGATGCTCATTGGCGGTCAGTGGGTTGCGCCCCGTCCGGATGCCGTGATCGAGGTCGAGAACCCCGCCGACCAGTCATTTATCGGCACGATTCCCGATGGCACGGCGGATGATGCCGCGCGCGCCGTTGCTGCCGCGCAGGCCGCCCAGCCCGCATGGGCCGCACGCCCGGCGATTGAACGCGGCCGCGCGGTGCGAAAGCTGGCCAGCCTGGTGTCGGAACGGGCAGAGGATCTTGCGGTGCTGATCACCCGCGAACAGGGCAAGCCGATCAGCCAAGCGCGGGGCGAGGTTGGCGCCGTCGTCGGGTTCCTTGAACATGCTGCCGAAGGCGCGCGGCGGATCGAGGGTGACATCATCACCTCTGACAACCCGAACGAAGAAATCTATATCCGCCGCCATCCCTATGGTGTGGTGGTCGGTTTGACGGCCTGGAACTATCCTGCCGCACTGGCGGCGCGCAAAATTGGTCCGGCGCTGGTCGCGGGCAACACCTTTGTTCTGCTGGCACATGAGATCACGCCGTTTTCGGGTCTTTTCATCGCGGCTTTGGCGGAACAGGCGGGCATTCCCGCCGGTGTGCTGAATGTGGTGACCGGGCGCGGCGCGGTTGTGGGACAGGCGCTGGTGGATCATCCGGGCACCGGCCTGATCACCATGACCGGCAGCAACCGCGCCGGGCGCGAGATTTTCCGATCCGCAGCCGACGGTATGAAGGTTCTGCGGCTGGAACTGGGTGGCAAGGCCCCTTTCATCGTGATGGAAGACGCCGAAATCGACAAGGCCGTGGCGGCGGCGGTGACCGCGCGTTACACCAATTGCGGCCAGATCTGCACCTGCAACGAACGGATGTATCTGCATCAGGACATCGCCGACGAATTCCTTGAGAAATTCGTTGCGGCCTCGCGCGCGCTGAGCATCGGTGATCCGATGACAGACCCGGACATGGGGCCCAAGGTCAGCGGACCGGAGATCGACAAGATCAAGTCGATTGTCGACGCCTCGGTCGCGCAGGGCGCCGAAGTTCTGCTTGAGGGTGGGCCACTGACCGAAGGCAAATATGCCAAGGGCCATTGGTATGCCCCCACCGTGCTGGAACTGAAGGACAATAGCTCGCCCGTTATCGAACAAGAGGTTTTTGGCCCCGTGGTTCCAGCGGTGCGCGTGCCGGATTTCGACACGGCGCTGCGGCTGGCCAATGACACCGAATATGGGCTTTCGGCCTATATCTTCACCCAAAATCACCGCCGCCTGATGCAGACGCCGTATCGGCTCAACTTTGGCGAGATTTATGTCAACCGCGCAAATGGTGAACAGTTTCAGGCCTTTCACAATGGCTGGAACCATTCGGGACTGGGCGGAGAAGACGGCAAATATGGTTTCGACGGGTATCTGCGCAAGCAGACCCTTTACATGAACTGGGGTTGATCCGGTTCGCCGCGGCCAAACAAGAAACGCCGCAATTTCTGGGAGGAAATGACATGAAACGACGTATTATTCTGGGCACTGCGCTGTCGGCGCTGGTGGCATTCAGTGCCGGGATCGCCACGGCGGACACACCGCCACTGGCGCAGAAAGAGCGCTACAAAGTCGGCTTTGCGCAGATGGAATCCAACAACCCATGGCGCATTGCGGAAACCAAATCCTTTCACGACACGGCAGAGGCCTGTAACTGGGATCTGATCGCCACCGATGCGGCCGGTTCTGCCGCGAAACAGGTTGCTGACGTGGATTCGATGATTGCCCAGGGCATCGACGTGCTGTTCCTGCCGCCGCGCGAAGAAAAGCCGCTGATCCCTGCTGTGATGAAAGCCAAGGCCGCGGGCATCCCGACATTCCTTGTTGACCGTTCGGTTGATCCGAATGTTGCAAAACCGGGCGAGCATTTCGTGGCCTTCCTCGGCTCTGACTTCATTGACCAGGGCAAGCGCGCCGCAGAATGGCTGATCGAGAATTTCGACGGCGATGCAGGTGTGATCGTCGAGCTGGAAGGCACCACCGGGTCCTCGCCTGCGAATGATCGCAAAAAAGGGTTCGATGACCGTATCGCCGAAGATGACCGGTTCGAAATCGTGGCCAGCCAGACCGGCGATTTCGCCCGCGATCTGGGTCGGCAGGTGATGGAAACCCTGCTTCAGGCGCACCCGGACGTGAATGTGGTTTATGCCCACAACGACGAAATGGCGATCGGGGCCATTCAGGCGCTGGAACTGGCCGGGCGCAAGCCGGGCGTAGACGTGACCATCGTGTCGATCGACGGCACACGTGATGCGCTTCAGGCGATCATTGATGGCAAGATGGGCGTCACAGTGGAAAGCTCGCCTTTC
The DNA here is from genome assembly GCF_055808435.1 of Marinovum sp. J2-8. Classification (NCBI taxonomy): domain Bacteria; kingdom Pseudomonadati; phylum Pseudomonadota; class Alphaproteobacteria; order Rhodobacterales; family Roseobacteraceae; genus Marinovum; species Marinovum sp. J2-8. Next base: position 198,304 of record NZ_JBVVRZ010000006.1, on the reverse strand, counting down.
TTCGGGCCGCTCGCCTGTGAAGTGATGAACAAATACGCAGCTGGCGAAGAGATCCCCGGCTGGGTTCAGGTCAAGGACCGCGTGTTCACACAGGACAACGCCGCCGACCACATCGACGAAGCCTACTAAGGCATCAGGCCGGAGGACGCAGACCCCTGCGCGTCCTCCGGCCACTTCATTGATCGGATACCACATGACTGACCTTATCAAAATGACGGGCATCGGGAAATCCTTTGCCGGGATTGTTGCCTTGCAGGATGCCAGCCTTGCGATCCGCCCAGGCGAGGTCCATGCAATCATCGGCCAGAATGGCGCTGGCAAATCGACCTTGATCAAGATCCTGACCGGCGTCTATCGCCGCGACGCGGGTGATGTGCAGATGAACGGCACGCCGCTGGCGATCACCACCCCGCGCGAAGCCCAGGATGCCGGGATTGCCACGATCTATCAGGAACTTAGCCTTGTTCCGCTGCGCAGTGTGACTGAAAACGTCGTCATGGGATACGAGCCGCGCACGCGGCTGGGTCTGATCGACTGGAAGGCCGCCCATGCGCGCACCCGTGAAATCCTTGCGCGGTTTGGCGTCGACGTGGATGTGACGCGCCAATTGGGCAGCTATTCCACCGCGATCCAGCAGCTTGTCGCCATTGCACGGGCGGTGTCGCTGGATGCCAAGCTGGTGATCATGGACGAAGCCACATCATCGCTGGATGATCAGGAAATCGAAACGCTGTTTTCCGTGGTCAAGGGGCTGAAGGCCTCGGGCGTGGCGGTGCTTTATATCTCGCACTTCCTGAACGAATTGTACCAGATCTGCGACCGGGTCACCATCATGCGGGATGGCCAGACCGTGGCGACCCATGACGTGGCCGAAACCACAAAGCTGGGGCTGGTCTCGGAAATGCTGGGCCGCGATGCCAGCGAAATTCAGGCCGCTGGCCTGACGGCGCTGTCGGGTGGACATGGTGAACCGGGCGAAGTTTTGCTGGAGGCCAAGGGCCTGCGCAGCAAATCCGGTCTGCGCGATGCATCCTTTACCATCCGCAAACGCGAAATCGTCGGTCTTGGCGGGTTGCTGGGATCGGGCCGGACAGAAGCGGCGCGGGCGGTGTTTGGTCTTGATGCGCTGAGCGACGGCCAGGTGCGGCATCATTCCGGCGCGGCGCTGGACACGCCGGCACAGGCGATTGCGCTTGGCATGGGGTTCCTGACCGAGGACCGCAAGGCCGACGGCATCATCCCGCATATGTCAGTGCGCGAAAACATCACCCTTGCGCTGTTGCCGAAGCTCACCCGAATGGGCGCGGTCGACCGCGAGCGCGAGCGCAAACTGGTCGCACATTATATTGAGGCCTTGCAGATCAAGACGTCGGGGATGGAACAGCCGATCCGCGAATTGTCAGGCGGCAATCAGCAAAAGGTGCTTCTGGCCCGGTGGTTGGCGCTGGAGCCCGAGATCCTGATCCTGGACGAACCCACCCGTGGCGTCGATGTCGGCGCGAAATTCGAGATCCAATCCATCATTCGCAAACAGGTCGCCGACGGTTTGGCGGTGCTTCTGATCAGTTCCGAATTCGAAGAGCTTGTCGAAGGCGCTGATCGCATTGTTGTGCTGCAAGATGGCCGCTCGGTCAGTGAATTGCAAAACCCCGGCATTACCGAAGGTGCCTTGATCGGCGCTATCGCGCACCACCATGAAAGGAGCGCCGCGTGACACGAACGCTTACCTTGATGCGGGCGGGGTTTGACCCGACTCGCCACGGCGCCCTCTGTGCGCTGGGGGGCATCTTGCTGTTTAACCTGTTGGTGACTCCGAATTTCCTGCATGCGCAGACATTGTTCGTCAACATCAGCCAGGTTGCGACAATCGCCATTGTGGCGATGGGCATGACGCTGGTGATCTCGACCGGGGGCATCGACCTGAGCGTCGGCGCGATCATGGCCCTGTCCGGTGCGCTGGCACCGCTGATTTTCCTGTCAGAATTCGCAGCCGCAAATCCGACATTGGGGCTGGTGGCCTCGATCATCGTGCCGATCCTTGTGGCGCTGTGCTGTGGGGTGTTCAACGGTGTGCTGGTCAGCTATCTGAACGTGCAACCCATTGTTGCGACGCTGATTTTCTTCATCTCCGGGCGCGGTTTGGCGCAGGTGATGACCAACGGCAATCTGCAAACCTTTACCAATCCTTCCTTCAGCTATCTGGGCACGGGCAAGGTTCTGGGCCTGCCGTTTCAGGGCTGGCTGGTGCTTTTGATCGCGGTGGTCCTCTATTGGATGGTGACACGGTCGGTCTTCGGGCGGCAATTGCTGGCCGTGGGCGGCAATGAACGCGCCGCGCGGCTGTCGGGCATTCCGGTCCACCGGGTCAAAATCGGCGCCTATGTCATCTGTGCCGGGCTTTCGGGTCTTGCGGGATTGATTGTCGTGGCGATCAACTCGGCTTCTGATGCCGCGCGCATCGGCAACCTGATGGAGCTTGACGCCATCGCCGCCGCCGTGGTGGGCGGTACGCTGTTGCAGGGCGGGCGCGCCCCGATCTTTGGCGCCGTGCTGGGCGCGGTGATCATTCAGCTGGTGAAATACACATTGCTGGCCAACGGCATCGCCGACGAAGTCGCGCTGATCGCCAAGGCCGGTATCATCATCGCCGCTGTATACCTACAGCAAGCGCGCAAGGAGTAGACCATGCTGGACACAAACGCATTTGACCTGCGCCGGTTTCTTCAGGCCTGGCGGGCATTCCTTCGGGGTCTGGGTGGTTCTGGTTGCAATGATCCTGTTTGGATTGCTGCGCTACGAAAACTTCGGCGGGGCCTATAATATCTCTTCTTTCCTCAACTATAATGCGATGTTCATCGTCATTTCCGTTGGCATGTGCTTTGTCATCCTGACCGGGGGCATTGACCTTTCGGTTGGCTCGGTTGCGGCCTTTACCTCTGTGGTGGCGGCCTATCTGTCGCCCTATGGCATTCAGGTTGCGCTGCCGGGGGCGGTCATGGCGGGGCTGGCCATTGGCGGGCTGAACGCGGTTTTTGTCGTCCTGATGCGGATACCGCCGTTTATCGCGACACTTGCCACCATGTTGGGGGCCAAGGGCGGGGCGCTGGTCATTTCCGGGGCCCAGACCATTTCCATCGACTGGGAGTTAAACTTTACCAAGCTGGGCATGGAAAAGGCATTCAACCTCTTGCCCTGGACCATTGTCATCACCGCTGTGGTGGTTGTCGGCCTCTGGATCGTGCTGGAGCGTACATCGCTTGGCCGCACCGTGCTGGCCATTGGCGGCGGCGAAGATGCGTCGACCATGATGGGTTTGAACGTCAATCGCGCCAAGATCTTTGTCTATGTCCTCAGCGGCGGCTGCGGCGGGATGGCCGGGGTGTTTCTGGCCTCTGGGTTTGGCGCGGGCCAACCGCTTGAGGGCGTGGGATGGGAACTTTCGGCCATTGCCTCGGTTGTGGTGGGCGGCACGCTTTTGACCGGCGGCATGGGGTCCGTCGGGGCAACGGTTGCCGGGGCGCTGCTTCTGGGACTGGTGTTCAACATCCTCAATTTCGAAAATGGCCGGGGCGTCATCAGCCTCAGCGCCTATTGGCAGATGGTGATCAGAGGTGGATTCCTCTTTGTCGTGATCCTGCTACAAAGCCACCTGGCCAGACGTTCCAAGGGAGCCACCCAATGACCAAGATCACATCCGTCGAAGCACGCCTGTTCAACGTGCCACTTGCCGAAGTTCTGAGCGATGCCAAACACGGGGATCACACGCACTTCGAACTGATCACCGCCACCGTCACGCTGGAGGACGGCAGTCACGGCACCGGCTACAGCTATACCGGCGGGCGCGGCGGCCATGCGATTGTGGCCATGATCACCCATGATCTCGCGCCGTTCCTGGTGGGGCGCGATGCCGAGGATGTCGAGGCGCTTTATGAAGCGATGCAATGGCATATGCATTATGTTGCGCGCGGCGGTGTGGCGTCTTTTGCGATTTCGGCGGTGGATATCGGGCTGTGGGATCTGCGCGGCAAGCGCACGGGCCAACCGCTGTGGAAAATGGCCGTTGCGGCACCGACAATCGCTGTCGCGCTTATGCCTGCGGGATCGACCTGAACTTTCCGCTGCCCAAACTTCTGGACAGTGTGCGCGGCTATCTTGCGCGCGGCTTCAACGGGGTAAAGATCAAGATCGGCCAGCCCGATCTGGCCGATGATGTCGCCCGGATCAAGGCAGTGCGCGAATTGATCGGGCCCGACGTGGCCTTTATGGTGGATGCCAATTACGCGATGAGCGTCGACCAGGCGATCGCGGCCGCACGTGCCTTTGCGCCTTATGACTTGACTTGGTTCGAAGAGCCGACGATCCCCGATGATTACAAGGGCTTTGGCCGCATTGCCGAGGAAACAGGCATGCCGCTGGCGATGGGGGAAAACCTGCATACGATCCACGAATTCGAATATGCCTTCGACGATGCGCGGCTGGCCTTCATCCAGCCCGACGCCAGCAATTGCGGCGGCATCACCGGTTGGCTTCAGGTCGCCGCGCTGAGCCGCAAGCACAATATGCCGGTCTGTAGCCACGGGATGCAGGAACTGCACGTCAGCCTTGTTTCGGCCCAGCCCAACCCCGGCTGGATCGAGGTCCATTCCTTCCCCATCGACGAATACACCCACCGCCCGCTGGTGGTCGAGGATCACATGGCCGTGGCCCCCGACACACCGGGCACGGGCGTGGAATTCGACTGGGATAAACTGAACGCAGCACATGAGGACTTGAACGGATGAGCACCATCACCGCCGCCTATTATCGCGGCAACAAAACTTTTGAAGTAAAAGAGATCGAAGCGCGGCCCCCTGCGGCTGGCGAGGTTCAGGTGCGGGTTGCCTATTGCGGCATCTGCGGCACCGATCTGCATGCCTATCACGGCAATATGGACGCCCGTGTCGGCTTTGAGCGCATTCTCGGGCATGAGATGTCCGGCGTGATTTCGGCTGTGGGCGATGGCGTCGAGGGCTGGTCCGAAGGCGACGCCATTGTTGTGCGCCCGCTGGACCCCGGCGCGCCCAATCCGGCGACCGAGGCGGGGTATCATCACATCAGCCACAACCTGAAATTCATCGGGCTCGACACCGATGGCGCGTTGCAACAGCTGTGGAATGTGCCGGCCTTCACCCTGCACGCCCTGCCCGACGGGATGCGGCTGGACCATGCGGCGTTGATCGAACCGGTGGCCGTGGCCTGTCACGATGTGCGCATGGCCGGGCTTCAGGCGGGCGAGGATGTTGTCGTCATCGGCGGCGGCCCCATCGGCATTCTGGTTGCCATGGTGGCGCGGGATGCGGGCGGCAAGGTTGTGATCTCCGAGGTCAATCCGCACCGTCTGAAAATCGCAGAGCAGCTGGGCTTTGACACCGTCAACCCGATGGAAACCGACCTGAAGGCCGAGATCGAGGGCCGCACCGGTGGCAAGGGCGCGGAAGTCGTGTTCGAGGTCTCCGGCTCGCAACCCGGTGTCGACGCGATGACCGCCGTCGCGGCCACACGCGGGCGCATCTGCATGGTGGCGATCCATGCGAAAAAGCCGGTTGTCGACATGTTCCAGTTCTTCTGGCGCGAGCTGAAGCTGATCGGCGCGCGGGTCTATGAGCCCGAAGATTACGACAAGGCGATCGAATTGGTGGCCAAGGGCGCGATCGACGCGGATACGGTCATCACCGATGTCAGCCCGCTGGGCGATATTCAAAAGGCCTTCGAGGCGCTGGACGCCAGCCCGACCGCGCTGAAAAGCCTGATCAAGGTCGGAGAAACGGCATGAGCGTGTTGAGCAGCTTTGATCTGAGCGGCAAGACCGCCGTTGTCACCGGTGCCAAGCGCGGCATCGGGCGCGGCATGGCCGAAGCGCTTGCACAGGCTGGCGCCGATATCGTCGGTGTCAGTGCCACGCTCGCCCCCGGTTCCGAGGTCGAACAGGCCGTGACCGCGCTGGGGCGCAAGTTCACCGCCTATCAATGCGATTTCTCGGACCGTGCTGCCGTGATCGCCTTTGCCGCCCAGCTGGAGGCTGACGGCATCGCGCCCGACATCCTTGTGAACAATGCCGGCACCATCAAACGCAAACCGGCGGCGGAACATCCCGACGATTGGTGGGATAAGGTGATCGAGGTCAACCTGTCGGCGCAATTCGTGCTCAGCCGTGAAATCGGCCGTGGCATGGTGGAACGGGGCCGGGGCAAGATCATCTTTACCGCCTCGCTGCTGACCTTCCAGGGCGGCATCACGGTGCCGGGCTATGCGGCGTCCAAAGGCGGCATCGGCCAGTTGACCAAGGCGCTGGCCAATGAATGGGCGGGCAAGGGCGTGAACGTCAACGCCATCGCACCCGGCTATATCGCCACCGACAACACCCAGGCGTTGCAGGACGATCCCGACCGGTCGAAATCCATCCTCGAACGTATCCCCGCCGGTCGCTGGGGCACCCCCCAGGACTTCGCAGGCCCGGCCGTGTTCCTTGCATCCCCGGCGTCGGATTATGTCAACGGCGAGATCCTGGTCGTCGATGGCGGCTGGATGGGCCGCTGAGATAACGGGTCGGCAGAAGAGGTTTCTGCCGACCCAACCAAACACCGGTCTACCGGCGGGCGGTCTTAGCCGTGCGCCGGATAGGGGCGTTGCCAATAGCGATCATGAAACGCCCCTTCGGGCGGCGATTTGGCATCCGGCACCATTTTGTCGGCATGGCCGACGGCAAAGCCATCCAACAGGCTTTGGGTCAAAGCCAGATCAAGCCGGGCGGTTATGTCGGGATGGGCGTCCATCACATTGACCTGTTCGCCGGGGTCGGTTTCCAGATCGAACAGGGCCTGAACGCCATTGGCATAGCGCACCAGTTTCCAACGCGCATCGCGCAGCATGAAGCCATTCGAGGTCGCGCCGGCAATCGTGCGATTTGCATCCGGGTCGTCCAGCGGCCGGCCCTGGGCCTGCGGGGCGGGGTCCAGCCCGGCCCAGTCGATAAAGCTGGAGAAAATGTCCAGAAGGGACACCGGCGCGGGTTCCACCCCGGCCCCATGCTCTGGCGCGCGGAAATCGGCAACAATCATCGGCACACGAATAGAGGCTTCGTGAAAGAAGCCTTTGCCCATCAGGCCGAAATCGCCAAGGTAATCGCCGTGATCCGAGGCAAAGACAATGATCGTATTGTCCAGTTTTCCGGTCTCGCGCAGGGTGTCGATCAGCATTGCGACGTCTTCGTCCAGCCGTTCGACCGACACCGCGTAATGATGGCGGATGGCGCGGATTTGGTCGTCGGTGAGCGTGCTGTAATCCAGATCCGCCCAATCGCGTTTGTAGCCCGCCACCAGACCGGGCAGATGCTTTTCGCTTTCTTCGGTGCGCGGCAGCGCCTTTGGCATGGCGGCCGGATCAACCCGCGACAGTTCCTCTGCGGGTGGATCATAGGGGCAATGGGGCCCGGGAAAGCCGACCATCATGGCAAATGGTTGATTGCCCTTGAGCGTGCGCAGATGATCCGCCGCCCGATGGGCCACCCAGCGATCCGGTTGCAGATGATCAGGCAACGGATTGGTGCCGGCGCCCTTGGTTTCGTAATAGCCCGGCATGTCCTTGCCGTGCAGCTTGGCCTTGCCTTCGGACACCAGCGCATGATGATAATCATCGCGCACATGAATATGGCGTTTGTCTTCGCCAATGATGCGGTGTTGGAAACCTTCGGACAGATCCCAGGGATAGAAATGCATCTTGCCAATCGCAGCGGTGTAATACCCCGCAGCCGAGAGGATTTCGGGCCAGGTCTGAATGCCCATGGCGCGGCGGTCGGGGCGCAGCCAGCCCATATTATGCATGATTCCGGTGGAATGGGCGTGTTGCCCGGTCAACATCGAGGCCCGCGCAGGCACACAGATCGGCGACGGCGAAATCGCGGCATCAAACCGGCGGCCATGTGCGGCCAGTGAATTAATCGCCGGGGTGCGCAGAAAATCCGCGCCATAACAGCCAAGAAAATCCGGGCGCAGCTGGTCAGGCAGAAGAAAGAGGATATTGGGCGGAGTTGTCATAATGTGTCCCTATGTGGTTTTGTGGAATGTGTGCGCATCTGAACGGTTCCGGCCAGCAGGATCAGAATGATCCCGACCGCCCCGGCCAGACCGGGGACATACCCCCAGATCGCGGCGTCAAAGGCCAACGACCACAGCACGCTGGAATAGCGAAGCGGCGCAATGCGGCTGAGTTCGGACCGACGCAGGGCCGCAATGATCAACACATTGGCAGCCACGAACCCAATCGCCGCCAATGTCAAAAGCATATAATCAAGGGCGCTGGGCCAGACCCATCCGCCCTCGGACGGCAGCATCGCCGCCACACCCCCCGCCATGGCAAGCGCGATCAGAGCAATACGAAATGTATCGGTTTGCGGCGGCAGCAATCTGGTGGTGATGTCGCGGAAGGCATAGGCCAATGTCGAAACCAGTGCAAGTGTCACCCCCAGCGGTGAAAACGACAGCCCCGGTTGCAGGATCAGCAAGGTGCCGCCACAGGCCAGCGCCAGTGCAATCCAATTGCCGGGGCGCAGGCGCTCTTTCAGCAGGATGCCGGACAGGATCACCGAAATCACCGGCAGGGTCGCGTGGATGCTTGCCAGAAGCGAGAGCGGGATTTCAAAGATCGCCAGCGAAAAGGTCAGCCCCGCCAAGGCATCCAGCATCGCCCGCACCAATCCGCGGCGGCCAATCAACCGGTCTGCGGAAGGGCGGCGCGCGACCACGATCGCCGCGATCAAGCCAAAGGCCAGCAAGGATCGGATGGCGATCGCCTCGCCAGAGGGGATGGGGCCGATGGTCTTTAGCGCAACACCAGAGGCGACGCCGCTGAACAGCGCAACCAGCGCAAAGGATTGGCCGCTGTCCAGCCCCAGCCGGTTTGATTTCAGCTCGGCCAAGGTGACGTTACCTCAACCATATTGCCAGGCCGGGTCGCGAAAGAACGTCCACAGCACGCCGGAAACCCCGCGCCGGGGCGGATGCAGCGGCGTGATCCCCTGCTGTGCCAAATGCGACAGCAGCGGCGCAATGTCGGCGGTGTGCAGGCCGAAATGACCGGGCGCACAGGCGTCCGTGTCGGCCAGAAGTTCGACAAACACCGCGCCCCGCCACATTTGTTGCAGCGTGATCTGGCCGGTGTCATCGCGGCGGGTGAACCCCGGCTGAAACCCGAAAGCGGCATAAAACGCCATGCTGCTTTCGGGATCGGGCGCGGCAATGGCGACATGGTTCAATGTCAGCTCTGGCGCGTCACTCATGCGGCAACCCGCTGCGGCCAGAGACCGCGCGCGGCATGGGTCAACCCCGCGAGGGTGGCATCATCGGCATCAACCTTGTCGAAATCCGTGCCGAAATGGGTCAAGGCGGCCTCGTATCGTTGCGCGAGCACCCCGCTGGCCATCAGCAACACCGGTCCCGTGATGTCCTGGGCCGCGCATTCCGAACCGATCAGGACACCCGACATCAGCGATGCGACGTCCTCGGGGGCGAGCGTGCCGGTCAGCGTGCTGGCGCGTGCGGCGAATACCGCATGTGACAGGGGCTGGGCCGCGCCGCGATCAAGACCGCGCCGAAAGGCCGCCTCGTTGAAGCTGTCGCCGGTTGCCAGCGCACCCACCAGACTGTTGTTCAGCAGGATCTGATACAATTCGCCGGTGACAAAGGTGCGAAATCCGGTCAGCGCGCCCTGCGCCAGATAGGCCCATTTGCTGTGCGTGCCGGGGATGCAGATGGTGGCGCTGTCGCGTCCGGTCAGCGCCGCTGCGCCAAAGATCTGGACCTCTTCGCCGCGCATCACATCGTTGCCGCCGGTGTCATCTTCGGCGGTTGCGCCGGGCAAAATCACGATTTGACGGCCGTTGTCCTCGAAAACTGTGGCTTGCTCGGCGATTTGCGAAAACCGCACCGGACAGGGGGCATAGGCCGCTTCGACCCAGCCCGTGCGCGACCCGACCATGCCCTGCATCAGGACCGGGGCCTTTGGCGCGGCGGCGAACCAATCGGCGCAGTGCCGGGCGAGGACGCTGGAAAACTGTTTATTTTCAACCGTCCTAAGGCCGTCCGGCCCGTTGCGCCCATCGATCACGGCACCGGTTTGATCCATGGCCCAAGCCCGAAAAGACGAGCTGCCCCAATCGACCGCGATGAAAGAGATGTCTGGCATGGTTGGAATCCTTTTTCTGCAAAACGCGTTGACAGGCTACGAATTTCTCATCTATGTTTCAACTATGAAACGTCAGTTGCATATATTGGGAATACACTATGAGTAGATCGCTAAAGGGTGTCTTGCCCATCGTACCGACCCCATTTGACCAAAATGGCCAGACGGACGAGTTGTCTTTGAAACGGGTGGTCACCCATGCAATCGAGGCCGGCGCCTCGGCTCTCGTATTCCCGGGTGTGGCCAGCGAAGATCTTTTCCTGACCACCGATGAACGGCGCAGTTGTCTGGGTCTTGTTGCCCGAATGGCCAAGGATCGCCTGCCGGTGATCGCCGGGGTGAACTCTGCCGATCCCGCCGAAATGGTCGAAATCGCCAAGATGGCGACCGAGGCCGGGGCCGATGGCGTCATGGCGATGGCCGTGCCCGCCATGGGCGAAGAGACCGGCACATGGTTCGCCCGGATCGCCGATGCCCTGGGCGCGGACCGCCCGATCATTCTGCAAAACCTGTTCAAGCCGCGCGGTGCCGACCTCAGCGCCGATGACATGCTGACCCTGGCCGCGGAAATCCCCGCCATCCGCTATGTCAAGGAAGAGGGCATCCCCTCTGGCCCCAAGGTGTCGCAGTTGGTGGCGGGCTGTGGCCCGGATCTGGACGGGGTGATTGGCGGTGGTGGCGCGCGCTATCTGTTGGAAGAACTGGATCGCGGCGCGATTGCCACGATGCCGGCCATCGAATTGCTGGAACTGCATGTCGCCCTGATGCGCGCCTATACGGCCCATGACCGCGCCGAGGCGCTGCGGCTTTATGAGCGTAGCCTGCCGCTGTTGCTGATTCAGGCGCCGTACCGGATGCGGTTGACCAAGCTGATCCTGAAAAATCGCGGCTTGATTGACTGTGACGACGTGCGCGAACTTCTGCCCGAGATGGACAAGGAATTGCAGGAGCTGGCGCTGGAACTTTATGAACGCGCCGCCATGACACCGGAGCTGGCAGATGCATAAGCGTATTGAAAAGATTGATGTCTTTGCCTTCGAGCGAAAACGCGGCACCGCCTATCTTGGCGATCTGGGGGACGGTGAATTTGCGCTTGGCACACATCATATCGTGCGCCGGTTCAACGGCACGGTCTATCCGCGGATGGACCGGTCGGTTGTGGTGCGGCTGACCGACAGCGACGGCGCTGTCGGCTGGGGTGAAACCTATGGTCTGGTTGCGCCGGGGATTGTCGCGGCTTTGGTCGAGGATCTTTTGGGGCCATACCTCAAAATGCTCGACCCGATGCGCCCCGATGAAACCTGGGACAAGCTTTATGAATTGCAGCGCGTGCGTGGTTATTGGGGTGGCTATCTGGCCGATACCCTGGCGGCATTGGATATTGCGCTGTGGGATTTGTATTCCCGCAGTGGCGGCGACAGCATTCAGAGCGCCCTGGGCAAGGGTGGTGCGGGCCATATTCCGGCCTATGTCTCCGGTCTTCCGGAACCGACAAAGGAAACCCGGCTGGCACTGGCGCAAAGCTGGCAGGCCAAGGGTTTTGACATGGTCAAAATCCCGGTCAGCCATAGTGACGCGGGGGATGTGCGCGGTGAATTCGAAAGCCTGCGCAATGGTTTGGGGGATGCCCAGAAAATCGCGGTAGATGTGCATTGGACCTGTTCCGCCGACGAAGCGATTGCCCTGGCAAACGAGATTGCGCCTTTTGATCCCTGGTTCCTTGAGGCCCCGGTCGCCCCGGAAGACATCGCCGCCCAAGGCAAGGTGGGGCAGGGGATTTCCTGTCCGCTGGCACTTGGCGAGGAATGGCGCACGGAATGGGATGTGATTGCCCGCGAAGGTGTGGCCGCGATTGTGCAACCCGAAATGGGCCACACCGGCATCACCCAGTTCATGCGTATCGCCAAACACGCCCGCAAATCCGGCGCGCAGGTGATCCCGCATGCCACGATCGGCATGGGCATCTTCATGTCTGCCAGCCTGCGGGCGGGGCTTGCCGTCGGGGCCGAGGCACATGAATTCCAGCACACCATTTATGGCCCCAACGCCGCATTGCTGGACGGTGCGGCCCCCGTCGAAAACGGCCAGTTCATGATCCCGGACACGGCCGGTCATGGCGTCACGCCAAACCAGGACGGCATGGCGCATCTTAAACCGCTTCTTACGATCTAACACTTATCAGAACGACAACTTGGAGGAGAAAGTCATGAAAACCCTAAGGAAAACCGCAATCAGCGCCCTGCTGGCCGCCAGCACAATGCTGACCGCGCTGCCCGCATCCGCAGAAACGCTGACCTTTGTCAGCTGGATGAAGGACGAGCCGGGCTATGGCGATTGGTGGAATGAAATCATCGCCGAATTCGAAGCCACGCACGAAGGTGTCGACATCAACATGAGTCGGGTGTCGCGCGACGAATATGCCAACACCATGTTCACCATGTTTGCCGGCGGCAACCCGCCCGACATCGTGCATCTGGCGGCGTTTGAATTCCAACCCTTCGCCAATGAGGGCTGGATGGAGCCGCTGGGCCCGTGGATCGAAAAGGCCGGCATGGACATGACCGACTGGGCCGGGCAATCGACCTGTGAATGGGACGGCGAAACCGTCTGTGTCATGCTGCTCTATACCGGGTTTGTGCTTGCCTATAACGAGAAGCTGTTTGAAGAGGCCGGGCTGGATATTCCCACCGATTGGGAAAGCTATCTGGATGCGGCGCGCAAGCTGAAAAAAGACACCGATGGCGATGGCATCAACGACCAGCTGGGGATTGCTCTGCCGTTTGTGGGTGATGCCAGCGTGATGCAAGAGGCGCTGAACTATGTGCTGGATGCCGGTGGCAGCTGGACACTTGACGGCGAACCGGCGTTTGACCGCCCCGAAGTGATCGAAGGTCTGCGCCGCTGGAAGCAGCTGTTTGACGAAGGTCTGACACCAAAAGAGCTGACATCGGCCGATGTGCGCCAGTTCCTGCTTGAGGGGCGTCTGGGCATGACCGTCGATGGCGGCTGGATCAACAACACCTTCCGCAGTGCCGCGCCAGAAGTGCAGCAGCACCTGAAAATCGCCAAATCGCCGTTTACGCCGCCGCTGGGGGGCACGTCCAATGTGCTTGGCATGCCGTCGGATATTTCGGACGAAAAGAAACAGTTGGTCTGGGATTTCATCGAGCTGACAGCATCGCAGAAATATCAGCAACGCTTTGCCGAATGGGGCAAGACACCTGCGCCGCGTCCGGGCCTGGATTACACCCAGTTGAAGGCTGACAACCCATCGTTCGAAGTTCTGGCCGCTGCTGCCGCAGATGCCGCTGCGGCCAATGTTGATCGTCTTCCCAAAGGCTTGGAGCTGGAAAACAATGAAGTTGTGAAAATCTTCTTTAATGTGGCCCAACAAATGATGATCAAGGATCTTTCGCCCGAAGAAGCCGCGAAAATCCTGCAAGAAGAAGTCACCCGGATCAAAGGCTGATCCGAGCGTCTGATCGGCCGGTATCCTGTGCCTCCCCGGGATGCCGGCCACATAAGGACCATGAATACATGAGCGACACCAGCACACAGCGGCAGGGCAGATCACTGGCCGGGTTGATCCCGTCGATTGATTTCAGCGCCCCGCGTCACCGGGCCAAGTTTGGCTATCTGTTACTTGCCCCCGCCGTCCTTTTGATGGCCGGAATTATTGTCTATCCGATCCTTTTGTCGGTGAATATCAGCCTTCAGGACGTGCGCATTGCCCGCGTCGGGGCCACTGGCGAACCCTGGACGTTAAAGAATTACGCCTGGCTGTTTGGATCGTCTGAATTCTGGCACGCCATTTGGGTGACCTTCAAACTGGTTGCTGTTGTGGGCGGATTGTCCGTTGTGATCGGTTTTGCCACTGCGATGCTGGTCAATCAGAAATTCCGTGGCCGCACCGCCGTGCGCCTGTTCGTGGCGCTGCCCTGGGCGGTGCCAGAGGTCGTGGCGACGGTGATCTGGGCCTGGATGCTGGACAGTTCGTTTGGTGTCGTGAACTGGAGCCTGTTGAAGCTGGGTTTTGTGGCCGAGCCGATTCAATTTGCCTCGAACCCCGGTGCGGCCTTTGCCGCCGTGTGTTTCGTCATGATCTGGAAGGGTTATCCCCTGATGTCGATCATGTTGCTTGCAGGGCTGCAATCCATCCCGGAAGAACAGATTCAGGCCGCCAAGGTGGACGGCGCAGGCCCATGGCAGCGGTTTTTCTATATCACCATGCCCAACATGTTGCCGGTGGTTGGTGTGACGCTGGTGATGACAACGCTTTGGGTGTTCCGCGATTTCGCCATCATCCACGTGCTGACCCAGGGTGGGCCAATTGGCGCGACAACCACGCTGTCGATCCTGACGTTCGAACAATCGTTTGAATTCTTCCGCATGGGACAGGGCGCAACCGTCGGTGTGATCACCATGATATTCTGTGCCATCATCAGCCGCGCGCTGGTGGGCCGCATGGCCAAATCGGTTCACTGAGGAGAGCGAGACTATGGAAAAAAGATCCCCCCTCGCCACATTCGGCCTATATGCTGCGGCGATATCGGCCTGTGCGATCCTGTTGTTCCCGATCTACTGGATGATCGTCACGGCGCTGCAACCCGCCACCAACCTGCGGTCCTATCCGCCGCAATTCTGGCCCGCGGCGCCGCAGTGGAATGTGTTTGGCGATATTCTGGCAAAACATCCCTATGCGATGTGGTTCATGAATTCGATCCTGATCGCGCTGGCGACCATGATCATGTCGCTGGCGGTGTCGATCCTTGCCGCTTATGCGCTGTCGCGCTTTCGGCTGAAGGGTGGCACCGGATTGGGCCTGTTCATCCTGACCTCGAAAATGCTGCCTGCGACGCTGATGATCATTCCGCTGTTTGCGATCTTCAAATCGGTCGGCCTGGTGGGGTCGCTCTGGTCGGTGGTGATTGCCCAGGCGACATTGATCGTGCCGTTCTGTACCTGGATGCTGAAGGGATATTTCGACACCATCCCGCCAGAGCTGGAACAGGCCGCATTGGTGGATGGCTGTTCGCCGCTTGGCACGATCTTTCGTATCGTGCTGCCGGTGGCGGCACCGGGGCTTGCGGCAACTGCGCTTTATGCCTTTGTGGTCAGCTGGTCTGACTTCCTGTTCGGGCGCACCTTCCTGACGACAAATGATGAAAACTGGACGTTGCAGATGGGCATTGCCTCGCTCAAGGGCGAATTTGTGACCGAATGGAATGTGATCATGGCCGGCTCGCTTATGGCCTCTGTGCCGATCATCATCGTCTACCTTTTCCTTGAACGGTTTCTCGTCGGTGGTCTCGCCGCCGGATCCGAGAAGTAACGGAGCAAAACCATGGCAACCGTCGAATTTGAACATATCAAAAAGAACTATGGTGGCGTCGAGGCCATCAGCGATTTCAACCTGCATATCGAGGATGGTGAATTCTGTGTCTTTGTCGGGCCGTCGGGCTGTGGCAAATCCACTGCGCTGAAGATGCTGGCGGGGCTGGAGGCCACATCGGGCGGCACAATCCAGATCGGCGGCCGCGATGTCACCGAACTTGGCCCCGGCAAACGCGACATCGCAATGGTGTTTCAGAACTATGCGCTCTATCCGCATATGTCGGTGCGCAAGAATATCGGCTTTGGTCTGAAAATGGCCGGAATGCCCGCCGACGCCATCAATTCCCGCGTGGAAGAGGCCGCGCGGGTGCTGGAGCTGACGCCCTATCTGGACCGCAAGCCCCGCGCCCTGTCGGGCGGTCAACGTCAGCGGGTGGCGCTGGGACGGGCCATTGTGCGCGAGCCCAAGGCATTCCTGATGGATGAACCCTTGTCCAATCTGGATGCGAAACTGCGGGTGCAGACGCGGTCGGAAATCGTCAAGCTGCAAAAACGTCTTGGGGTGACCACGATCTATGTCACCCACGACCAGACCGAAGCCCTGACCATGGCGGATAAAATCGTGGTGATGCGCGGCGGGCTGATCCAGCAAATCGGCAGCGCCGAAGACCTGTTCCACTCTCCAAAGAATATCTTTGTGGCGGGCTTTATCGGCTCGCCCGGCATGAACTTTTTCCATGGTCGGGTCGAAACCGGCGCGCGCGGTCCCGTCACCCGCTTTGGCGGCCAGGAGATTGCCCTGCCGGATCACTGTGCCTCGGTTGTGGGGCGCGATATGGTGTTCGGAATTCGCCCCGAACATATCCGCGTCGGTGACAGCGGCCCGCATGTCGGTCTGTCGCTGGTGGAAAATCTTGGCACGGAAAAGATCCTGCATTTCCACACACCGGGGGAAAATGTGCTGGAACTGGATCGCACTGTCATGGCCAATGACGAGGAACGCGATGCCCAGACCATGCTGATCCGGGTGATCGACGATCATCGCTACAACGACGGTGATACGCTCAGCCTCGCTTTTCCGGTGGATAAAATTCATGTATTCCACCCGGATACACATGAAGTCGCAAGGTAGGGCAATTGGACAGGTTCGATAAAATAGCCGAAAGATTTCCAGGGGCCGGCACCTTGGTCAAAGGATTGCAGATCCTGGAAATCCTCGATCACATCGGACGGCCCGGCACCTCGGCAGAATTGCTGTCGGCGTCGGGTCTGCCCAAGGCGACATTCTATCGTTTGCTTGGGGCGCTGATCGAATTTGGCTATGTGCGCCATGATACGCGGTTGAAAACCTATGCGCTGGGTCATCGGTTGATCGAACTGGCGGGCAAATCCATGGCGTCTTTTGACCTGCGCACCGCGGCCGAGGCCGAGGTGCTGCGCCTGTCCCAGGAATTGAACGAAACCGTCAGCCTGACCGTGATGGAGGGCGACCGCATCATCTATGTCGATGTGCGCCGCCCGTCCAACCCGCTGGCCATTGGCGTCGAAATCGGCCGTGAATTGTCAGCACTGGAAAGCGCGTCGGGCCATGCCATCCTGTCGGCGATGCCACCGCATCAGGTCAACAGCATCATCGGGCGGCTGCCGTCGGACGATCAATCCGTCTTGCTGGCCGATTTCGCCATCAGCCGGTCGCGGGGATATTCGCTGGCCAATTCTCGCAGTCTGGAGGGCGTTGTTGTCATCGCCGTGCCGGTCAGCGGACCACCGGGCATGGGCCATGGCGCGATTGTTGTCACCGCGCTGGCCAGCCGCCTGCCTTATGAACGCCGCCACGTGATCGGTCGCGACCTTATGGAGGCCGCGCGCCGGGTCATGGGCAATATCGGAAGCGCCCCTGTGAGCATTACGCCAAATCCGCGCCGTACAGCGCATGTCGAAGAAGGGCTTGAATGCCTGTCCGCCGCCGGGGCCATCGTTGGCGAAGGCCCGGTTTGGGACGCACGCGAAGGCGTGTTGCATTGGGTCGATGTCGCGGCGCCGGCCTTTCACACTTATGATCCCAAACGTGGCGAAGACCGCATGTTGCAAGCGCCCTATCTGGTCAGCGCCGTGCTGCCGGGGCCGGGCAATGGCATGGTCGCCGTCACCCAGAACGGATTGGAACATTACGATCCGGTCACGGCCAAGCTGGACACGATCTATAACCCCGAGGCCCATATGCCTTCGAACCGGTTCAACGACGCCAAGACCGACCCCAAGGGCCGGGTCTGGGCCGGCTCGATGAGCCTTGATGCCTCGATGCCGTCGGGGTCGCTGTATCGGTTTGATACCGTCAACGCGGCCAAGGCGGTGGACGGCGGGTTCCAGGTGTCCAACGGTCTGGACTGGAGCCCGGATGGGCGCACGTTTTATTTCACCGATACGGCGCTTGGGATCATCTTTGCCTATGATTTCGACGTCGAAACTGGCGCGCTGTCCAATCGCCGCAGTTTCCTGTCGCTGGAGCCGTCCGACGGCAAGCCCGACGGGCTTTGTGTCGACAGCGACGGCAATCTCTGGGTTGCGATCTGGGATGGTTGGCGTGTGGCCTGTTACGGGGCTGACGGCAGGTTGAAACGCGAAATCGACATGCCGGTGCCGCGCCCGACAAGCTGTTGTT
Organism: Marinovum sp. J2-8; assembly: GCF_055808435.1. NCBI lineage: Bacteria > Pseudomonadati > Pseudomonadota > Alphaproteobacteria > Rhodobacterales > Roseobacteraceae > Marinovum > Marinovum sp. J2-8. The sequence continues at coordinate 180,093 of NZ_JBVVRZ010000006.1, read as the reverse complement.
TTGGCGGCCCGGATTTGAAGCGGCTGTTTATCACCAGCGCCTCGATCCGTTTGCCGGCCAGTGTGCTGGAAGAGGCGCCGCTGTCGGGGGCCCTGTTTGCCATTGATGTAGATGTCGCCGGGCAACCGGTGTCCGAGGTTGTATTATGAGCGTGACATATTCTGAATTTTCCGGTCGCCATGTGATGGTCACCGGCGCGGCCTCGGGTATTGGTCGCGCGACGGCGCTGGCATTTGCCGCGCAGGGCGCACAGGTGACTGCGGTCGATCTGAATGCAGATGGGCTGGCGGATACGGCGGCCTTGGCCCATGGCATCGCACCGCAGGTCTGTGACCTTGCGGATGGCGCGGCGATGAAGGCGATGCACACCGAAGCGGTCTTGGCGCGGGGGCCGGTCACGGTTCTGGTCAACAATGCGGGCGTTGATCGGCGCATCCCCTTTGATCAGCTGACAGCCGAGGATTGGCGCTGGATGATGGCGGTCAATCTGGATCATCATGCGCTTTTGTCCGGGCTGGTCGCCCCGGATATGGCCCAGGCCGGGGGCGGTGCAATCGTCAACCTGTCCTCAACCGCCTGGATGAAGCTGGCGGGGAATCTGACGGCCTATCACGCGGCAAAATCGGGGATTGTCGGTCTGACACGGGGATTGGCGCGGGATCTGGGGCCGCAGGGCATTCGCGCCAATGCCATCGCGCCGGGGCGTGTGGTGACCGAACGTGTGGCCGGTCAGGTCGGTGCGGATTGGGTGGCGGAAACCCATGCGTTGCAATGTATTCCCGATCTGATCCGGCCCGAAGATATTGCGGATTGCGCCCTTTGGCTGGCCTCGGATGCGGCGCGTATGGTCACCGGGCAATGTATCGTTGTCGATGGTGGCGTGGTCTAGGATACCGGCACGGGCGCGTTGATGTATTGAGATAATGATAATATCAATGTATGGATAATGCGCGCTTGGCGCGCTCTTATTTCGATACACAGGCGGACCTCTTATGGATTATCCCAGAAACGAATTCACCCATTCCTTGCGGCGTGGGGACAAACAGGTCGGTCTGTGGATCTCGTTGGCCAGCAATTTTGCCGCCGAGGTGGTCGCGCCTGCGGGATTTGATTGGGCGCTGATCGACATGGAACATGGGCACAATGATTATGCCTGCGTTCTTAGCCAGTTACAGGCTTTTGCCCCCTATGACACCGTGCCCATCGTGCGCCCGGATTGGAACGACGCGGTTGCCGTCAAACGGTTGATGGATATTGGCGCGCCGGGCTTCTTGTTCCCGATGATTCAAAGCGTGGAAGAGGCAGAGCGCGCCGTCGCCGCCACCCGGTACCCGCCCCGTGGAATCAGGGGCGTTGCCGGCGGAACGCGGGCGACGAAGTTCGGCCGGGTCAAGGATTACGCGGAAAACGTCGAAAAAGAGACCGCCGTCCTGCTTCAGATCGAGACCCGTGCAGCGCTGGAACAAGCCGAAGCCATTGCGGCGGTTGATGGCGTGACGGGATTGTTTTTTGGCCCGGCTGATATCGCCGCGGATATCGGTCTGTTGGGGCAGCCGACGTCAAAAGAGGTCTGGGATGAAATCCGCCCCGTGGCGCGCCGGGTGATGGATATGGGGGTGCCGGTGGGCACTTTGGTCTCGGATGTGGAACTTGCCGCCGACCTGTTGAACGACGGGTTCACCTTTGTGGCCTGCGGCACAGATACCGGCCTTCTGGCGCGTGGTTCCGACACGCTTTTGGCGACGGTCCAGGGCAAGATCAAACAAGGCTGACGGCCCAGCTTTCCATGACAACCCATGAACGCACCTGATTTTCGGGTGCGTTTTTTTGTCGACAAACCAATCCCGTTTCGTATAAACATATTATGATTAAACAAGTGATCGAGGAGCCAAAACAGGTCATGCACAAGAAGATGTACATTGGTGGTGGTCTTGTGGACGGCCAGGGAACATTGGATATTATCAACCCAGCCACAGAGGACCGCGTTGCAACCGTGGCCGCCGCTGGTCTTGACGATGTGGAAACGGCGCTTCAGGCCGCCAAAGCCGCAGCCCCCGCATGGGCCGCAACACCGGTTGCAGAACGCCAGCGCTGGATGTTGAAGCTGCGCGATGCGGTGATCGCAAACGAAGACATGCTGCGCGATTGCATCCATCAGGAGATGGGCAAGCCCTGGGGTGGCACGCAGGAAGATTTCGATCTGCTGGAACGGTCGCTGAAATTCTATGCCGAAGAAATCCAGCGCGTGCATGACGAAACGCTGCGCGATCTTGAAGGCGCCCATGATCACCGCATTGTCTATGAACCGGCGGGTGTGGCCGTGGCCTATCTGGCGTGGAATTTTCCGCTGTTGAACCTGGCGTATAAAATCGCCCCGGCGATGGCGGCGGGCTGTCCGATTGTCATTCGCCCGTCAGCGGCGACGCCGGTGTCGGCCTATGCGGTGGGCGAATTGTGCCACCAGATCGGCCTGCCGGCCGGGGTGGTCAACATCCTGACGACCGATGGCTATGGCCCCTCCGATGCGCTGGCGGCTTCGACCATTCCCAATGTCATCACGTTGATCGGTTCGACCAACACCGGCAAGCATTTGATGAAGACCGCCGCGACCTCGATCAAGAAATTCTCGATGGAGCTGGGCGGCAATGCGCCGGTTCTGGTGTTCAACGATGCCGATCTGGATCGCGCGGCGGATATTGTGACCACCGTGAAATTCAACAACGCAGGCCAGATCTGTGTGACCCCGAACCGGGTGTTTGTCGAACGTGGCGTCTATGACGCATTCCGCGACAAGGTGGTGGCGCGCGCCAAGGCGGCCAAGGTCGGATTTGACCGCAACGCCGATATTCTGACCGGGCCGATGATTGATGGCCGCGCCTGGAAACGGGTCAAGGGTCTGATCGACGATGCGGTGGCCAAGGGCGCAACCGTTCTGGCGGGGGGCGATCGCCCGGCCGGGTTGGAAAAGGGTCATTTCCTTGCGCCCACGGTGCTGGACGGTGTCACCGCCGAGATGCAGATCTATCAGAATGAAATCTTTGGCCCGGTGGTCAGCCTGATCCCGTTTGACGACCGCGACACCATCCTCGACCGCGCCAACGAAGGCGACGAAGGCGGGTTGGCCTCTTATATCTTTACCGCCGATCTGGCACTGGCCGAACAGATGGCGCACGGATTGCGCTATGGAGAGGTGCAGGTCAACGGGGTGAAATACGACATCTATCTACCGCATGGCGGCATCGGACAATCGGGCATTGGCCATGATTGCTCTCGGTTGGCGTTGAACGATTACCTCGTCGTCAAACGTATCAGCCGCGCGCTGGTTTAAAGGAGCCCAAAGATGAAAATCACCCGTATCACCAGCCACGTTCTGCAATGCGACATGCCCGAGGAATTGGGCTATTCGCAGCAATATTATGCCAAGCGTACGGCCCATATTGTCGAGGTGGAAACCGACGAAGGCATCACCGGCTGGGGCGAATGTTTTGGCCCCGGCAATGTCGCCATCGCCAACAAGACCATTGTGGAAAAGGTCATTCAGCCGCTGGTTCTGGGCATGGACCCGATGGACCGCGATGTGATCTGGCACAAGGTTTACAACCTGTTGCGCGACCACGGCCAAAAGGGAATGCCGCTGCAATCGCTGTCCGGCGTCGATATCGCGCTTTGGGATATTGCGGGCAAGATCACGGGCCAGCCGATCCACAAATTGATCGGCGGTGCCCATCGCAGCGAAGTGGGCGCATATGGTTATGGCATGATGCTGAAACGCGAAAGCGTGGCGGATCATGTGGCGCGGTTCGTGGATGAGGCCGCCGCGATCAAGGGCATGGGCTTTGCCGCCACCAAGATGAAGATCGGGCTGGGTGCAAAGGACGACGTCAAACTGGCCGAAGCGGTGCGGCGCGGTGTGGGCGATGATTTCGATTTCATGGCCGACGCCAACCATGCCTATAACACTGCGGATGCGTTTTATGTCGGACGCGCGTTGGAAGACCTCGGGGCGTTCTGGTTCGAAGAGCCGGTCGCGCCCGAAGACCATGATGGTTACCGCGAATTGCGCGCCGGGCTAAAGGTCAACATTTCCGGCGGCGAAGCGGAATTCAATCGCTGGGGCTGGCGGGCGATTCTGGAAAATCGCGGGTTGGACATTGCCCAGCCCGAGGTCTGCGCATTGGGCGGGATCACCGAATATCTGCGGGTCCTGGCCTTGTGTCACGCGCATTTCACCCCGGTGTTCAACCATGTCTGGGGCTCGGCCATTGCGGTGGCGACCAACCTGCAATTGCTGGCGGCGATGCCGCCAATGCCCGGCGGTTTGTTCCCGCGTGAGCCGTGGTTGGAATTTGACACCACGGAAAACCGGTTCCGCGATCACATGTTGGCGGAACCGTTGAACATCCAGGGTCAGGTCGCGCGCAACGGCGGCAAGATCGTGATCCCGACCGGTCCCGGTCTGGGGGTCGAGCCGGACCGCGATTTCCTGCGCAAATACGCAATGGACATCTGATAGAAATCTGACCGTCGCATCGCGCAACTTGCGGTGCGGCAGGTTATTCTGGCGCACACCATCACAGGGGGGGCAAACCCCCGGCGAAACGGCGCCTATTGGTCGGCCATTTCGCCGAATTTCCCGGCGTAAAACGCCAGCGCATCGCCGTCGGTGATCCCGACATTGGTGACCTGACCGACAAAGATCCGGTGATCACCAGCGGGATGATTGGCAAAGGCGTCGCATTCAAACCGCGCCAGACAGCCAGCCAGCAGCGGCACGCCGCTGGCGCTGGTCGCATGCGGCAAATCACGCAGGGCAAAGGCATCGCGCGAACAGGCAAAGCACAGCTCGGTTTGCTCTGCTGACAGCACATGCACCGCATAATGCTGGGCTTCGCGGAAATAGGGGAACCGGCGCGATGTCACGCCCGCCGCCCACATCACCAACGCCGGATCAAGCGACAGCGAAGAGAAGCTGTTGGCGGTGATGCACACCGGCCCTTCGTCGCTGTTGCAGGTGATGATTGTCACCCCGGTGGCAAATTTGCCAAAAGCATCGCGCAGGGCGCGCGGGTCTTCCAATGCCGGTGAAAAATGCCGATCCATATCAGCGAAATGTGTCATGGCGTTCATCAAGCGACCTCTTGTCCCAGGGCGGCTTCGTACAGCCGGAACCAGTTTTGGCGATCAAGTTTGACCTTCAGCGCGTCTGAAATCTGGGCGATGCGGGTCAGGTTGTTGGTGCCCATGACCGGCAGGATTTGCGCGGGATGCGCCAGAAGGAAGGCAACCGCAACGGCGGCACGATCAACGCCGAATTCGGTGGCGATTTCATCCGCAACCTTGCCTGCGGCGCTGTCCGCCGCCATCAGGCTGCCACCGCCAAGCGGCGACCATGCCATCACGGGATTGCCGTGCTGTTGGTGAAACGCGAGGTCGCCATTGGTAAAGGGCGCGATCTCGGCCAGAGAAATCTCGATCTGGTTGGTGGCCAGCGGGGTCTTCATTGCCGATTGCAACAGGGACCAGTCCCAGGGGCGGAAATTCGACACGCCCACGGCGCGCACCTTGCCCGAGGCCACCAGATCATCCAGCGCCGCCCCGGTTTCATGGTGGTCCATAAAGGGATCGGGACGGTGGATCAGCAACAGGTCGATATGGTCGATGGCCATGTCGGCAAGCGACAGGTCGACGGATTTTTCGATATGGGCGCGGCTGGTGTCATAGTATTTCACCGGCACATCGGCATAACGCCCCACCGGCGCGACAATATCGCATTTGGTCACGATCTCGACGCTGTTGCGCAATCCGGGGTTGGCGCGGAATGCACAGCCCAACACCGCCTCGGCCGCATAACCGCCATAGATGTCGGCCTGATCCAGCGTGGTAATCCCCTGATCAAGACAGGATTTGATCTTGGCCTCGACATGCGCGGGCGTGGTATCGGCATCGTCGCCCAAGCGCCACATGCCATAAACAATGCGGCTGAAATCAAGGTCTTTGGTGATTTGTACGCGATCCATCAGCGGCGTTCTCCTGTGCCCAGCGGGGTCGCCGGGGTGGTGTCGGGGACGCGGCCATAGGCATGTGGCAGCGAACAGGTGTTGAGGTTGGGAAGCACGCGGGCGCCAAAATGGCGGGCCTCTTCCAGATGCGGATAGCCAGAGAAGATAAAGGCGCGCATGCCCATCTTGCGGTAGTCTTCGATCTTGCTCATGACCTGATCGGTTGATCCGACCAGCGCCGCACCACAGCCGGACCGCGCCCGGCCCACACCGGTCCACAGACCGGGTTCGACATAGCCGAATTTATCGGCCAGCTCACGCGCCTTGGCCTGATGCGACACCCCAAGCGAGGTGGAATCCAGCGCCCGGTCACGGATCAATTGGCCGTATTCGTCATCCAGTTTCGACACGATGTAATCGGCATATTCACGCGCCTCGGCCTCGGTATCGCGCACGATCATGTGGACGCGCAGACCATAATCCAGCGTGCGGCCCTTTTCCTCGGCCACCGCATGCACCGCTTTCATCCGCTCGGCCAGTTGATCCTTGGTCTCTGGCCACATCAGATACACGTCGCAATGTTCGCCGCAGAGTTGCAGCGCATCGGGGGAATAGCCGCCGAAATAGAGAAGCGGACCACCGGTCTGGTAAGGGCGCACCGGATCGGTGGTCAGCCCGGCAAAATCATAGACCTCGCCTTTGTAATTGATTTCGTCCTGCGTCCAGGCCTGTTTCAGAATTTCCACCACCTCGCGCGAGCGTTGATAGCGATAGGCGCTGTCCTCTTTCTGGCCGGGGAAATCGGACGAAATGATATTGACCGTCAACCGCCCCTTCAACATGTGGTCCAGCGTCGCCAGCGTCCGCGCCAGCATGATGGGCTGCATCTCGCCACAGCGCACGGCGGCCAGCATGTTGATTTTTTCGGTGATCGGCGCACATCCGGCGACAAAGGACAGGGTGTCCTGACCCACCTGATAGGATGACGGGCAGAGGATATTGCGGAACCCTTGCGCCTCGGCCTCTTTTACGATCGCCGAACAATGGTCCCAGCTTGACCGCAACGCGCCATCCGGCACGCCAAGGAATTGATAGTCATCCGAGCAGAGCGCGGAAAACCACGACACTTCGACCGCGTCGAGATCGGCAGAGGTGACGGGAACGATTGTCATATGGGTGGCTCCGGGGGTTGGAATTGTATTTCCACTTGCATAACAGGCGCTTTGATGTAGATCAATGGTGTATCAATTTTCCTGCAAACCTGTGAAGCCCGTGCCCAGATCCGCCCGCAACGCCACTGCCCTGCCTGTCTATATCGAGATTGCGGAAATGCTGATCCGCGATATCGCGGCCGGGCGTCTGATCGACGGCGAGCGGCTCGCGCCAGAGCGCGAGATGGCGGCAGAGCTGGGGGTTTCGGTCGGAACATTGCGCAAGTCGCTCCGCGAGCTGGAAAAAAAGGACATGCTGGAACGTGTTCAGGGCTCTGGCAATTACATCCGCGACGGCGCGCCAAGCAGCAGCATCTATGCGATGTTCCGGCTTGAATTGCCCCAGGGCGGCGGGTTGCCGCGCGCCGATGTGCTGGCGGTGGATCACATGGACAAACCTGCGGATCTGCCGACGTTTGGCAGTGCGACACATGCATCGCGGGTCCGGCGGCTGCGCTATCTGAATGATACAATCATCGCGGTCGAAGAAATCTGGCTGGACGGCGCGGCGGGAATCATCGACCCGGCGCTGTTGTCAGACTCGCTCTATCGCTACTACAAGGCCCGACTGGGGTTCTGGATCCGCCGGGCCGAGGACCGGGTGTCGATTGGTCAGGTGCCCGAATGGGCGCTGGCGGCGTTTTCCCATCCCCCCGGCGCAACGGTGGGTTATATCGAACGGTTCAGCTGGGCCGAACCCGCCGCAGCCGTGGAATTTTCGCGCACATGGTTCGATCCGACGCGGGCGATCTATGTGCAGAGGTTAAAATGAAAAAGGAGCAGCGCATGGCGCAGATCGTGAAATACGGTATCATCGGCTGTGGCATGATGGGGCAGGAACATCTGCGCAATATTGCATTGCTGGATGGCGCTCAGGTGGCGGCGATTTTTGAACCGGATGCCGCCATGGCGCGGACCGCCGCCGCTTTGGCCCCCGATGCGGTGCTGGTGGAAACCATCGCGGACCTTTTGGCGATCGAGGATCTGGCGTGTCTGGTGATCGTCAGCCCCAACCATTGCCATATGGCGCAGTTGGAAGAGATCGCCGCCAGCCGCACCCTGCCGATCCTGGTGGAAAAGCCGCTGTTTACCGATCCGGCGGATTTCGCGCGGTTGACCGCGTTTCGCGACAGCTATGCCGCGCCGGTCTGGGTGGCGATGGAATACCGGTATATGCCGCCGATCACCGCCCTGCTTGAGGCGGCCGAAGCGGCCACCGGCGGTGTGCGCATGCTGACGATCCGCGAGCACCGGTTTCCGTTTCTGGAAAAGGTCGGCAACTGGAACCGCTTCAACCGCAATTCCGGCGGCACATTCGTGGAAAAATGTTGCCACTTCTTTGATTTGATGCGGCTTATCCTTGGGTCCGATCCGCTGCGGGTGATGGCATCCGGCGGGCAGGCCGCGAACCATCTTGGGGAAAGCTATGACGGCGAGGTGCCGGATATCCTCGACCATGGGTATGTGATTGTTGATTTTGAAAATGGCGCGCGGGCCATGCTGGAATTGTGCATGTTTGCCGAAGGCGCGCGCTATCAGGAGGAGGTCTCGGCCGTGGGTCCGGCGGGCAAGATCGAGGCGCTGGTGCCGGGGCCGGGGCGGTTCTGGCCAGAGGATCTGGGGCCTGCGCCGGTGCCGCGTCTGATCATCAGCCCGCGCAATCCCAAAGGGCCGGTGGATCGCGACATCCCGGTGCCGGCCGCATTGCTGGAGGCCGGTGATCACAACGGATCGACGTTCTATCAACACCAAAGATTTCTGGAGGTCGTGCGCGGCACCGCCGACCCCGAGGTGACGTTGAACGACGGGGCCTGGGCCGTGCGCATGGGGCAGGCTGCGCAACAGTCGATTGCGACCGGGGCGGCGGTGTTGATGGCCGATCTGGCCTAGAACCCTGGGCTTTTGGCGGCGCATGGCTTGGTCTAGAAGACTGGGATGACCCAGAACAATGCAAGATATCTGATTGGTGTGGATGGTGGCGGCACCGGTTGTCGGGCCGCCGTCGCAGACCCGTCGGGGCGCATGATCGGGCAGGGGGCGGCGGGACCGGCCAATGCCACCACGGATCTGGCGCAGGCGATTGCCAATGTCGCCGCGGCGGTGATGGCCGCGATCAAAGATGCCGGGTTGGCACCAGCTGTGCTGCATGACGCGGTGGCCCATATCGGCTTGGCCGGGGTGCTGGGGCCAGAGACCGGCACTGAAATCACCACCGCATTGTCATCGCAAATTGCCCTGCCGCCGCAGGGGACAATTGTCAGCGATGATTGCGTGACCTCACTGGCCGGGGCGCTTGGCCCGCGTGACGGTGTGCTGCTGGCGATTGGCACGGGGGCTTTGCTGGCGGTGCGGCGTGCTGGTGACATTCGCCGGATCGGGGGCTGGGGGTTGAACCTCAGCGATCATGGTTCTGGCGCCTGGCTGGGGCGGGCATTGTTGGAACATGTCCTGCTGGTGGTGGACGGTTTGGCCGAGGGCAGTGACCTGACCGCGACGGTCCTGGCCGAGTTTGGCAATGATCCGGCCCGGATCGTCGATTTTGCCACCCGGGCGCGGCCCGCCGAGTATGCCGGATATGCGATGGGCATTGTGGCCGCAGAAACCACCGGCGATGCCGTGGCCAAGCTGTTGATGCAACGCGGCGCAGACCATCTGATCCGCGCGCTCAGGGTGCTGAGGCTTGGAGGCGGTGATGTCCTCTGTCTGGGGGGCGGATTGGGGCCGCATTATGCCGCTTTCCTGCCACAGGAGGCGCGCGATCGGCATGTGCCACTGGCCGGAACGGCGTTGGACGGGGCGCTGGCGCTGGCGCGCGACCGGCGGGATCAAGCGGCGAAAAAGCGGCCTCTCAGGTGAATTTGCGAAACAGCTTTGTCTGATCAAACGCGGTTTCCAGCGCATCGGTGCGCTCTTTGACGCTGTCCCACAGCATTTCCTGAACCGCCGCGATGGTGCATTCAACCAACAGCATCAGCGCCAGATTGGTATCCCAGGCCGAGGGCACCGCGATCCGCGCCCCAAAGGTCAGCCGTGCCAGACGATGGATCGGCGACCGCCATTGATCGGTAAACAGGGCCAGCACCGCACCCCGGTCTGCGGCCATTTGGGCCATCAACAAGGAATCATTCTGATAACGCCGCACATCAAACACGATCAACAGATCATCGGTGCGAATATCGAGCAGATCATGCGCCCAGGCCGAATTGCCCGGCAGCAAGCGGACATCGGGGCGGATCATCTGAAGATGCAGGTACATATATTGCGCCAGCGCCCCGGTGATACGCCCACCGGCAATGAAAACCCGCCGCTCGCGGTCGGCAATCAGCTGGCACAGGGCATCGAATTGCGCCAGATCGAGATGTTCCATCGTGGCGCGATGGTTGTCCGAGGCCGCGCGCGAATAGCGCGAAATGATATGCTGGTCCGGCAGATCGGATTTCCAGGCGGTGTGTTTGGCAATCGGGTTGGAAATCACCTCGCCCAGCTCAGCGCGCAGCGAGGATTGAAAATCCGTATAGCCGCCAAACCCCAGCTTGCGCACCATCCGCAACACCGTCGGCGTCGACACCCCGGCCTTTTCCGCGATTTCGGTAATGCTGCCCAGACCAGAGATCGGGTAATCGTTCAGAATGGTTTCCGCCAGCTGAAGCTCTGACCGGGTCATTTCGCCGGTCTTCCCTTGGATTTTTTCGGCAATCGACATCGGTCTTCCGCATATTTTTCCAGCAATGGTAGCAGAAGTTTCAGGTCGTGACAGGACTTTTCAATTCGTTTCAGAAACAATCTTGACAGTCTTCGATGGGCTGGAGAATATTTTACATATGAGTACAGCACGCAACGATTCCAGTTTTGGCACAGATTTTGGCCCGGTTGTGCGGGTCGTGGACGCCCCGGCGGCGGCAGATATTCTTTTGGTCTGTGAACATGCCTCTAACGCGATGCCGGCCGGTTTTGGCGGATTGGGGTTGGACCGGGCGGTGTTGGACACCCATGTCGCCTGGGACCCCGGTGCGCTGGGTGTGGCGACGGGGCTGGCCGCACAGCTGGCGGCGCCCCTGGTGCATGGCTGCGTGTCGCGGCTGGTTTATGATTGCAACCGCCCGCCAGAGGCGCGGGATGCCATCCCTGCCGCCAGCGAGGTGTATGATATTCCCGGCAACGCAATGATGAGCGGCGCGGAACGTCAAGCGCGGATTGATACGGTGTATCTGCCGTTTCGCGCGCGGCTTGCCGATGAAATCGCGGCACGGCGCAGGGCGCTGGCGCTGCTGGTGACGGTGCATTCCTTTACGCCGCGCTATCGCGGCGTGCCGCGCGACGTCCAGATTGGCCTGTTGCATGGCCGCGATGCCAAATTTGCCGAGGCGATGCTGCGCAATGCGCCAGAAGGGCTGGAATATGTGACCCGATTGAACGACCCCTACAGCGCCGCCGACGGTGTGGCGCATACGCTGGACCTGCACGGGGCGGTCAATGGCCTGCCCTCTGTCATGCTGGAAATCCGCAATGATTTGCTGACCACCGCTGCGGATCAGGCGGCGATGGCCGATCTTCTGGCACCCTGGATCAGACAGACATTGACCAGTTACCAAAGCGGGGCGGCGGCATGATCGCTGTGCTTCTGGGCTATGTCCGCGTGGTGGATGCCATCAACCGCCGCATCGGGCGGCTGGCCATGTATGGTTTGTTCGTGATGATGGCGATCCTGCTGTGGTCGTCGATTTCCAAGACCTTTTTCCTGCCTTCGCTCTGGACGTTGGAAGTCGCGCAATTTGCCATGGTCGCCTATTACATGATTGGCGGGCCTTATGCGATCCAGATGGGATCGAACGTGCGCATGGATCTGTTTTACGGCGGCTGGAGCACGCGGCGCAAAGCGGCGATTGACTGTATGACCGTCTTCTTTTTGATCTTCTATCTGGCTGTGCTGCTTTATGGCGGGCTTGGCTCGACCGCCTATTCGCTGGGCTACTGGGGGCTTGATCCACTGGGATTTTTCGCCGGACTTCTGACCGGGTCCGAGGAAATTGGCCGTCTGGAACGGTCGTCCACCGCATGGCGGCCCTATATCTGGCCGGCCAAGGCGATCATGGTTCTGGGGCTTTTCCTGATGCTGTTGCAGGCGATTTCGGAATTGTTCAAGGATATTGCCCGGCTGAACGGCCATGACATCCCGGAGGCCCGCATATGAGCCAGGAATATATCGCGCTCTTCATGTTCGCCTCGATGATGTTGATGCTGCTGACCGGCCAGCGGGTGTTTGGTGCCATCGGCGCGATTGCCGCGATTGCGGCGCTGGCGCTTTGGGGCGGTACGGGGGGCTATGACATCCCGTTCACCGCCGCGATGAAGCTGATGAAATGGTATCCGTTGCTGACGCTGCCGATGTTCATTTTCATGGGCTACGTGCTGAGCGAAAGCAAGCTGGCCGATGATCTGTACAAGATGTTTCACGTCTGGTTCGGCAATGTGAATGGCGGGCTGGCGATGGGGACCATTGGCCTGATGGTGTTGATTTCCGCGATGAACGGCCTGTCTGTGGCCGGGATGGCGATTGGCGCGACGATTGCGCTGCCCGAATTGCTGCGTCGGAACTATGACAAACGCATGGTGACGGGGGTCATTCAGGCCGGATCCAGCCTTGGCATTCTTGTGCCGCCGTCGGTTGTTCTGGTGCTTTATGCGATGATTGCGCGCCAGCCGGTCGGGCAATTGTGGCTGGCCGCGTGCTGCCGGGGCTGATGATGGCGGCGATGTTTGTGTTCTACATCTGGCTGCGCTGTCGGTTGCAACCAAAGCTGGGCCCGGCGCTGCCCGATGCGGGTGACGTGCCCCGGGCCGAGAAAATCCGCCTGTTGGGCGCGGGGCTTTTGCCGCTGATGATCTTTGCGGTGATGATGGTGCCCTTTGTGAACGGCTGGACCTCGCTGGTGGAAAGCTCGGCGATTGGCGCGCTGGCGGCGTTTTTCGCAGCGGTGGCAAAACGGCGGATGTCCTGGCAGGTGTTCGAAACATCGGTGCGCCAGACGCTGGGCATTTCCTGCATGTTCATGTGGATCATTCTGGCGGCCCTGGGCTTTGGCGCGGTGTTCGATGGCCTGGGCGCGGTCAGCGCGATCGAGGACCTCTTTACCGAACAATTGGGTCTGAGCCCCTGGGTCATCCTGATCCTGATGCAGCTGAGCTTCATCCTGATGGGCACCTTTCTGGATGACACCGCGATGCTGGTGATTGTCGCGCCGTTGTATGTGCCATTGGTCGGCGCGCTGGGATTTGATCTGATCTGGTATGGGGTGCTTTATACGATCACCACGCAAATTGCCTATATGACGCCGCCGTTTGGCTATAACCTGTTCCTGATGCGGGCGATGGCGCCGCCGGAAATCACCCTGCGCGACATCTATATCTCCATCATTCCGTTTGTGGGTGTGATGGTGCTGGCGCTGAGCCTGATCATGCTGTTCCCGCAGATCGCGCTTTGGCTGCCGGAATATGTCTATGACAAATAACAAAACCAAGAGTTTCGCCAAGGAAACCAATCATTTGCAACAAGGAGAAGTCTCATGACCACCACCAGACGCAAGTTTTTGACCACTGCCGCCGCCGGGGCCGCCGCCGCGCCGCTGGCCACACCCGCGATTGCCCAGGGCAAGATCACATGGCGGATGCAGACCTATGCCGGCCCGGCACTGGCCGCGCATGTGATCGACCCGGCGATTGAAATGTTCAACAAGATCGCTGGCGATCGCATGCAGATTGAACTGTTTTATGCCGATCAGCTGGTGCCCACGGGCGAATTGTTCCGGGCGCTGCAACGCGGCACGATTGATGCGGTGCAATCGGATGACGATTTCCATGGCCTCGCCCACCGATGTCACGGTCTTTGGCGGTTATTTCCCCTTTGCCTCGCGCTATAGCCTCGATGTGCCGGTGTTGTTCAACCAATATGGTCTGAACGAGATCTGGGACGAGGAATATTCGGCTGTTGGTGTGAAACATATCAGCGCAGGCGCCTGGGATCCCTGCCATTTCGCCACCAAGGATCCGATCCGTTCGCTGGAAGATCTGAAAGGCAAGCGGGTCTTCACCTTCCCCACCGCCGGTCGGTTCCTGGCGCAATTCGGCGTCGTGCCGGTCACCCTGCCATGGGAGGATATCGAGGTTGCGGTACAAACCGGCGAGCTGGACGGCATCGCATGGTCGGGCATCACCGAAGACTACACCGTCGGCTGGGCAGATGTGACCAACTACTTCCTGACCAACAACATTTCCGGCGCATGGGCCGGGTCGTTCTTTGCCAATATGGACCGTTGGAACGAGCTGCCCGAAGATCTGCAAACCCTGTTCCGGGTCTGCTGTGACCAGTCGCATTACTATCGTCAGTGGTGGTATTGGGGTGGCGAAGCATCGTTGCGGGTCAATGGCCCCAAGATGGAGCTGACCACCATCCCCGACGCCGAATGGGCCAAGGTCGAAGAGGCCGCCACCGTGTTCTGGGATGAAATCGCCGCCGAAAGCCCGACAAAGGCCAAGGTCGTCGAAATCATCAAGAAGTACAATGCCGACATGCAGAAAGCTGGCCGGCCCTATCGCTACGGCTGATCCAGACGGACCCCGGACCTGATCCGGGGTCTCACGTCAAATATTATGAGGCCCCGGGTCATGCCCGGGGCTGCGACCGTGAAGAAATGAGGTGTGGCGCATGGCCCCGACCCTGACGCTTGAGACGCTGACACAAAAGGTGGCCAGCGGCGACATTGATACAGTGCTGACCTGCACCATCGACATGCAGGGCCGGTTGATGGGCAAGAGGTTCCATGCCGAAGCCTTTCTTGAGATCGCCGAGGGCGAGACCCATTGTTGCACCTATTTGCTGGCCACTGATCTGGAAATGGCCACACCCGAAGGTTTCGCCGCCACCAGCTGGGACACTGGATATGGCGATTATATCCTGAAACCCGATCTGGCCACCCTGCGCCCGGTGCCGTGGTTGGACGGGACGGCGATGGTGCTGTGTGACGTGTTGGATCACCACGATCACGCGCCGGTGGCCCATGCGCCGCGCGAAATGTTGAAAACCCAACTTGCGCGGGCGGCGGCGATGGGGCTGACGCCGGTGACGGCGACAGAGTTGGAATTCTTCCTGTTCCACGGCACCCATGATGAAATTGCCAATGGTGGTTTCCGCACGCTGCGCCCGATTTCGAACTACAACGAAGATTACCATATCTTTCAGACCAGCAAGGAAGAGCCGGTCATGCGCCCGATCCGCAACCATTTGCGCGCCATGGGCGTGCCGGTAGAGGGGTCCAAGGGCGAGGCCGAGGCAGGGCAGGAAGAGCTGAACATCAAATACGCCGATGCGCTGGCCACCGCCGATCACCACACGATTGCCAAACATGCGGTCAAGGAAATCGCCCATCAACAGGGCTATGCCGCGACCTTTTTGCCGAAATGGCATCGTGATCGCGTCGGCAGCGCCGCGCATGTGCATCAATCGCTTTGGCGGGACGGCGCAAATGCGTTTTACGACCCCGACCGCCCCTTGGCCAAATCCGCGCTGATGGATCATTACATGGCCGGGCTGATCAAATATGCCGCCGACTACACCTGTTTGCTGGCGCCCTATGTCAACAGCTACAAACGGTTCGCCAAGGGCACTTTTGCCCCGACCCAAGTGGTGTGGTCGGTCGACAATCGCACCGCCGCCTATCGACTGGTGGGGGCGGACACGCGCGGGGTGCGGGTGGAATGCCGCACGCCGGGGGCGGATATGAACCCCTATCTGGCGCAGGCCGCGATGCTGGCGGCGGGGCTGAAGGGCATCGAAGATGAATTGCCGCTGGGTGCGGCCTTTACCGGCGATGCCTATGCCAAACAGAGTGCCGACCACATTCCGCGAAACCTGCGCGATGCGCGGGCGGCAATGATGGGATCAGAGATGTTGCGCGCGGCCTTTGGCGATGCGGTGATTGATCACTATGCGCGCGCCGCCGAGTGGGAACTGGAAGAATTTGACCGCGCTGTGACCGATTGGGAAATCGCACGCGGGTTTGAAAGGGCATGACCATGTTGCAATGTATTTCCCCCATTGACGGATCGGTGTTTGCCGAACGTCCGGTGATGGCGCTGGATGCGGCCGAAGCGGCCTGTGCCAAGGCGCGGATCGCGCAAAAATCATGGGCCGCACGGCCATTGGCGGATCGCATTGCCTTGGTGCGGGCTGGCGTGGCGAAACTGGGCGCGATGGGCGACGCGGTGACGGTCGAGCTGGCACATATGATGGGCCGCCCGGTGCGCTATGGCGGCGAATTCGGCGGCGTGAACGAACGCGCCAGCTATATGGCCGATATCGCCGAGGGCGCATTGGCCCCATTGGTGATCGAGGACAGTCCCAATTTCGAGCGCCGCATTCTGCGCGAACCTGCGGGCGTGGTGCTGGTCGTGTCGCCGTGGAACTACCCCTATATGACCGCGATCAATACGGTTGCCCCGGCGCTGATTGCTGGCAATGCCGTGGTGCTCAAAGGGGCGACCCAGACGCTTTTGGCGGGCGAACGGCTCGCGGCGGCGTTCCATGCGGCGGGCGTGCCCGAGGATGTGTTCCAGAACCTGTTTCTGGATCATGACACCACATCGGCGCTGATTTCCGGGCGCAACTTCGGCTTTGTGAATTTCACCGGTTCGGTCGGCGGCGGCCGGGCGATTGAACGCGCGGCGGCGGGCACCTTTACCGGCGTCGGCACAGAGCTGGGCGGCAAAGATCCCGGATACGTCATGGCCGATGCCAACCTTGACGCTGCTGTCGATACGCTGATCGACGGTGCGATGTTCAATTCCGGCCAGTGTTGTTGCGGTATTGAACGCGTCTATGTGCATGACAGCCTGTTTGAGGATTTCGTGGAAAAGGCCAAAGCAGTCGTCGACGGTTATGTCCTTGGCAATCCGTTGGACCCGGACACAACGATGGGACCGATGGCCAATGTGCGCTTTGCCCGTACCGTGCGCGACCAGATTGGCGATGCGCTGGCCAAGGGCGCGACGCGGGTGATTGATGACAGCAAGTTTGCCGATGACGGTGGCGCATACCTCGCGCCGCAGATCCTGATCAACGTCAACCACGACATGTCGGTGATGCGCGAAGAAAGCTTTGGCCCGGTGCTTGGCATCATGCCGGTGTCCTCGGATGACGAAGCGGTGGCGCTGATGAACGACAGCGATTTCGGCCTGACCGCATCGCTTTGGACCGCAGACGCCGACCGCGCCGCAGCAATTGGCGCGCGGATCGACACCGGCACCATTTTCATGAACCGCTGTGATTATCTTGATCCGGCGCTGTGCTGGACCGGGTGCAAGGACACCGGGCGCGGTGCGGCGCTGTCGTCGCTGGGCTATCAATCGTTGACCCGGCCCAAATCCTATCATCTGAAGAAAGCCTGAACTATGTCCCTGACTGCAAATTGGTCATACCCCACCGCCATTCGTTTCGGGGCGGGGCGGATTGCCGAGATCGCCGATGCCTGTGCCACGGCCGGGATCACAAAGCCGCTTTTGGTCACGGATCGCGGGTTGGCCAACCTGCCGATCAC
Organism: Marinovum sp. J2-8; assembly: GCF_055808435.1. Lineage (NCBI taxonomy): Bacteria > Pseudomonadati > Pseudomonadota > Alphaproteobacteria > Rhodobacterales > Roseobacteraceae > Marinovum > Marinovum sp. J2-8. The sequence continues at coordinate 162,294 of NZ_JBVVRZ010000006.1, read as the reverse complement.
CCTGAAAACGCTGGATCTGCTAGAGGCGGCCCGCCTTGGCCGGGCGATTTTTGCCGACGTGGATCCCAACCCGAATGAGGCGAACCTGACTGCGGGCGTTGCCGTGTACAATGCGGGGAGGCATGACGGGGTGATCGCCTTTGGCGGCGGTTCTGGCCTTGATCTGGCCAAGATGGTGGCCTTTATGGCCGGTCAAACCCGCCCGGTCTGGGATTTCGAGGATATTGGCGATTGGTGGACCCGCGCCGATGCCGACGTGATTGCCCCGATCATTGCCGTGCCGACCACCGCCGGCACCGGGTCCGAGGTTGGCCGCGCCAGCGTTTTGACCAATGAAGTGACCCATGAGAAGAAAATCATCTTTCACCCCAAGGTGCTGCCGCAGATTGTGATCGCCGACCCAGAGCTGACGGTTGGCATGCCCGCGATGATCACCGCCGGGACCGGTATGGATGCCTTCGCCCATTGTCTTGAGGCGTATTGTTCACCGCATTATCACCCGATCAGTCAGGGCATCGCGCTGGAAGGGATGCGGCTGGTCAAGGACAATCTGCCACGTGCCTTTGCCACCCCCGACGATATCGAGGCGCGGGCGCATATGATGTCGGCGGCGATGATGGGCGCAACCGCGTTCCAAAAAGGGTTGGGCGCAATCCATGCGATTTCGCATCCTATTGGCGCGCTGTATCACACCCATCACGGCACCACGAATGCGGTGGTGATGCAGGCGGTGCTGGACTTCAACCGCCCCGCCATTGCCGACCGGCTGGCGTTGGCGGCGGCCTATCTGGGGATTGATGGTGGCTTTGATGGCTTCCACGCCTTTGTCGGCGAGATCAATGCCACCTTGGGCATTCCTGCCAATCTTGCCGCCATGGGGGTCACCAATCCCGACCGGGCCGCAATTCTGGAAGGCGCGCTGAAAGACCCGAGCTGTGGCGGAAATCCGATTGAAATGACCCGCGACACAACCGCGGCCCTGCTGGATCGGGTGTTGTAACATTCACGCCGTAAAATGTTCGGTTGCGCGCGTTTGGTTGCTTTTTGCCGATATGTTCTGCCATGATGCAGGACATATCACTCAGAAAGCAGCCCGCCCGTGTCCCAGACCTTTCGCCACCCCGAGATTGTCGAAATTGCCCGCCGTGATGGCAAGGTGACGGTCGAGGGGCTGGCGGAGCATTTTGGGGTCACGCTGCAAACCATCCGCCGCGATCTGACCGATCTGGCGAATTCTGGGCGGCTGGAACGGGTGCATGGCGGTGCGGTGCTGCCATCGGGTACAACCAATATCGGATATGAGGAGCGCCGGTCCCTGAACCCCGCCGCGAAATCCGCCATTGCGCGGGCGTGCGCGGCGCTGGTGCCGGATGATATTTCGCTGTTTCTGAACATTGGCACCTCGACCGAGGCCGTGGCCCAGGAGCTGCGCCATCACAAGACAATGATGGTGGTCACCAACAACGTGAATGTCGCGTCGATTCTGGTGGATAACCCGGAATGTGAAATCATTGTAACTGGCGGCCATTTGCGCCGCGCGGATGGTGGGTTGGTCGGCAATCTGGCGGCTGACACCATTCGCAGCTTCAAATTCGATCTCGCGGTGATCGGCTGTTCGGCGCTGGACCGTGACGGTGACCTGCTGGATTTCGATATTCAAGAGGTCAACGTCAGCCAGGCCATTCTGCGCCAATCGCGCAAGGTAATTCTGGTGGCGGATCATTCCAAGTTTTCGCGAAGCGCCCCGGCGCGCATCGGCTCCCTGTCCGAGGTCGATGTATTTGTCACCGATGTGCCCTTGCCCGATGATCTGGCGGCGGCCTGCGTTGCGTGGAACACCGAGGTGGTGATCGCTAAAGACTAGCAACTGTTTTTCATGCGGTGATAGGTCAGAGCCATTGCGGCCATCTGCTGCAACGCTGCGGTGTCAATTGGCCCGTCCAGCGGCAGGGTAACCTCGCGCGCACCATGATAGTCAAAGAGCCCGGGAAAGCGGTCGCGGTATTGATCCAGCAGATTGGTGCTGCACGGCACATAGAGCGAACACAGGTCCGGGCGTTTTGCTGACCAGCCCAGCCGAATGGTTGTGCCCAGCCGTTTGCGGCGCGGCAGATAGGCGGGCTGACCCCATTTCAGGCATTCCTCCAGCGGCGCGGCGGCGCTGGCATCGGCCGCATTGAAAATCAGTTTTCTCAATTGCATCAGCCTGTTGCATGCCGGGGTGGGCATTTGATCCAACAGGGCTTGCACCTCTGGCGGCGGTGGGGTCATGGCAGGATCACGGCGGCGGCTCCGGTCTGTCGGGATGTGTTCAGACTAGGTCTGTGGCGCGCGTTCGGCAATGGCAAGCGGGGATGACGGCCCGTTTGGGTTTCGTCAAACCTTCAAAAAACTGACGCCTGCAATTCATATTGCAGGTGCAATTTCGATTGCGATGACACAGCAACCCCGCAAAATCGCCGGTCTTCATGATCTGGTATCCCGCAACTCGGACAGATTGACCGGGGCGGACAGCCGTTTGCTGGACGTGTTGATGCGCGACCCGGTGCGCGCGGCGATGGAAAACGGCAAAGAGGTGTCGAACCGCGCCGGGGTTCACCCGGCCTCGGCGATCCGGCTGGCGCGTCGGTTGGGATTTGACGGCTATCCGGCGTTCCGCAGTTTCCTGCAAAACAATCTGGTCGAAGGGGACGGCGATTTCACCAGCGCCTCGGCCCGGATGGCGGCACGTCTGGTGCAGGCAGAGGAGGGCGGGGTGCTCTCTTCGGTGATTGCGGGTGAAATTGCCGCGCTGGAACAGCTGCGCGACACGCTGTCCGATCCGCATATCCGAACATTTTCCACCGCCTTGCGCGGGGCCCGGCGGATCTTTGTCTTTGGTCAGGGCCATGCCGCCAGCTTGGCGTCGCTGATTGCGCTGCGGCTGGGCCGGTCGGGATACAATGCCACCGACCTTGGCGAACATGCCAATCGGATGAGCACGGCCTTGACCGATTTGAACGCGCAGGACGTGATCTGGGCACTGTCGTTTCGCGGACCGAAACCCACCGTGCGCATATTGCGCGATGTGGCGACCACACAGGGGGCAACCTTCCTCGCGCTGACCGACGTTTTAAGCAAACCGATCACCCCGGCCCCCGATCACCTGATCCAGGCCACACGCGGCCGCCCCGGCGAAAGCCAATCACTTGTGGTGCCGATGAGCATCGCCAACGCCATCATCCTTGATCTGGCCGGCATCGACGAAGGCCGGTCGCTGCGCGCGTTGGAAAATTACCGAAAATTTCGCGGCACTTTGCCGGATCCCTGGCAATGACCCGCCCCGCAACCCACCGATAACAACAAAAAAAGTCACTCACTTTCAATCGTAAATCTTCTGAGGATATACTCATGTCGATCACTCTGAAAACGACTGCCCTGACCGGGCTGATGGGCCTTGTTGCCACCGGCGCCATGGCGGACACGACCGTTGAATTCTGGCACAGCTTCAACAACGCCAGCGGCGAAGTTCTGGATGGCATCATTGCGGATTTCGAAGCGGAAAACCCCGGTATCGAAATTGATGCGCAACATATCGGCAACTACAATGACATCGTGACCAAGCTTCAGGCCGCCATTCCCGCGCGTCGCGCGCCGGATGCGGTGATCATGGAAGTGACCCGCTATGGTCTGTTTGCGGACCGGGGTGTTCTGACCGATCTGACCGGGTATCTTGAGGCAGATCCGCTGAAAGACGACCTGTTCGATTTCGCCCGCGAAGTGGGTGTGTTCGAAGGCAAGAACTATATCGTGCCCTTCAACTCTTCGACGCCGGTGATGTATGTCAACACCGCGATCTTTGCCGATGCGGGCATGTCCGACATTCCGCCATTGACCAACTTTGACGAGATCCTGGAAGCCGCGAAAACGGTTCAGGAAAACCTGGGCGATCAGGGTATTTCGGGCATCGCCGCACCGGGCCAGTTCGCGCGTTGGGGTCTGATCATGGCCAATGACAGCGACCTGATCGACAGCGTTTCGGGCGAGATCCTGATTGATGCCGACAACACCGTTGAAGCCTATGAATGGATGGCGTCGCTGGTGCATGAACACGGCGTTGCCTCGGTTGATGGCGTGACCAAGGAAAACAATGGCCGCGATGCGTTTCTTGCGGGCAAGGTCGGCATGATGATGAATTCGACCGGCAACTATCGCCGTTCGAAAACCGCGCTTGGCGATGATCTTCTGGTGCTGCCGATGCCCTGCAACAAAACCTGCGCCGCGCCGATTGGTGGTGCCGGGATTGGGATCCTGTCGACCTCTGACGATGACGTGAAAGAGGCCGCTTACAAGTTCATCAGCTATGCGGCCGGCGCCAATCCAACGCCAAATGGTTTGCGGGCACCGGCTATATGCCGATCAACAAAAAGACCAAGGATCAACCGGTTGCCGCCGCCGCACTTGAGGGCGAGCCGGGGATCACCGTTGCGATCAACCAATTGGATGTGGCCCGTGGCCGTCCGCGCCCGCCGGTTGTGACATGGATGCGCGCCAGCGAATATGACCAATGGCAGGCGATGGCCCTGGGTCAGGCCGATGTGCGTGAGACCCTGAACGATTTCGCAGAGCGGACCCGCGGCGAAGAAGCCCGGACCAACTAAATCTGCACAACCTGACAACGCCGGGCCGCCAAAACTGGCCCGGCGTTTCCCATGGGGATTGCCATGCATTCCAGATTTACGCCCTATCTTTTCGTCCTGCCGCTGATCGCGTTCATCGCGGTCTTTACCTATATTCCGATCGTGACCAGCGTGAATCTGTCGTTTCGCGAATGGGATTTCCTCAGCGATAACAAACCCTGGGTCGGGCTGGACAATTACCGGCTGATCATGTCGTCGAACGAGTTCTGGAATTCCTTGCGGGTGACGGCGATTTTCGCGCTGATTTCGGTGCCGTTGCGGCTTTGTCTTGCGATGGCGATCGCCAGCTATCTGGTGCGCGAGGCTTTGCCGCAGCGCCTGTTGCGCGGGGCGCTGTTCCTGCCGTCTGTGACCTCGACCGTGGCGATTGCGGTGGTGTTTTCCTGGCTGTTCGCCACCGATTACGGCATCATCAATGCCTTTCTTGCGATGTTCGGCATCCCCAAGGTCTATTGGCTGCAAAACCCGCAATTGGCGCTTTGGGTGATCATCATCGTCAACACCTGGAAACAACTGGGTTATGACATCGTGATCTATATCGCCGGGCTTCAGGCGATCCCGCAGGAACTCTATGACGCCGCCGCCGTCGATGGCGGGCGCAAGCGGCATGTGTTTCGCCGGGTGACATTTCCGCTGGTGATGCCGACGACCTATTTCCTTTTGGTGATTTCGGTGATCGAGGCCTTTCAGGTTTTCACCGTCGTCGATGTGATGACCAAGGGCGGCCCGGCGGGCGCGACCGATATGCTGGTCAACATGCTCTATCGGGTCGGCTTTACCCTGTTTGACATCGGCATGGGATCGGCGCTGGCGGTCATGTTGTTCATCCTGCTGATCGGATTGGCCATTTTCAAATCCCGCGTGCTGGGACGAAAGGTGCATTATGAAGCCTGAGACACTTTGGGCCTGGGCCGCGCTGGTTGCCGGGCTGATATTCCTGTCACCGGTGCTGTATACCATCTGGATCTCGTTTCAGACGGTGGATGCCTATTATTCCGGTGGCGCGCATTTTACCCTGGAAAATTATGCCGAGGCCTTTGGCCAGTATGATTTTGTCCGTTATCTGTGGAACAGCATTCTGGTGTCCGGGGTCGTGACCCTGGGCGGGTTGGCGATGGCGACCATGGCGGCCTTTGCCTTTGCGCGGTTTACCTTTCCGGGCGGGGATTTCCTGTTTGCCGCTGTCGTGGCGACGCTGATGATCCCCAGCCATATCACCCTGATCCCCAATTATCTGACATTGGCCAAGGTCGGGTTGCTGGACACCTATGCCGGGTTGATCCTGCCGGCGATTTCCAATGGCTTTGCGGCGTTTTTCCTGCGGCAATACATTCGCGGCATTCCGCGTGCGCTGGACGAGGCCGCCTATATGGACGGGGCCCGCCCGTATCAGGTGCTGTGGCGGGTGATCGTGCCGATTGCCCGGCCCGCGATCCTGTCCATGGGGCTCTATATCTTTATCTCTGAGTGGAACAATTACATCTGGCCCTTGGTCGCGATCAGCGATCAGGATCTGTATACGCTGCAAATCGGTTTGGCCCGGCTTTACAAGGAAAACCCCGGCGAGGATGTCATCAACTGGCCCCTTGTCATGGCGGCATCCACCATCACCATCCTTCCCATCCTGTTTGGATTCTTTCTCGTCGAGCGCCATCTGGTGCGCGGCATCACCATGGGGGCCGTGAAATGACGGAACATCACATGACACGTATTGCATCACATCGCGGCGGCACGCTGGAATTTGGCGACAGCACCCCACAGGGGTTTCGCGCCACGGCGGCGCTGGCGGTGGAAGAAGTCGAATTTGATCTGCATCCCACATCCGATGGCGCGATCATTGTGCATCATGATGCCACGTTGGACCGCACGACCGACACAAGCGGCGCGATCGCCGATCTAAAGGCCGCCACCGTGCGCGCCGCCGTGATCGACTATGGTGCGGGCGGTCATCCGCTGACCCTGGCCGAGTTATGCGCCATTTATCGTGACAGCCATGTCAATTTCCGCTGCGAGTTCAAGCCGGATCAAAATGGCCGCCCCTATCGCGATTTCATTGCGCCGGTGCTGGATTTGCTGCGGGCCGAGGGCATGTTGGAACGCACGACATTTTCCTCTTTCCTGATCGAAACCCAGGATGAATTGGCCCGGCTGAGCGACCGGCCCCGGCTCTGGCTGGTCAGCCCACCGGTGCTGCGGCAATTGGGTGATGCGGGCGTTGTGGAAATGGCGCTGGCGCATGGTATCCCGGAAATCAGCGTGATGATCGACACAGCCGATGATGCGCTACAGGCGCGGGCGCGCGATGCGGGCCTGGATTTCGGCTGTTTTGCCGCCCACACAGTGCCGCAGATCGAAAAGGCATTGCGCATGGGGATCAAGGTGTTCACCACCGACCGCCCCAGTCTGGCCATTGCGGTCCGGCATAAGTTTGAGCAGGGGGGCGCAGCATGAGCGGCATTTCCCTCAAGGATATTCGTAAATCCTATGCCAATGGGCCGCAGGTCCTGCACGGCGTATCGCTGGACATTCAGCCCGGTGAATTCGTGGTGATTGTCGGCCCGTCCGGCTGTGGCAAATCCACGCTTTTGCGGCTGATTGCCGGGCTGGAACGTTGCGAAGATGGCGATATCGAAATTGGTGGCAAACGCGTCAATGATGTCGCGCCGCAGGATCGCGACATTGCCATGATCTTTCAGAACTATGCGCTCTATCCGCATATGTCGGTGCAGGACAATATCGCCTTCGGGCTGGAGCTGCGCGGCATAAAACGTGCCGAGCGGGTGGCACGGGCGCAAGAGGTGGCGAAAACCCTGCGGCTTGACCCCTATCTGAACCGCAAACCCGGTGCGCTTTCCGGCGGCCAGCGCCAGCGGGTGGCAATGGGGCGCGCCATGGCCCGCAGCGCCGGGGTGTTCCTGATGGATGAACCCCTGTCGAACCTCGACAATTCGCTGCGCGTGGAAATGCGCACGGAAATCAAGGCGTTGCACAATCAATTGGGCGCCACCATCGTCTATGTCACCCATGACCAGACCGAGGCGCTGTCGCTGGCCGACCGGGTGGCGGTGATGAAAGACGGACATCTACAGCAGTTCGATACACCGGCGGCGATCTATGACCGGCCCGCAAATCAGTTTGTTGCCGGGTTCATGGGGCAACCGCCGATGAATTTTGTCGACGCCGCCGCATTGCCGGATTGGGCGGACACCAACGGGCTTCACGTTGGATTGCGCCCCGAGGCGCTGCGCCTGCAACCGGATCACGCGGCGGGCAGCGCGCTGGAGGCGCGGATCGTTTTGTCGGAAATGACCGGATCGGATCTGACCCTGCATTGCGATACCGTTGCGGGCCGCTTGGTGGTCACCACCCCCCGCCGTGACCTTGTGGAAGGTCAGGATCATGTCTGGCTGGGGTATGACGCAAGCCAGGCGCATCTGTTTGACAGCAGCACCGGCGCGCGGCTGTAAACCGGGTTGCCGGATTTCGAATCACCCGATTTGGCGCAATCTGGCGGCCTGTTTCACAGGGTCCTCAGGGCGCCAGATCGGGCTGTTTTGGACGCGTCGAATTGGAAAATTCCAATAACCGTTTGAGTTAAAACACTTTTCATTTTGTCTATTTTTTACCGTTTGATAAAATTTCAACCTGTGGCACCATTTCCCAAAAGAACAGGGAGACGGTATGAACACCCCATTGACCCCAGGTGTCGTCGCAGCGCGATTGACCCCCCAGGAGATCGAGGCCAATTTTTCGGACCTGCATCCGGCGTATGATCCGCATGAGGCGCTCGTCGCGGCGGATCGTTGTTATTTTTGCCATGATGCGCCTTGCGTGACCGCCTGTCCGACGGATATCGACATTCCGTTGTTCATTCGCCAGATCGCAACCGGCATGCCCGAGGCCGCCGCCAAAACCATTCTGGAGCAGAATATTCTTGGCGGCATGTGCGCGCGGGTCTGTCCGACAGAAACGCTCTGTGAACAATCCTGTGTCCGCGAAACCGCCGAAGGCAAACCGGTGGATATTGGCCGTTTGCAACGCCATGCCACCGATGCGCTGATGGCGCGTCAGGGCCATCCGTTTTCGCGCGCAGCCGACACCGGCAAACATGTCGCGGTTGTGGGCGCGGGGCAGGCCGGTCTTGCCTGTGCGCATCGTTTGGCGATGAAGGGGCATCAGGTCACGATTTTTGAAGCGCGGGCCAAGCCCGGTGGGCTGAATGAATTTGGTCTGGCCGCCTATAAGACCACCGATGATTTCGCCGCGCGCGAGGTCGATTGGCTTTTGCAGATTGGCGGGATTTCGATTGAATATGGCCGTGCTCTTGGGGCTGATCTGACCCTTGCGGGGCTGTCCGACGGTCATGATGCGGTGTTCCTTGGTGTTGGTCTGGGCGCTGTGAATGTGCTGGGGATCGACGGCGATGACGCCGCCACGGATGCGGTCGATTTCATTGCCGATCTGCGCCAAAGCGCCGATCTGGCGGATCTGCCGGTTGGGCGCAATGTGGTGGTGATTGGCGGCGGCATGACGGCGGTCGATGCGGCGGTGCAGTCGAAATTGCTGGGCGCTCAGAGTGTCACGCTGGCCTATCGTCGGGGTCGTGACCGCATGGGCGCGTCGCAGTTCGAACAGGATCTGGCGGCGACCAAGGGTGTGCAAATCCTGACCAATGTGATGCCGGTCGGCTATGCCGATGGGACATTGACGCTGGAATATACGGCGGATGTGGATGGCCGGTTGCAGGGCACGGGCGAGCAGGTGACGTTGCCCGCCGATCAGGTGCTGCGCGCGATTGGCCAAACGCTGGTGCCGGTTGATGGTCTGGCGGTGGAGCGCGGCAAGATCGCAGTGACCGAAGCGGGCCGCACCAGCATCAATGGTGTCTGGGCCGGCGGCGATTGTACCGCGGGCGAAGATTTGACGGTGGTGGCCGTGGCCGAGGGCCGCGACGCTGCCGAGGATATACACAGTGCGCTGATGGCGTGATGGCGTCCCGGGCTGCGCCCCGGGACCTCATGCCAGACCACCCAGGAGGTCCCGGATCACGTCCGGGACCGGGGATCGCAAGCCGCCATTGCGCGGCGCAGCAAGATTTCGGAGACCAAACCCATGGCAGATCTGACAACCACCTTTCTCGGCATCACCTCCCCCAATCCATTCTGGCTGGCCTCGGCGCCACCGACGGACAAGGAATACAATGTCCGCCGCGCCTTTGATGCCGGTTGGGGCGGCGTGGTGTGGAAAACCCTGGGCGAAGAGGGCCCGCCCGTCGTCAACGTCAATGGCCCGCGGTACGGCGCAATCTATGGCGCGGATCGGCGGCTGTTGGGGTTGAACAATATTGAATTGATCACCGACCGCCCGCTTGAGGTCAATCTAGAGGAAATGACCCGCGTCAAACGCGACTATCCCGATCACGCGCTGATTGCGTCGATCATGGTGCCCTGTGATGAGGAAAGCTGGAAACGCATTTTGCCCCGTGTGGCGGCCACCGGCTGTGACGGGATCGAGCTGAATTTCGGCTGCCCGCATGGGATGAGCGAACGGGGCATGGGCGCCGCCGTGGGCCAGGTGCCGGAATACATCCAGATGGTCACCGAATGGTGCAAAAAGTACTACGACAAACCGGTGATCGTGAAGTTGACGCCGAATATCACCGACATTCGCAAACCGGCGCGCGCCGCCAATGCGGGTGGGGCCGATGCGGTCAGTCTGATCAACACAATCAACTCGATCACCGGGGTCAATCTCGACAGTTTTGCACCGGAACCGACCATCGACGGCAAGGGCACCCATGGCGGCTATTGTGGCCCGGCGGTCAAACCGATTGCGATGAACATGGTGGCCGAAATCGCCCGCGATCCCGAGACCCGCGGTCTGCCGATCAGCGCCATTGGCGGCGTCACCACCTGGCGCGATGCCGCAGAATTCATCGCATTGGGGGCCGGCAATGTGCAGGTCTGCACCGCTGCGATGACCTATGGGTTCAAGATCGTCGAAGAGATGAAGCGCGGGCTTTCGGAATGGATGGATGAAAAGGGGTTCGCCCGGGTCGAGGATTTCGTCGGCATGGCCGTGCCCAATGTCACGGATTGGCAGTATCTGAACCTCAACTACATCACCAAGGCGCGGATTGATCAGGACGCTTGTATCAAATGCGGGCGCTGCTACGCCGCGTGCGAAGATACCTCGCACCAGGCGATTACAATGTCCGACGACCGGGTGTTCGATGTGGATGACAGCGAATGCGTCGCTTGCAACCTCTGTGTTGATGTTTGCCCGATCGAGGATTGTATCACCATGGAGCAACTGGCCCCCGGAGTGGTCGATCCACGCACCGGCCGCGAAGTGCCCGGCGAACCTGGTAATTGGACCAAGCACCCCAACAATCCGATGTCTCAGGCCGCTGAATAACGGCACGGTCAGGGCCGGTCCCCGGACCGGTCCTGATTTCGTCAGAGAGTTTCATTTGCGGGCCGGCCAGTGAAGGTCGGCTAGTGAAGACCGGCCAGAGAAGGCCGGTCAGGGCAGGGCGGTCGGATCAGGTCGGCCAATCTGGTCAGGGCGCGGCGCGTTAACCCCTGTTCGAAGGGCGTTTTTCGAACGGCGGATCAGGCGCATCAGTAAAACAAAGCTCAGCGGGGCAGGGTGACAAAATTGTTTGAAAACCGCACTATACCGCCAGCATTCGCCGGAATAGGGTCTCTAGATGTGTGGCCGCGGTTTCATATGGGTCGTCTTTGCCCAGAACCGCCGTCACCTGAACCTCGAAATCGGCATAATGCTGTGTCAGCGCCCAGATCGAAAAAATCAGATGTGTCGGGTCAACCTGGGCAATGCGGCCTTCGTCGATCCAACGCGCAATATGGCCAGAGGTATCCGCGACCAATGTGCGCAGATCGGTTTCCAGATAGGGCAGGATGCGTGGCGCGCCTTGGACAATCTCATTGGCGAACAGCCTGCTTTCACGCGGAAAATCGCGGGCAAGTTCAAGCTTGCGGCGCACATATGCCAGGATCTCGTCCAGCGGTTCCCCGTCGGGGTTCATCGCCCGCAATGGGTCGAGCCAGGTGTCCAGAAGCCCCTGAAGCAATTCATGGTGAATCGCATCCTTGGACGGGAAATAATACAGCAGATTGGGCTTGGACAACCCGGCCTCGTTTGCGATCTGATCCAGAGTCGCGCCGCGAAATCCATGTTGCGAAAACACCTGCAACGCGGCGCGCAAGATCATCTCACGGTTGCGTTTCTGGATGCGCGTACGTGGCTTGCCTGTGCCGCTCGTTTGCGATTTTGCGGCTCTTCCTGCCATTTTGCCAGCACCTTGCCCAAATTTTCATCAATTGCCTGCCCGGACAGCGAATGCCTTGACTGACTTGCTTCCCGTGGTAGCCTTCTTTTGACCGATTGGTCAAATACCATAAACACCGACCAAAGCGCCCAAAGGGCCACCACACCGAGGGGGATGACATGACTGCACCAGCCGCCAACATGACCATCAATGCTGATCGTCTTTGGGACAGTTTGATGGAGATGGCCAAGATCGGGCCGGGTGTGGCGGGGGGCAACAATCGTCAGACCCTAACGGATGAGGATGGCGCGGGCCGCGCCCTGTTTCAGACATGGTGCGAGGCTGCGGGCTGTTCCATGGGGCTGGACCAGATGGGCAATATGTTTGCCCGGCGCGAAGGCACCGATCCCGATGCGCTGCCGGTTTATGTCGGCTCGCACCTCGATACTCAGCCCACCGGCGGGAAATATGATGGGGTGCTTGGCGTGCTCGGCGGGGTGGAAATCCTGCGCACGCTGAACGACATGGACATCAAGACCCGGCACCCGATTGTGGTCACCAACTGGACCAACGAGGAAGGCACGCGGTTTGCCCCGGCGATGCTGGCCTCTGGCGTGTTTGCGGGCATTCATACGCAGGATTGGGCCTATGCCCGGACCGATGCCGAGGGCAAATCCTTTGGCGATGAACTGGCCCGGATCGGCTGGAAAGGCGAGGAAGAGGTCGGCGCGCGCAAGATGCATGCGTTTTTCGAATTGCATATCGAACAGGGCCCGATCCTGGAGGCCGAGGGCCGCGACATCGGGGTTGTAACCTACGGTCAAGGGCTGTGGTGGCTGGAATGCACGGTGACGGGCAAGGATGCGCACACCGGGTCGACACCGATGAATATGCGGGTCAATGCCGGGCTGGGCATGGCGCGGATGACCGAAGCGGCACATCAGATTGCCATGGCCCATCAACCGGACGCGGTCGGCGCGGTTGGACAATGCGATGTCTTTCCCAATTCGCGCAATGTGATCCCCGGCAAGGTCGTGTTTACCGTCGATTTCCGCTCGCCGGATCTGAGCAAGCTGACCGCGATGCGCGCGGCATACGAAGCCGAAGCGGCCAAGATCGCGGCGGATCTTGGGCTGGAGTTGCAAATCGAACCGGTCGGGCATTTCGATCCGGTGACCTTTGATGCGGGCTGTGTCAGCGCGGTGCGCAATGCGGCGGAGCGGCTGGGATATTCCCATCGCGACATCATTTCCGGCGCCGGGCATGATGCCTGTTGGATCAATCAGGTGGCGCCAACAGCGATGGTGATGTGTCCCTGCGTTGACGGGCTGTCGCATAACGAGGCCGAAGAGATCACCAAGGATTGGGCCAAGGCCGGGGCGGATGTTCTGCTACATGCGGTGGTAGAAACGGCGGGGATCGAGGGGTGAGGCCAGTGGCGTCTCCTGTGATTGCCCTCCCCGTGCTTGGTCCCGTGGTTGCCCCTGTCGTGGTCCCGGACCTGATCCGGGACCTCAACACATGTGGGATGCGTGGTCCCGGATCGGGTCCGGGACTGCGTTATGCCTCTGTTAACCATGCGGCAGCAAAATTGCCGGATGGCATTTCATACCTACATTGCGGCCTGCAATTCCAACACCGCGATTTACATCGGTGTGACCGGGGATTTGCAAAAATGCATGGCCGAGCATCGTTCCGGCCGCGGGCCCAGTCACACCGCGACATATCGCATTCGCAAGCTGGTGTATTTCGAAACGCATCAGACGTTGCCGGCGGCGATCGCCCGGGAACGCAAACTCAAACGCTGGCGACGCGCCTGGAAAGACGCGCTGATCGGCGAGTACAATCCGAATTGGTCCGACCTGGTGATGGAGGCCTCGTTTCGCTGAGGTCCCGGATCGGGTCCGGGACTGCGCACCGCAGGGGAGAAACATCATGACCACAGTCATTAAAAACGGCACCATCGTCACCCATGATCGCACCTATACCTCCGACGTTCTGATCGAGGGCGGGGTGATCACCGAAATCGGCCCGGACCTGAAGGGTGACGAAACCCTCGACGCCACTGGCTGTTACGTCATGCCCGGCGGCATCGACCCGCATACGCATCTCGAAATGCCGTTTATGGGCACCTATTCTACTGATGACTTTGACTCTGGCACCCAGGCCGCGCTCTCTGGGGGCACCACGATGGTGGTCGATTTTGCCCTGCCCAGCCCCGGGCAGGGGCTGCTGGATGCGCTGAAGATGTGGGACAATAAATCCACCCGCGCGCATTGCGATTACTCGTTCCACATGGCGGTCACCTGGTGGGGTGAACAGGTGTTCAACGAGATGGAAACCGTGGTCAAAGAGCGCGGAATCAACACATTCAAGCATTTCATGGCCTACAAAGGCGCGTTGATGGTGCAGGATGACGAGATGTTCGCCAGCTTCCAACGTCTGGCCGAGCTGGGCGCAATTGCCATGGTGCATGCGGAAAACGGCGATGTGGTGGCCGATCTGTCGGCCAAATTGCTGGCCGCAGGCAACACCGGTCCCGAGGCCCATGCCTATAGCCGCCCACCCCAGGTAGAGGGCGAGGCCGCCAACCGCGCGATCATGATTGCCGACATGGCTGGCGTGCCGCTCTATATCGTGCATGTGTCCTGTGAAGAGGCACACGAGGCCATCCGCCGCGCCCGGCAACAGGGCAAACGTGTCTGGGGCGAGCCGCTGATCCAGCATCTGACGCTGGATGAGAGCGAATATTTCAACAAGGATTGGGACCATGCCGCGCGCCGTGTCATGTCGCCGCCGTTCCGCAATCAGAAACATCAGGACAGCCTTTGGGCCGGGTTGCAATCCGGCTCGCTCAGCGTCGTGGCGACCGATCATTGTGCCTTTACCACCGAGCAGAAACGTTTTGGCGTTGGCGATTTCACCAAGATCCCCAATGGCACCGGCGGGTTGGAGGATCGGATGCCGATGCTCTGGACCCATGGGGTGGCCACCGGGCGGCTGACGCCCGAGGAATTTGTTGCCGTGACCTCGACCAATATCGCCAAGGTGCTGAACTGCTATCCGAAAAAGGGCGCGATCCTGCCGGGGGCCGATGCGGATATCGTGGTTTGGGATCCAGAGAAGACCAAGACCATTGCCGCAGACAAGCAGGTTTCCGCGATTGATTACAACGTGTTCGAGGGCAAAGAGGTCAAAGGCCTGCCGCGCTTTACCCTGACGCGGGGCCATGTGGCGGTGCATGACGGTGAATTGCGCAGCCAGCAGGGTCATGGTGAATTCGTCAAACGCGCGCCAAACACCGCAACAAACACGGCGCTTTCGAAATGGAAGGCGCTGACCTCGCCCCGCGCGGTGGAACGGACCGGAATCCCGGCGAGTGGGGTCTAATCAATAATGGATAACGACGCCGACTATTTTGCGCCCCGACGATTCCTGCGCGAGCCGATTCCAGAATTGTTTAAATGTGCCTGGATGCTCGACCAAGCAGTCGGTGCGCATTTGGATGGCGACCGAAAAACCGCTGGAAACCTCTTTCGAGCAGCAGACTTGGCCACAGTTCGTGACTATGTCGAGTTCTCTTTGGGGGAAGGCATCTCTTTGGCCGGAACAAGTCCATTATAAGAGGCTACGTACCGTCTCCAACCTTCCTGCGAAGATACCAAATGCAAAAGACAGGATGCCTAACGCGAAAACAAAAGCCGCGATAGTGGAACGAGACGGGTACGTGTGCCGGTTTTGCGGGATTCCTGTTATCCCAGCGTCAGTCCGGAAAGCAGTCGTTCGGGACTACCCAGACTTTGTCAGTTGGGGCACGACCAACGCTTCGCAACATGCGGGTTTTCAAGCTCTTTGGCTCCAGTTTGATCATGTTATCCCAGCTTCCTTCGGAGGTTCGAGTGAGATTGACAATGTTGTGATAACTTGCGCTGGCTGCAATTATTGCAAGTGGCATTACCACTTGAAGGAATTGGGGCTTGAGGATCCGCGCAAGTATTCGCCTATCAAAACCTCATGGGACGGCTTGACCAGATACCAGGAATTCAAGGCAGTAAATTGATGGCAGCAGTCATACAAGCGCAGAATCTGGACCTGACCTTCCAGACCGGGGACGGCCCGGTGCATGCGCTCAAAGATGTCTCATTGGACATTCCCAAAGGCGCATTTGTCAGCTTCATTGGCCCCTCGGGCTGTGGCAAGACCACCTTTCTGCGCTGTATCGCGGCGCTGGAACATCCGACCGGCGGCAACCTGACGGTCAATGGCATGACCCCGGATGAGGCGCGCCGCGCGCGGGCCTATGGTTATGTGTTTCAGGCGGCAGGGTTGTATCCTTGGCGCACCATCGGGCGCAATATCGCGCTGCCGCTGGAAATCATGGGGTTTTCAAGGGCGGAACAGAAGGAACGGATTGGCCGGGTGCTGGACCTGGTCGATCTGGCCGGGTTTGAAAAGAAATTCCCCTGGCAATTGTCCGGCGGGATGCAGCAGCGCGCCAGTATTGCCCGCGCATTGGCGTTTGATGCAGATATCTTGCTGATGGACGAACCCTTTGGTGCGCTGGACGAAATTGTGCGGGACAGGTTGAACGAAGAGGTACTGCGGCTTTGGGCTGCGACCGGCAAGACCATTGGGTTTGTCACCCATTCCATCCCCGAGGCGGTTTACCTGTCGACCCATATCGTGGTGATGTCGCCGCGTCCCGGGCGCATCACCGATGTGATCGAGAGCCCCCTTCCCACCGACCGGCCGCTGGACATTCGCGACACACCGGAATTCATCGAAATCGCCCACCGTGTGCGCGAAGGGCTTCGGTCGGGGTACGAGGAATGAGCGCCGCAGGGCAAGGTGTGGTCCCGGACCTGATCCGGGACCTCCGGAAAAACGGGGGCTGCCATGTCTGACGCGCCTGAAACGAGGTCCCGGAGCACGTCCGGGACGCTGGCCCGCTGGTGTCCGCCGGTGGTGGCAATGATCCTGGTGGTGATCGGGCTGTGGTATGTCGCGGTGGTCCCGATGAATGTGCAGGACACCCTGACCCAGGCGGAACGCGCCGGGGTCACCATCTCACCTGAAAGCGCAGTTGCGCGCCGCGATCTTGGCAATTGGGCCTTGGTGCTGTCCAACATTGATGCGCTTGGGCAAAGCTGGAGCCTGGATCGCCCGCGTCTGCCCGCCCCGCATCAGGTGGTGGCAGAGCTTTATAAATCCACTTGGGTCGAGGAAACCACCGGCCGCCGCGGAATTGTGAAATCGGGCAGCCTGTCCAATCGCGGATTGGTCTATCACACGGTGGTCACCTTGAACGCCACGTTGCTCGGGTTTCTGATTGGTTCCACGCTTGGCATCCTGTTGGCGGTGGGCATCGTGCACAGCCGTGTCATGGACATGTCGGTCATGCCCTGGGCCATTATCAGCCAGACAATTCCGATTGTCGCGCTGGCCCCGATGATTATCGTTGTGCTGTATTCGATTGGGGTACAGGGGTTGCTGCCCAAGGCGGTGATTTCGGCCTATCTATCGTTTTTCCCGGTGGTCGTCGGCATGGTCAAAGGCCTGCGCAGCCCGGACGGCATGCAGATGGATCTGATGCGCACCTACAATGCTGCGCCGATGACGGTGCTGACCAAACTGCGGTTGCCGGCCTCTGTGCCCTATCTCTTTGCCTCGTTGAAAATCGCGATTGCGGCCAGTCTGGTGGGCGCGATTGTGGGGGAATTGCCGGTGCAAAAGGGCGGTCTTGGCGCGCGGATGCTTGCGGGCAGCTATTATGGTCAAACGGCCCAGATCTGGGCGGCACTATTTCTGGCGGCGGGTTTGGCCGCGCTTCTGGTCTGGGCCATTGGCGCCGCAGAGCGCCGCACCCTGCGCCGCATGGGGGCCAAGCCATGATGCATGTTGTTGGCGCAATTTCGATCTGGGCGCTGGGGTTTGCGCTTAACCTGCGGCTGGCCAATGGACCGGCGCATGACACCCGCGCGGTGCGTCTTGCGGTGCCGTTGATATTCGGCGCGACGCTTCTGGCGATGTGGCAATTGATTGTCACGGGGCTGAACGTGCCGACCGTGATCCTGCCGCCGCCCAGTCAGATTGCCGCGACCTTTGCGGCCAATATCGCGTTGCTTTGGGGGGATTTTGTGCAAACCATCCTGAAAGGCGCGCTGGCCGGTTGGGTGGTTGGCTGTGGTGCGGCCTTTTTGACCGCGCTTTTGGTGGATCGCTATGATTACCTGCGCCGGGGTTTGTTGCCCTTGGGCAATTTCATGGCGGCGCTGCCGATTGTCGGCACTGCACCGATCCTTGTGATGTGGTTCGGCTTTGGCTGGCAATCCAAGGCCGCGGTGGTGGTGTTGATGGTCTATTTCCCGATGTTGGTGAACACCGTCGCCGGGCTGCAGGAAACCAGCGCGATGCAACGGGATCTGATGCGCACCTATGCGGCCGGATGGCGCAAGACATTGATCAAGCTGCGCCTGCCGGCCGCGCTGCCGTTCATTTTCAACGGGTTGAAAATCACATCGACCCTGGCCTTGATCGGGGCGATTGTTGCTGAATTTTTCGGCTCGCCGACCCAAGGTTTGGGATTTCGCATCTCGACATCAATCGGGGCGCTTGACCTTGGCCTTGTCTGGTCTGCGATCTTGGTCTCGGCAATCACCGGCACGCTGGTGTACGGTCTGGTCAGTCTGGCAGAGCGGGTGACCACATTCTGGCACCCGTCCCAACGCGGGTGATTACAATAAACAGGCATAACAAAACACGACAACAGGAGAGTAAATCATGAAAAACACACTTATTGCCGCCGCAATGGCGACCACGGCCCTGACAGGGACGGCATTGGCCGAAGAGGTCACGATCCAGTTGAAATGGGTCACACAGGCGCAATTCGCCGGCTATTACGTGGCGCTGGAAAACGGCTATTACGATGATGAGGGGCTGGAGGTCACGGTGCTGCCCGGTGGTCCCGACATTGCCCCGACACAGGTGATTGCCGGCGGTGGGGCCGATGTGATCGTCGAATGGATGCCCGCCGCCCTGGCCGCGCGTGAAAACGGGCTGCCGTTGGTGAATATTGCGCAGCCTTACAAAAGCTCGGGTATGATGCTGACCTGCTGGAAGGATGCCGGCATTGAAACGCCCGACGATCTGGACAACCGCACCTTGGGTGTCTGGTTCTTTGGCAACGAATACCCCTTCCTGTCCTGGATGAGCCATCTGGGCTATGCAACCGATGGCAAGGCCGAAGGCTCGGTCGAGGTGTTGAAGCAGGGCTTTAACGTTGATCCGCTGTTGCAGCGGCAGGCCGATTGCATTTCGACCATGACCTATAACGAATATGGTCAGGTGCTGGATGCCGGGGTCGCGCCAGAGGAATTGGTGACCTTCAAATATCAGGATCAGGGCGTCGCCACGATGGAGGATGGCCTCTATGTGCTGGAAGACAGCCTGAGCGATCCGGCATTTGTCGCCAAGATGGAGAAATTTGTGCGCGCCTCGATGGCGGGTTGGAAATGGGCCGAGGAAAATCCGGAAGAAGCGGCAATGATCGTGCTGGATTACGACGAAACCGGCGCCCAGACCGAAGCGCATCAGATCCGCATGATGGGCGAAGTTGCCAAGCTGACCGCCGGTTCCAACGGCGCGCTTGACCCGGCCGATTATCAACGCACGGTCGCCACGCTGCTGGCCGGTGGATCCGATCCGGTGATCACGATGGAGCCGACCGGGGCCTATACGCTCGACATCACCGATGCCGCGCTGAAGTAACTGCGGTCAAACTATGGATGCAGGCCCCGGCAAACGTCGGGGCCTGTTTCGTTTGCGCGGGCTCAGGCGGCAACCGATGCGGCGGGCAACAAGGCACCATGCAGCTCCGCCACCTGGAGCGCGGCATCGGCGGCTTCGCGGCCTTTTTGCACGAAATGGCTGTGAAAGAAGCCGTGATGCGCCTCGCTCGGCTGGAAATGATGGGGCGTCAGCGACACCGACAGCACCGGCACGCCGGTTTTCATGCCGGCCTCCATCAACCCGGACACCACCGCCGAGGCCACGAAATCATGGCGATAGATACCACCATCGACCACCAGCGCAGCGGCGGCAATGGCGGCATATGCACCGGTCTCGCCCAGCTTTTGCGCCAACAGGGGCATTTCAAACGCGCCGGGCACGTCAAACACGTCCACATCGCCGCTGTGGCCCAATTCGGCCAGACGTTCACGAAACCCGACAAGGGCCTGATCGACAATGTCAGCGTGCCAGCGCGCCTTGATAAAGGCGAATTTTGGGGATTTTGTCATAGCTCTTGATCCTTTCAACATGACAGAATCCCAGAGCGTCAGAAGCGCCCCGGCCCAATCAAAGCCCGTGCCAAAACGCCCCCATTCTCTACCATCCGGACTATAACCGTCGGCCCCGGAATTTCACCGGATCTGCTGACCCACCCACATGGATGGCGCTCGCGGGCTGTAACCGCCGGTGGGGAATCGCACCCCGCCCTGAGAATGAAATTTTGCTAATGCCCTGTGGCGGGGAAGTCAATTGAACCACATGGGCGGGGCAATATTCGGAAATGTTCGCTTTCTTTCGGAAACGGAAAAAGACCACCATTTCAACCGGCGGAAACACGATGAATGGGTAAGATTTGCCGCTGCGCTGCGGCGTAGATTAAAATGTTTACGTTGCAAGTCAATGTGATACCTGATTTCGAACAATTTCGAAAAGATACATGTTCCTTTTTGATTGGTTTGCAGGCATAGTGAGTCGTGTTGTCGCATCGGGGAGGGAGCAACGTGCAGGATTCATCCACCAATTCGGGTATTTGCGACATGTTTGTCATTGGTGGCGGCATCAATGGCTGTGGCATTGCGCGGGATGCCTCGGGTCGTGGGCTTTCGGTCAAACTGGCCGAAATGAACGATCTGGCCTCGGCCACATCCAGCGCCTCGACCAAGCTGTTTCACGGCGGGCTGCGCTATCTGGAATATTTCGAATTCCGCTTGGTGCGCGAGGCGCTGATCGAGCGCGAGACGCTTTTGCGCGCCATGCCGCATATCAGCTGGCCGATGCGATTTGTCCTGCCATATCATGCAGATATGCGGTTTGAGGGCGAAACGCCGACCTCCAAGCTTCTGAATGTGTTCATGCCCTGGATGAAGGGGCGACGCCCGGCCTGGCTGATCCGGCTGGGTTTGTTCATGTATGACCATCTGGGCGGGCGCAAAATCCTGCCGGGCACCTCTACCGTCGATCTGACCGCCGGGGCCGAGGGCGTGCCGCTAAACGACAAATTCGCCAAGGCCTATGAATATTCTGATTGCTGGATCGAAGATGCGCGTCTGGTGTCGCTGAACGCCCGCGACGCCGCCCTGCGCGGCGCTGACATCATGGTCCGCACCAAGGTATTGTCGGCGGAACGGCAAAACGGCATCTGGCAGATCGAAACCGAAGATCGCGACAGTGGCACCCGCCAAATCCATCAGGCACGTGTGCTGGTCAATGCCGGCGGCCCTTGGGTCGGCGACGTTATCCGTACGAAGATCCGCTCGAACTCGACCGAAGGCGTGCGTCTGGTGCGTGGCAGCCATATCGTGATCAAGCGGCTTTACGACCACGGCAAATGCTATTTCTTTCAGGGCACGGATGGCCGGATCATCTTTTCCATCCCGTATGAGGATGATTTTACCCTGATCGGCACCACCGACAAGGACCACTCTGACCCATCCGTCGCGCCGGTTTGCACGGACGAAGAGCGGGACTACCTGATTGATTTTGCCAATAATTACTTCAAGCAACAGCTGACGAGCGACGATGTGGTCTGGACCTATTCCGGGGTGCGTCCGCTGTATAACGACGGCGCGTCCAGCGCGACGGCGGCGACCCGCGACTATGTGCTGAAGGTCGATGCCGAGGGCGGCGCGCCGGTGTTGAATGTCTTTGGCGGCAAGATCACCACCTATCGCCGGCTGGCCGAAAGCGCCATGGACAAGCTGTCGGAATATCTGCCGGGTCTCGCCGATCCCTGGACCGCGGGTGTCGCATTGCCGGGGGGCGATTTTACGGTTGCTGACAAACCGGCGCTGATCACCAAACTGCGCAAGGATCACGGGTTTCTGAGTGATGCCTGGGCCACGCGGTTGATCCGCGCCTATGGCACCGATGCCTGGGCTGTGTTGGACGGGGCCGAAACAGCAGCAGATCTGGGTCAGGATTTCGGGGCCACCCTGACCGAGACCGAGGTCAAATGGCTGATCACCCATGAATTCGCCCGCGCCGCTGACGATGTGGTGTGGCGGCGCAATAAATTGGGCCTGCGGCTAAGTGCCGAAGAAATAGAGACTTTGCAGACGTGGATACGCGGAAACCGCGATGCCTTGGTGGCTTAAATCACCTGACGTGCTGCAATTTGGAGGAGTAAGAAAATGACACTACGACTGGAAGGTGTGTCCAAGGTCGTCGGGGCCGAAACCCATATTCACCCGACCGACCTGGAGCTGGTCAATGGCACGATGAACGTGCTGTTGGGCCCCACGCTCTCGGGCAAGACATCGCTGATGCGGTTGATGGCGGGTTTGGATGTGCCGCACACCGGGCGCGTGTTGTGGAATGGCGAAGACGTCACCGGCATGCGGGTGCAGGATCGCAAGGTCGCGATGGTCTATCAGCAATTCATCAACTACCCCTCGATGAGCGTTTACGACAATATCGCCTCGCCGATGCGGCTGTTGGGCAAAACGGCAGCGGAAATCGACGCGGCGGTCAAGGAAACCGCCGAGTTGATGCAATTGACGCCGATGCTGGACCGCAAGCCGCTGGAATTGTCGGGGGGGCAGCAACAACGCTGTGCCCTGGCGCGTGCACTGGTCAAAGATGCCGGGCTGGTGTTGCTGGACGAACCTCTGGCCAACCTCGACTATAAACTGCGCGAGGAACTGCGCGTCGAAATCCCGAAGATTTTCGAAAAAGCCGGGTCGATTTTCGTCTATGCCACCACCGAACCGGAAGAGGCGCTGCTGCTGGGCGGCAATACCGCCACATTGTCCGAAGGGCGCGTGACCCAATTCGGCCCCACGCCCGAGGTCTATCGCCAACCGGTGAATGCCACCACGGCGCGGGTGTTTTCCGATCCGCCGATGAACTTTTTGCAGGTCACGAAATCCGCAGGCAAGCTGAGCTTCGGCGATGGCCAGACCATTGCGGCCTGGGGCAAAATGGCAGAGCTGGGCGATGGCACCTATACCGCCGGGTTCCGCCCCAACCATCTGGAAATCCACCGCCATGCGGAAAATGCATTGGAATTTCGCGCCACGCTGACGGTGACGGAATTGACCGGGTCGGAAACCTTTGTGCACCTTGATCATCACGGCGACCGCTGGGTCGGGCTGGTGCATGGCGTGCATCAATTGCCGATTGGTCAGGATCTGAGCGTGTTCCTTGATCCGGCGCATATCTACATTTTCGACCCGCGCGGCGATCTGGTGGCTCCGGCCACCTATGCGGCTGCGGCATAAGGGGCTGAGACAATGGCAAAAATCACACTCGACAACCTGGCGCATTCCTATCTGGCGAAACCAACGTCAGAAGATGATTTCGCGCTGAAGGAATTGAACCACGATTGGGCCGATGGCGAGGCCTATGCCCTGTTGGGGTCGTCCGGTTGCGGAAAATCGACGCTTTTGAACATCATTTCCGGCCTGTTGCGCCCGTCACAGGGCCGTATCCTGTTCAACGGCCAGGACGTGACCAACGCCCCCACGGCAGAGCGCAACATCGCCCAGGTGTTTCAGTTTCCGGTCGTCTACGACACGATGACGGTGCATGACAATCTGGCCTTTCCGCTGCGCAATCGCGGGGCAGATGCGGCCTATGTCGCGCAACGCGTCCAGCAGATCGGCAAGATGATCGGCATGGAGGCGGAATTGGGGCGTAAGGCACGCGGGCTGACCGCCGACGCCAAGCAAAAGATCAGCCTGGGCCGTGGCATGGTGCGCGAAGACGTGAATGCGCTGCTGTTTGACGAACCGCTGACCGTGATTGACCCGCATATGAAATGGGAATTGCGCACCCAGCTGAAATCGTTGCACCACCAATTTGGCCATACGATGATCTATGTCACCCATGACCAGACAGAGGCGCTGACCTTCGCTGACAAGGTCGTGGTGATGTATGATGGCCGTGTCGTCCAGATCGGCACGCCGCAGCAATTGTTTGAACGGCCGGAACATACCTTTGTCGGTTATTTCATCGGCTCGCCCGGCATGAATGTGCTGGGGGCGACGGTCAATGGCAACAAGGCCGTGATCGACGGCACAGAGATCGAGCTGGGCGCAGGCTATGGCCCGCTGTCGGGCAAGGTTGAAATCGGCGTGCGACCAGAGTTCGTCCGCCTGTCGCGTGACAGCGGCCTGCCGGTCCGCATTCGCCGGGTCGAAGATGTCGGCCGCCACAAGATCGTGCGTGCCGAATTCTTTGATCGCGACATCAATATCATTGCCGACGAAAGCTTTGAGCTGGCGGATGACATGACCCGCGTCATTTTCGATCCGGCCCACGTCAATGTCTATGCCGATGATTGGCGCGTTGCGCCGCTTGGCGCCACAGATGCACCGTTGGGGGAGGCGGCGTAATGGAAAAAACAGTCAATCAGAAAGCATGGTTCCTGGTTCTGCCGGTGCTGTTGCTGGTGGCCTTTTCAGCGGTGATCCCGCTGATGACGGTGGTCAACTATTCGGTGCAGGACACATTCGGCAACAACCAGTTTTTCTGGGCCGGTCTGGAATGGTTTGCCGAAATGCTGGAAAGCGACCGGATGTGGGATGCGCTGGGGCGGCAATTGATGTTCTCGGCGATCATTCTGGCGATTGAAATTCCGCTGGGTATCTTTGTTGCGTTGAACATGCCCAAAAGCGGCTTTTGGTCGTCCTTCTGCCTTGTGCTGATGTCGTTGCCGCTGCTGATCCCTTGGAATGTGGTGGGCACGATCTGGCAGATTTTCGGCCGTGTCGACATTGGCCTGTTGGGCCATACGCTGGATGCGCTGGGGATTTCGTACAACTACACCCAGGATACGCTGGCGGCCTGGGTCACCATCATCGTGATGGACGTCTGGCATTGGACATCGCTGGTGGCGCTTCTGGCCTTTGCCGGATTGAAATCCATTCCCGACGCCTATTACCAGGCGGCCAAAATTGATCAGGCGTCGCGCTGGAAAGTGTTTCGTTTCATCGAGTTGCCCAAGATGATGGGCGTGTTGATGATCGCGATCCTGTTGCGGTTCATGGACAGCTTCATGATCTATACCGAACCGTTTGTTGTCACCGGCGGCGGCCCCGGCAATGCCACAACCCTGTTGTCGATCGACCTGGTGAAAATGGCGCTTGGACAGTTTGACCTTGGCCCTGCGGCGGCGTTTTCCCTGATGTATTTCCTTGTGATCCTGTTGGTCAGCTGGGTGTTCTACACCGTGATGGTCAACCTCGAAAAGCGGGAGGGCTGATCCATGGCCACGCAAGCAACTCGTCTGCCAAAAATCAATGGCCGCATGGTGGTGATGACCCTGTATCTTCTGTTCCTGTTGCTGCCGATCTACTGGCTGCTGAACATGAGCCTGAAGACCAACACCGAAATCCTGAACAGCTTTACCCTGTGGCCGCGTGATCTGACCCTGGCCAATTACGTGACCATTCTGACCGATCCGGCGTGGTACATGGGTTATGTCAACTCTTTGATCTATGTGGTGTTGAACACGGTGATCAGCCTCGCGGTGGCGCTGCCGGCGGCCTATGCCTTTAGCCGCTACAGCTTTCTTGGTGACAAACACCTGTTTTTCTGGCTGTTGACCAACCGGATGGCCCCGCCGGCGGTTTTCGCCCTGCCATTCTTTCAGCTCTATTCCTCGGTCGGGTTGTTCGACACCCATATCGCGGTGGCGATTGCGCATTGTCTGTTCAACGTGCCGCTTGCGGTCTGGATTCTGGAAGGTTTCATGCGCGGCGTGCCCAAGGAAATCGACGAAACCGCCTATATCGACGGCTATAGCTTTGGCCGGTTCTTTGTAAAAATCTTCACCCCGTTGATTGCCTCGGGGATCGGGGTGGCGGCATTCTTTTGCTTTATGTTCTCTTGGGTTGAGCTACTGTTGTCGCGTACACTTACTACGGTAGACGCCAAGCCGATTGCCGCGATCATGACCCGCACCCAAGGCGCCGCCGGCATCGACTGGGGTGTGCTGGCCGCGGCTGGCATCCTGACCATCGTGCCCGGTGCGCTGGTGATCTATTTCGTGCGCAACTACATCGCCAAGGGTTTTGCCCTGGGCCGTGTGTAAATCAGAGAAAAAGGAGTAATTCCAATGGATTGGATGGCATGGACTTGGCCGACCGCAACTTTCTTTCTGGTGATTGCCGCGCTTTTGGTCACCTTTACGATCCTGGCGATCAAATTCCCCGAAACGCCCCGCGTTGGTGTTCTGCAAATTGAAACCACGCGGGGGGATCGGCTTTTTATCACGCTTCTCGGCTCGGCCTTTATCAATCTGGCCTGGCTTGGATTGGTCGGCGCAAACCAACCTTTTGCGCTGATCGTCTGTCTGATCTACGCCGCAGCGGTGTTCCGCTGGGTCTAGACCTCAGACCTCTGCGACCCGGCGGCGGGAGAACCCGGCGGGCCGCACCTTCGAAACAAGTTCAAATATAAGGGAGGACCAAATGAACTTGAAATCAACAACAGCCGTGGTGCTTGCGCTTGGCCTGATGTCCGGACCGGCAATCGCCGACATGGACGCGGCACGTGCATTCCTGGACGCGGAAATCGGCGATCAATCGGCCCTGAGCCGCGCCGAACAAGAAGCGGAAATGCAGTGGTTTGTCGACGCCGCCGCACCGTTCACCGATCTGGAAATCAAGGTGGTGTCCGAAACCATCACCACCCATGAATATGAATCCCAGGTTCTGGCCCCGGCCTTTACCGCGATCACCGGCATCAAGATCACCCACGATCTGATCGGCGAAGGTGACGTGGTCGAAAAGCTGCAAACGCAAATGCAGTCCGGCGAAAACATCTATGACGGCTATATCAACGACAGTGACCTGATCGGCACCCACTGGCGCTATCAACAGGCGCGCAACCTGACCGACTGGATGGCGGGTGAGGGCGCAGATGTAACCAACCCCGGTCTGGATCTGGACGATTATATCGGCACATCCTTTACCACCGCACCGGATGGCAATCTGTACCAATTGCCCGACCAGCAGTTCGCCAACCTCTATTGGTTCCGCTACGATTGGTTCAATGACGAACAGAACAAAGCGGATTTCAAAGCGAAATATGGCTATGATCTGGGCGTTCCGGTCAACTGGTCAGCCTATGAAGACATTGCTGAATTCTTCACCGGTCGCGACCTGTCGCGTTTGGGTGTCGAAGGCGAAGTCTTTGGCAACATGGACTATGGCAAGAAAGACCCCAGCCTTGGCTGGCGGTATACCGATGCCTGGCTGTCGATGGCCGGTGCCGGTTCCAAAGGCGAGCCGAACGGCCTGCCGGTGGATGAATGGGGTATCCGGGTCAACGAAAATTCGCAGCCTGTGGGTTCCTGTGTCGCCCGTGGCGGCGCAACCAATGGCCCGGCGGCGGTTTATGCTGTGACCAAGGCCATTGAATGGCTGGAAAAATACACGCCCCCCGCTGCGGCTGGCATGACATTCTCTGAGGCTGGCCCAATTCCGGCACAGGGCAATGTTGCGCAGCAGATGTTCTGGTACACGGCGTTCACCGCCGCGACAGTGGAACCTGATCTGCCCGTGATGAACGAGGATGGCACACCGAAATGGCGCATGGCCCCCTCGCCGCATGGCGCATATTGGGAAGAAGGCACCAAAATCGGGTATCAGGACGTTGGATCCTGGACGCTGATGAAATCGACCCCGGTGGATCGGGCCAAGGCCGCATGGCTTTATGCTCAATTCGTCACCTCGAAAACCGTGGACGTGAAGAAGGCCCATGTCGGTCTGACATTCATCCGCGAAAGCACCATCCAGCACGAAAGCTTTACCGATCGTGCGGACAAGCTTGGCGGGTTGATTGAATTCTATCGTTCGCCCGCGCGCACCGCGTGGTCGCCCACCGGCACCAACGTGCCTGACTATCCGAAGCTGGCACAATTGTGGTGGCAGAACATCGGCGACGCCATGTCGGGTGCCAAAACCCCGCAGGAAGCGCTGGATGGTCTGTGTTCCGATCAGGAACGTGTGATGGAACGTCTGGAGCGGGCCGGCATTCAGGGTGACATCGGTCCGAAACTGAACGACGAAATGGACCCGGAATACTGGTTGTCGCAGGAAGGTTCGCCCAAGGCGAAACTTGCCAACGAAGACGAAGAGCCGAAAACCGTCGCATATGACGAGCTGATCAAATCCTGGCAGTAAGCCGGATCTGAGGCCAAAACACCGGTCGGGGCGCAATCGCCCCGGCCACCCTTGCCCCTTCCAAATCCGTCCCATACCATCCACTCCGCCAAACCCGAGGGAGGTCGCGGTCCAATGAGCTATACCCTTGCTATTGATCAAGGCACCACATCCACCCGCGCCATCCTGTTTGACGCTGATTTGAAACTGGTGGGATCGGCACAACAGGAATTTGCCCAGCATTTCCCGCAAAGCGGCTGGGTCGAACATGATCCAGGCGATCTGTGGTCGACGACATTGGCCACCTGCCGCGAGGTTGTGGATACAACCGGCGTGTCGGTTGACGCGATTGTCGGCATCGGCATCACCAACCAGCGCGAGACGACGCTGGTCTGGGATCGCACCACAGGAGAGCCGGTTTACAATGCCATCGTCTGGCAGGACCGGCGCACTGCGGCCTTTTGCCAATCCTTGAAGGATGCCGGCCACGAGGCCACGGTCATCGAAAAGACCGGGCTGCTGCTGGACCCGTATTTTTCGGCCACCAAGGTCAATTGGATTTTGAACAATGTCGATGGCGCGCGTGACCGGGCCAATGCCGGGGAATTGGTGTTTGGCACGGTAGACAGCTGGCTGATCTGGCATTTGACCGGCGGCAAGCAGCATGTCACCGACGCCACCAATGCGGCGCGCACCATGCTTTATGACATCCGTCGCGGCCGTTGGTCACAGACCATGTGTGACATGCTGGATATTCCGCTGTCGATGTTGCCAGAGGTCAAGGATTGCGCGGCGAACTTTGGTGAAACCGACATTCTTGGCACCGCATTGCCGATCCTTGGCGTGGCGGGCGATCAACAGGCGGCGACGCTGGGACAGGCCTGTTTCCGGCCCGGCATGTTGAAATCCACCTATGGCACGGGCTGTTTTGCGCTGTTGAACACCGGCGACACCGCCGTGACCAGCAAGAACAGGCTGCTGACCACCATCGCCTATCAGTTGAACGGCAAACCGACCTATGCGCTGGAAGGGTCGATTTTCATTGCCGGCGCGGTGGTGCAATGGCTGCGCGATGGTTTGGGGTTGCTGGAAAACGCAGCGGACAGCGAAACCATGGCCAAAGCGGCCAGCACAACCCAGGATCTGATCCTTGTGCCGGCCTTTACCGGGCTTGGCGCGCCTTATTGGAAGCCTGAGTGTCGCGGCGCGATCTTTGGTTTGACGCGCGACAGCGGACCAAATGAATTTGCCCGGGCGGCGCTGGAAAGCGTCGGGTTCCAGACCCGCGATCTATTGACCGCGATGCAGGCCGATATGGGCGGCGCGGGCGAGGCGACATTGCGGGTGGATGGCGGGATGAGCGCATCCAATTACGCCATGCAATTCCTGGCCGACATCATCGACGCCCCTGTCGACCGGCCACAGATCCTGGAAACCACCGCGATGGGGGTGGCCTGGTTGGTCGGGCAGCAGGTCGGGCTTTACCCCGACCAGGAAGAATTTGCCGCGACCTGGGCGCTGGAGCGCAATTTTACCCCCGGAATGGACGATGGCCTGCGCCAATCAAAATGCGCCGCATGGAAACGCGCGGTCGATGCAACTTTGATGGCGTGACGCCCGCTTGGGGAAGTCCAAGCTGAACGAGGCCAGTCTGAGTGACGCCGGTCTGAGCAAGACCGGTGGACCAAACTGGGGGCGGGATGTCAGCCCGCCGTTGGCGGCGCTGCATCCGTGTCACTGTCCCCAGATGGCGCAGCCTGCTGCGGCCCAGCCTGCTGCGACTCTGGCGGCTGCGGCTCTGGCGGCTGGGGTTTTGGCGGCTGGGGCTGGTCGGTGAAGCGGATTGGCACCCCGCGCTTGCGGGTCACCGCCAGATCAAAGATGTCAAACCGGTTATAGCCTGCCGCCAGATCGTGAAACCGTTTTGGTTCCAGACAGCGGGCCAGATCTATATCGGCATAGATGATGCCCTCGTCTACGGTGCTTTCCCCGATCAGCTGGCCGGTGGGATCAACAAAGAAACTGGGCGCGCGGCTGCATTCATCCAGCAAGGGGATCAGCGCGGGGTCTTTGCCTGCGACCACCTCGGTTGCGGTTTTGTCAAACGGCGACGCCACGACAATGCCAAAACATTTTGCCTCAAAACAATGGCCCGCCGCGCGGATGTGATTGGCGGCGCGATTGTCGTAATTGCCGCTGTCCTCGGGCGGGCGGGTGGGCCAGATCGGCGGATAGGTCGAAATATGCACCTGTTCCCCCTGGGCAATCAGGCTGTACCGCGACAGCGGATTGGTGTTTTCCCCGCAAATCAGCGCCCCAACCCGACCGCAGCGGCTGGCGCTGACGTTCAGCCCGGCACCGTCGCCGGGATCCCAGACCAGTTTTTCATAAAATGTCGGCACCAGCTTGCGGTGATGGTTCACGACCCGGCCGGTTTCGTCAATCAACAGGTTCGAATTCCAAAGACTGCCGACAGAGGCGGGATTGCGCTCTGACAGGCCAATGGACACCATGATGTCATGACGCGCGGCGGCCTGGCGGATCATCTCGATCTCGGGGCCATCGGCAAACACCGATGCGGCGGCATATTGCGCAAACAGATCATGGGACCGGATCGGGGCATGTATCGCCGCCCACACCGGGAACCCCGGCAAAAATGCCTCGGCAAAGACGACGATGGACGCGCCGTTTCGGGCCGCTTCTGCGATGGCCGACACCGCCTTTTCGGCGCTTGCGACCGGATCAAGGTAAACCGGGGCGATATGGGCGGCGGCGGCCCGGAAACTATGGGTGTCGAACATTCGCAAACTCCTTTGGTTCAACCGAATGTCCCGGAAAGTGGCGGTGATCCCAATATTCATTTGCGAACGCCGCTGTGCTGATTTGGCAATCGGCGCGCGGCTATCCCCATTCATTCTCCAGCGAGATATGTGGCGTCTTCCTGAAAAAGCTGGGCGAGGAATTTCTTCAACGCAACGATATGCGGCAGATGGCGCAGATCCTGATGCACGGTCAGCCACAAGGTGCGCGTGACCGACAGGTCCGGCATGATGCGGATCAGACTGTCCTGATCGGACAGGGCGAAATGCGGCAGCGCCACAATGCCCAGGCCCCCACGGGCGGCGTTGCGCTGTGCGATCATGCTGTTGCTCCAGAAGACGATATTGGGCTGATGCACCATCTCTTCCAACCAGCGCACGGCATCCAGTTCAACAAATTGATCAAGGTATCCAACATAGCTATGCGCCGCGAGATCATGTTGGCTTTCCGGCACGCCGTGGCTCGAAATATAGCTTTCTGCTGCATAAAGCCCGATGCCGAAGGCGCCGAATTTCTGGGTCGCCATCTTGTCCCCCTGGGGGCGAAAGAAGCTGAGGAACATATCCGCTTCGCGGTGGCTGATCTGGACCTGCCTTGACGTTGTCAAAAGCTCCAGCCGGATACCGGGAAAGCTGGCCTGAAACCCGGCCAGCCGCGACGACAGATAGAGTGAGGCGATGCCCTCCATCGTGGCAAAGCGGATCACGCCGCTGGTGTCACCTTCGCCGGACATGTCGCTGCGCAGGCTGTTGATGCCCAGGGCAACCTCCTCTGCGCGCCGCAGCACCATATGGCCAAAGGTGGTCAGGACAAGCCCCTCGCGGTTACGCTCGAACAGGGCCGCGCCCAGGGTGTATTCCAACCGCGACAACCGCCGCGATACTGTGGAATGGCTGACCGAAAGGTCACGCGCGGCGGCGCTGACGCTTTGACACCGCACCGAGGTCAGAAAGACCTTCAGATCGTCCCAATCCAGATTTTCCAATGGATCCGCCATGAACCTACCCTTTTGCGCCCGTATACAGCAGCCTGTGACACCTGTGTAACACGAGAACGCGGCGCATGCGTTGAAATCCGGAACCACGGAAAAACGGCCCACAGATCGCTCTGCGGGCCGTTTCGATTGTCTGTCATGTGGCAGGATCAGGTGGTCTGGATCTTGCCGTTGGTTTCCGGAAAGCGGTCGGCCATATCGTCCTGGAATTCCTTGCGACGGGCCGGATCAACCGGATCATCGCGCAACAGAGATCCACCAAAGAACACCACCGCGCTGACAATCAGACCCCAAAGCGGCGGGCCAATCAGACCGGGGTTCGGCAGCAGATTGAACTGCATCGCCACCATCACCCCCCAGCCCAGCAACATCCCCCAGAAGGCCGCCGGTTCAGACGCGCGGTTCCAGAACAATGCCCCCAGCAGCGGCAGCAGGAAGGACAATGCCATCCCGACCCCGATCGACGCCAGCGGCGCAATCAACGACCGCCCCTGTGGCGAGAAGGCAAATGCGACAAGCGCCAGCACAAAGGCCACCTCGAAATAGCGCGCCAGCCGCATCCGTTGGCTGTTGTCGACATTCCTGATGCTTGGCACCAGATCCTGGGTAAAGCTGGAGGTCGCCGAAATCATCTGGCTGTCCAGCGTCGACATGCCCGCGGCAAACACCGCGATCACCAGCACGACACCCATCGCCGGCAGGTATTGCGCAAAGATTTCCGGCACCAGCGCGTCGGTTGTGTTGCCTTCGGGGATCGTGATGTCCATGCCCAGCGACATCATCCCGATCACCACACCGGTAAAGGTGACGACAAACAACGCCAGAAAGGATGTGATGGCGGCCCCTTTGACCAGCGTTTGCGGGCTGTCGGCCATATAAAGACGTTGCCACAGATGCGGGGTCAGCACCCAGCCAAAGGTCCAGAGCGTCATCAGCGTGATGTAATTGCCTGCTCCACCGTCAAAGATGAACATCTCGGGGCGTGCTGTGGTTGCCGCCACCCAGCCTTCGGACCAGCCACCGGCCCAGCGGATCACCAGCAACATCGTGCCCAGCAACAGCAGGGCAAAGATGAAGCCCTGGATCACATCGGTCCAGACCACCGCCCGGCTGCCGCCGACAAAGGAATAGACCCCGACACAGACCGCAATCAGCAGGACACCAACGTTAAAGGCAATCAATCCGCCAGAGATCGAATTCAGCGCAATGGCGATGCCGGTGATCTGAATCGCGGAATAGGGGAACAGCACCGCAATACAGATCAGCCCGGTCAGGATACGAATGCGGCGGCTGCTGTTGTAATAGGTCGCCAACAGATCGCCGGGGGTGATGAAGTTGAACTTCTTGCCAAGCGCCCAGATCCGCGGCCCCAGCACCATCACCATGACCGGCCCCATCGCGTTGAAGAACCCAAACAGAAGCCAGTTCACGCCAATCTTGTAGAAAAAGCCGGGCCCGCCGAGGAAAGCAAAGGTGGAAAACCAGGTCGCAAACATCGTGCCGACCAGCATCAGGGTGTTTGCACCACGCCCCATCAGGAACCAATCCTCGGGGTCGTCGTGTTTGTTGGTCTTATACGCCCGATAGGCGATATAGAACATCAGCACGAGATAGAGCGAAATGCCCAGAAGTGTCACAAAGGTGGTCATGTCCGGGGCCCCGCATTTTGGCTTTGTTCAAGTGCGACCCAGGCGCGCCCGCGCACGAGGTAATAAACCGCACCCAGAAGGCAATTCAGGGAAAACACCGCGTAGCAGTAAAATATCGTCAGCGGCATCGCCAAAGGCCCCTGTTCCGCGCCGTTGCCAAGGATGTCGAACACCGGCAGCAACGCCAGCACGACGTTCAAAAGCCCCCATGCCAGGAACATCCGGCCGGTCGTGCTTTGTGGCACAATGCCGAGCCACGGGTAGCCGCCGGGCTGCGCCGCCCCCCCGGCGGCCGTAGAATAGGTTACGTTGGACATGGCAGAACCCCCTTGTTTCCGTTTTTATAGTGCCGCCGGGACTGCCCCGGTCTGCTTAATCCGTTAAGCGTGGCACAAGTTGGCGAGGCCGCCAGATATTGATTGTGCACGGGGCTGTGCAAATACCGTCGGCAGGGCAGTTCCGCATTTGCATTGGCGGAATTTGCCGGTCTTCCGGGGGGCTTCTGCGCCCGCTCTTGAGAGTATTACTTATATTTTTCAACCTGTTAAGATCAAACCCGGATCTGAGTAGAGTTGCGCGGGCAGGTCAGTGACCCGGCCAGCCCTCTGCCCCGCATCAAATCGAGGTGCCTGTTTTTTAATCAAATATGCGCCGAATTGCGGGCCGCTGCGGGCAGAACTGCACAAAGGCACACAATGGAACAGTCGCGGATCAAAGCCGGGCGGCGGCAACATAGGCCTGACACATTGCAATCAGTTCCACGCGAAGCGCCTCGGCATCGGGCGGATCAAGATTGCGTTCGAACACATTGCGGACAGCGCCAAAAATGACCGTGACAAGCGTCAGATGGGTGATGTCCGGGCTGCGAAACTGCACATTCGGCGCGCTGATCAGCATCGCCCGGGTCGCTTCGTTGGTCCGGGCGGCAAACCGCTGGACCAACGCGTCATTGTCCATCTCAACCACGGATTTATACAATGCGCGGGTGGCCTCGGCGCGTTCGGTCTTGGCCCGCCAATAGGTGTCGATCAGGGCGTCAATCATCTGGTTAATCGCTGCGCCATGCTGCGATTGACAGGTCGCCTCAATCCGTTCTGCCAAGGCTTCGAGATATCGGGCATTCAACGCATAGATCAGCGCCTGTTTGTTGGGAAAATACTGGTACATCGTCCCAACCGACACCCCGGCCCGTTCGGCCACGCGGGTGGTTGTCAGGCTGGCCATGCCATCGCGAATTAAAACCTGAATGGCGGCCTCGAAAATGGCATCCAACGTCACCTTTGCGCGGCTTTGGCGCGGTGTTTTACGGGCGGTCAGGGCCGCCGGGGCCGGGTCGATCATATGCGAATCCAAAAGCTGAATGATCCTTCATATAATTCGAACACAGGTCAAACCGAAGGAAAATTTCAATGGAACAGCAACCTATCGCCCTGGTCACAGGCGCAAACAAGGGCATCGGGCTGGAGATCGCCCGCCAGCTGGCCCAAGCCGGGGTCAGGGTTATTCTGGGCGTGCGCGACGCCGCGCGCGGCGCGGCGGCACTCGCAGATCTTGCCAGGGGCGGGCTGACAGCAGAGACCTGTCTGGTCGATATTGCCATCCCCAAAAGCGTGACAGATGCCGCCGCCGACATCACGGCGCGGTTTGGGCGTCTTGATATTCTTGTGAACAATGCTGGCGTGTTCGATTTCACCGATGGCACGCCCGGCAGCGCCGCCATTGATAGCGTGCGCAGGGTGTTGGACGTCAATTTCATCGGCACTCTGACAGTGACCCAGGCCATGCTGCCCTTGCTGAAAGCGGCGGGGCAGGGCCGAATCGTGAACCTGTCCAGTTCGCTGGGCTCGCTGGCGGTAAATGGCGACCCGACCTCGCCCTATTTTGCCGCCCGCTTCATCGGTTACAATGCCTCGAAGGCCGCGCTGAACATGCTGACCGTACAATTGGCCGAAGAGCTGCGCGACAGCGGCATCAAGGTCAATTCCGTCAGCCCGGGGTTCGTCAAGACCGACCTGACCGGTATGGGCGACATGACCCCGGAGGAGGGCGCGGTATTGCCGGTGCGCTATGCCCTGGAAGGTCAGGACACCGGGACATTTGTCGAACCGGCCGGGGTGACGCCCTGGTAGAAACGGTCCAATGCGCGGGCCGGGCAGGATATGTGCCTCTGACACAGATCCGTCCGGCACCGGCAGGGCGCAGGCAATGGGCACAGGGGCAGGGGCAGGGGCGCTTAATCGGGCTGGTTTGTGACGCAATCGGCCGACCGGGGCCGCAGGAGTTTCGGCAACAATGTGTCCAATGTAATGGCACCGAAGCTGGAGATGAACAAAGCCTCGGATTGCGCCATGGTATCCTTCAGGGCCAAATTCACGTTACGCTCGACCAGACAGTCGGGGTTGTCCGAGCGCATGCCAATGGCAAACAATGTCGGCCTGCCCAGCGCGTCATACACATCCAGCAGGGTAATCTCTGCCAAAGGTCGCGCCAGTGACCAACCACCGCCGTGCCCACGCCCCGATTGGACATATCCAGCGTTGCGCAATCCCGCCATCGTGCGCCGAAACACCGCCGGATTGGTGCCCATGCTTTGCGCCAGCCGCTCTGAGGTGACAGGCACATCGACCTGATCAAGATGCAGCAAGACATGCAGCACATCCGACATCCGGGTGTCCCGGTTCATGCCGACGGCCCTCGCGTGCCGGATACGGCCCGGCGCGAACGCTTGATTACGTTGATTGACAGTCCTGGAATTTCTCGTATCTTTAATTGATACATGAATCACCTCTCTTTTCGTATCAGTTAAAGATACATCCCGAGGAAACCGATGTCCAATCTTCAGACCAGCGTACCGCGCCGGTCCAAATCCGAAGGAAACCGAAGATGAAATATGATGCCATTGTCGTTGGCGGCGGCTTTGCCGGTCTGGCGGCCGCCACCTATCTTGGCCGGGCGCGGCGCCGCGTGCTGGTTCTGGACACCAAACGCCCGCGCAACCGGTTTGCCGCCGCATCACATGGGTTTCTGGGCCATGACGGGCGCGCGCCACAGGCGATCCTTGCGGATGCGCAGGCCCAATTGGCCCGCTATCCCACGGTCAAAATCCGCGAGGTCGCGGCGCAAAGGGCCTCTGCTCATGACGGCAGCTTTGTCGTTGATCTGTCCGGTGACGCGCCGGGCGCGACACCTGTCGAGGCCCGGATCCTGATCCTTGCCTTTGGGATACAGGACAAATTGCCCGACATCCCCGGACTGGCCCAGCGTTGGGGCAGCAGCGTTCTGCACTGTCCGTATTGTCACGGGTTTGAGTTCAGCAATCGCCGACTTGGCGTGCTTTACCGCACGGACATGTCGGTACATCAGGCGCAATTGGTGGCCGAATGGGGGCCGACGACGCTGTTTTTAAACGGAAATACCCTGTCCGACGACCATCAGGCCGCGCTGGCGCAACGCGATGTGCGGGTCGAACCCGGACTGGTGACTGCGGTGCAGGGGCCGGGACAGGCGCTGGCCTCTGTGCAGCTACAAGACGGCCAGGCGGTCGACATCGAGGCGCTTTTTGTCGCGCCGCAGTCCACCCTGACCAGCCCGCTGGCCGACCAACTTGGGCTGGAGATGACCGACTCTCCCATGGGGCCGATGATTGTCACGGATGACAGCCAGATGACCTCGCGCGTTGGGGTCTATGCCGCCGGGGATATTGCACGCGCGCCGCATAGTGTCAGCTGGGCGGTTGCTGACGGTGTTACTGCAGGCACCGCAGCCCATCGCACGCTGGTCTTTGCGCCATGACGCCAGACCCTTTTGCCGATCCCGACCGGGTGGCCCGGTATTGTGCGGACACGCCGCGCCGCGTTCCGGGCTACACCGATCTGCATCACATGGCGCTGAACCTCCTGTCAGAACGGGCGGCAACGGGGGCCTGCATTCTTGTGCTGGGGGCAGGCGGCGGGCTGGAGCTTCGGGCCTTTGCCCGGGCACGACCGGATTGGTCCTTTGTCGGCGTCGACCCGTCGCAGCCGATGCTGGATCTCGCCGCAAGGATCCTGGAACCCGAAGGCGCGCAGGTGGAATTGATCAAAGGCCGGATCGGCGAGGCCCCGTTCTGGCCGTTTGACGGCGCGACCTGTCTGTTGACGCTGCATTTTCTGTCGATCCCGGAGCGGCTTGAGGTTCTGCGCGGATTGCGGGCGCGTCTGGCCCCCGGCGCGCCGGTGATTGTCGCACATCACTGCGCGCCAGAGACCGGCGCGGCCAAAGACTGGCTGGCCCGCTCCGCCGCTTTTGCCGCCGGACCCGATGGCGACGCACAGGCGGCCATCAAATCTGCCGATACCATGGCGCAGCAACTGACCCTGCTGACCCCGGATGTGGAACAGATGCTGCTGCGCGACGCCGGATTTGTCGCGCCGTCGCTGTTTTATGCCGCCTTGTCGTTTCGGGGCTGGGTAGCCTATGCCGGGGCCGACGAATGGCGCGACCGACCCCAGCCCAATGCAGGCGCAGCAATCGACCGAAATATGGGTGTTTCCGGTTGACTTGGGTTTTCATGGACAGCATGGATCATTCCGCGTACTAAATGGTATACCAAACGCTGGTGCCCGAATGGCACGACTTTGGGAATTATTGGGAGGAATACACATGTCTATCTCTTTGGCGCGCCGCGCCATGCTGGCCGCGACTGCGGCCTTTGCGGTTGCCGCGACGGGTGCCTTTGCCGAAGACAAGGTCAAACTGCGTCTGTCCGCCGTGTCATCCGATACAGACCAACGGGCCGTGGCCCTGCTGGAAAAATTCGGGCCGATGGTCAGCGAAGTTGCTGATTTCGAACCACATTGGAACGCAACCCTGTTTGCCCAAGGCACCGAGCTTGAGGCCATCGCAGTTGGCGATCTGGAAATGTCGATCACCTCGGCGCAGGAACTGGCAACGTTCTTCCCGGAGTTTTCGATTTTCACCGCCGGATACGTGCATCAGGATGCCGCCCATCAGGTTGCGGTGTTCAACGATCCGCTGATGGATGCGTTCAAACAAAAAGCCGAAGACGAACTGGGCGTCAAACTTTTGACTGTGATGTATCTGGGCCGCCGGCAGGTGAACCTGCGTCAGACAAAAGACGAATTGACGGTATCGACCCCGGATGATCTGGCGGGTGTAAACCTGCGGATGCCGGGCACCGACGCATGGCAGTTCCTGGGCCGCGCATTGGGGGCCAACCCGACGCCGATGTCCTTTACCGAGGTATATACCGCGCTGTCCACCGGTTCGGTTGACGGTCAGGACAACCCGCTGCCCACCGTGGTTGATGCAAAGTTCTATGAAGTCACCAATCAAATCGTGCTGACCTCGCATCTGGTTGACCTGAACTATCTGGCCCTGTCCAAAGCGACCTGGGACAGCATGACCCCGGAACAGCAAGAGGTTGTTCAGGCCGCAGCGGATGCCACCGCCGATTTCGCCCGCGAAAACCAGTTGCAGAAAGAAAGCGAACTGGTGTCTTTCCTCGAAGAGCAGGGGCTGTCGGTCTATGAACCGGATGTTGCCGCATTCCGCGACCGTGTACAGAACATGTACCTGGAAAGCGAATATGCTGCCACCTGGCCCGCGGGTCTGCTGGACAAGATCAACGCCCTGGGCAACTGATCCGCACTGACGTCGGGGGAAACCGCCATGAAGTCTATTACCGCCGGTTTCTCACGCCTGACGGAATTCGTGGCGGCCATGATGATGGCCGCCATGTTCGCCACTTTTATCGTTCAGATTTTCATTCGTTACACCGCACGCGCGCCCGGCGTGTCCGATGCGGTGCCCTTTCTCAGCCCGGACAATTTCGGCTGGACGCTGGAATTCTGCCTGCTGATGTGGATCTGGCTGGTGTTCTGGGGCAATGCGTTCATTGTCCGCCAACGCGACCATGTGGTTTTTGACATCCTCTATCAGGGTGTGAACCCGGCCCTGCGCAAATGGTTTGTGATCATTTCCGCCGTGGCAATCATCATCGGGCTTCTGGCCTCGATCGGGCCGACCTGGGACCGGTTCTATATCCTGCGCCTGAAACGCACTGCCACGCTGGAAACCCTGTTTGGCTCTGATGTGCGCATGTTGCACATCTATATGATTTACATCGCTTTTCTGCTGGTCGTTCCGATCCGATACGCGATACGCGGTTGGCGGGCCTTCCGCCATGG
This sequence comes from Marinovum sp. J2-8, assembly GCF_055808435.1. Taxonomy (NCBI): domain Bacteria; kingdom Pseudomonadati; phylum Pseudomonadota; class Alphaproteobacteria; order Rhodobacterales; family Roseobacteraceae; genus Marinovum; species Marinovum sp. J2-8. Next base: position 122,273 of record NZ_JBVVRZ010000006.1, on the reverse strand, counting down.
TGCCGAGGGTGATCAGCATCCCCTTGATGCCCTGACCGACGAAAACAGCAAAGACACCCACAAGGCAGACAATACATGAGCCTCGAATTCACTCTCTGCCTTGTCACGCTTTTTTTGCTGGCCGGGATCGGCACGCCGGTGGCCTATGCGATTATCGTCGCCTCGCTTGTCTATCTGTTCTTTGGCGGGCAAAGCATTGGCATCGCTGGCAAAACCCTTATGGACGGGGTTTACCAGAGCTTCATTCTTCTGGCCGTGCCGTTGTTTATCGTGGCCGCCAATATCATGAACGCCGGCACGATCAGCGACCGGTTGCTGCGGTTTTGCGTCGGGCTGGTCGGCCGGTTCAAGGGCGGCATGGGGCATGTCAACGTGGTGGCGTCGCTGATCTTTTCCGGCATGTCCGGGTCTGCCGTGGCCGATGCTGCCGGCATCGGCAAGGTGATCATCGACATGATGGTCAAATCCGGCCATTACACCCGTGGCTATGCTGCGGCCATCACCGCCGCATCTGCGGTGATCGGGCCAATCATTCCACCGTCGATCCCCATGGTGCTTTATGCGTTGGTGTCGAATGAATTGATTGGCTACCTGTTTCTGGGGGGCATTGTGCCGGGCCTGTTCCTTGGTGCGGTGCTGATGGGGATGAATTGGTTCATTGCCCATCGACGCGGCTTTGGCACCGAAGACCCCGTGCCGCTGAAGGAATTGCCGGCCCTGACCGTCAACGCCTTTCCGGCGCTGCTGATGCCGGCGATCCTGCTTTATGGCATCTATGGCGGCGTCACCACACCGACCGAGGCCGCCGCCGTTGCCGCGTTTTATGCGCTGATCCTGGCGGCTGTGTTTTATCGCGCGCTGTCGCTCAGGGCGTTTTACGACATCTTGGTCGAAAGCGCCCGATCCTCGGCTGCGGTGGGGCTGGTCATTGGCGGGGCGCTGATCCTGAACTTCATCGTCGCTTCGGAAAACATCCCGTCGATGATGGCGTCCGCGATGGTTGATCTCAAGATTTCGCCGTTGGCCTTCTTGTTGTCGGTCAATCTGCTGATTCTGCTGCTGGGCTGTGTGCTGGATGCAACCACCATCATTCTGGTGATTATTCCGCTGTTTATCCCGACCTGCCGCGAATTGGGGATCGACCTGGTGCATTTTGGCGTGGTTGCGGTGGTCAATTGCATGGTCGGGCTGATCACCCCACCGTATGGCATCCTGTTGTTTGTCATCAATGCGGTCACACAAATCCCGCTGGCCGAAATTATCCGCGAGGTGCTGCCGTTTCTTGCGGTCCTGGTTGTGGCCCTGTTGGTGCTGATCCTGGTGCCGGATCTGGTGTTGTTCCTGCCGCGCATGCTTGGCTATCAGGGCTAGGGCGGCATTTTCGCCAATATGTGACGGAATCGCGGGGTTCGGGGACACCCGGCCCTGCTTTTGCTGTCAAAAAAGCCATCTGTTCTGATCAAGATCGCCAAATGATGGCGTGATGCCGGGGGACAGAAGCAATTTATTAATTTGCTTGCGATACTCAGGTCCCGGAAAACTATCCATGGGACTGCATAATGCGCCACTTCCCGGAGCTTAAGAACACGCGCGACGGCGAAGAGACGGCCGCTTCGGCGCCGCAAGAAATACAATTGCCCCTTCGCGACAGATCGTTCGAAGGCTGGCTCTCCTTGATCGCGACACTTTTTTCCGTCGGGGAAATGCTGTGTTTTCTGGCCGTTGCAGTGATCAGTGTGGTCTTCGCCTCGGTGGTTGCCCAAAACGGCGAAGTGAACATGATCGTGCCGCTGGTTGCGGTTGGGCTGTCGCTTGTCCTTGGCATGGTGATGTTGGGGTATACCTACACGCGGGCGCTGGCCGGACATCGGAACGCACGACACAAAATGGCCTTGCGGGGGCGGGCCGGTGTGGCGCTGATCCTATGTCTTTGTCTTGGCTTGATGCATCCCTTGATCGGAGCGGCGGTGCCGCTGGCCGCCGGTCTGGGCGCGGCGGCACATTACGTTCTGGCACGCTATTTCTCTTGGGAACCGGCCTGGGATTTTCTGCAATCAGAAGCGGTGTCCATCATGGCCGGGCGCGACGCCATCGGCAAGCGTATGGCGCAAAAGAGATCGACCGACCATGGAATGTCCGACACGGTGCAGCGCGCCGGGCGGGCATTGGCAATTGTCCTGTCGCTTGCGGCGACAAGCTATTTCATTGCGGTGGAACATGTCAGCATGGCCGCCCTGGCGCCGGTTCTGATCGGCTCCCTTTGGGCGGTCGAGGCGTTTTTGGACTATGCGCATGAATGGGCCTACCGGCGAGAGGCCCATTTGATCCCCGCCACAGAGGTGCGCAGCGGCGACACCGTCAATCTGGACGAAGACCACCCCGGCCTGTTGGTGCACGACCTGAGCGTGCGCAATCAACATGGCACGACCCTGCTGTCGCAGATCAACTTTTCGGTCGATCCCGGCACGGTCACCGGTGTTCTGGGGGACAGCGGGGCGGGGAAAAGCCTGTTGTTGCAAACCCTGATTGATCCCTTTGCGCTCAATGACATGGAAGTGGCCGGCGGGGTGCGGCTGAATGGCAATGACCTGTGGCGTCGCCGCGCAGAAGAGCAAACAGTGTCCGCCGCGCTGCTGCCGGAAGAATTGATCATTCTGCCGGCATCCGGGGCGGAAAACCTGTCCTGTTTTCACGATGGTCCTTTTCTGGAACGTGCACGATGGATGCTGGAACAATTTCTGTTCTCCACGGATCTGGTGGAAAACATCTGCGCGGCTGAGCAGGCCGCCGATTTGCCGTATATGCAACGCAAGGCGCTGGTTTTGGCCCGGCTCTTTGCGCTTGGTCCGCAACTTTATCTGTTGGATCGGCCGGAAACCGGTTTGCCACCACGTCAGATCGGCGTCTTGATCCGCCGGATCGAACATGAAGCCAAACTTGGCCGCAGCTTTGTGATCGCGACCCATGACCGTGCCATTCTCGAAAAATGCGATCGCATTATTTCGTTGCAAAATGGCCGGGTGATGGATTTCGGGGATGGTCAGGATGTCCGCGACCGCCTGGGATCAGGCTGGGTGCGCATGATCGCCAATCGCTCGCTGACCAGCGATGACAGTCTCCGGCTCTGGGTTCGGTCGAATTTCAACCGCAGTGGGGACGATGGAAACCGTCGCAAGGTTGGCGTCGTGGCCTCCAACATGTTGATATTGTCGTGTCAGTCGGCAGATCCGATCATGCCCGGGCCTGTGCATTTCACGTTCAAACATTTTGTTGGCCATTGTATCCTGCGCATGCACGACAGCGACGCCCCGATTTCCGATGCCCAGTTGAAATTGGCCAAAGAGCAAGCGGAAAGCGACATGCCCGATGCCAAATTGACGCCGCTTGCGATGATTTGCCGTCACTGTCTTGAGGTTGAAATGGGCAATCAAATCGAAGATCGCTGGATCGAGGCCAAGATAGAAACATACGATCCACGAAAATCAGGGTCGAAACCGGGGGCGTTGAATGCCAGCCCGGAAAGCTAAAATCCGCTATACAGCGGTGCCAAAACGGTTTGTTCGGCCAAAACGATTGTTCTGGCTGGCCGTCGGCGCAGGCGCAATGGCCGCCGGCGTCAGTCTTGGCGTGGCAATGGTTTCGGGTGCAACCATCGGATCCTATCGCAGTTTTTCAGGCACCTTGCGCCCCGAAGTGGACCCCTTGCCGATCTACCTTTTGGAAGGTGCAATTTTGGAAAAAGTCCTGATTGCCCCCGGCGACACAATTGTCCAGGGCCAGACCCTCGCAACCTTGGACAAAGCGGCGATGTCGGCAGCGGTCAAGGAGCTGCAGGCAGGCCTGTTGCATCACACGGTTTTGCGCGATTGTCTGCTTTCAACGCAGAAACCCGGCACCCCCGACATCAAAGGTGTCACAGAGGATCAGCAAACGGCGGTGTCACTGGCCGTGCAGGAATGCAGCGGCTTCACAGATGACAGGGTCGAGGTGCATGTGCGGTTTGACACCCATCGCGACGCGTTGCTCAGCAAACGAAAACTGGTCGAGGATTACATTCGTGTATTGACCACAACCAAGGACAATCAAGACAAAGTACGGCGCGAAGACGATGCGCGCCGCGCCCTGGCGCTTGCGCTGGTGCGCGCAGATCTTGATTCGCAACTGGCGGAAAACGAACTGGAACAGCGCGCCGAATTAAGCGGTCTTCGGTCAAAGCGGCTCGACCGCGTTCAGCAACTGGAGCAAGAGATCCAAGACAAACGAAATCTGCAAAAGATCCTGAAATTGCACATGGACACCCCCCGGATTGCAGCACCCTTTGACGGTGAAATCGTGCGCGTGCGCAATCTGGTTCAAACCGGACCTGCGCAATCGGACATCAACCTGATTCAAATGCGCCCGCCGGAAAGTGATCAGTTCCAGGCCTATTTCGATGTGCCTCAGTCGCAAATAAATGGCATCACATTGGGCCGACCGGTTTCGGTGAAAATTGTTGGACAACTTGAAACCCATCGCTCATTGCAGGGCGAAATCACAGATTTACAAGCTCTGGGCGCAAATGACATTCGGATCAGCGTCGCGCTGGATTCAGAAAGTCAGCTGCACTTGCTGGAACTGAGCGACCGGCTTGCCCTGTTTGGCCGCGCGACCGCGACACAGGTCAAAGTGCGCCTGGGGGATCTGCCCATCTGGGAAACTATGATGCAGAGTACAATTTCGGTAAGACGCGGAGATTCCGACAATGATCCCATGCTGGACGTGGGGAAAGCGGCGCGGGTGACTGACATTCAACCCGCGGAAGAGGGATAATTCGCGACGACCCGGCCAAAGCAGTATCTGGAATTCGTTCGAAATTTTAGGCAAAAATTCCACCTGCATTCGCAAGTAGAAATCAAACCCGATTATCCGGTGGCATTCAAAACAATTGGTTCAAGCAATGATGATCGGTCCCAAGGGACTTGCAATCCGGACGTCGACCGAATGACGTCCGACCGTACCCGCCGCGACACTTCCGCCAGGTCCAATCCGGGCATTGTCAGTGTTTCGCGCAAGCCGCGGGCAAACGGGCTATAGCCATCACCACCGTCCAACGATCCGGCGCCGGGTTGCGTGGCATAGCTGACATGGGTTCCCGCCAAAAACCCCGGTGCATAGACCCCGCAATCCCCAGCCGGGCACCCGGAAAATCCCGGCACTTCGCGACATGTGTCCAGGAACAGAACCTTTTGCCGGGGTTTATCGGACACCGCCCGCAACAACACCGTTTCCGGCACTGCCTGGGACAAGGGTGCATTGGAAAAATCTGCGTCCCGGGGGAAAATGACACTTTCACCACCACGCATAAGCCCATGCGCGGCCACATAAATCACCACTGTCCAGGCGGCCTCCGCCCGAACCCGAAGCCGCGCAAGAGACAAAAGAAATTCTTGGTGGCTTGGATCGGATATATGCTCGGTCTCATAGCCCAATTGCAAAAATGTCGCCGCCATCAGGCGCGAATCCCGATTGGCGGAAGGCAGGGCAGGGCCATGTGCGTACGATGAAATCCCGACCGACAACGCGGCGATGTTCCGACGCGGCGCGGCATTCACCACGCGCGCCGCAGCCGCCGACAACGGCAACGCGGCGAGTTTGGCGAGCAGGGAACGTCGATGCATCCCTTATCCACACCCACCGTCGCCACGCGGTCGTGCCAGAATCTCAACCCGACGATTGCGACCATCGGCGGGGTCAAGATTAGGCAAAGGCTGGCTTTCGCCTTTGGCACCAGTGTGAATCCGCGCCGCGGCCACCGATCCCGGCCCCGCCATGTAAAGCCGGACCGTTGCGGCACGTTTGTTGGACAGCGCTTGATTATAGGACGCCGCGCCGACGCTATCGGCATGACCAACCAACATCAGACAAAGGTCCGACAACGGACCGTTCAAAAGACCGGCAAGCCGGTCCAAATGCGCCCGTGAGGGTTTTGAAAGCGATTCGGAATCAAAGGAAAATTGCACCATATAGCCATCGTCCGGTGGCGTGCTGCGAAAGATGCCCTGCGGCGCGGCGGGGGGTGCACAGCCAGTCAGCGCCTTTCCCGTCAGTGCAAACGCAATGGCACAGCGGTCTGCGTCGATCGGCAGACTGGCAAGATTTGGTTGTGCTATCGCCGACGATCCGGAGATCAAAACAGCGAAAACAGCCGTCAATAATAACCGCATTGGATGTCTCGCAACCTATTGGACTCTGGGTTAGAGAAATATCGCAAAGGTATTAATGGAATATGTGAGGTTTCGGGAAAAATTTCAGAATATTGAAGCTATATCGACCGCGTCCCACAATGGGATATCCGTGACTATTTGTTAATCACCTTACTTTAAGTCTGTTTCCAGTTCCGAGCATAGAAACGGTGAATTTGGTGAGGAAACGGGTCGAAAGAGGCAGAAGCCGACAGCCGATATGGGCAGGTCTACTATTGCTCGCAGGGGCAGGTGGGGTCGCGATCGCATTGACGGGCAGCGTCGGTACGGCGGCCCGTGACATGTTCCTGCAGGCACAGGACGAGGTGGATCCCATCATTGCCGGGGGCGATCTTGATGATTTGCCAGCGTTGATGCGTGGCAATGTGCCAAATGTCACCACCAGCGTGTTCTACAATGAACCGAAACGTAGCAAACCGCCGCGCATGTGTGAAATGCCGGACAATTACTTCACATCCCTCGACCAGGGGCGTGATCGGGAAAGCGGCTATACCAGACGCAATGAATATGTGCGCAAATTTCGACCGCGTCGGGGTTTCCTGAACGAACGTGAAATGCGCGCCGCCGAAGTGGCCTGGAAATATTTTGAGAATTTTACTCAAGAGACCACCGGCCTGGCAAATTCCGTCGGCAATTACCCGTCCACAACCATGTGGGATACAGCGTCTTACATGGCCGGCGCCACCGCAGCCTATGAGCTGTGCATCATCGAAAAGCCCGAGTTCGATCGCCGGATGACCCAGCTTTTGACCACGATCAAGGGTCTGGACCTGTTCCGTGACGAGATGCCCAACAAGGTGTATCATACCAAGACCGGCGCAAAGGTCGATTATACCAACAAACCTGGCGAAATCGGCTTTTCTGCGCTTGATATTGGCCGTTTCCTGGTCTGGATGCGCATTCTGAAAAACCGCTATCCGCATCTCGGCAATACAATTGATGCCGTCCTGCTGAAATGGGATTTTTCGAATATCATTTCCAAAGAAGGCCTGATGTTCGGCACCTATGTTGACAAGGAAAGCGGCGAAACGGTTTATGCGCAAGAGGGCCGTTTGGGGTATGAGGAATATGCCGCCAAAGGGTTTGCACTTTGGGGGTTCCGGCCAATCCTCGCGCATCGGGCAGAACCGTTTCTGACCGCGTCGATTTTCGGCGTCCAGGTGCCCTATGATGGCCGCGATCCAAGGGTGTTTCATTCCCAGAACTACGTTGTCACCGAATCCTATTTGCAGGATGGCCTGGAGCTGGGATTTGATCTGCCGCATGACGATCACTCCCCGGATTGGCTGTCGTCTGATGGCTGGCGGGCGGAATTTGCCGACAGGGTGTATCAGGTTCAGGAAAATCGCTGGCGCCGGACCGGGTTCATGACTGCCCGTTCGGAACATAACGTCAAAGGGCCGCCGTATTTTACCTATGACACGATTTTTTCGGATGGCTATCCGTGGAACACGGTCACACCGCGCGGCGATTACACGCCGGATCATGCCGCCGTCGCCTCCAAGGCTGCGCTTGGACTTTGGGCGCTGTGGGACACCGAATATACCGATGTCCTCTATGAGGCGATCATCGAACTCTATAATCCCGAAAACGGCATGTATGAGGGGCTGTATGAACGCGGGCAGGGCCGGGTTGAAATCTATACCGCCAACAACAACGGCATCATCCTGACCAGCCTGCTGCACAAGGTTCAGGGCAAGATCCTGACGCCCTATACCGGCGAAACCGAGGTGTGGTACACGGCCTATCGCGATCAGGATATTCGGGAACGCCGACAATATCCGGATCCCCCGCAACGCGACGACTGGTTGCCGGCGCTACGTCATTCCATACAAAGAGAGGCAGATTTCTGATGGCTCGTAATATTTCAAATATCTTACTTGCCTTCGCGACATGCGCAACTTTCGGCTTTGCCGCACCTTCCGCACAAGCGCAGCAACAAGGCCAGTTCACGGCACCCGAGGATTCCTTTGCATCCGAAAATGCGGTGCTGGACACGTCGATCCTTTTTGCGATTGGCGCCCATGAGGCACGCCAGGAATTGCGCGGCGCATTTGGCTGGCCAACCTTTCAGGAAGGGTTGGTTGAGGGCGTCTATTTCCGATTTGATCCGGATGGGTATGCCCGGTTCTCGCCAACACCACGTCTGGACACCGATGTATTTGAGGTGATTTGCCGCCCACGCACCTTTATCTGTATGGGGCGCAAGGGGCCCATACAGGTCACCTTGACCAACCGCGGCCAAATGCAGTTGCAGATCGAAGGGGTTGTCGAGGCTGACACATTCGCATTGGCCGAGGGGATTGATGAAATCCCCTTGCCCCGCACCATCTTGCAACCACTGGAATCGCGCGCCGAAACCCTGTTGGGATCGGGGGGCGAGTTGATTGTGCGCCGCCGGAACAATGAAATCAGCCGCACGTCTCTGGCGGGATTGTTTGCCGTCACCACCTACCTGCGTTGGGTCGCGGCACAACAAGACTATACCGTATTGCCACGTGGCTGGCCGGTGCCAAATTCCGGCTATGGCAAATCAGAGCCAAGCTTGACGCAAACTCAAAGCTGGCAATCCCCGATGCCGCAACCTTCCGCGATCGCCCCGGCCAACCAGCGCATGCAACCTGCGTTCTCAGGTGTGCAAACCGAAGTGGCCGAGGTCAGAGGCGAGTTGAGCGTGCTGCGCGAGATGTTGATGGATCGTCAAACAGGCACATCACAACAAAGGACCACCGGTTCCGAATTTCCGGCGACTGGCTCTGCCGCACGCATTGCAGAGTTGCAGGGGATCGCCGACGAATTGCTGCAAGAAATCGCACGACTGCAAGGGCCAGGGGCCCCGGCGGCGCAAATGCCAACACCGGCGGCGGGAACCTTGCAGGTTCCAACAATTTCAGCCGGGATGACGGCCCCAGTGTCCCCCCCGATGCCGATGCAACAATCGGGCGGCGACACAAGTCGTCTGGCCCGACAACTTGAATACCTTATGAGTGAGATTGGCCTCGCGCCGGATGTGGCGCTTATGGTGGTGCAACATGCTAATGCGGCATCTGACCCCACCTATAAAGAGGCATCGGCCCAAAACCACGATCAGGTTATCGAAAACATCCTGGAAGAATTGCGGACCCAGGTCACAAGCCCCGACACCACGGCGCCAACGCCCGTGTCGCAACCCGAAAACCCGCAAGACTTTCAGATCCTGAGCGATTATTTCCAATCCGTCGCGGCACAGCAGTAACAAGACCGATGCCAAGACACTTCGTCTAAAACCGTTGATTTCTCACGCATTCCTGCTCTTCTCATGACGCAATTTGCCCCTAATGTGGGTCCAGAATTACCTTCCATAGAATTGGGGGTGCGTTATGGTCTGGAAATTGGTGCTTGTGTTTGTACTGGCAATTGCGACGTTTAATTTGATTCCAAATTTATCCAAACCGGATACGCCGCAAAACGCCCGCATCCTGGATGAAATTGCGATCGACGGTCCGGCAATTTTCTATGAAATTGACAAGGACCTCCGGCGTGAATTGTGGTCTGTCGATTGCCGCCAACCGCTGCGCGGTTGTGTGGCGCGCGCGCCCGGGCTTGTCCTGCGCGTCGACGACCACGGGGCGCGCTGGTTGATTGCCGCCAGCCATCCAGGCGCGCGAAAGTCGGTTCAAACCCGAAATTATACGCGCGACACACCGGAAATCCTGTCGGGCCCTTTGTCGGCGGATACATTGGCGCAATTGTCCCAGAAAAACACGTTTTTGGTCATCGAAGAGCAGGGCACGGTTGTCCTCAGGGCGCAAACGACCGGAATTGCCCATGTTGCCGGGTATCTGGCCTGGATCAACAGCGAAACCGCGCGCACATTGCGCGATGCCCGCCTTTGGCCCAAAAACGAACCGTTGCAAACGGAGAACATGACGCCGGACGTTCTCGAACGATATCAGGTCATGCAACGCCGCAGATTGGAAGCGCAACGACAATTGGTGCCAGCCACCAAACCGCAAATCGAATTTGCCGTTCGGGCCCAATCGGGTGACACATTCTATTCCCCCAATGGCCGCGCCGGATATTGAGGTCAATCGCCTCAAAATCCAGGAAGAGGGGGATCGTTGACGGTGTCAAACGGCCGAAACTGAACTTCCTGAACCCGGGCTTGCGCTGATATTTTTGATGGCGTTGTGCCTGCCCATTCGGAAATACTGGGATGCGCGGCCCAAAGATTGACGAACAACCGGCCTGGCACCTCCGGGATTTTCCCATCTCGGGCGTGATGTTCGAAAATTAATTTTCCTTCGGAATACCACCGCAATTGATCGGGTTGCCATTCGAATGCAAAAGCGCGTTCCCTGTCCGCCGCGTCAAACCCCAAGTCGATGAATTTGTTGGTCAATTCCCCATCAACAAACCAGGCCACATGCATTTTTGTGGTGTCTTTTCCCAAAAACTCGATGTCGATCTCATCATGGCGAGTTCCATAGTGGGGACCGGAATAGGTGAAGAATCCGGTCACCAGCCCTTCGCCACGCGCGGCCCGCATCACGACCTCGTATCGCCCATATTGCGTTGCCTTGTTTCGCCGGATCGACCCGCCGATGAACCGATTGCCATCACCGGTCTGTGGCGAAAGTTTCAGAAGAAGGCCACCGTCGGTCTGAACCTGTGCACGGCGCCAATCAGTATCAAAGGCCGGATGCGAAAAATCGTAATGCGCCACATGCCAATCATCACTGATTGTCGAAAAATCTTCTTTGAAAGCAGTTGGTTCTGCCACAGCTACCGCGCCGACGAATGTCATTGAACTGAACAGTACAAGAATGCGACCCCACATCACGTCCCCAAAGCGTTGTTCCCGGGGAAGGTTAACAAGGGGTTAACAAAAAGGGGCGAAAAATATTAAAGTTGGTTAATTTAAAATTTTATCTAATGATGCGAAGGGCAAAGCTCCGCCTTAGCTCAGAAGCCGACTGCAATATTCTTGGAAACGTCAGAATTCAGGAGTTGTGTTGACAGGTCCGCGCCCAGAGCGTCACACGACGTTGCCAGGGACTGTTTCCAGCGATATTCGCCAACGGCGCATCCTCTCCGCGGATGATAACCTCGGAAATGCGGCCCGGATCTGACAAGAACCGGGACAAGGCGGTGCGAACCGTCTCGACCCTCCGGGCAGCAAGGTCAGTGTTCACATCCGCACTGCCGCTGGTATCGGAATGCCCCTCCAACCGCAGACACGCATTTTGCATGGGCCGGCTGTTCAGGACGCGGCCAAGACGGGCGATTTGCTCTTGCGCCTTCTGATCCAATTTGGCGCCCCCCGACACAAAAAAGATATTACTTTCCAGCTGTTTTTGCGTCGGAGCAGTGGCCGATGGTTGCGGTGTACCGGCACAGGCAGCGGGCACAATCTGATAAATCGCTTGGATTTCATCACATTCCGCGGGCGTCAAGCTTTGCGCGCTTGCCGCAGATGCAGACATAAGGAAAATTCCGACAACAAGTTTCATTGGCAAGTTTACCCTTCTCATCACGATTTACGAAATTGTTCTTAATAAGCGCCTAACTTCGCCGATCCGTAGTTGCAAATTTTTCTGTGGAAAAGAGGAACACATTAAAAACTTACTAAAATGCGGATGGACATTCAGCCCACACAAGAAACCGTGTAAATCTTTATATAGTTTTTTGGATATTTAGCCCCGCCCAAGCACGGATAAAATACGGCATCCATTGAGCGGGAACGAGACAAACGCAAGATCCCCTATAAAAATATGGTCATTCGCAACATTTCACCCATGTAATCGCCGAATTGGACAGAAAACCCTGACCGAGTTTTTGGCGCGTCTTGCGCTTCACGTTCCGTTTACCGCCGGGAATTTTTCTGCAGAAAACTTACCGATTGTTGACCTGATCCGCCGATACCATTCGATATGAATTGAAATGGGGCACGATATGTCGCGGTCGGAACGATACATTTGGATTGATTACTTGCGGTTGATCGCGGGCGTGTCGATGCTGGTGTTGCACAGCACTGCGGACCCAAATGGGCTGCCTTGGGTCAACTATAGTGAAAGCGAACGGTTTGCGCCGCTTTCGCTGCGCGCGATTGTCTATATCGCCCGGACCGAATTGTTTTTGATAATCTCGATTTTCCTGTTGCTGCTTGCCCTGGATCGCCGACCGCGCAGCTACGGCGCAACCATTGCCGAGCAGGGCCGGAGGCTGTTGATTCCGTTTCTGTTCTGGACTTTGTTTTTCGCCGGATACGGTCTGATCAAAGCCCAGGCCTTTGGCTATTCCCCGTCAGTCTGGCAAGAGCTGGCCGACCCTGGCGCGTGGCTACGCTATCTTTTGCTTGGCGATGTGAAATATCACATGCATTTCCTTCCGACCCTGTTTGGGCTGGTCTTGCTTTACCCATTGTTCCAACTGGCCGTCAAACATCCCGCACTTGGGTTGTCGGTCGTCATTTTCCTGATGATTCGCAAGGAGTTGGACAGTTTTGTTTATGCCAACTTCTGGGGAACCGAGGCGCTAGGTTATTTGGTGCGCGCCATCAAGATCCTGACCTATGCCGGGTATGGCATGGTTGCTGGCGCCGCGCTGGGGATCTGGCAGCGCACGCATGGGGCAGACAGACAGGCTTGGGTGGCTCCGATCCTGTTCGTCGCTGGATTGTTGTTTCTTTTCAAACTCATCGGGATCTGGAACACGTTGAAAACCGGGCAATGGCAATTCACCTATACACCGGCCTATTGGGCAGATTTCCTTTTCCCGGTTCTGCTGTTTTCCCTGTGTCTGGCGCTCGGCCATCGTCGATGGCCGGGGTCGATTTCCAGATTGGCGCGCTATGCCTTTGGGATCTATCTGTGCCATCCCATTTTTCTGGACCTCTGCGAAATTGCTCTGAGAACTCAGTGACTTACCGCCCATTTATCAGGTCGGGATCAAGGTTTTGGTGACATTGTCCGCAACCAGCGCGCTGGTTGTCGCGCTCGCCAGAATACGCCCTCTGGCATGGACCATCGGCCTTGGCCCGCTGCCATTTGCCACGCTTTTGCCGTTTGTGAAAAAGGAGACTGCTTGATGCTTCTGACCACCCAACTTGTTGACGACGGCCTGGCGATTGTTTCAGTGTCGCGGGATCTTGTGCATGCCTCTTCCCTGAGGAAACTGACAGAGGCCTGCGAGAACCTGAACCAACGCGGGCGTCGTGGCATCCTGATCGATATGGCGCGGGTGCGCCGGATGAACATGTCGGGGTTGGCGGCGGTGGTCGAACTGGTCGCGCGGCATCCGAAATGGGATATCGGTCTCTGCGCCCTGCCTGCGAAAATCGCCCGAATGGTCAGCCAATCCGGGCTGGACCGCGGCTTGCCGATTTTTCCGGATGTGGAAACGGCATGCAAAGCGCCAGAGTTTCGCGGACGCAGCCTATGCGGGACGCGTGCGGTATTGCTCTGTGCCGACCGGGGCAGGCGGGCCGCGCCGCTGACCGATGTGACACCAACACCGATGCTGGATGTGGTGGGTCGGCCGATTTTGCACCGGATCATGGATCATCTGGCCGGTTTTGGCCTGAGAGATGTGATTTTGAACCCCGGTCACCACGGCGATCAGGTTGTCGAATACGTTCGCGCCCATGCATGGCCGGATCATCGCATTCAATTCGCCAACGAAGGCAGTTTTCATCAGGGGCAATGGCGGGGCGATCCCATTGGCACGGCCAGCACGCTCAAACGGCTTCAGGTGACATCCTCGGCATTTTCCAGCGATCTCGTGGTGTTATGCGGTGACGCCTTGGTTGACATTGATATGGCCGAAATGATGCGCCAACACCGGCAAAGTGGTGCGGCCGTGACCATTGCCGTGCAATCAGTTGCGCCAGAGCAAGGCCATGGATACGGCGTCATCGAAACCTCGGTCGGGGGGCGGATCACCGGGTTTGCGGAAAAGCCGCGATTGGGTCTCGCTGAAAACCAGCTGGTCAATACCGGCATCTATATCATGAAGCCTGAAGTGCTGGATCTGGTATCAGACAGCATCGGGCTGGACATCGCCACGGATCTGTTACCTGCGGTCATGGCTGCGCGGCTGAATATGCAGGTTTTTTCCCAGCCCTTTCAATGGATTGATATTGGGTGTAGCCAGGATTACGCGCGGGCGACGGCGCTTTGCCTGTCTGGGGAATTGCCATTTGTCCGCCCGCTGGGGTTGGAAATCCGCCCCAATGTCTGGGCCCTTCCCGGGGCAGAGGTTGCGGCGGATGCCCGGATCGACGGGCCTTGCCACATTGGGGCCAATGCCGTCATTTCCGCCAAGGCCCATCTTTCCGGCGGTTGCGTCATTGGCGCCGGAGCCGAGGTTGAGGGCAAGACCCTTCTGAAAGATTGCATTGTCCTGCCGGAAACCCGCGTTTGCGAAGGCGCCTGGAGCGATCACAAGATCCTGAGCGGCGCTTGGGCGATGGATCGCAACCAGGCCTTCAATCCTGTTCTGGACAATTCGATAGGCGACCATGTCACCCCGCGCCAAGACATGCGTCAACCGGCGCCCGAACTGCGCAAATCCGCCTGAATGGACCCGGCAATGGCTACTCGACCGGCAGACCAACCGTATTTCGCCGCCTTTCTGGATCGTACCCCGGAAAAGGTCACCAGGTTTGAGGGGCCTGCCCGTCAGCTGTGGCATTTGTTGGCCGGGGTCACCATCGGGCTGGGCATTTGGTATCTGCATTGGCGGTGGAGTGCTTCGCTCAACACCGAAGCACTGGTGTTTTCCGTTGCCGTCGCCCTGGCCGAGACAATGGCGTTTCTTGGTATGATGATCTTCTATTTCAACATCTGGGACGAGGGCGATACGCCGACCCAACCGCCACCTGAAAATCGGGGCGACGCCGGGCTGGACGGCGGCGGCGATATTCTGGTCGATGTCTTTATCACCACATATGACGAAGGTACGGAAATCGTCGCGCCGTCAATCGACGCCGCCAAGGACTTGATTGCGCCCTTGGGGACAAGGGTGGCCGTGCATCTTTTGGATGACGGTGGACGCGCGGAAATGCAGGACCTGTGCCGCGCCAAACGGATATCCTATCTGCGCCGTGATCAAAACCGCGGCTACAAGGCCGGCAATCTGGCCAATGCGCTGTTTCAGACAGAAGGCGATTTTGTGGTGATCTGCGATGCGGATACCCAGCTTTTCCCGCAGTTTTTGACCGAAACACTTGGCTATTTCCGGGATTCCGGGATCGCCTGGGTCCAGACCCCACATTGGTTTTATGACATTCCCGAAGGCACCTCCTGGCGGGATGTTCTGGACCGTATGTCGATACCCTGTGCCGGTTTTTTGGCCCCGGTGATGCGGTTTCTGTCCGGGCGGAAAACCGTGGGGGCCGACCCGTTTCTGTCGGAACCTGCCATGTTCTTTGACGTGATCCAGCGGCGGCGCAACCGGCATAACGCCTCGTTTTGTTGCGGTGCCGGGTCGGTGCATCGGCGCGAGGCAATCTTTCACAATGCGATGCTCGAACAGGGGCGAAAATTGAAGCACAGCGAACAGTTGGTGGCTGAAAACACAGGCCGGGCGCTCTTGCCCCGGCTCGACATGCAACCGTTTCGCTATCACGTCTCCGAGGATATTTTTACCTCCTTGCAACAACAATCCAATGGCTGGAAATCGGTATATCACCCAGAGCCTTTGGCGCGCATGTTGTCACCCTGGACCGCCGAGGCCTGGGCCATGCAGAAACTGAAATATGCCGGTGGCACCTATGACATCATGTTTCGCACCGGTCTGATCTTTCGCCGGGGCCTGCCCTGGCAAACCAAGCTGCATTACCTGTCGACCTATTGGTCCTATCTTGGGGTCTTTTGGGTGCCGATCCTGTTTCTGGCGCCGATGTTTTCCCTGGTGACTGGGCTGGCACCGGTTGATGCCTATTCCATTACGTTTTTCCTGCATCTTCTGCCACTTTTGGCCTTTAATGAACTGGCGATGACAGTGGCGGCCAAAGGCCATGACATCCATGCGGGTCGCATTTTGTCGCTCGCGACCTTGACCATCCAATGGCGGGCATTGATCCAGGTCCTGCAAGGCCACAAGCCACATTTTCCACCCACCCCCAAAACCCCGGTGGTATCTGCGTCACTGCGCTATGCCGTGCCAAATCTGCTCCTGCTTGCGGCGATGATCCTGTCGGCGACTTACGGCTTCTGGGCCTTCAAACATGGCTCCGAAACACACAGTCTGTCGCTCTTGCTGGTGAATTATTTTTGGCTGGGCATCAACGCATTGGCGCTGGTGCGGGTCATCCGATCCGCGTTCTGGCGTCCGCGTTTGCCGGATGGAACTCTCTTACAACCCGCTGAATAAAAGGAAGAATATCATGATGATTGTGAAATCCCCGGCGCAACGATCCAGCTTGATCTTCATTCTCGGGCTCGCGCTGGCGGCCGTCCTGGCGGTGGCCATTGACGGCGGTTGGCGTTACCAGATGCGTGCCGGCACGCTGTCGCTTGATCTGTCTGACACCGGCGCGTTGGAGTTGCGGGCACCCGCCCCCTTGACCGAGGCCAACCGCGCCGCGGCGCAACGCGCCTGGACCTATTTCGACCGCTATACACAAGACGAAACCGGGTTGGTAAATTCGGTCGGCGATTTCCCCTCGACCACGCTTTGGGATCAGGGATCTTATGTGTTTGCATTGGTGGCCGCTGCCCGTCTGGGCATCATCGGGCCCGGGGAATTTGACACGCGCGTCGACCGGCTGCTGAACAGTTTCGACCAATTGCCGCTTTTTGACAGCAAGCTGCCGAACAAGGCGTATGACACCCGCACGCTGGCAATGGTGGATTATGAAAACACGCCGGTCCCTGACGGGTTGGGGTGGTCGGCGCTGGACATCGCCCGCATGTTGATGGCGTTTCGGGCTTTGGAAAAGCATTTCCCGGACCGGGGCATGCGGGTGCGGGCGGTGATTGCCCGCTGGGATCTGTCGGCCATGGCATTTGAAGGCGAACTTTGGGGCGCTGAACGGATCGAGGGTGAGATCCATTACCACCAGGAAGGCCGCATCGGCTATGAACAATACGGCGCGCGGGCGGCGGCGATGTGGGGGATGGACGTGTCCCAGGCGATCTCGGCCCGCCGCGCACTTGGCTGGACCGATGTCCAGGGCGTCGAAGTGCCCATGGACCTACGGCGCGCGGTGGCGTTTGGCGCGATCACACCGATCCTGAGCGAGCCCTACATGCTTCTGGCGATCGAACTGGGGTTGGACAGCGAAACCCGCCTGTTGGCGGACAAGGTTTTTCGCGCCCAACAACAACGATTTTCCGAAACCGGCGTGCTGACGATGGTGTCCGAAGACCACATCAATCAATCGCCGCATTTCTTGTACAATTCCGTGTTTTCCAATGGCACGCCCTGGGCGGTTGTGACGGAAAATGGCACCTTTCACCCGGAACTGCGCACCCTGAGCGTCAAGGCCGCGATCGCCTGGGACGCGATTTATGGCAATGATTACACCCAATTGCTGCGCAACCAAATCGAAGGGATTGGCGACATTTCGCGCGGGTGGCCTGCCGGAATTATGAGGCCGACGGCACCGTCAACGATATCTATACCCTGAACACCAACGGCGTGGTTCTGGAGGCCATTCATCACACCGTTTACGGCCCCCTGTGGCAAACGCGCTGAACAGATATTTCAGGCGGTTCACCGGCGGTTAACCCGACTGGCGGATACTTGGCAAAAACAGGATTCATTTCGAATGGTACGTCTGGCCGCAACCTTGGGACTCGCATTTGTCGTCGTGATGGCACATTGGCCAGCGGCCGCTGCGCAGGACTGGTTATTGATTGAAACCCGACGGGTGCCGAACCAATGCAGCCAACCTGTGGAATGTATCGACCGCTCGGTGCTTTTGGCGCGCAATATGGCCTATCTGTCGCACTCCGATCGCGACACGGTCACGCAGTTTCTCAACCAGATTGCAACAATACGTGGCATTCCCGACGATATGGCCATGCAAAGCCAATTGTCGGTGCCACAAGTGATCGAGACACTGCACCCGCTTCCCATGTCGGAAAAACTGGCGCCGCTGGTGGCACATCCGGGTGCCTATTTTGACCCGGAATCTTTGGATGGCACAGAGGCGACGGCGGGCTTCGGCACCTATGTCGCCACCGAATTGCAACGGGCCGGATTTCGCATCCTGACCGAAGCGGAAATGGAAGTCACGCCGGGGCGGCCCAAATTGCGGGTCCGCTTCTCCAAGCGCAGCGAATTTGCCGGCTGCATCATTCCGTTTTCAATCTCGATGTCGATTTCGGAAGAGGTCGCAATGGTCCGCAACCCGGCGCTGAAACTCTCGGCCAATGCTTGGTCAAAACTGGTCAAGGAAAACCTGGCCAACAGCAACTACACCCCACGCAGCGCTTTGGAAGAGGCGGTCAAAGCCTTTGTCAGCGACTGGCAGACGGCGAATTCCAGTTGACCCCGCACGCAGCAATTCCGCCGGTATCGAAGCCTTTGACCCTATGGGTAACCCTATGAAATTATTTGCGTGTCCTGCCTCCTGGCGTCGATTTTGGCCTTCAATCGCCTTCGCAACCACGGTTGTTTTGGCCGGCTGCGGACCGACAATCGACAAATTGGCCCCGGTTGCCGCCCAGCCCAAAACGCCAGTGGCCCGAAATATCACCAATTTCTCGGCCTCGCTGCAATGTATGGATAGCCTGCTTGCCGCCAAGCCGCGCAAACGCATCCGTCTGTCGGCGACACCGATTTCCGATGACACAAAGCGCATATATGTCGGGGCGGACGACATGCTTATCAGCGCGGTCAACCAGATGAACCGCCGCAGCCGGGCCTTTGTGTTTCTGGATCAACCCCTGATCCGCGAAGGGTCGCTTTATGAATTGCAGACCATTGACCCCAAGCGGCGCGACGACGCCATTTGGCCGCATTATTACATTCGCGGCTCCATCAGCCAACTGGACGACGGGGTGCGCGATCTATCTTACAACGGCAGCTATTATGCCGATGATACCGGGTCCGAAGACCTAAGCTCGGTGCGGCCCAGTGGCGGGCGCTCGAATTCAGTTGTTTCTGTCGATCTGCACCTCGTGGCCTATCCCTCGCGTGAGGTGTTGCCCGGGGCCTCGGTCAGCAATTCCATGGTGGTGACGGAGCGGGGGTTCGGTTCCGGGTTCACTGGCAGAATTGCCAAGGGCACGCTTGGCCTGACGCTTCAGATTGATAGCCTGGAAAGCAACGGGCAGGCCGTGCGCAATCTGATAGAATTGGCAACCATCGAGCTTTTGGGTCGCTTTTCCGGGGTGCCGTATTGGGAATGCCTCTCACTTGACACAACGCTCGCCCGCAAAAATGCCAGAAAGGAATACAAACACGCCCTGAGTGGCGAAGCTGCCAGCATCCGTGAGGCACAGCAACACCTGCTGGAGCTGGGCTGGCTCTCGACCACGCCGACCGGCAGGCTGGATTCGAACACCAAACATGTTCTGTCACAGTTTCAGGCCAAACACGGCCTGATCGCCAGCGGCCGCCCGGATTTTGACACGCTGGCCGCGTTGCGAAAGGCCGTTGCGGCGTTGAATGCGCCCAAAAAACGAAAGCCAAAACCAAAAACCGTGACAGTGGCGCCAGCCAAAACGCCAGACACCAGCGGATATCGCAACATCAGCGAATACATCGGCGGTGGGTGAACGGCCGGCAGTGTTGTCTCAGGATGGGCAGCTCCAAAATCGGAGCTCGCCGCTGTTGCAACCAAGTAGAAATGTCCCTCGCTCCGCAAAGTAGAAATGTCACCAAGAGCGCTGACGGTAGCAAAGCCTGACAGGGCGGAGACCTCAGATATCGCAGCCCTGGCTGGCTTTGTGTTTCTCTTTCGCGGCTCTTGCCAGCTTTGAATTCCAGCCATCGTTGCGCCGTCCATTCGGTTTGTAGCGAGAGCGCTGTTTGCCTGCGCGGCGTTTCTTTGGCGGGGCCTTGTCCTGCTCGGCCTTGATGTGCTCAAGGACCGCGCTTAGATGCTTATTCTCGGTGATCGCGGCGTGGGTGACGCGCTGCTCCTTGTCAAAAATGGAGTAGGGGAGCGAGACGCCCTTCCAGCGGAACTCCAAGCGGCCGTCAGGGTACTCATAGCTGTCGACATACTTGCCGGGCAGGCCGCGCGTGATCTCGTTCTCTTGCAGGATGATGCGCTGCCGGTCGTAGGAGAAGGCCAATTGGTTGCCGACATAGCGCTCGTCGCGCCAGCACAGCACATCCGCCAGCCGATCCGGTTCGGTATTGAGGGGCCGGTGCAGGTTATCCGGACGGCGTGGGGTCTTGGCGAACTTCGTGTTGTAGCGGTTCATGAAAGCCGGAAGGAACGCATTGGCCGCTGTCATGTCCGAGATGCTCGCCAGGCGCAGTTCCTTCACCAGTCGATCCTGTAGCGTCCGGTTCGCGCGTTCGACGCGGCCCTTGGCCTGAGAGCTGTTGGCGCAGAGAATCTCGATGTTCAACTCGTTCAAAGCACGGCCAAACTGGGTCATCCCGTGACCTGACTCCGCACCTTGGCTCGCAACACGGAACACCGTGTGTTTGTCCGAATAGAACGCCACAGGTCGTCCATGTGCATGCAGGTAGGCCTCCAGAGCGCCAAAGTAGCTGAATGTGCTCTCGGACTTCACGAACTCCAGATGCATCAACGTACTGGTCGCATCGTCGATGAAAACAAGCAGGGTGCAGGACGGCCCGCGATCCTCAAACCAGTGATGGTCCGAGCCGTCGATCTGGATCAGCTCGCCAAAGCATTCCCGGCGCAGGCGTGATTGGTGAAAGGTCCTGCGTTGCTTGCGAGAAAGCCAAATCCCGGCGTCCTGCATCCACTTGCGCAGCGTCTCGCGCGACACCTTCAGCCCGTGAACTTCCTCGAGCTTCTCAGCCGCAAAGGTCGGTCCGAAGTCGACGTAGTTCTCGCGCACCAGTGTCACCGCGAACTCGCGAACCGCCGGATCGATCCGATTGTTCGAAACCCGACCACGCGCTTTGTGCCGGATTGACGCCGGACCGTCAGATTGGAACTTCCTGAGAAGCCGGTGAACCTGTCTGCGGCTCAATCCCAAAACGTTCGCCGCAGTCGTCGCCGTCATCCGACCTTGGCTCACCTGGCTCAACACCTCGACCCGGTTCAGCTCGCGCTCGCTCATCAAAACCCATCCCATGCCCACACTCTCTGCCTGTTCTCATCGGGGCAGAGTGTGACACTTCTACTTTGCAGATGTGGGACACTTTAACTTTGCGGGTACAGCTGCGACACTCATAATTGGAGTTATGTTAATTTTTGATTGATCGTTCCTTTCGAAGTCATCCCCAAGGTCGACAGCCATGCATGATTTCACGGGTCAACGCCCATTGCCGAAGGATCCAGCCGTTACCTAGGTTTTTCCAGCTTGAATGGACCAGCGCCGCCATGGATCAAGTCCTTTGCGATCCGGTGGCCGGAATGGACCGCCGCCTGGATGATCCCGGGAACGAGGCTGTCGCCGGCCAGGATGCCTTTGGCTGCTGACTGGGATTGCGTGAAGCTGTCGAAAAGCGTCTTGTTCGGACGCCGGGCCCCGACAAAGACCAGTGCGGCGGCGTCGAAATGCCGTTCGCTGTCAACGGCATAGGCGTCTTCGACCGTCACAACGCCGTTGCGATAGCCGCTGAGCGTGCTGTTGACATGAATGGGAATGCCCAGCGACTTGAACCGCCCGACGATGCTGCGCTGTTCCAATGTATGGGCGGTCCAGGATGCAACGCTGGCCAGCGGCGTTACATAGCGCACCTCGCACCCTTTGGCGCGCAAAAGTTCCGCGAGGACGCTGGCCATATAATTATGCTCGTCGTCGTAAATGACGGCGGGGCCATCCGGCACCCTGCCCGCGATAATATCATCAGGCGTCAGCACAGTCGTGCCCTCGGCCCAGGTGACCGGATCAAAATTCGACCGCCCCACGCCATCGCCACGCCAGGACGCGCCGGTGGCAAAGATGATGTTGTCCGCACCGAAGTCTTGCAAATCATCGGTGCCGAGCGGGCTGGAGATGAAGATATCGACATTGCCCATTTGCTGAAGGTTCCACAGGCGATAATCAATCACCCGTCGATAGGCATGCATCCCCGGCAACCCACCTTCGAGCCGGGCACGGCCGCCAACCTCTTCGGCGGCATCGGCCAGCGTCACCTGATGCCCCGCCTTCGCGAGGGTCAGCGCACATTCCAACCCGGCGGGACCGGCCCCGATGATCAGGCTGTTTTCCTGTTTCTCGGCCTTGCCGACGATTTCGGGATGCCAATTGCGCTGCCATTCCTCGCCGATGGTGGGGTTCTGGGTGCAGCGCAGCGGAACACCATAGGAATCCATGCTGACGCACACATTACACCCGACGCATTCGCGGATTTCCTCGATCCGGTTTTCCTTGATCTTGTTCGGCAGAAACGGATCCGCGATCGAGGGCCGCGCCCCGCCAATCAGATCAAGCTTCCCGGATTTGATCACCGACATCATCGTGTCCGGTGACGTGAACCTGCCGACGCCAACAACCGGCTTGTCGGTAATGGTTTTGACGAACGAGGTAAATTCAAGCTGATAGCCCTGTTCGGTGAACCGCGATGTCGCCGAATCCGCGGACCAGCCCGAAATGTTCACGTCCCACAGATCGGGGAGGTTGGCGAGCATTTCGATCACCTCCCGGCCTTCTCCATCAAAGGTCAGGGCATGTTTCGCGCCGGGTTCATGGACGCCGAACCGCAGGGCAACGGCCCGTTCCCCAGCCGCAACTTCAAGCGTGTCTTCAAGAACTTCGCGCAGCAGCCGCACGCGGTTTTCCAATGACCCGCCGTATTCGTCGCTGCGGAAATTCGTACGGCGCGACAGGAAATTCGACAACAGGGAAATGTCGTGCGCAGCATAGACATAGAGGATATCATAGCCCACATCCATGGCATTCTGCGCGGCTTTTTTGTGGGTGCGGCGAAATTCGCGGATGTCGGATTTGTCCATCGCACGGGCCTGCACCGGCAATTCGGCGCGCAGGATCGGCAGGTCGGATGGGCCGATCACCGGAACCCCGGTGACAAAGTTTCGCGCCCGCATGCCGCCATGTGCCAGTTCGATCGCCGCGAGGGCGCCATGGTGCTTGATGGCCTCAACCTGCTTTGCATGCTGATCCAGGTAAACATCATCCCAGATCCGTTCGATCGGATGGTTTGCCATGTCGGAATCCTGGCTGACCTCGGTGATCTGGACCGCCACGGTGCCCCATCCGCCCTCTGCCTTCATCGCCCGCAGCGCGGTCGACCCTGCGGGAAGCGCGAAACCATGGCCCGTTGCATGCGGCGCGGCGAAGAAACGGTTCGGGGCTGTGACCGGCCCAATCTGGACGGGTTCGAACAAAAGATCGTAGTTCATGATTGGGCGCTTTCCGTGCTAGATGTATCACTATTATCACCGGCGGGTATTATATTGGCTATCTTTTCGAGTTTTGTCAATCGACGCCCATGCATTTTCCCGCGCACTGCCGTGATGGGGTTTGACCTGAACAGCCTCTGCGTCATGTTTGACCAGCCGTGTTTCGACCGCCTGAACGGCGCGCGCAGGCCAAAACTGCACACCGCCAGTATCGACGGGAGCAGCGCGAAAGACATAAAATTTTCAGAGACTTAAACCCAATCGACCGTCAGTCGGTCCGCCCGCTTGAACGCCAAAACCGGCCACAACCCAAGCGGCCATGGCGCACAGTGTGACCTGCCCCCTGCTGGTCCCTCATTCATAATGAGAGTCTGCAGGTTGAATCTGGGTATTCGGCTTCCGCGTCTGACGCAAGCGCGCCGGGCGCGGAGTCTTCAAATTGCTCAAGCGCACGGCGCGCTTGCAGCGGCGTTTGGTTGCCCAAGGACGAGTGTGGCCTGACCGTGTTATAGTCGTAACGCCATAGGGCCAGCTTGCGCCGCGCATCATCCAGGCTGTCGAAGATCTCCTCGTTCAGTAGCTCATCCCTGAGACTGCCGTTGAAGCTCTCGATGAACGCGTTCTGCTGCGGCTTGCCCGGATCGATGTAGTGCCACGGCACCTCGTTCTCGTCGGCCCATTTCAGGATGGCCCGACTGGTGAACTCAGTTCCATTATCGCTGACAATGCAGCCGGGCTTTCCGTAAAGCCGGATCAGAGCGCTGAGCTCCCGGGCGACCCTTGCGCCGGAGAGGCTGGTGTCCGCGATAAGGCACAGGCATTCCCGAGTGCAGTCATCGATCACTGCCAGCATCCGGAACTTCCGCGAGGCGCCGAAGCTGTCGGATACGAAGTCCAACGACCAACGAGCATTGGGATACGCCGCAACTGGCATCGGCACCCTGGTGCCACGCGCCCGTTTCCGGCCGCGCCGCCGCTTCACGGACAGCCCTTCTTCGCGATAGACCCTGTAGAGCTTCTTGTGGTTCATGGTCATGCCCTTGCGCTCCAGCAGCACGCCGATCCGGCGGTAACCGAACCTGCGCCGCTTGGCAGCGATGTCCTGCATCTCCTTGCGGATCTCGGTACAGTCCGGTGGGCGTTCTCGCCGGACTGTTTTGGGATCGACACCGACAAGCCTGCAGGCCCGGCGCTGCGAGATGTCATGATCCCGCATCGCCCGAAGCGCCGCGTCTCGCCGCTTGGTCAATGTCGTCAATTCTTTCCCAGCAAGTCTTTCAGCACGACGTTGTCGAGCATGGTATCGGCCAGCAGGCGCTTGAGCTTGGCGTTCTCGTCTTCGAGCGCCTTCAGCCTGGCGGCCTCAGAAACTTCCATCCCGCCATACTTGGCCTTCAACTTGTAGAAAGTCGCCGTGCTCAGCCCGTGCCTGCGACACACCTCCGCTGTCGGCATCCCTGCTTCCTGTTCTTTGATCATACCGATGATCTGCGCCTCGGTGAAACAACTCTTTCGCATCTGTCTGCTCCTTCAGAGTTGGCGCAAACTCTACATTACGGTGAGGGATTTCGCGGGGGGCAGGTCAAGTGGAACTGGTCATGCTCGGTCAACTTTGGCCGGGATAAGGCCCATTTCGGGATCGGGGCGCAGATATATGCGCATCCGCACGACGGGGCGTTACGCATGTCACAGCCGGTGAAAATCTCAGATGCTGAAATCGCCAGAAAGCGTTGGAAACCTCAAACCCGCCTTAAAGCCCGGTCAAAGCGGTCTCAAGGCGAGAGACCGCATCCTTCAGCAGCGGCAACAGCTCGTTGCGGCGCGCGTCGGTCAGGTCATTTTTCGGGAGCGCGAGCGAGATCGACCCCGCCGGGTCGGTCGAATCCTGAAAGAACGGCATCGCAATGCTGGACACATCGTTTTCAAACGTGTTCCGGGTATGGGAATATCCCTGCGCCTTGAATGTCGCGATCAGCTTTCGCAACTCGGTCTTTGAGGTCACTGTTGCCTCGGTCATCTTCTCGCGGGACAATGAAAGGACGGTATTGACGGTCTCCTCCCTTGCAAAGGCGAGGAATGCCAAGCCAGAGGCCGTCGCATGGAAATACAGGGTCTGAGAGGGGACGATATTCACAACGTGACCACGGTTCGGAAGCCGATGCGCAATTGTTGTCATCCCAAGCGATCCCGGAATGCTGATATGCGCAGTTTCATTGGTCATTTCGACCAGCCAATCGGCCACTTCCTGGGCGGCGCGGGCAATCGGAACTGTCGCTTCACGAATGCGGGCAAGCCGCAGAAAACCGTGCCCCAGACGATACTTGCGCGTTTCAGCCGCCTGTTCAATAAAGCCGTGCTTCGCCATTGCCACAAGCAAACGGCGCGTCGCGGCCTTGTCCAGCCCGGCCATTCTGGACAATTCGCTCAGGCCGATTTCCGTGTTCTCCATAGAGAACTGATCCAGAACCGAGAGAGCCTTGTCGACTGTTTTCATGTCATCCGTCCTGACGCTTGCGTGCAGGACAGATTAGCATGAACACCTTTGTTGTCTATAATGTACCACGCCAATGGACCGCCATACCGGCGGCGAAAACAATGTTTTGGCTTGGCGCGTCTCGTGAACCGATCATCTGTGCACTATGACCCTGAATCAGCCGACGTTTTCGATTTTATGGCAAGGCGCGCGGCGAGGCACGCGATAAGTTCGCCAAACCGCCGCTGCACAGGCGCGCGGTGGCCAACCGCATCGACCGCTGCGTGCCAGATCAGCATCGGGCGTGGGGAGCGCCCGGCTCAGGCCTCAGCGGCCAGGGTGATCGCCTGCTCCAGCACGTCCGGGTCGCCGACATGATTGGCCAGGATCAGGACAAGCCGGGCGTTCAGCGCGTCACTCTCTGCTTTGGATTTGCCGTCATGGGCGGCCAGAAGCCGGGCATAGAAATCGTCCGGACGCGCGATATTGGGCGCTTTGTTCAGCGTGCTCATCGGTGTTTTCTCCTCAGGTCCGTGCGATTGCGGTCTTCAGCGCCGCCATCACCTCTGCCGCGTCAAAGCTGTCCCATCTGGCGGCCACATGCTGGTCGGGACGCATCAGATAGACGGCAGAACCGGCATCGCCCAGATAGCGATCAGCCAATTCCGGGTTGCCGGTCGCGGTCAGCGCAAGGCGGCGCAGCTCGATACCATCAACGGTCAGCACCTCTGGCGCCTCCGCGTCGATGCACAGCAGTTGGAACCCGCTGCCAAGCATGTCGAGCAACCAGCCGTCGCCAACCGGCGCATCGACCATCGGCGCGCCAACGCGGGTACGGTCAGGACCGCCCGCCAGCGCGTCAGCACCATTCAGCGACAGCCCGTCATAGACACAAGGCACCGACAACCGACCAGAGTTTACCAGCGGCCGTGCGAAGGCTGCCTTGCCCGCGAGACCCAGCACCGCATCGCGAAAGATCTTGCTGATCTCGGACTTTGGGGTGATGAAATCGGTGGCGCGGGTGGAATTCAGGATGTTTTCGTCGGCACCATGGACCCGCTCCTCGGAATAGCTGTCAAGCAGCGCCTCAGGGGCCTTGCCCTGCACCACAAGCCCCAGTTTCCAGCCAAGGTTGTCGGCGTCCTGCATGCCGGAATTTGCCCCGCGCGCCCCGAAGGGCGAGACCTGATGCGCGGCATCGCCAGCAAAGAACACGCGATCATGGCGGAACCGCGCCATGCGCTTGCACTGAAAAGTATAGATCGAAGACCAGACAATTTCGTAGTCAACGGGGCCGAGGAAAGCGTCGAGCCGACGGCGGATGTTTTCCTCTTTCATCTCTTCCTTGCGATCAATATCCCAACCGATCTGGAAATCGACGCGCCAAACATCGTCAGGCTGTTTGTGCAGCAGCGTCGAGGCCCCCTCGCCGTGGCTTGGTTCGAACCAGAACCAGCGTTCGGTCGGAAACTGGGTGTCGCCGGTCATGCGGATGTCGGCAATCAGGAAACTGTCCTGAAACACCTTGCCGGTGAAATCATGTCCCAGCCGGGTGCGCAGCGGCGAATTGGCACCATCGCAGGCGACCAGCCAATCGGCCTCGATCTTGTAGGGTCCGTCTGGCGTCATCACCTCGAGCACGACATGATCGTCCTGCACCTCGATCCCGTCTACCCGGTTCTTGCCACGCAGCTGGATTGGCGCGCCTTCGGCCTGCAAATCGCGCAAGCGGTCGACCATGAACCGCTCGAAGTATGGCTGTTGAAGGTTGATGAAGGCCGGATATTTATGGCCCTGTTCGGGCAACAGATTGAATTCAAACACCTTGTCGTCGCGGTGAAACACCTTGCCGAGGTTCCAGACGACACCCTTTTCAACCATCGGCGCCGCACATCCATAGCGGTTGGCGATTTCCAGACTGCGCTTGGCGAAACAAATGGCGCGGCTGCCCTGGCCGATGCCTTCGTGGTCGTCAAGCACCAGCACAGGCACGCCCTGCTGACCCAGGTCAAGCGCCGTTGCGATGCCGACCGGACCGCCGCCGACAATCACGACGGGGTGACGCACGGCCTCTGATTTGTCCTGATCGGGCGACTTTTCATAGGGATAGATCTTGTGGGCCAGCGAATATCTGTCGTCGAACATATCTCTCGTCTCCTCCGTGAGAGGTGTGTTGCAGCGCCGCCGACCGGCTGTCAGCTCATGACAACCGGCGGGTCTTTTGGGGGGGTCAGCTTTGCAGCGCTTCCCACATCGCCACGTCGCGCTCTGCGGTCCAGATCCGGGGCGTGTCGATGCCGCGGGCCTCGTCATAGGCGCGGGCAACGTTGAACGGCAGGCAATGTTCGTAGATCGCGTAATCCTTGAACTTCGGATCACAGGCCTCGCGCACTGCGTCCCAGGCGTCCTTGAGGCTGCCGCCCTTGGCCGCGACCTGTTTGGCGGGCAGATAGGTGGAATTGACGAAATCGCGGGTCGATGCGATGGCGGAATCCACCGCGTCGCGACCGATCAGCGCGGCGCCACGTCCCGGTGCGATGCTTTGCGGGTCATAGGATTTGACCGCATCCAGCGTGCCGCCCCAATCCTCGAAATGGCCATCACCGCAATAACAGGCCGAGTGATCCTCGACGATGTCACCGGTGAACATGGTCTGGGCATCGGGCACCCAGATCACGCTGTCACCGGCGGTATGGGCACGACCGATCTGCTTGATCTCGACCTTGCGGTTGCCAAGATAGACGGTCATCTGATCGTTGAATGTGGTGGTGGGCCAGGTCAGGCCGGGGATGCTTTCGTGGCCTTCGAACAGGCGCGGAAAGCGTTGGAATTCGCTGTCCCAGTCTTCTTGCCCGCGTTCGACCACCATGGCGCGCGCCTTGTCGGACATGATGACCTGCTGCGCATCAAAGGCCGAGGCCCCCAGCACGCGAACGGCGTGATAATGGGTCAGCACCACATGGCTGATCGGTTTGTCGGTGACGGAGCGCACGCAATCTATCACCTTGTTTGCAAGGCGCGGCGTGGCCTGGGCCTCGACGATCATCACGCTGTCGTCGCCGATGATGACGCCGGAATTCGGATCGCCCTCAGCAGTAAAGGCATAGAGCCCTTCGCCAATCTCGGTAAAGGAAATTTCCTTTTCGGTCATGTCCCCTTGGGATGCGAACGCCTTGGCCATGTCAGTCTCCTTGGTCAACTGGTCGGTGGATGGACCCGGGGCATGGCCCGGAGAATCGTTGCTGTCGAAACAGCTTTGTTATCGTTGCATTCGCAACGAATGTCAATATCGTTTCACTTGCAACGATTGCGCTTCTGGACCCTGACCCGACTTGTGCAAGTGCTCTCTGACGCAGGCAACGTTGCGCGGCCTGTATCAACCGGGCGCAGGATCAACGCCCGCCGGTCTTGATGGTTCCATCCGCAATCCAACGGTCAAAGATCTGCAAAACCGCATCGACAAAGGCCTGATCGTTGATGTGACAGTCGAGTTCCGTGAACTGGATCGGATCGGTCATCTGCTGGCGCATCTCGACGCAGAATTCGCCAAAGGCCGCGGGGTCATGTGCCTCCTGACCTTCGCGGTCCCATTCCTCGATCCCGCCATTGGTCAGGATGACATGGGCGGGCGTTTCAGACGCCTTGAGCCGCTTTGCGATCTCGCGCGCGGTTTCCCGGCGTTCTTCGGCATTGAGGGCGGAACATTTGATCAGGCGGTTGTGGGCGTGAAATGGACGGTCCCGGTATTGTTCGGGGATCTCTTGCCATCCGGCAAAGTCGATCAGATCCAAACAGCCGGGCGCCACGATCTGGGGAATGCCCGCCCTGCCGGCATTCATCATCCGGTCGTCGCCGCCATTGATCACCGATCCCGCCAGCAGATTGCCCAGTTCCGGCAGGGCGAAATCCATGACGCAGGCAAAACCACCGTCACGCGCAACGCTTTCATATGCCATCCCGCCCATGCCGGTTGCGTGAAAGATTGCGACCTCGAAACCGCGTTTCTCAAGCTCGGGCTTCAGCTTCTTCATGTATTTCAGACAGGACGAGCCCAGCGAGGTCATCCCCACCATCGGGCGATCCTGTGTCGGCGGTTCAACCGCCCGCGCCGCGCCAAGCACCGCACCCGCCGCCTGGCTGAGCGACGATTTACAGACCGAGTTCAGCCCATAGAGCCCGCCAGCCCAGAGGATCATCTGGATGTCCGCCGACAACCGTTGCGGTTCGATCAATGGCGAAAACGACACGGTCGAGACCACATATTTCGGCACGCCAAGCGGCAGCCCCTGGCAGATATCCAGCGCCACATCGGTGCCCATCGTCCCCCCAAGCACCACGACGCCGTCAAATTTGCCCTCGGCGTGCAATTTGCGCGCCAGAAGACGCGCGCCTTTTGCCATGATCTGCATGGCGGTGTTTTCGTCGCCGCTGTCGATGGCCGCCTGGATCGAACTTCCGCCCGCTTCGGCCACATCATGTTTGGACAGGTCGGTCGGGTTTTCAGGATCCCCCAGAACCGAGATATCCATGCTGAGGGTGCCGCCGCCCATGGCACGGACACGTTCAACCATATATTCCAATTCGTCGTTCTTGGTGTCGTAGGTGCCCACCACCAGTATCGTTTTGTCAGACATGTGTTTCCTCCCTGTCGTGCCTGTCGCGCGACATCAGCCGCGCATGATTTTGCCCCCGGGGTCGCCGCACAGCGCAAGCCGCGCTTTGATTGGGTACTGTTTTCCTGCGATCTGGACCTCGCTCCCGCCTTCGTCGATCCGGACCGTTGATGCCCCGTCGTGCCACGTCATCCCGAGGGTGCCGCCGCCGATGATGACGACGGCGGCCTTCTTCGGGATGGGCGTATGTATGCGACGCCCGTTTTCATGCCGCAGCCAAACCAAGGTCGAGCGCCGCAAGGATCTGGTCGGCATCTTCTGCCGTCAGCACCAATGGCGGCGACAGGATCAGGTTGGGCCCGGACACCCGCACCATGACGCCGTTTGCATGGGTTGTGTCGAACACCCGTTTGATCCGGCCCGGTTCCAGCGGCTTTTTGGTTTCCCGGTCAGAGACCAGTTCGAGCGCATTCATCAGGCCCGCGCCGCCCCGCACATCACCGACGATCCCGTGCCTGTCCTTCAGCCCCTGCAATCCCGCCATCACCTGCGCCCCGCGCGCGGCGGCATTGTCGTTGACCTTCAACCGCTGGGTTTCCTTGAGACAGGCAATCGCGGCGGCGGCCCCAACCGGATGACCGGAATAGGTATAGCCGCTGGCGATATTGGCTTTGCCGGTCTCGTCACCTTCGAAAGTTTCTGCGATGTGATCGGCGATCATGACCGCGCCAAAGGGGAAATAGCCGTTGGTGATCGCCTTGGCGGTCACGGAAAAGTCCGGCTTCACCCCCCAATGACGGCACCCCGACCATGACCCGGTGCGCCCAAAGGCGGTAATGACCTCATCCGCGATCAACAGAATGCCATTGCGGTCACAGATCTCGCGCACGCCGGGCATGAAGCTGGCATGCGGCGGGATGACCCCGCCCGCGCCCAGCACCGGCTCCATTATAAAGGCCGCAATCGTACCGGCGCCCTGAAACGCAATCTCGTCTTCCAGTGCCGAAAGGCAGAGTTGCGCCAGCCGCTCTGGATCGGTTTCGTTGAACGGGTTGCGATAGGTATAAGGCGCCGGAATGTGGAAACAGCCCGGCATCAGGGGTTCATATTGGGTGCGGAAATTGGAGTTTCCGTTGACCGAAGCCCCGCCCATATGCGTGCCATGATAGCCCTTTTTAAGGCTGAGGAACTTGGTGCGCCCCGCCTCGCCCCGGACCTTGTGATACTGGCGTGCCAGCCGCAGCGCGATTTCGACGCCGTCCGACCCACCAGAGGTAAAGAACGCGCGGCTCAGCCCATCGGGCGCAAAGAAGTCGCGCAGCATGTAGCTGAGTTCAATCGCAGCATCGTTCGAAGTGCCGCGAAAGGTCGAATAATAAGGCAGCTGCTCCAGCTGGGCGGCAATTGCCTCTTTCACCGGCGCGCAGGAATACCCGAGGTTCACGTTCCAAAGACCGCCCACCGCATCAATCGTCTCGTTGCCATCAATATCGACAATGCGCACGCCCTTGCCGCCGGTGATGATCTTGGGCGGGTTTTTCAGGCTGTCCGCCGGATGCGACATCGGGTGCCACATGTGCCGGGCGTTGTTCTCTTTCAGAAAATTTTCGTCCTTCATCGCTTAATCCTTTCATACAACCCAAGAAGGCGTTCCGCCTCGGCAAAACTCTTCGCCGGGTTCATTACGTCAAAATGCACAGTGGCCATGCCGACGGCCTTTGCGCCGTCGATGTTGCGGCGTTGATCATCCACAAAGACACAGTCCTCGGCAGGCAAACCAAGGTCGGCGATCAAAGCACGATAGGCCGCGCCAGCCGGTTTCAGGGTCTTGGTATAGGTCGCGTCGTGGATGACATCGATGTCCGGCAGGAAGGACAGCTTTCCCCGGAACGCCGCCCCGTAGAACAGGTCAAGCTCGTTGGACAGGATGGCCGTCGGACATGCGGCCGATTTTACACGCGCCAGCGTTTGCAGAAATTCCGGGCGGATCACCTCATCAGGAACGTCGCCACGGGCCGCGATCAGAAGATCTGACATCTTTGTCCAGCTTTGGCCGATCAAGGCCCCGGTTTCCCGGGACCGCGTCAGCCAATAATCACGCTCTGAAATCTCGTCGGCCTGCATCGAAACCCAAAGAGGGTCAGTGTCCGGCGCAAACGGGCCCTGCCAGGTCAATTGACCCGGCATAAGACCAAGTGCGCGTTCGGTGTTGGCATGAGTTTCGAACAGGGTCTTTGAAATGACCCCGCCAAAGTCGAGAACGAGCGCCTTGGTCTTTTTTTCTTGCTGCATGGTCATCCTCTCTTTGACGCGGCGCAGACGCCCGCGCCGTGAATTGTGCCGGAAGTGATTCGAAGCGATCCCCCCGGCATCGGCGGGCGATTTGCACACACGGGATGCCCTTTCCCTGTGGTCACGCGTCCCGACCCGCCAATGTACGAGGGTTCAAATTCAGCAATTCCAATGGTTTGCATGTTTTCCCGTCGCCCCCTCCAAGCATGATCGTTTGTCATCATCGCCTCCCAAGGCCCGATCGACTGTTGCTCCTTGTTGACAGATGTTCATTTCTAGATCAATATATTTCACACCAATGGTGCGAATAACGCACCGCTCACAGGGAGATAGTGATGAAGAAGACCTTGATTGCAGGTGCTGCTGTGCTTGCGGCCATGCTGCCGGGATTCGCGGCGGCCGAGTATCCGGAAAAGCCTGTTGAATTCGTTGTCCCCTGGCCGCCGGGCGACGCCGAAGATGTCCTGACGCGCATGATCGCAGAGGATTTCCAGAACGCTTATGGTGTCCCCGCAGCGGTGGTGAACAAGCCCGGCGGCGGCGGCGGCCCCTTCCCCGGTGCGGTCGAGGTCGCAAAAGCGCCGGCGGATGGCTATACCGTGGGCTCTTTCATCCTGGCGGTGCCGGTCATCGGCCCCAACATCGGCATTCCCGAGCTGAACCCCAACCCGTTCGAGCCGCTCGGCGCCTTCATGACCTATCCCTTTGTGATCGTCGCGGGCAAGAATGCACCCTATTCAACAATCGACGAACTGGCCGCCCATGCCAAAGACAACGATGTGGTGCTGGGCCATTTCGGCGCGCCGCTGATCCCGACAAAGGTCACCTTTGCACTGGCAAAGCAAAAGGGCTTTTCCTTCGCCGCCGATGCCGCCTTTGACATCCTCGATTGCAATTCACTGGCCTCTGGTGATGTCGATGTGATGAACACCACCCTGCAACTTGTGCTGCCCTGCCTTGATAACATCAACGTGCTGGCCTCGATCGGCGGCAAGCGGATCGGCCTGACCCCCGACACACCCACCGTAGGCGAGCTTGACCCCAGCCTGTCGCTGGCGCTGTGGAATGGTCTGTTCGTACACAAGGACACACCGGCAGACGTGCGCGAAAAGATTGTCGCGGTGGCCAAGGACACCATGGCATCGGACCGCGCCCAGGACTTCATGGCCAAGACCGGGGCGCTGGTCTACTGGCAAAACGCCGAAGAAACAGCCGCACAGATCGAAGCGGACACCGCGGCGCTCGCGAATATCAACGCAATGCTTGAGTGATCCTGTCACACACTGACAGGTTGAGGCGGGCTGTTACGGCCCGCCGGTCGAATTCGATCAGAGTTGCGGGAGAGGCAAATGATCAAGGCGCAGACATTACAGGATCTGTTCAAGCGGTATCGCCGACCGGGAGATTTGTTTTACAGCATAATATGTGTCGTGTTCAGCCTGTTTCTGGCGTTCAATCTGCGGGCCGAAACGACCTGGGTGGACAATACCAAACTGTTCGCGCAACCCGCATTCTGGCCCTATGTCGCCGTGAGCGCGATGACGGTTTTTTCTGCGCTGCACCTGGTGTCCAGTGTCGTTTCGCCAAAACTCGATGGCCGCTGGCAGGAGGTCGGGTTCTGGCTTCGCTCGGTCGAATACGCGGGCTGGTTCATGATTTATGTGATCACGGTGCCGCAACTTGGCTATTTGCCGACCACGGTGATTTTCGCCGTCGCCCTGTGCCTCAGGCTCGGTTACCGCAACGCGCGGTATCTCGGCTCTGCTGCGCTTTTCGCGGTCGTGGTGGTCGTGATCTTCAAATCACTATTGCAGGTGAAGGTGCCGGGCGGGGCCATCTATGAGCTTCTGCCAACAGCGCTTCGTTCATTTTTTCTGACATATTTCTAGGGCTTGCTTATGGAAACCTTCTTTGCAGGCGTCGAACTCCTGATGCGTTGGGATGTTGCTTTGGCGCTTTTTATCGGCTCGGTCGGTGGCGTGGTCATCGGCGCCATTCCGGGTGTCGGGGCCGCCGTGGCCATCGCCATTCTGCTGCCAGCCACCTTTTCGCTTGATCCTATCGTCGGCCTTACGATGCTTTTGGGGATCTATGGATCCTCGATGTACGGCGGGGCCCTGCCCGCCATTTTGATCAACACCCCCGGCACCGCGGTCAATGCCCTGACCACCTATGACGGCTATCCGATGACCAAACGCGGAGAGGCCCGTCGCGCGCTGGCGCTGGCCTATTCGGCCTCGTTCTGGGGCGGCATATTCGGCATTCTCTGCCTGATCTTCCTGTCGCCCGTGCTGGCGCTGGTGGCGCCGCATTTCGGCAGCCGGGAAATCTTTCTCGCCGCGCTTCTGGGCATCATCCTTGTGGTGCTGGCACATCGCGGTCAGGTCTTTGCCGCGGGTGGTTTGGCGGGGTTTGGCATCCTGCTGCACACAGTTGGTCTCGACACCAAATACAACCAGCGCATGACATTCGAACAGACCTGGCTGACCGGCGGCTTTGATCTGATTGTTGTGGTGCTGGGTCTCTTCGCGCTGTCGCAGGCCTTCCTTTTGCTGACCGAAAAGGACAGCGCGCCGGATCCGCAGCCGGTCGATGGCTCCATGTTCGGCGCGATGAAGGAAATGTGGCTCTACAAGCGCGTGGCAACCGTCGCCAGCGGCTTTGGCGTCCTGATGGGCATGATCCCCGGCGTGGGCGAGTTCACTGCCCAGTTCATGTCCTACACCTATGCCCGCCGCACATCGAAGACACCTGATGATTTCGGCGATGGCGCGCCCGAGGGGCTGATCGCGTCAGAGGCCGCCAACAACGCCGTCCCCGCCGCCGCAATGATCCCGCTGCTTGCACTCGGCATCCCGGGCGAGGCGCTGACGGCAATGATGCTCTCGGTTTTTTATGTGCATAACGTCATCCCCGGCCCACAGCTGTTCCAGACCCAGCTCGATTTCGTTTATGCGCTTTATATTGCGATGATCCTGCTGAATGTGATCGTGATCATCTTTTTGATCTTCTCGACCAACATGCTGACGAAAATCATCCAGGTGCCGACCCGCTTTCTTGGGATGGTCATCCTGATCCTCAGCTTCGTTGGCGTCTATTCGCTGCGCAACTCGGTTATCGACTGTGCGATTGCCTCGGGCTTTGGTGTGCTTGGTCTGGTGCTGAAACGTCTGAACCTGCCGATCGTGCCCATCGTGCTTGGCATGGTTCTGGGCGGGATCATGGAGGTCAAACTCCGCTCTGCAATGATCCGGGTGAAACAGCCGCTGGATTTTGTCGACCGGCCCATCGCCGCGATCCTGGCCGTGATGATCGTGCTGGTGATCCTGATGCACATCCGCACCCTGCGCAAAGAGCATAAGGCGCGGCTTTCCGAGGCCGAGATTGATCACGACCTCCATGACTCTCAGACAAGGTAACCTGACGTGACCGAACAAGCCCACATTGACGCGCTGCGCACCAAGGCCATCGCGCCCCGGAAACTGCTGATCGACGGCCAACTCTGCGAGAGCGAAACCGGCCAAACCGACAACGTGATCTCGCCGCTCGACGGCAAGGTGCTGACCACCACCGCCGCTGGCACCAAGGGCGACACCGAACGCGCGATTGCCGCCGCGCGCCGGGCTTTCGACGACAAGCGCTGGCGCGGGATGCCGCCCGCGGCGCGCAAGAAAATCATGCTCCGCTGGGCCGATCTGATAGAGTCCGAGATGCTGGATCTTGCGGTGCTGGGCGTGCGCAACAATGGCACCGAAATCGGCATGGCGTTAAAGGCGGAACCGGGATCGGCCATCGCCACCCTGCGAATTCTATGCCGAGGCCATCGACAAGGTCTATGGCGAGATCGCGCCAACCCCGCAGGATGTCCTTGGCCTGATCCACCGCGAACCGATTGGCGTGGTGGCCGCGATCATTCCGTGGAATTTCCCGCTGATGATCGGCGCATGGAAGTTGGGCCCGGCCCTTGCGGCGGGCAATTCGGTGGTGCTCAAACCCTCTGAAACCGCCGCTCTTTCGCTTTTGCGAATGGCGGAACTGGCGCTAGAGGCCGGGGTGCCGCCCGGTGTGCTTAACGTCGTGACCGGCGAGGGCAAGGTCGTGGGCGAGGCGCTGTCGCATTCCATGGATGTGGATGTGGTGGTTTTCACGGGATCGGGCGCGACCGGTCGCAGGCTTTTGCAGGCCTCAGCGGCGTCAAACATGAAGCGCTGCTATCTGGAACTGGGCGGCAAATCCGCCAATGTCGTGTTCGCCGATGCCAGGAACCTGACCGAGGCCGCCGCCGTCAGCGCCGCCGGGATCTTTCGCAATTCCGGTCAGGTCTGCGTGGCCGGTTCCCGGCTTCTGGTCGAGCGCGCGATTCATGATGATTTCGTCGCCGAACTGGCGAATGCCGCCAAATCCATGCGCGTGGGCGACCCGCTTGATCTGACGACACAGGCGGGCGCAATCAACAACGCGGCGCAGCTGGCGCAGAACCTGTCCTTCGTCGAAACCGCCCAGGCCGAAGGCGGAACGCTGTATCAAGGTGGCCATCGCATCCACGCGGACACCGGCGGCTATTTCATGGAGCCGACAATCATCACCGACGTGGCCGCAGATCACAGCATCGCCCAGAAAGAGGTGTTTGGCCCGGTTCTGGCCGTCACCGCGTTTGAGGACGAAGACGACGCCATCCGGCTCGCCAACAGCACCGATTATGGCCTTGCCGGTGGTGTGTGGACCTCGGATCTTTCGCGTGCACATCGCATGGTGCGCGAAATGCACACGGGCGTCGTGCATGTGAATACCTATGGCGGGCCGGACGTCACCGTGCCGATGGGCGGCGTAAAACAATCCGGCAACGGGCATGACAAGTCGCTGCATGCGCTCGACAAATTCACCGATCTCAAGACGGCCTGGATAAAACTCTAGCGCGCGCCGCCCCGGCATTCGAAAGGTCGGCAGACAAAGTTCTGCTGCCCGTCGAACGGGCCATCACGCCAAAGAAGGCCGATCAGGCCGGGGGGCACGTGCCGTCAACGGCAAGTGCAAACCCCGTGGCCCGATGGCATATCACCCGCGCGGGTCAGGTTCTGGTCAGGCTCTGGCGTCGGACACCGGCGGCCTCAAGCTGCCAATCTTCGATGGTGACGGGCTGGGCGGTGTAGTTGAACCAGAACCGCTATCCCCGCAATCGCGCCGACGCACGCCATCCGGCAGAACCATGGTTTCGACGCCCGCCGCCGTGCAGGCCTTGGCAAGCAGTCGTAGCAGGGCGCTCTCATCCAGCCAGGCGCCAAGATAGGTCACCTGCCCCTCTGTCATTGCCGCGACGGTGCCATCCACCGCACGTTCCG
Source organism: Marinovum sp. J2-8 (assembly GCF_055808435.1). NCBI lineage: Bacteria > Pseudomonadati > Pseudomonadota > Alphaproteobacteria > Rhodobacterales > Roseobacteraceae > Marinovum > Marinovum sp. J2-8. Next base: position 83,862 of record NZ_JBVVRZ010000006.1, on the reverse strand, counting down.
CAACCGCCGCACTGCCTTGCAACGCTTCGCGGTAAAGCTGCACATGCCCGCCGTCCGCCAGCGCAATCGGCATATCCGGGCGGAGGCTTTCGACGTGCGCCACCGTCACATCCAGACCGGGAATATCCGGGGGCAAGGGCAGCGGGATCGCCATGTCTTCATCACGCGCGCCGCTGCGCGGGCCGATCAGAACCTGTGCATCCGCCGCAACCAGCGCCGATTTCAGCCCGTCCGACATATGCATCAGCCCCGGCGCTGCAATCACCTTGTAGCCTGCAAAATCCGTCGTGCCCGGTCGCAGGATGTCAACCGACAGGCCAAGCCCCCGCATGGCACGATAGGTATCGAACACCAGCCCAAAATAGCTGAGGCCGAGGCCATGTGGCTGGGTCGCCCATGCGAAATCCGCGTCGTAATCAAAGATCAGCGCAACAGCGGCCTGCCCCTCTGGCACCTCTGGCGCGTCCTTCAGCTCGGCAAAGACCTGCCGCGCCTCTTCCAGCCCCGGGGCCTCTACGTTGTCGGGGCGCAACAGGCCAGAGTGCATCTGCTCTTGGGCAAAAGGGGCCTGACGCCAGCGGAAATAACAGACCGCCTCGGCCCCATGGGCAAAGGCCTCCCACGACCAAAGCCGCACCATTCCCGGCAACGGCGCGGGGTTATAAGGCGCCCAATTGACCGGACCGGGCTGTTGCTCCATCACCCACCAGCGGGCCGGTTTGCCCGATGCGCCCGAAACCCCCGGGGCACAACCGGCCACCGCACGATACAGATCGTGGTGAAACGCCTGAAAATCCGGGTCGCCCTGGCGGGCATAGGCACGCTGACGCGCGGGGTCCGCACCCACCCGGTCTTCGAGAAAGCCCAGCGGATAACTGTCCCAGGTGGCAATATCGAGGTCCGCACCAACCTTGAAATGATCAAAGTCGGTGATCCGCCCCATGTAATTATGCGACAGCGGCGCAGAGGAATGCGCGCGAAGAATGTCGGTCTGAACCCGGTTGAAGGCCACGACCTGATCCGAACTGAACCGGCGAAAGGCCAGCACATGCGCCGGGTTTGGCTCGGTCACTGTCAGGTTGGGCAGGTCGATCTGGTCAAATCCGTCATATTCCATCGACCAGAACACATTGCCCCAGGCCGCGTTCAGCGCGCCGATGTCACCATCATTGCCGGGGCCGGGATACTGGCCACGCAACCAGGTGCGAAAGGCCGCGCGGGCAGCATCGCTGTAGGAAATTATGGTGTCGTGACAGCCATATTCATTGTCGGTCTGCCAGGCGGCGACATGTGGATTTTTGCCATAACGCTCGGCCAGTTTGGTGACGATCCGGGCGCATTCGGCTTTGTATTCTGCGTGGCTGAAGCAATAATGCCTGCGCGACCCGAATTTGCGCGGGCGTCCCTCGGCATCAACGGCCAGCATATCGGGATAGCGGTCAACCAACCAACGCGGCGGCGTGGCCGTAGGCGTGCCAAGCACAACCTTCAATCCCGCCGCGCCAAGGACGGTGATGGCATCATCAAGCCAGTCAAAATCATATTGACCCGGCTGCGGTTCCAGACGCGACCAGGCGAATTCGCCGATCCGCACCCAGGTCAGGCCGGCCTCGGCCATGCGGCGGGCGTCTTCTTCCCAGATGTCGCGCGTCCATTGTTCGGGGTAGTAACAGGTGCCAAGGGTCCGTTGCATCAGATAATCACGCGGTGTTCGGGCCGACCATTGCAGGCAAGCGAGGTTGAAAAAGTCTGGCCCTCCGCCGCAGACGGCGGAGTTTGGCCTTCGGTAGCAGAGGTGGCAATCAGGTTGTCATGGTCACAACCGCGAAAGGCCGGGCAGGTCACCTGCTGTCGAGGCAAAGCGATATGCATAGGCGCAGGCCCCTCAGGATCACACCGCGTCACCCGCGACGCCGCCGACCAGGAAAACGTTCTGCCCGGCGAGGTCGTGAAATGTTGCGGTCCGGGTCATCAGTGGCTCTCTCGGGTCACCGGGCGGGTGTCTTTGCCAACCAGAAAATCAAGATCCGCCCCCTGATCCGCCTGCAAGACATGATCGACATACATCTTGGCATAGCCACGGGTGTAATGCGGCTCTGGTGCAACCCATTCGGCCCGGCGCGCCGCCAGCTCTGTCTCTGAAATCAGCAATTCCAGAACACCTGTGCTGGCAGATATGCGGATGCGGTCGCCGGTCTGAACCAACGCCAATGGCCCCCCTGCCGTCGCTTCGGGCGAGACATGCAGAATGACGGTGCCAAAGGCCGTGCCCGACATCCGCGCGTCTGACACACGCACAATATCGCGCACGCCCTTTTTCACCAGCTTGGCCTGGCACCGGCATGTCGCCCACTTCGGGCATTCCGGGATAGCCCTTGGGACCACAATGTTTCAGCACCAGAATGGTGTTTTCATCCACCGGCAGATCGTCACGGTCGATATTGGCCTTCAGCTCTTCGATGGTCTCGAACACATAGGCCTCGGCCTCATGCTCCAGAAGATGATCCGACGCCGCCGAGGGTTTGACGATCGCACCATTTGGCGCAAGGTTTCCGCGCAGCACGCGAAGCCCGGCGGCGGGTTTCAACGGCGTGTCATAGGCATAGATGACATCGCGGTTATAACACTCGGCTTCGTCATAATAGACCGAAATATCCTTGGACATCACGGTGTTGGCCGGGCGCAATTTCTGCTCCAGCTCTTTCAGCACCACGGGAACGCCACCCGCATAACAGAAATCTTCCATCAAATATTTGCCCGACGGCATACAATTGACAAGAAGCGGGATCTCACCGCCGATTTCGAAATCTTCCATTGTCAGGTCGATGCCGACCCGGCCCGCCAGCGCCAGAAGATGCACTACCGCATTGGTCGACCCCCCAAGCGCAGCATTGGCCAGAATGGCGTTTTCAAAGCTGGCTTTGGTCAGCACGTCCGACAGTTTCAGGTCTTCTTCGACCATTTCGACGATGCGTTTGCCGGTAAGATGCGCCAGCGCCATGCGCCGCGCATCGACCGCCGGCAACGAGCCGTTCATCGGCAACGACAGGCCCATCGCCTCGGTCAATGACGACATGGTGGATGCGGTGCCCATGGTCATGCAGACGCCCTTGGAGCGGCTCATGCCGGATTCTGTTTCCATGAAATCCTTGAGCGTCATGTCACCGGCTTTGACGTCCATCGCAAACTTGCGCACATCGGTGCCAGAGCCCAGATCGCGGCCTTTCCATTTGCCGTTCAGCATGGGGCCGGAACTGACCACAATGGTCGGCAGATCGACCGATGCGGCGCCCATCAACTGGCCCGGCGTGGTCTTGTCGCAGCCGCCCAGAAGGACAACACCATCCATACCATAGGCGCGAATCGACTTCCTCGACATCCATCGCCAGCAGGTTGCGAAACAGCATGGCGGTTGGCTTCATCTGGGTTTCGCCGAGGCTCATTACCGGGAATTCCACCGGAAATCCGCCCGCCTCCCAGACGCCACGTTTCACGCCCTCGGCCAATTCCCGCAGACCAGAGTTGCACGGCGTCAGTTCAGACCAGGTGTTGCAAATACCAATGACCGGACGGCCATCGAAAGCATGGTCTGGAAAGCCTTGATTTTTCATCCACGACCGGCGGATAAATCCATCCTTGTCGAGCATTCCGTACCAGCCACGATTGCGTCGTTCCTTGGTCATATCAACGTTCCTTCAATCACCCACATGGAGTCCGGGAAAGACCAGGGCAAAGTCAGTCCGTGATTCATCAGATATCCGCCGCTCAGCACCAGAGATTCCGATTTCAATGTTTGATCACCGCGCGACAGCGGCCCGGCATCGCCACGATTGAGCAACTCGATGCGGTATTTCGCATCCGGTGTCAGCCGGCTAAGCGTCAGCGGGCGCGGCGCGATCTGGCTCGACGTGGCGGCCTTGCCCGCGAACACCACAAATTTTGCACCACCTTCGGCCAGTTGCTGTTCGGCAATGACCGCCGGATCGGGGCTGTCGAGCCGCAGGATGTCGGCGCGGTACATCCAGTCGCGGTTGGCCTTCCACCAGCCGGTGACCTCGCTCAGGACGCCAACCTCTTCTTCGGTAAGCTCGCGGGGATCCATTTCGAACCCCATGTGCCGCTGCGCCGCGACCCAGGACCGAAACCGGATGTCCAGCGTGCGTCCCGACGTATGGCAGGTGCGCGGGCCAACGTGGCTGCCGGTGACGGCCATCGGCAGGAAAATCGCCGCATTATGCTGCATCCGAAGCCGTTCCTGCGCGTCGTTGCTGTCACTCAGCCAGACGCGATGCGTGCGCGACAGAATGCCAAAGTCGATCCGCGCCCCGCCAGAGGCGCAGCTTTCAATCTCGACATCGGGAAAGGCCGCGCGCAACCGATCAATCAGCATATACGACCCACGGGTCTGGGCGGCATCGGGTGTCGGCAGAACGCGGTTGTGGTCCCATTTGATGTATTCGATGGCATTGTCGCGCAGAACCTTGCTCATCCGATCGAACAGGAAATCCCGCACCTCTTCGAGCCCCATGTTCAGCGCCATCTGTTGACGGCCCATGATCTGGTCCTCGCCGCCCAACGCCCAATGCGGATTGGCGCGGAACACGTTGGAATCCGGGTTGATCATTTCCGGTTCAAACCAGATGCCAAAGGTCATGCCCAAGCCGTGGATATGTTCGATCAGCGGCGTCAGCCCATCGGGATATTTGCGCGGGTCCACTTCCCAATCGGAAAGCGCCCGTGTGTCGTCATCCCGATTTCCGAACCAACCGTCGTCCAGCACAAACCGTTCCGCGCCCAATGCGGCGGCACGGCTGGCAATGTCTTTGAGCGCGGGGAGGTTGTGATCAAAATAGATCGCCTCCCAGCAATTGTAATGCACCGGCCGCGGGCGGTCCGGTTGCGGCCATTGCACGATTTCATCGCGCAGGTGGCGCTGAAAGGCGACGGCGCAGCCATTGATACCGTCATCCGAGAACACAGCATAAAGCGGCGCGGTTTCGAATTTGGTTTTCGGATCACCCTCCATCCGGGCGGCCTGGCCGAACTGAATCTGGCGGCGGCCATCCGGCAATTCTTCGGCCACCATCCGGTGCCCGCCGGACCAACCGTAGTGAAAGGCATAGGCATGGCCACGGGCATTGGTTGCCCCACGGCAGGGCACGATCAGGCCCGGAAAATGTTCATGTCCCGTGCGCCCGGTGCGGTTTTCACGATAGCGCATGCCCGGCGCCCAGGGCGTGCGGTTCAACTGAAACTCGCCACACCAGCGCCCGGAGACATCAATCATCTCATCCGATTGCTGCGGGCCGGGAAAGACCGGCGCGCTCAGCCAGTGCAAATGCACCGGGGCCTCGGATTCCAGCGTCGCCTGTGCCACGATCATATGGGTCCGGGGATTGATCGCAAAGCGCGCGGTATAGGTCAGCGCGTTGGAGACATCGGTGTATTTCAGGCTCAGGCTGTTTGGTGCAACCTCGGCATCGGCAAAGCAGAATTTCGGCAGCAGCGGCGTGCCATTTTCGGCCCGCACGATCAGCCCGGGTTGTCCGGGAAAGGTGCGCGTCGCCTCGGGACACAGCGACAGTTCCGGGTTGGCATCCAGCATGCCACCAGTCACATCAATCGCATGTGCTTGATAAAGTGTAGTCAGGTCTTCGTCATCCGGCAGCCGCGACCCCCAGTAGACCACCTCGGCGAGGTGGTCTCTGTTGGATCCAAGCACCAGAGTTTGACGGCCGTCATCCAGTCGCCAGCATCGGATCATTTTACGGCACCCAAAGTCAGACCTGCGATAAAGTGTTTTTGCATCATGAAGAACATCGCCACCGGCGGCAGAGCCGCAACAACCGCACCGGCACTCATCAGATGATAGGCCGCCCGGTATTGTGCGTTGAACGAGGTGATGCCAGCGGTCACAGGCTGGGATTCAGCCCCCTGCGTCAACACCACAGCCCAGAAATAATCGTTCCAGATGAAGGTGAAGATCAGCACCAGAAGGGCGGCAATCGCCGGTTTCATCAGCGGCAGCACGACATAGACAAAGATCTTCCATTCGGCCACGCCTTCGACACGTGCGGCCTCGATCAGGGGGAATGGCAGACCCTTGATGAAGTTGCGCATGAACAGCGTACAGAACCCGGTCTGGAATGCGATGTGGAACAGCACCAATCCGGTCTTGGTATTGTACAGCCCAAGATCCAGCGTCAGATCACGCACCGGCACCATCAGGATCTGGAACGGCACAAAGTTGCCCGCGACAAACAGAAAGAACAGCCAGAGGTTCGCTTTGAACTGATAGATGCCCAGGGCAAACCCCGCCATGCAGGACAGCGCCACCGCGCCAATGGCCGTGGGCACGGTGATCAGGATCGAATTCAAGAGATAACGCGGCATGTCGGAGTCAAAGAACACCTTGCCGTAGTTTTCGAACCCGCCGAACACCGACGGCAGGTTCCAGTAATCGCCGGTGGTGAAATCTGCCGCCGGCTTGATCGAAAACAGCGCCACAGCGATCAACGGCAACAGCCAGAAGATCAAGGCCACGGGCAGCAGCGCCTGATAGCCGATCTGCACATTGCGAGAGGATTTTTCAATTGGTTTCGGAAACATCTCAGTGTCCCTTCTCTTCTTTGTACATCGAATAAAGGAAGTACGCGATGAAGCAGAGCATGATCAGGAACAGCACCACAGCAATGGCCGCGCCATAGCCCATGCGGAACCCGTATTCGGAAAGTGCGACTTCGAACATATAGAAGCTGAGCACGCGGCTTTCGCCGAACGGCCCGCCATTGGTCATGATCGAGATCAGATCGAAAGACCGCAGCGCGCCAACGATGGTCACCACAAAGGCGATGAAGGTCGCGGGTTTGAGTTGCGGCACAATCACATACCACAGCATTTTCCAGCCCTTGGCACCGTCCAGCCGCGCCGCTTCGACCTGTTCGGGGTCAACGGCGTTCAATCCGGTAAGGTACAGGATCATGCAATATGCGGTCTGTGGCCAGAGACCGGCGGCGATGATGCCATAGGTCACATAGGTCGGATCGCCCAACACGTTGATCGGCCCAAGGCCAACAAAGCCCAGAATGGCATTCAGCAAGCCAAAGGTCGGGTCATAAAACCAGCTGAACACCAGCCCGACAACAACCTGGCTGATCACAAACGGAAAGAAGAACAGCGATTTGTAGATCCGGATGCCGGTCACGGTCTGGTTCAGAAACAATGCGATGAACAGACCCGCCGGGATCGCCAGCAGATAAAGCAACAACCAGATCAGGTTATTGCGCAGCGACGTCCAGAACGCCGGGTCGTCCAACAGTTCGCGGTAATTGTCGAGTCCGACAAATTCCTTTTCGCCCAAACCATCCCAGGCCACGGTCGACACGGTAAAGCTTTGGAAGATGGGGATGATCACGTAGACCATGAAAAACAGAATGGCCGGAAGCAAGAAGAGCCAGGGCGTGATCGCGATCTCGTTACGTTTGTACCAAGATCGCCGGGGGGGCTCGTATTCGGTCTGGGGAAGCGCGGGCGTGGTCATCTTGAACCTCGTTTCTATGTGCACGGACAGTGGATCGGAGCGGGTGTCGGCACGTAGAACGCGGGGCTTTGGCAAGCCGGTTCACGGCCGCTGCACAATCGTGCCCGGTGCGCGCCTATCTGAATTTTGGGACGGTGTGGCGGATCGGGGGCGGACATGTTGCCCGCCCCCAACACATTACTTGTAGATGCGTTCGCGGGATTTTTCCAAACGCTTCAGGATGGCATCCAGATTGTCAGGGCGCACCATGAACTCTTGCAGACCTTCCATGCCGACCTTGGCCATTTCCGCCGGGAAGTCGCGGTCAAAGAACTGTGCAACACCGCCCGGGGAATTGGACGACAGCATCGCAAAGCCTTCGTTCAGGAACTTGTCGTCATCGACCTTGGACATCGCATTGGTTGGCAGCTGTCCCAGCGCGTCACCCGCGTTGATTTCGGTCTGCACATTGGTCGAGACCATGTAACGCAGGAACGCACGTGCGTTATCCTTGTTCTTGGCACCCGACGGGATGTGGAATGTGTCGGTTGGCGCATCTTCGGCCAAAGGCACATCGGGGTTGATGACCGGGAACTGATAGAAATCCAGCTGGTCATCGCTCAGCCCTGCTTCGCGCAGCGGCGCCACGGCAAAGTTGCCGATCAGATAAGATGCGGCATCGCCCTGGGTCATGAACGGCAGCGCCTCTTGCCAGCTGTAGGACTGGTGGTTTTCCAGGAAACCGCCCATGTCAATCAGCTCGCGCCAGTTGGCAAATGTCTGACGCACGCGGTCGTCTTCCCAGCTGACTTCGCCGGCAGCAAGCTGCATGTGGAAGTCAAAGCCGTTGGTGCGCATGTTCAGATAGTCAAACCAGCCGCCCGCAGTCCAAAGAAACTTGGTGCCGATGGCATAACACGCACGGCCGGATTCGACGATCTTGGCACAGTTTGCTTTTTCTTCTTCCCAGGTGGCAGGCTCGCTCAGACCCAGCTCGTCAAAGATGTCTTTGCGATAGTAGATGCCCCATTGGTAATAGGTATAAGGCACACCCCATTGCTTGCCGTCGATGGTCATCGCACCTTTGGTGGATGCCAGGTTTTCGCCGATTTCGGGTTCCGCCCACAGATCGCTGACGTCCTCGAACAGGCCGGCCTCGACATAGGGTTTCATCCGGTTTGCCGCGTACCAGGTGGCGACATCCGGCGCATTGGCGCTCAGGAAGTTGCGGATCTGGGTCTTGTACGCGTCGCGGTCAATGATCGTGGTTTCAATGTTCAGATCGGGGTGCATTGCCTGAAAATCGGCAATCGCGGATTCCATCGTGGCGCGCGGCGCCGGGTTCGATGTGTCCAAAAAGATATTCAGATCACCGGTCAGCGCCTGCGCCGATGCACCCCCAGCCAAGAAGGCGGCGGCGGAGAGCGTCGCGAGCGATGCCTTGATTGTTTTATTCATAGTGTCCTCCCTGACACGTTCCAAATAGTGAAATGCTAGTTTGCATATTGCAATATCATCACAAATCCCTTAGGTGTGTCAATACAAACATTGCTCAAAAAGCCCGCAGCAAAGCGAGATCAAGACCATGAATTCAGCGCCCACGGGAAGCGGCACAGTCAAGAAAGCATTGGTCGTTCTGGAGCTGGTTGCGTCCTTTGAACGGCCCGTCAAATTCCCCGAAGTGCTTGAAAAATCCGAATTCCCCCGCGGAACGCTTTATCGGTTGCTGAAAACTTTGGCAGATGAGCAAATGCTCGCCTTCAATCCGGAAGACCAAACCTATTATCTCGGGATGCGTTTGATTCGTCTGGCGCATACCGCGTGGAAGAATGCCTCGCTGGCGCCGATCGCCAGACCCTTCATCGAATCGCTGGCGGCAGAGGTCAACGAAACCGTGCACCTGGCACAGATCGACAGCGGACAGGTTTTGTTCATCGACAAGATCAGATCCGCCGACCGTACAGAGACCCTGGCCAAAGCCGGAAAGGTTGCCCCCGCCTATTGCACCGGCGTCGGCAAGGCGATGTTGGCATTCATGGGACACAAGCGATTGGAGCTTGCCCTGCATCAACAGGCCTATTTCAAATACACGCCGACGACACATGCCTCGCCCGACACGCTGATCCCCGAGCTGGAAGAAATCCGCGGCGATGGCATTGCCTATGACCGCGAAGAGCACGAGCAAGGCACGATTTCCATTGCCGCGCCCATCCTGTCGAACAATGGCCGTGTGCTGGGCGCGGTGTCGATCGCGACCTCCACCGTCCATCACTCGCTGGAATCGCTTCAGGATTTCCGCGACGCGCTATTGAAAACAACCAAAGAAATCGGAGCCGAGGCCACGTCGTGGCAATTTCCGTCATGAATACCTTAAGCAAAGGAAAACAAATATGTCCGGTGTAACGCTTCAAAACGTCATTAAACGCTATGGAGATGTTCAGGTGATCCACGGGGTCGACCTGGAGATTGAGCACGGCGAATTCTGTGTTTTTGTCGGACCTTCGGGCTGTGGCAAGTCCACGCTCTTGCGGATGGTTGCCGGGCTTGAGGAAACCACCGAGGGCAAGATGACCATCGGCCCGCGCGATGTGACAACCATGGACCCGGCAGAGCGCGGCGTCGCAATGGTGTTCCAGACCTATGCGCTTTATCCGCATATGACGGTCAAGGACAACATGGGGTTCGGTCTGAAAATGAACGGCCACCCCAAGGCCGAGATCGAGGAAAAGGTCGCCGAAGCCACCCGCATTCTGAAACTTGAAGAATACCTCAACCGCAAGCCTGCGGCCCTGTCCGGCGGCCAGCGTCAGCGTGTTTCGATTGGCCGTGCCATTGTCCGTGGGCCAGAGGTGTTCCTGTTCGACGAACCCCTGTCCAACCTTGATGCCGAACTTCGGGTTGAAATGCGCGTCGAAATTGCCCGCCTGCACAAGGAAATCGGCGCCACAATGATCTATGTGACCCATGATCAGGTCGAGGCGATGACCCTCGCTGACAAGATCGTGGTGCTGCGCAAGGGCCATATCGAACAGGTCGGCGCGCCGCTTGATCTCTACCGCGACCCCGACAACAAATTCGTGGCCGGCTTTATCGGTTCGCCCGCGATGAATTTCCTTGACGGTGTGGTGCAGGGCGGCCGCGTGCATGTTCCGGGTTTGGACAACAGCTTTGATGTGCCGGTGACATTGCCGCCCGAAGGCACCGAAGTCACCCTGGGCATTCGCCCCGAACATATCGAGGTTGATCCAGCCGGCGACACCCATGATGTCGACCTGACCGAGGCGCTTGGCGGCACGTCCTATGCCTATCTGGTTTCGGCGACTGGCGAAAAGATCGTCGTCGAAGAACACGGCGACGACCGGTCGCAAGAGGGCATTCGTGTCGGCATCAAATTCCCCGCCTCGCGGGTCATGCTGTTTGATCGCAAATCGGAAAACCGCATTCGCTGACAGTTTGGGCGCGGCAATCTCCTGCCCCGCTCCCAACCTGTGCCCAAACCGCTGATTTGGAACAGAAACAGGCCGGGGCTATAGGCGCCGGCCAAACAGATCCAGCACGCAGTCCCAACTGCGCTCTGCTGCGGCTGCGTCAAAGCAGTACCGCTCTGGAAAGGTCCAGCCGTGCGCCGCGTCGAAATATTCAACCCGGCCCGGCGTCGATGACGCGGCCAGGGTCTGTTCTATGCAGGCCTGATGTGCGGGCGGACAAGTCGGATCGTCCTTGGCAAATCCAAAGAACAGCTCTGCCTCGACCTCGCCGATCAGCTTTTCCATCGAATGCGGCGTCGCATTGATCAGCCGACCGCCATGCAGCGACGCGGCGGCGCGCACATCGCGCTTGTTGTGCGCGGCACTGGCAATCGCGTGGCGTCCGCCCATGCAATATCCCACAGTGCCAAAGGCCGGCACCTGCACCTTCGTCAGCTCGGCGACCTGTTGGATCAAACTGGCTGTGTCGGCGGCGGTCATCCCTGTGGTCAGCGCGTCGTTCAGGGCCGCCGCTTCGGCCGGGGCGCCATCCCCCGGTTGGATGGTGGGCTGAAAGCACGGGTTGCCCTGACGATAGAACAAGCCGGGCAGAAACACCGCATACCCCGCCGCCGCATACCGGCGACACATCTGTCGAAGCTCGTCGCGGAACCCAAAAATATCCATAAAGAAAATGATGCCGGGACAGGTGCCTGTCTCGGTCGGGGTAAAGACCTCGACCGGCATGTCCCCGTCGGCTGTTTTCACATGTTTTACGGCGTCGTGCATTGTGGCCTCTCCTTGATCCAGCCGCCCAAGCCCCCTCAGACCGGTGCGGGCGTGAACGGAATGTCGCGGGTCTTGTAAATCGCTTCGGGCCCGCCGTTCAGGTCGATCACCGCCTGTTGGTCCGCAAACGCCTGTCGTGTCACCGCATCAGGATCACAGATCGCCCGCAACTCGCCCTCCAGTTCCGCAAGGATCGTGGCACATTCCGGGTCACTTGCCCTATCGTGCACCTCGTCCCGGTCATCGACCAGGTTGAACAATTGCGCCGCCGCGCCGGAGAAATAGACATATTTCCAATCCCCCTTGCGGATCATGAACACCCCCGTCGGGGCCCCCGCCGCATGGTATTGCACCAGGACCGCACGGTCCGGTAGCGCATGGCGGGCAATCTCGAACAGCGACTGCCCCTGATAGGTCGCGGCCTGCGTTTCCAGCCCGACAGCCCGCAGCGCGGTGGGGGCCACATCAATCAAGGACACAGGCGTTTGCGCCACATGGTTTTGCGGCACCCCCGGCCCCGCCAGGATCATGGGCACAGCGGCGGAATCGTCATACATCACCGACTTGCCCCAATGGCCGTGATTGCCAAGATTGTCCCCATGATCAGAGCTGTAGAGGATGCCGGTGTTCTGGGCAAAGGGGCTATCCTCCAGCGTTTTCAGAACCGTACCGATCAGGGCGTCCAGCATCGTGACCATGCCGAAATAGGCGCGCAGGGCCCGGGCCCGGGTTTCATCGTCGAAATGCCGGTCATAATCCATGAAGGTGCGGATCTGGACCATGGTCGGATGATCCGACGGCGCGGCACACAGACCTTGCGACAGTTCCTCCAGCGAATACCCGGCATAGAGGTCGTAATATTCCTGCGGTGCGATCAGCGGAAAATGCGGCATGACGAAACTGACGAAAAGCGTAAAGGGGCGGTCATCGCCACGGGCGGCCCGCGCCTCTATCCACTCTCGCGCCTGTGCGGCAATCGCGCGATCATAGGCCTGATAGCTGCTTTCGCCCGGTCCGGCATCAGCCGCCAGTTTCGAGGTGTCCTTGCGGCTGTTGGTGCTCTGTCTGGCGACAATCGCCTTCAGATCGCCCTTGCCGTCAACGACGTGCAGCGGCAACAGCTCCTCGGTAAAACCATAGTCGTCGCCGCCGCGAAAATGCAACTTGCCGATCGAGGCAACATCGACGCCATGGTCGCGCATGACGTGGTGCCAGCTTTGCTGCGCGCCGGTGTAGGGCGTCGCATTGTCCCATGACCGCGTCTGATGCGGGTGCATCCCGGTCGCCAGCGCGGTGCGCGACGGCACGCAAATCGGGCTGTTGCAATAGGCGGATTGAAACCGGGTGCCCCCCGCGGCCAACCGATCAAGGTTTGGCGTCTGGACAATCGGATGCCCGTAACAGCCGGTGATACTGGCGTTATGTTCATCGGACAGAAGAAACAGAAAATTTTTCATGGCATTGGTTCCATTTTCGGGCATGTCGCGGGCATCCGGGTCGGGTTTGGTGGTGGCATGGCGCAATCAGCCATCTTTGACCGGGTCCGCACGACAGGACATCAACCGCTCTGCCATGCGGGTGATCGTGTCGGTCGGATCGCCGTCCCTGCCCATATCGGTCAGGCTGCCCAAAACCGCTTTTGACACATCCGCCCGCGCGCCAAGACGCTCTGCGATGCGGACAAAATTGGCGGCATCCTTGCTGGCGGTGACAAAAGAGATGGTTTTTTCATAATTGTCGTTCAGCACACGCGCGCTCAGATCGTGCAGCTTGCTTGAATTGGCCATGCTGCTTTGCATCACCTCGACCAGCGTTTTCAGATCAATGCCTGACGACATCGCCACCGAAAACGCCTCTGACAGGATGGTGTGATTGGCCAATGTGACGGCGTTGTTGATCGCCTTGATTTCATGGGCCGACCCCAGCCCGCCTGCATGGATCTGCTTGGCCGAAAAGGCCGCCAAAACCGGGGTGCAGCGGGCGATGACCTCAGCCGGGCCGCCGACGATCAACGTCACGGTCCCCTCCCACGCGGCCTTGCCCCCCAACAACATCGGCGCATCCATAAGCTGATGCCCGGCGGCCTCTGCGCGGGCGCCGATAGTGCGGGCCAGGGCGGGATCGGTGGACGAACAATCAATGAAATCCGTAGGGATATCAGCCAGCGACAACAGCCCCTCGTACCCCAGATAGACCTGCTCCACCGCCGTTTGCGTCGGCAGGCATGTGATGACAGTCCGGCAATCCGCCACCAGATGGGACAGATCGACCGCCGGTTTCACACCATAGGGTGCCAGATCGCCCGCCGCCTGTGGCTGTGTGTCCAGCGCGTGCACCGTGAACCCCGCCTGCGCCAGGTTTCTGGCAATGCCGCGCCCCATGATGCCGACACCAATCAGCCCAATGTTTTGATCCTTGGGGGTGTCGGACCGGGGTTGGGCGGCGGGCTCCGGCATAATGTCACTCTTTTGCATGGGGAACCTCAGTCGAAAGAAACGTGGGTGAAGGGACGGCGCATGGGGTGGCTAGGCACGGACCGCGGCCTGCGACTTGCGCTTCCAGAAGGAATACAACAGCGACGCAATGGCCAGCGCCAGAAAGATGGCCGAGATCGGGCGCGTAACGAAATCTTCCAGCCCGCCAAATGACATCAAGCGCCGGTAGTTGTCCTCGATCAGCGGCCCCAGAAGAAAACCGATGATGAAAGGCGCCAGCGGAAACCCCCCGCGATCCAGCAGAAACCCGACAAGCCCAAACACCAGCATCACACCAAGGTCAAAGGTCAGGTTGTTGCCGGAAAAGACACCCGCCACACAGAGCGCAAAGATGATTGGTGACAGAATGCGGTTCGGAATCCGCGTCACCTTGGCAATATAGCGGCCAAAGGCCAGGAGAAAAATCATCATCAGCACGCTGCTGGCAAACAGCGAGAAATAGATCGAATACACCAGCCCCGAGTTGTTTTCGAACAGCATCGGCCCCGTGTCGACCCCGTGGATCATCAGCGCGCCCAACAGAATGGCCGTCGGCGGATCGCCCGGAATGCCCAAGGTCAGCGCGATGATCAGCGCCCCGCCAATGGCGGCATTGTTGGCGGCCTCTGATGCGATAATGCCGGGCACATGGCCGGTGCCAAACTTCTCTGGCGTTTTAGAGGCGTTGCGCGCCTGCGCATAAGACACAAGACCGGCGACCCCGCTGCCCAGGCTGGGAATGACCCCGATGATCGTGCCAATCAGGCTGGAGCGGATGTAATTGGTGGTATTTCCGACAATGTCGCCAAGCGGCGGATAGATCGGCCCGGAGTCCAAATGTGCCTGTGACGGGCGTTGGCTGTCAGAGGTGGTTTTCATCAATTGGGACACCGCGAACATGCCGATCAGCATCGGCATCAGGCCGATACCGCTTTGCAGGTTGGTGTTGCCGAAATCAAATCGGGATATGCCGTCAACGGTCGACACGCCGAATGTCGCGATCAACATCCCCAGCAGCGCGGTAAACAGCCCCCGTGACAGCGTCTTGCCCGATACGGCAATCACGGCGGTCAGACCAAAAATCGCGACCGCCACAATTTCGGAGAAAAAGAACTTTACCGCGAAATCGGCCAGTGTCGGCGCAAACAGCACCAGACAGACGCCACTGATCACCGTGCCGGCAAAGGATGCGACAACCGCATTGCCGATGGCCTGACCGGCGCGGCCCTGTTGCGCCATCGGGAACCCATCCGCCACCGTCGCAACCGCCGCCGGCGTGCCCGGCATGCGAATAAGGATCGCGGTCAACGCCCCCGCCGAAATGCCGCCGACATAGACCGCGACCATCATCGCAATCCCCTGATCCGGCGGCAGCGAATAGGACACCGGGATCAACAGGGCCAGCGCCATCGTGGCCGTCAGCCCCGGAATGGCGCCGACAACGATCCCCCCCACAACGCTTAGCCCGATCACAAGCAACATCATGGGCGAGGTGACAAGCGCAAGCGCCTCTAAAATAGCAGAATCTCCTGGCATCTCATGGTCTCCGAAGGCTAAAAAAGCTGCCCGCTGGGCAATTGGGTTTCCAGGAGAACCTGAAAGACAAGGTAGATCGCCGCCGTGCCCGCCGCCGCGGCAAAAAGGGCCTCACCGATCCGCCGCCGCGAGGTGTTTGCGCCAACGGCCAGATAGCCGAATGCAATGAACACCGGCGTCACGATCAGAAATCCAAGTATGGGCAGAGCCAGGACATAAAGCGCGGCCGCGCCAAACGCGAAGAAATGGCGAAACCCGATCGCCCTGTCGGATGCGCCGTCTGGATCCGGTTTGATGACAAGAAACACCGAGACCGCCAGCAACCCCGCGCACAGCAGCCGGGGCCAAAATGTCGGCCCCACCACATCGCCCCATTCCGGTGTCTCGATACCGAATGAGGAAAAGATCAATCCCAAGGAAAAGGCAATGCCAACCAGGCCCACCCAACGATCGTAGTTGCTCATATTCACATGTTCCCGAAAACCCGGCGCGTCACAAGGATCTGACCGCCCCCAAGGCCACCCAAAGGGGCGGCCAAAGAAGGCGGCCAGCGATTTACTTCTCTTTCAACGAGGCACCGATGTCGGACATCGCGGCTTCTGTTTCGCGGATGTAATCCGTCAATCCATCCGCGTCGCGGTAGGACCAGGTGACACCGAGAGAATACATTTTCTTGGCAAATTCAGGGTTTTCGCCCGCTTCCTTCACAGCCGAGCAGAAGGTGTCAATGACGCTTTCCGGCGTTTCGGGCGGCACGACGAAAGCCAGGGAGTTGGCCATTGCCACATCGGCGCCGATCTCTTCGCCGACCGTTGGCACATCGGGCAGAAAATCCAGACGTTCGTCATGCATGACTGCGACGATCTTGACCTGATTGCCGCGATGCGCCCCCATAAGCCCGGCAACCGGCGCGATGGTTGCAGGCACGTGCCCACCGATAACCGACGCAAGCTTGGCCGCGCCGTCCCCGACGTTGACAAGTCGAAGGTCGGCACCGGATTCGTTGATATAGGCCTGTCCGGCAAATTGCGCCAATGTCCCAAGCCCGATCGCCATTCCGACGTCGCCGGGGCTGTCGCTGGCCTGCGCGTTCAGCGCGCCCAATGTTTCAAGATCGCCGCCATCGCCGCGCACGGCAAGGCCCAGCACAAGCTTGGCAATCATGCAGGCGGGCACGTAATCGCCGATCTGTGGCCAGGCTTTGCCCTAGCGCCATCGCAACCGGCAGATTGTCGGCATACATGCCGATTGTATACCCATCGGGCTTGGCCTTCATCGCCTGGATCAGGCCAACGGAACCGCCGGCGCCGTTCACATTGGTAATGACAACATCTTCGCCCAAAGCGGGCTCAAGGTATTCGGCCAGCGACCGCACAATTGCGGTTGTCGATCCACCAACCCCAAACGGAATGATGATCTTCACCGGCTTTTCAGGGTATTCGGCCTGCGCCTGCGCGCCAAGACCGACAACAGCGGCTGCCAATGCGGCGGTAAATGTGGATCGCATTCTATTCCTCCCAATAGTTTTCAAGTAAACTAACAACCTTGTAGTTTGCTTATACAAATAAATCAACATGTAAAAATTCTTCAACTTGGCGCACCCTATTGCCCGGAGCGGCGGAAAGCTGTGTTTGCGCGTATCGCGACGAAAATCACCCAAATCCATGACATTATGGCGGTTAAAGGCGAGTTCATCGTTGCGGATCATGAAATCTTTACCCGAACCGGGATCAAGACTTGTAAGAATATGGAAAAACCTGTATTTTTCGATGGATGCGGGCAAACCTCCGGCTGGACACTGCCGCGCATCGCAACAGGTGTAGGCAACAGATGGACGCACAGGGTATGACAGCAAATCGCGGATCTCTTAGCGATACGGTCTATGAGGCCCTGCACGAGCTGATCACCACTGGTGCATTTGCCGAAAATTCCCGCCTGCCCAGCGAAAATGACCTTGCCCTGGAATACAAGGTGTCGCGCCCCGTTCTGCGCCAGGCGCTCAGCCGTTTGCGCAACGAGGGGCTGGTCGAATCCCGGCAGGGATCGGGGTCTTTCGTGTCCAGACGGGCGACCGGCTCTATATCCTTTGGGCCGCTCAAAGATATTCAGGACGTGCGAAAATGTATGGATTTTCGCCGCGGGATTGAGTGTGAGGCCGCCGCACAGGCCGCAATGCACGGCACGGAAAGCAGCTTTGCAGAGCTTCACCGCACCCTGCAAAACCTGAAGGCCGCCAAAGTGGGCATGCAGGAAGGGCTGGAAGAAGATTTCGCCTTTCATCTGGCCATCGCGCAGGCCACGGGCAATCGTTTCTTTGTGATCACAATCGAAGCGATGAAACCGCAGGTGCTTTTCAGCATCAACCTGATCCGATCGCTCTCGTCCATGTCGGCGGCGCGCCACCGTGCGGATTCCGTGCAGGAACACGTTCAAATTTACGAAGCAATTGCCGCGCGCGATCCCGAAAAGGCGCGCAATACCATGTCCGTCGCCCTGCAAAAGGGGATCGAGCGGGTTTTCGGGGCCAGCGGCACGCAATAGCCGGTCCGCCCGACCTGTATTCACAACATCAAAGCGAGGATTTCATGAAATTGGTCAAGAACCAGTTCGT
Organism: Marinovum sp. J2-8; assembly: GCF_055808435.1. Lineage (NCBI taxonomy): Bacteria > Pseudomonadati > Pseudomonadota > Alphaproteobacteria > Rhodobacterales > Roseobacteraceae > Marinovum > Marinovum sp. J2-8. The sequence goes on along the minus strand of NZ_JBVVRZ010000006.1, from coordinate 65,466 downwards.
CCACGGTATTGCCGCGGGAAACGCACAATGCGGCCTGTGGATTTCAATGTGCAGCCCCGTCGCGGCAGAGATTTCCGCCTGGGCCGGCTTCGACTGGGCATTGATAGACATGGAACATTCCGCCAATGATTATCTTAGCGTTATGAGCCAGTTACACGTTTTTGCCGCCAGCCCCACGGTCGCGCTGGTCCGGCCAGAAGCCAATGACCCGGTGGCGGTGAAACGTCTTCTGGATCTGGGGGTTCAGGGCCTGTTGTTCCCTATGGTGCAATCCGTCGAAGAAGCCAAAAGCGCCGTCGCCGCCACCCGCTATCCCCCGCATGGCATCAGGGGCGTGTCCGGCTCGACCCGCGCGAACAAATTCGGACGCGTCGAGGATTATGCCGCGCGGGTCGAAACGGAAACGGCGGTTCTTTTACAACTTGAAACCCGCGAGGCGCTTGGAAAGGCTCTGGAAATCGCTGCGGTGGACGGGGTGGATGGTATCTTTTTCGGACCCGCCGACATCGCCGCCGATATGGGCCTTTTGGGGCGGCCGCTGGACGATGCGGTCTGGGCCGAAATCATGCCCGTCGCCAAAGCATTGATGGAAAAGGGTATTCCGGTCGGCACATTGGTCACCGATCCGGATTTTGCCGCCAAATTGATCGGGGAAGGGTTCACATTCGTTGCCTGTGGCACGGATACCGGATTATTGGCCCAGGCGACCAGCGCCCTTGCAGAACGGGTCAAACCCCGCCGCTAAACGACAACGCGACAGGGGCCAAACACCGCCCCTGTCGCGCTTTTCTACATAGATTTTGCAACCATACGGGCGTTGTAAACGCCCGCGCCGTCAATAGATGTCGGGTTCGCCCGCAGCGGCCCCAAAATCCCGTGACAGGAAATCGAAATCACAGCCTTCGTTCGCCTGATTGACATGTTGGGCGAACATCCAGCCATATCCGCGCTGAAAATTCGGCGCGGGGGCTGCCATTCGGCCTTGCGCCGGGCCATTTCCTCGGCACTGATCATCAGGTCAAGCTGGCGGTTTTCCATGTCAAAATGGATCATATCGCCGGTCTGGACCAAGGCCAAAGGCCCACCAACAAAGGATTCCGGCGCAACATGCAGAATGCATGCGCCATAAGACGTCCCGGACATGCGCGCATCGGAAATTCGCAACATGTCGCGGTGGCCCTGTTTTACAAGTTTGTTGGGAATCGGCAGCATTCCCCATTCGGGAAAGCCCGGCCCGCCCAATGGCCCGGCATTGCGCAAAATCATGACATGATCCGGCGTCACATCCAGATCGTCGTCTTCCACCGCCGCCTTCATCTCGGGGTAGGAGTCAAACACCAGCGCCGGTCCGGTGTGCTTGTAAAATTTCGGATCACAGGCCGCGGGTTTGATCACGGCACCGTCCGGGGCAAGATTGCCGCGCACCACCGCAATTGAACCTTCGGGATAGACGGCGGTATCCACCGTGCGGATCACGTCGTCGTTGTACACCTTGGCCTCTTGCAGAGTATCGCCAAGTGATTGACCGGTAACGGTTTTCGCCTCAAGATCCAGCTTGCTTGTCAGCCGCGACATCAACCCGGGCAACCCGCCGGCATAGTAGAAATCCTCCATCAGATAGCCTTTGCCCGATGGGCGCACATTTGCAATCACCGGAATCTCGCGGCCCAGACGGTCGAAATCATCAAGCGAAAGCGCGATCCCCGCACGATGCGCCATGGCCAACACATGCACCACCGCATTGGTCGAACATCCCATCGCCATCGCGACGATAATCGCGTTGCGGATAGAGGAATCATCCAGAACTGCGGCGGGAGTGGTGTCGGACCACACCATTTCGGTGATCATGCGCCCTGTTTGGGTCGACATCCGCTTGTGCCCTGAATCTGCAGCAGGAATTGACGATGCGCCCGGCAGGCAAAGCCCCATCGCGTCCACAATCGCCGTCATGGTCGACGCCGTTCCCATGGTCATGCAATGCCCATACGACCGGGCGATCCCGCCTTCGACACCGGCCCATTCCTTTTCGCTGACCTTACCGGCGCGACGGTCATCCCAAAACTTCCAGGCATCCGACCCGGACCCAAGAACCTTGCCCGCATGATGCCCGCGCAACATCGGCCCCGCCGGTAGGAAAATCATCGGAATACCCGCCGTCAGGGCCCCCATGACAAGCCCGGGGGTGGATTTGTCACATCCGCCCATAAGGACAACACCGTCCAGAGGATGCGAGCGGATTGTCTCTTCCACCTCCATCGCCAGAAGGTTGCGATACAGCATCGAGGTGGGTTTGGTAAATGTCTCGTCAACGGAAATCGTAGGGATTTCAATAGGTAAGCCACCGGCCTGCAACACACCCTTGCGGACATCATCGGCCCGGTCGCGAAAATGCATATGGCATGGATTCATCTGTGACCAGGTGTTCAAAATGCCGATAATCGGCTTGTCCTGCCAATCCTCCTGATCCAGCCCCATTTGAAGCAGCCGCGACCGATGCCCAAAGGACCGCAAATCATCACGGTTAAGCCAGCGGGCGCTGCGCAATGTATCAGCGGGTTTTTTGGGGGTGTCGCGCATTCCGAAGTTCTCCATGTATCTCTTGCGGCAACTTGTAAGACGAATATCATGTCTTGTAAACAGCGTCGAAAAAACACCCCCTGACCGCCCAAAACGCATAAGGCCGCCCGTGGAAGGGCGGCCTTGCTCAATCTGTCGTGGCACAGGTGGCCGCCCTCAGGGCGAGATCGCCACCTGAAAGGCCACCGAGCCTGTCGCGCCCGGCGCATGGGTGCCGGTGCATTCCCAGCGCAACGATCCCGCATAGCCGGCGGTGTTGCTGGCCGGTTCCGCCAGCGTGCACACCACATCCGCACCCACATTCACCGGGCTGGGAACGGCCCCGGCCAGCGATGTATAGGGCGGGGTACGATCATGGATCACGATCTCGGCCGCGGGCAGATTGCCGGGGTTTTCCAGATAGATGCGGTATTCCAGCACATCGCCCAGAGTGGCCCCGTTGCTGACGCCTTCGGGCGTGCCTTGGGTGATGTTGCGCACGGTCTTGCGCAGTTGCAGGCGCCCATCCGATCCTTCGACACGCACCACATCGGAATTGCGAAGCTGTTCCGTCAGACCGGTGACCCCGTAACTCGTGTCCGCCACCAGATCAAAGGCGATGGAGGATCCCGGCGCCGCCGCGGCCGAGGCCGTGACCCGCGCCACAAGACAGATGCGCATGCCCGCAGTCACGGCAACCGGCCCGCTTACCGCTGTCACCGGGGTGCCATCACAGGCGGTGTCATAAAACAATGCCACCGCAAACAGCCCCGGCGCGGTCTGCCCGATCACCGCGGTCGAGAATTGCACCGTCCCCTGGGCATCCGCGATATAATCGTGGCGCAGCGCGACAACCTGGCCGGCACGGGTGGCCGCCTGTTGGCTTTCGCTCAGCCGCGCGCCCTTGATCAAACCGAAGCGCAGATCGGTATAATCGGCGCCCTGCCCCGGCTGGAAGCTATAGCTGCCGTCCAGCGGATCCGCATTGACAAGACCCGGCGGGCTGCGCGGATCTTCCGACACCACCCAATAGCCTGTCGATGGGGTCACGGTCACGGTCACCTGATCGCTGAAACCTTCTGGCAGGGTCAGTGACCACGCCCCATCAGCGGCCACAACCGGGCTGCCGACCAGCGTGCCGGTGCTGTCAAAGATCTCGATCTTTGCCGCGCCGGTGCCGGGTTCATTTGCGTCCTGCACCCCGTCATAGGCCGTGCCGGTGCCGCCGACGCCGCCATGGTCAAGGAACACCACACCCGAAAGCGTCGCGCCGGTGCCGTCAAGCACCACGGTGGCGCTGGCCTCGTCGTCATCGGCCACCCCGTCGCCCAGATCATCGGTCAGCGCGCCAGTGGCGGGGTCGCTGTCGGGATCGGCCTGATCCGAGGCGATGATTTCGGCGGCATTGGTGTGATCGCCGGCGGCGTTCATGGTGACACGAATGGTCAGCGTTTCGGTCGCGCCATTGGCCACGTCACCCACCACCCAGACACCAGTGCCGCTGTCATAGCTGTCGCCCTGGGCGGCAGCATCATCCGAGACATAGCTGAAACCGCTGGGGATCAGGTCGCGGACCTGCACACCCGTCGCCGGAGCGGGGCCATCATTGGTCACGCGCAGCACAAAGTCGACATCGCTCCCATCCATGGCCAGCCCGATGGGCGTGCCGCTGCTGTCAAAGGCCGCTTTGGTCAGGGACAGATCGGCCTGGGGCGTGCCTACGCGAAAGCCAAAGTCCTGATCGCTGGTTTCGACACCTTGGGTGACTGTGACCCCGGTGATCGGGTTCGTGGTCGAAACGACATGACCTGCCGGAATATCGGGATCGGCCTGATCGACCTCGATCCGCCAGGTCCGCGTCGCATCCACCTGGGCAAAGACATATGATCCATCCGCAGCGGTTTCGGCATTGCCGGAAAAGATGTCATCCGAGATGTCGGCGGGCGTGCCGTTGTCATCATAAAGCTGCACAGTGATCCCCGCCGGAAGGGTGGGTTCGCCTGCGTCACGCGTGCCATTGTCGTTGGTGTCCTCATAGAGCGTGCCGGCAATCGACCCTTCGACAAAGACGGTCGAGACAAACGGCCCCGGCGCCCGACAAGAGGCCCCATCGTTGCCCTGATAGGTCAGATCCGAAACCGGGCCCTCCACCTCGATGAAAGAGAAGCTGGCCGGGCGGTTGCCTTCTTCGCCGACCTCGACGGCAAAGACCTGCCGCGATTGGTTGTCAAAGGCATAGAGAAAGCCCGAGCCATCAAACCACACCGAATCTGAATTGATCGAGAAGATGCCCGCAGGCAAAGGCACATTGCCCACCAGGTTGATCGACGTCGATCCGGGCGTTCCGCCCAGCGGATCAAAGGTATAGACATCCCGGTTGGGGTCGATGAAATACATCAGCCCGTCGCGCGGATTATAGGCGATGTCGCGGCCATAGATGCTGTTCTGGCCGGTCTCCAAAACCCCCAGGTTCACCGGGTTGGACGGGTCCGAGATATCAAGCAGCTGATAGCGCCCGAAATTGCCCCCGACCATATAGACCATGACCCCGTTTGGCAGAATGTCAGAGCTGGCATCGGGGCTTTCGAGGCCCAGGGAAGACAGGTCCGCGACCTCGCGCACCTGACCGCCGGCATTGATCCGCATAAGACTGCGCGGGCTTTGCCGCACCCCATAGATAAAGCCGTCCAGCTCGTTAAAGCCCCAGCCGGTGACAAGATAATTGCCGGTGTAGTCAGGCGGCAGCAGATCTTGCGACAGGGTATAGGTTCCGGCGGATTCAGTGATCAGCAATTCGGACAGGGTCGGCAGGTTCGAAGATGTTTCCGTTGCGATCATGTAAAACGTGTCGGAACATTGCAGCGGGCCGCTGGGGTTCGACAGGGTCACGCGATAATCCTCGACCTCGCCGTCAAAGTTCAAACCGTCAAACGGGTCAGAGGTCAGCGCGCTTGAGGTCGACCACCGCACGCGGGCATAGGTGAACCCGCTGGTGATTGTGGTCGGCACGGCGATGTCCAGGCTGATCTGGTTGTTGAAACTGCCGTCGGTGTCACCAACCCCGCCATCGCGGTAATCGGTGGCCACCTGTTCGGACGGCTCGAATGTGCCGCTTTGATCCCAGTCGATCCAGACCTGAAGGTTGGTGATACCGGACACAACAGGAATCCCCAGCGGCAGTTGCAGACTAAGCGTTTCGTGGGTTTGAACCGTCAGCGGCACGGTGGTTCCGGCTTCCAACACGGGAAAGGTTGCGATGCTGTCCTCGTCGTCAAACCCGGCAAGGTCATCGGCATCGGCCAGCACGCTGTTTTGCGGATCGGTTTCCGTATCGGGCAGGCCCGAGCCAAGATAGATCGAGGGCACCACGACATGGCGCGGGTCGCCATAGCTGGCCGGGGCGTCGCCCCGGTCGACCAGGTCCGCCGCCGCGATGATCAACGAATAATCCTCGACCTCGCCGTCGATGGCGAAACCGGTGACCGGCGTGCCAATCAGGCTGGAATACCGAAACCGGGCATAGGTGGTCGATGTGGTGGCGTCCGATGGCACAGCCACGTCAATCTGGATCACGCCATCCCCGGCGACATTATCCGCGCCGGTGCCGTCATCCTGAAAATCCGATGCAATACGCTCATCCAAGGTATCCTCGAACAGCCCGTCACCGTTGAAATCGAGCCAGGCCTGAAGATACCCGGCACCCACAACAGGCACGTCAACCGTACTGATCACACCCTGGGTCAGCACCGGAAAGATCACCGCATCTTCGTCATCGGTGCCAAGAAGGTCATCCGCCGTGGCGGTGGCGTCAGATTGGCTGATCGCCTCGATATCGGGCGGAATCGCCCCCAGATACAACGATGTCCCAAGCGCCACACCATGCGACGCGGGCAGATAGGTGACCGGCGCATCGCCAAAGTCGACGCCCAGCCCGTCAAACACCGCCACCCGGACCTTGGCCCGGTCGCACTGGGTCGGATCGACGGAATCGCAGAGCTCATATTCGATTTCATAGACACCGGCCGGCACATTTGGCGGCACAATCACCCGTCCTGCGTCGGCCCCTGCGGTTTCCAACACCGGCACGGGGTCGCCTGCGGTTTGGGAAATCGCGGGCGTCAGCACTTCGATTGTGGCGGTCGGAAAGGTTGCGGGCAATCCGTTGATCGTGTCGTTTGACAACACTTCCCCCGCCGTGCCCCCCAAAAGGGTGTTCAGCGGCGAAGCGGTGTAATCGTCATCCTGTGCCACCACGCTGGGCGAGACATTGGTGACCGCACACAACAGGATCGAAGACCCGCGTCGGGCAGAATTCGTGTAGGTGCCGGTAAAGCCATGTATGAACTCGGCCTCGACAAAGGTGCTGTATTCATAGGTGGCGTAGTTGTCGAAGTTGGATTCGTTGGGTTCGTCCAGCCAATTGGTGGGGTCGCCCGTCTTGGCCGGGTCCATGGAAATCGCCTGGCCGCCTGATGGGAACCCCGCCAGGGGCACCGTGTTGAAATGCGAAATCGCATCCGGCGCCAACAATGGGCCGACAACGTCCGAAGTGTCCTGCCCGACGTTGGAGCTGTCCACATCGGTCTGTTGGATGATCACGCCGTTGATGCGGCTTTGTTCGACCGGGATGCCCAAAGGGTTGGCCGGGGTCGCGGTGCCGTCCTGCACCAGCCGCATCAGGTAGGTCAGATATCCGTTGTCGGCCGCCACCATCCGCGCCTCGAGAGAGGTATTGAGGTTCACGTCAGTTGCGTCGTTGATAGAGGTCAGCTGAAACACCACATCCACATCGTTGCCGTTGATATCATTGGTGACATTGTCAAACACAAAGATATCCGAGGTCGTCAGCACCGTTTCGCTGCCCGATCCGGCCAATTGTGTCCGGGGTTGGGAAAAGACCGATTGCGGCGTACAGGTCTGGGGACCGGTGGTGTTGCTCAGGACGTTGGTGACAATGCTGGCATTTTCCGGGTTCGATTGCAGCCGGGACACAAAGGGCTGGCCAATGCTGCCCATGCCTGCGGTGGCGGTGCTGTCGATGGCGCCGGTCAGGACATCGGCGGCGGTGACGGTATAGCTGGCGGTACAGGTGACCGTGCCCCCCGGCGCCAGCGGCGCGTCGATTGACGGACAGGTGACCGTGCCAACCAGATCGTCTTCGATCACCACATCCTGGCCGGTGTTGAACGGCAGTTCACCATTGTTGGTGACCGTATAAACGAATGTGATCGACTCGCCCTGAAGCGCCGTCGGCGGTGTTGTATTGCGGGCAAGTGTAATGCTTTGATCGGTGGTAAACACCACCTCACCAAACAGGCCGATCCCGCGCGCACCAGGGTTGTTTGAGGTCGACGACGGATAATCGCGCACCTCGCCGATGCTTTCATCGTACCAGATTTCGATGGCCGATGTGTTGTCGGGATAGATTGCCCGAACCGTGCCGTTGTTGTTGTTGTTCGAGGTCGGCGACGTCACAAAAGGCGAGTCAATGAAAAGACATTGCGCTTCGTTTGCCAGCAATGGGCCGGTGCTGCCAGAACCGGCGCCGGGGCCAACCACCACCGTTGGCGAGCTGCCAATGGTGGTCATGGTCGGATTTCCGTTGTCCCCAAACGCGGTGACAAAGTCGCAGCGGTCGCCGGAATTGTTGTTATCCGTTGAATCAATATCGAGAATGTCGATCTCGAGGTTGTCGACCGCAACCGCAATACCACCAGAGCTGGCCTCGACGCGGGCCGTGATCCTGCTTTCACCGCGCCGCGTTTCGCCGCTTCGGGCATCCGAAACGATAACCAGCGATTTGACGTTTCCGCCGAAAAATCCCAGATCATCCGGCGTGTCATGAATTCTCGTGCCATCGAAGAAGCTTCGCGTCAGACCGGTAATTTCGATCGTGGTATCAATTTCGAACCCGTATTGGTCGCGCAGGGTCCTGACCAGGGGCCCCTGCGTTCCTTCGGGCCAATCAAATGTGCTCCAATCAATGCCGAAATCGCCTGCCTGCGCCTCATAGGCGAAAGCAGACGTCAAAACCGCCGTAGCAAGTGCCAAACAGGCACCTCGGCGCTTGGACAACGATATAATCAATGAACCAACCTCGCTCTGGTAATTTGAACTGGGTTGCGTGACCGGCTGTGGTAACGCGAACGACCTGCGTAGAAAATTGCACGGTCACGGCGGCGAAACCCCGGTTATGACAGACAGTTTCGATCCCCCGAAGGCTATGCCGCTATGCTTTGGCATATCCCGCCCCGCCGCCGTCCCAGTCGCAACGAAGCCGCACACCGCCCTATGCCAACGCATAGGTCACCAACCTTTATTATTGCATTTCCATGCTTTGGCGGTCTGTTCCGACATCCAGAGACGCGGCATCGTAAGGAAGAATTTCAAGCGATCCACGCTTTTGCCAAGGAGGTTATGACATGGCCGATGAATTCCAAACCGACGCATTCCTGGAAGAATCCGAAAAGGCGCCCCTGATGAATGGTCTCGTCTGCATTTTCCTGATTGGTTTTAGCGCCTTTGGCTATTTTGTGGCCACCGGAGTGGGATATGTCACAGCTTACTTTCTGGCATCTGCCATCAGTGCGGTGGGGCCTTTCGTACCGATTGCCCTGTTGTATCTGCGCCGCCAGTGCCGCCCGTTGTTGCAACTGATCCCCCAAAGCCAACCCGCCAGGTCGCAAATCAACCACTCCCGGATGGGTACGCTTCGCTAACGAAAATTCGCTGCCGAAAAGAGTTCTGCGCCGTTTAAAAAGTGTCTTGCCGGTTTGTTCCGGCCACAACGGACATCAAAACCCGTCGTGTTTAACAATGTGGCGCAGGCTTGCGTTTGGCTCGTCTTGGGGAAACCCATCATATGGGCCAAACGCAGGTTGCGTTTGTCTAGGCCCCCACAGCAGCATCGGTGTTCCTAGGGGGTTTTGCGCGGTGCGCCGGTGGTTTCCCGTTTCACCAGAACCGGCGAAACCTCGGACACGGTGGATGGCATGTCGGGATCGCGGATGCGGTCAAGCAGAACCTGCGCCAGCTTGCTGCCAAGTTTATGGGGTGACACGGCCATTGTCGTCAGGGGCGGCGTTGCAACAGCGGCATCCTGAATGTCATCAAACCCGATGATCGAGACATCGACGCCCGGTGTCTGCCCGGAGCGCAGCAACGCCAGACTTGCACCAATCGCCACCATATCCCCATTGCACACCACCGCCGTGATGTCCGGGTGATCCTGGCGCAGGGCTTGCATCGCCTCCAGCCCGGCAAGCTTGTTGTCTTCACAGCTCCAGATCAGATCCGGCCCCAACCCGCGCGCGGCGGTCACCTGACGATATCCGGCAACCCGTTCGCGGCGCACCGGGGTTTTGTGCGAACCACCCAGATAGGCGATGCGCCGGTGCCCCAGATCCGCAAGATAGGTCGTGGCCGTCGCCGTCGCCTCGGCGTTTCGGATGCCGACATGATCGAAATCGCGCCGCACATGCCGCAGGAAGGTCACCGTTGGAATCGCCTGCGCCGCCAACAGATCAAAAGCCTCATCCGGGGTGTCAATCGCCGGAACCCAGAGCAATCCACCCCGCCCGTGGCGGATGAACGCCTCAAGCTGGCGGGACTGACGTTCGGCATCGTCCCGCGTGTCGACGATCGACACCAAATAACCCGCGGCCTCAAGCTGGTCGACCGCGCCGCTGACGACCTCGGCATTGAACGGGTTGATCAACTGGTTGATAACAAACCCGATTTCCCGGTTTTCGCCGGACCGCATCGCCGCCGCGCGGGCATCGGGGATATAGCGCAGCTTCTTGGCCGCCTGCAGCACCTTTTGCCGGGTCTTTTCCGAAATGCGCCCGGTGCCGCGCAACACCTGGCTTACGGTCGGAATCGAAACGCCGGCCTCTTTTGCCACGGTGCTGAGGGTTGGTTTGCCTGACAAATTCCCGGCGCCCTTTGATATAACCATTTGGCAGAATCTGCGCGATTTCGGCCCGAAAAACAATGATCTTGTAGGCCGGTTTGGATTTTTCCCACCAAAGCCCCCTGTTCACTCGCTCAATTTTCGTTGACACGAGATATATCGTTATATCATATTTAGGCATCGGGTGAGAGATTTGGTGACCGCGCGCCCCGCGCCAATCCGCTGTCTTGCCCCCGCAGACCGAAACGCATCCAGTGCGGGATTGGTCAACTTTGTACGGGTGCCGACAGGGAGGTCGGCCCCGAATTTCAGTTCTGGGAGGAACCATGACCCTATTTCACAAAATCGCCGGCGCTGCGTCCGGTATTGCGATCACCTGTGCCGGCGTTGCCGCACAGGCCGATATTCTTTTCTGGTCAACCCAGGCCAACCCGGTCGAAGAAAGCCAGGCCATGCGCGAACAGGTGCTGGCCGGATTTGACGACGCTGTTGATTATCAATCGAACGAGGTCGGCGCCTGGCTGACCCGGTTCAATGCGGAACTTCAGGCCAATTCCGGCTCCATCGGGCTGCTGGGCGCGCTGCATGGCAATTTCTCGGCGATGAACCCCGACGATCTTGTGGATGTTGGCGACCTTGGCATGATGTCCGCCAGCGGCACATTTAATGATCTGGCCAAAATCGGCACCGATCAGATGCAATACATGCCCTGGATGCAGGCCAGCTATATCATGGCCGCGAACAAGGACGCGTTGCAGTATTTGCCCGAAGGGGCCGACATCGACGCGCTCAGCTATGACGAGCTGATTGCATGGGCCGCAAATGCCCATGAGGCGGCCGGCGAGCCGAAATTCGGCTTTCCCGCAGGCCCCAAGGGTCTGAAACACCGCTTTTTCCAGGGCTATCTCTATCCGTCTTACACCAATGGCGTTGTCCGCACCTTTGCCTCCGACGAAGCGGTGACCGCATGGGAAAAATTCCGCGAACTTTGGGAACATACCAACCCCGGTTCGACCAATTTCTCGTTCATGCAGGAACAGCTTCTGTCAGGGGATGCCTGGATCGTGTTCGATCACACCTCTCGCCTGGCTCAGGCCTTTAATGAACGACCCGACGATTTCGTCGCCTTCCCGGCCCCTGCCGGTCCCGCCGGTCGTGGCTTCATGCCGGTTCTGGCCGGGATCGCAATCCCGCGCACCACACCGGACATGGAGGCCTCAAAGGCGCTGGTGGAATACATGCTGAAACCGGAAACCCAGATCGCGACGCTGCGCGCGACCAACTTCTTCCCGGTTGTGGATGTTGAATTGCCGGGCGATCTGCCGCCATCGGTACAGGCCGCCGGGGCTGCCGTGGCCAAGATCAGCGGCTCTGCCGATGCAAACCCGGGTCTTCTGCCCGCCGGTCTTGGCGAAAAGGGCGGTGATTTCAACCGTGTCTTCGTCGATGCGTTCGAACGGATCATTCTGGCCCGCCAGGACATCCGCACCGTGCTGGACGATCAGAAAACCACATTGATCGAGATCATGAATGAAACCGGCGCGCCCTGCTGGGCCCCGGATGCACCCTCCGAAGGTGCCTGCCCGGTCGAATAGGGTCCTCCCGCCCTCGACCTGTTCGGACTGATCCCTGTCGGTCCGAACACCCCCCCATTCCTCGCCTTTTTCGTCCCTTTGTTGGCGTGCCCGCGCCAGATAGGAGTGCCGCCATGAACGCACGGATATTGCCGTACGTCCTGATCCTGCCTGTCACGTTGTTCCTATGTGTGTTCTTTCTCTATCCCTTTGTGCTGGTAGCGAAACAGGCCTTCAGCACCGGGGCCTGCTTCACCATGGAGAACTTTCGCGAAGTCACCACATATTGGAAATTTCCGATTTCGATGCGCAACACGTTGTTGTTGGCCGCTGCCGTTGTCCCGATCCAGCTGGCGCTGTCGCTGTTGATGGCAACCATGGTGACGCGGATGCAAAAGGGGCGCGATCTGGTGCTCTATATCTGGACCATTCCGCTGGGCATTTCCGATCTGGCGGCGGGGCTGATCTGGTTGGCGATCTTTGAACAATCGGGGTTTCTCAACACGATGATGAACGGGCTCGGCGTGGTCGACAAGCCGGTGAATTTCCTGTCCTATCAACATCCCGGCGTTGTGTTCCTGGCCATTGCCCTGGCCGAAATCTGGCGGGCGACCGCGATCATGCTTGTGATCCTGGTGGCGGGTATCGGCTTGATCCCAAAGGAATATTACGAAGCCGCCGAGGTGTTTGGCGCATCGCCCTGGAAACGGTTTTTGCGCATCACCCTGCCGATGCTGCGGCCATCTTTGCAAACCGCGCTGGTGCTGCGGGTGATCCTGGCATTCGAAATTTTCGCCGTGGTCGCCGCCCTTGGGGGCACGCTTTTCCCGGTTCTGATGGGCGAAACCTATGCCTATCAATTTGACCTGCTCAACAGTGGGGCTGCGGCCGCGATGGCGCTTATCATCCTTGCCATTTCGATCGGCTTTACCCTGATCATCCTGCGCGTCCTGCGCGTTCCGAAAGGAGCTTCGATATGAGCCAAGCCTCAATGGCCGCATCTGTGCCGGACCCGCAACCAGACCCCGACGCGACACCGGCGACCAACACCCGCAGCGCAGGCAGGTTTCTCTATGTTTCGGGCGTTGTTCTGCTCTGTGCCTGGGTGATTGTCCCGATCTATTTCCTGATGATCAACACGTTGTCATCGCCGGAAACGGTCAACAGCTTTCCCAAACCGTTCTTTCCCGAATTTGATTTGGGCAGCCTGACCTTCTTTGCCGGGTTTGCCGGGATGCTGTCGGCGCTCAAGAACTCGGTTCTGGTGGCGGGGATGACGATGGTCATGTCGATCGTCATCGGCGCGCCGGCAGGCTATGCCTTGTCGCGGTTCGAATTCCGCGGCAAGGGCACCTTTCGGCTGCTGATCCTGCTGACGCGGGCCTTTCCCTTGCCCTTGCTGGCCCTGCCGCTGGCGGTGATGTTCATCCGCACCGGATTGGATGACACGGCGCTGGGCCTTGCGCTGGTGCATACCACGCTGGCCATTCCGTTTTCGGTCCTGATCACCTTTTCGCTGTTTTCCGGCATCCCGATAGAGCTGGAAGAAGCGGCCTGGACCCTGGGCTGTACCCGGCTCACCGCCTTTCAGAAGGTTGTGTTGCCGCTGATCCTGCCCGGCATCACCGCCAGTGCGATCTTTGCCTTTGTGATTTCATGGAACGAGGTGTTTGCCGCGGCGGTTCTGACCATCGAAAACCGCACGCTGACGGCCTTCTTGTTGCAGAACCTCGACACCTCGCCGCTGCATCTCAAATTTGCCGGTGGCTTCATCCTCGTTGTGCCTGCGCTGATCTTTATCTTTGCGGTGCGCAAATACCTCTTCGCCATGTGGGGCATCGCCAACCGATGATCCGCGACCCCGGCCACGTGAACACCGGATGTGATGGGCCAGGCGCCCGATCAACACCCGGCGACCAGACAAAGGAACCAGAAAATGGCTGAAATTCAGATCAAGAATGTCGCCAAGACCTTTGGCGCCTATCAGGCGCTACACGACATCAACCTGACCATTGCAGATCAGGAATTCATGGTGCTTCTCGGGGCGTCGGGCTGTGGCAAATCCACGTTGCTGCGGATCATCGCCGGGTTGGAAACCGCCACCTCGGGCGAGGTTTGGATTGGCGGGCGGCGCATTGACCATCTGTCGCCAAAAGACCGTGGAATCGCGATGGTGTTTCAGAACTATGCGGTGTTTCCGCATCTGACGGTGTTTGAAAACATCGGTTTTGGTCTGCGGATGCAGAAATTGCCAAATGACGAGGTCACGCGCCGGGTCGAACGCACCGCATCGCTGATGCATATTGACCAGCTGTTGAAACGCTATTCCGGCGAATTGTCCGGCGGCCAGCGGCAGCGCGTTGCCGTGGCCCGTGCCTTGGCGATGGAACCGGATGTGATCCTGATGGATGAACCGCTGTCGAACCTGGACGCGCTGTTGCGGATGGAAATGCGCGCCGAGCTCAAGGGTGTTTTGGCCGAAAGCAAGACCACGGCAATCTATGTGACCCATGATCAGGTCGAAGCCATGAGCATGGCAGACCGGATCAGCGTCATGCATCAGGGCCGGATCGTTCAGGCGGCCTCGCCAATCGAGGTCTATCGCAATCCCTCGGCCGAATTCGTGGCCAGCTTCATCGGCAACCCGCCGATGAACTTTCTCAGGGCCAAACCGGCAGGCGCCGGAAAATGGACTGTGGCGGGTCAGCTGTTCGATGGCCCGACCGCCGACAAGCCAGAGCTGCAATTTGCCATCCGCCCCGAGGATATGCAGCCCGCCGCCGAGGGCCTGAAAGCCACCGCAAAAGTGGTGGAACCGCTGGGCGCGCATCTGTTGGTCACCTGTGAAATCGACGGGTCGCTGTTCCGCGCCGTGCTGGACAGTGACATGACCGTCCGCCCCGGCGAGGTGCTCACCCTTGCTCCGCAATCGAACCGCGTCCGCTGGTTCGATCCTGAAACAACCCTTGCGGTTGCCTGAGGCTCTTTGATGACAAATGAACTGATTGAACACGCGAAGCAGGTGCTTCGCGACAATGATCGTGGCACCTATACTGTGCCGACGCATGGGCTTTATCCGTTTCAGTGGAACTGGGACAGTGCGCTGAGCGCGCTGGGATTTGCCCATTTCGACGAGGCCCGTGCCTGGACCGAGATCGCCACACTCTTTGAACATCAATGGGATGACGGCATGGTGCCGCACATCATCTTTCATCAGATGGACGAAGGGTATTTTCCGGGGCCTGAGGTCTGGGGCACCCAGCGGCCCACACCGACCTCCGGGATTACCCAGCCCCCGGTAACGGGGTTTGCCGCGCGGCGGATTTTCGAACGGGCCCGCGACAAGACACTGGCAACCGAACGCGCGCGTGCCTTGCTGCCGCGCATCCATGCCTGGCATCAGTGGTTCTTTCGCTGCCGTGACCCCCAGGGCACCGGGCTGGTCGCCATCATTCACCCCTGGGAATCCGGCCGTGACAATTCGGTCGACTGGGACAAGGCGTTTGAACGTGTCCCGACCGAGGGGGTACAGCCCTTTACCCGGCGCGACACCACCCATGCCAATCCGGCGCACCGCCCGACCGACGAACAATACAAACGCTACATCTGGCTGGTACAGCGCTTCCGCGAGCTGGGCTGGGACAATGACCAGCTTCATGATGCTTCGCCCTTTCAGGTGGTAGATCCCGGTTTCAACGCAATCCTGATCCGGTCCTGCGCCGATCTGGCCGCACTTGCCCAACAACTGGACGAGCCAGAGATCGCCGCACAAGCCCAGGCCATGGCAGATCGCGGCAGCGCGGCGATGGAAACGCTCTGGTGCGGTGCACGCGGCCAGTATCTGTGTCTTGATCGCACCATTGACCGCCTGATCGACAGCCCGTCGATTGCCGGCATTCTGGCGGCTTTTGCGCCGCTCCCGCCCGAAAGGACCGCCGCATTGTCGGCCCGGATCGCGACATTGGCCGAAACCTGCGGCTATCTGGTGCCCAGCCACGATCCAACCATGCCGGAATTTGACGGATTGCGCTATTGGCGTGGGCCGGTCTGGCTTATCGTCAATTACATGATCGCCGACGGGTTGGAACGCGCCGGACAAATGGATATGGTCAGCCGCATCATGGCCGACTGTGTTCGGCTGATTCATCAAAGCGGCTTTGCCGAATATTACGACCCGATCACCGCAGAACCCTGCGGTGGCGCGCATTTTACTTGGACTGCTGCAATGGTGATTGAAATTCTTGAAACCCACGAGGTCGCAGCATGAAACGCTCCCGTATCAATGATATTATTCAGAACGCCGACGACATGATGCGTCAATTCGGGTTTGTTCTGCCGCCTTTTGCCTATTGGACCCCGGAAGAGTTCAAGGCAAACAAGGACAAGGCCCGCAATGTGATCGACGCGCGCAATGGGTGGGACATCACGGATTACGGCGATGGCGATTTCGACAAGATGGGCCTGTTCCTGTTTACCCTGCGCAATGGGCGGCTGGCCGATCTTCAACGCGGTGGCGGCATGTGTTATGCCGAAAAGCTGCTGATTTCGCGTCAGGATCAGCTGAGCCCGATGCACACCCATGTGATCAAGGCCGAGGACATCATCAACCGCGGCGGCGCCACTTTGGTGGTAGAGCTTTTCGGATCGGATGATCAGGGCAAATTTGCCGAAGATCGCGGCGGCACCGTGTTCTGCGACGGTATTCAGCGCGATTATGCCCCGGGTGAAAAGCTGCAATTGGCACCGGGGGAAAGCGTCACGCTGATGCCCGGCGACTGGCATGCGTTCTGGGGTGAGGGCGGCGATGTTCTGATTGGTGAAGTGTCGACCGTGAACGACGACGAAACCGACAATATCTTTCGCGATCCCATCGGCCGCTTTGCCAAAATCGAAGAAGACACCGATCCAAAGCATCTGTTGGTCAGCGATTACCAGACCTGGCTGGGCTGACCGCCCCGCATCCCGCGCCAGGCGACAGATTAATTTGCCCGCGCGGGACCAGAAATCAGGCTGACACCAGCCGGACAGCAGATCAAAGATCCATCGCGTGCCCCGGACATCCGGGGCACAATTCGTTTTGGTCGGCAACGGTCGTTTGAGCCCGCAACAACAGGGCCGCGAAACCGGAAATGGCCGATCAATGCGCAGATTGGTGCAGCATTTGACCCAGCTGTTTGGCGGCATCGACCGCCGCCCTGCCCCGCAGCGGCCAGGTCTGGGTCAACCCCTCAAGGATCAACAGAAGCGCCGTGCCCGCATCCGTTTGCTGGCCGTCTTCGGCGCGCGCCAAATCGCATACCTCCGCGGCACGTTGCGCCACCTCTGCCTTGTGACGGTCCAGCAAACCGCGGAGCGGCGCGCTGCCCGGATCCGCCGCGACAGCCGCATGAAAGAGACAGCCATGCGCCGTCTCGGTCGCCATCCAATCCCCCACACGACCAAAAATCGCGTCCAGCGCCCTCTGCGGATCTGACGGCAGCCCGTCAAACACATGGACAAGATAACGGCGGTGGCGAAACTCCAGCGCCGCAAGCACCATTTCCGCACGCGAAGGCGTGTATTTGTACAAGGTGCGCAGGCTGACGCCCGCAGCGTCGCGCAGGTCATCAACGCTCGGCTCGGCAAAGCCGCGGCTGGCAAAAGCGCGCTCTAATCCTGCCGAGATCTTGCCCATCGTATCTGTCATGCTTGACCATGTAGAACGCTCGCTCTACACACGCAAGTAGAGCGATCATTCTACACCGGAGAAAACAGCAATGGCCCTTCCCGAAACAATGAACGCCGTTGTGCTGACCGGTCACGGCGGGCTGGAAAAGCTGGAATGGCGCGACGATATGCCGGTTCCCCGCCCCAACGCGGCAGAGGTGCTGATCCGCGTTGGCGCTTCTTCGGTGAACAATACGGATGTGAACACGCGCACCGGCTGGTATTCCAAATCCGTGCGGGGCGACACCGCCATAGCGGCCACTGATGGATATGGCGGCCTGTCGGATGGTGATGGCGGCTGGTCCGGGGCGCTCAGCTTTCCGCGCATTCAGGGCGCGGATTGCTGCGGAGAGATTGTGGCCGTCGGCGCGGACGTCAACAGCGCGCGTCTGGGCCAACGCGTGTTGGTGCGGCCAATGCATCGCCCCAGAGGCGCGGGGCCCGACACGCTTGTCACTTTTGGATCGGAATTGAACGGCGGTTTCGCCGAATACACCTGCGTCGATGCCGACCATGCGCTGCAGATAGAAAGCCCCCGCACGGATGTCGAGCTTGCGTCTTTTCCCTGCGCTTTCTCCACCGCCGAGGGCATGATCCAGCGGGCGGCCCTGGGCGGCGAACGGGTGCTGATCACCGGGGCCTCTGGCGGGGTTGGTTCGGCGGCGGTGCAGCTGGCCAAACGGCGGGGGGCGCATGTCACGGCTGTGACCAGCACGGCCAAGATGGCGGCGCTGCGCGCGCTTGGGGCCGATGCCGTTCTGGACCGTGACGCTGCCCTGCCCGAAGATGCCTTTGACGTGGTGCTGGACCTTGTGGGCGGGGCGCGCTGGTCCGAATTGCTGAATGCGCTGGTTGTCCGGGGGCGTTACGTGACCTCGGGGGCCATTGCAGGCCCGATTGTCGAGCTTGATCTCAGAACGCTTTATCTGAAGGATCTGACCCTGATCGGCAGCACCCGTCAGGCCCCGGACGTCTTCACCGGTCTGATCCGCTATATCGAAGCGGATGAAATCCAACCCATGATCGCAGAGACCTTCCCCTTGCGTGATCTGCGCGCCGCGCAAGAGGCATTTTTGGCCAAAACACATCTGGGCAAGATCGGGATCAGGATTTCCGGCTGACGTCTGGCCCAAATCTGGCCCTTGATTTGGCCTGTGTTTTAACCCGTGCTTGACCCTGCGGTCTGGCGGATCGCTCTATCCAGCGGCCCGGCATATCCCGGTTACAGCATATCACCGTCAAAGCTCGGTCGCGCCCGCAGGGCACGCACCCGCACCCGCTGCGCCGTTTCGATATGGGTGCGCATCGCGCTTTCGGCGCGCTGACCATCGCGCGCCTTGATCGCCTCCAGAATGTCCATGTGTTCGCTGGCGGCTTTTTCAAACCGATCCGGTTCGGTCAGGGTGGTGGGGCCAAGGATCATCAGCGCCTTTTGCAGTGTCTTGATCGACCGTGACAGAAACCGGTTCTTGGCCGCATCCAGGATCGCGGCATGGAATTGCCGGTTCAGGACAAAGGCCTCCGGGCCATGTCCGACCTCGGCCAAGGCCTTGTTCATATCAAAAAGCTCGTCGATTTCGATATCCGACGCGGCCCGCGCCGCCAGCCTTGCTGCTGTGCCCTCCAGCACCGCGCGCATTTCATACAGATCCATGACCTCGGCATAGTCGAGGGTTCGGATGCTGGCCCCCTGTCGCGGGATATGTGTCACGATGCCGTCGGCCTCCAGCTGGCGAATGGCCTCCCGCACAGGGGTGCGGGATACGCCGAACTGTTCCGCCAGCTCGGTTTCGCGCAGCCGGTCACCGGGGCCGATACGGCCCGCGCGCAGCGCATCCAGCAACTTGATATAGGCGGCATTGCCCTGCGGGGCGCTGTCGTCATCGTTGGGCATTTCAGGTTCATCCATATTGCATACATTTGGATACAGGCGTATGCAGCATGGGTCAAGCCGCAGAGGAACTCGTTTGCGCAAGGATCTGCACCACCCCGCCATCAGCCGCGGCACAACCGTCATTCTGGCCCTGGCGGGCACCGCATTGTTCTGGTGGCTGGACCTGCCGCTGCCCTATCTGTTTGGCCCGATGACATTCTGTCTTGTCGGGGCCTTGCTGCATGTGCCGCTAAAGGGGTTCGGCCAGGTTTCGATTGCGGCGCGCACAATTCTGGGGGTTGCTGTTGGTGCCTCGGTCACGCCGGATGTTCTGGCCGAACTGCCGCGCATGGCGCTTTCGGTCGCCTTGATCCCGGTGTTCATCTGTATGATCGCCCTTGTCGGCGTGCCCTTCTTTCGAAAGGTCTGGGGGTTCGACGCGCCAACCGCCTATTACGCCGCCATGCCCGGCGGATTGCAGGACATGGTGATTTTTGGCATCGAAGCGGGCGGCAATCCGCGTGCATTGTCGCTGGTGCACGCCACCCGCGTGCTGATCATCGTGGCGGTCGCACCGATCATCCTGACGCAATTATACGGCGCAACCCTGAGCAACCCGATAGGCGCACCAATGGCCAGCCTGCCGGTGCACGAGCTGGTTCTCATGGCCCTTGCGGCCTTGGTCGGTTGGAAAGGTGGCGAAAGGATCGGGTTGTTCGGCGCATCCATCCTTGGGCCGATGATCGTCACTGCGGCGCTGTCGCTGTCGGGTGTGATCCATTTTCGCCCCCCGGCCGAGGCCATTCTGGTGGCGCAATTCCTGATCGGGTGCGGGATCGGGGTGCAATTCATCGGCGTCACTTGGGCCGAAGCCACACGGGTGGTGGCGGCGGGGATCGCCTATGTTCTTTTGCTGGCGGTGCTGGCGGCCGGGTTCGCCGGTCTGGTCACGATGGCGGGCCTGGGGTTGCCGGTGCCGGCCTTCCTGGCATTCGCGCCGGGCGGACAGGCCGAAATGACCGTGCTGGCAATCGTGGCGGGGGCGGATCTTGGCTATGTGATCACGCATCACCTGACGCGCGTTGTCATCGTGATCATCGGCGCGCCGCTGGCCGCGCGCCTTATGCGCCCCGCGCCACAGGACGGATCACCGGACTGACCACAGCCCGAGCGATCCGCCAAAAGGCTCAGGCCGCCTGCGAGCGCGCCCTGGGCATACGCCCCAATGCATCGACAAAGAAGGGCCGGAACCCCGCCGGGTGTTCGCTCATCGGGAAATGCCCCAGCTCGTCCATGACGGCAAGCGTCGCCCCGGGAATGGCGGCCGCGGTGCGCCGGGCATCTTCGGGCGTGCAGGTCATATCATAGGCCCCGACGATCAGATGCACCGGGGTGTTGTCGGTCTTTATCTGGCCCAGCCGGTCAATCAGGCTCTTGTCCTGAGTATAAAAGCTCAGATCGCCGCGAAACACACCGGGGCCGCTTTGCATGAACATCCAAAGGGTATTCCACCGCTCTTGATCGGGGGCAAAGGGCGAAATATTGGCTGACACCAGCGCCGCCCCCATTTCGCCACCATGGGCGTCGGGGCGGTGAAACCAGTCGATGTCATACCAGGCCGCTTGAAAATCCGACGCCTCGATCGCGATAAAGCCACTGAACCTGTCGCCATGCAGCGCCGCCAGTTGCAATGCAATCCGCCCGCCCATCGAACAGCCCGCCAGCACCGGTTTTTCAAGCCCAAGCCCGTCGATCACCGCCAGAACGGTTTCGATATAGGCCTCTGTGGTCAAGAGGTATTCTTCGGTTTCGAACCCCTCCGGCGGCAGGGATTTTCCATGCCAGGGCATGTCAAAGGCAATCAGCCGATGCGTGGCGGTGACCTCTGCATCGTTCATCAGATGCCGCCATTGGCGGCTGTCCGCGCCAGCGGTATGCAGACAGAGAACAGCCTGCCCCTGACCGGCTTCTTCAAAGTAAATCCGCCGGGGCGCGCCTGCGACATCAACGGTCAGATAGCGGCCTGTGATCGGTTCGATGCTCATGCGGTGACCCCTTCCTTGTGACGCGCGAGCGCCATGACGTCCTTGAAAAACCGCAGGTTCTTGACGAGGCACAGAATGTCGCCGTCGATCCGCCCGCGGCCGATTTTGACCAGACCAAAGATGTCATGAAACCCCGGTTCGGGCCGGGCGCACCAGAACCGGTGCAGGGCCTCTGCATCGGTGCGCAAGGCAAAACGCCAGGGCGTCTTGCGGCTGGGTCCGGGGGTGACATCAACCAGCCGACCCCGATCAAAGCGCAGATAGAATTCTTCGCTGTCGATCTCGATCAGCACGGTTTCCGAAAACAACCGCCCAAGCCGCATCAGGTGGGGTGTGTCGTTCAAACGGGCCTGAATATCTTGGAAAATGGCCAGCACCGGGGGCCCTCCTTTGGCATAAGTGTCGCGCAAGGATGCCACGCCGGACCAGCCTGCGACCATGCCGGGGCGGGTATCGGGCAATACTCTGGCGGCGGATGGACCGCCAGGAATGCGCCGCCACCCGCCCAGATCCGAACCGGTCCCGCACCTGTCCCGCCGGGGTATCAAGCGATACCGGCGGCGGCATGGTCGCAGGCCATCAAATCCCCGAGGATGGATCGCAGGGAAACGCGGGGAGGCCCCCGCAACAATCAGACAGCACCATTTTGGAGGAGAGACCATGGGCATCGTCAATTATGAAAACATCACGGATGTGGTGACCGCCAGCCTTGGCAAATACGGCGACGTGACCGACCGCCAACGCGAGATCATGACCTCGGCCATCAAACATATGCATGGCTTTTTCAAAGAGGTGAACCTCCAGCATGACGAGTTCATCGAAGGTTGCGAATTCCTGCGCCGTGCCGGGGCGACCTGTGATGAAAACCGCCAGGAATTCATCCTGCTTGGCGACATCCTCGGCCTTGAGGTTCTGGCCGATATGCAATCCAACCGCGTGGAAGGCCCGGAAAGTGAATCCACCGTGCTGGGGCCGTTTTACCGCGAAAACCCGCCGGTGCTGCCCAAAGGCGCCTCCATCATCCAAAAGCATTTCGACAACGAGGAAACCGCCTATTTCGAAGGTTACATCCGCGATGCCGAGGGCAAGGGCCTTGCCGGTGTGACCATCGACGTCTGGGAAGACGCGCCAAACGGGATCTATGAAAACCTTGACCCGGATCAGCCGGAATATAACCTGCGCGGCCGGTTCGAAACCGATGAAAATGGCCAATATGCCTTTGTCGCCGTGCGCCCCGTGCCCTATCCGATCCCCGACAATGAGACCGCCGGCGAATTGCTGCGGTTCATGGGCCACCATCCCTACCGCCCCGGACATATGCATTTCATCATTTCCAAACCCGGCTTTCGCCCCTTGATCAGCCAGATCTATGACGCCGACAGCGATTGGCTGGACAATGACAGCGTGTTCGCGGTCAAGGACAGCCTGATTGGCCGTTTCAAACCCGCCCCCAAGGAGCTTGGCACCGATCTGCATTTCGAATTCGACTTTGTGCTGAAGTCCGAAGCCGGTGAATGCGCGGTTGCCGCGGAATAGAACCACCACCCTCCCTGTTGGTCGGGTCTGATCCCGGTCTTGGCCCCCGTTGCTGCGGGGGCTTTTTTTATTCCGGCAAGCGGCTATGGTTTTCGCGGGGGGAAGACGCGCATGAACTTGAAACAAATGACCTATTTCATCGCCGTGGCAGAAGAGCTCAACTTTGGCCGGGCGGCGGAACGGCTGGATATGGCGCAACCGCCGCTCAGCCGTCAGATCAAACAGATCGAACAGGATCTTGGCGCAATCCTGTTCAATCGTGGCCGCAGTGCGATCACCCTGACCCAGGCCGGTCAGCGGCTGCTGGAACGCAGCAAATCAATTCTGAACCAGCTTGAGGATACCAAGCTGGAGGTGCGCAGGCTGGGCCAGGGGGCCGAGGGCCGGTTGCGGATCGGGTTTGTCGGCTCTGCCACGTTTGGAATTTTTCCCAATATCATCAAATCTTTCCGCAAGAATTTCCCCGAGGTGAACATGAGCCTCATTCCGATGAACAATGCCCAGCTGCACCGCGCCTTGGTCTCGCGCGAGCTTGACGTTGTGTTCGCCCGCCCGGCATTGAAGGATTCCGAATTTCTGACCCGCGAATTGATCGAGGAAAAGCTGATCCTGGCCTTGCCGGATGTCATCGAAACCGGCACCCGCACCGTGGCCAGGCTGGAACGTCTGGCGACCCATAATCTTATCCTGTACCCAGAGCGCCCCCGCCCCGGATATGCCGATTTCGTGCTGAATGCCTGTGAAGAGGCGGGGTTCCCGGTGCCGATGCGCATCTGGTGCAATGATCTGCAGACCGCGCTCAGCCTTGTTGCCGTCGGCGAAGGGGTGTGCATCGTGCCGCAATCGGTGTCCTCGGCGCCGCGCACCGGGATGAAGTTCCTGACAATCGAGCCCGAAATCGCCCGCACCAACCTGTCATTGAACTATCGTCTGGACGAACAGGGTGTGCACGTCCAGAACTTTGTAAAGATCGCGCAAAAAGTGGCGCGCAAGACATTCTGAGACCCGCCGCGCGCGCATCTCACATGGCAAATCGCATCGCAAATCGCATGGCGAATGACTGGGTGAATGACAGGGCAAACAACTTGGCAAAAACCACGGGGCTCAAACCCCCAGCCATTCCTGTTGCGCGGCGGCATCTGCCCGGATCTCGGGCGCGCTGCCCTTCCAGACCACCTGGCCCTTGCTGACCACCGCGACATCATCGGCCAGCGACGTGGCAAAACCAAAGTTCTGCTCAACAAGGATCATCGACAGACTTTCGGCTTTCAGCGTTTGCAGCTTATCATGGATCAGCTTGACGATGATCGGCGCCAGCCCCTCGGTCGGTTCGTCAAGAATAAGCAGACGCGGGTTCATCAACAACGCCCGCGCAATGGACAACATCTGTTGCTCCCCGCCCGACAATTGCATGCCGCCATTGTCCATCCGTTCCCCCAGACGTGGGAACAGGTCGATGGCCCGCTCCATCGTCCAGCCGTCTTTTGCGCCCGCAAAACGCTTTGCCGCGATTTCAAGGTTCTCGCGCACCGTCAGCGATGGAAAGATGTCGCGGGTTTCCGGCACATAGGCGATGCCGGATTTGGCAATGTCGAACGGACGTCCGGCGATGGGGCGGCCATCAAATGTGATGGTGCCGGATTTCGTCGGCAACAGCCCCATGATTGTCTTCAGCGTGGTGGATTTCCCGGCACCGTTGCGGCCAAGGATCGCCAGCACCCGGCCCTGTGCCGCCGTGACGTTCATGCCGTACAGCACCTGGGTTTCGCCATAGCCAGAGTTCACCGATTTCAGATCAAGCATCTTCCCAGCTCCCCAGATAGATTTCCTTCAGAAGTTTCGATCCCCGCGCCGCTTCGGGTTGGCCGTCAAACACCACCTCGCCATAATTCAGCACCGTGATCGTATCCGCGACGTCAAACGCCAGATCCATGTCATGTTCGATGATCAACACCGTCAGATCACGCGGCAGATCGTTCAGCAGCCGGTGAAATCCCTTGGCCATTTCCGGCCCGACGCCGCTGGTGGGTTCATCCATCAACAGCACCTTGGGCCGGGTGGCCAATGCGACGCCAACCTCAAGCTGCCGGCGCACGCCATAGCTGATCTCCGACACCCTGGCCTGAAGATAGGGCAGCACTTGCACCTGATTGGCCACGTCCTGCACAATCTCTTGCACCTCTGGCCGGGCAAGGCTGTCGGACCAGATCCGGGTGGCATTTGACGTGTGGATCGCCGCCGCAAGCCCCAGGTTTTCCGCCACCGTCAGCCCATCGAACAATGTGTTTTTCTGATAGCTGCGCGACAGCCCCTGTCGCGTGCGTTTCGCCACCGGCAAATCCGTGACATCAACACCGGCCAGATGCACGCTGCCCTTGTCCGGTGTCAGCTCGCCAACCAATTGGTTGAACAACGTGGTCTTGCCCGCACCATTGGGGCCAAGGATCACCCGGCGCTCGCCGCGCTCCAGCTTGATCGAGACATCGCGCGTCACATGGACCGCGCCAAACCTCTTGTCGAGATTGCGTGTTTCAAGCATCGCTCCGGGCCTCCTCGGTTTGGGAAATATGCAGGGGGTCGGCGCTGCGCCGCGCGCCCCATTGCGCCGAACGCGCCTCGATCCAGCCAAAAATCCCGTTGGCGCGGCTCATCACCACGGCAATCAGGATGACGCCGACAACCAGATGCCAATAGGTGGTCAGCGCGCTGATTTCATGTTTGAGCACCACAAAGGCCGCCGCGCCCACCAAAGGCCCGACCAGCGTGCCCAACCCCCCAAGGATCACCACAACCAGCGCCTCGCCAGAGACCGTCCAGCTGAGCAGCCCCGGCGAAATATACAGGATGTGCTGCGCCGCCAACACGCCTGACAGACCGGCAATCATACCTGACAGACCAAAGACATCCGCCTTGACCCGCCAAACCGTCAGCCCCAGGGCCCGCATCCGTTGTTCGTTGTGCATCACCCCGGTCATCGACCGGCCCAACCCGGATTGCAGGATCACCACCGCCGCAGCATAAACCAGCGCCAGCGCCGCCAGACAGAACAACACAAAGGTCCGGCTGTCGTTCAGATCCATCCCAACAGCGCCCAGATCGGGCCGCACAATCCCGCCCAACCCGTCGTCACCACCGAAAATCGGCGCTTCGAACACATAGGAATAGGCCATCTGACCAAAGGCCAGGGTCGCCATGATGAAATAGATGCCATGGCTGCGGGCACAGATCGCGCCAATCACCCAGGCCGCCGCGCCACTGACAAGCACTGCGCCAACCATTGCAACCGGCGGCGCAAGCCCGCCCATGGTCGACAACAGCGCATAGCCATAGGCCCCGACCCCCATCAACGCGCCATGGCCCAGCGACACCATGCCGCCAAACCCCGCAACCATGTCGAGCGCAAGCACCAGCATGGCGAGGATCAGGATCTCTGTCAGGATCTCAAGACCGAAATAATCGGCGGTAAACGCCTGAAACACAGCGGCCGAGGCCAAGAGACCAAGCGCCGCATATCGAAGAGCTGTGTGACGGAACATGGCTTATCCTTTCGCGGGAAACAGGCCTGTCGGCTTGATCACCAGGACGGCGGCCAGCAGGGCATAGATGAGAACAGAGGCCAGCTGTGGGGCCAGCACGGCACCAAATGTCTGGACGACGCCATAGATCAGCGACCCGGCAATTGCGCCTTTCAGCGACCCCAACCCGCCGATCACAATCACGATCAGCGTCGGGATCAGGATTTGCAGCCCCATCTCCGGCGTCACGCTAAGCAAGGGGGCCGCCACCGCACCGGCCAGACCGGCCAGGGCGCAGCCAACACAGAAAACCACAAAGAACAGCTTTTCAACATTGATGCCAAGACAGGCCGCCATCGCATCATTGTCGACCCCGGCCCGGATCATCGCGCCAATCTGGGTGCGGCCCAGGACAAAGGCCAGCGCAGCGAGAACCACCAGACCAAGCACAATGATAAAGACGCGATAGGTGGGATATTCGATCCCGAAAAAGGCAAGCCGCCCATCCAGCATCGCTGGCGCGTCCAGCACCTGGGGCAGATCACCCCAGAAAATGCGGGTCAGATCGAGCAGCGCAAATATCAGCCCAAAGGTCACCAGAACCTGTGCCATCGGCCCGGATTTGCGCATGCGTTTGATCAAACCCGAATACAGCAGCACCCCAACCCCGGCCACCGCAACAGGGGCCAGCAGGAACGCCAACCAAAAGCCGCCATAGGCCGCCAGCCAGGCCGCGAAATAGGCACCAAGCGCATAAAGCGCGCCATGGGCCAGATTGACGAAATGCATCAGCCCGAAAATCACGGTCAGACCAATGGACAGCAAAAACAACAGCATGGATAGCTGAAGCGCATTCAACGCCTGCAACGTCCAGAAACCAAGATCAATTGCCATTTGTAACCTCCTCCCGAGGGGTGGGTGGGCCCGACCGCATATGGCCGGGCCGGTTTGGCTTAATTGCTGATGGCGGGCATCGCACAGCCGTTGACCGGATCGGCCTCGGCCGGCAATTGCGCCAGGACACGTTGGGTCAGGCCGGTGTCGCCAGCGACCGTTTCATAGACATAGATCGGCTGAACCACATTGTTGGTCGCGGGATCAATCGACATCTGGCCGCGCGGCCCGTCAAAGCTGACACCGCGCAGCGCCGCCGCCAATGTCGCCCGGTCATTTGCGCCGGTTTTGCTGGCCTCGACCAGCGCCCGCGCCGCATCATAGCCATGTACCGCGAATTCCGACGGGACGCGCCCGGTCTTGGCCACAAAGGCGGCGACGAATTCCGCATTGGCCGGGCTGTCGATGGTCGGCACGTAATGCAGCGCGGTGATCACACCCTCGGCCGCCGGACCTTCGGCATTGACGTAAAGCGGCGAGGTCAGGAAACCCGCCCCATACAGCGGCAGATCGGCCTTCAGCCCGAAACTGTCATATTGTTTGACAAAGGAAATCGCCTCGCCCCCGGCGTAAAACACATAAACCGCATCCGCGCCGCTGGCCTTGGCCTGCGCCAGATAGGGGCCGAAATCCTGGGTCTTCTGGAACGGGGTAAACTCTTGCCCGACGATTTCCCCGCCCGCAGCGGTGAAGGTTTCGACAAAGCCGTCGATCATCTGACGGCCCGCGGCGTAATCCGGGGCAAGCGTGTAGACCTTGTTGATGCCCTGCGCCTGCATCCAGGTGCCCATGGGCCGATTGACCTGACCGTTGGAAAACGACATCCGCGTGATAAAGGGCGAACAATCCATGCCGGTGGCCGCATCATTGCCGGCATTGGCCACGATCAGCGGCACACCCGCACCATGCACCATGTCGCGCACCGCGCCCAACACGCCGGAGCTGACAATACCCGCCATCACATCGACTTTGTCTTGCAGGATCAGCTTCTTGGCCTTGCCAAGCGCCACCGGCGGCTTGACCTCGGTATCCTGCGACACCACGGAAAAGGTCGCCTCGGTCTCGGCGCCAAAGTGATCAAGCCCCAGGGTGAACCCCGCTTCGATTTCATTGCCGAGCGCCGCATAGACGCCGGAAAACGGCAGCAAAAGGCCGACCTTGATGTCATCGGCCGCCGCAGCAGGCATAGCAATACCGGTGGCAAGCCCAAGGGCCGCCAGAATGGTGCGTTTCATGTTGTTTCCTCCAGTTGGTGTAAAAGACCCCTCCTCAGGGCCTATCCAAGATCGCCCCCGCCCACCGGCACCGTGACGCCGGTCAGGTAAGACGCATCGTCCGATGCCAGAAACAGGATCGGGCCTGCCTGTTCATCGAGCGTTCCATAACGTTTCATGAAAGAGGACTGGATCGTCTGGTCGACGATGGTCTGATACCAATCCGCGGGCTGTTCGACCGCCGCATTTTCATTGCGCGGCACGACGCGGGGCGGGGCCTCGGTTCCGCCGGGGGCGGTGGCCACAACGCGAATGCCGCATTCGGCCACTTCCCAGGCAAGGCTCGCGGTGATGGCATTCACCCCGCCCTTGGCCGCCGCATAGGGCACCCGGTTCAGACCCCGCGTCGCGATAGACGACACATTGACGATCACGCCGCTTTCGCGCGGCAGCATGTGGTCGATGGCGGCGCGGCAACAGTACAGCGTTGGAAACAGCGAGCGCCGGACCTCGGCGTCGATCTCCTTGGGCGCGTAATGGGCAAACGGCTTGGCCCAGATCGTGCCGCCGACATTATTGACCAGAATGTCGATCCGTCCCCAAAGATCGAAAGCCTTGGCCATCGCCTTATCGCAGCCGCTCCAGGTTTCCAGATTGACCGAGATCGCCTCGGCCACACCACCGGCGCCCCGGATCGCTTTGACCACGTCCTTGCGCGCGGGGGACCGGTCGACAATCAGCACCCGGGCGCCTTCGGCGGCGGCGCGTTCCGCCACCCGACGGCCAATGCCCTGTGCTGCGCCAGTCACCACCATGACCTTGTCCGTGAACCGGGCGCTCATGCCGCTTCTGCCGCCGCTTCGGTGGGGTTGAACTTTTCAAAATGAAAGCTGGCCGGTGTGACCCCCAGCTTCGCCATATGCCCCCGCACCGCATCGACCATCGGCGGCGGTCCACAGAGATAGACATCAACATCGCCGTCATGCAGATCACCCGCCGTCAGGTGATCGGTCACGAACCCCTTGCGCTCATGCGCATCCTCGTCTGCGGCCAGCACGGTGATCACCCGGACAGTGCCGATCTGTTCCGCCAGCGCCTGAACCCGGTCCAACGCGACCAAATCCGCGGCGCGCGTCACCGCATAATACAGCGTAATCGGCTGGTCGCTGCCGTGTTCGGTCAACTGTTCCAGCATCGACAGGAACGGCGCAAGCCCGGTGCCACCCGCCAGCCACACCTGTGGTCGCACCATAGGGCGCAGGTAAAATGCCCCCATCGGCCCGGTCAGGGTGACGGCATCTCCCGGTTTGGCCTGTTGGCCCAGATAGGTCGACATCACCCCGCCCGGCAGGTTGCGGATCAGGAATGTGCCCTCGTCCGACCCCGGCGCAGAGGAAAAGGAATAAGACCGCTGCGCATCCGTGCCCGGCACCGAAATATTGACGTATTGCCCCGGCAAAAACCCGATCGGCCTGGCCAGTTTGACCCGCAGTCCAAAGGACGTTTCCGACAGGTGATCAACGGCCACGACCTCGGCTTCGATGGCTTCTGGCGCGGTCTTGCAAACCGCAGAAGAGGCCGGCACGCTGACCACGCAATCGCTTTGCGGCATCATCTGGCATGTCAGAACATAGCCTTCTGCCGCCTCATCCGCTGTCATCGCTTCATCGAGATAGAATTCAAGCTCGTATTCCCCCTTTCCGCCCGACATTTGCAGGTGCCGCACACCCCATCCCGGCAATCCATCGGAATGTTGATCTTTTGGCGAAAGGCGGCTTCGGTCACCATTTCATCATCGTCACATTGAATGACGCGGGTCACGCCATCCTCGAAATTCAGGGCAACGTTATAGGTTGTCATGGCATGCTCCTCCCCTGCCCGCGCAACCTGACAGAGCTGCGCGGTGGTCGTGTTCGGTTGATGTCGCGGCGATCAGATGTGGTAGACGTCGATCACATGATGGATGCGGTCGTTTTTCAGCACGACCTTCTTTGACGTGATCAGCGGCGTGGGCCCCGTGGTGTCGAGCGTGTAATACGACGTCCCCCAATGGGCATCGGTCTTGCCATAGCGATAGTTCAGATTGTGCCAGTTGAACCGCAGCTTGACGGTGCCGTTTTCCTGGCTCAGCACCTCGATATTGGCAAGATTATGCGAGGTGCGCGGTTCCGGCAGCGAGGTGGCCGAAGACCGGTCGGTCTGGATACGAAACACCCGATCCTCGATCCCGGATTTGTTGGGATAATAGATCAGCGACATTTCGTTCTGTGGATCTTCGGTCAGCTTGTCCTCATCATCCAGGCCGGCATCCAGAACGGGCAATCGGCGTGATAAAACGTCAGCCAGCGGTCCCATTCGCGGTCATCCAGCGCGCGAGCCTCGGCATAGAGAAAGGCCTGAATTTCGTCGAAACCCAGCGTGATTGCGGGGCGTTCAAGTGTTTGGGTTGTCATCTGTGTGTCCTCCTCATTCAGCGGCCATCTGTGCGTCCGGCGCGGTTTCGCGCTCTTTGGCGATGGCGCGGGCCATGCGTTCGGACCATTGGCTGTGCTGGATCACAAACAGGCCTTCATCTTCAGTGCGTGCCCCCGACAGGATCGGGTTGATCCCCAGCGCCCTGGCGTCTTCGTCCGGGCCGGTGATCCACTGTGTCGCCCCGCGACAGATGTCGTTCCATTTGGCATGGGCGCCGCAGGCATAGCCGCGTTGGGTGGCGCGGAATTCCTCGGTATCATCGGGGGTTGCCATGCCAGAAGCGTTAAAGAAATCCTCATACTGGCGGATGCGCAATGACCGGGCCTCCTGACTTTCGCCCTTGGGCGCGATGCAATAGATCGTGACCTCGGTCTTGTCGACGCTGATCGGGCGGAACACCCTGATCTGGCTGGAAAATTGATCCATCAAAAAGACATTGGGATAAAGGCAGAGGTTGCGCAGCACGCCAACCATCCATTCGGCTTTGGTCTGGCCATATTGTTCGGTCCATTCGTCCAGACGCGGATAGTTCGGCCGGTTTGTCGGGTCCGACCATGTCGTCCACAGCAGCAGGTGACCGTTCACATAGGAATGAAATCCGCCCTTCTGTTTCGCCCATTTCGACGCATCTGTGGCCTTGATCTGATCTTCCTTGCCATCGGCTGTGCGGTGGGCGGTGGTGGCGACATAATTCCAATGCACCGCCGAAACGTGATAGCCATCCGCACCATTTTCAGCCTGCAATTTCCAATTGCCGTCAAAGGTATAGGTCGACGCACCGCGCAGCACCTCCATCCCCTCGTCCGACTGATCCACAATCATGTCGATCATCTTGCAGGCTTCGCCGAGGTACTCCTCAAGCGGTTCGACATCGCCATTAAGCGAACCAAACAGAAACCCGCGATAGTTCTGGAACTTCGCCACCCGCGTCAGGTCGTGACTGCCGTCCTTGTTGAACTGTTCCGGGTATCCGGCCCCCTTGGGGTCTTTGACCTTCAACAGCTTGCCGGTGTTGGAAAAGGTCCAGCCATGGAACGGACAGGTAAAGGTTTTCTGATTGCGTTTCTTGAACCGGCACAGCATCGCGCCGCGGTGTGAACAGGCATTGACCAGCGCGTGCAATTCACCGTCCTTGTCGCGGGTGATCACCACCGGCGTGCGGCCCATATGCAGGGTGAAATAATCGCCCGGCTCGGGGATCTGGCTTTCATGCGCCATATAGATCCAGTTGCCCTCAAAGACGTGTTTCATCTCCAGCTCGAACAGCTCTTCGTCGGTGAACATGTCGCGGCGGGCGCGGAACACGCCGTTTTCGGGGTCGTCCTGAACGATACCGTCAAGCCGGCCTTCAAGCGCGTCAAGATTGGATTGGGTGAACATTTTCGGGTCTCCTCCTTTGGGCCGGTCACATCGGACCGGACAAATGCGTGTCAGCGGTGTCTCAGGCGCCAACAGCGGTTTTCAGCGGTGTTCTGCGGTCGCGGCGAAAATGCGCGATCTTGTCCGGGTCCAGCGTGACGCCAATGCCGTGGCCCGTGGGCAGTTCGACACAGAAATCGCGATAGACGATGGGCGTGGCCAGAATGTCCTCGGTCAACAACAGCGGCCCAAAAAGCTCTGTCCCCCATTCCAGCGTCGTGACCGTCGAAAACAGCTGCAATGCGGCGGCGGTGCTGAGACCGGTTTCCAACATGGTCCCGGCATAAAGCGCGATCCCGGCCGCCTGACCGATGGCAATCACCTCCGAGGCCCGTTTCAGACCGCCGGATTGCGCAATCTTGACCGCGAAAACATCCGCCGCGCGCCGCCCTGCGACGGTCAGCGCATCCTCTGGCCCGTTCAGCGCCTCATCCGCCATGACGGCGATTTCGTAACTGCGGGCAAGCTCGGCCTGGGCCTTCAGATAGCGGGCCTGCACCGGCTGTTCGACCAGCTCACAGCCGACCTCCTGCAGGCCCTTCAACCCCCAGCGCGCCTCCTGCATCGACCAGGCCTGATTGATGTCGACACGGATGCTGGCATCTTCGCCAAGCGCCTGTTTGATCCGTGCCACATGGGCAATATCCTCGCGCACGGGGCGTTTGCCGATCTTCAGCTTGAAAATATTGTGCCGCCGCGCCGCGATCATCTGTTGCGCTTCGGCAATGTCGGTGTCGCAATCGCCCGATGCCAGGGTCCAGGCCACCGGCAATTTTGTCGTCACCGCACCGCCGAACAACGTCGCCACCGGCACGCCAAGCCGCTTGCCCAATCCATCCCACAGGGCGATTTCGATTGCCGTCTTGGCAATCCGGTTGCCGCGCACCAGCTTGTCCATGCGTTGGATCGCGCCATTGACCAGATCGCCCTCGCATCCCACAAGCGCCGGCGCCAGATAGGTATCAATTGCCGAGCGGATGCTTTCCGGGCTTTCCGGCCCATAGCTGAGGCCGCCAATGGTGGTGCCCTCGCCCAGACCTTCGGACCCATCAGAGAACCTGATCCGAACCAGAACGGCGGTCTGGACCCGCATCGTGGCCATCGACAGCACATGGCCGCGAATGGTGGGAATATCGAGGATCATTGTCTCGATGTCGTCAATCTTGGGCACGCTCATCACCGCAACTGGTTGTTTCTATCGCAGCCAAGATTGCGCTTTTTCAGACGCTTGTGTCGATGATGCGGCGGGTCTCGGGTGATACCTTGGGGCGGCATGACGGGACAAAGACCCGCTGTGACACGGGGTTTTGCGGGGCGGTCATGGGGTTGAAACCACCGGCCCGGGGCCGCGTCGCCGATCCAGATGGACCGCGCGCAAGACCGCGCACAGGACCGTGCACTGGGCTGGACACAGGACCGTGCAATCACCGGCGCAGTAAGACTGACAGGTGTCTGAAATCAATATATCTTTTCAAGGCCGCAAAGGCCCCGATTTAACCAATGATCAACGCTGTTCCCGTTGCAGAAATGCGGTGATCGTCTCCTGGCCCGCCGGGTCGATCATCGTTTCGCCATCCGCAACCAGATCGGCCAAGGACTGGGCCCGCAGGGCATCGCGCCAGACCGCTTCTGCCGACAACATCCGCGATTTGATGAAGCAATCTGACTTGTAGGCACAGGGGTCCGCGCTTTTGCCACAGCCCCGCTGCCGGATCTCGCGACAGACAAAGGACGGGCCCGGCCCGTCGATGGCCTCGACAATATCAAGCAACGTGATGTCCCCGGCCGGACGTGCCAACCGATAGCCGCCGCGGGGGCCGGGAATGGCCGCAACCACCCCCCGTGCCGCCAGCAAACGCATGTGTTTGAGCAGATAGGATTCCGACACGCCGTGAAATTCCGCCAGACTTTTGCCCGGAAGCGCCCGGTCTTTGTCAACGCCGGTCAGCAGCAACATGCAATGCAGCGCCGTTTCCACACCATCGCTCAACCGCCGCATTGCACTTACCTCGCATACATCTTACCCCTATCGTGGATATAAACTATCCATGATTCGCAAACAACCCCGAAAGGACCCCCAGATGACCCCCCGCATGAACATTGCCGCCCTCGCGCCGGACCTCTTTCGCAGCATATTGGATCTGGACCGGATGATCCGGGAAAGCGGCCTCGACAGCCAATTGCTGCATCTGGTGAAACTGCGCGCCTCGCAGATCAATGGATGCGCCTATTGTGTCGACCTGCACTCTGCCGAGGCCCTGGCCGATGGCATTCCCCCGCAAAAGCTGCATCTTCTGGCGGTCTGGCGTAAATCTTCGTTGTTTTCGGAACAAGAGCGCGCCGCGCTGCAATGGACCGAAAGCCTGACCCATATCGCAGACACCGGTGCGCCCGATGGGGATTTTGATGCTGTCAAAGCGGTGTTTTCCGAAAGCGAGGTCGGCAAACTGACCGTGGCCATCGGGGCCATCAACATGCTGAACCGGATGGGGGTCGCGGCGCGGCTTGAACACCCGACCCGGTAACGTGGCCCGGTAACCCGGCCTATCTAACCGCCGCCCCCTCGCGCCACGTTACCGCGACGGCGGTTCTTGTCCGACGGCTTGTTTTTTCGCTTGCGTCTGTTGAGCAACAAACAAAAGACTATCTCGAGATACCGGGGCAGGCCGTCGGACGATATGCGAAATCCGTCAAAGGATCGTTTGATCCTGACGACGGGGTCGATGCCCCCTTTCGCCCCTTTGAAAAGGCCAGACTGAAATGACAGATTATTCGTACTTCAAAATCGACGCCAACCTGATCGGTGGCGAATGGCGCGGCCCAAGTGGATCGGACGGGATAGAGGTCACCAACCCGGCCACCGGCGAATTGATCGGGACGGTGCCCAAATTCGGCGCCGCCGAAACCAAGGAGGCCATTGATGCCGCCGCCAGCGCCTTTCCCGCCTTTTCCGCCCTCGACCTGAACACCCGGGTCGGGTTGCTGCGCAAATTGCACGATGCTCTGATGGATCATCAAGAAGCCCTGGCAGAGTTGCTGACACTCGAACAGGGCAAGCCGATGGCAGAATCGCGCGGCGAAATTGCGATTGGCGCGGCCTATATCCAGTGGTTTGCCGAGGAAATCCGCCGCACCAAAGGCGAAATCGTCCCCTCGTCCGTCAATGGGCGTCAATTGCTGGTCACTCATCATCCGGTCGGCGTTGTTGCCGCGATTACCCCGTGGAATTTTCCGTCTTCCATGCTGGCGCGCAAGCTGGGGCCTGCGCTGGCGGCGGGATGTACGACGGTTGTCAAACCCGCATCCCTCACGCCTTATTCCGCATTGGCCTGGGGTCGGCTGGCCGAAGACGTCGGATTTGCGCCCGGTGTCATCAATATCGTGACCGGATCGGCGCGCGACATCGGCAACACGATCATGGCCGATCCGAAGGTGCGCAAAGTCACCTTCACCGGCTCTACCGAGGTGGGCAAGGAGCTGATCCGGCAATCTGCGGAAACGGTGAAAAAGATTTCCATGGAACTTGGCGGCAACGCGCCGTTTGTGGTGTTTGATGATGCCGATCTGGACCGCGCGGTCGCGGGCGCAATGATCGCGAAATATCGCAATTCCGGGCAAACCTGTGTCTGCGCCAATAAAATCTATGTCCAATCCGGCATCTACGACGCATTCGTGACACGGCTGGCCGAGGCCACCAGCGCCCTGAAGGTCGGCGATGGTCGCGACGATGGCGTGGAACAGGGGCCCCTGGTGGATCAGGCGGCGTTCAAAAAGATCAAAAGCCTGGTCGACGATGCCACCGGTCTGGGCGCCAAGGTCATTGTCGGCGGCAAAGGCCATCCATTGGGCGGAAACTGGTTTGAGCCGACAGTGATGACCGGGATCACCCCGGACATGCAGATCGCCCACGAGGAAATCTTCGGGCCGATCTCGGCGGTGTTCAAATTCGACACCGAAGACGAACTTGTGGCGGCGGCCAATGACACCGACTTTGGCCTTGCGGCTTATGTCTATACCCAGGATCTGGGCCGGGCCTTTCGCATGAATGCCCAGCTGCAATATGGCAT
The DNA here is from genome assembly GCF_055808435.1 of Marinovum sp. J2-8. Taxonomy (NCBI): domain Bacteria; kingdom Pseudomonadati; phylum Pseudomonadota; class Alphaproteobacteria; order Rhodobacterales; family Roseobacteraceae; genus Marinovum; species Marinovum sp. J2-8. The sequence continues at coordinate 28,680 of NZ_JBVVRZ010000006.1, read as the reverse complement.
GATCGGGATCAACGAGGGGCTGATCACCACGGTCGAAGCGCCGTTTGGCGGTCTGAAAAGCAGCGGCATCGGCAAAGAGGGCGGCAGCCAGGGCATCGTGGATTATCTCGATACCAAATACGTCTGTATCGGCGGCCTGTAAGTTCTGCCCCCCACCGGGTTCAGACCGGGTGGGGGGCGCAACCGTTTCTGTCGGCGCTTGACCGGATCACCCATCGCCTAGGCGAGGACAGCCTCCCAAGCGGCGCGGGTGGTGGCGAATTCATTCGGAATCCTGACGGTCAAGGCATCCGCCTTGTCACGCTCGCCGGTCTTGCACGCCCGTTCGATGTCGCTGAACAACATCTGCATCCCGGTGGCCCCCATCATCCCGCACATGCCCGCCAATTCATGGCTGGCCGATTGCATCTGAGCGTAATCCCCCTGATCGCGGGCCACTTCGAGCTTGGCCATCAAATCCTGTGCATCGCGACAACAGGCATCAAACCGTTCGCGCAGCTGATCATGCCCCAACAATTCCAACAAATCCGAAACCTGTTCGGGATCGAGCAATGGTTGACCCGACGTTCCCGGATCCGTTCCCGAATCCGTGCCCGAACTCAGCGGCGGGATCATCCGATTGGCCTTGGCCCGCATCCACGGCGCGATACTTCTTCTGCACGCATTCCTGCAAAGCCTTGCGATTGACCGGTTTCAGCAGGAAACCAGACATGCCCGCCTTGCGAAAACCCTCTTGTTCCTGCGGCATCGCCTGGGCGGTAAACGCCACGATCGGGGTGGTCTGGTTCGGCCCGGCGGCGGCGCGAATCCGGCGTGTGGCCTGGGTGCCGCTGATGTCGGGCATGGAAATATCCATCAGGATCAGATCAAAAGGCTGCTCTGCCGCCATGTCGATCGCCATTTGCCCGCCGTCGGCTGTGGTCACCTTATGCGAGGACAGCTCAAGCATCTTGCGCAGCAGATCCCGGTTGATGTTGTTGTCATCGACCACCAAAATCCGTTTCGGGCGCGTTGTGGATGCGGATTGCAGCGGATCGGCCTTTTTGACCTGGCTGTCGACCGTGACCTCGCGCAGCGGCAGTTCGACAATGAACGTGCTGCCCGCGCCCAATTCAGATTCGCATTCAATTGTGCCCCCCAGCTGCTCCACAAAGCGGCGCACAATGCCAAGCCCAAGCCCCGTGCCGCCGGTGCGGCGTTCATAACGGCTGTCGAGCGAGACAAAATCCTCGAAAATCCGTTTCTGATCCCCGGGTGCGATGCCGATCCCGGTATCGCTGACCTCAAACCGCAGCATCCCCTGACCGGGTTGATCGCCTGACGGGGTGTAATGGGCAAACAGCGACACCGCCCCATGCGAGGAAAACTTGATCGCATTGCTCAGAAGGTTGGTCAAAATCTGCTGAATTGCGCGCGGCGAGGTCAGGAAATGCCGATTCTCCAGCCCCTTTTGTTGCAGATCAAACGCAACTTCGCCATTTCTGGCCATGGGTTTCAGCATGGCCACCATGCTGGAGGTCAGCGCCGCAATATCACAGGCGGAGGGCGCGAATTCCTCTTCGCTCTCGCTGCGTTCGATGGCCAGAACATCATTGATATGCGACATCAGGATATCGCCGGAAAACAGCGCGGTTTTCAGATGTTCGCGTTGCTCCTTGCAAAGCGGGCTTTCGTCCAGAAGATAAAGCGACGACATCACCCCGTTCAGCGGCGTGCGCATTTCATGGCTCATCATGGCAAAGAAACGCGACCGTTCCTTGTACGCCTGCAGGGCTGTGTCGCGTGCCTGAATGATCTCTTGCTCGCGGCGTTTGTCGCCGGTCACGTCCCGAATATAAGAGATAAAGATCGGCCCATCGCGTGTCTGCGCCGTAGACGAGGTGAATTGACCGGGGAACTCTGAGCCATCAGCGCGCAGCATGTTCATTTCCTGGCGGCCCTGGTCCAGAAACTGGGTTTTTTCGGTTTTGAGATAGGCCTGCAAATCCCGTGTAAGCGCGTCATGGCTGCTGGCCGGGGTCAACAGTTCCAGACCGTTGCGCCCCAGCACGTCCTCTGCGCTGTAGCCAAAGATCTTTTCGGCGGAGCTGTTGAAATCAATCACCCGCTGGCGATGATCCGTCACCACAATGGCGTCAAACGCTCCGTTCAGAACAGCGGTCAGCTGCTGATGCTTTTCCTCCGCCGAAATGGATGCGATCTGCAAGGACGCGGTGCGGCGTATCAAAAAGACGATGGACATGATCAAGACAATCGTCGTGACCACAATCAGGCCCAACATGGCCTCTAGCAGCCAGATGATCCTTTTGCGTTCCAGCGTTGTTGCGTCACTCACCCCGCGAATCGTTCCCAGCGCAATGAATCGGGGGGATGCTTCCTGGGTCGCCAGCTCTGAGCCAAGAAAATCCAATTGCGCGGCCAATTCCGCGTCTGACCCGTCGATGACCGGGATCAACCGGTCCAGCAGCGCCTGCATTTCAGCCAGCCGCTCGCTTGCCTCGGGTTCCAGCGTCTCTGGCCGGATCAATGGCAGACGGCTGTAAAAGACATCGAACCGTTTGCGCAGATTTCCCAGATCCGGCGTTTCTGCGTGTTTTTCCTTTTCAATGGCCGACGTCAGCTTGAGGTATTCAATCTCAAGCTGGGCCGCCCGCCACGAGACCTGATCCTGCTGCGCGACGGCAATCGCGCGGACATAGTCACGTACAAAAAACGACAGCCCAACCGTCAGCGCCAATGCAAGCACGGCCAGCAATCCAATGGAAAGCTGGCCGCGTCTTGAAATGCGTTCCGTGCCAAAAATCGACATGCGCCCCTAAACCTGCACTATGGTACCAGCACAATGTGACCTGCGCGGCGTTATTTGGCGATGTTAAGCCGGTCCATCTGCCAAATCGAGCGCGAATAAACCAGTTCCGTCTGAAAGTCGGCGGAATCGTCATAGGGGTAGATCAGCCAGAGCGGGCCTTTGGTCCGGCGTGACATCGTATCACCGTTCTGGTGGAAGGCCACAATCGGCGCAGTCTCGCCCAGATCTTCAACCGGAATATCAACGGCATAGTCATTGATCGCTTGCACATTGGCCACGCCTTCGGTGACGCCCAGTTCATTCAGCAACGCGCTCAGCGGCACACCTTCGAACACCTGCTCACCTTCGGTCCAGATGGTTTCGGTGGTAACCGTCAGCACCGGCAATTCCTGAAGCTGGGCAATGGTAAAGGACCGGGACATGCCATCAACCGTGGTTGTCAGCACGATTTCATCATCGGCATGGGCGACAGTGGCAAGCACTGCAAGAAGCACGCCGATCATTTGAGAAAAAACACGCATCTGTTATCCTTAGCTTACGTTGGGTTCTTTAGCACAATAGCCGCAAATAAAGGTGCTGGCTTTTGGGATTCAGGTTACTAGACTATACTAAAGTGTAGAAAGTATTGCCGCTGGGCCCACTCTGGGGATTGGAAAGGCGGCGCTTTTCGGCCAAGCTGCGTCCGGACACCGGCCCCAGACCTGCGCTGGGCTTGAAGAGCAAGACGAAGGAAGCAAACAACAATGGCCCTCAGAGTGCTGATTGCAGACGATCATGACATGGTTCGCGACACCTTCACCATGTATCTTGAATCCAGTGGCACGGCCCAGACGACGCCAGCGGGATCGCTGGACGAAGCATTGAAGCTGATGCAGCAAAAGGGGCCGTTTGATCTGGTTCTGCTGGATTACACCATGCCGGGCATGAAGGGGCTTGAGGGGCTGCAGGCCGCATTGAAGATCAGCGGCGGCAATCCTGTCGGCATGATTTCGGGCACCGGCACCCGCCTGATCGCGCAACAGGCGCTTGATATGGGGGCGGCCGGGTTCCTGCCGAAATCAATGCCTGCGAAAACCCTGGTCAACGCCGTCCGCTTCATGGCGATGGGCGAAATATATGCCCCGGTCGATTTCATGTCCGGCAAGGATGACCCGGATGAAACCGATTTCGAAAAAGATCTGTCAGATCGCGAAAAGCAGGCGCTGCGCGGATTGATGGCGGCGAAGTCGAACAAGGAAATCGCGCTCGAGCTCGATTTGCAGGAGGTCACGATCAAACTGCACGTCAAGACATTGTGCCGCAAGATCGGGGCCAAGAACCGCACTGATGCGGCCATCATGGCCCGCGACGCCGGATTCGTCTGACCCGTCACACCCTTTACTGCGATTTATTCCCAAGACGGCGAAGCATTCCTTCGCCGTCTTTTTCTTTGTGCGCCGTCTTCCTTGCGCACCCTCTGCTTTGCGCCCTTTCCTCTTTGCGCCCTGTCTCCCTTGCGCGCCAAATTCCTTGCACGCCGCCATTCTGCCCTGACCCATCCGGCAAAACGGCCCTGCACCCATCTCCACAAGAAGTAGCGGGCATTCCGAACTGGGTGCCCCGCGTATACCGAAGGTTAGTCGCCTAGCTTTGCGCGGCTTGAATTAGCCATTCGCCACAGCATTTCGCCCTCCTTTTTCCGGCATTTCGATGAGGCAGCTCGGGTCAACACCCCAGCGCACTCTCAACCGCCGGTCCAGCCCCGGCTTATAAGGAAACGAACATGTCTTATTCTATCGTACGTGTCAGCCAGGCTTTGGTCGCCGGCCTGACGTTCAGCCTTGCCGCAAGCGCGGTTTCGGCCGAAGCACTTGAAAGCAATTTCTCTTACCGCATCGTCGAAATCGACGCCGCCAGCGCAGAGGTCCTGGTCGAACGCGACTCGGTCAAGCCCGGTGAAATCATTCATTACGAATTGCGCCACGAAAACAAAACCGACGGCGAAATGGCCGGTCTGGTTGTGGCAGCCCCGGTGCCAGAAGGCGTCACTGTCTCCTTGGACGGCCAGCATAGCTCGGTTCCTGCCGTCTTCGAGGTCAAGGCAGAACTGGACCCGGAAAACGAAGGTTTGGAATGGTCCACCCTTCCTGCAATGCGCAAGGTCGCCGATGCAAACGGCGCCCTGCAAGAAGAACCGCTGCCCGAGAGCGATATCGTTGCCGTGCGCTGGAGCTTCTCCGAAGCGCTCGACGCAGGTGAAATCGCCCTCAACAGCTACCGGGTGCAGGTGAACTGACCACAGGTCGTGATCCGAAAAACCAATCCAATCTTTCAATGACACCGGGTCAGCCATCAGCAGCTTGACCCACCAGTTTCAGGAATATTACCGTGACTTATCAATCCACAATTCTGCGCACATCCAGCGCTGTAGCAATCTGCGCGGCTCTTGCATCCTCGGCCCAGGCCGCCCCAGAGGCCGGTTCGGTCATCGGCAACCAAGCTGTTGCATCCTATGTCAACGCCGCCGGTGACACGATCACCGTAACCTCGAACACGGTTGAAACCGTGGTACAACAGGTTGCCGGCGTCACATTGACCTCGGACAACACCGAAAACGTCGCCCCGGGCGGCAAGGCCTTCCTGCCGCACATCATCACCAACGTTGGTAACGGCCCGGACGCCTATAACCTCTCGGCCATCGAAAATGACTCTGGTGCGCTCGAAACCTCGCAGCTTGTCTTTTACCCGGATGCCAACATGGATGGCGTCGCCGACAGCGCGACACCGCTGACCGAAACCCCGGTTCTGGCCCAGGGCGAACAGTTCGGCGTCGTGATCGAGGCCACAGTGCCATCGACCAACGCAGCCGGTGCAACCGACACAATCACCGTGACCACCACATCGCAGCTGAACGGCAGCATTCTTGCGACAAACACAGACACACTGACAGTGTCGAACGACGCGATTATCGAACTGGTCAAATCGATGGTTGCAGATGCCTCCTCGGGTGGTGATCCCAACATCATTGATCCCGGCGATACCGTCACTGTGACACTGACCTACTCTTCGACCGGTCTTGTCGCGGCGAACAACTATACCGTCACCGACGTTCTCGACGCAGGTTTTGACTATGTTCCGGGCACCGCCGTATGGTCCGACGCCGCAGGCACGCTGGACGACGACAACGGGTCGACCGTGGTTGACGCAACCAACGGCAATGGCGAAGAAATCGCTTGGGATTACGACGACAACCAGACCGTCAACTTCAACATCACATCGGTCGGCTCGGGCCGTTCCGGCAGCGTGACCTTCCAGGCGCGGATCGCATCGACGGCAAATGCCGGCATCCTGACCAACGTCGCAAACCAGAACGTCAACGGCGTGGACTTCCCGCCATCGAACACCGCTTCGGTGACCGTCGAAAGCCAATTCTCGGTCTCTATCGCAGACACCGCAATCAATGCGGATGGTTCGCCCAACGGCGCGGTTTTCTCGGCCACAGACGATGATGCGGCGCAAAACGATGTCGTGACCGAAACCGGCGATGTGTTCCAGGGCGCAACGATCCGTCAGGAATTCGTGTTGACCAACAACTCGAACCAAGCTGACAGCCTGGCCGTGGACTTCTCCAACGTTGACTATCCTGCTGGCACCACCTTCCGCATTGTTGGCGCCGACGGCATCACGCCGGTGATCGGATCGGTTGGCCCGCTGGCCATCGGTGAAAGCACCAAAGTCACCTTGTTGGCAACCCTGCCGACAGATGTCACGCCGACACCTGCTGGATCGACCAACTACACCGCAACCATGACTGTGACTTCGGATGCTTCGGGTGTGTCCGACATTTCGACCGCCGAATTCACCGGCGCGGTTCTGGCGGCCTCGGTTGATCTGGAAAACAACGTTGCCGGTCTCGAAGGCGACGGCGCAGCCCCAACCAATGGCGGTGCTCCCTGGATCACCAACACCACCGATCCGGCACAGCCGACCACGTTCGACATGGTTGTGGAAAACAACGGCCCGGTTTCCGACAGCTACAACCTGTCGCTGGCCCAAGCCATACCTCCAGGTTGGACCGTGGAAATTCGTGACGCCGCTGGCACGCTTGTGACCAACACCGGCACGATCCCTGCGGGTGCCTCGGATACCTTCACCGTCACCGTCATTCCTGCGGCTGATGCGCCCCCCGCTGACACGCTGATCGACATCCGCGTCGCAAGCTCGGTCTCGGGTCAATCCGACCGCATCGTCAACCAGGTGACCGTGAACGAGATCTACGACGTCAAGATCCTTGAAGATCAAAGCGTTCAGGCCTCACCCGGTGGCGTTGTAGACATGCTGCACACCATCACCAACGAAGGTAACGTTGCCGTCACCGAAGGCGCAATCCTGCAAACCGGCCTGACCAACTTCTCCGGTGCGATCTTCTGGGACGAAAACGACAACGGTATTCTGGATGCTTCTGATCCGGTTATCGACAACTTCAACGACCTGACCGACGGTATCGCGGCGGGCACCAACGGTCTGGCTCCGGGTGACACCATCTCTGTCATCTATCGGGTTCAGACACCTTCCACCGCAACCGCAGGTGTTTCCGAAATCGGGACCCTGGAACTGGCAACTTCGTTGAACGGCGGTACAGCCACCGATGCGGATACCGCAGACAACACCAACGAAGACCGGATTGTCATCATTGCCGGCGACGTGACACTGACCAAGTATCAGTACATCGACGCCAACTGTGACGGCGCCGTCGGGACCTTTACCAAGACCCGTCAACCGGTCGAACCCGGCCAGTGCATCCGCTACATGATCGAAGCTGAAAACACCGGCAGCTTCGAAGCAGCGGACGTCACAATCTCGGATGCGGCACCCGCCTACACTACGGTCACCAATTGCGGTGGATTGTGCGCCGAAACGCTGTTCCCGGCTGGCAGCACTGCGACGATCACGTCCAGCTCCGTCTCCAGCGACCATGGAACGGTTCTGCCTGGTGGCTTCGCACGGCTCGAATTCACCGTAGCGGTAGACAACTAAGTCTACCCACCTGGGCCCCTGCCTTCGGGTGGGGGCCCTTTTTTCCCTCTGATTTCTCTACTGCTTACACCGCTGCGGATCACACAGGATCCGCTTTCCCATTCCCCCAGACATCCAGGAGCGAAACTGATGCGCAGTTTTATTCGCTTGGCTGGCAAGAATGTAGCTCGGTTCATTACCATCGCCGCCCTGTCTTTTTGCCTCCTTTCAACAGCCGGACCCGTGACCGCCCAGCAGTCCGCCGCCGGCACCATCATTCGCAACATTGCCCAGATCACCTATTTCGACACCGGTCTCGGCATTTTTGTGACGCTTGATTCCAATGCCGTCGAGGCCCGCGTCAGCGTGGTTCCGGCACTTGAGGTTTCCGGGCGCGAAAGACTGCTGCTGTCACGTGGCGCAATTGATCAGTTCAGCTTCGAGATTGCCAATACCGGCAACGTGCTGCTGGACGTGACGCCGGTCATCTCGATTTCGGGGGACACGTCGCAACTCATGAACCCGAAACTTTTCATCGACCTGAATGGCAATGGCATTGTGGATGCAAACGAACCCGAAATCTCCACAGACGACACCATCGAGATTGCCGCAGGCAAGGCGATCGACTTGATCTATGCCTTCCAGGCCGCTCCCGGCGCCCAACCGGGCGACAGCTTTGATGTCACCCTGACCGCCATCGGCCAACAGCGTGCGGCGGGTGATCGCATTGCCAATGCACCGATCAGCGGTGTTGGCATCGGTCGCGCCGAAATCGTGGCCGCCACCCTGGAAATCGAAAAATCCCAAGCCATTCAACCGCATACCGACTTCTCGAACGTTCTCTATACCCTGCGCCTGCGCAACAACTCTGACAGATCTGTCACTGGATATTCCGACATCGGCGGCACGCCCCTGCGCATCGACGGCGCGGCTGCGACCGGAATTCTGCTGCAAGACGCCATTCCCCTGAACGCCCGTTTCGTCCAGATGGACCGGTGGGGCGGGATGACCGCGCTTTATCATCGTGCGGGCGATGGCACATTTGATTTCACCACCACCGCCCCTGCCGATCTGGGCGAAATCGACGCTGTGGCCTTTTTCCTCGCCGGGGATTTCCCGATGGGCCGCTCCGAAGATGTCGCCTTTACCGTGGCTGTGGATGCTGTCCTCGGCGCGGTCGAGATCGAAAACACCGCCCAGAGCTTCCTGCCGAATTCTTCCGGCATCTCGGATCTGTTTTCCAACACCGTCAGCACAGAGCTGCGGCGCGGCGAAACCGGCACCCTGGCGTTTATCGACCCGGTATCGGGTGGGGCCGAAGTGACCACCGGCGCGCTGGACAGCAATCTGGTGACCCGGCTGACCTCTGGCGGGTGCAACCTCTCTTCCGGTATCGACACCGTGGAAATCACACTGCAAAGCCTGCAAACCGGCGATGTGGAAACCACAACCGCGCGCGAAACCGGTCCCAATACCGGCATCTTCGTGATCGCCGCTTTGCCCGTGACCGAAATGGCCAATCCCCGTGCACAGGACGGCGTCATGGCCTCTGGCCGTGGGGACACCGTGCGCGCCATGGCGCGCTGCGGCGGCCAGACACTTGAGGCCACCCTCATCATCGCCCCCGGCAACTTTGTCTTCGACGCGATCAACAATGATCCGGTCGAAGGTGTGGCCGTGGCGCTGATTGACGCCGCCACCGGGTTCGAGGTGGCACGCCTTGTCACCGATGCCCGCGGCTATTTCGCCTTTGGCGACATCGACGCCGGGCGCTACAGCTATGACATCGTGGACGCGCCAGAGTGGAGCTTCCCGACCGTGCGTCTCGCTTTTGGCGGCTTCGGGCGGATCATCACCGACGCGGCCTTTGGCGGCAATTTTGCCCATGGCGGCGGTCTGCTGATGAATTCCGACATCCCGCTTGACCCGTTTTACGGCGCACCGCTTGCGCTGGAAAAACAGGCCGACCGCGACCGCGTCATGCAGGGCGAATTTGTCACCTATACGCTGAAAGTCACCAACAACATGCGTCAGGCATTGGTCGGGGCAGAGATCTTTGACCGCCCGCCGTATGGCATGGTGCTTGTGCCCGGTTCGGTGCGGTTGGATGGCGACGCCATCGACGATCCGCGCCGCGACCGCGAAGGCGATCTGGTGTTCACGCTTGGCAACCTTCTGCCGCTGGACGTGGTCGAAATGAGCTATGTCATGTCCGTTGGGGCCGCCACCCGCGAGGGTGACCTGGAAAACACCGCCCTGTTGACCGGTCGTCAGGCCGGCACCGGCACCGTGATGCAATCCGCCCCGGCACGCGCCGTGGTACGGCTGGACAATTCCGGCGGGGTCTTTGCCCGTCAGGGGACGGTGCTGGGCACTGTGTTCATGGATTGCAACGGCAACGGCATTCAGGATCAGGACGACGGCCAGCCACATGAACCCGGCATTCCCGGTGTGCGGATTGTCACGCAGGAAGGGCTGTTTGTGGTCACCGATCACAATGGCAAATACTCCCTGCCCGGCCTGCGCCCGATCACCCATGCCTTTCAGGTTCAGGCCGCCACTCTGCCGGTTGGCACCAAGGTGGCTGTGACCCGCACCAATGACCTGCGTCGGGGCGGATCGCGGATCGTACCCCTGCGCCGGGGCGAGCTGCGGAGCGAAAATTTCGCCACCGTCAGCTGCACCCCCGAAGCCATGGCCGAAGTTGCCGCCCGTCAGGCGCATTTCGCGGCCAACACCGGACCCGACAGCCTGAATGCGGCGGACATGCCGATCGAAGGTCTGCGCAATCCCAAACGCTCAACCCGGACAGAGGCCGCGCTGCAACCACAACCCAACTGACGCCCGCAATGCTGGCGGCGGATCAGGACTCTGCCGCCGCCAATGGCGCCGCCGATCGTCCTGCCGCGCTTGGCTCCAAGGCCCGCGCCAGCCGCCGTCCGTTGGAATCCCTGGTGAAATCGCTTGATCCAGAGCCCGGCTTTCTCGACATCGAGGATGGCGAAACCCTGGACCGGCGCACGCAAAGCATTCGGATCAAGGCCAAGGCCGACCTGACACTGGGTCTGTTGGTCAATGGCCGCGCTCTGGGCGCTGACCGTGTGGGCGAACAAACAAGCTGGGCCCCGCGCAACGTTCAGGCGGCGGAATTCGTGGCTGTAAAACTGCGTCCGGGCAAGAACACGCTCTCGATTGTGGGGCGCGACGGCTTTGGCATCGAACGTCTGCGTCACGACATCACGGTCACCGCCCCCGGTGACCCGGCCCGGATCGAAATCACCGTCCCGGCCGAGGCCAGCGCCGACCCGGTCAATGTACTGCCGGTGGTGGTGCGTATCCTCGACGTGCGCGGTCTGCCGGTTCCGGCCTCTGCCACCGTGACACTGGGGTCTGACCGTGGGCTATGGGATGTGACCGACATCCGCCCCGGCACCCCCGGCGTTCAGGCCTTCATCGACAACGGCGAGGCCACATTCGGCCTGATCCCGCCACAGGTGTCCGGCCCGGACCTGATCACCGTAACCAGCGGTTTCGCCAAGGCCGAAGCCCGCGTCACCTTTACCCCCAACCTGGAGGAACGTGTCATGATCGGCGTGGTCGAAGGTGCATTGTCGCTTGGCGGCAAAAAGACCGGCACATTGCTGTCCAAGGATCAGTTCAACTCATTCGAGGACACCACCACCGGTCTGCGCGGTGATCTGTACCTCAAGGGTGCGATCCGGGGCGATGCCCTGCTGACGCTGCGCTACAGCTCGGATCAGGACACCGAAGACCGTCTGTTCCGCGACATCCGGGGTGATGAATACTATCCCGTCTATGGCGACAATTCCGAACGCGGCTGGGACGCGCAATCGTCTTCCAACCTCTATATCAAAGTCGAAAAAGGCCGCTCTTACGTCCTTTACGGCGATATCGCGATCCAGCCTAAATCCTCGGCTTTCAAACTGGGGGGCATGCAGCGCGTGGCCACCGGCGCCAAGGCCCATTGGGAAGATGACCGCGTGTCGGTCACCGTGTTTGCCGCCCGCACCGCACAAGAACAACAGATCACCGAATTCACCGGACGTGGTGTGTCGGGACCGTATGATCTGAACCTTTCGGGCTATGTGACCGGCTCTGAGCGGGTTGAAATCCTGGTCCGTGACGAAGACGGCGGCGACATCCTGTCGACCACCACTCTGCGCCGCGGCACCGATTACATTCTGGATTTCTTTCGCGACACCATCACCTTTGACGATCCGGTGCGCCAGTTCGATGCAGATGGCAATCCGGTATCTGTTCGGGTGACCTATGAAGTCGAAAAAGACGATGCGGAACGCTACTGGCTTTATGGCGGCGAGGTGAATTACGCCGCCGGGGACCGCACCAGCGTCGGCATTCGCGCCGTGCACGCCGATGCCCCCATCGGAAACCCGGCCCGCGAGCGTCTGCAATCGGCATATGTGCGTCATGAAACTCTGGCTGGTGGCACCTTCGAAGCCGAAATCGCGCGCTCCGAGAATTCGGAAAGCGAAAGCGACATGGCGGTGCGGCTGTCCTATGACATCCAGACCGAAAAACAACGTCTCAGCTTCGAAGCCATCCACACCGGCGACGACTTCATGGCGGGCGGTCTGGCACGTCCCGGCACCACCCAGGTGCGGCTGTCCTATGGTCTGGAGATCAATTCCAAAAGCGATCTGGACCTGTCGGCCGAATATGTCCGCGATCGTCTGAACGACAGCGAAAAGACCACGCTGGACGCCACCTATGCGCGTCGCTTCAGCGAAGCATTCCAGGGGCATATCGGGCTGGAACTGGCCCGCACCACGCGGGACGGCTCTACCAACGATCAGGCCGCTCTGCTTCTGGGGGGCAACTGGACACCAAAAGACCGCCCCGGCGTGTCCGTGCGCAGCGAATTGCGTCTGCCCTTTGCCGGGGACGACCGCGATCCGGCGCAGCTGACGCTTGGCATGTACCGCGAGGCCAAGCCCGGCTGGCGTGTCCAGAACGAGATCGAGCTGACCTTTGACGACGGCGTCCTGATGACCCGAAGCCGCTATGGCATGGAATATCAGCTGAACGAATGGCTGTCCGGTTCGACCGAATTCAGCCAGGCGCCGGGGGATGTCGAAGAAACCTGGCACCAGGGTGTGGCAGCCGTCTGGGAGATCGACGATCTGACCACCCTGCGCGCCGATCTGGAACATTCGCGTGGCGTCGACACGGGCGATGATTGGCTGACCAGCATCGCACTGGGGGCAAAGTGGAAGAACGTCGATGAAACCTTTGTCGGGGATGCCGATGTCGATGCAACATTCGAAGAGGACGGCAATACCTATTATGCCTCTCTCGGCATGGCGACAGAGGTCACAGAGGACTGGACCATTCTGGGCCGGACCCGCGTCGCGATGGATCAGCGCAACGGTGAAAACCACCTGCGTGCCCGTACCCGCATCGGCGCATCCTATCGTCCGGTCAAGGATCCGCGCCTTGACGTGCTGGCCTGGTACGAACATCGGCTTGAACGCAAACATGGCCGGACCGAAACCCATATGTGGTCCGTCGATGCCAGCTATGAAGCCAACGAAGACCTGCGTCTGAATGCAAAATACGCCGGTCAGCACCAAAGCCTGGAAAACGAAAACGTCTCGACATCGACCACAACCCAATTGGTGCAGGCCGGGGCCTATCTCGATCTGGCGGACGACCGGGTTCAGGTCGGGGTGAACGCCAGCCAGATTTGGGACAACCGTGGCAATGCCACCACCGGGCTGGGCGTCGAGCTGGGGTTCTCTCCGGCGCCGGGCACCTTGTTGGCGATTGGCTATAACGCGGTCGACGGGCGCGTGGCCGGCATGTCGAACGTCTATCAGGAGGGTGTTTATCTTCGTTTCAACCTGCTTCTCGATGACAGCCTTTGGGACCGGCTGGACGGATTTCTTGGCAACTGATTGAACCCGAGCGTTGCCAAGAACGGGCCACACCTGCGAAGCGCATCCGCAGGTGTGGCCCACTTTTTGCCCTGAGGGCAGAACAGACCACACAGTCAAAACCGGGCTGGCGCGCCACGCACCGGGATTCGGCTGAACCGAACAAGGATCGCGGTCCGCTCTCTGGATGGACAGCGGCCTATACCTTTGCGGTCCTCGCTGCCTGTTTGCGCACCCCAAGTTGTGGCGGCCAAATTTTATGGTGCTTCCACTCACTTGGTTCAGGAGCACGAGAAAATGGAAATGAAATCAATTGCCTTAGTCATGGGGCTGGCGACGACTGCGCTTGCCGGCACCGCCCAGGGTCAACAGACACAGTTCAGCATCGACGATCTTGTCAACGTTGGCTCCATCGAATTCGGGTTAAGCCCCGACAGCCGCGCCAACAGCATCACGCTGAATTTGCCCACCGAACGGGTGGCCGCCGCCGATATTGATGCCGGCGCCTTGTCCGGGGCCAGCGCAACCCCGTTTGTCTCTTCCCGTTCCGGCGATCAGGCCGCCCGGCTCAGAGATCTGATTGCCCATGCAGAAGCCGGATCTGCCGGCTATGATGCCGTCCAGCATGGCGCGCGCCGCTTGCCGCCAAAACGGCCAACCGACATGACCGTCGGCGAGATCTTTGCCTGGATCAAGGCCACCCCGGGCCAGCCACATGCCATTGGCCGGTATCAGTTCATTCCAAAGACATTGCGCGGTCTTTTGCGTCGCTCCGGCGTTGGACCACAACAGCGGTTTTCACCGGCCCTGCAGGATCATCTTGCCAATCTGTTGCTGGAAGATGCCGGTTTCGCCAAGTTCAAGGCCGGGCGCATTTCGGATGTAAAGTTCATGTATAATCTCGCCGGCATCTGGGCCGGGCTGCCCCTGCCCTCGGGCCGGTCGCGATATCACGGTTATGCCGGCAACAGCGCAACCATCAAATGGAGCAGCTACAAAGCCGAAATGGCCCGCATCTTCCCGCGCTGACAGATGCGCGCAACCCGCGCCGATACCGTGTCCGATGGCGGGCACGGCTGTACACCACCCTGCCTTGGCCCTGCTGCCCCCCGCACGGCAAATCCACCCCCAAAGGGCCAGGGGTCAAAGCCCGCGGTCGATCCCAGAAGCTTGGGTTGCAAAACCCGCAGGCCTGTGGGACGCAGGCCCGGTCACATCAATGACCGCAGCGGGCCCCACAATGTCAGACACGGATTTTACGCCAAAAGCGCCTGTTGACACCGGGCCCGATCCCCGGCTCGAAGTGTCTGACCTGCGCGTGATCGTGGCGGTTGCCGAGGCCGGCAGCTTTTCCGGGGCCGCCCAGGCGATGGGGATGAGCCAACCGGGTGTGTCGCTGCGCATCGCCCGGCTGGAAGAGCGGCTGGGCCTGAAACTGTTCCAGCGCCGCAAACCAATGACCCTGACCGACACGGGGTTCCGCATTTTCAATCAGGCCCGCACCGCGCTTTTGCATTTTGACAAAGTCCTGCAAAGCGTCGACGAATTGAAAAGCGGCCAGGGCGGGCTTCTGCGTGTTGGCTTCAGCGTGCCGCAGGTGGCCATGCCGATCCTGCGGCGATTTGTGACCCGGTTCCCGGATGTCACCATCAAACTGCAACAACGCAACAGCCATTCCCTGCTGGAAGATGTCGCCCGGATAAGCGTCGATGTCGGCATTCTGACCTGGCCCGACGCCGATCAGATCTCAAACGAACATGTGGTTCTGGCACAGCAGGAACTGGTGCTGGTGCACAACGCCGCCATGATGTCGCTGGGCGCGGGGCCGATTGACCGCGCGGCCCTGTCAGAACACCGGATTGTTGTTCAAAAACAACCCTCTATGACCCGCACCGTGGTCGACCGGCTTTTCGAAGCCAACGCCATGATGCCAAAACATCTGTTCGAAGCGCCACGGCGCGAAGCGGTGATCGAAGCGGCGGCTGCCGGGCTGGGGGCGGGGCTTGTCTTTGCCTCTGAAATGCCGCCCGACGGGCGTTTGCAACAGACCCGGCTGGACCTGATCCAACCGGGGGCCAAGCTTTTGCTGGTCATCGCTGACGGCGCGCGGGGCATTCCCGCGGTATCGCATTTTCTGGACATTGCGGCCGAACCGGGCTGATTGCCCGCGTTCCTGCCCCCCCTGCAACCTAAATACACCCACCCAGCCACACCATACCTGCCTGCCCAAATCTGAGCAGCGCAGATTATTCCGGTCATTCGGGCGAACTGTCATATCCACTTCATAAACATCTGTAATTGGGTGCGCATGGAGAATAGCGAAATGAAATACAAAGATGCAATGCTGCGGCCCTTTCAGGCAAAAGGCACCTTCCTGCGTGGCAATCTACACGGACATTCGACCAATTCGGACGGTGCGCTGGCGGTCGAAGACGTCTGTGCCCATTATCAGGCGGCGGGATATGATTTCATCGCCGTGACCGACCATTTCCGGGAAAAATACGGTTATCCCATCACGGACAGCCGCGCCAGCCGCAACGCCACATTCACCACCCTGATCGGGGCAGAGCTGCACGGGCCACAAACCTCGCGCGGGGAACCCTGGCACATCCTTGCGGTCGGTCTGCCCGATGACTTTGCCGTGCCGCCAGCGGATGAAACCGGCCCGGATCTGGCCCGCCGCGCCCGCGCCGCCGGGGCCTTTGTGGCGATTGCCCATCCGCATTGGTATCAATTGCAACTGGAAGACGGATTGGCGCTCGACGCCGCCCATGCGGTGGAAATCTACAACCACACCTGCTGGATGAATTCCGACCGGGGTGACGGTCTGGTGATGTACGAGGCCCTGCTCTGCGAAAACCGCCAGCTTTTGGCCATCGCCACCGATGACAGCCATTTCAAACGCCCCGACAGCGGCGGCGGCTGGGTCATGGTGCGCGCTGAAAGCAATACCCCCGACGCCCTGCTGGCTGCGCTGCATGACGGGGCGTTTTATTCCAGCCAGGGCCCCGAAATCCATGACGTGGCCCGCGACGGCGACGAATTGGTCATTTCCTGCTCTGCGGCCAGCTCGATCCTGTTGGTCGGCCCCTATGCCAAGGGCGTGCGCCTGCATGGCACCGCCCTGACCGAAGGGCGGCTGTCGCTGGCGAAATTCTTCGGCTCCTGGTGCCGCCTGGTGATTACCGATGCGGCGGCCGGCGCGCCTGGACCCATCCGCTCTGGCTGGATGGGTCCGACAACACCGCCAAGATCTGACGCAAAGAAAATTCAAACCCTGATTTGAAAGGACGACTTATGTTGATGTCTCGTCGAAACACGCTGGCGGGCCTTGCGGGCCTGTCTGCGCTGATCCTTGGCTTTGGCCTGATCGGTGCAGAGACCCAGGCGCAACAGGCCGATGCACGGCCCGATCTGGTGGTCGCGGTGCCGAAACTGGCGCGCGGGCTGGAACCGGGCAAAAACGGCGGCAATGTCGATGTGCGGGTGATCCACTCGGTCTTTGACACGCTGATCCGCCGCGATTTCGTCGCCCAGGCCGAGACCGGCAAAACCACGCTGGTGCCCGGGCTTGCCACGTCATGGGAACGCATCAGCCCCACCGAAATGGTGTTGCAGCTGCGCGATGATGTCACCTGGCACGACGGCAGCGCCTTCACCGCCGAAGATGTCGCGTTCAGCTTTGGTCAGGAACGCGTCTACGGCGAAAACGCCCCGGTGCGCGGGGTTGCCTCGACACTGGCGGAATTGGAAAGCGTCGACATCCTTGGCCCGCATGAGGTCAAACTGACATGGGCCTCGCCCGATTATCTGATGCCGCATCGGCTGGCGAACAAGGGCGCGTGGATCGTACAGAAAGCCGCCTATGAGGCACATCGCGATGACACGCTGCCGACCTCCGAATGGATGGCCAAGGCCGTCGATGATGTGATCTGGGCGCCAATTGGCACCGGCCCTTACCGGTTTGACGGCTATACCGCCGGTGAAAGCCTGCGGTTGGTCGCCAATGACGATTATTTCATGGGCGCGCCTGCGGCCGCCACGATCACCTTTCTCGAGGTGCCAGAGGTCGCGGCCCGCATCGCCGGTCTGGTCAGCGGTGAATTCGACATGTCCGCCGATATTCCGCCAGATCAACTGCCGGTGCTGGAACGCTATGACGATCTGCAAATTGCGCCCGTGGTGCGTGAAAACACCCATGTTGTGGTGTTCAACACCACCCATCCGAAACTGGCCGATCCGCGCATTCGTCAGGCGCTCAGCCTTGGGATCGACCGCAAGGCATTGGTCGCATCCGTCTGGCGCGGGCTGTCCATGACCCCCAAAGGTCCGCAGCTCTCTGCCTTCAACGACATGTACCTTGATGATCTGCCAGAGTTCGCCTTTGACCCGGATCGCGCCCGTGCCTTGCTGGCCGAAGCCGGTTTTGACGGCAGCCCGATCAAACTGCGCTATATCCCCGGCTACTATACGCTTGGTTCCGAAGCGGTGCAGATCCTTCAGGCGATGTGGGCCGAAATCGGCGTCACAATCGAGCTGATGCCAATGGAAAACTGGAAGGCGATGCGCGACGCCGACACCATGCTTTATACATGGTCCAACACCTATCGTTTCCCCGATCCGCTGGGTCAGTTGACGCTGGCCTATGGGCCGCGCTCCGCCATTCAGACGCGCTATGGCTATTGGCAGAGCGACCGGTTCAACGCATTGGCCGCCGAGCTGGAAAGCACCATTGATCTGGACGCCCGCCGCGCCGCATTCCGCGAAGCTGCTGAAATCTATCTGTCGGAAGTGCCCAGCACATTCCTTTACAATCCGGCCGACATCTATGCGATCCGCAACGGCATTTCTTACACGCCAACCCCCCAGTTTTTCGAGGATTTCCGCCCCGACAACCTCAAAATCCTCGGGACGCAATAGGCGCAATGTCGATACATGACGTAAAAAAGTTCCCTGTTGGGGACATGATGGGGGGCGCTGCGGCGCCCCTCTTGCAGGTCCGAGGGCTGACCGTTTCTGTGCCATCGAAACGCGGACCGGTCACGGTGGTGGACGGCGTCGATCTTGAAATCGGCGATGGTGAAACCCTCTGCCTTGTTGGCGAAAGCGCCTCGGGCAAGAGCCTGACGGCGCTCAGTCTCTTGGGGCTTCAGGGTGATAGGATCACGTCCCGTGGTGCCATTCATTTCGGTGGTCGAGACCTGATGACTTTGGATGAACGCGCGATGGCCGCCCTGCGCGGGCGCGAAATCGCCATGATCTTTCAAGAGGCCGTACCGGCACTGAACCCGATCCACCGGATCGGACGGCAATTGACCGAAGCCCTGATGCAGGACGGCACCATGGGCCGCCGCGCGGCGCGCCTGCGGTCAAAAGAGCTAATGCAGCAGGTGGGCATTCGCGATGCCTCGGCCCGGCTTGCGGCCTTTCCACACCAATTTTCCGGCGGCATGGCCCAGCGGGTGATGATCGCCATGGCGCTGGCACAGGCCCCCGCGCTGCTGATTGCGGATGAGCCGACCACCGCGCTGGATGTGACCATTCAGGCCCAGATCCTTGATCTGCTGGCCGATCTGCGCCAGCAACAGGGGCTGGCCATGTTGCTGATCACCCATGACATGGGGGTTGTGGCGGAAACGGCGGACCGGGTGGCGGTGATGTATGCCGGTCGGATCGTCGAAACCGCGCCGGTGCATGCCCTGTTTGCCGCCCCGGCGCATCCCTATACCGCCGCGCTTCTGGCCGCGCGTCCCGGGTTTGACGACCATGCCGCACCAACCCC
Source organism: Marinovum sp. J2-8 (assembly GCF_055808435.1). Lineage (NCBI taxonomy): Bacteria > Pseudomonadati > Pseudomonadota > Alphaproteobacteria > Rhodobacterales > Roseobacteraceae > Marinovum > Marinovum sp. J2-8. The sequence goes on along the minus strand of NZ_JBVVRZ010000006.1, from coordinate 9,179 downwards.
GATTGGGGGCGAACCGCCCGATCCCGGCAACCGCCCCTCTGGCTGTGCCTTTGCGCCGCGCTGTGCCCGCGCAACCGATCTTTGCCAAAGCATCGCCCCAACCACGCGTCATCTGGGCAACCGCAGCTTTGCCTGTCACCATCCGCATACGGTCGCCCCATGACCGGTGCCGCACCCATCCTTGAGGCCCGAAACCTCTGTCGCCGCTATCCGGGACCGCGCCGCTGGCCCTTGGGCCCGCGCAGCCATCAGCACGCGGTCAGCGCGGTCAATCTCTCGGTTGCACCGGGCGAGATTCTTGGCCTGATCGGCGAAAGCGGCTCGGGCAAAAGCACCATCGGACGGCTGATGCTGGGGTTGGAACGCCCCGACACAGGTCAGGTCCTGGTCGATGGTCACCCGATGCCCCAGCGCGCCGATCCCGCATGGCGACAGTTGCGGCGGCAATTGCAGGTGGTGTTTCAGGATCCTCATGGCGCGTTGGACCCGCGCAAACGCATTCTGGATCAAGTCACAGAGCCGCTGGATATTTTTGCCGAAGGCACCGCCGCCGACCGCCAGCGCCGCGCCCAAGAGATGCTGGCGCGTGTGGGCCTGCGCCCCTCGGTGTTCACCCGGTTCCCCAATGCCCTGAGCGGCGGCCAGAAACAGCGGGTGGTCATTGCCCGCGCGCTGATGCTGTCGCCCCGGTTCCTGTTGTGTGACGAGCCGATTTCGGCGCTGGATGTCAGTGTCGGCGCCCAGATCACCGCGCTTCTGGCCGACCTGCATCGCGATCACGGCATGGCCATGTTGGTGGTCAGTCACGATCTGTCGATGGTGCGCAGTTTCGTGCATCGGGTGGCCGTGCTGTTTGCCGGTCGGGTGGTCGAAGAGGCCAATGTTGCCACGCTGTTTGCCGCGCCGCGCCATCCCTATACCCGGATGTTGATTGACGCGGTGCCGATCGCCGATCCGACCCGCCGCCGCCCGCGCCAGTTGCCCACCCCGATGCCACCCGCAGCACCGTCCGTAGCACAGCTGGCAATACTGGGCGCTGTTGCTGGCGGCTGTGCCTTTGCCGCGCGATGCCCCCACCGACAGGCCCTGTGCCTGCAAAAGATGCCAGTCCTGCAAGACATGGATGACGCCCGCCCCGGCCACCGCACCGCCTGTCATTTCCCGAACCCAAAAGGGGCAGCACAATGATGCGCTTGCTGTTGAACCGCCTGTTCCGGGGCGTGTTGACGATCTGGGGCGTGCTGACATTCGTGTTTATCATGCTGCGCCTGTCCGGCGATCCGCTGGATGCGTTGCTGGGCGACGAAGCCACGCCGGAAATGATCGCCTATTACACCCGGCTCTATGGCTTTGATCAGCCGATCTGGCAGCAATATATCAATTATTTCACCGGGTTGTGGCAGGGCAACTGGGGGATTTCATACCGCGATGGCCGTGATGCCTTTGCCGTGGTGATGGAACGCATTCCCGCAACGCTCTATCTCGGGTTGTCGGCCTTTGTCTTCAGTCTGATCCTTGGGGTGCCGCTGGGCATTCTGGCGGCCCGGCACCGCAACAGCGCGATTGACCGCTTTGCCATGGGGTTGGCGGTGCTGGGTTTTGCGCTGCCCAACTTCTTTCTTGGCATTCTGATGCTGCTGTTGTTCACCATGACCTGGCAGATCCTGCCCAGCTCGGGCGCGGGCAGTCTTGCGCATTATATCATGCCGGTGATCACCCTTGGCACCTCGGGCGCGGGCAGCATCGCACGCTTTACCCGCTCCGCCATGCTTGAGGTGATGAACCGCCCCTATATGCGCACCGCCCGCGCCAAGGGGCTCTTGCCGGGCGCACGCCTGCGCCGCCACGCGCTGCCGAATGCGGCCATTCCGGTGGTGACGATTTTGGGCTTCCGTCTGGGCGACATGATTGCCGGATCGGTGGTTGTGGAAACGGTGTTTGCCTGGCCCGGCGTCGGGCGGTTGCTGGTCAATTCGGTCACCGCACGGGAACTGGCCATCGTGCAGGCCATCGTCGTTCTGGTCACCTGCACCATGGTGATCGCCAACCTGATGGTGGATCTGCTCTATGGCTGGCTCGACCCACGCCAGCGCGATGCAAAGGCAGACGACAATGGCTGAAACCTCGCTACGATCCACCCCCTTTGTGGTGCGCCTGTCGCTGGCCTGTCTCGCGGTCTTTGTGCTGGGCGGGCTGTTCGCGGGCTGGATTGCGCCACATGATCCGGCCGCACAAAACCTGATGCAGCGCCTCGCGCCACCGGTCTTTCTTGGCGGGGATTGGACCTATCCGCTGGGCACCGATGCGCTGGGCCGCGACATTTTCAGCCGCATGTTGTTCGCCACCCGGATGAGCCTTGGCGTCGCGCTTTTGGGCACGCTGATCGGGGCGGTGATCGGCACCTTCCTTGGCTTTGTCGCGGCACAGCAAAACCGCGTCACAAGCGGTGTGATCATGGCGCTGGTCGATGCCCAGGCCGCCCTGCCGTTTCAGATCTTGGTGCTTGCGGCGCTGGCGCTGTTTGGCAATGCGCTCTGGCTGTTTGTCGCGCTGGTGGGGATTGCCGGTTGGGAAACCTATGCCCGGTTGATCCGGGGCGCGGTCCTGTCGGCGCGCACCGAAACCTATGTGCAGGCGCTAGAGGCCACCGGCGCAAGCGCCTGGCGCATCCATGGCCGGCATATCCTGCCCAATGTCGCCAATATCCTGATCATTCAGATCAGCCTCAACTTCCCCTCAACCATCCTGCTGGAAACCTCGCTCAGCTTTCTGGGATTGGGCATTCAGCCGCCCCTGACCAGCCTGGGCGAAATGCTGGGATCCGGCCGCGACCATCTGTTGCTGGCGTGGTGGATTGCGGTGGTGCCGGGGGCGGCGATTTTCCTGATCACCCTGTCGATGAGCCTGGTGGGTGACTGGCTGCGCGATCTGTTGGACCCAGACAGCTAAGATCAAAACCCGCCCCCCCCTGGCGGGGGCGGGGTTACCGGGCGACGTTTGGCCAAAACGGGCTCAGATCGTCTCTGTCACCTTGTTCAATCCCGCCGGCGCATCGGCATTTTCCCCAAGATGGCGCGCCAGCGTTTCGGTAAACCGGTAAAACGCGATGATCTGGACCAGCGGCATCAACAGCGGATGCCCCACCCCAGGCACCGGCAGGGCGGTGGTTTCCTTCCCATCCGCCGAAATGGTCAGCGCCGTGGCCCCCTTGTCGCGCATCGCCTGTGCCGCCGCCGTGACCGATTGCGTCGATGCATCCGCCGGATCAAACACCAGCGCCGCGAATTTCCGATCCGCCAGCACCACCGGCCCATGCAGCACCTCAGCCGAGGAAAACACCTCGGCGTGAATGCGACAGGTCTCTTTCAATTTCAGCGCAATTCCGCCGCGATGGCCAATCCCGGCCCGCGTCCGACGGTGAACACCGATCCGGCCCGCGCCAGCGCCAATTCCGCCACCGTCCAATCGCAATCCAGCGCGCCCCGCGCCGTCTCGGGAAAGGCCCGCAATGCGCCTTCCAGCGCCTTGTCCCCGGTGAACCCGGCCACAAAGCCCAGAATGGCAAACAACGATCCGACAAAGGATTTGGTCGCCGCAACCGCCTTTTCCGGCCCGGCCAATATCGGCAGAACGCTGTCGGCCCCGGCCCCGACCGGGCTGTCGGTGACATTCACGATGGCCAGCGTCCTTGCCCCGCCCCGGCTGGCCGCCTGTTGCAGGGCGACCAAATCCGGGCTGCCGCCAGATTGCGAAATCGCGACACAGATGAAATCCTCCAATTTCAACGGCGTATCATAGACCGAGGCCACCGAGGGCCCGATCGACGCCACCGGCAGACCGGTGGAAATCTCCATCACATATTTGAAAAATGTCGCCGCATGGTCCGACGTGCCGCGCGCACAGGTGACAAACCCACGTGGATGTGTCGCCGCCGCTTCGCGCCCGGCCGTCAGGTAAAGGTCAAGCCCCTCAACAATCTGGCGCGCCAGAACATCCGGGATCTCATGGATCTCACGCGCCATGATGGTTTGGATTTCACGGTTCATATCAGGCAACTCCGGTGATCATAGAGACGATTTCATTCTTGTCGGTCTTGGCGGTTTCGCGAATGCCGATCTGTTCCCCGCGGCGCAGCACACAGATGCGATCCGACAGTTTGAACACCTGATCCAGACTATGGCTGATAATCAGGATAGCAAGGTTCTTGGCCTTGAGATTGGCAATCAATTCCTCGACCCGCGCGGTTTCGGCCACGCCAAGCGCGGCGGTGGGTTCATCCAGCAGGATCAGCTTGCTCGCCCAATGGGTGGCGCGGGCAATTGCGATGCCCTGACGCTGGCCACCGCTGAGGTCGCGAATGGTCGAACTGGCCGATGGAATGCGCACATCCAGCTCATCAACCAGCGTTTGCGATTCTTGCCGCATCCGCGCCTTGTCCAGCAGACCAAAGGGCGGTTTGGTCAATTCACGGCCCAGAAACATGTTCATGTAGACCGGCTGTTGATCGGCCAGCGCCAGATCCTGATAGACCACTTCGATGCCCTTGCTGCGGGCTGAACTGGCGTCGGCAAAACTGGTGGTTTCCCCGCCCAGCCGGATCGTGCCCGAGGTCGGCGTATAAACCCCCGACACAATCTTGATCAGGGTGGATTTACCGGCGCCATTGTCCCCGACAAGCGCGACGATTTCCCCCGCCCGCAGATCCAGCGAAAAATCCTGAATCGCCACCACCCCGCCAAAGGCCATGTGAATATTCTTTAACGACAGAACCTCAGCTTCAGCAGTCATGACAGCGCCCTTTCTGGCCAATCGACGCGCTGGCCGAAAATGTTTTCAATGGTTGTGACGCGGGGCGCACCGGTGGAAACGCCCGACACCCCGACGATATTGGCGCGGGTGACAAAGGCCTGACCGCGAAAGCCGAACACCACGGTGTCACCGGTTTTCGGTTTGACCGACCCGGTGGCGTCGATCATGCCGTAATAGTCGATTGCCGAATAATCCGGGATTTCGACCGGGGCCAACGCCGTCGCCGCGCTTGTCGGCTCTGACGACACCAGCGCACGCACCTCGTATTTCGGGAACACCGGATCAATATACAGCCCGCCCCCAAAGCAAAACGCATTGCCGCCATGGTGATGTGACACTTCGGTCAGATAGAGCACCGCCGGATCTTCCGGCAGATCCTCGACCGCATGCAAGGGCGTGGTGCCATGCAGGGCATTGCCGGGTTCACATTGCGTCGCCCCGGCCTCGGCCAGAGCCGACAAAAGCACGGTGGAATTGGTGCCCGGCGCGTTGATTTCAATGTCACCGCGCCCCGCCGCCGCCAGCGCCTCGGATGTGGTGGCAAGGGTAGTAAGGTTCGGGGTTGGCCTCACCTTGCGCCGTTCCAGATCGAACAACAGCGCCGGGAATGTGGTGATCCCGGCAAACCGCCCGCCGTCCAGCGCATCCATCCGCTCCGCCACCGCGCAAATATCGCTTGCGGCAAACCCGCCTTCATGACCGCGATAAAACGTGTCGCCCTCGGTCTGGACCCGCGCCAACAGGTTCTGCACCCGCCCGGCCCGCGCCGCCGCCTCTGCCGCCTCGCGCGCCTTGTCATCGGAAAACACCGTCCAGTAATCAGGCTGCAATTGCGCCGCCGCGAAATCGGCATCCCCGCCCGGCACTTGCACCAGATGGCCCAAATGCCCGGTTTTCAGCCCCGCCCGGTGACAGGCAATCGCGCATTCCATATCCACCGCCACCGACCGATCAATCCCACCGCGCATCACCGCCTGACAAAACCCGGAATGGCGCCCGACCTGTTTGGTCATGGCAAAGGTTTTCAGCCCGTGTTTCGCCGCCTCGGTGGTAAAGATCCGCGCATTGGCCTCGACCGCATCCAGATCCAGCACATAGGAATTCGGCGGGATCGCCCCCGATTGATGCAGGGCCATCGCAGCTTCGACAAAGCCCGGATTGCGGCGCATCAGAACATCCAGAAACATGAATTCGCTCCTCGCTTAGCGGTTGGCATCGCGGAGAGAGACCGCAACAGCCAACAGAATAATCAAACCCCGAACGATCATCTGATCGGACACTTTCAGGTTCATCAGGATCAGACCGTTGTTCAGCATCCCCATCATAAGAGAGCCAACCAGCGCCCCGATCACCGACCCCTTGCCGCCATTCAACAGCGTGCCCCCGACAATCACCGCAGCAATCACCGTCATCAGATCGCTTTCGCCCAGGGTATATTTCGCCGCCTGCAACCGCCCGGCATAGAGCAGACCCGCCAACCCGGCACAGCCGCCGCAAATCGTCAGCACATAAAACCGCACCCGTGCCACGCTGATCCCGGACACCTGTGCCGCACGTGGGTTGTCGCCAGTGGCCAGCACATGCGCGCCGAATTTCGTATGACGATAGACCAGATGCCCGATGCCGATGCCAATCACCGTCCAGATCACCAGCGACGGGATCGAAAACAATTTGCCCGACCCAAACAGACCGGTGAATGTCTCGTTCATCACCGGGATCGACCGCAGGTCGGTCATCGACCGGGCAATCCCGGCAAACAGCCCCATGGTCGCCAGCGTCACCAGAAACGACGGCAGCTTGAGATAGGCCACCAGAACGCCGTTCAGCGCGCCAATCGCCACCCCCGCACCCAGCCCGGCAATCACCCCGACCGCCAGCCCGAAACTCTGCATCGCAACAGCGGCCGACAGCGCGGCAACCGCCACGATGGAACCGAAACTCAGGTCGATCTCACCCGCCGACAGGGCAAACACCAGACCGATCGCCATGATGGTCGCCGGCGCGGTTTGCAGCACGATATTGGTCAGATTGCGCTGGGTCAGAAAACCGTCGTCATAAAGCGTCGCCGCGAAAAACAAGAAGATCGCAAGGAAACCGATATAGACAACCATCTGTTTGAAATCCAAACCGGCAAGGCCGAATTTCCGAAGGGTCATAGTGGACATTTGGACACCCGTGTTCTGGGTCGGCACCGGCGATTGCGCCCCGTGCCAATGATTTCACGTCAATTGATCCGGCCCGGCACGATCTGGGATGATTGCGCCGGACCGATCCCGATTTAATTGCTGGTTACGCTGGCCGGGGCGTCGATATGCAGCGATTGCATCCAGCCCTCTGCCACATTGTCGGCGGTCACGGTCACCGCCGGGGCGACGACAAAGGCCGGTACATCCATGTCCAGCAGATCCAGAATGCCGGCCGCCGCCATCGCACGACCCAGCTCATAGGCTTCGTCGGCAACCAGCGCCGCGACATTGCCGCCGCGCACCATGTCCAGCGCCACAGGCTCCGACAGATCCAGCGTCACCAGTTTGGTGGTCTTGTTGCCATTGGCGCGCAGCGCGGCCAACACACCTTCGGCGGGACCGGCCCATGTCACATAGATGCCGCCAATATCGGGGTTGCGCAGCAACATGGCGTTGGCAATCTCTTCGGCGCGGGCCGGATCGCTGATCCCCTGTTCCGCGACAATCGAAATATCGGGATAATCGTTTTCAATCGTGGTCTTGAACGCATTGTCGCGCTGGTTGGTCACATAATAGGCCGCATCGTGATAGATCCAGCCAACGGTCCCGGCATTGCCCATCGCCGCCGCCAGCGCATCCGCCGCCTGTTTGCCCATCTGGAACAGATCGTCGGTGACAATCGCCGCGTAATCATCGGGATGGCTATACCCCGCTGGCAGGTTCGACAGGAACACCAGCTTCACGCCATCGGCCTTGGCCTCTTGGAACGCCGCCGCCGATGTCACCGGGTCAAGCGGCAGGGACAGGATGATATCGGGCGATTTCACCATCGCGGTTTCAATATCGCTGCGCTGTTTGGCGGCGTCGAAACCGGCGCTGGTGGTGGCCACGACCTCGATCCCGAAGCGGGCGAATTCATCGGTCGCACCGGCCGTCACCGCATTCACGAAATCCGATTGATCATGCCACAGCAGCGCCGCCTTATAGCCGCCGGCCCGCAGCGCCTCGGCGCTGGTTTCGGGCACAACAATTTCCGACGTCGGCGTGGCCGCCTCGCCTTGGGGGCCAACCGTTTCTGCCATCGCAGGAACCGCCGCCAGCGCCAGAACCGCGCCAAACACATTGTTTTTTATGATATTTTTCATTTGCTTTCTCCTGTTGGGATCGTCTCTTGGGTGCCGCAATAGCGCACCATGAAAAGCGCAAAGGCGCGGATCGCGGCCAGGTATTCGTCGACATTCACCCGTTCGTGGAACGTATGCGCGACGCTGATGTCACCCGGCGCGCAATAGATCGCCGGACAGCCAATTTCATTCACCAGAAACGGCGCCTCTGACCAATAGGGCGCGCCGCTCATCGGGGTGGGTGTGCCGCGCACCTCGGCCACGCAATCCGCCAGCGCCCGCGCGCCGGGATGATCGGGATCAATTTCCACCGGCGAGCCGCCAAAAACGTGGTCGCGCCCGGCGGGATAGCTGATGTCGATGCGGATGCCCTCGGACACCGGTGCCGCCTTTACCGCCGCTTCGAACCCGGCCACCGCATCATCAAGCGTCTCGCCGGGGCGCAATTTGCGGATCAGCGACAGGCCACAATCGCCCGGCACCGCGATATATCCGCCGCCCTTGATTTCGGTCACAAGGATGTCGGACGTCCCCACCAGCGGATGCGCGCCCGCGGCTGTCAGCTCTGCGCCATGGGCCCAGATCGCCGACAGGATCGCATGTGTGGCCTTGAGCGCATCAACCCCGTCCTCGGGCGTGCCGAAATAGGCCGATTTGCCGGTCACTTTGATATCTGCGATGAAAAACCCGATCTGGGCGGTGTAGACCTCCAGCTTCGTTGGCTCGACATAGACCGCGAAATCGGGTTTTGCGATCTCTCCGGCGGCAACCCGTTGCACCAGATCCTTGGCCCCGGCGCTGACACCTGTGCCTGGCTCGCCGCTTTCTTCATCCCCGATAAAGGCAAAGCTGACCGTCCCGGCAAGCGTTACCCCCGCCATATCCAACAGCCGCAGCGCCGCCAGCGACGCGCATATCCCGGCCTTGAGGTCACAGGCCCCACGCCCCCAGACTTCACCCGCGATCACCGGCGCGGCAAAGGGATCTTCCTGCGGTTGCCCCTGCCAGTTTTCGGCCCAGCCCCGCACATGCACAGTATCGGTATGGCCCACAAACATCA
>NZ_JBVVRZ010000005.1:0-355073 GCF_055808435.1 Marinovum sp. J2-8 | reverse complement strand
ATCACGACGAATGAATACCTGCCGTTGATGCGCAACAATCGCAATGCTGTCAGCCACCTTCAGGTGATCGACAGCCGCGGTCGGGTTGTGCCACGGTCGGCGGTGAATTTCGCCGCCTATTCCGGGCGGACCTTCCCCTTCTACCTGCGCCAGCCGCCGTCGAACAGCAACGCCTTGGGCTTGGTGAAATTCATGTTCCCCAATTCCAACAATATCTATCTGCACGACACCCCGGCCAAAAGCCTGTTCGCCCATGAAGTGCGGGCCTATTCGCATGGCTGTATCCGGTTGGCGGAACCGTTTGAATTTGCCTATGCGCTTCTGGCGGTTCAGACCGATGATCCGGTCAGTTTCTTTCAAACCCGGTTGCAATCGGGCAAGAACCAGCGCGTCAATCTTGAGCAGCCCATTCAGGTGCATCTGATCTATCGCACCGCCTTTACCGATGCCAAGGGACGCGTGCATTACGTTGCCGACATCTATGGCCGCGACGCACAGGTCTATCAGGCGCTGCGCAACGCAGGGGTGGCGCTGACCTCGGTTCAGGGATAAACCCAGCCCGCAATGATATGCGAGGCGCAAGATGAACCATAGCGTTCAGGACATCGCGACGGCGCTCGGCTGTGAAGCTGTGGGTGCCGTCGATATTGTGATCAAAGCGGTAAGTGAACCGGCCGACGCCGGGCCGGATCATCTGGCGCTGGCGATGAAGCCGGAATATGCCGAGGCCCTTTCCAAAGGGGCGGCGCGTGCCGCGATGTTGTGGGGCGGCGCTGATTGGCAGGCCCTGGGGCTGGAGGCTGCGATCCTTGCGCCACGGCCACGGTTTGTGATGTCCGGCCTGTCGGCGATGATGGATCAGGGCCCGCACTATGGCGAGGGCGTGCATGCCTCTGCGGTGGTTGATCCAACGGCCCTGATTGGCGCTGATGTCCAGATTGGCCCGGGGACGGTGATTGGCCCACGGGCGCAGATCAGCGCAGGATCGGTGATCGGGCCGCAATGTTTCATTGGTGCCGATGTGGTGCTGGGCGCGGGGGCCTTGCTGCGGGAACAGGTTGTGCTGTGCCATGGCGTGCAAATCGGCCGGAATTTTATCTGCCAACCGGGGGCGCGGGTCGGGTCCGACGGGTTTTCCTTTGTCACCGCAGAAGAGAGCGCCGTCGAACGTGCCCGCGATACGCTGGGCGATCAGGGCGAGGGCGCGGCCCAGGGCTGGGCGCGCATTCATTCTCTGGGCGGGGTGACCATTGGCGACAACGTGGAAATGGGCGCGAATTCCTGTATCGACCGGGGCACGATCCGCGATACGGTGATCGGCGACGGCACCAAAATCGACAATCTTGTGCATGTCGGCCATAACGTTCAGGTGGGCCGGGATTGCCTGCTGTGCGGTCAGGTCGGCATCGCGGGATCGGTTCGCATCGGCAACAATTGTGTCTTTGGCGGTCAGGTCGGGATCAGCGACAATATCTTTATCGGGGACCAGGTAATTGCCGGCGGCGGGTCAAAGATCCTGTCCAATGTCCCAAGCGGGCGGGTTGTGCTGGGCTATCCGGCCACCAAGATGGACAGCCAGATGGAAAGCTACAAATCCCTGCGCCGCTTGCCACGTCTGATGCGCGATGTTGCCGCGCTTAAAAAAGCAGTTTCCAAGTTGGGGCAGAGCGACTAAATCACCCGTAGGTGGATCAGAGGGCATGACGATGGATGTGAAAAGTAAAGTCGTGGACATCATCGCCGAACAGGCTGTGCTGGACGTAGAAGACATCAAGATGGATGCCACGCTGGACGATCTGGGGATCGACAGCCTGGGTTTGGTCGAAAGCATTTTCGCCATCGAAGAGGCGTTTGATATTTCGATCCCCTTCAATGCCAACGAACCATCGGAAAGCGATTTCGATATTTCTTCGGTGCAGTCAATTGTGACGGGCATCGAGGCATTGATCAAAGAAAAGCAAGCCTAGGGCCCCATCGGGCGTCGCTTGCGAAAACGGGACAAATTGCCATGAAACGGGTGGTCATTACCGGCGCGGGGACGATCAACGCGCTGGGTCACAATGTTGCGGATACGTTAGAGGCAATGCGCGAAGGGCGCTGCGGGATTGGGCCGCTGGACATTCCCGATGTCGACCGGCTGTCGATCCGGATCGGCGGCCAGGTGCGCGGGTTCGATCCAGAAAGCCGGTTCAACCGCCAGCAATTGGCGCTTTATGATCGGTTCACCCAATTCACCCTGATTGCCGCGCGCGAGGCGCTGGCGCAATCCGGGCTGACATTTTCCGGTGAATTGGCGGCACGTTCCGGCGTGGTGCTGGGCAATTCCGGCGGCGGTATGACCACGCTGGATGCCAATTATCGCTCTGTCTATGAGGACGGCAAAAACCGTGTGCATCCCTTTGTGGTGCCAAAGTTGATGAACAATGCGGCGGCGTCGCATGTGTCGATCGAATTCAACCTGAAGGGGCCGTCGTTTACCGTGTCGACCGCCTGTGCCTCGTCCAATCATGCGATGAGCCAGGCGTTTCAAATGGTGCATGGCGGCATGGCACCGGTGATGATCACGGGCGGATCTGAATCGATGCTGTGTTTCGGCGGCGTCAAAGCCTGGGAAGGTCTGCGCGTCATGTCAAAAGACGCCTGCCGCCCATTCAGCGCCAACCGCAACGGCATGGTTCAGGGCGAGGGCGCGGCGATCTATGTGTTCGAAGACTATGACCATGCCAAGAAACGCGGCGCTGAAATCCTGGCTGAGGTGGTGGGATTCGCCATGTCGTCTGACGCCTCTGACATCGTGATGCCGTCGAAAAGTGGCGCGGCGCGCGCCATTCGCGGCGCGATGCAAGATGCCAAGATCGAACCGACAGAGGTCGGTTATATCAATGCCCATGGCACCGGCACCGCGGCCAATGACAAAACCGAAAGCGCGGCTGTGGCCGATGTGTTTGGCGCCCATTCCGACAAGCTGATGATCTCTTCGACCAAGTCGATGCATGGCCATTTGATTGGCGGCACCGGCGCGGTTGAGCTTCTGGCCTGTATCATGGCGCTGCGCGACGGGATCATCGCGCCCACCATCGGATATGAGGAACCAGATCCGGAATGCGCGCTGGATGTGGTGCCCAATGTCGCACGCGAAGCCAAGGTTGATGTGGCCCTGTCCAATGCATTTGCCTTTGGCGGCCTGAATTCGGTTCTGGCGTTGCGCAAGTTCTGACAGATCAAAGGATTGAAAAAGGCCCGGATCGCAGATGCGCCGGGCCTTTTTTATTGCGAAAGTCGCGGGATCAGCTGTCGATCTTGATCGCGCTCAGCGCAATGGCCTGTTGATAGACCGTTGCGGCGTTCCATTCGTTCAGCACGCGGAAATTTGCTTCGCCCTGTTGATAGCCACGACCGGGCTTCCAGCCCTTGGCGCGCAGAAAATTGGCGGTGGATGCCATGGCATCGGCAACGTCATAGAAATTGACCCGGCCGTCGCCGTTGCCATCCGCACCATATTTCAACGCATTGCCCGGCAGAAACTGGGTGTGGCCCAGCTCGCCGTGGAAGGCGCCCTTTTGCGTCGGTGACAGCATGCCGCGATCGACCATTTGCAGCGCCGCCAGCGCATGTGGGGTGAAGAAACCCGAGCGGCGGCAATCATAGGCGACGGTTGTGATCGACGACACCACCGGCGTGCTGCCCATATTGCGGCCAAATCCGGTTTCCATGCCATGAATGGCCAGCAAAATCCCCGACGGCACGCCATAGCGTTGTTCCAGCGACGCATAGAAACCGGCATTGCGTGCCTTGTGCTTCTTGGCCTGGCTGGCAAAACTGTTGAGCGAGCCAAGCCGGATGCGAATGAAGTCATCCAGTTTGTATTTCACGCCCTTTTGGTTGCGGTCGGCGCGAATGGTGCCGGTGGAATATTGCGCCGACGCCAGCGCCTGAAGCCCGCGTTGGCCCACGCCTGCGCGCTGGGCCTCTTGGGCGAATTCGCCTTTCCAGCGTTCAAATCCAGAGGAATTGTTGCCGCATTGGGCTGCGTGAACGGCGGGCGCGGACAGACAAAGGGCAAAAGAAAGCGAAACGATGAAACGGCGCATGGCGGATATCCTGTTGATCCAAACTCTTGTCAGATCACCCTATCTCGACATTTTAACGAATTCACCGAAAAAATGATCTTACTCACAGCCCGGTTCGACCTTCAGGCCCATCAACTCGCGGTATTTGTCGCTGAGCATGGTGCCGCGGGCGAACTGGCAGCGTTCGCTGTCGTCAAAGCCCATTTCGGTGAGCGTATCGTTGGTCTTGGTCAACAGGACCGCCATCAGCCCCAATCCGATGACCACCGATGCCGCCGGCAGCAGGATGGCGCGCGCTCTGCCGTTGCGGATGCTTTTGGTTGGGCGGGGGGCGCGGGCCCCGGGCCGCTGTTTGGACTGAAGCTCTGCCTCGGTGCGCGCGGCGATGCGGGACAATCTGTCTTCAAAGCTGGATTTTCCGGTCATGGAACCTGTCCTTGGAAAACGTATGAAAAAAATCGGTACATCTTTTTGCGTGGCGCACAGGTTCGGTTTTGAGGCGGCAATCCGGCTTTTGCGTGGCGGTTCGATAAAAGTGGCGGTTCGATAAAAGTGGGGTTGGACAAAAGCAAAATGGGCGCCCCGAAGGACGCCCATCTTTTGTGGTCAGTGCTGAAACCGGGAACAGTTTAGCAGCTGTAGTACATGCCGAACTCAACCGGGTGGGGTGTGTGTTCGTACAGTTCGATTTCTTCCATCTTCAGCTCGATGTAGCCGTCGATCTGGTCTTTGGTGAACACGTCACCGGCCAGAAGGAAGTCATGATCAGAGGCCAGGCAGTCAATCGCTTCGCGCAGGCTGCCACAGACGGTTGGGATACCTTCAAGCTCTTCCGGCGGCAGGTCATAGAGGTTCTTGTCCATCGCCTCGCCCGGGTTGATCTTGTTGGTGATGCCGTCAAGGCCAGCCATCAGCAGGGCCGCAAAGCACAGGTAGGGGTTCGCCGAAGGATCGGGGAAACGTGCTTCGACGCGCTTGGCTTTGGGCGAGTTGGTCCAAGGAATACGAACACAACCCGACCGGTTGGAGGCCGAATAGGCGCGCAGAACCGGGGCTTCAAAGCCTGGGATCAGACGCTTGTAGCTGTTGGTCGACGGGTTGGTGAACGCGTTCAGCGTTTTGGCGTGCTTCAGGATACCACCGATGAACCACAGCGCTTCGTCGGACAGATCGGCGTATTTGTCGCCAGCAAACAGCGGCTTGCCGTCTTTCCAGATCGACATGTTGCAGTGCATGCCGGTGCCGTTGTCGCCATAGATCGGCTTGGGCATGAAGGTCGCGGTCTTGCCATAGGCCTGTGCGACGTTGTGCACGACATATTTGTACTTCTGCAGCTCATCCGCCTGGGTGGTCAGCGTGCCGAACACAAGGCCCAGCTCGTGCTGGCAGGATGCCACTTCGTGGTGGTGCTTGTCGACCTTCATGCCGAGGCGCTTCATGGTCGAGAGCATTTCCGAACGGATGTCCTGGCCGTCGTCGATCGGGTTCACAGGGAAATAGCCGCCCTTGACGCCCGGACGGTGGCCGGTGTTGCCCATTTCGTATTCGGTGTCGGTGTTCCACGAAGCGTCGATTGCATCAACTTCGTAGGATACCTTGTTGATCGAGTTCGAGAAACGCACATCGTCAAACAGGAAGAATTCCGCTTCCGGACCCCAGAAAGACGTGTCACCGATGCCCGATGCTTTCAGGTAAGCTTCGGCTTTTTCGGCTGTGCCGCGTGGGTCACGGGCATAAGGTTCGCCAGTGTCCGGCTCGACAACCGAGCAATGCACGCAGATGGTTTTTTCAGCATAGAAGGGGTCGATATAGGCGCTGTCGCAGTCGGGCATCAATTTCATGTCCGATGCTTCGATGGATTTCCAACCTGCAATGGACGAGCCGTCGAACATGAAGCCGTCTTCGAGGAAATCCTCGTCAACTTCGCTTTCGATGACGGTCACGTGTTGCAGTTTGCCGCGCGGGTCGGTGAAGCGGATATCGACGTAAGCCACTTCCTCATCTTTGATCAGTTTGACCAGGTCCTTTGCGCTCATTTCGTCATTCCCTTGTTTGATAAGAACATTTTCTTGGTGTTTGGGCCCGGTTGTGACCGGAACCCGCCCGACAACGTCAAGAGACCCCGGACCATGTCCGGGGCGCGTGTCGTGTGATTACAGTGCGTCGGAACCGGTTTCGCCGGTCCGGATGCGAATGGCCTGTTCGATCGTGCTGACAAAGATCTTGCCATCGCCGATCTTGTCGGTTTTTGCCGCTTCGACAATCGCTTCGATTGCCTGATCGACCTGATCGTCGTCAAGTACGACTTCGATCTTCACCTTTGGCAGAAAGTCGACAACATATTCTGCGCCGCGATAGAGTTCGGTATGGCCTTTTTGCCGCCCGAAACCTTTGACTTCGACCACGCTAAGGCCCTGGACGCCAACATCCTGAAGCGCCTCTTTGACTTCATCAAGTTTGAATGGCTTGATGATCGCTTCGATCTTTTTCATGTGAAACCTCCTCGCAAACCCCGTGCTTTTGCAGGTCAGACCACTTCTACTGCGGGGCTACAATTGTGTAGGGTTGAGAAGTGGTCGATTTGAGCAGGGGCAAAATCTTTGAGCTTAAAAGATAGGCGTTTTGCCCAAAATACAAGCGAAAATGAATTGAGGGCGCGGATATGACCGAATTGCTGACTGCGGCACAGATGCGGGCGCTGGAACAGGCGGCCATTGCCAGCAAAGAGGTCACCGGGCTGGAGTTGATGGAGCGGGCCGGCGCGGGTGTGGTTGCGGCGGTGATCGGGCAATGGCCGGAACTGGCGAAGGGGGCGCATAGGGCGGTTGTGCTCTGTGGGCCGGGCAACAATGGCGGTGACGGTTTTGTCATTGCGCGGCTGTTGCAGGCGCGCGGTTGGGCGGTCGAGGTTTTCCTCTATGGCGACCCGTTGAAGCTGTCGCCGGATGCGAAGACAAATCTTGATCGCTGGCAACAGGTGGGGCCGGTTCTTGCGTTGGCCGGTGTGGGCGATGTGACCTCTGACGCGCCGGACCTGATTGTTGACGCCATTTTCGGGACCGGGTTGAAACGCCCGATTGCGGATCTGTCGGAGCTGTTTTCGAATCTCAACAATGACACCGCGCAGGCCCGGTCACAATCCCGCGCGAATTGCCGACTCACCTCCGTGGATATACCCAGCGGGCTCTGTAGCGACAGCGGGCGCACCATAGGACAGCTGCGCGGGGCAAGTGGCGACCCACAGCCGGGCCCATCCCATGTCGAAAGCCAGATCACGGTCACCTTCCATAGCATGAAGCCGGGTCATGTGCTGGCGGATGGGCCGGATATTTGCGGCAAGGTTGTGGTCAAGGACATCGGTCTTGGGGCTTCGCCGCTTGGTTCAGGTGAGGTCGCGCGCCTTGTGAAAGCGCCGGTGGGGGCGGATCTCTGCAAGCGGAGGGGGCATAAATTCGCACATGGCCATGCATTGGTCCTCAGCGGTGGATTTGGCAGGACCGGCGCGGCACGGTTGGCGGCGCGGGGCGCGCTTCGGATCGGGGCCGGATTGGTGACATTGGGTGTGCCGGGGGCGGCACAGATCGAGGTCGCCAGCCAGATCACGGCGCTGATGATGCGACGCGTGGACGACGCCGCGGCCCTGGCTGATGCGCTGGGGAATTCGCGGATCTCGGCGCTGTGCCTTGGGCCGGGGCTCGGGCTTGAACGATCCCGCGACTTGGTGCCGGTGGCGTTGCAAGCGCCGCATAGACCCGGCGTTGCGCTGGATGCGGATGCCCTGTCGGCTTTTGCGGATGCGCCGGACAGGGTGTTCGACATGTTGCATCCGGGTTGCGTTCTGACACCCCATGGCGGCGAATTTGCCCGCCTTTTCCCGGACATTGCAGAGAGGCTCAGCCAGGCGCCGATGCGCGGCCCGGCATATTCCAAGGTCGATGCGGTGCGCGAGGCCGCGGCGCGTGCGGGCTGTGTTGTGCTGTTCAAGGGGCCGGATACGGTGATTGCCGACCCCAGCGGCGCGTGTTTGATCCATGCGGCCGCTTACGATCGCGCAGCGCCATGGCTGGCAACGGCGGGATCGGGCGACGTGTTGGCCGGGTTTGTCTGCGGTCTGCTGGCCCGGGGTTTGGCGCCACTACAGGCGGCTGAAACCGCCGCTTGGCTGCATGTGGAATGCGCCCGCGCATTTGGGCCGGGATTGATCGCCGAGGATCTGCCAGACCAATTGCCACTTGTGTTGCAAAATGCGGCCCTTTGATCGTTCTGGGGCGATTTCCGACATCAATTTTGCTTTGATCGAGCATGTGGTTTGACTGGGTATTTGGTTAGATAGGCATGTGGTTTGACAGGGCTGGCATCGGGAGTGGGCCTTGGGGCCATCAAACTTGGCCAGCGCCACTGCGGTGCCGGATGTCACCGGGTGATGGCGGATACCGGGGCGCAGCTTTCGACCTCTACCCCATTGGCGTAGAGGATATGCGCCGTGTCAAAGCGCAATTGTATCAAACGCAAAACCCTTGCGCGGTTGAGTGTGACAAATTGATTGTCGACCAGACGAGATGCCGGCACCAGGGCAGATTTCTTCCCGAACAGGGTCTGAGCGCGCCAATCGCGCACCAGAACCCGCTGGCGGGCGGGCATCACCATGTCCAGATCCGGGCGGGTATGGCCCAAAGATCCGGCGGCAACGGTCACCGATTCACATTTGACTTCAGTTGTTTGAATGTCGCGCAGCACCGCCACCCCGACATCGCGGGTGATGATCCGGTCACCGGGGGACAGAAATTCCACCGGAATTTCGCCATCCATTGTCAGCAGACAGGTCCCGGCAAGCAGACCGTTCAACCGGGCCTGTGCAGTATGACATGCCTGCGCGTCGCCCGGCATTGATCCGGACAGCGGAGAAGATCCCGCTGCGCGCCCGAGTGTTTTCGGTTTCATGGCCGTACCTGTAATTTCCTGCCGTCATTTTGCCTCGGATATCCCAATATCGGGTTAATACCGTGGCTTTTCTGGTGTCTTTGGGCTGCGAATCCTCTCGCATCCCTTGCAAAGCTTTGTTAGAGACCTGCGAACACGGGATGATGCCGTGAAACGTGCGGGTGTGGCGGAATTGGTAGACGCACCAGATTTAGGTTCTGGCGCCTATGGCGTGGGGGTTCGAGTCCCTTCACCCGCACCAAAATTTTCTCTTGATCCTGCTTTGGTTTCCATCCGTTTCGACAAAGGATAACGGGATGCAGCGTATCAGGACTGTCAATCTGATTGGGCCGGGCAAGGTCGGAACGACGCTGCTGCGACGGCTGGCGGGTGATGCGGATGTTGCGGTGCTGGATATCTTTGGCCGCAGCCCTGAGCGCGCCCAGGCGGCGCAGGCCTTTGCGGGCGTGGGGCGGGTGGCGCGGCGTCTGGATCAAATGCGACCTGCGGATCTGTGGCTGTTGACGGTGCCCGATGACCAGATCGCGCATGTCGCCGGACAATTGGCGCAGATTGACCGGCCCCCGGCGATTGTTGCCCATTGCAGCGGATTTCATCGCGCGGACATTCTGGCGCCATTGATCGACGGCGGTTGGCGCGGGGCCAGCGCCCATCCTGTGTTGTCTTTTGCCGATCCGGCCAGTGCCGCCCGGCAGTTCGACGGCTGTTATTGCGGCATCGAGGGCGCCGCCGCGCCCGAGATCGAAATCCTGTTCACTGCGATGGGGGCAACCTGTTTTTCCATCCGATCCGAGGCCAAGGAAATCTATCACGCGGCTGCGGTCATATCGAACAATTTTACCACTGTTTTACAGGCGCTTGCGCGCGAGGCCTGGGCGGCGGCGGATGTGCCGGATGCGGTGGTTGACGATCTGCATGCCGCACTTTTGCGCGGGACGGTCGACAATGTGCTGGCGGTTGGTCCACAGGCCGCCTTGACCGGTCCGGCGGCACGGGGCGACAACGATGTTGTCCGGGCGCAAAGCGCGGCTGTTACGGACTGGCGGCCAGAGGTCGGACAGCTCTATGACGCGCTGAGCGAGATGGCCGCGCGGTTGAAAGACAGCGGTCACAGTTGAGCAGGCGGGGTGATGACGCGG
The DNA here is from genome assembly GCF_055808435.1 of Marinovum sp. J2-8. Lineage (NCBI taxonomy): Bacteria > Pseudomonadati > Pseudomonadota > Alphaproteobacteria > Rhodobacterales > Roseobacteraceae > Marinovum > Marinovum sp. J2-8. The sequence continues at coordinate 344,923 of NZ_JBVVRZ010000005.1, read as the reverse complement.
CGGTTTCGACGCCGGTCAAATGCCAGCAAGCCGCATGTCATCAGCCGCAAATCACGGCAAAATGGACAGCCAGACCCAGATCGTCAAAATCGACAGCGCCGTCGCGATCAACACCGAAGAGGCCGCAACCCGCTTCGCCACGCCATACATGTTTGCAAACACATAGGCATTGATGCCCGGCGCCATCGTCGCCGTCAGCACCGCAGATCGGGTTGCCCCGGCGGTCAGCTCGTTGAACCGGCTGAGACCATAGGTGATTGACGGATGCAGGATCAGCGAAATCAAACAGACAAAGGCGATGATGCGAAAATCGCCATCGGGGCGATAGCGAAACATGACCCCGCCCATGGCAAACAGCGCACAGGGGATTGCGGACCGCACCACCAGATCAAGCCCCGATTGCGCGACCTCGGGCAGGACAATACCGGACAAATTGACCGCCAGGCCCAAGAGAATACCAATCACCAAGGCATTGCGGAACATCGCCCGCAGGATCTTGGCCGGCATATGGCGCGCTGGCGTGCCACGGGACCGGGCAATCTCCATCGCGGTGATGCCGATGCCATAGCAAAACGGCGAATGCATCGCGACAATGGCGTAGTTTGGCGCCAAAGCTGCGGTGCCATAGGCGCTTTCGGTGATGGCAAGTCCCAGCATGACCGAATTGGCAAACAGGCAACAAAACCCGATTGCAACCGAATCTTCCCAGTCACGTTTGAACAAATACCGCCCCGCCAGCAGCCCGGACAGGAACCCGGTCAGCGACCCGGTGTAGAAACTGACCAACAGGGCAAGGTCGATGTTCTGTCCCAGATCCAGCGTCGAAATTGCCTTGAACAGCAACATCGGGATCGCGATTTTCTGGGTGAATTCCATCAACCCGTCGATGGCACCTTCGCTCAGGAACCCGCGCCAGGCCGCAAGATATCCAGCCCCAATGACCAGAAAGACCGGAAGAATGACGTCAAGAAGCGCTTGCATGGCGGACCGCCTTTCGGGTCAGTTGCGGCAGGGGGGCACGGGAGGGACGCAATAATGTCGTGTCATGCCCGCAGACCCTTCATAATGGCAGGACCAATTCCATGCCGTCATAAGCAGGTGTGATATGGGCCGGGGTTTCGGCGGCCACCACATCGTAATCCAGATCAATATGCATATTGGTCAGCACCGCGCGTTTCGGCGCAACCCGCGCAATCCAGTCAAGCGTTTGCGACAGATGCGAATGGGTGGGATGTGGCGCGCGGCGCAGCGCATCAACCACCCAGACATCCAAGCCCTGCAACTTTGGCCAGACATCATCGGGGATTTGGGCGACATCGGGCAGATAGGCCAGCCCGGCAATACGGAACCCCAATGCATCAATTGCCCCGTGGTTGACCTCAAACGGCGAAAAGGTGATCGCGCCACCGGGGCCATCAATGGTCACATCGCCCGCGATTGTGTTCAGGTCCAGAATGGGCGGGTAGGGGGATCCGGCAGGTTGCACAAAGGCATAGCCGAACCGGTTCAACAGTGAATCCTGTGTCGCACCATCCGCCCAGACCGGCAGGCGGGTCTTCATGTTGAACACGATCATCCGCAGATCGTCGATGCCATGCACATGGTCGGCATGGGCATGGGTATAGACCACGCCATCCAACCGCCCGATGCCCGCCTCCAAAAGCTGATTGCGCAAATCAGGAGAGGTATCAATCAACACGGTTGTGGTGCCTTGCGGGCCGATGCGTTCGACCAACATCGAACAGCGGCTGCGGCGGTTTTTCGGGTTTTCGGGATCACATTCGCCCCAATGACCGCCAAGCCGGGGCACGCCGCCGGAAGATCCACAGCCAAGGATGGTGAAACGGTATTGATCGCTCATGTCGCGTCCCAGGCAGCGGCCTTGGCAAACAGGCGTTCGAAATTGGCTTCGGTCCGGGCGGCGAAATCGGCGAATTCCATGCCAAAAGTCTCTGCCGCCTTCTGGGCGGTAAACGCGGCATAGGCCGGTTCGTTGCGTTTGCCGCGCCGGGGCGGCGGCGCAAGATACGGCGCATCGGTTTCGACCAAAATGCGGTCGATGGGGGCGGCGGCAAAAATATCGCGCAGCTCCTGGGATTTGGGAAAGGCGGTGATGCCCGACATCGACAGGTAAAACCCAAGATCCAGACTGCGTTTGGCCAGTTCCGCGCTGGAAGAAAAGCAATGCATGACACAGGAAAAAGGCGCATTGCGATGCTCGGTTTCCAGGATTTCGGCCATGTCGTCATCGGCGGCGCGGGCGTGAATGATCAGCGGCAGGCCGGTGATCTGCGCCGCTTCGATGTGAATGCGCAGAGAGGTTTTCTGCACCTCGGCGCTTTCGGCGGTATAATGGTAATCCAGCCCGGTTTCGCCAATGCCGACAAATTTCGGATGCTGCGCCAGCGCCACAAGCGCGTCGACGGTGGCCAGCGGCTCTTCTGCGGCGCTCATCGGGTGGGTGCCTGCGGCGTAGAACACCGGTGCAAATTCTTCGGCCAGCGCGCGCACGTCCGGTTCGTTGCGCAGGCGGGTGCAGATTGTCACCATGCGGTGCACGCCTGCCTCGACCGCGCGGGCCACCAGGTCGGCGCGCTCCCCCTCGAAATCAGGAAAGTCGAGATGAGTGTGGCTGTCGGTGATTTTTGGTGTGCTCATATCCGGCCTCAGGCGGCCATGTCGGTCGCGGTTTTCTGGAGTTTAATCATCGTATCTAGGATCAAGCGCGGCAGGGTCAAGATTGACCGCCCGGCCATGACGGGTTCTGGCGGCAATCTCCTGGCCGATCTCGGCCCAGGCGCGGGCGCGGCGGGCATCGGGTGCCAGACGGGCAAAGACCTCGGCCTCGCGCGGGGCGGCGGCGGGCAGGGGCATCTGGCCCGTGGCGCCGCTGCGCGCCAGGCGGATCAAAGCCAGATCCAGCAGCGAAAAGATGGTGTTGACCCGGTCTTCGGCGCCGCGTGCGGTGGCCGCTTCGGCCAGTTTCAGCGCGCGGGCGCGGTCCAGCCGGGGCAGGCTGTCGAGCAGGGAAATGATCGCACCATAAAGCGCCGGCCCCTCGTTCAGCGACAGGCGGATGGCATCGCCCACCGATCCGGCGGACAGGGCGGCCAGCGCATCGGCCTCTTCCGGGGTGACGTCGACGCCCGCCTGTTGCATGGCCGCCGACATGTCCGGTGGTGCCAGCGAACGCAGGTTCAGCATACGACAGCGCGACCGGATGGTTGGCAGCAAGGCAGAGGGTTGATGGGTGACCAGCAACAGGGTCGAGCGGCCAGCGGTTCTTCCAGCAGTTTCAAAAGCGCATTGGCGGCATTGGGGTTCATGTCGTCGGCCGCATCGACGATCACCACCCGCCAGCCCCCATCCGCCGCGGACAGCGCAAATCGCGATTTCAATTTGCGCACTTCGGCAATGGTGATTTCGGCGCGCAGGCGCTTGGCCTTGTCGTCCCAGGGACGCACCAGGCGGAACAATCCCGGCTCTGAGCCGGCGGCAATCCGGCGGGCAACCGGATGATCCGCAGCGACATCCAGCGTATCCGGCGGGGGCGGGGCACCAAACATGCCGCCGTCGTCTGCGCCCGGTGGGTTGGCAAGCAAATGCCGGGCAATCCGCCAGGCCAACGTTGCCTTGCCGACACCGCGCGGCCCGGCGATCATCCAGCCGTGATGCAACCGGCCAGAACCCACCGCCGTCAGGAACGCCTGTTCGGCGGCCTCCTGTGCAATCAGGCGCGGGGTGTCGCGCGGATGTGGCGCGCCGTCGATCTGGTCTGGCTGGGGGACATCATCACTCATAGGTGGGCGTCTATCAGATTGGCCAGGTCAGCCGCCACCACATCCATATCGCGCCCGCCGTCGATCACCCGGAACCGGGCCGGAAACTCTGCGGCAAGTGCCAGAAAACCGGCGCGCATCTTTTCCTGCAATTCGGCGCCGAAATCTTCAAATCGTTCTTCAATGCCGTTGCGGCCTTTGGCGCGGGCCAGGCCAAGCGCCGGGTCCATATCAATCAGCAGCGTCAGATCGGGATCACGCCCGATCATCAGGCTGTGCAACTGGTCGACAACAGGCCGCAAATCACCGCGCGACAGACCTTGATACATGCGCGTGCTGTCGGCAAAGCGGTCACAGATCACAATTTTGTCGGCCTCCAGCGCGGGCAGAATGGTGCGTTCCAAATGGTCGCGACGCGCGGCAGTGAACAGCAGGATCTCGGTCTCGGCAGACCAGCGATCCGGGTCCCCCTGAAGCACCAATGCGCGGATCTCCTCGGCCCCGGGGGAACCGCCGGGTTCACGGGTCAGCACAACCTCATGCCCCCGCGCGCGCAGGTGTTCGGCAAGCCGCCGGGCCTGGGTGGATTTCCCTGACCCGTCTATACCTTCAAAAGAAAGGAACATCGCCGCCCGTCGCGATCAGGAAGCGGTTTCGGGGCTGGGCTCGGCTGTGGAGCTGCCCCATTGTTCGACCAGCAGCTTCGCCGCCGTGGTCACCCGCGACATGAACCCGCCAGAGGCAATGTCGCGATCCGCCACCAATGGCACTGTGGTCTCTGGCAGACCCTCCAGCGTGATGATCATATCGCCGATCTTGTCCCCCTTGGCGATCGGGGCGGCGATTGGCGATTGGAACACCACTTCGGCGCGGACCTTGCCGCCATCCAGCACAGGCACCAGCATTTCGATGTCCTCGGCCGGGGTCAGCCCGACCTGCATTTCCGCCCCCATCCAGACGTCGGCCTCGGCCACGACCTGACCTTGCTGGGCGACGCGGGATTGGGTGAAATGACGGAAAGCCCAATTGACCACCTGTTCCGCCTCTTCGGCGCGGGCGCGTTCACTGTCCAGACCGGAAAGCACAAAGACCACCCGGCGGTTGCCCTGTTTGGCGGAACCGACAAGCCCATACCCGGCCTCTTGCGTATGGCCGGTTTTCAACCCATCCGCACCAATGCCGAGCTTCAGCAATGGATTGCGGTTGTTGACGTTCTGCGGCGCACGCCCGTCAAAGGCATAGCTGGTTTCGGCGAACATCGGATAGAATTCCGGGAAATCCACAATGATGCGGCGGGCAATCAGCGCCAGATCGCGGGTCGACATGCGATGCCCGGCAGCAGGCCAGCCGTTTGAATTGGCAAAAGTCGAGTTGGTCATGCCCAATTGCTGGGCGCGGCGTGTCATATAGCGGGCAAACCCCGCTTCGGTGCCATCCGGGCTGAGCGCTTCGGCAATCACCGCACAGGCGTCATTGCCCGACAGGACGATAATGCCGCGCAACAGATCCTCGACGCGGACGCGGTCAGTTGTGTCCAGAAACATCGTCGACCCGCCATAAGACATCGCATGCTGCGACACCGGCAGTTTTTCGTTGATCTGCAAACGGCCATCGCGGATCGCCTCAAACGCCATGTAGAGCGTCATCAATTTGGACATCGAGGCCGGCGGCAACGGGGTATCGGCATCTTTGGCCAGCAAAACGGTGCCGGTGCCGATGTCCACCACAAAGGCGGAGCGGGCCGGGGTATCAAAGGCCGCTGCGGGCAGGGCGGCGCCGCATGCGACGGCAGCGGCAAGGACTGTGGCGGCAAGGGTGCTGCGGATCATGTCATTTCCGGTTCTGCGGTTTTGGCCCCAAGGATCCGGGGCGGTTAACTGGACACGGCATAGGCATCAGCGAAGCCAGCCGATTTGATGATGGACAGGATTTCCGACCGCTCCTGCGTGCTTTGCGCCGGGCCGACAATCACCCGCCAGAAGGTTTTGCCCTGGCTCGATTGTTTTTTGACCGTTGGGATCAACCCTTTGGAACGCATGGCGGCGGCGGTGTTGTTGGCGTTCTTTTCAATCGAGAAGATACCAAGCTGAATATAGGGCTTGCTGAGCGACGAGGTCACCGGCGCGGGCGTCGGTGTCGGCGGGGCCGCCGCGGGGCGGCGGCGGGGGTGTCATCAATGGCTGCGGTGGCCAGATCCTCGATCGGATCAAGGTCGGTCGCGATCACATCATCCGGCGCGTCCAACCCGCCGGGCTGGGCATTTTCGGGATCTTGCGGCGTTTCTTCGCGGCGCAGGGCGGTGACATTCAGATTGGTCGGCTGTCCCGCCACAAGGCTGAGCGCCGATGCCGCATCCGATGACACCTGTAGTCGTGGACCGGGGTTGGAGCGTTCCTTGCGGAACAATGCGCCAATCACGAATTTTCCGTTCGACGGGTTGCGGATGATCACCCGCTCGGGGTCGTTGACATCCGGGTGCGCCACCCAAACCCCGCCAAGCGAGGGACGGCCGTCCCATAGGCCGGCTTCGGTGATCTGAAACACATTCGGCGCCTCGACGTCGCGTTCCACCAGTGTCACCGATCGGTTGGACGGCGTTGCTGCCTGTGCGTCGCCGGTGTCGCGCTTTTGCAGGAACCCCGGCATTTCCGCTCCGTTTTCACAGGCGGCCAACAGGACCAATGCGCTGCTGGCGGCGAGAATCCTTCGGGCCATTGCACCGCGTACTGCGCGCCTTGGACCACAAAAGGTACCTTGCTGAGATTTCATCGACTTGCCCTTCGCCTTTGTTGCCCCGAATTCAGGGCGCCTGCCGGTTTTCCGGTCTTTGACTGTTGCCTGCACATCGTCTTCGCGGCCAGTCTACCGCGAGGATGCCTGCAAGAAAAGGCCCGCCGGCGGCGATCGGCGGAAATCCTTCAAGACGGCTTTGCAGAATCAGTCAGCGCCGTTTAACGAGGCAAAACGCGGAGGAGTGGCAGAGTGGTCGAATGCACCGGTCTTGAAAACCGACGTAGGTGAAAGTCTACCGTGGGTTCGAATCCCACCTCCTCCGCCACTTACCGTTTTGGGCTCTTGGCGTAAGCCTCCTTAGATGTAGTCGAAAGATACATAGGGGTGTCGGGTCGGTCGGCGGAAGCCTCTGTTTTTGCTGTGCATTTTGCCATCCAAATCGGTATGCGTTATTCGCCGGCCGCGGAGGTGAACATGGCGGTCAAGCAGCGCGGGAGAGATCACCGTGTCTTGCGCGCTGGCGCTCTATTGGGAGTTTGCGGGGGAGCAGACCCGGGGCAATTGCCCCGATCAACTTCGCAAGTGGCAGAACCCGCGCAAAAAAGGCGGTGAACGCCTTCAACAATGTGGTGATGATACGCCGTTTGCACCAATGAACCCTCGCGGCAAATTGATCTAAGCAACCGGCAGGCGGGCGGTCTATCTCTTGCCACAGCGTTTGGGCGAGGCTTGCAGCCCCTTCATCGGTCTTCGCGGCGCAGGGTGAGTCTAGCGCATAAGGTCAACACACGACAGCGCGGTGAGAGGTGTCACGGTTGTGGTGCAATCTGTCGGCAACTGGCGTCCCGCATTGGATCGCGGTAACCCATTTCCCGTATCCAAGAGTCACTACACAATCCAAGTAATATCCTTCGATATCCCTTTGAAAACAATGGGATGTCGATGCCTGACACACCTTTCAAAGGCTCCTCTTATCTCAGTCTACAAAAGGCGCTGGCAGACGTCCTTTTAGGCAATGGCGCAAGCGTCCGATGGGGCGCGCATCGTTTATGGTGCCGCTAGGGCTTGCCATGTAAAGCCGCACAAGAGCCAGCAAGTTGTCCAGATCGTGCTCCGTGTCCACGTCGGCGAAGAGATAGGACATTTTTTCAGGGCTGGTCAGACTGACGGCAACCGGTGAGCCGCAGGTCAGCATGCAGCGTGCGTCGCGCACCTTCACGCCTGAAAACGCCGCCTCTTTGGTGAGAGCTGCGCGTAGCCTCTGGGCCAGAGCGGGCCCTGTGGGGGCTTCGTCCGTCTTGCCGCAGGTTCGGCATATATGGATTTCGTGCAGGTTCGCGGTCACGTGTTCAGCGATCATTTCCGGCAGTTGGTGTGAGCCAAGAAGTATGAAGAGCGTGGCGCAAAAGGGTCAAGTCGAAATCCCCCGCAAGCCTGTCGGTCGGGGCGTCGCGACCCGCAAAACAGGCGATTCTGGTGCGGGGTACGCGATTTCGAATTGAAACATGCAGATGACCTGAACTTTTTTGCACGCGCGCCGTTGAAAGGCCCAAATGGCGACGATCTGCGGCTAAAAAGTGCATAAAATTAAGCGCTTAGATCAAGGATTAAAATTTAGGCGACAGCCGTCAGAATACGCTGATTTTGGGTTGATTTCCGCGTTTCAAGGAGGCTGTCCCAAAAAAGTTCTTGTTGGATGAAAATCATCATGCCACGATTTGAGCGTGGACCAGAGACGATCCGGTCCGGAAATAAGCGCATTCAGCGCACGGCAATGTGGCCTCCAAGATCCGACGGATCATGGGGGCTTTTTTTGTGCTCAACACGGAGGAGCGACTATGAAGTTGCAACAATTCCTGGGTGGCCTCGAAAACGTGGGCCCCGTCAGTACTGAAAAGAAGGTCTTTGTCGAAGAGTGGGAAAAACAGCTCTTCGGTGTTCACATGTGCATGATGGGGACCGGCATCTGGGCCTGGCCGCATCTGCGAGTGAAGGCAGAGGGGATGAACCCGCTCGATTACTTCAAGTACCGCTATTACATCAAATGGCTGGGCGGGATGACCGCCTATCTGGTCGAGCGGAACTACATCAACGAGGCCGAGCTCGAAGAGCTGACGGAATACTACCTCGACAATCCGGATGCGCCGCTGCCGGAAAAGGGCAACCCGGCCGTCACCGACCAGGTGGTCGACTATATGTTCACCGGCGACAATCCCTATCGCGATGTGGCGCTGAATCCGGAATTCAAAGTGGGGCAGCTGGTGCGTGTGCTTGATCCGGCATCTGCGGTGCACACACGGTTGATCGGCTATCTGCGCAACAAGGTTGGTGTCGTCGAAGAGGTCTATCCGAAGGCGATCCTCTACACCGACAGCGTTCCCACCGACAGCATCAGCACGCCCCAGCCAATCTATCGGGTCAAATTCATGACCCGCGACATCTGGCCCGAGCGGCCGGACACAGATGACGCGCTCTTTAGCGAAGTTTTTGAAACCTACCTGGAAGCCGCCTGAGCCGCGCCTCGAGGCCCGCATGTCCGGTGCCTGCGCACTGACCATGCACCCAAGAAACCAAGGAAACGAACATGTCAGACAAAGACCACGGCCACCATCACCACCTGCGCGAGACTGAGTCCTACTATGCCGCGCGCACCAAGGCCCTGGAATCCCTGTTCCGGGAAAAGAACCTGATCGGCCAAGACACGGTCGATCGCGTCATCAACTTCTTCGACACCGAAATGGGGCCGTTCAACGGCGCCAAGGTTGTCGCACGTGCCTGGACAGATCCGGCGTTCAAGACGCGGCTGCTGGCCGACTGTAACGCCGCGATCGCCGAACTGGGCATCCGCGACGGCATTGAGGGTGAGAACCTCAAGGCGGTCGAGTCCACGGCCTCGGTGCATCACATCGTGACCTGCACCCTGTGTTCCTGCTGGCCCTGGCCGCTGCTGGGACTGCCGCCGTACTGGTTCAAGGACCCGGCATTTCGGGCGCGTATCGTGCGTGAACCGCGCGAAGTGCTCAAGGAGTTCGGAGTCGAACTGACCGCCGGAACGAAAATCGAGATCTGGGACAGTAGCGCGCAGATCCGCTTTTTCGTCATTCCCGCGCGCCCGGACGGCACCGAAGGATGGAGCGAGGAAAAGCTGGCTGAACTGATCTCGACAGAGGCGATGCAGGGGCTGGACGTTGTGACCGTCAACTGACGGCCAAACTATCAATCGAAACCACGAATATGGATATGAAAACAATGCAAAATGGAACCATCACCGTTCAGGACAACCGGGTCGCCGGGATTTCCGAACGGCTGAAATTCTCTCTCGTTCTCTTCACGCTGGGTGCTGTTTTTGTCTTTGGTGTGGGGCTGTCCAACACCTCGATGGCGCATAACACGGCACACGACACGCGCCATGCGATCGGCTTTCCCTGCCATTGATCGCGCGCACAGGGTCTGACCGCCAAGGCGGCGGTCAGACCGGCGGCAGATCTGTCCTGAACAGGTCGTGCTGGCTGCCCTGACTGAATGGGCGCACCGCGAACCCGCGGACAACGAACAACAGACACCCGGGTCGCGGACTGCGCGCGGGAAACAAGGAGGACACCATGTCCAAGATCACGTCACTAGCCATCAGTGTTTCGGTATGCGGGTTTGCCGCAGTCTGGTTCTTTCTCACGATGGGGACCATCCTGATCTGGGCGGCCTTTGTGGCCTGGGCCTGCTTCTACGCCCTCGGCGGCGACACGGCGGCCTTTCGAACCACGATTATTTCCAACGCTTTCGGCGTCTTCATTGCCTCGACTGCCGCGTTGGTCATCGTTGCGGTCCCGATGGGGGCGGTCATCGGCAATGCGATCTGGGCGGCGCTTGTCGTCGCGGTCAGCATCGCGCTCTATATTCTGGCCGCAAACATCCCGGCGCTGACCTCCATTCCCGGCACGACCTTTGGCTATGCCGCGACCTTCGCCTTTTTGCTGCAAACGCCGGACCGGTTCACCGTCGAGGCGCTTTGGTCGCTGTCCTTCCACAGCTCTTACGTGGTGGTGCCGGTGTCGATGGTGCTGGGCGCCTGTTTCGGGCTGTCCTCGGCTAAGGGATCCGAGCTGCTGGCAGGGCCGACAGAGGTGGCCGGTTGAGGCCGACACAGATTGGTTCAGGGGTCCGGTATCGAGTGAGAACAACAAAGGCGATTGCAGATGCACACATCTGAAAACACCCAGACGACACCCACGTCGTCAAAAGAAAAGATCAGCATCGGCATCGTCTTTTCGACCACCGGCCCCTACGCCGGGATTGCGCAGGAACTTCAGAACGGGGCGCTGCTGGCCCTGTCCGAAGTCAACGCGGACCCGCAGTTCGACTTTCAGCTGGATCCCGTGATCCTGGACCCGGGTGGGGATCTCGAAGCCTATCAGGCCATCAGTCGCAAGCTTCTGAAACAGGGGGGGCTGAAACACGTGGTCGGCTGCTATACCTCGTCCAGCCGCAAGGAAGTCATCCCGGTCTTCGAAAAGTACGATGGTCTGCTGTGGTATCCCTCACACTACGAAGGCTTCGAGCACTGCAACAACGTGATCTACACCGGGGCATCGCCGAACCAGCACATGGTGCCGCTGATGTCCCACATGTTGCAGCATTTCGGCAACCGCGCCTATTGCGTCGGCTCGGATTACATTTGGGGATGGGAAAGCAACCGGATCATGCGCGAATGCGTGACCGAACACGGCGCAAGGGACTTCTGGGAGCGGTATGTGCCGGTGGGGTCAGTCGAGGTCGACAAGATTATCGACGAGATCGTTCAAAGCCGACCGTCCTATATTTTCAGTTCGCTGATCGGGGTGTCCTCCGAAGCTTTCATGCGAGCGATGCAGGCGGCGCGGCAGGCCAATCCCGAGTTGACCTGCAACGTGATGCCGGTGTGCAGTCACACGCTGTCGGAACCGGAACTGGCCCGGCTGGCCCCGGACGCGGCCGACGGACATATCGCGTCGAGCGTCTACTTCCAATCCACGCCGGGCGAATGCAATGCGCGTTTCATCGCCGGATACCGGGCGCGATACGGGGCGGATATGGTCACATCGGCCAACTCCGAGGCGGCCTATAACACGACGCATCTTCTTGCACGTGCGTTGCAGAAGGCGGGCACGCAGGAGCTCGATGCCGTGAAATCCGCACTCTACGACGTTCGGTTCGATGCCCCTCAGGGCAGGATCTGGATTGATCCGGGCAACAATCATTGTTTCCTGACCCCGGCGCTGGCGGTTTCGAATACCTCTGGACAGTTCGATATCTTTCACACCTGCGATGCCCCGATGCGGCCCGATCCCTATCTCGTGGATTTCGATGCCCATCGCCTGGGAGACGCACCTTCGCCCGATGAAAGGGCGGCCCAATGAAACGGCGTGGACTGCCAAATTTCCGCAATGTGCGGGCGTTGATTGTTCACCCGCCCGGCGACAATTCCGCCGTTCTAACGGCCCAGCTCGGGCGGCTTGGGCTTTGCACGGAAAGCATCTGGCCGGCCGACAATGTTTCGCCCGAAGGCTATGACGTCATCTTTTTCGACGCGGACCGTGGCTATGATCAGCAATTCGGATGGGAACGGGGGCAGGCGCCGATCCCCCTTATCGCCCTGATGGGCAGCGAGGCACCGGGGCGGATCGAATGGACGCTGGGTCAGATGCCCTCGGCCTATCTGGTCAAACCCCTGCAACCGACCGGCATCTTTTCGGCCCTTGTGGTTGCGTTCCATGATTTCGAGGTTCGGACCAGATTGATGCGCAAGGTCGAGGACCTGAATGCACGGCTGCGCGCCCGACCGACGGTGGTGGCTGCTATCACGTTGGTGCAGTCCTGCATGACCATCGACAGCCAGGCGGCCTATGACCTGCTGCGGTCCGAGGCTATGCGCCTGCAAGTGTCTGTCGAATTTCTCTGCGAGCAGATCGAAACGACAGGTTCGCTGACCCCGCTGAAGACGCTGGCGGAAAGCGGAACAAACCCAAACTCACCAAACAAGAGGCTTGGCGCAGGCGCGTCAGCCAATAGAACAGGAGGATCCTAAAGTGGATTGGATGAAGAATTCCTGGATGACGACCAAGGGTGTCGCCCAGGGCGTTGCAGGCAAGACCCATCGGCTGACCGCCGAGGTACAGGGCACATATCATTATACCTACGGTCCCTTTGCGAAGCCGGTGTTGCATATCCAGCCCGGGGACATCGTGGTGGCCGACACGCATGATGCCTTTGAAGGTCAGCTGGATTCCACGACAGCCAGCCCGTCAGAGCGGTTGAACGTGCCGTTCCTCAACCCTCAGTGCGGGCCGATCCATGTGGCCGGCGCCGAAAAGGGGGATGTGATTGCCGTTCGAATTCACTCTATCCTGCCACGCGGTCCGCAACCGGTGGGGACCTCTGCGTTGATCCCCGAGTTCGGCGGATTGGTTGGCACTGCCAACACCGCGATGCTGAACGATCCGCTGCCCGAAAAGGTCATGAAGATGAATGTGACCGAAGAGGGCATCCAGTTCAACGACCGGATAACCCTGCCGTATGAACCCTTTATCGGCACGCTCGGCGTCAGCCCGGAAATCGAGGCGGTGTCATCGCTGCAACCGGATTATTGGGGGGCCAATATGGATGTGCCAGACGTGGCACCGGGGGCGATCGTCTATTTCCCGGTTCTGGCCGAAGGCGGTTATGTCTATCTGGGCGATTGCCACGCCACACAGGGCGATGGCGAACTGTGCGGTACGGCGGTTGAAATGCCCGCCACGGTGACCATCCAGATCGACCTGATCAAGAAAAGCCCGATTGCCTGGCCACGGCTGGAGAACGAGAGATTCATCATGACGCTGGGCTCTGCGCGTCCGCTCGAGGATGCGGCAAGGATCGCCTATCGCGAATTGATCCACTGGATGATCGCCGATTACGGCTGGGACGTCTACGAGGCGTATTTCTTCCTCACCCAGGCCGGAAAACTGCGTGTCGGCAATATCGTCGATCCAAAATACACCGTCGGCGCTTCGGTGCTGAAAACCTATCTGGCCTGAGCCTTTCAATGCAGCGAAGAAGGAAATGACATGATCAGGATTCTGGGGACGCTGGTTCTGGGCATCGTCTTGGGCGGTGTGGGATATGTGGTGGCAAACGAAACCCTTGCCCTGCAAACCGGAACGCCTGCCCATGGTGCGGGCGACGGGCACAGCCATGCACATGCGGCGCATGCGATGATTGATATCCCGGCAAAAGGCGCCCCCACGATCCGCATTTCCGCCCAACCCGATCCCGAAACCGGTTGGAACCTTCATGCCGAGACCGCGAACTTTGCCTTTGCGCCTGCCCAAAGCGGCACGACGCATATCCCGGGGCAGGGCCATGCACATATCTATGTGAACGGACACAAGCTGGCGCGGCTCTACGGCAATTGGTTCCACTTGGCTGACCTGCCGACCGGGAAGGTCGACCTCAGGGTCGGGCTCTATTCCAACGATCACCGGATGCTGTCGGTGGCGGGCACGCCCATCGCCGACAGCATCACCCTGTTCAACCAGCCCTGACGTCCGGGGCCACCTCAAGAAGGGGGCCGCCGGTCTTTGGACCATCGGTCACACCATCCAACACCCAACACAAGGAGTACCAACAATGCGCACTGAAACCATCGCCGGCATGGAAGATAGATTTGTCAAAGGACTGGAAGACAGCAAGGCGGCTCCGCCCAAACGCTGTGACCGGCTGCAATTTGACGAACCCTGGCAAAGCCGGGCTTTCGGTATCGTCCTGGCGTTCTCTGAGGAAAAGGTCATCGACTACGAGGATTTTCGCAAGAACCTGATCAAATGCATCGGCGATTGGGAAAACGCGCACGACCTGAACGACGAGTTCTGGGTTTATTACGAGCAATGGCTGGCGGCGCTGGAGCGGCTGGCCGTCGACAAGGGCCTGGTCACGAAAGAAGAAATCGACAAGCGCACGACCGAGATCACCGACGGTGAACACGAGTATTCGTTCTTCGCCAACTACGCCTGAGTGCCGCGCGGCGCGGCCAAGCGCGCGCTTGGCGGGCGACTGAAAAAGGAACATGAAATGATAAAGAAGCTTGTCAGCATCGCGCTTCTCGCCGGGCTCCTGAGCGGGGTCGGAGCGACGATTTTCCAAACCATCTACGTGCTGCCGCTGATCCTTGAGGCGGAAACATTCGAGGTTGCGGCCCCTGTCACAGAGATGGCGGCCGCTGACGGTCACGATCATGACCACGGCCATGCGCATGGCGAAGAAGGTGAATGGGCGCCGCAGGATGGCCTTCAAAGAACCATTGTGACCGCCGGGGCCAATCTGTTTGGGGGGATGGGGTTTGCCCTGCTTCTGCTGGCGGCAATTTACCTGCGCGGCGGGGAGGTCAATGCCCGGTCCGGCCTGATCTGGGGCGCCGCCGGTTTTGTATCTTTCAGCCTTGCACCGTTCTTCGGTTTGCCGCCGGAACTGCCCGGCATGTCCGCTGCGGCCCTCGAAAGCCGACAATTGTGGTGGGTGGCCACCGCTGCTTTGACCGCAGGCGGGCTGTGGGTGATGACAAGCCGCTCTGGCGCTTTTTCAACGCCGATGAAACTGGCATTGGGGCTGTTGCTGATTGTCGCGCCACACGCCTATGGGGCGCCGCAACTTCCGCATGGCGGATCCCTGGTCTCTGCGGTTCCGGCCCACCTGTCGGCTGAATTCGCCGTTGCCGCGCTGGCACATGGGTTGATCTTCTGGCTTTTGATCGGCGGGGCCGCGGGCTGGCTTTGCCAACGCTTCAATATTGTCGAAGGCGGACACTCGGCAGACCCGGTGCCAAACCAAGGGTAGCCTGTTCTCTTGTCGGCTCTCTGGGGCATTGCCCCTGTCGCGATGTGAAACGGCGTCCAAAATTTTCGGCTGCCGTTTCACAGATGTAACCTGACATGTTTGCCTCTTCCTGCCTCGCAGAAGACTAGCAACTGTATTTCTCAGGTGACATGATTGGGCCATTTGAAACGAGACTTGCAAAGCGCGTTTGCGATTGTGACGAGCTTGCGGGCGACGGCTGTGATGACAACCTTGTGTGGTTTTCCGGCGGCAAGAAGACGGTCGGCGATGGTTTTCAGGAGCGGGTTGTGATGGCTGGCGACGAGCGCCGCCTGGAACATCACGTGCCGTAACAGTCGGCGGTCGCCTCCGATGGCGCGCCTGCCGTGCATGGCACCACTGTCATGTGCGATCGGAACCAGGCCTGCAAGCGCGGCGGCCTGCTCACCCGAGAGTTGGCCAAGCTCGGGCACCCACTGCCCGGCAGTGGTTTGCAATCGGCAAACCATAGAGGGACGGCGATCAGCATAGTGTTGGCGACGGGGCCGATCCCGGGAACGGAACGCAGGATGTCGGCAGTTCTGGCCAATTCATCATCCGAGGCCAGGGTCTGCTCGATCCGCACCTCCAACCCTGCAATCTGGCGATCAAGAATGTCTTTCAACTTGGCGTTCATGGCATCGAACATATCTGCCGATCCCAGATTCCCTTGCGCTTTGATCTGCGCCAGAAGTCGTTTGCGTGTCTCGACCAACTACCCGCGATTTGATGGCAATATCTTGATAAGGCGTAATTTTTTATGTGGCCGTGCGCGTCCCGCATCCGGGCAAAACAGCATGAACCGCGCGATGAGCTCTGCGTCGACCTGGTCCGTCTTGGCCTATGTGCCATGGCTGGCGGCGAACGCTTTGATCTGGGCGGGTGGCAATTGCCGGGTTGCGTTTCCGCAAACATCCAGGCCGGACCATAGGTGTCGAACCTGTCCTTGAAATTGATCCAAAGCTCGATATCGCGCCCGGTCTCGACCCGTTATTGCACGACGAAATTCACGATCTCATGCAACGCACCACGATGGCCGATAACAAGCGGCAGGTCGGTCTGGGCGGGCATGATAGAAACTCCAAAGAAGCGAATGGGACTTGGATCGAGGCAATGCGGTCGCAGGCCCCGGCCGAAACCGGGCGCGGGCTCAGGTGTCGAGCGTGACGAAGATCGGCTGGTGATCGGATCCGCAGGCCGTGTTGTCGATGTGCATGTTGCGAAGGGCCGGGGCGAGGTCGGCGCTGACGAAACAATGGTCGATCCGCATCGGCTCTGGGCGGGTGTCGCGTGGCAGTGTGTCGCCTTCGTGCTCGTCGTGGCCGGTCAGCGTCCACGCGTCGAGCAGCCCGCCGGCGCGTGTGGTCCGCCCATAGCGTTTCGACATGGCGCCACAGACCCGACTGTATTCGGGCGATCCGGGCAGGAAATTCATGTCGCCCATCACGATCACGCTGCGCGGCTGCGGCGGTTCGGGGCGGTCCAGCCAAGGGGTGTCCGGTCCACGCCCCCCCAGGCTGGGGCCCCGTTCGGGACCGTGCAGTGCGATTTCCACCATATAGTCCACCTGCGGCATGCGGGTGTCGGTCGAGATGTGATCAAGATGCACCGAGACAAAACGCAGGGGGGCTCCGGGGGCGTCGATCACGGTTTCGACAAGCGTACGCTGCATGTGCATGACTTTGTGCAGCGCGATCTTGGGCAGCGTGTGATTGATCGACGACAGGATCGGCCATCGCGACAGCACCATATTGCCGAACTGGCGGCGCCGGTTGACGATCCGGTCGTAACGGACCTCCGAGGCATCAAGGTCGATGCCCGGCCCGTAAACCCAAAAATGCCCCGGCAGGCGGCGCGCAATTTCGGCCACTTGGTCCACCATGCCAGAGCGTTCGGCATATCGCTCGACCTCTTGCAACGCGATCAAGTCGGCGTCGCCCAGTTCGGCAACGATGCGATCCAGATCGACGCATCCGTCGCGCCCCGTGCCGTACTGGATATTGTAACTGGCCAGCTTCATGCGGCGGCCTCCTTTTCGATATGCGTGTCGATGCGGTACCCGGTGTCCGCGTCGAAGATATGAAGGGCGTTGGCCTGGCACACGCAGGCCCACTTCGGCCCCCTGTGTCAGCCGGTGCTTGTCCCGTGACAGGACGGCCAGAGACCCTGCGCCGAAGCGGAGACAATGCAGCCCCTCGTGGCCGCGCTCTTCGAAGAAATCGAATTGTGCGACCAGATCGGCCGTGTCGAGCGGGCAAAAGGTCAATGCCTCGGCGCGCAACCCCAGACGCAGGTCGCGGCCCGCACAGGCAGACAACACCGCATCCCCCACCCGCAGGGTGCTGCCGTCGGAAAACCGCAGCACCCCGGATGCCTGATTGACCTCGGCGGCCAGCAGGCTCATGGGCGGGGAGCCGATGAATTCCGCAACAAAGACGGTGGCGGGGCGGGCATAGACCTCGCGCGGCGTTCCGATCTGCTCGATCCGACCGTTGTTCATGACAACCATCCGGTCCCCCAGCGTCATGGCCTCGTGCTGGTCATGGGTGACAAAGACCGAGGAGGCGCCGGTTCGGTCGTGAATGCGGCGGATCTCGTGACGCATCTGCCCGCGCAGCGACGCGTCAAGGTTCGAAAGGGGTTCATCAAAGAGGAAAACGCCCGGATCGCGAATTATGGCGCGCGCCATGGCAACGCGTTGCCGCTGACCGCCTGACAATTGCCCGGGCTTGCGCTCAAGGAAGGCCTCCAGCCCCACCAGCGCGGCGGTTTCGCGGACACGACGGTCCCGTTCGGCCCGTGGCACCCGCGCGATTTTCAGCGCGTAGCCGATGTTCTGGGCCACGCTCATGTGCGGATACAGGGCGTAGTTCTGGAACACCATGGCGCAGTCGCGGGCGCGCGGCTCTTGCGTTGTGACATCGCGCCCGGCGATCTCGATGGTGCCAGCGGTGACCGCCTCCAGCCCTGCGATCATGCGCAGGAGCGTGGACTTGCCACAGCCCGACGGGCCGAGGATGACGATGAATTCCCCGCTGCGCACCTGTAGGTCGAGACCGGGAATGATGTCGGCGCCGCCGTAGGATTTGCGCAGGGAATGACAGGTAATAGCAGACATGATGGGACTCATTTCTCGGTGTTCAGAAGGCCGCGCACGAACCAACGCTGCATGGCGATGACGACAAGGACCGGGGGCACCATGACAATCAAGGCACCGGCCATGGCGAGGTTCCAATATGGGATGCCGCCGCCGGTGGTGCTGCCGTCCGGGATCAGGGTGCGCAGTTCGAGCGCGACGACGCTATAGGCGGGATCGGTGATGATAAGCAGCGGCCAGAGATACTGGTTCCAGCCGGAGACGAACATGATCGTGGCCAGCGCCGCCATGTTCGTTGTCGACAACGGCACGAGGATGTCCCAAAGGAACCGCAACGGCCCGGCCCCGTCCATGCGCGCGGCCTCGACCATTTCATCAGGGATGGTCAGGAAGAATTGCCGATACAAAAAGGTGCCGGTGGCCGTGGCGATGACCGGCAGGATCAGGCCGACATGGCTGTTCAGCAGGCTCCAGTCCAATGCGATCTCGATGCCCGTCAGGCCCCGTACCAGCGCGGTGATGCCCAGCCCGTCCAGCATGGTCTGAAACGGTGACAGTGCATTGGCCGCCACCGCGTAGGTCGGCACGATGCGCACTTCGAGCGGCAGCATCAGCGTGATGAAAATCAGCCAGAAAACCGGCATCCGCGCCCGGCTGTCGAAGAACACGATGGCAAAGGCGGTGATCCCTGCGATGGTGATCTTGCCCAATGTGACGCCCACCGCGACGATCAGCGAATTCAGGAACTTGGTCTGGAAATCCGACTGCTGCCAAACGGTGGAGAGGTTCTCGAAGAAATGCGACGAGGGCAGCAGGCGGGCGGGAATGGCGCTGACCTCTTGCAGGGTTTGCGTCGAGGCGACGAAGACCAGATAGATCGGTCCCAACAGCAGGATCAGCCCGGACAGCAGGATCAGATCAGTGAGGATGTTCAGGATTGGTGTGCGTTCGACCATGGGGTCCGGCCTTTCAGGTATAGTGGATCTTGCGCTCGACAAAGCGGAACTGCAGGACGGTCAGCGCGATCACCAACGCCATCAGGATCACCGACTGCGCGGCGGCCGAGGAATAATTCTGCCCCTGGAACCCGTCGGAATAGATCCGGTACACCAGCAGATTGGTGGCCCGTGCAGGCCCGCCAACGGTCATCGTATCGACGATGCCGAAACTGTCGGTGAAGCTGTCAGCAATGTTGATGACCAGCACGAAAAAGAAGGTTGGTGCCATCAGCGGCAGCTGAATATCCCGCATCCGCCGGGTGACCCCGGCGCCGTCCAGCGCGGCGGCCTCGACCAACCCGCGCGGGATCGATTGCAGCGCCGCCAGGAAGAAGATGAAATTATACGAAATGTTCTTCCAAGCGCCGGCGATGATGATCATCAGCAGCGACTGCCAGCCGGTCATCACCGGGTCCCAAAGCCCGGGCAGAACCGCGTTGAGATAGGACATGATACCGGCCGAGGGGTTGAAGACATAGCGAAAGGCCAGACCGATTGCCGGGGCCGCCACCGCATAGGGCCAGATCATCCCGACGCGGTATAACCGATAGCCCGCCAGCTGCCGGTCGGCGAACAGCGCCAGCACCAGTGCCAAACCCATGCCGAGGGCGGCCGTGCCCACGGCGTAAAGCAGGCTGACCCGCACGGAATCCCAATAGCGCGGGTCGCCCAGAAGTTCGCGGAAATGGTGCAGGCCCGCCCATTCGCTGCCGCCGCCCCATGGTTTTTCAAAGGTCAGCGACCAGAAGATCGCCTGCGCTGTCGGCCAGTAGAAAAAGACGAAAACGATCAGAAGCTGCGGCGCGACAAGCGCGGCCACCAGCCAAGGGTTCTTGAAGCGCGCGTGACGCATCGGGGGTTCTCCTACACCTGGGGTCGGACGACGGCGCCCGTGGAAAGGGAAATCGGGGTCGGCCCGGCCCTCGCACGTGCTCGGGGACCGGACCGACCGGGATGCGATCAGGGGGAAGCTGGCGCCGCGGTAGGTCCGCTCGAAGTTGCGGGCGATCTTGTTCATCTCGGCCACGGTCTGGTCGAGCCCTTCTTGCACGCCGATCTGGCCCGACAGGATCTCTTGCATCATCGCGGTCCATTCGCTGCGGCCCTGCAGAAACCCGCCGATCCGGGACTCCGCGCGACAGCGGGGTGACCTCGGTATGGGTCAACGACGCGATCGCCGTTTCGCGGCCCTTGAAGGGCGCCGCGTCATAGAAACCGGTTTCAAGCATCCGGTCATAGCCCGACAGGGTGACCGGGATATAGCCGGTCTCGGTCGACCAGAAGAGCGCAGAGTTCGGCGTCGCCAGGAAGTTCAGATATTCCGCCGCGCCGCGGTATTCCGCTTCGCTTTTGTTGGACAGCACCCAAAGCGCCGCGCCCCCGATGACGGTGTTCTGACGCGCGGTGCCCTCGAACACCGGGATCATCGCCACGTCCCAATCAAGGCTGTCGACCGCCGCCGCATGCACCGACGCGTGTGACGCGATCGAGCCGAAGTAGAAGGAACAGACATCCTGACCAAAGGCGCTGCGGGCGTTCATGCCGCCGGCATTGGTCTTTATCTCCAGCAGGCCGGCATCATACCAATCCTTGATGTCCTGAACATGATCGACAACCACGGTGGTGTTATAGACGTATTCTGCGTCCAACCCATCAAAGCCGTTGTTGTTGGTGGCAATCGGTACGCCATGGGCATAGGAAAATTGCTCCATGTCCACCCAGGACGACGGCGAATAGCCATAGGCGCAACGCTCGGGGTTGGCCTCTTTCAACGCCACCAGGGCAGCGCCGAACTCTTCCCAGGTCTGCGGCACGGCGATGTCGGCGGCGGCGAGGTCACGGGCGTTGTAATACATCACCGGGGTGGACGAGTTGAACGGCATCGCCACCATCTCGCCCTTGGAATTGGCATAGTAATTGGCGATCCCGGGGAAGTAGTCGTCCCAATCGACCGCGATGCCGAAGTCGTCCATCATCTGGTGCACCGGGTAGAATTCCCCCGACATCAACAGATCTGCCGTGCCCGCGTCATAGGCCTGCACGATGGTCGGGTGCTTGCCCGCGCGAAAGGCGGCAATCGTGTTTTGCACGGCATTGGCATAGCCGCTTTGGCCGACGCAGTTGATTTCATACCTGTCCTGGCTGGCGTTGAAACGGTCGCAGGTGGCCTGGATCGTTTCCCCCAGTCGGCCGGACAGGCCATACCAGTAATCAAAGGTCACGCGTTCCTGTGCAGGGGCGCAGGTCGCGGCAACAGAGGCCAGGGCCGCGCATGCAAGCATATGGTTCTTCAAGACAATTACTCCTGTAATAAAGGTGCATACAAAAGCGAATTGCACCACGAGGAGGCTTGTGCCCAATCGCATGGATCGAGAAAATAAAATAAAAAGTATGTTGCAGTTCTGTAAAACCGATGATTAACAATATCAGACACTTAAGGTATGTTGTCGCCGTTGCGAATGCGACAAGCCTGCAAGAAGCCGCGCGGGAACAACGGATTTCCGAAAGCGCCCTGAGCACGGCGATCAAAACGGTGGAGACCGAACTTGGGTATTCGATCTTTGTCCGGCGACCGTCGCGGGCCCTGTCGCTAAGCCACGCGGGGGCCGAATTCATCGTCGAGGCAACCGCCTTGTTGGAACAATTCGATGCTTTCACCCGGCGGACCATCGGCCTGGGCGAAACCCTGCGCGGCACGGTGCGCCTTGGGGCAGTCTCGGCTTTTTCCTCCATCGTCCTGCCGCCGGTGCTGCGCCGGTTGCAAAGCAAGCATCCCGACCTGAAGGTGCAGATCTTTGAATTCGGTGTGACCGAGATCATCGAGCGCCTGCGCGAAGGCGACATCGACCTGGCCATCACCTATGATTTCCTGACCGAGGCGGATGTGGAAATGACCTCCGTGGTCAGCGTGACCCCGCATATCGGCGTCTCTGACCAGACCGAGTACCGGTTTGGCGACACTGTATCTCTGGCCGATTTCAAGGATCGGCCGCTGATCCTGCTGGATGAACCGGGCACGCGCCAGCATGTCCTGGGGATGTTCCGAAAACTTGGCCAAACGCCGATGGTCGAGATGAACCCAAAGTCAGTGCGCCTGATGACCGCACTGGTGTCCGAGAATTTCGGCTATGGCATCTATTTCCTGCAAACGATCCGCCGTGGCTTCGCCACCCGCGAAAACCAGGTGCAGCGGCTGCACATCGCCGAACCGGTCGCCCCCTGCAACGTCGTGGTCGCGCGTTCCCGGCGACAGATGCAAACCGCGCGGGTAACGGCCGTTCATCAGATGTGCGAAGACGTGCTGACAGAGGTATCGGAAAAGATTTCCTTCTGAGGGTGTCTACTGTTGCGAAAGATTTCCATCCGGGGGGGGCGTCTGTCAGCGGTATTGCCAGGTTGATTTAATGTGCGATGTGTCAATCCGGAGATATGGGGGCATTTACCGGCGCAAAAGGGGGCCACGCTCGGGATGTCTGCGCGGTTTAAGGAAGGGAAGGATCACCGACGAATATGCGCTGCCTAATCTAACCTCGGGCCGTTACGCAGGCTCGGTTCGGCCATTGGCTGCTCTGTAAATTGGTCAAATCTGTAAATTGGTCACGCTGTTTACCAGAGGACTTCCATTTGACGATCAGCGTACGCTTGTCGCCGGAGACGCCCCTGCCCATTTGGAACGCGATAGCAGCGCAAGTGCCACATCGCGCGTCAGATCAAACACGACGTTGCGGGCCTTGTTGGGGGGAAGCCGTTTGGAGGAAGCAAGACAGACGGTTCGTTGGATAGGCGGATTGACAATCTCTGCGGCTCGGATCGATCCACCAAGCACCTCATGCGCAATTGCCGCCTTGGATACAATCGAATAGCACGATCCTTGCGAGGCAAGCCTGACGAGAACCGAGGGTGCGTCTGCCTCGAACTGAAAGTTCATGGTGATGCCAGAATCACTCGACCATCGCTCAAGGACAAGTCGCAACCCGTGTGGTGGTCGCGTACCGACCAAAGGCACCTTGGTAAGCTGTTGCGCGTCAACCGTGTCGCCTTGGACAAGTGGGGCATCTGCGGCACCAATGAGGTGCAATCGCTCGGTCAAGAGCGCTTCGGATGTGTGATCATCGGTCTCTTGAACGTTGAAGAGTACCGCGATATCCGCACGACCCTCGCGCAGGTATTCTGCCAGATCGCCGCTCATGAGCTCGAATATTTGGAGCCGCACGCCCGGGAACTTCTCCTTCGCGGCCAGCATCAGCGGTGGCGCCAGCACCGGGCAGACCGACCCGGGCAGGCCCAGCCGAACCTCGCCGTAAATCTCGTCGACGCCTCGTCGGTAGCGTCGCTCTGCCTGTTCGACCAGCGTCAGGATCTCGCGCGCATGGGTGCTGAAATCGCGACCGTTGTCCGTTGCCGAAACACCATGCGCGCTGCGATCCAATAGCCGCGTTCCAAGCGCGTCTTCCAGCTTTCTCACATGCTGGCTGAGCGCGGGTTGCGCAATATTCAATGATCTGGCCGCCTTTGAGAAACTTCCCAGGTCCAGAACGCGCAGGAAGCTGCGGATATGTTTGTTCTCTATCACAGGGATATAATGATTCATTATAATATCTAGATCAACATTGTATTTCTGTATCGCGACATCAGTCCTTTAGGATGTGCGAAAGGCACGTGCTCTGCGTGCGGTTTGGGAGGAGCCAACATGAAACATTCACAGACACTCGCGCTGGTGGCAGCCACGATGGCGTTTGCCGCACCGGCTTGGGCCGATTTCCCGGAAAAGCCGATCAACCTCGTGGTTGGCTTTCGCGCGGGCGGAGGCAGCGACACCGCAGCACGTATCCTGGCGGCCGAGATGGAGGCCACGCTGGGGCAGAAGATCATCGTCGAGAATCGCGGAGGCGCCGGTGGTGCGGTCGCGACAGAATATGTCCGCGCAAAAGACCCAGACGGCTATTCGATCGGGTTTGCTGTTGCGACGACTTTCTCGTTCACCCCGCTCACAGGAAGCGTCGCCTATACGCCGGACGATGTGACCTTCATCGCCACCACGCATGGCTATCGGACCGTGATGGCCGCGCCGCTGGAGGCTCCTTTTGATGACTGGGCCGGTATGCTTGAAACCGCCAAGGAACGTGGCTGGATCAACTATGCGTCGATCATCCCGCTGGACCGCGCCATCATGCAGTATGTCGGCAAAAAGGAAGACATCGCTGTCAATATCGTGCCGACCCGGGGCGGAGCCGGTGCGCGGCAGGCGGTGCTTGGTGGTCACGTGGACCTGGCGTTTTCGGGCTCGAACGCGCTGCCGATGATGGAAGACGGCGCGCTGAAGGTCGTCGCCGCCCTGAACCCCGAAGGCATCGAGGAGCATCCCGGCATTCCGACGCTGGACGCGCTTGGCTATGGCGTCAGCGCCGTTGAGGCCGCGGTGTTTTTTGGGCCGGACGACATGGATGCCGACGCCGTGGCGACGCTGGAATCCGCGTTGGCGCAAGCCGTGCAATCCGACACGTTCAAGGATTTCGTGAACAACAAGTTCCGCGGCTTCGAGACATTCAAGACCGGGACTGAGACCGCCGATGGCATCGCCTCCGACGTCCGGGCCTATCGTGGTCTGCTTGACTTTATTTCGGAGTAGGGCGCGATGTCACGTTCTCCCGAAGGGCCCGGCGGCACCACGTCGCCGGGTTTTGCGACCGATCTGATCCTTGGGATCGTGATTGTCCTGTTCAGCCTTCTACTTCTTTTCTGGATCATCCCGGCCCAGGTGAATGACGCGGGGGCCTTCGGACTTCCGCCCAGCCTTGCGCCTCGCGCGTTGGCCTGGCTCATGGCCGCACTTGGCACCGTGCTGATTGCAGGGAACCTTCGCCTTGGGGGCGAAGACCCATTGGCCGGGAGACTGACGTGGCAGGATTCCGGGCACCTCGCACTTTGCATCCTTGCGGTCGCGCTCATGTTGATCGTGATGGGGGTGGTCGGAGACGCGATCGGAAGGCCTTACTCGGGGTTCTGGATCGCCGCGCCCCTGGGATTGATCGCATTCACGCTGATCCACACCCATGCCCCGCTTTGGGCTTATGCATTCAACGCATTGGCCGCGCCCGCCGTAATCTATGCCGGGTTCTGGTGGGGCCTGGAACTACCTTTGCCCTGACAGGACACAAGACATGGATATCATTTTTGCAGCCATGCTCGACGCGCTGTCGCTGACGACGTTTCTGTCGGTCGTGCTCGGCGTCATGATCGGGATCGTGATTGGCGCGGTGCCGGGGCTGAATGCGCCAATGGCCATCGCGGTGGCCATCCCGCTGACTTTCACGATGGCGCCGCTCGCGGCGATCGGCATGCTGGTGGGCGTGATGAAGGGGGGTGGCTTCGGCGGCGCAATCGGGGCCATCCTGCTCAACACGCCGGGCGAGCCGCATTCTGCCGCGACGACCCTTGACGGACATCCGCTCGCCAAGGGCGGCAAACCGCGCAAGGCCCTGCAGACCGCGCTCTATTCCTCCGTCGCGGGGGACAGTTGCTCTGACCTTGTGCTGATCCTGCTGGCGCCCACGCTTGCAGTTTTTGCCCTTCGGGCAGGACCGGTCGAACTTGCAGCAATCCTGGTGATTTCGCTCACGCTGATCGCTTCGCTGTCGGGCCGCTCGCTGACCAAGGGAATATTTGCCGCGGCGCTTGGCGCCTTTCTTGCCACAGTTGGGGTGGACCCGGAAACCGCTGCGCCGCGCTTTACCTTCGGACAGGTCGACCTCTTTGATGGCCTTCCCCTCGCGGCCGTTGCCATCGGCGTTCTCGCTGTACCCGAAATCATTCTGAGGCTGCAGGAGGGCCGTCGCTACCGCCCCGATGCCAGCAGGGCCGTTGCCAACAGTGAGGGGGATGATCGCCTGACTTTTGGTGAATTCCTGAACCTGAGACGCACTGTCCTGCGTGGGGCGGGTATCGGAACGGCCATCGGCGCACTGCCGGGGCTTGGCACAACGCTCGCTGCCTTTCTCAGCTACGCCGCCACCAAACGGTTCTCGACAGCGCCTGAGAAACTCGGCACCGGCGCGACCGAGGGTATTGCAGCAACTGAAAGCGCCAATTCTGCTGTCTCAGGCGCGAACCTGATCCCGCTTTTAACGTTGGGTATCCCCGGCAACCTTACCGCCGCCCTATTGGTCGGTGCCTTCCTGATCCATGGTGTCACGCCCGGGCCTCTGATCTTTCAGCGCGATACGTCGCTGGTTTACGGGCTTTTTGCGGCGATGATCATGGCCAATGTCATGGTGCTGATCATCGGATCCCTGGGGCTTCGTGCGTTTGCGCTGATTGTGAAGGTCCCACCCTTCGTCATCTATCCCATCGTGCTGTTGCTCTGTGTCGTAGGTATTTACGTGAGCCAGGGCGGATTCTTCGCCGTCGGCGTCATGCTGGCCTTCGCGGTGCTGGGCTTCTTCATGCTGAAGCTCGAGATCTCCATCGTTTGCTTCATCATCGGGCTCGTGCTCGGCCCGATGATCGAACTTTCGATCCGTCAATCCGTGATCCTGCTCGGCCGCAACCCCGCCGCCATCCTCGATCATCCATTCGCGCTGGTCCTGTTTGCCGCGTCCCCGTTCGTGGCGTGGCTGCTGATCCGCGATCGTAACCGCCTGTCCGACGGCTAATGGAAAGGAATTCCATGAAGACCCCTTACACACCTGATGCCAAAGGTCCGCTCACCGGGCTGCGCGTTGTCGATATGACGCGGCTTGCCGCTGGCAACATGATGACCCACATGCTGGCCGATTTCGGGGCCGACGTGATCAAGATCGAACGCCCCGGCAAGGGCGACGATTTGCGCCGTTTCGGTGAAGCCGAAAGCTGGTGGAAGGTCTACGCGCGTTCCAAGCGGAGCATGGAACTCGATTTCCGCTCGGAGGCAGGGCGCGCAGTGCTCGACAAACTGATCGCCAGCGCCGACATCCTCTGCGAGAACTTCGTTCCCGGCACGCTTGAAAAGTGGGGGATGGGGCCGGATGAAGCTTTGGCAAGCCAATGAAAAACTGATCATCGTGCGCGTGTCGGGCTGGGGACAGACGGGACCGTACAAGGACAAACCGGGCTTTGGCAGCCTGATCGAAGGCATGTCCGGCTTCGCGGCGATGACAGGTTGGGAAGACAAACCGCCGCTTCTCCCGCCGCTCGCTTTGGCCGACATGGTCGCCGGCCTTGCCGGGTTCGGTGGTGTCCTGTCCGCCGTGATCGCCCGCGACAAGGGCGAGGCCAAAGGCCAGGTCGTGGATCTCTCGCTGTTCGAGCCGCTGTTCGGCATCCTCGGCCCCTGGGCAGCGGCATACGAGACGACGGGCAAGGTGCCGCAGCGTATGGGGAACTCCAGCGAAGTCGCAGCCCCGCGCGGGCTCTATCCGACGAAGGACGGCAAGTTTATCGCGATGTCGGCCTCTATGCAGTCGATGTGGGAGAAGCTTGCCGCCGCCATTGGACGGCCCGAATTAAACGACGATCCACGGTACGCAACGTCGCGCGCACGGGTCGAACATGCGGCAGAGCTTGACGCCATCATTGCCGAGAACATGACGACCCGGACGCTTGACGAAAACCTCGCCTTTTTCGAAGCAGAAGGCGTGACCGTCGGCCCGATTTGCGACATCTCGGATCTGATCGACCATCCTTATATCCGTGGCCGCGAGGTGTTGCAGGATTTCGAATACGAGGGCATGGAACGTTTGCCGATGCACCAGACATTTCCGCGTCTGAGCGCCACGCCGGGTGCCGTACGCGCGCCCGCGCCAAGGCTGGGGGAGCACACCGCAGAGATCCTGGCCGAGCTTGGCGTCGATGATCCGGGCAAAGCCTGCCGCGCTAAGGAAGGCGCGTGACCATGTGGCGCTCTCTACTCTTCATACCGGTTCTGGAAGAAAAGTTTCTCGCCAAGGCCGCGAGCCGCGGCGCCGATGCTATCGTGCTTGATCTCGAAGCAAGCGTCGCTCCCGACCGCAAGGACGAAGCGCGGTCGGCGCTGCCAGACGCGGTCTCACGTCTCGCGTCGGACGTCGATGTGACGGTTCGGGTCAATGCGCTCTGGACACAGGCGTTTCGCGACCTCGAAGCCAGCGTGATCGAAGGCGTCTCGGCGATCCATCTTCCGCTCTGCGAGACTGCGGCGCAGGTCCGTGCCGTCGATGCCATGATCGGCGAGTTGGAGAAGGAACGGGGCCTTCCGGCGGGCAACATCCGTCTCGTCAGCATGCTTGAATCGGCGGCTGCGGTGTTGAATGCACGAGAAATCGCGACGGCGTCCCCTCGGCTCGTTGCAATGACGGTTGGTGTCGAGGACTATGCAACGTCGATGGGCGTCGCCGCCACGCCGGATGTTCTGAGGCCCGCTGTTCAACAGGTCAACCAGGCCGCGCGGGCGGCATCGGTCGCCTCTTTCGCCGTCGCCGCAGGCATGTCCGATTTTCGTGACATCGATGGCTTGCGGGCCGCTGCCACATACGCCCGCGCCATCGGGTCCACTGGTGGCTACGCGGTACATCCGGCCCAGGTGGCGGTTCTCAACGACGTCTTTTCGCCTACCGAGGCCGAGCTTGGATGGGCGCGACGAGTCGTAGAGGCCGCCGAGACCGCCGCCAGAAAGGGGCAAGGCGTGACGAAGCTCGATGGCCAGATGATCGATTTGCCGCTGGTGACCCGGGCCCAGTCCATTATCGCGCGAGGGCCGCTGTCTGGCTGACGTACCGGCATCCCGGCACCGTACAGTGCCTGTGCCCTGCGACCATAATAGCGCCAGCCAATCCGCCGGCATCAGAGCGACATCGGCCGATAGCCCACACGTCGCGGACTGCAGTCGAGGCTTCGCGAGCACTGTGAATGCCAGCAATCGCTTGCCGCTCCGCAGCATCCGTGAGTATTGGGATACGGCCGTTCAGGGCGGTGAGCGTCAGGCGCAAAGTGACAATACCGCTCCCGGCGGCGCTGTTCCCCCCCTGATCACTGATCACGGACAAGCTTCTGACGGAATGCATCCCGTGCCAGCGTTGAAAGCTCCGCGATGCTTTTCCTCGTATCCGTCACCCCACGGGCAAGAAAATACTGAACCCCGGTTACCCGGACCGATCACACGGCATCCACGTCAGTATCAAATCGCAAGCAACGTCCGTTGCTCAAGGAACGCTCCATGGCAGACGGCGGTGTGGGCTCGAGGGGGGGGGTGGACGTTGCTTGCCGCATGGAAATCAATTGGAACAAAGACTGCGCCCCCGCCATTGGGCGACAGGCCCTTCCTCTTTCGGTCATGCCGTCACCTGAAAACTCGCTGGCACGTTGCATCGCGCCTATCGGCAACACGCGTGACAGTCGCTCCGTCAATTCTACGGGCGCACCCCATCAGTAATGGATAGATTATCCTTGCCAATGTAGATGTTTTCGTTTGGGAAAGTGATCTTGTAAACAACGTAAGCGAACTTCCAGGTCATTCTTGGCAATGCCTTATATGTTTTAAGTTGACGACAGTATGCGGTCCCGCTTCGTCGTTCTTCGGGTTTCCAACTGCCACCTGCTGTT
Source organism: Marinovum sp. J2-8 (assembly GCF_055808435.1). NCBI lineage: Bacteria > Pseudomonadati > Pseudomonadota > Alphaproteobacteria > Rhodobacterales > Roseobacteraceae > Marinovum > Marinovum sp. J2-8. The sequence continues at coordinate 314,900 of NZ_JBVVRZ010000005.1, read as the reverse complement.
GTAGGAGGATTTTCAATCAAAGTGGTATCAAGGGTCTTCGGAAATGGGAAATGGTCGGTCTCTGAAGTTGTATCTGGTTGATGGGTCTGCTTCTGGGATCGTGACGGTCGAGATTGGAAATTGGAGCGGCCATATCCTGTTTTCACCACGAACTCGGATTGAAACGGCGCTCGCTCGCGTTGAGGTTTCACGCACTGGGGTCTATGTTTTGGTCGGACCTGATGAGAACGATCAAGGCGATCAAAAGATATATGTCGGCGAAGCCGATAAGTTGAAGAGCCGTATTGTCAACCACAACAAAGAGAAGGATTTTTGGGATAGGTTCGTGTCGGTCAGCAGCAAGGACATGAATTTGACCAAAGCACACGTCAAGTATCTGGAAGGTCGTTTGCTTGATTTTGCTCACGAATCTGGAAAAGTCACCGTTGATAACAAGACCAACCCAAATTTTGACAAGTTGCCTGAGGCAGACATTTCCGACATGGAAAGCTTCCTTGAGGAAGTTAGGTTAGCGCTCCCTGTTCTTGGCATCGACTTTTTCCCCACCCGAAAACTGGCCAGTAATAAACTTGAAGCGACATCCAGGGTTAATTCCGCGGTTGAAGACGATGTATTTTTTACTCTTCAAAACGCCAGAGCCGGAATTGACGCAAGAGCAACCGAGATTGACGGCCGGTTTGTCGTTCTTGAGGGCAGTACAGGTAGCCTGAAAGAGAAGTCATCGTTTTTGGCATCTGCCAGCAAAGCCGTAAGAGATCGGCTGCTGTCCAGTGGTGTTGCCGCGGACATGGGTAACGGTAATTTTGTGTTGAGAAAAGACACCGAATTCAAAAGCCCAAGTGGCGCTGCCGTGTTTCTCTTCGGTACATCGCGCAATGGCCGAACTGATTGGCTTGTCGAGGGAAAAAACCTCACTTATGCTGATTGGAAGGACTTGGAAATTGCAGAAGCAATCGGCAGTGATCAATAGGTCATTCTGCCCCGAAGTCGGTTGTAGGTTTTTTTGTGCAATCCCTGAGCTCAGAGAATTCTATACTGGATTAGGAAAGAGCGGTGGGCGCTAAATTGTAATCCCGCCGTCCTTTGTGGCCGATCCCTGTTTTTTCTATTCGATTGGCCCATTGGCTTCGCGATCCTGCAAGCCGCATTTCTGATTTCGCCGCGCGCAAGGGCAGGGGATAGCCCCGGAAATCGTTGATTTCACCACGTCGGGTGATCGAGCGGGGTGCAAGCGCAAGACGAAACGCGTCCGTCTTGCGGAGCGTCCTTACCGCCACCAGAACCTGTTGAGCTAACACCGCAGGATCAATACCGCCCGAACCTAGATAAATTCGACCGGCTTTTCCCATTGGATCAGGACGGTACAGCCTTCGTCCGACCACACGCGGTGCTCCGTTCCGTTTGGGTTGAACACAAGTGAGCCGGCCGCAAAGCTGCCTGTGTCATCACTTTGGGTGCCTGCGAGGACAAGAATGGTTTCAAGCCCCGTGTGGCGATGGCGCGGAACAGAGGCGCCGGGTGCATATCGCAGAAGTGCGACATCCGGCCCCCCGCGCCAGAGATGGCAGATTTCGACTCCCTCCCGGAAGGGTTCAAAAGGCAGGTTGGCCCAATCGTCGGGCAATAGGTTTTGGAATGATTTGGGATCAGTCATCGAGGGCCTCCAGAATTTTGTTGGTCGGAGCGGCCCAGCCGACGATGCCCCCCTGCGCGGTGATCATCTCGATTGCTGCGGCTTTGAATGCGGGGAAATAGCTTTCGGTGGCATCCGTGGCGATCAAACAATCATAGCCACGGTCATTGGCCTCGCGCATTGTGGTCTGAACACAGACTTCGGTGGTGACACCTGCGAAGATCAGAAAATGTATCCCGCGGTCGCGCAGCATCGCGTCGAATCCGGTGGCATGGAACGCGCCCTTGCCGGGTTTGTCGATCACGACTTCTCCGGGGGCGGGGGCCAATTCCGGGATGATGTCTGCGCCGGGCTCGCCCGCTATCAATATGCGGCCCATCGGCCCGGCGTCGCCGATCCTGAGCGATGGCGCACCACGTTGGCGTTTGGCATCCGGGCAATCGGACAGGTCCGGCAAATGGCATTCTCTTGTGTGAAAAATCGGCAGGCCCGCCGCGCGAAACCCCTGCAACAGGCGTTGGGCGGTGGGCACAATCGCGCCAAGCAGGCCGACGTCATTGCCAAGGCTCGCGCCAAAACCGCCCGGCTCGATAAAGTCGCGCTGCATGTCGATCATCACAAGGCCGATTTGATCGCGCGCAAAGGGAAAGGGGAAGGGGGCCGCGTGAATCTCTGTCATCAGTGATGTCCTGCCATATATTGCCCGATCTGTTCGACATTGGCCGTCGCAATCGGGGTTTCATAGGCGATGCGCCCTTCGGACATCACCAGGATGCGGTCGGAAAGCTCCATGATTTCGTCCAGATCCTCGCTGATCAAAAGGATTGCCGTACCTTGATTTCGGGCCTCGACAAGCCGATCGCGGATCGACGACACCGCGGCGAAATCCAGCCCGAAACAGGGGTTAGACACGATCAGCGCCTTGACGTCCCCGGTCAATTCCCGCCCCAGCACGGCGCGTTGCACATTGCCACCTGACAGCGACGCGATGCGCGCCGCAGGCGAGCTGGTTTTTACATTGAACGCCTTGATCAGGGTTGCGGCATTGCGGGCAATGGCGCCGCTGTCATTCCAGAACGCGGTCTTGCCGTCCTTGCCCGCGTCGAACATGCGAAACGCAATATTTTCCGCCACGCTCATGCGTGGGGCACAGGCGTTGCGCAGCGGTTCTTCGGGCAAATAGCGGATGGCATGGGCGCGCGCCTCGGCGCGGGTGGCGCCATATTGCGCGCCATTGACGCGGATGTCGCCCTGTTCCATCCGGCGTTGCCCGGTCAGGATTTCCATCAGCTCCATTTGGCCATTGCCGGAAATGCCCGCAATCCCAAGGATTTCCCCGGAATGAAGCGTCACATCGTCGATTTCGATGGGCTTGAGCCCGGTGCGATCCCGCGCTTTGATGCCGTTCATTGTCAGAAGCGGCTGTTTGACCGTGTCGCGCCGGCTTCGGGTGCTGATGACGGGGGCCTCGCCCATCATCGCGCGGCTCATATCTTCGATACTCATGTCGGCCACGGACCCGCCGCCGACATATTTACCACGCCGCAGGATCGACACATCATCGGCAAAGGCGCTGACCTCGCGGAATTTATGCGTGATCATCAATACCGTAATTTCCCCCGCCTGCGTCAACGCACGCACATGGCCCAGCACCTCATCCGCCTCTGCCGGGGTCAGAACCGACGTCGGTTCGTCCAGGATGAGGAACCTGTTGCCCAGATAGAGCTGTTTGATGATCTCCAGCTTTTGTTTTTCTCCTGCCGCCAGCCGGCTGACAGGTTGATCAAGCGGCACGTGAAACGGCATCTTGGTCATAAAGGCGTCAAGCGCGCGGGTTTCGCGCCGCCAGTCGATCAATCCCGGCGTGTCGGCGCGGCTGATCACAAGGTTCTCGGCCCCCGTCAACGACGGCACCAGCGTGAAATGCTGATAAACCATTCCAAGGCCCAGCTTCTGCGCCACCTTGGGGTCGGTCATGCGCGCCTCTCGGCCTTTGACCAGAAGCTCGCCAGAGGTGGCGTTGTAAAACCCCATCATGCATTTGACGAGCGTGGATTTCCCCGCACCGTTTTCGCCAAGCAGGGCATGAAAAGTGCCCGCCGGAATGTCGATCGACACATCGTCCAGCGCCGTAAACGCGCCAAAGCGCATGGTGGTATGCAGGGTTTGCACGCTGATTGCGCCGTTTTCACATGTGTGGATCATGCGGCCCCCTGACCCCGAGGAGCGGCAGACAGGGCCGCAGGGCAGGGGTGAGAAATGTCGGTCTGCATCACACCAACCCCGCGATAAGCGATGCGCTGTCCGTGACCGCGCCAAAGACCCCGCCCTGCATCGTGACCATTTTGATCGCGGCGGCGTGGTTGCCCGGATCGGTTGCGCCACAGCAATCCTCGGCGATGACACATTCAAAACCGCGATCATTCGCCTCGCGCATGGTGGTCGAGACACAGACATCGGTGGTGATCCCGGTCAGGATCAGATTTTCAATGCCCTTGGTGCGCAGGATCAATTCAAGATCGGTCGCACAGAAACTGCCCTTGCCGGGTTTGTCGATGATGACCTCACCCGGCAGGGGGTAGAGTTCGGGGATGATGTCCCAGCCTGCTTCGCCCCGGATCAGGATCTTGCCACAGGGTCCGGCATCGCCGATCCCGGCGCCGATCTGTTGGCTGCGCCAGCGTTTGTTGGGCGGCAGGTCGGACAGGTCGGGGCGGTGGCCCTCACGCGTGTGGATGATGTGATACCCCTTGGCGCGCATGTCGGCCATCAGGGCCTTGATCGGGGAAATCGGCGCCTGTGTCAGCGACAAATCATAGCCCATATGATCGACATAGCCGCCCGCGCCGCAGAAATCGGTCTGCATGTCGATCACGATCAGCGCGGTGTTTTCCGGGCGCAGATCGCCGTTATAGGGCCAGGCATAGGGCGTGCTGTTGATTGTGGTCATTGGCCGGGTTCCTTTTCGCCAAATTTGCGGCTGGGCTTTGGAAAGCCGAAATCGGTGCCGTCTGTCACTTTGACCTCATCCTCCCAGGGCAGGTGATAGGCCCCCGCCGCAAGATCGGTCATATAGGTATAGGGGCAGTCCTGAGCGCCGCCTGCGACGGCGACATAGCCGCGATGGCCGAATTGATAGGGGTTGTTTTCCACCCCCCAGCCGGCCCGTGCCTCGCGCACCAGATCGGGGCGGACCTCTGCGGTGATGGTCTCATCCACGCGGCCGGTTTCGCCGTGGGCAATGACCGTGCCTTCGTGGTCGATGATCATCCCTTCGCCCATGCTGTCAAACGTGCCGTCCGATCCGCACATACAGACATTTGCCGTGATCATCAGATTGCAAAAGCTGTTGGATTGATTGGTGAACCGCCATGCTTGGCGGATGGGGGCGGTATAACCTGCGGTACGGATCATGATTTCCGCCCCCTTATAGGCCGCTTCGCGCGACATTTCGGGGAACATCCCGTCATGACAGATGATAAGGCCGATTTTTGCGCCCTTGGGCCCGGTGCAGACCGGAATGCCCATATCGCCCGGCTCCCACGGTTCGACCGGCACCCAAGGGTGCATTTTGCGGTAATAAAGCTGGACCTCGCCCTGATCGTCGATGATCAACCCGGTGTTATAGGGATAGCCACCGGGGTTCAGCTCCATGATGGAAAAGCAGCCCCAGATCTTGTTGTCGACACAGGCCTGTTTCAGCGCGGCCACCTCTGGCCCGTCCATGGTGCACATGATCTCGGGGTTGGTGTCCATCGACAGGCCGTGCAGCATGTATTCCGGGAACACCACCAGATCCATCGTGCCAAGATTGCGGCGTGCTTTGCCGACCAATTCGACCACCCGCGCGGTTTGCGCCGTCAGCTGCGCTTTGGTTTCCACCACCGGCAATTGCAATTGCACAAGGCCGATCACCACGCCGTTTTCCGATTTGTTCAATCCACCAAAACCATTCATGGCGGTTCTCCTTATTTCGTCAGGTGCTATTTCGTGAGGGAAAGTTCCAGCGGCGCGCCCTGCATGGCACGGTCTGGCGAGCTGGTCATGATCAGCAAAATCAGCGTCAGCACATAGGGCGCGGCAAAGAACAGATAATAGCCCTCGGAAATGCCCACTGATTGTAGCGCGGGGCCAAGCGCGCCGGTGCCGCCAAACAGCAGAGCCGCCCAAAAGCAATTGATCGGGTTCCAGCGGGCAAAGATCACCAGGGCAATCGCCATAAGACCCTGGCCCGATGACACGCCTTCGGTCCAGCTGCCGGGATAATAAAGCGAAAGATAGGCGCCGCCGATGCCCGCCAATGCCCCACCTGCGGCGGTCGACAAAAGACGCACGCTGTTGGGGTTGATGCCCATGGCGCGGGCCGCATCGGTGCTGTCGCCAACCACGCGGACGGTCAACCCGACACGGGTTGATTTGAACATCCACGCCATCGCCACCGCCAGGATGGCCCCCAGAATGAACAGGATGTTGACCTGCAACGCCGCTTGCACCTGTGGTGTATCGGACCACCAGCCAAAGGGTATCGCCGGTAGATCGGGCGCTTGCGGTTGGATGTAGGGCTTGCCGAAAAAGAACGCGAGGCCCATGCCAAACAGCATCATGGCGATGCCGACCGCGATGTCATTGACGCCTTTGAATTTGCAGATCCAGCCGTGCAAAAGCCCGAAACAGGCCCCCGCAAGGGCCGCCGCAAGGACGCCCAGAAACGGATTTCCGGTTTCATAGGCAACAGCATAGCCGCTGATCGCGCCAAAGACCAAAGTGCCCTCAAGGCCCAGATTGATGCGCCCGGACCGTTCGGTCAGGCATTCGCCCAGAGAGACAAAGATAAACGGGGTAGAGACGCGGATCGCGCCGCCAAGAATGGCAAGGGGCACGCCCCACAGACCGATTTCAACAGGTTCCATCAAGAGGCCCCCCTGAGACCGGGATTGAAAATACGAAGGCGACCATAAAGAGCCTCACTGAGCAGAATGATGATGAAGACCATGCCCTCGAACACCAGAACGGTTGCGTCCGGCAGGTCCATGCGGCGCTGAATCAATCCGCCAGAGGCCTCGAACCCGGCCAGAAGCACAGCAACCGGGATGATCACCAAGGGATTATGACGCGCCAGAAATGCGACAAGGATTCCGGTATAGCCATACCCCGCGATCAGGGAGGCATTGGCCGATCCGTGCACGGCGGCCACTTCGAAATATCCGCCCAGCCCGGCACATGCGCCGCCAAGCGCGGTAAAGCCGATCACCAGTTTGGAAACCGGCAAACCCTGGATCTGCGCCGCGCGCACGTTGTCACCGGCGATCCGGGCGGCAAAGCCGATTGTCGTGCGCTCGATCAGAACCCAACACAACAGACAGGCAACAATCCCCGCAAGCACCCCCCAATGCGCCGCGACAAAGGGCATATCCCCGACCTGCAATGCGGTCTCGATTGGTGCGGTGGATGGTTTGTTCAGGCTGGCAGGATCCCGGAACGGGCCTTCGACAAAATGGTTCAACAGGGCGATGGCGATATAGGCCATCAACAAGGAGGCGATGGTTTCATTCACGCCGCGTTTGATCCGCAGCGCCCCGATTGCCCCGATCCACAGCCCGCCAAGACACATCGCCGCCACGGCCATCAACACCATGCCCATGGCCGACGGCAGCCCCACGACCAAAGTGCCGGTCACCGCCGCCGCCAATCCGCCCAGCACAATCGCGCCTTCGCCGCCAATCACCACCAGACCAAGCCGCGCGGGCAGGGCGACGCACAGCGCCGCCAGCACCAGCGGGGCGACGCGTGACAGGGTGTTTTGCCACGAAAAGGCAGAGGAAAACCCACCCTTCCAGACCAAAGCAAAAAACTCGACCGGGGATTTCCCGAGAAAGAGCAGAAACAGACTGAAGGCCACAAACCCGGCAAGCAGCGCGCCGACGGGGATCAGGACCGCCTCGGCGCGCAACGCGATCCGGGCCACGAGCTGTGCGGCGACCGGTGACCCGGTCGCCTTTTGTGGGAATGTGATGCTCATATCAGCTGGTGGAACCAATGACGCCTTCGACAAGGTAGCCCATGCTTTCAATCGCAACATCGGTTTCGACAAAAGACTGGCCTTCGGCGGCAATCACATTGCCTTTGTTGTCTTTCAGCGGGCCTTTGATGGCGGCAAAACCGCCGGCGATGATTTCGGCCTTGGTGGCCTCGAATTGGGCGCGGGCCGCATCGGAAACGGCGGGGCCAAGCGGGCTCATCTTGATGAAATTGTCGGCCAGACCGCCGCGCACAAAGTTGTCGATCGGTGCGCCTGCCATCGTTTTGCTGACCATGTCGGTATAGATGCTGGCCCAGTTCCATTCCGCCCCGGTCAGGTATTTGTCACCGGCCAGCGGGCTTTGATCGGCATGATAGCCACAGACAAAGGCATCGCGCGCCGCCGCCGTTTCGCAAACCACCTTTGGCCCATCGACATGGCAGGTGATGACGTCACAGCCCTGATCGGTCAGGGCGTTGGTGGCCTCGGCCTCTTTCACCGCCAAAGACCATTCGCCGGTAAAGATGACCTGACAGGTGATTGTCGGATCGACCGACCGCGCCCCAAGCAGGAAGGAATTGATGTTGTTCAAAACCTGCGGGATGGGTTTGGCGGCGACGAAACCGATTTTCTTGGATTTTGTCGCATGGCCGGCGGTCACGCCGTTCAAATATTGCCCCATGCCGATATAGCCGAAATAGGATCCGGCGTTGGTCGGGTTGCCCTCGGTCCACAGACCGCCGCAATGTTCAAACCGGACATCGGGATATTTCGGCGCAACTTCAAGGATATGCGGGTTGAAATAGCCAAAGGAGGTCGGGAACAACAGCGACGCACCATCGAAATTGATCATGGATTCCATGGTGTTTTGAACGTCCTGGCTTTCTGGAACGTTTTCTTCTTCCAGAACGGTGACACCGGACATGGCTTTGACGGCGGCGGCGCCTTCGGCGTGGGCCTGATTATAGCCAAAATCGTCCTTGGGGCCGACATAGATAAAGCCGACTGTCAGGTTGCTCTGGGCCTGGGCCGACTGCGCCAAGCCAAGGCTGGTTGCCCCAAGGGCCATTGCGGAGGTGCCAAGAAAACGGCGACGATTCATGGTGTTAGGGGGGGTCATAGCTGCGCTCCAACTGCTTCCACGCGCCTCAAGCGGCGCCGATGAATTTCAACGACTCAAATCTTAAGAGAGTTTAGTGCTGTTGACGTCTGCTTATTTTTTGGCAAAGCGGTGCAAAAAAAGCATCGCTTTGATCTGGGTCCTGTTCGGGGCTTTGCCCGCAGTTCACCTGTGATTTGCCCGCAACTCACCTGTGCCGCGCCAGTGCACTGCGCCTATCATGAACCCGGCCAGTCGCATGTTCTGGTCAATCTTCCTGCAATGCCTCCAGCGCGCGGGTCAGCTTTTGCGCAAAGCGGGCAGAGGCCACAGGCAGGGTGCGCCCGCGTTGTTGCCCCAACAAAAGACTGCCGACAGGCACGTCGCGGGTCGACAGCGGGCGCGAGACAAGATCGTCATCAGTCGCGATGTTAAGGCCAATCGGGATCTGAAAGGCGATGGCATTTTCGTGCCGCACATAATGGCGCATGAAATCGAAACTGTCGCTTTCCACGCTGGGCCGCAGCGGGCGCGACCCCCGTTTCGCACTGATCTCCAACAGGGCGCGCGCACCATAGCTCGCACTTGGCAGAACATGGGTTTGGTCAATGCAATCACGCAGGCGCACCTCGGCCTTGCGCGCCAGCGGATTGTCCTTGCGCATGATGGCATGGATGATCTGCGGGCAGTGTGAGATGACCTCGAAATCAACCATATGCACCGGCTCGAACACCAGCGCCAGGTCGCTTTGGAATGTGCCGAGGTCGCGTTCTGCGGCCTCGCGGTCGCGCACCGACACGGAAAAGGTCACGCCGGGATGTTCGTTGCGATAGGCCGCAATCTGTTCGGGCAGAAAATACGGGATCAGCGCCTGGGAACAGGCAATCGCGATGTGGCCGCGCCGTTCGCCCGAAAGATCGGCAACCTGATCTTGCACGCGCCGCAAATCGGACACCTGCGTGCGAAAATGCTGCATCAGCAACTCGCCCGCCGGGTTCAGCCGCACACCTCTGGGCAAACGTTCAAAGATCTCTGATCCGAACTCTTCTTCGAACCGTTGAATGCGTCGGTTGAGCGCCGAGGCGGTGATATTCATGTCGTCGGCGGCCTTGCGGATGGATCCGGCGCGCACAACGCCCTCTATATATCGCAGGGTTTGAAGATGTTTCATGCGCGGTCTCTCAGTCTCAAAGGGCGTTGGACAAGCGATGCATTTTTTGCAGCACTTTTGTGTATTATTAGCATTTGCGTCAAAGGTCGCAATAAAACACAACTCTCAGACACAGGTGGAACGCATAAAGGACGCGGCGCTATGACTGAGATTCGGATGACGATTAAGGATATTCACGCGGCTTATGCGGGGGGGCATACGCCAGCCGAGGTGGTCAAACAGGTGTTCGCGCGGATTGATGCGGTGAATGATCCGCATATTTTCCTGGCTCTGGCGGATCCGGATCAGGCCCTGGCAGAGGCGGCCGCGCTTGGCGCGTTTGACCCGGACAAACCACTCTGGGGCATTCCATTTGTGGTCAAAGACAACATTGATGTCGCCGGGATCGAAACAACCGCCGCCTGTCCGGCCTATGCCTATACCCCGCAACAGGACGCTTTTGTCGTTGCGCAACTGAGGGCGGCAGGGGCGATATTCATTGGCAAAACCAACCTTGATCAGTTCGCGACGGGTCTGGTTGGCGTCCGCACGCCCTATGGCGCGCCGCTCAATTCGATTGACCCGGAAATCGTTCCCGGCGGCTCGTCTGGTGGCTCTGGGGTGGCGGTCGGTCATGGCATTGTGCCGCTGTCCCTCGGGACGGACACCGCCGGGTCCGGTCGCGTGCCTGCCGCGCTGAACAATATTGTCGGGTTGAAACCCACGCTTGGCGCGCTGTCGGCCAGCGGGGTTGTGCCCGCCTGTCGGTCGATCGAGACGATTTCGATTTTTGCCCTCACGGTGTCAGATGCCTATGCGGCCTATGAGGTATGCTGCGCCTATGATCCTGCGGATGCCTTTGCCCGCCCGATCAAGGCCGAACCACTTGCCATCCGCAAAGCCCCGCCTGTGGTCGGCATCCCGAGCAAGGCCAGCATCGCGTTTTTGGGCGATAAAGTGCAGGAGGCATCCTTCTATTCCGCGATTGATTTGCTCAAAGCCAAGAAGGCAGAGATCAAAGAGATTGATTTCACGCCGCTCTATGCCGTCGCGGATATGCTGTACGAAGGGGCTTGGGTGGCCGAACGGTATTCGGTGATCGAGGCGCTTCTGAAGCGCGATCCGGGGGCCATTTTCCCAGTGACCAGCCAGATCATCCGCAAGGCCGAAGCCTTGAGCGCCGTCGATGCATTTCGCGGCATCTATCGTCTCAAAGAGCTGGCCCGTGCCGCAGAACCCGCGCTTGCAAGCGTTGATATGCTCTGTGTGCCCACGATCCCCACATTCCATACCGTGGCAGAGCTGGAGGCCGATCCCGTGACGCCGAATTCCAATTTCGGCACCTATACCAATTTCGTCAATCTTCTCGACATGTGTGGCATTGCCGTGCCTGTTCCGGCGCGGCCTGATGGCCGCCCCGGCAGTGTGACGCTGCTTGCCGCGCGCGGTCGCGATGCTGAAATCGCGGTTGTCGCGCGTGACCTTGAGGCGGCAGGACAACGCAGCCTCGGCGCGACGGATTGGGCGTTTGAGCCGCCGAACGCATTGTTGCCTGATGTAATGCCGGAACATGCGCCCGATATGCTGACAGTGGCGGTCTGTGGCGCCCATATGACGGGGTTGCCGCTGAACCATCAACTGACCGATCGGGGGGGCGTGTTTGTGGGTACATCCCGCACGACCGACGCCTATCGTTTCTATGCGCTGGCCGGTGATCCGCCTGCGCGGCCCGGGCTTGTGCGCGGGGCCGACGGATCGGGTGCGCCGATCCTGGTCGAGCTGTGGGATCTGCCGCTTGCACGAGTTGGGGATTTCTTGGCGGGCATTCCGTCACCGCTTGGTCTTGGCAATGTAGCCTTGGAAGATGGATCGACTGTTTGTGGATTTGTCTGCGAGGCCATCGGTGCCAGCGGCGCGCAGGACATCACCTCCTTCGGCAACTGGCGCGATTTCGTCAGCCCAGCACCGTAAAGTCGCAATCGCCAGGGTTGGAATGGTTGCGCTGCCCGATGTATCCGGTAATGTGAGGTTGAGTTTAATATTACGGATGGTGCGCTTTGTGACTCAAGCCAAGGATAAACCGAAAGGCAAGGAAGCCAAGCCCGAAGCCGGGGTTCAGTCGCTGGTGCGGGCGACCAATATACTTCAGGCCGTGGCGAAGGCCCGCGAAGGGATCGGATCGGCCGACATCGCCAAGGAAGTCGGCCTGCATTCATCGACCACCTTTCACCTGACCAAGACATTGCATACGCTTGGATTGCTGCGTCAGGATGTGTTGACCAAGAAATACCGCATCGGGCCGCGGATCTTCTCCTTGGCTTTTGGGGCCTTGGATGAACAGGAATTGCTGCGGGTCGCGGCCCCCTTCCTGAAGGATCTGACGCAAAAGACCGGCGAAAGCAGTCACATAGCGGTTCAGATGGGCGATGAGGTCGTGATTATTGATCGCCATGAAAGCGCGGCCTCGATCCGAATGGCGGAACGTGTCGGTTCTGCGCGGCCCGCGCATGCGACGGCAATCGGCAAGGTGGTTCTGGCCGGTGCGACGCAGGGCGATTTGGACGCCTATCTGCAAAAGGCGCCTTTTGATGCGATCACGCCCAAGACCATCACCGAAGCCGAAAGCCTGGAGCGCGAAATCGCGCAGGTGCGCGAAAACGGCATTGCCTTTGACGACGGCGAATTCGATCCAGAGGCCCGCTGTCTGGCGGCGCCGGTCTGGGACTTTCGCGGACGGCTGATCGCGGCCATCGGCATTACGGCACCGGTCTGGCGGCTGGGGCTTCAGCACGTGGGCGAGGTTTCGACGACGCTCAAATCCGTCGCGGCGGCAATGTCTGCTGACCTTGGCCACGAGGTTGACCAAGCCGCACAGGAAAACCCAGCCGAAAAATGAAAACCCCGCCCCGAAGCAATTTCGGCGCGGGGCAGGATGCCGGACGAGGGGAGCACCTCTTGTTCCGGCGGGTGTTCTGGTGGGGTTTTCTGGCGGGGTGGGCGGCAATCACAGTCTTCCGGGTGTTCCTGCCGCCCTGTTGTCGACCCTGATTTACATGTTGAACAGGATCATGCGTTCGTCGGTCATGTCGCGGATCGCATAGCGCGGGCCTTCGCGGCCGATACCGCTGTCCTTGACGCCGCCATACGCGAGCTGATCTGTGCGCCAGGTCGAGGTGCCGTTGACAATCAGACCGCCGGTGCGAATGGCGCGATAGGCGCGCATCATCACCTCGTTCGAAGCGGTGAAAATCCCGGTATGAAGCCCGTAGCGCCCTGCGTTCATCATGTCGAAGACCGCTTCGATATCGTCATAGCCGACCACGCTGACCACCGGGCCAAAGACCTCTTCGCAAAAGACTTTGTCGGTGGGTGCGGGGCCACGGATCACCGTGGGTTCGATTGCCGCGCCATGACGGGTGCCGCCGATCAACACCTCGGCACCACCGGCTGCGGCCTCGCCGATCCAGTTTTCCACGCGTTTCGCGGCTGCGTCGTCGATCAATGTGCCAACGTCGGTGGCCGGGTCCTGCGGGTCGCCGATCCGCAGCTTCGCAACCTCGGTGACAAGCAGATCGGTAAAGTCATCCAGCCTGCTGTTGTGAACAAAGACCGTCTGAACCGACAAGCAGCTTTGCCCCGCCAGACGCATGGCGTTTTTCGCCGCCAGAGGCGCGGCTTTCGCCACGTCGGCATCGGAATGCACGATGGTCTGGCCTGCGCCGCCCAGTTCCAGCGCCACCCGGCGCAATCCGCTGGCGGCCTTGATCGCCGCACCCGCAGCGGATGATCCGGTGAAGGTGACGAAATCGACCCGCGGGTCCGACACCAGCGCCTTGCCGACCTCGACACCGCCATGCACCACATTCAGGGCCCCGGCGGGCGCGCCGGCATCCTGAAAGATTTCGGCCAGTTTGTGCACCGTGGCGGCGGCCTGGGGTGGGGGCTTGAGGACACAGGCGTTGCCGGCGGCAAAGGCCGGCCCGATCTTGTGGCAGGCCAGGTTGAAGGGCGCGTTGAACGGGGTGACCGCCGCGACAACCCCCACCGGAAAGCGGGTCATGAAGGCCAGCTTGCCCGAGCCCATGGCGCTGGCGTCAAGCGGCACATGGCTGCCCTCGATCCGCACGGCCTCTTCGGCGGAAAGCGTCATCGTGTCCTGGGACCGGCTGACTTCGGCAACGGCGTCGCCAATGGCCTTGCCGGTTTCGCGTGACATTGTCAGACCGATCTCTTCGGCGCGTTCCGTGATCAGGGCCGCCGCGCGATGCAGGATCGCCGCCCGTTCATGCGCCGGGATCGCCGCGATTTGCGGGGCGGCCTTGCGGGCCGCCTCCAGTGCTTTGTCCATGGTCGCGGGTGTGCCGCGCCCGACGCGCCCCACCGGGGTGCCGTGAAAGGGATTGAGGGTGGTGTCGCTGTCGTCGCTGTCGATCCATTGGCCGCCGATCAGGTGGCGCACCTCAATGATGTCCGGGTTGTCTTTCATCATGGTCTCCATGGGGCCCCAAAGGCCGGTTCCGGGTGCCGCAACGGCGGCAGTTCCCATGTCCCGACCGAGGTGGGTTTCACGTTCACATCGACTTCGGCGTCGATGACAAAGGGTTTGTTCGCGGCAATGGCCATTTGCAGGGCAGCGCCGAAATCGGCCGCATTCGATACTTTGACCCCGTCGATCCCATGCGCCCGGGCCATGGCGCTGAAGTCCGGGTTATAGGGCTGGGAATTGTCGGCGGTGGTGAAGCTGGTGTTCAATTCCCGGCCTTCGAACGGTCCCAGTTGCAGATCGCGGATCGCCCCCCAGGCATAGTTGTTCCAGATCACCCAGACGACGGGGATGTTGTATTCCACCGCCGTGCACAAGACATGCGGTGTCATGGTGAAACCGCCGTCACCGACAACCGCGACCACCGGGCTGTTTGGCGCGGCCAGCTTGGCCCCAAGCGCGCCGCTGACGCCAAAGCCCATGGCCGAAAAGCCCCAGGTGTTGAGCATCCGTTGCGGGCGCCGGGCCTGCCAGTATTGCATGAACCAATTGTGGTGCACGCCACTGTCACACACCAGGATCGCATCCTCGGGCAGCACACCCTGAACTTCCTTCACCACCCGTTCCGGGCGCATGGGCGCGGTATCGGCGGCAAAGGCGGGCGCAATATGGGCCTCCCACTGGGCTTTCCATGCGGCAATCCTTTGCCGCCAAGGCTCGCCCGTGGCACGCGCCTCTGTCGCGCCGCCACGGCGTTCGATCTCGGCCAGAAGCTGACGCAGGAAGGTACGGATGTCGGCACAGACCCCCAGCGTCGGGTCATAATTGCGGCCGATCTCATTCACGTCGATGTCGACATGGATCAGACGGGTGGGGGAATGTTCCAGCTGTAACCTTGTTTCCACGAGCTTGACGACCGGTCGTCAAAGCGCGCCCCCAGCGTCAGCAGCACATCACAGCGCCGACCGGCCTCATTCGCGGCATGGGTGCCGTTGCGACCAATAAAGCCAAGGCTCAGCGGGTGCTGCATGTCCAGAGTGCCCATACCGTTGGGCGACATGGCAACCGCAATGCCCAGCCGATTGACCAGCTCGGTCAGTTCGACGCTGGCCTCGGAAATGGTAACGCCATGGCCGATAAAGATCAGCGGGCGTTCCGCCCCCAACAGCATGTCAGCGGCGCGGGCAATATCCTCGGGCGATCCACCGGTGCGATTGATCGGGCTTAGCGATCGCGGCGCGGGCAGCTCGACCATGTCTTGTTCCTGAAAGACATTGTAGGGCACATCCAGATGCACGGGGCCGGGGCGGCCCGAGGTCATCATATGCATCGCCTGTCGCATCGCGGTCGGCAGCATATCGACGCGCGACGGCTGAAAGCTGCGCTTTACATAGGGCCGCACGACCGAGGGGAAATCTGCCTGAAAATGCTGGTAGCTTTCCTGAAACGGCGCGCGGTTGAACTGTGATGTCGGGACGTTGGCGGTGATGGCCAGAAACGCCGAACTATCCGCCTGGGCGCAGGCAAGTGACATCGGCATATTGGCCGAGCCGGGCCCACAGGAGGTCAGCGTCGCCACCGGTTTATGCGCCACCCGGTAATAGGCGTCTGCCATGTGCCCGGCGGTCTGTTCGTGCCGTGGCGAGATGAATTTGATCTTGTCCTGCCGCTCGTGCAGCGCGTCGATCATGCCGACATTGCCATGGCCACAGATGCCGAAAACATACGGCACCTCTTCCTGAATCAGGACATCGGCGATGACGTCGGCTCCCTTTCTGCGCTTCATGCCGCGCTCCTCCCTTTTGTGTGCCGTTTCTTGGCAATGCGGTCCCAGCCAGCAGCATCCAGTCTGGCGCTGCTGTCCTTGATTTCGGCGGTCAGATCCTCGGACAGGCCGATGATTTCGAGCACCGGGGGATGCGACCAGCCAAAATCAATCAGCTCTTGCCCCAGTGTTGTCCAATCCATGTCGCCGCGTCCGATGGGATCGTGTTTATAGACCTCGCGGCCCGTATCCGACGCATGAACCAGTTTCAGCCGGTCGCCGATCCGATCCAGCGCGGGCCGCAGCGGTTCCGCGATGAAATGACCATTGGCCACGTCATAGATCACGCCGACCTCGGTTGCGGTGTAGCCCGCGATGGCCGACACCAGCGTTTCGGTATCGGGCAAAAAGGCGAAGGGCATGTTTTCGCCCAGCACCTGAACCCCATGGCCCCGCGCAATGGGGATCAGCCGGTCCAGCGCACGGTGGAAATGGCCCAGCCGTTCCTGTTCCGCCATGGGCATCAGCGGGTTGATCTTGCCGGGGCCGACGATGACATATTTGCCGCCGAATTCGCCTGCGGTTTCGATCATCCGCTGGACGGTCAAAAAGCTGTAGTCGCGGGCCTCGGGCGAGGCGGCGGTCAGGTTCACGTCAAGGTTGGGTTGGTTGATCGAAATCACCTGCGTGCCGGTGTCTGCCAGCGCATCGCGCAGCGCGCGGCGCTCTGGCGCGCCCATTTCCGGCGGCCACAGATGGCCGGGGAACATCATCAGTTCTACCCCGGGAAAGCCCATTGCGGCGGCTTCGCGCACGGCTTCGGCTGCGGTGTAATCGAAGGTATAGGCATAAAGATTCAGGCCGTAGTCGGCGGTGGACATTTCAGTTCCTCTCAGGAAATCAGGGACTTATTCGGCGGTGGCCGCGACTTTGGCGACCATGTCGCGCCAATTCACGCGCGGCGCATAACCAAGCTTTTCGCGCGCCGCAGAGATGTCGAGCAGGCTTGCCGTCGGGTTGGCGGCATAGACTTCGGGCTTGTGCACCGCGTCGCCCGTGATGCCCCAGCGTTTGCGCACCCGATCAAGCAGCGGCTCATCGCCCAGTGAATCTTCGGCCGAGATAAAGAAGATCTCTCCGTTGATGCCGGGCACCTTTGCGGCCTTTTCGATGCCCTGCGCCACGTCCCAGGGCGACACATAGGTCCAGAAATGATAGTTCTCGAGATCGGCCCCCCGATCATGCAATTCCGGGTATTCAAATTCGAACACGATATGTGTGGGGCGGATCACCACGATTTCGGTCTTGCCGCGCAAGGCATAGGAACGGCACACCACCTCGGTTACCTCTTTGCTGAGGCTATAGAAATCCGTGGGCCGCAGCGGGTGTTTTTCGTCGACTGGCACATATTGCGGCTGCCAGTTTTCGGGGTTGTAGTGCAGCCCCGTCGCCGCATCGCTGGAGATCACGACAACCCGGCGCACCCCGGCCTCCTCGGCGGCCTGAAGCACGTTCCAGGTGCCCTGGACGTTGGTTTGAAATGTCACGTCGGCGGGGGCGGTGCGCGGGTTCGGGATGGCGGCAAGATGCACAACCACGTCCTGACCCTGAAAGCTTTTCTGCAGCAATTCAAAGTCCAGAACCGAACCCTCGATGTAGGGCAGGTCCTGTCTTGGCGCGCAGATGTCCAGAACGGTCAGCTCGGCGCCAGTCTTCATCTCTTCGACGACGTGCCATCCCAGACGGCCGGCGCCGCCGGTTACCAAGATCTTGTCGGTCATGTTTCCTCTCCCTTATTGCCGCGGATCAGGCCGCGTGCGTCTCTTGTATGATTGTTTCGATATCGACGGTCTGTCGTAGGCTGTCGGACCGGTAACATGCCTCTTCTATCAACATGCTTTGCAGATACGCGTCGGCGGTGTTTTCGACCGCCGTGCCCGTGGTCAGATAGTCGACCACATGCCGCTGCAGCGCGTGCACGCAGTCGCCGGCATAGCCGCGGTTGGCCCATTGATAGCTGTGCTGGGCAAAGCTGCCGCCATTCGGGCGGATGAAAATCCGTGCCCGCCCGTCCAGCCGGATCTGGCCCTCTGCACCCTCGATCAGCATTTCGCCGACCGTCAGACGGGTATTGTCGGCCTCGTGATCGACAAGACGATTGCCATCCAACAGCCCGGCAAGCCCGGAATTGAATTCGAACATGACATAGCCCGCATCCTCGCCTGCGATGGCCGGGTTCAACCGGCGCAGTGTGGCGGTGACCGCATGCACCTCTCCGAACAGGAAACGGAACACATCAATCATATGCACGCCGGTTTCATGCAGCAGGAACCGGGGCATTTTCTGAAAATAGGGCTGGCGGTCGAGATAGGCATTCGGCCCCTGGCCGTCGCCGGGCCGCATTCTGAAGGTGACATTGTACAGCGGGCCAATGGCCCCCCCGTCCAGAAGCCGGGCGATTTCACGAAACCACGGTTTGAACCGCCAGTTGTCATGAATGATGAGGCTGGAGCCGGGTTGGCGCGCCAGTGTCGCCATCGCCCGGGCTTGATCCAGGTCGGTGGCCATCGGCTTTTGCGAAATCGCATGAATGCCGCGCTGTTTGGCCAGTTGCGCAAAGGGCAGGTGGGTGTCGGGCGGGGATATAATGTCAAGGATGTCGGGCTGAACGGTGTCGAGCAGCCCCTCAAGATCATCGGACACCACCGCAATTTCATAGGTGTCCGCAACCTTCTGCGCTTTGGCCCTGTCTTTTGCATAAGCAATGCCAGCGACCTCCACCTCGGGAATTCGGGACCATGCGTCATAATGGTGGTGGCTGAAGTATCCGGCGCCGACCGTGACGATCTTTAGCTTTGACATCCCATCCTCCCTTTCCTGATGAATTGCTAGCATCCCGCAATGCCGGGCGTCAATCCATAATGCTGGATATAACTTCATAATTTGGGATTGGACCGTGGGATAAGCCGGGGTTGGCTTGCCACTTGTGGGCCAAAGGTGTGGGAATATGACCCCAACGGGTATGCGGGCATTAATATGTATGGGGTTCGGGGGTGAGGAGGCCCCGTGGCGGGGCGCGCAGGTGGTGTCGTCGCCGGTGAGCTTGAGCAGGGCGTCGTCTTCTCCTGGGATATAGACACGGTTTCGGCGGGTCTTGGGGTGGGTAATGGGCCATATGAGGTCCGATTCGGCATTTCTGGCCCGCTAGATCCCGAGTTGCCGAGAATCGTCCAGAAATATCGCCAAAGCATCCCGAAAATTGTCGGATTAACCCCGAAAAGCCCCTTTGTGTTTGCGGTTGGTGGTGGCCTGAGGGCGGTCAGTCTCTTTGTAAGGTTAATGAAAACAACGACTTGTTTCTGCCTTCCTTGTTGGATCGCCCTCGTCCGACCTTTCTGAATTCAATATCATAATGTAGTTTGACATACGGCTATGTGAGCTATTACGCTGTTGGTCGAGGAGAACTGCACCACACTGCACCAAAATTTCGACCGTCCCGTATTCGGGCGGCGGAATGCCCGGCCGGACCCTTCGGCGCGGGGCTTTAAACGTATGTACGGGAGGTACGCATGAACAGAACAACAACAGCACTCGGACTTGGCGCGCTGGCGCTGGCTTTGTCCGCATCCACGGTCTTGGCAGAGGATTTCCCAAGCCGACCAATCGAGGTTTCGGTCTGGGCGTCGGCCGGTGGTGGCACCGACACCACCAACCGCTATCTCGCAGAGGCGATGCAAGAGCAACTTGGCGGCCGCATCAACGTGGTTAACCGCACCGGCGGCGGCGGCGGTGTTGCGATGAACCAGGTCTGGAGCCAGCCGCATGACGGTTACGCATGGCTGGGCGCGTCCGAGGGCATGCAGGTGGCCAAGGTGCTGGAATACCACCAGACCGGCACACAGGACTGGCGCTGGTACATCGTCGGGGGCTCGCCGGGCGTGATCAGCGTCAATGCGAATTCGAAATATGAAACCCTTGACGAACTTATCACCGCATCAAAGGAAAACCCCGGCAGCGTCAAGATCGGCCATTGCGCCCTTGGCTGTGTCTGGCACATGAAGGCGCTCTCCTTGGGGCAGGGCGCACAGGCCGAGTTCAATTATATCCCCTTTGAGGGCAGCGCACCGGCGCAGGTCGGTGCCTTGACCGGCGAAGTCGATGCCGTGGTGTCGAGCGTGTCCGAGCAGGCCGAATACATCAAGGCGGGCAAGTTCCGGCCATTGGCGATGATTGAAATGCAGCCCTATCAGCTTGGCGATATGGATCCGATCCCGGCGGCGGGCGTGACCTATCCCGACATCCAGAAGATCCCGGCGCGCCAGTGGCTGGGCATGGCGGTTCCCAAGGATCTGCCGGAAGAGGTCACCGCCAAGATCGATGCGGCCTTTGAAAAGGCGATGAAGGCCCCGAAGATCCAGAGCCTGGCGAACGAACGCTATATGGCCTTGTCCGGGGCCTATGGCCCGGAGGCCGAGGCGGAACTGGACGCGATGGAGCGCGCGATGAGCTACAAGCTGCACGAATTGGGCATCGCCGCGACCGACCCGGCAGAGCTTGGTATTCTGGCACCTGACGCCTGATCCCTCCCTTCGCACCTGCGGACCGGCACCGACATGTGCCGGTCTCTTGTTACATCACAGGAGAATGCCATGTTGCCGCGTCAGGCCCGTCGCAAGGCGGATTTCGTCGTCTGTTTGCTCTTTATCGCCTTTGGGGGGCTGGTGCTTTATCAGTCCAGCTTGATGCCGTGGGAGACCTCGCGCACCGGTGCAGAGGCACAATGGTATCTGTCGCCCGGTCTTTTTCCCGCGATCCTCGGGATATTGCTGATCCTGTTCAGCCTGCGGGTGCTGGTGTCCGCCGTGGCCGAGGGCGGTCATCGTGACATCGCCGGACCGTTGATGGCCTGGATCTTGGACCTGCCAAGGAACGTCCGGGTGCACCGGGTTGTCTTTATCGTTGTCTGGAGCGGTCTTTACATCTTTGGCGCGCTGGGGCGGGTGAATTTCCAACTGGCAAGCGTGGTCTTTGTCTTCGTCATGATCGCGGTCTTCTGGTTGCCGGGGGCTGGCGCGACATTGGCCCGCCGCGCGGCCATCGCTGCGCTGGTCTCTGTCATCGTTCCGGTCAGCATCGCGCATGTCTTTTCAACCTATCTCTACGTGCCCGTGCCCTGAGGCCCGCCGCAAAGGACGCCCAACCTTCATGTTACATTCTTTCGCAGAACAAATCCTTGTCGTTGCCTCCTTTCAGAACCTGTTGGTGCTGGCCGGTTCCGTTCTTGTCGGGATGGTTTTCGGTGCCCTTCCGGGCCTGACGGCAACCTTGGCCGTGGCTTTGCTAAGCACGGTTACCTTCAATCTTTCGACCGA
Source organism: Marinovum sp. J2-8 (assembly GCF_055808435.1). Taxonomy (NCBI): domain Bacteria; kingdom Pseudomonadati; phylum Pseudomonadota; class Alphaproteobacteria; order Rhodobacterales; family Roseobacteraceae; genus Marinovum; species Marinovum sp. J2-8. The sequence continues at coordinate 293,379 of NZ_JBVVRZ010000005.1, read as the reverse complement.
ATTGGCCATGTTTGCGCTGATCGGCGCCTATGTCGGGGCGATCTATGGCCCGGCGCATTCTGCCATCCTGCTTGGCATTCCGGGCACCGCCGCAGGGGCGGCGACGGCGCTGGATGGTCACATTCTTGCCCAACGGGGCCAGGGCGGAGAGGCGATTGCCACCGCCACCATTGCATCGGTGGTTGGAACGGTCTTTGGGCTTCTGGCGATGATCCTCGTGTCACCGTTGCTGATTGACATGGCGTTGCTGTTCACATCGGTCGAATTCTTTTTGCTCGCGATCTTTGGCGTTTTGATCTGCGGGTCACTCACCGCGCCGGACATGCCGGCCAAGGGCTGGATCTCGGGTATTCTGGGGCTGATGCTGGCCTCTGTCGGGATCGAGACGATCCAGGGCTATCAGCGGTTTACCATGGGAATCCCGGAATTGGCCTGCGGGATCGAGGTGGTGCCGGTCATCCTTGGGGCCTTTGCAATTCCACAGATCATCCGCGTGTTGCGGGACCGAGAGGTCGTCGGCGGCGCGCGCCCACATATCGGCAGCCTGCGGCCCCGTCTGGGATTTCTTTGGCGCAACAAGGGCAGCGTTCTGCGCTCTGGCTGTATCGGTGTGGGCGTCGGCACGATCCCCGGTGTGGGCGAGGATATCGCCTCGTGGGCGTCTTATGACACTGGCAAAAAGCTCGATTCCGATCCCGAAAGCTTTGGCAAGGGCAACATCAAGGGCGTGATCTGTGCCGAGACCGCCAATAATGCCTGTATCGGTGGTGCGATCATCCCGGTGCTGACGCTTGGGGTGCCCGGCTCGCCGCCGGCGGCGATGCTGCTTGGCGCGTTGAACCTGCATGGGGTGCGCCCGGGGCCAATGCTGGCTTTTGAAGCGCCGAATTTCATCCCACAGATGGGGGCGATGCTGCTTTGGGCGTCGGGATTTATTCTGGTGCTTGGCCTTCTGATGGCACGGGCCTCGGTGCAGGTGCTGCGCCTGCCGGTCGAGGTGCTGATGCCGCTGGTGGCCTTCCTTGCGGTGCTGGGATCTTATGCGCTTGGTCTGAACGTGTTCAACGTCTACCTGATGTTCCTGTTCGGGGTTGTGGTCTATCTGCTGGAGGAGCTCGGCTATCCCGTGGCCCCGGCGGTGATTGGCGTTTTGCTGGGCACCATGGCCGATTTCAGCATCCGCCGCGCACTTTTGGGATCGGGTGGGTCGCTGGAACCCTTTGTGACCCGGCCGGTTGCGCTGATCCTGCTTGCATTGATCGTCTTTTCCCTGGCCCTGCAAAGCCGTCTGCTCAAGGGGGCTGTCCGCTGGTGCTTTGGCAAGTGTGGGGCGGCGCGCAACGGGACCGCATGAGCGGCGGTTGCGGGTGGCGCCCGGTGATCGCGCCAATTTGATGCAATCGGGCCACGCCCGGCGTATCTTGAAACGCCGGGTGCGGTGAATTCGGTCAATTTTTGTCAGACCATATGCTTTTGATTGAGGATCGACCACCTTGGGGCTACACAGGTCAAAAGGGTATTTCCGAACCGGGTGGATCTGATCACATGCGCAATCTTAACAAGCCGATTTCCTTTAAACAGGGTAAAGGAATGAAAAACGGCTTTATGCTGGCCCCGCTGACCAACCAACAGAGCAACGAGGACGGCACGCTGTCTGATGACGAATACAGGTGGTTGGTGAAACGGGCAGAAGGCAATTTTGGTCTTACCATAACCTGTGCGGCAAATGTTCAGGAGGTCGGCAAAACCTGGCCCGGTCAATTGGGCGTTTTCGGGGATCAACATCTGGAAGGTTTGACCCGATTGGCCGCCGGCATTCACCAACATGGCGGTCATGCGTCGGTCCAGCTGTTCCACGGTGGCCGCCGCGCGACCCGCGACCTGATCAACGGGCCTCTGCAAGCGCCCTCCTTTGATCGTGAGACCGGCGCCGAGGCGATGAGCCTTGAGGCTGTCAAAGCCCTGCGGGATGATTTCATTGCAGCCGCCGTTCGGTGCCACAGGGCGGGGTTCGACAGTGTTGAACTCCACGCCGCGCATGGCTTTGTCATCTGCCAGTTTTTGAGCCCACAGTTCAATCACCGCGATGATGAATATGGTGGCACCGCGGAAAATCGCGCCCGTCTTCTGCATGAGATCCTTGCCGGAATCAGAAAATCCTGCGGAGAGGACTTTGCAATAGGCGTGCGGCTGTCGCCAGAACGCCACGGTCTGCTCTTTGGGGACATGCTTGCCCTGACGACAGAGATCATGACTACGGGGCAGGTGGATTTCGTCGATATGTCGATGCGCGACGTGTTCAAATATCCCGATGATGAAAATTTTCAGCAGAAAACGCTGTGCCAATGGTATCTGGACTTGCCGCGCGGTGACGCGAAAATGGGCGTTGGCGGTAAAATTCGCACGGCAGAAGATGTCCTGCGGATCAACGCGCTGGCCCCGGATTTCGTGGTTCTGGGGCACGCGGGCATATTGCACCACAACTTTCCCGACCTTATGGCGGACAGTCCCGGTTTTGTCGGGCGGCAGACACCGGTTGGCCCTGACATTCTGCGCGAAGAGGGGCTGTCAGAGACCTTTATCACCTATCTGGAAACATTCCCGGAATTCGTCGCGCAGAGCTAGCGGCGGTTCCTTTCCGCGGCTCTCAACACCCGGTCATCAACACCCGGCCATCGACGCGAATGTGACTCGGGATCTCGTGCCGCGAGGCGCGCGCGGCGTTGTTCCGCGCGCGGGATGACGTGCGCGCATGCTCCGCATCCAACGCGGGAGGGGACGCGAAATGAATTCGCTTTTGAATTCTTCAGTGAAAGCCGGCGAAATCCGGTGAAACCCCCGGTGACCCCTCCGCCGTCAGATTTGCGCATTAATACCGCGCAAAATGACACCGCCCGGACAATGCCCGGGTCGTGGCCCCAGTAGGGGTAATTTTCCATTCAAATCAATGATGAATGGTGGGCGACCCTGGAATCGAACCAGGCGTGCGTCTCCGCGAGGGAGTTACAGTCCCCTGCCACACCTTGCGGCCTGTCGCCCACTGTGTCGGGCTGATTAATGATGAGCCGGGGGGAGGTCAAGGCGAAAAGCCGGGAAATTTCACGACTTGGCATCTTTTCTTGCGGGGAGGTTTTTCGCCCGGTATGCGCATGCCAAGCGGCGGTGCGTTGCACGGGCCTGAACAAGGGGCCATTGTGGTCGCAACGAAAGGATCAGCCATGAAGAAACCCAAATGGGTCGTTGAAAAGGAACAGGCGAAACGGGTGGCGGCGGCAGAGACCGTCTGGCTGTTTGGCATCCATGCGGTGCGCGACGCGCTGGAAAACCCGGCGCGCGAAAAATTGCGCCTGATCGTGACCCGCAATGCGGCCGACAAACTGGCCGAGGCGATCACCGCCAGCGGCATGACCCCGGAAGAGGCCGATCCGCGCAAGTTCCCGGCGGTGATTGACCCGCAATCGGTGCATCAGGGCGCGGTGCTGGAGGTCAAGCCGCTGAACTGGGGCTCGCTGACCGATGTGGCGCTGGCGGATGGGCCGGGCGCGCAGCGTCTGATCCTGCTTGATCGGGTCACTGATCCACATAACGTTGGCGCGATCCTGCGGTCGGCCGAGGTGTTCGGCGCCCGCGCCGTGATCGCCCCGCGCCACCATTCCGCGCCGGAAACCGGCGCCTTGGCAAAAACCGCCAGCGGGGCGCTGGAACGACAACCCTATCTCAAGGTGCGCAATCTGGCCGATACCATCGTCGAACTTCAGGCAATGGGCTATCTCGTGCTTGGACTGGCCGGTGAGGCAGAGCAAACCATTGAACAGGCGCTGGAGGGCAAGACCGACCGCCCGGTGGCGCTGGTGCTTGGTGCAGAAGGGCCGGGATTGCGGGAACGAACCCGGGAAACCTGTGATGCGCTGGTGCGGATTGAATTTGCCGGGGCCTTTGGCTCGCTCAATGTGTCGAATGCGGCGGCGGTGTCGCTTTATGCCAGCCGGGGGCAAAGCTGAGGGGTTAAAATCCCGGCTGCGCTGCATAGCTAGCACAGATACAGCCACAGACACAGCCACACACACGGGCACAGGAGCGCCAGATGCCGCAAGGGACGAAGATTGCCACATGTTGTTATTGCGGCACCCGCGCGGCGCTGGTGCTGCGTGGGGACAAGCGGCATGAGCTCAGTTGCGCATCATGTGGCGCGCCGCTGCATGATCTCAAACTGATGCCGGCGGCGCGGCTGGATGGCAAGAACCTGACCCGCAAGCCGGTGAAATCGCGCGGCTCCAAGGGGGCGACCCCCAACCCCTATTGGGAAACGCGCCCGGAAAAATCCAAAAAGAAAAAGAAAAAGAAGAAGTCGCGCAAGAGCGGTGTAAGCTGGTTCCTGGACGAGGCGTTCGACGCCATCGAAGACATATTCGACTAGGGAGAGTGATTGATGGGCAAGGCGAAAACCTATGAGGGCAAGGATATTGCCATCAGTTTCGACATGGCGCGCTGTATCCACGCGCGCAATTGTTTCCTGAAATTGCCCGAGGTGTTTGACCCGGCCCGCCTGCCCTGGGTTGCGCCCGACGCCGCCAGCGCCGAAGAAATCGCGGCAATGATCCGCACCTGTCCCTCAGGCGCGCTCAGCTATGAACGCCGCGATGGCCAGCCGGGCGAGGCCGCGCCGCGTATCAACCGCGTGGCGGTTCTGGAAAACGGGCCATTGGCGCTGGCAGGCGAGGTGCAGATCGGCGATGACACGGTCACGCGGGCAACGCTGTGCCGGTGCGGCATGTCAAAGACCAAACCCTATTGCGACTATTCCCATGTCGACGGCGGATTTCAGGCCACCGGCGAACCGCTGAGTGTTGAGGGGGAGGTGCCCGATCTGTCCGGTCCGGTTGCGGTGGCGGCACGCGAAAATGGCCCGCTGGTTCTGACCGGTCCGGTTGAGGTGATAACCGGCACCGGGCGGCGGGTGAAGCAGACAGAGAAAGCGGTGCTCTGTCGGTGTGGCCAATCGGCGAAAAAACCGTTTTGTGACGGCAGCCACAAAGACGCCGGGTTTGTCGCCGACCCATTGTGACGCCGCGCACCGAACCCCACATAGGCTTTTCAATCTGCGGCCCATCCACTATTGCGGCCCTGTAGCAAGGAGATGCGGCCCATGAAGTATGAAAATCCTGGCCCGGTTGAAAGCAACTGGGGTGATGCGATTTCACCGGTGGAAGAGATCATCGACGAGGCCCGCAATGGCCGGATGTTCATTCTGGTTGACCATGAGGACCGCGAAAACGAAGGCGATCTGGTGATCCCGGCGCAGATGGCCACGCCTGATGCGATCAATTTCATGGCCACCCATGGACGTGGGCTGATCTGTTTGACCATGCCGGGTGATCGGATTGATGCGCTTGGCCTGCCGCCGATGGCAACCAATAATTCCTCGCGCACGGAAACCCCGTTCACCGTGTCGATCGAAGCCCGCGAAGGTGTCAGCACTGGGATTTCCGCCGCCGATCGCGCCCGCACCGTAGCCGTGGCCATCGACCCGCGCACATCAGAGGCCGATATCGCCACGCCGGGCCATGTCTTTCCCCTGCGCGCCCGCGATGGCGGTGTGTTGATCCGGGCCGGTCATACCGAGGCTTCGGTGGATGTCTCGCGTCTGGCCGGGTTGAACCCGTCGGGGGTGATCTGTGAGATCATGAACGAAGACGGCACCATGGCGCGTCTGCCGGAACTGGTGGCTTTTGCCCAGAAACACGGGCTGAAAATCGGCACGATTTCCGACCTGATCGCCTATCGTCGGCGCAACGACAATCTGGTCAAGGAAACCGACACCCGGACCGTGACCTCGACCTTTGGCGGCGAATGGACGCTGCGGGTGTTCACCGATCTGGTCAAGGGCGTCGAACATGTGGTGCTGACCAAGGGGGACATCACCACGCCGGACCCGGTGCTGGTGCGGACCCATGCGCTCAAGGCGCTGGAAGACATCCTTGGGGTCGGCGGCACGGACGAGCTGCACAAAGCCATGCAGATCATCGCCGCAGAAGGCCGGGGGGTTGTGTGTCTGTTCCGCAATCCACAGGCGCGCGTCCTGAGCGAACCAGAAGAAGACGGGCCGCGCACCGTGCGCGAAGTGGGCTTGGGCAGCCAGATCCTCAGCGCGATGGGGCTGTCGAAACTGATCCTTCTGTCCGACAACGAAGCCACGAAATATGTTGGCCTTGATGCCTATGGGCTTGAAATTGTGGGCACGCGCCCGATCACGGAGTAATTAAGAATGGCCGAAGCCGAAGCGCATTACATCCTGCCACGTCCCGAGTTTGACAAGCCGGTCAAGCTTTTGATCGTGGTTGCGCCTTATTACAAGGACATCGCCGACAATCTGGTGGCCGGCGCCAAGGCCGAGATCGAGGCATGCGGTGGGACTTGGGATTTGATCGAAGTGCCCGGCGCGCTGGAAGTGCCATCCGCGATTGGCATTGCAGAGCGGATAAGCAATTTTGACGGCTATGTCGCCCTGGGCTGTGTGATCCGGGGCGAGACCACGCATTACGACACCGTCTGCAACGAATTCGTCGCGCGGGATCACCCTTTTGGGGTTGCAGGGGCTTTGCATTGGCAATGGCATCCTGACCGTGGAAAACAAACCCCAGGCAGAGGTGCGCGCAGATACGGCGCAGGGCAACAAAGGCGGCGGGGCGGCGGCTGCGGCCTTGCATCTGATCGCGCTCAGCCGTAAGTGGGGCGCTTCCCGCAAGGGGGTGGGTTTCCGCCCCGACCGGGACGAATACCAGATCGCTGGTGAGACAAAAGGCAACCCGACCGCATGAGCCAAGATTTCGACGACACGGCCCCCGACACCCCGGCTGAACCACCGGCCAAACCCCTGTCAGGCAACCAGAAACGCAAGATGAGATCCGCCGCGCGGCTGTATGCCGTGCAGGCGTTGTTCCAGATGGAACACAGCGGCCAATCGGTGCCCAGCATCACGCATGAATTCATCGAACATCGTTTTGGCGCCACCTATGACGGTGACGAAATGAACGAGGGCGATGTCGACATGTTCCGCGCCTTGGTGGGCGATGCGGTGAACAATCAGGCCAAAATCGACCAGATGACCGATCGGGCGCTGGTGGCGAAATGGCCGATTGCCCGGATTGATCCGGTGTTGCGCGGGTTGTTTCGGGCCGCAGGCGCCGATTGGGGCCGGCGAAACGCCGCCCCGGGTGGTGATCAAAGAGTTTGTTGATGTGGCTGGGGCGTTTTTCCCCGAAGGCCGCGAGCCGCAATTTGTCAATGCGGTGCTGGATCATATGGCACGCGAGGCCCGCCCGGAGGCTTTTTAAGCAAAAAGTCGCAGGTTAAGCAAAAAGTCGCAGGGCGGCACCGCGCCGCACCCGGATGACGTGCATAGCCCGCAGGAATGTTGTAGAGTCAACCGACCGCGCCGAATCTGGGGCGGCATATGGGGGATGGCATGCAACAACCGAGGCCGCAGCGGCGGGACGTGACCAGACGGGAACTGCCGAAACTGGTGCGTCACTACATCAAACATGTGCTGATCGGCTTTGCCGCTTCTGCGGTGTTTGTTGTGATGCTGCTTGGCTTCAATATCGCCAATCTCTGGCATTTGGTCTCGACCTCGCAGGTCGGGCCGCTGGCGGTATTCATGCTTTGGGTTTTCAACGGGATCGTCTTTGCCGGGGTGCAATTTGGCATTTCTATCATGTCGATGGGCGATGATGATGATGACACCACCCCCGGTGGCGGTCTGCGTGCCCCGCAGACGGACTATGTGCCGGTGCGCATTCCCGTAGCGCCCCCGCGCCGGAAACTTTGATCCAACTCGCTTTTTTCAGCCCCCTTTGATCGCCTGCCCGTCGGCAATAGGCTGACAAAAGTGGCACTTCGGCGTTATGTCGAAAGGGGATTCCCGTCGGCGTCGTGTCGAAAACCAGGCAGTTTGTTTTCAATAGGTAAAAGTGGCGGGCCCGCAAACGCGACCGTGGGGTTATCTCATTCCCGAGGACCTGTTTGTACAGGTGGGCGCCAGGTAACCAGGCCAGGACCAGGACAGAGCCAGCTCCCTCGGAATTGCTTAAGGCCACCGGAATGCAACCATTCACGGGAAGGGCAGAACCCGCCTTGAACGAAAATAGGGACTTGCCCGGCGGGGGGCAAGGGCCGGCGTGAAATTAACCGCGGGCGGGCCTTGGTGTCGGGACGGGAAGGGGGCCAGCCCCCTCGGGCTTTGCCCGACCCCCGGGATATTTTTGAACAGAAGAAGGTCTTGGGTCTAATTTGCCGGGGCGTTTGTGGTGAACCCATAGGTGTCCAGCTCTTCCGGCAGCAACACGTAGATTTCATCAGGCGGGGTGGCGAGGGCGTGGCGCATGACCAGCGGGTCGATGCCCATGTCGGACAGATATTGCATGACGTCGGCCTGGCCGCGTTGGATGTCTTCGACCGCGACAAAGGCCGGCAGCAGGCTGCTTTCGCCGAAGTAATGTTGGTGGACGCCGACGGATGCATCCGGGTGGATGTCGCGGGTTGCGCCGCCGGCCAGAAGGTATGGACAGGCGGAATAACAGAATTCGCCAGCCAGCATTTCGGTGGCGATGCCGCTGTCATGCAAATGTCGGCCCAGCGCCAGCGCCTCTTGCACGGCACCGCCCGGCGATTGCAGGATCAGCCGTTCCGGGCGCGGGTCCGCTGCGGCGAGCTGGGTGATAATGCGGTCAGCATCCCCTTCGGCGATGGCGCCTTCCAGCCGCTGGGTGGTGTCGGTGACCGGGCTGAGCACCAGCCGTTTGGGCAGATCGCCGGGATCGCGGATCGGGGAAACCGCCGGGCGGTCGCGGCGCGGATCAAAGACGCGGCGTTGATCGCCGGGGCGGATCGGTTCGCTGAGTTGCGGCGTGTTGGTCCATATTTTTGGCAGCCGCAGACCGCCACGCTGGACATCGCCAAGCACCAGCAGCGCGCCCAGGGCGAGCTGAAAGACCAGCACAGCGGTCAGGATTGGGCGGATTTTGCCGCCGCCGGTCATGGGGTTTTGCCGGGCAGGGAATGGATCTTGGCGGCGTCGGTGGGTGGTGGTGATGGGTCCGTTTCAGCCGGTGGGTTGGATTGGGGGGCGGAAGTGTCAGGCGCGGGGCCGGAATGTTGCGGCGTGGTCTGCATTGCGTTTTCCACATCGCGCACCGCCGCCAGCGCGGCGCGCAGCTCTGCCAGGGTCAGGGTGTCTTCGACAGCGGCGCCTTCGCGGCCGGAACGAATGGCGGAATGTGTGATCGCCAGAATGAACACCAGCACAGCCGGCAGAAGGTCGATGGCAATCGCCCCCGCCCAGGAGGGCACAAAATTCCCGGCATACAGGATCACGGCGTCAGCGGCGGAAATCGGTGCATAGCTGACCTCAGGCGGCGGGGCGAGGGCCAGCACCTGACGTGCCGCGCCTTCCAGCGTTGCGGCGCGTTGGGCCAGGACATCCAGAACGGATGTGATGGTCGCGGCCTGATCGCCGCGGTTTTCCGCTGTTGCCCCATCGAGTTCCGGCAGCACAACCGAGGCCGCCAGATCCTGCGCAGCGCGTTCCACCAGCGAGGCGACGGACAGCTGGCGGAGTTGCGTGATAAGTCCCTGCAATTGCACGGCCAGTTCTGAAAACTCGACCGAGCGGGGCTCTACCGCGCCGGATTCGACCGTGAGCGCGCGCATGCGGCTGAGAAGGGCGTTGCCTTGGGTGAAGGCGGCATCGACCCTGGGGGTTTGGGCGGCGATCTGGGTTTCCAGTGCGACCAGTTCCGATGATTTCTGTCGCAGGACCCGGAACACCGCGCCGCGCCCGGCCAAGCCGGACAGATTGCCGGTGGCCTCTTGCTCTGACAGATCCTCGAATCCCTGTCTGGTGCGGGCGACATCGCGTTCCAGGGCCTGACCGCTGAGCGCCACTTCATGCGCCCGTTCGAGCGAGGTTTGATAGCGTTGCACAGTTTCGGCCAGATGTTGTTCCACCGCCGCCGACCCGGCCAGGGCCGCCGCGTTCAGCCAGCTGGACATGGCCACGATCGCCAGCGACCCAAGCCCCATCGCCGCCAACAGGCCGATGCGTGCCTGTGCCGTGCGCACCGCCGGAAACAGCCGCATCATATAGGACCAGAACACGAAAATCCCGACCGACACCGCCACCGAATAGGCGATGGCGGCAAAGACCGACATGGCGCCGTTTTCATCCAACAGCGAGGACACCCCTAGATAGGTGTAGATCCCCGATGCCACCGCCAACACGCCAAGCGCGGTGCCGGAAAATGTGTCTAGCCAGGTAATATGGCCCTGCAATTCACGCGCATAGCGCACGCCGCGCGCCTGCGCGTCTGACATTCTGGTATCTGTGTCCATCGGGCCCTCAACGGTTCATGGGTTCAAGATATGGCCAAAGCGGCGATTGGCAATGTCTGATCGGGGGCTGGGCGGGGGATTGCATGTGTTCGCGATATGTTCCATGTTTGCCCCATGTCCGACCTGACCAACATATCTGCGATTGATGCGATGCAACCCGGCCAGTTGCTGGCGCGCGGGGTCTGTCGCCATATGGCGGCGCTGGGCTTTGTCACGATTGAGGAATTTACCGTCACGCGCGGGCTGCGGGTGGATGTGCTTGCGCTTGGGCCCAAAGGCGAAATCTGGGTGGTGGAATGTAAATCGTCACGCAACGATTTTACGTCGGATCAGAAATGGCAGGGCTATCTGGAATGGGGCGACCGGTATTTTTGGGCGGTGGATGAGGCGTTTCCAACCGATCTTTTGCCTGAAGGCACGGGATTGATCATTGCCGATGCCTATGACGCCGAGGTGCTGCGCATGGGCGAAGAAACCCGGCTGGCCCCGGCGCGGCGCAAGAAAATGGTGCATATGTTTGCAACACAGGCCGCGCGGCGGCTTCAGGCGCTGCGCGATCCGCGCATCTGACGGCGCGGTTTTGGGGGCACACCGAAGCTTGTGCCCGGCTTATTTGCCCATCTGCTCTGCGGCCATTGCGGCGGCGAGCATTTCTTCGGCGATTTCACGCGCTTCGTCGGGATCGAAATCCATCGGAACCTCGGTATTGCCTGCGCTGATAAACAGACGCACCATGCCGCTATCGGTGGGACCGATCTGAAGATTGGCCTCGATGTCGCGTTCGGTATTGATGCTCATGGTTTTTTTCCTCTGGCCGGGCCCGTATCGGGCACCCTCGTATCAGGCCCCTGGGGCCGCAATGGGCTACAGCAGCGCGCATGGAAAGGCAAGTGATGACAGACATTGGGTTCCGCGGGCTGGAGGTGGGCGACGCCGGATGGCTGGTGATGCAACATGGGCTGTTATACGCCCGCGACGAAGGATTTGATTCGACGTTTGAGGCTTTGGTCGCTGAAATCCTCGCTGATTTTATCCGCCACCATGACCCCAGCTGTGAACGGGCCTTTATTGCCCATCGGGGGGCAGAGCGGCTGGGCAGTATTTTCTGTGTGCGTCAGGATGACGACACCGCCAAACTGCGGATGTTTCTTTTGCTGCCAGAGGTGCGGGGGCAGGGGGTTGGCAAAAGGATGTTGGCGGAATGTTTGGCCTATGCCCGCAGCTGCGGATATCGCCGGATGGAGCTGTGGACACACAAGAGCCACCGGGCGGCCTGTGCGCTTTATGCTGCGACCGGATGGACCCTGATGGAGCGCCGACCAGTGGTCAATTTCGGGGTGGCATTGGAAGAGATGCGCTGGGTTGTGAATTTGTAGCCTTTTTGGGTAATTTTTCCGTGGCAAACGTCTTGCAATCGGCGCGCACCGGGGGTATTCCGCCCGTCAGTGCCGCCTTAGCTCAGTTGGTTAGAGCGCTTGATTGTGGATCAAGAGGTCCCTGGTTCGAGACCAGGAGGTGGTACCATTTCCCTTTAGTGTAAATGATGATGTATCGCCGGTACGCGTGTCGCGGCCGGTGTGTTTTTGTTCGTCGAGTGTTGCCTATTTGGACACAATTTTGGATAATTTGTCTTATTGTCCCCGGTTAACCATTTGTTAACTAATAGTTAACAACCTGAGCGCGATACATTTTCTGCATTGCAACCGGGGGATATTTCATGAATTTGCGCCTTTCGGCGTTCATTGTCGCTGTGCCTGTGGCTTTGCTGGGGGCGGTCGGTATTTGGTCGGAACCGGCCAACCACTGGATGGCGCATGGGCCGATTCAATCTGGCCATGCAGAGGTGTCCTGCCGCGGATGTCATGTGGAAAGCCCCGGCACCACACGCCAGCAAATTCAGGCCAAACTGGCCTATGTGATGGGGCGTCGTGAGGAACCCGCCGATTTCGGCAGATCCGAGGTGACAAGCGATCAATGCCTGGACTGCCACCAGCGCCCGAATGAACGTCACCCGATTTACCGTTTTCGCGAACCGCGATTCATCGAGGCGCTACAGCAAGTCGAGGCCGACAGCTGCCTTGGGTGCCACACCGAACATGCGGCTGCGCGCGTGTCGAGTGACACCAGAATTTGCAGCGCCTGTCACAGCGATTTGAAATTGGCGAACGATCCGGTGAACGTCCCGCACATCACCCTGATAAAAAATGAAAAATGGGGCACTTGCCTGGGGTGTCATGATTTTCATGGCAACCATTCCTATGATCCGCCGACCCATGTCCGCGATTTGATCCCGGAGCCTGAAATCCGGGCGTTTTTTGGCCAGGGCCCCAGCCCTTATGGCCCGTTCAAGATGTTCGAGGGGAAAACCCAATGAGCCTGAAATCCATTATTGCCGTGGGCCTGTTTGGCTGTTTGGCGATCTATTTGTTTGTCACCGCGCCGCCGCCTTTGCCAAGCCAAGCGGCGCAGGGGCTCGATTCGCGGCCTCTGCCGGCGCGGCATTTGTTTGACGCGGCCAATGCAATCAATGATGCGGCGCGGTCGATCTATACCGCGCGCGTTGTGGGCGGCGGGGTGAAGGCCGGGTTGAAGTTCGGCGAAGACTGGGCCGAGCCGGGGGTGGAAAAGGGGCCATTGCAGGCCTTGTTCCTGCGGCTTGCCGCCGCCCGGATGGAGGCCAAGCCACCGCAGTTGGGGCTCTATCTGGGGTCTGATGCGCCGATCAATGCGTCAAACCTGTTCAATGGTTCCCAGGCCGAGGCCTTTCAACAGGTGCGCGCCACCAAGGGTCCGGTGTTTTCCAGCACCGAACGTGGCGATCTGGTTGGCATGTATCCCGATTTTGCCTCGGCTGAACCCTGTGTGACCTGTCACAATGATCACCCCGATAGCCCGCGCCATGATTGGGTTTTGAATGAAATCATGGGGGCCACCACCTGGACCTATCCGCGCGACACCCTGGCCGCTGATGAATATCTGGATGCGACAGAGGCATTTTATTTCTCGGTTGCAGAGGCTTATCAGGGCTATCTCGACAAGGCGGCGGGGTTTTCTGTTCCGGTTCCGATCGGGGCGGAATGGCCGGATGAAGGCGCGCGGGTTCTTCCGGATTTGGCGACCTTCATGGCCGAAGTGCGGGCCAAGGCCGGCGGCACGGTGCTGCGCGCGCTGATCGTGACGGATGCGGAGGTGGGACAATGATTGTCGTTTTGACCCGGCTGCGTCAGCGCCCCTATGCCATGTTGGGGCTGTTCGGATTGGCGCTGATCACCACGGTTTTCACCGCCGGGGTGGCGCTGCGCCCGGCGTTTGATCTGACCCTGTCCTGGCAGATCGTGACCGGGGCGCTTTTGGTCACCGGCATGGCCTATCAATGGATGCTGTTGGTGGCGCGCCAGACCGGCAAGGCGGCAGAGGTGCGGCGACATTATGCGGCCCATCGCTGGGTTGGGGTTGGCATGACCTTGCTGTTTGCGGTCCATGCGGTGCGGTTTGGCCATGCCTGGACCTCGGTTCTAGCAATGTGTTTCATTGCGGTCGCGGCCACCGGCCTGTTGAACCGCGAAGTGATCCCCTATCGCAGCAAGCTGCTGTATAATGTCTGGCTGTGGCTGCATATCGCGCTGTCTTCGGCATTGATCCCGCTGACTGCCTTGCACATCTGGATTGCGCTTACGTATCAGTGATCGCTGGGCGCGGTGATCGCGACGTCCTGGGTCATGCGCCCGGTGATCCGATCGAAAATCAGGATGCGGTTGTCCTGTGTGACCACCGCGACCCAACCGGTGCCAAAGGTGACGGCCTGGGCCGTGACACCGGCGGGCAGGGTCAAATCTTCGGGCAGTTGCGGGCCGGTGTCGCGGAAGCGGATGACAAGCAGTGTGATGATCAGTATGACCCCAGCGATCATCACGCCCGTCAACACCGTCACCAACACGCGCAAGAAGCGCAGCGAGGGCGGTTCGGGCATATCCGCCTGCGTATCAGAAGGGTCATCCATGCCGGAACTCCGTTTCACCATTGGCGCCAATCCGCCCGCCCGTCTTGATAAAGCTTTGGCGCGTGATGTGCCAGAGGAGGCCGCATTGTCGCGCACCCGTCTGGGGCGTCTGTTGGAAAGCGGCGCGGTGATGGTTTCTGGCGCGGTCGAGGTCAATCCAAAGGCCAAAGTGGGCGAGGGCGCCGAGGTGGTCATCACCGTGGAGGCGGCCGAAGAAAGCCACATCCTGCCGGAAGATATCCCGCTCGACGTGTTGTTCGAAGACGAGCATTTGATTGTGGTCAACAAACCCGTCGGCATGGTGGTGCATCCCGCGCCCGGCACGCCGTCGGGCACATTGGTCAATGCGTTGCTGCATCATTGCGGCGATACGCTGTCTGGGGTGGGGGGGATGAAACGCCCCGGCATCGTGCACCGGATTGATAAGGACACATCCGGCGTGCTGGTGGTGGCGAAATCCGACGCCGCGCACCATGGGCTTGCCGCGCAATTTGAAAAACACACCGCCGAACGCGCCTATCAGGCGATTGTCTATGGTCATCCGGATGCGGCGGATCCGCGCTTGCGTGGCCTGCGCGGCATCAGCTTTGAGCCGGGAAATGTGATGAAGATCACAACGCAGCTTGCCCGCCATCGCACGGACCGTCAGAAACAGGCGGTGTTTTTTGAGGGCGGTCGCCATGCGGTGACCCGCGCGCGGGTGGTCGACACTTTTGGCACGCCGCCGGTGGTGACGTTGATGGAATGTCGTCTGGAAACCGGCCGCACCCACCAAATCCGGGTGCATATGGCCCATGCCGGCCATGGTTTGATCGGCGATGCAACCTATGGCGGAAAACGCAAATTGCCGAAAACCGCGCTGAGCGACGTGGCACAGGCCGCGCTGGCGGCATTTCCACGTCAGGCGCTGCATGCGCAGAAACTGGGGTTCGCGCATCCGGTCAGCGGCGCGTGGCACGCATTTGAAGCGCCGCTGCCCGATGACATGGCTGACCTTCTTTCGACGCTTCGGGCGATTTGAAACATTTAATGTGCGTTTTTGCGTAGTATTCCGGTGTGGCGCCGGGTCTGATGTGCGTCTATGCTATTTTCAGACGATATCTGTAGCAAAAGTAACAGGGTTTGTCGCATCTCGCACATGGGCGTGAGGCAGCGACATGGCGCTGGAAAACTGAACAGATCAGTACAATAATTAACGCAATCGGGTTTATGTGCCCTTGAAGCACAGATTTCCCACACCATATTGAATGTTAACGGTCTAAACATCGGAGGGACGACCATGGCTAATTACGCAAATCTCCCGGCCCCGACGCCGGAAGGCGGAATGTCACGCTACCTGCAAGAAATTCGTAAATTTCCGCTGCTGGAGCCTGAAGAAGAATACATGCTGGCGAAACGCTGGGTTGAGAAACAAGATACCGAAGCGGCGCACAAGATGGTCACAAGCCACCTGCGTCTCGCGGCCAAAATCGCGATGGGCTATCGCGGCTATGGTCTGCCCCAGGCCGAGGTGATTTCCGAAGCCAATGTTGGCCTGATGCAGGCGGTCAAGAAATTTGACCCGGAAAAAGGTTTCCGCCTCGCAACTTATGCGATGTGGTGGATTCGCGCCTCGATCCAGGAATATGTCCTGCGGTCGTGGTCGATGGTCAAACTTGGCACAACCTCGGCGCAAAAGAAGTTGTTCTTTAACCTGCGCAAGGCAAAAGCCCGTATTGGCGCGCTGGAAGAAGGCGATCTTCGCCCCGAAAACGTCAAACGGATTGCCACCGATCTCGGCGTGACCGAGGACGAAGTGATCAGCATGAACCGCCGCATGTCGGGGGGGATGCCTCGCTGAATGCGACTGTCGGCTCCGAAGGTGAGGGGACGATGCAATGGCAGGATTGGCTGGAAGATGAAGACGCCGATCAGGCTGGCGATTACGAGGCCCGCGACGAGCTTGAAACCCGCCGTGCCATGCTGGCCGAAGCGATGGATGTGCTGAATGACCGGGAAAAGGACATTCTGACCCAGCGCCGCCTGTCGGACGAAACCGTGACACTCGAAGATTTGTCCGGCCAATATGACGTCAGCCGCGAACGCATTCGCCAGATCGAAGTGCGGGCGTTCGAGAAGCTGCAAAAACGGATGCGTGACCTGGCCAAGCAACAGGGCATGTTGGAATCCGCGTAAATCAACGCGACAAGATCGTGACCAGAGGCCGGGGTGAAAATCCCGGCCTTTTTCGTGTTGTCGGCCCGATGTCTTCGCGCCATGTTACCCCAAACATTTTAGGGGAGGAATATGATGGCGGACCATGTGCGTTGGGGAGTTCTGGGGGCGGCAAATTTTGCCCGCCGGCATATGGCACCGGCCATTCATCTGGCGGGGCGGGGCACGCTTGCGGCGCTTGCGACCTCCAGCGCGGACAAGGCCGCCGGATTTCAGCGATTGAACCCCGACCTTCACCTGTTTGACGACTACGACGCGCTTTTGGCCAGTGACACCATTGATGCGGTCTATGTGCCGCTGCCCAATCACCTGCATGTCGAATGGGCGGAAAAGGCGCTGCGCGCGGGCAAACATGTGTTGGTGGAAAAACCGCTGGCGATGAAGGCCGAAGAATTCGACAGTGTGATTGCGCTGCGCGATAAGACCGGTCTGGTCGCAGCCGAGGCCTATATGGTGGTGCATCACCCGCGCTGGCAGAAGGTGCGCGAGCTGGTGCAGGGTGGCGAGATTGGCGAAATCATGCTGTGGGATACGGTGTTTTCCTATGACAATCGCGCCGACACCGGCAATATCCGCAACCGGGCGGATACCGGCGGCGGCGCAATTCCCGATATCGGCGTCTATACCTATGGCACCGCGCGGTTTGTCACCGGCGAAGAACCGCAAGAGATCCTCAGCACCGCGATCACCTGGGAAAACGGCGTTGATGTCTGGTCACATATCACCGCGCAATTCCCGTCGTTCCATTTTTCCGGTGTCAATTCCATGCGTATGGTGCCCCGGCAAAACGTGACCATTCAGGGCGACAAGGGGATGATCTCGGTGCAAGCGCCGTTCAACGCCGGGGTGTTTGATCAGGCCGAGGTCACATTGGACCGCCCCGGAATGGAGCGGGTGACCTGGCGTTGGCCCGGCGTGAATCACTATGTGCATCAGGTCGAAAATTTCAACGCATCGGTGCTGGATGGGGCGGATTATCCCTGTCCGCTGGAATTTTCGCGCGGCACCCAAGCCATGATTGACATGGTTTTTGCCAAGGCCGGCCCCGCAACATAGGCGCATCCGCCCTTGCGGGGGGGCTTGGCATTTCATCGTAATTTGAGGGCTTGTCTGAGGTCGCTGTCCCGCGACCTCAGATGCATATGGCGTTTAAACCGCGCGGATTTTTGTCGCCGGTGTATCGCCGCTGTTGGCATCAATGAAGTCCAACACCAGTGGCCGGATATTGTTGCGCCAGGATTTGCCGGCAAAGATGCCGTAGTGGCCGGCGTCCGGTTCCAGGTGGCTGGCCTTTTTCGAATCCGGCAGGCCGGTGCACAGGTCGAGCGCCGCAATACATTGGCCGGGGGCCGAAATATCGTCTTTTGCACCTTCGACGGTTTTGACGGCGACGGTGGTGATCTTGCCGATATCGACATGTTTGCCGTCGATCGAAAAGACGTTCTTGGCGATATCCCGGTTTTTGAAGATGCGTTCGACTGTCGACAGATAGAATTCCGCCGGCATGTCCATCACCGCCAGATATTCATCATAGAATCGGTTGTGCGCATCATGATCGGATGCTTCGCCGCGCGCGACGCGGGCAATCTGGTCACTGAATGCCTTGGAGTGCCGCTCGCTGTTCATCGACATGAACGACTGCAACTGCAACAGGCCGGGATAAACCTTGCGCCCGACACCGGGGTATTTGAACCCGACGCGCTGGATCATGGATTGTTCCAGCTGGCCCATGGTGACGCGATGGCCGAAATCGGTCACATCGGTTGGCGTCGCATCCGGGTCAATCGGCCCACCAATCAGGGTCAGCGACCGCGGCTGGGCCTCTGGGTCTTCGCCTGCAAGATAGGCAGTGGCCGCCAAAGTCAGCGGCGCGGGCTGGCAGACAGCGATAACATGTGTGTCTGGGCCCATATGTCGCATAAAGTCAGCGAGGTAGAGGGTGTAGTCCTCGACATCGAACTTGCCTTCGGAAACCGGAATATCGCGTGCATTGTGCCAGTCGGTCACATAGACTTCGCAATCAGGGAGCAAGGACAGAACTGTCGAGCGGAGGAGCGTGGCATAGTGTCCAGACATCGGGGCAACCAACAAAACCTTGCGGGACGCTGGCGCACGGCCGGCGATCTCAAAGTGAATAAGGTCGCCAAACGCACGGCTGACTTCGGTGCGGACGTTGACCAGATGGTCGCGGCCGTCCGAACAGGTGATCGAATGAATGCCCCAATCGGGCTTGGCGACCATACGTTCAAACGTGCGTTCCGTAACCGACCCCCAAGCCGCAAGCCAGTTCATGGCCGGGTTTGGCCACATGGAGACCGCCGGGTACGAGGCCATGGCTTCGGCCGTCGCACCAAGCCATTGGTTCGTGTTTCGAACGGTTTCCATCCAGTCGTAAGTGAGCATATAGCGCATGTGCGTGGCTCCGGAGCTGAGGGGGCACTGTCGTGCCCTGTTGTTCGCCGCTTTGGCCCCTCCTCCAAAACGACTAATTCTGCACATGCACGATAATGAGGATTCGTTAAGATGACAATCAAAGAGACCGAGCAGAGTAATAATATTGCGCATCTCGACGAAAATATAGCCAAAATTGAGGGGTTAACCGAACGTCTGGCGCGTGCGCTGACCAAGCGTCAGCCGACAAATCCCGGCATTGCCAGCCCGGACAAGGAATTATTCGCGCGTGCAGCATCGGCCTATTGGCAGGAGTGGATGCAAAATCCCGCCAAGATTCTGGAGCATCAGGTGGCCTATTGGGGCAAATCGCTGAAGCATATTGTCGATGCGCAGCATGTGCTGGCGCAGGGCAAGCTGGCCGCGCCAGAAGATCCGACGCCAGAAGATCGCCGGTTCAGCAATCCGGTCTGGAAGACCAACCCCTATTTCAACTTCATCAAACAACAATATCAGATCAACTCCGAGGCGTTGAAACAGGCGATCGAGGACATCGAGGATATCGACGAAACCGAAAAACGTCGGTTGCGCTATTTCTCGCAACAGATCGTCGACATGATGGCGCCGACAAATTTCTTTGCCACCAACCCCGATGCGCTGATGAAGGCGATCGAAACCGAAGGGGAATCGGTGGTGAAAGGGTTGGAAAACCTGGTGGCCGATCTGGAGGCAAATGACGGCGAATTGGTCGTGCGTCTGGCCGATGACACCGCGTTTCAGGTCGGCGGCAATATCGCAACCTCGCCCGGCAAGGTGGTTTTCCGCAATCGCATGATGGAGCTGATCCAATATTCGCCCAGCACGGAAAAGGTGCATGACATCCCCGTGGTGCTGTTCCCGCCCTGGATCAACAAATTCTATATTCTCGATCTGAAAGAGAAAAACAGTCTGATCAAATGGGTCGTGGATCAGGGTTATACCTTGTTTGTGGTCAGCTGGGTGAACCCGGACCGGTCCTATGCCGATGTCGGGATGGAAGATTACGTGCAGGACGGTTATCTTCAGGCCATCGACACCGTCAAATCCATCTGTGGCACCAAACAGGTCAACGCCATCGGCTATTGTATTGCCGGCACGACATTGCATCTGACGCTGGCCTTGCTGAAAAAACGCGGCGACACGTCGATCAAATCCGCCACATTCTTTACCTCGTTGACTGATTTTTCGGAGCAGGGGGAGTTCACTCCGTTTCTACAGGATGATTTCGTCGACGGGATCGAGGCCGAGGTGAACCAGAATGGCATTCTGCGCTCCTTTATCATGGGGCGGACGATGTCGTTCTTGCGGTCGAACGATCTGGTCTATCAGCCCGCAATCCGAAATTACATGATGGGTGAAACCCCACCGGCCTTTGATCTGTTGTATTGGAATGGCGATGGGTCGGGTCTGCCGGGGCGGATGACCGTGCAATATCTGCGCGGTCTGTGTCAGCGCAACGAATTGATCGAAGGCACGTTCGAGCTTCTGGGCGAAACCCTTTCGATCAAGGATGTGTCGGTGCCGATCTGTTCAATTGCGACAGAGACTGATCACATCGCCCCCTGGAAAGATTGTTACCGGGGATTTGGCAAGACCAGCAGCCGGTCGAAAACCTTTATCGTCGGCCAGTCCGGCCATATCGCGGGGATCGTCAATCCACCGTCGAAAAAGAAATATGGCCATTACACCAATGACGACGTGAAACTGTCGGCAGATGACTGGATGGCGGGTGCGGAATTTCATGAAGGTTCCTGGTGGCCGCGGTGGGAGGCCTGGTTGAAACCGCGCTCGGGCAAGCTTGTGCCTGCACGTGAACCGGGTGATTCTGACCATCCGGCACTGGCGGATGCGCCGGGGGACTATGTGAAGGTCAAGGCAACCATCTGATATCTAACGGTATCCGAGGTTATGCTGCGGTGCAGCAAAAAACAGTTGAAATGCTGCGACGCAGCGGCTATATGTTTTGCAGACGCAGCAAGCGGGGTGGGCCCGCTCTGCGCGGAAACAAAGGATTGAGAATATGGCCGCTGCAAAAGCACAAGACGTTACCGCACTGCTGAAAGACATGATGGGCGCGTTCCCGGTCGACACTTCCGCTCTGGAAGATGCGTTCAAAACCCAAGCAACTTTGAACGAAAAACTGTCGGGTGTTGCGCTGGACGCCGCATCGAAGTCGACCGAAATTTCGTCGAAATGGACCAAAGACACCCTGGCGAAATTGGCTGACCTGTCGTCCGCCAAATCCGAGCCTGCCGATTACGCCAAAGCAATGACCGATTTCGCTTCGGCTCAAGCTGAAGTTGCTTCGGAAAACCTGGCTGCTTTCGCTGAAATCGCGAAAAAGGTTCAAATGGACACAGTTGAGCTGATGATGGCTGCTGGCAAAGACTTCTCGGAAGAAGCAACTGCCGCTGTCAAAAAAGCGACTTCCGACGCGACAGCCGCTGCCAAAAAAGCGACAACAGCTGCTAAGTAAGCTTTTGTGATGTTCATCACACCTCCTCCTCCTCCCTGAGGTGTGAGACATCGATCAAGGCGGGTCCATTGGGCCCGCCTTTTTCTTTTGCCATCTTATATGCGCCAATTACTGGGCGCTTTTGGTGGTTTTGGTTTGATGATTGCGCCAAAGAGAACGTTGATTTCGCCGAAATCGACTTTTTCGCACTTGCGGCGACAGGGCGCTTTTCTTTTGTGCTGCACTCGCATAGGCTTTTCTGCAGCGCTGAAACTTTCGAGAGGAAAGCCCAAGTGGCGGACACACCCAAGCCTCTGTTGATCAAACGATACGCTAGCCGCAGGCTCTATAACACAGAGACCAGCGACTATGTCACGCTGGAGGATATTTCCGGTTTCATTCGCGATGGCCGCGATGTGCAAATTGTTGATTTGAAATCCGGCGATGATCTGACGCGGCAATATCTGCTTCAGATCGTGGCAGACCACGAAAGCCGCGGTGAAAACGTGTTGCCGCTGGGGGTCCTGACCGATCTGGTGCGCAGCTATACCACCCAGGCCCAAAGCGTCGTGCCACAGTTCCTGACCGCCAGTTTCGATATGTTGCGCGAAGGCCAAAACCGGATGCTGGAAATGAGCCCGGTTGCCAAGATGCCCGGCTTTGAGGCGATGAAGGCCCAGCAAGAGGCTTTCGTCAAGGCGATGACCGGCGGGATATCGACAAATTGGTCCGGGCCCGAAGCCGAGCGCAGCGAAAGTGCCGCGCCCAAGGCAGAGGCCGAGGATCTGGAGACGATCAAGAAACAACTGGCAGCGTTGCAAGACAAGCTGTCGAAGCTGGACAAATGACCGGTTGATAACGCGCGGTCCCGGAAAATTTCCCGGATCTGCCCCGTAGAATGACAAAAGCCCCGCAGTTTTGCGGGGCTTTTGCGTTTCAATGTGGTCCCGGTTCAGGTGCCATAGGCGCGCCGCGCCCCCATCACCTGATCCGCCGCCGTGATCAGCGCATCTGCCACGAAATCGCATTCCGCCCGGGTCAATCGGGCAGGCAGGCGCACATCACAGGCCCGCATCAACATCGCCCGTGTGCTGGGCAGATCGGCGGGCAGGTCGGGGATGAACTTCCAGTTCCAGAAGGCGCGGGCATTGTCAGCAGACAGACCAAAGATCTGAACCTTGACCCCCATCGCCGCGGCCGCATCGGCAAAGGCGCGCCGTTCGTCTTCGTCCATGCCATCAAGATTGAATTGAATGGAATCCGGTGCGCGGTCTTCCGGTTTCAGACAGTCCGGCACCTGCATCCAGGGGCTGGTGTTCAGCCGTGCGGCGACATGGTCGTGATTGGCGCGCCCGTCATTCACCCGGCGGTCCAAATGGCCCAATTGCGGCCGGATCACCGCCGCCGACAGGTTCGACATGCGCAGGTTATAAAGCGGCAGCGTGTTCTGGATGGCCGGGAACACATCCTTCAACACCGAATGTTTGTTCCAGTTATGCTCATAGGCGCCGGACATGATGATCGCACTGGCGACAAGTTCCGCATCATTGGTGATCATGATCCCGCCTTCGCCGGCATTGATCATCTTGTAGGATTGAAAGCTGAAACAGCCGATTTTGCCAAGCGTCCCGATCTTTTGGCCATTCCAGGTGGTGCCCAGCGAATGCGCCGCATCTTCGATCACGGGGATCGACCGGGCGTTACACAGCGCCATGATCGCATCCATATCCGATGTATGGCCGCGCATGTGGCTGATGATCACCGCCTGCACATCGTCCAGCTTGGCGGCGAAATCGGACATATCAATCCGGTAATTGTCACCAACTTCGCAAAGAACCGGGCGGCATTCCGCATGAACCACCGCCGAAGGCACCGCCGCAAAGGTAAACGCCGGGATCAACACCTTGGAATCGCGCGGCAGGCCCAGCGCCTTGAGCGACAAAAACAGCGCCGCCGAACAGGAAGAAACCGCCAGCGCATATTTCACGCCCATCATCTCGGCGAATTCCGCCTCCAGCAAAGAGACAGGCGCATTCTCTGGCGCAGTGTAGCGAAACAGATCCCCGGATTGCAGCAAACGATCTATTTCGGCGCGGGCCGCTTCCGGGATCGGCTCTGCGTCATGCACATTGGGCGCCTGTACCACACTGGTCATTTTCGTTTTCCTTAATCCAAGTTTTCGAATTAGTAAAACAATCCGCTGGACCGCAAAAGTGAAATTTCTGCGACGGGGGCAAATCGGCGGTGAAATGTTGCGTCAGATACCCAGCCGGTCGCGCAGCGCAAACCACGACATGGCCAGTGCCAGCAAGGGCGTGCGCACCGCCCCCGCACCGGGAAACCGCGGGGCGGGCAGGGCGGCCATGGTGGCGAACCCGTCCTGTTCCCCCATGATCGCGCGGGCCATCAACCATCCGGCGTGGGTGGCCGTGCCAACCCCATGGCCGGAATAACCCGAAGCCGAAAGAACACCCGGCGCCACCTCGGCCAGAAAGGGCAGGCGCTTCATGGTGATGGCCAATGTCCCACCCCAGGCATAGTCGATCCTGACGTCCTTCAAATGTGGAAAGACCGTTGTCATCGGCTTGCGCACCTTGGCGGCGATATCCTTGGGAAAGCGATAGCCATAACTCTCGCCGCCGCCAAACAGCAACCGCTTGTCATGGGACAGACGAAAGTAGTTGACCACAAACCGGCTGTCGGCCACGGCGATGTCTTCGCTCAGGACATCCGCAGCCGCCGCGCCCAAGGGTTCGGTGGCCACAATGAAATTGTTGATCGGCATCACCCGCGCCGACACCTTGCGATCCAGTGACCCAAGGTATCCGTTGCCAGCCAGAATGACATGTGGCGCACGGACCCGTCCCTGGCCGGTCTGCACCAATCCCGGTGCAACATGATGCACCAGCGCGCCCTCATGAATGACTGCGCCGGCATCCCGCGCCGCCCGTGCCAGTCCAACCGCAAACCGCAACGGGTGCAGATGCGCCGCATCCCGGTCAATCATCCCGCCCTGATAATCGGGCGAGGGGCACAGCCTGCGAAATGCATCGCGATTCAATGCCTCGGCATGACGATAGCCATAGCGATCCGACAGGACATCCACATAGGAATGCAGCTCCGCCACCTCTGCCGCACTTGACCCGGACCAGGCCACCCCCGGCGTCATACAACAGTCAATCCCATGCTCGGACACCAGCCGTTTGACCAATGCCTTGGCATCTTCGCCCAATTGCCAATATGCGGCGGCCGGCCCGTGACCCACCAGCTTTTCCAGACCCTGCTGGTCCACCCTCTGGCCCGATCCCAATTGCCCGCCATTGCGCCCCGAGGCGCCAAAACCCACACGATGCGCCTCCAGAACCACAACCCGCCGCCCGGCACGCGCCAGTTCCAGCGCCGCCGACAGGCCGGTATAACCCGCGCCGACAATACAAACATCGGCATCGACCGTGCCGCGCAAGGGCACAAATCGGGGCAAAAACTCCGTGGTCGCCGCATACCAGCTGTTTGGGTATTCCCCCTGGGCGTCATTGGAAAACAACAGGTTCATCGGCCCATCTTTCGGTTTCTTCTTGGTCAAAATATCCCGGGGGAGGCCCTGCTTGCAGGGTCGGGGGCAGCGCCCCCATCACGCCCCCGGTATCGCGCCTGATCACACGTTCAACAACAGATGCTCACGTTCCCAGGGCGAAATCACCTGCAGAAATTCTTCATATTCCGCGCGTTTCACAATGCCATACACCCGCGCAAAATCCGGGCCCAGCACCTCATGCAATTCGCTGGCCTCTTCAAACAAATCCAGGGCACTGCCAAGCACCTGCGGAATATCGCCATCGCCGTCATAGGCATCGCCGCGAAACTGCTTTCCGGGGCGTTCTTCCTGGACCAACCCAAGATAGCCACACGCCAAAGAGGCGGCGATCCCCAGATAGGGATTGCAATCCATACCAGCCAGGCGGTTTTCCACCCGGCGCGCCTTGGGCTCGGAAATCGGAATGCGAATGCCGGTGGTGCGGTTGTCGCGCGCCCATTCCAGATTGATCGGCGCGGCGTGATCTTTGACATAGCGACGATAGGAATTCACATAAGGCGCGATCACCGCAATCGCTGCGGGCATATGTTTCTGCAACCCGCCGATGAAGTGATAGAACGCTTCGGTTTCGCCACCTTGCGGACCCACGAAAATATTTTGCCCGCTTTCGAGATCCAGAATGGAATGGTGGATATGCATGGCGCTGCCGGGTTCCTCGGCGATCGGTTTCGCCATGAACGTGGCAAAGCAATCATGGCGCAACGCCGCTTCGCGGATCAGCCGTTTGAAGTAAAACACCTCGTCGGCCAGTTTGACCGGATCGCCATGGCGCAGGTTGATCTCCAACTGGCCGGCACCGCCTTCCTGGGTGATGCCGTCGATCTCAAACCCCTGTGCTTCGGCGAAATCATAAATATCGTCAATCACCGGACCAAATTCATCGACCGCCGTCATCGAATAGGCCTGCCGCGCTGCGGCCGGGCGGCCAGAACGCCCCATCATCGGTTCGATATTCTTGGCGGGATCAATATTGCGGGCGACGAGGAAAAATTCCATTTCCGGCGCAACAACCGGTTTCCAGCCCTTCTTGTGATACATCTCGACCACGCGTTTCAACACGTTGCGCGGCGCACAGGGCACCGGCTGGTCCTCGCGGTCAAAGGCATCATGGATCACCTGCAAGGTCCAATCCCCGGTCCATGGCGCGGCGCTGGCCGTCGACATGTCGGGTTTCAGGATCATGTCACGTTCGATGAACCCTTCGGCGCCTGCCGCCTCCCCCCAATCGCCGGTGATCGTTTGGAAAAAGATCGAATCCGGCAAAAAGAAATGCGATTGCCGGGCAAATTTCGAAGCGGGCACCGCCTTGCCGCGGGCAATGCCGGGCAGGTCGGAAATGATGCATTCCACCTCGTCCAGACGACGGCCTTCCAGATAGGCGCGGGCCGCTTCGGGGATCTGTTCCATCCAATCGCTCATGTCAGGCTCCTGTCCGCGAAATGTCTCTGTGGCGGAAGAACCGCCCGATCTGCTCTGCCAAACGGGCATTGTCCACCGGCTGGCCAAGGGTTTCGCGCGCCGCCTCCAGCCGATCCTGCGCCACGACCTTGCCGCGGGTCCGCATCAGCCCGTCAATGAAATCCGCGCCGTATTCCGGGTGCGCCTGAAGCGAAAACATGCGGTCGCCATAGACCAGCGCCGCGTTTTCACAGAAATCATTACGCCCCACGACCCGCGCCGTGTCGGGCGCCGTCACCACCTGATCCTGATGCCAGGCATGAAGCCGCAGCGTCTCGCCCTGGAAATCATATTCCGTACGCCCCAGCGCCCAGCCGCCGTCAAACTTTTCGACCCGCCCGCCAAGCGCCTGTGCCATGATCTGATGACCAAAGCAGATGCCAACCACCGGGATCGCCGCGTCATAGGCCGCGCGGATCAGATCCTCCAGCCGGGCAATCCACGGCAGATCCTCATATGCACCATGTTTCGACCCGGTGATGAGCCAGCCATCGGCGTCATTCACATGATCGGGAAACACCCCATCCACGACATCGTAATTCACGAATTCA
Organism: Marinovum sp. J2-8; assembly: GCF_055808435.1. NCBI lineage: Bacteria > Pseudomonadati > Pseudomonadota > Alphaproteobacteria > Rhodobacterales > Roseobacteraceae > Marinovum > Marinovum sp. J2-8. The sequence goes on along the minus strand of NZ_JBVVRZ010000005.1, from coordinate 266,287 downwards.
AAGTTCTGCCCCGCCAGAAGCTCGGCGAACATGTCGGAATACGTCTTAAACTCTGGCAGCGCCTCGGGCTTGTGCCCGGTGGTGAGGATGCCAATTTTCATAAGTCACCTGTTTGCTTGTCGTCGTGTTTCGATTTCAAACCGTGTCGAGATAGATTTCCACCCGCTCGGCCTCGGTCAATTCTTCCATATAATGTGCCTCCTGCCGTTTGGTCAGAAGGAAGTTGCGGATCAATTCCGCCGGAAAGATCCGTTTGATGTGCTCGCTGGCTTCGAATGCATCCAGCGCGCCGGTCCATGTCATCGGAATCCGGGGCAGATCAATCGCATAGGCGTTGCCGGTGATCGGCTCTGACGGTTCCAACCCGTCTTCAATGCCGTTCATCGCCGCGCCCAGAACGGCCGCCAGCATCAGATAGGGGTTCACGTCGCCACCCGAAACCCGATGTTCGATCCGCCGCGCGCGGTGATCCCCCGACGGCACCCGTACCGCCGCCGTTCGGTTTTCATAGGCCCAGCAAATCCCTGTCGGCGCATGCGCCCCGGGCACCATCCGGTCATAGGAATTGGCATGTGGCGCAAACACCAGCGCCGACCCCGCCATCGCATCAAGACAGCCGCCAATCGCATGGCGCAGCACATCAGTGCCTTTGTCGCCGCCATCATCGAAAATATTGGTGCCCTCGGCATCGAGCACCGAAAAATGCATATGCATGCCAGAGCCGGCATAATCGTCATAGGGCTTGGCCATGAAGGACGCGGCAAAGCCATGCCGCCGGGCCAATCCTTTGACCAGCATCTTGAACAGCCAGGCATCATCGGCGGCGCGCAGCGCGTCGTCACAATGCATCAGGTTGATTTCGAACTGCCCCAGACCAGCCTCGGAAATGGCGGTATCGGCGGGAATGTCCATCTCTTCACAGGCGTCATAGAGATCGGTAAAAAATTGATCAAAACTGTCCAGCGCCCGGATTGACATGGTCTCGGCCGCCTTGCGCCGCTTGCCCGATCTTTCGGCCGCCGGCACCTGCAACGACCGGCCGGAATCGTCGATCAGATAGAATTCCATTTCCACCGCGACCACCGGCGTCAGCCCACGGGATTTGAACCGGTCCAGCACAGCGCGCAGCGCATGGCGGGGATCGCCGTCATAGGGCCGGCCATCTTCGCGAAACATCCAGATCGGCAACAGGGCGGTAGGGGCCTCCAGCCAGGGCATAGGCAGGAAACCACGTTCGGTCGGCAGCAATACGCCATCGCGATCGCCGCTTTCGAACACCAGCGGGCTGTCGTCGATATCTTCGCCCCAAATATCAAGGTTCAGCACGGAAACCGGAAAGCGGGTGCCATTTTCGACCACCTTGTCCGCATAACGTGTCGGCACGCGTTTGCCGCGTGGTTGACCGTTCAGATCCGCGGCAGCCACACGAATTGTGCGCACCTGCGGGTTCTTGCGCAGCCAGGATTTCATCGCATTGACAGACATGTCAGCCACCCGAAAATAATTTGATCAAATTATGGATAGCGACAGAGCCCCCCGCTTGGCAAGCGGGAAAGATGTTTTCGCGCCTAACGGATCAAATTTGGACGAATGCGCATCCGAGCGCGACGTGCGACGGGCAAATGCCGGTTCAGCCGTCGATTGATCAGCCCAAACACCGCAATCAAAACCAGCGTCAACAAGATGAAATACCCCGCCAAAATCGGATAGGGCACAAAGGGGTTGAACGTCTTGTCGGCAAAATAACTGGCGTAATAGAGCGCATCACCGCGCTGCTGAAACGCCGGAAACCCGGACAAATACACCAGCGTTGTCGCGTGAAACAGGAAAATCGCCTCATTGGTATAGGCCGGCCAGGCCAATCGCAGCATGGTCGGCCAGATCACCCGGCGAAATCGCGACCACCCCGACAACCCATAGGCATCCGCCGCTTCGGTTTCGCCTTTGGGCACCGACAACAACGCCCCATAAAAAATCTCGGCGGAATAGGCGGCGGTGTTCAGGAACAACACCACCAACGCCCCCAACCAGGCCGAGGTGAACGGCGTGAACACCGGTGCGACCTGTTTCAGCGACAGGAACAAGAAATAGGCAAAGAAGAACTGGATAAACAGCGGCGAGCCGCGAAACAGGAAAATGAACCATTCCGCCGGTTTGCGCAGCAAGGGGCTGGCGGAAAATTTGCCCATCGCCAGCGCCGTCGCCAAAAAGAACCCCGACACCAGGGCCAGCACCCCGAAATAGACATTCCAGATCATGCCAGAGCCGATCAACACCACCTGCTGGCAGATCGTGAAATCAGATCGCGGCAGCAACCGCTCGCCCACACCGACAGAGCGCAGGGCATAATCCGCAATTGTGTCCCAGCAACTCATCACAGCGCCCTCATTTCATCTGACCGGAAATATCCCGGGGGAGGCCCTGCTTGCAGGGACGGGGGCAGCGCCCCCACTTTGCCTATCATGACCCTCATGCCGCGGCCTTTCGCTGTGCTTCGCCGCCTGCGGTGGCCTGCCCATGTGTCAGCCGCGACATCAGGCGGCCCAACACGACCTCGGACAATTTGGTAAACCCAAGGTAAAACACCAGCAGCGCAAGGAAATACCACATCCGCCAATCGCCATGGGGATAATCGGTGAAACGGGCGGTTTTCGTCCCGCCCAATTCCCGCGCCCAATAGACAATGTCTTCAACCCCCAGCAGGAACAAAAGCGGCGTCGCCTTGATCAGCACCATCCAAAGGTTCGACAGCCCGGGCAGGGCATAGACCCACATCTGCGGCACCAGAATACGCCAGAACGTCTGGCGCGGGCTCATGCCATAGGCCGCAGCGGTTTCCAATTGCGCATGTGGCACCGCACGCATCGCGCCATACATCACATTGGCGGCAAAGGCCCCGAAAACGATGGCAAATGTCAGCACCGCCAATAAAAAACCATAGGTTTCATGCACCCATTGTGCCGCATTGCCCAGCGGCAGTTTGGCAATGTCACAGACCACAAAATCGCTGCCCTGACGAATTGGCTGGTCCCAATCGGGGCATTTCACCTTATGGCGCAGCCATTCGAACCCCTGATCAAGCGCGATGACGAAGAACAGGAAAAACGCGATATCGGGCACGCCACGGACAATGGCGATATAGATCCGCCCCATCCAGTTCAGCGGGAACACATGGCTGCGCGCGGCCGCCGCCCCGGCAAAGCCAAACCCCAACGCCACCGGCGCCGTGATCGCCAGAAGCAACAGCACAGTGCCGAACGAGCTGTAGAACGCCATATGCTTGCCGGTGGTCAGGTAACACGACAGCCAGGAAAAGCCGGCCAAAGTCTCTGGATCTGTGCAATAGCTGAAAATGAGGGGCCTCGTGAAATCAATCTGGGCGAATTGCCCACCCAATGCCGCATGCGGGCAGGCGGGCGTACCGCCCGCCACCCATTTTAATTGATCGTCTTAGAATGTCGCGCCGACTTCCCATTTTTCGATCAGGGCGTTCAGGCTGCCGTCGTCTTTCATCGACTGGATGGCCGCGTCAAACTTGCCGCGCAGCTCTGCATCGCTTTCGCGGAACCCCATGCCGATGCCGCCACCCAGAAGGATGTCTTCGGCCACAAAATCCAGCTCTGCATCTTCTTCGACATAAGGCGCGAGGAAGGATTTATCGGCCAGAACCGCATCCGCTTCGCCGTCACGCACCGCGCCGAGGGTTTCTTCCGGGTTGGAGAATTCCAGCAGCGTCGCGCCGATTTCCGCCACATGGCTGGCCTGGATCGTGCCGGTCTGTGCCGCGATCACCGCGCCCGCAGGATCAACCATCATGCCGGCCTTGCCGACAAAGGACGACGGATCAGGCTGGGTATAGTTTTGCGTGAAATCAATCACTTCTTCGCGTTCGTCGGTGATCGACATGCCCGCGATGATGGCGTCATAGTTGCCGCTGACGAGGTTGGGAATGATCGAATCCACTCGTTTGTGACCCATTCACAGGTCAGTTCGGCGCGCGCGCACAGCTCGTCGCCAACTTCGCGCTCAAAACCGTCAACCTCGCCTGCGTCATTCAGGAAGTTGAACGGAGGATAGGCGCCCTCGGTGCCGAGGCGCACGGTCATTGCGTGGCTTTCTGCGAAAGCAAAGCTGGCCGTCAGCGCCAGCGCGGCGGTGCTCAAAAGGATGGTTTTCATTTTTATGCTCCCTTGTTTTTGTTTTTCAGACGGCCATCGTCGAGGAAAGGAACCCCCGCAACCGTTCCGATTTCGGCGCGCCAAACACCGCGTCGGGCGCACCTTCTTCTTCCACCAACCCCTGATGGAGAAAGACGACATGGTCGCTCACATCATGGGCCATTTTCATGTCATGGGTCACAATCAACATTGTGCGGCCTTCGCTGGCCAAGTCTTTGATCACCTTGACAACTTCCTGTTCCAGCTCCGGGTCGAGCGCGCTGGTGGGTTCATCGAACAACAGCGCCTCGGGCTCCATCGCCAATCCGCGCGCAATCGCGGCGCGTTGCTGTTGGCCACCGGACAACTGGGCCAGCCAGACATCACATTTATCGCCAATCCCGACTTTGTCCAGATAGTGTCGCGCGCGTTCCTCGACCTCTTTGGGATCGCGCCCCAGCACCGTGACCGGCGCCTCCATCACGTTTTGCAGGATCGTCATATGCGCCCAGAGATTGAACTGCTGGAACACCATGGAAAGATTGGTGCGGATGCGCAGCACCTGTTTGGCGTCACCGGGACGGCGGGAAAGACCAGAGCCTTTCCACTGCACCGGTTCGCCTTTGAACAGGATGTCACCTTGCTGGCTGTCTTCCAACAGGTTGGCACAGCGCAAAAGCGTCGATTTGCCCGACCCGGAAGAGCCGATGAGCGATATCACCTGACCGCGCTGCGCGGTGATCGACACGCCCTTCAGGACTTCGAGTTGACCATAACATTTGTGTAGGTCGCGGATTTCTATGACGGGTGTCGGGTCTGGCACGGGAAACCATCTGTCAGGGAATTTGCCTGCCAGAAGGGCCGAAAAAACGCGCCAGTGCAACGAGAAACACGACAAAACCGGTCCATTCGCGCCCGATTTGCCGTAAGGGAATGCCTAATTTCGGTGCGGGCGGTAAAATTCCGGGCGCTCGGCGCAAATCCGGGGGGATTTGAATGGCCTATTTACCGCTGACACGCTGGCGGGCGAGCGCGGATTCGACGTCGCTGACCCCCAGAAGCGGCGCCACCATGCGCATCAGCGCATTTTCGGCCTCATCGCGGCTACCATCGGCCAGCACCACCTGCCAAAGCAACTCGATCACTTCGATCCGCGCCTCATAGGGCACCGCGTCCTTGATGGCGCGGGTAAAGCGCACGGTATCCGGTGCCTCGGATTCCAGAACCTCGGCATTTTTGCGCAGGGCGGTGGCCTCGAACGGGGAAAGGGCGAAACGCGCGGCGACAATCCTGTCGATCAGCGCGCTTTCGTCAGCATCGAACTGGCCATCAGACCGGGCCACCCGCACCAAAAGCGCAGTCATTGCCAGACGGGCGTCGTCATCGGCAAGCGGGGCGGGCTCTGGCTGAATCAGCCGGGAGAGGAAATCAGCAAACATGTTGCAGATATAGGGCAGGGGCGGGCGGGGGCCAAGATGGCTTGGCCCGCTTATGCCCAGGACAACGCGAAGTTTACCAAGCGCGCCTTATTCCCATTCAATTGTGCCCGGAGGTTTCGACGTCACATCATAGGTCACGCGGTTGATGCCCTTGACCTCATTGATGATCCGGGTCGCGGTTTCCCCAAGGAATTCATGGCTGAACGGATAATAATCCGCTGTCATGCCGTCGACCGAATTCACCGCCCGCAGCGCGCAGGCATAATCATAGGTCCGCCCATCACCCATTACGCCAACGGTGCGCACCGGAAGGATGGCAACAAAGGCCTGCCAGATATCGTCATACAGCCCGTGCTTGCGGATCTGGTCGATATAAACCGCATCGGCCTTGCGCAGAATCTCCAGCTTTTCGCGGGTGATTTCGCCGGGGCAGCGGATCGCCAGACCGGGACCGGGGAAGGGGTGACGCCCGATGAAAGACGCGGGCAGGCCCAATTCGTGGCCCAGTGCGCGCACCTCGTCCTTGAACAATTCGCGCAGCGGTTCGACCAGCTTCAGGCCCATCTTCTCGGGCAGGCCACCAACATTGTGGTGCGATTTGATCGTCACCGACGGGCCACCGGAAAAGGATACCGATTTAATCACATCGGGGTAAAGCGTTCCCTGGGCCAGGAACTGCGCGCCCTCGATCTGATCGGCGTATTTCTGGAACACGTCGATGAACAGCTTGCCAATGATTTTGCGTTTGGTTTCGGGATCGGACACGCCGTCCAGCTCGCCCAGGAACAATTCCTGTTCCTCGGCGTGAATCACCGACAGGTTCATGTGATCGCGGAACATGCCGACAACTTCTTCGGCCTCGTTCATCCGCAGCAACCCGTGGTCGACAAACACACAGGTCAGCTGATCGCCGATCGCCTCGTGCAGCAGGGCGGCGGCAACCGAACTGTCGACACCGCCGGACAGGGCACAGATCACCTTGGCGTCGCCCACCTGATTGCGGATCTTGGCAATTGCTTCTTCGCGGTAGGCGCCCATGGTCCAGTCACCGGCAAACCCGGCGGCACGAACAAAGTTTTCATAAACGGTTTTGCCGTTCGGGGTATGGTGGACCTCGGGGTGGAATTGCACCGCAAAGAACTGGCGCTCCAGATCTGCGGTGATGGCGAATGGCGCGCCGGGCGATGTGCCGTAAACCGCAAAACCGGGTGCGATTTCAGATACATGGTCGCCGTGGCTCATCCAGACCTGTTCGCGGCCTTCAAGGAACCAACCGGCCAGGAAATCGGGCCGTGTTTCGGTGGGCTCTACATAGGCGCGGCCAAACTCGGCGGTGGCGTGATCGCCGGCCTCAACCTTGCCGCCAAGATCCAGCATCATCACCTGTTGTCCGTAACAGATGCCAAGGATCGGCACGCCAAGGTCATAGACCGATTTCGGCGGTCTCGGCGACCCCTCGCGCATCACCGAATCCGGTCCGCCGGAAAAGATGACCGCCTTTGGCGCGAAATCCGCCAAAAAGGCGTCAGTCACGTTCTGATAGGGGTGGATTTCGCAATAGACATTCAGCTCGCGCAGGCGACGGGCAATAAGCTGCGTTACCTGGCTGCCAAAGTCGATGATAAGAAGGCGGTCATGGATGTCCTGTGTCATGAAACGGCTTTAGGCGGGGCCGCGTTCAAGGGCAAGAGCTAACCCATGCTATCGGACTTTGGACGGCCCTGTTTGCGGCTTTTCAGGATGTCCTGACGATAGGACCACATGGCGATACCGGCCCAGACAGACACATAGAGAAATCCACCCACAAACAGGAATTCCCCCGGAATAGGCCCGACATTGGCGCGATCCACCGCCTGGGCCCAGCTTTCCACCGGGGTGGGATGCACCGCTATCTTGCCGCCAAAGGCCAATGTCTGAATCAGCAGGATCCACAAATAATTGCTGCGGATACGCCGCCCGACGGATGTCAGGAACCCGACATGGTATTTGGGATGAAGGTAATCTTCGGCCAGTGTTTGTTGCCATTGCTCCTCAAGATGCAGATCGCCATCATGCAGCATGGGCGCGTAAAAATGCGTCTCAAGCCAGCGCGCGCGGGCGCGCCACACGTTGAAATAGCGATAGCGCCGCGCCTCAAGCATCAGGAACAACAGAATCAGAACCCCCACCAAAACCAGGGGCAAAGGCGAAGAATTCGGGGTGGAAAACGAAATCGACAACGCCACCCCAAGGGTCACAACCGCCCAATTCGTGGTGGTGTCCAACCGCGTTCGCCAGATCGTGCTGCGATACACTTCGCCGCGATAAAGATGCGCAACTGCCGTAATTTCGGGCGAAGTCAGCTCTTTACGCTCGGATTTCGGTGTTTGTTTCGTGTTTAGGGCTTCGGTCTTGATCGTCATGTGCTCGCCGTGTTTTGCCCGCTCTCCGAGGATGGGTATGCACCTTCCGCTAGGGAAGGTAAAGGAACGCGAAGGCGGTGATGGTCGACACAACGGCCTTGGCCCTTGCAGTTGATCGGGCGATCAGGTGTCTTGGCGGACATCACGCACAGACTTCAGGTCAAACATCGGGGCAAATACGGGGGGCATGGAATGGAACGCATTCTGACCGAATTCGGGATGGGGACATCCCTGCGACGGGGCGATTACACCCAAGCGGCCAAACGGGCGATTGAAAACGCGCTGTGGCACAATTCAATCAATGCCGCCGAGCTGTTCGGCTTTGACAAACAGGACATGCGAATCGCGGTGCAGATTGCGGTGCAGGATCCCGATGCCGTGGATCGCACTGCGGTGGCGGCGGTGTTTCCCTACGGTGTGCCCGAGATCACGGTTGTGCGCGGCGGATTGGCGATTTCCCGTCCCGAGGGCAGCGGAAATCCAACCCTGATCGCCCATGCCGCCATCACGGTTCGTTTCGATATGGAGCGTGTCGCATGACGGATCGCCGCTTGATTATCGAGATGGGACAAGGTGTTGACCTGCATGGCGGGGATTATACCAAGGCTGCGGGCCGCGCGATTGACGACGCTCTGCGCCATTCAAGTTTGCACATCGTCAAGACACTGAAATTGTCACAGGATGACGCGCGAATTCAGGTCACGATTGGCGTGCAGGCACCGGATAAGGTGCAAATCGACGCGTTGCTTGGCAAATTTCCGTTTGGCCGGGTGACAATTACCCCGGTGCTGGGCGGTATGGATGTCTGTTTCCCCGACAGCGATGACATTCAGGTGGTTGCCAGCGCCGCGATTGAGGTGTTTTTGCCGCCGCAAACCGAATGGAGGCTGCGCAAAACGGCCCCCTAGGATCGCCAACATGTCGTTTTCCGGTCTCAAAGGACGGATTTTCGCCATGGCGCATCGGGCCCCTGCTGTAAATCCAGAAGAAACGCCGGCGCATGCCCGGATCGGATCGAAAGGGTGACAACATGTCAGAGGCAGGGACCCGCAGACGGGCAAGAGGGGGCGGCGGCGCCGCCCGGCGCGCGGCACGTTCGGCCGTGAGCTTTGACACGGCGAAATACATCGAACGCAACATCCCATTGTACGACCTCCTGTCGGATGAGGTGCTGTCGATCATCGAGGCCAACGCCGAAACCGTTCTCGAAGAGATCGGGGTGAACTTCGTCAACAATCCCGCCGCCCATGCCCTCTGGCGCGAGGCCGGTGCCGATGTCCGTGGCGAGCGGGTGCATATTCCCCGTGGGTTGGCGCGCAAGCTTTGTGCCACCGCGCCCGCCACATTCACCCAACATGCCCGCAATCCCGCCCGCAATGTCGACATTGGCGGCAAGACATTGGTCTGTGCCCCGGTCTATGGCCCGCCTTTTGTGCGCGACATGGCCGGTGGGCGGCGCTATGCGACGATGGAGGATTTTCGCAAGTTCGTGAAGCTCGGCTATATGTCGAAATGGTTGCACCATTCCGGCGGCACAGTGTGCGAGCCGACCGATGTGCCGGTGAACAAGCGTCATCTGGACATGTTGCTGGCGCATATGACGTTGTCGGACAAACCGTTCATGGGCTCTGTCACCGAACCCAGCCGCGCGCAGGATTCGGTCGACATGTGCGAAATTCTGTTTGGGGCGGATTTCGTCCAGCAAAACACGGTGATGACCTCGCTCATCAACGTCAATTCGCCGCTGACCTTTGATGACGTGATGATGGGCGCGCTGGAGGTTTATGCGCGCAACAATCAGGCCTGTATCATTTCGCCCTTTATCGTGGGCGGCGCGATGGCCCCGGTGTCGGTGGTGGGCACCCTGACCCAGGTCCTGGCCGAGGTACTGGCCGGCATCGCCTATGCGCAATTGGTGCGCCCCGGCGCGCCGGTGATTTTCGGCGCATTTGTCACGTCGATCGACATGGGGTCCGGCGCGCCGACATTTGGCACACCAGAGGCCAGTCAGATCCTGTACGGGGCCGGGCAATTGGCGCGTCGCATGGGATTGCCCTTTCGGTCCGGTGGCGGGTTGTGCGGGTCGAAACTGCCGGATGCCCAGGCAGCCTTTGAAACCGCGCACACCCATAACGCCGCTCTGCTTGGCGGCGTGAATTTCATGCTGCATGCCTGTGGCTGGCTTGAAGGTGGGTTGGTGTCGAGCTTTGAGAAGTTCGTCATGGACGCCGACCAATTGGGCGTATTGCACAAAATGGCAGCAGGCGTTCGCGCCGATGAAAACGCCCAGGCGATGGATGCCATCCGCGAAGTGGGCCCCGGCGGCCATTATCTGGGCTGCGCCCATACCCAGGCCAATTTCCAGGACGCGTTCTGGAAAACCGACGTGCTGGATTACAAGCCGTTTGAAACCTGGGATGAAGAGGGGGCCAAGGACACGATGGTGCTGGCCGCCGAACGGGTGTCAAAGATGCTGGCGGATTACCAGCAGCCGCGATGGACCCCGGCGTGAACGAGGCTTTGACCGCCTATGTCGCGAACAAGAAAGCCTCGATGCGCGATTCGTTTACCTGATATTGGCGCAAGGGGCGGCGTCGGCACATCATGGTCTGCGCCGCGCCTGCCCTGACCGTGCGCAGGGGAAATGTGCCTGACGCGCCTCATCGCGCGGCACGGATCAACGCGGCTTCGCCCATCATGGCGATCATGATTTCCACATGGCGCGCCACATCATAGCTGGCGCTGCGTTCGACGCGCGCGTCGTTCAGTTCATGTTCCATTTCCAAAAGTTTGATCAACGCGGGCCCGGACCTGCGTGGGGTGGATCCGCCCATGGCGCGCTGCAAATGCAGGTCGCGACGATAGTCGATCAACCCGGCACGAGCGGCGCGAATCAACAGACGGGGGCGGCGAAGTTGGCTGAGAAGTGACAAAGCATCTTGCATGGTTTTGGTCTCGCAATCGTGGGTTTGTGTCAAAACCATGGCACAGCTTTAGCGGGTGTTGCGCGGTCCTGCGAAATAGCGTTCGGCGGCCTCAGTATTGTTTATCCTTTAGAAACAATGATGTCCTAAGGCGGAAACTATTAACGAATGAGTAACCAAATCGCCTTTAGGTTGTGGATAATTTTACAGAACGCGGGATCTGAACCTTGCAAAAGATGGAAAATGGACCTTCTTCGGTGATCAACTGGCCAGGCCAGTCGACTCTCGATTGGCCGGGCTGGGTGCCAAAGGCCGCAGCGCATTACATCCGTCATGTCGAGCAAGGCCAATCGTTGCGCCAATTGGCGCAGCAATCCGGCTGCCACCCCTCCACCGTTTTGCGGCAAGTGCGCGGCTGGAAAGCCGCCGTGACGATCCGCTGGTGGATTCCGCTCTGCGGCTTCTGGGAATTTCCATTGCTCAAAAGGCGACGGTGACCAGGAAAGGCAAGAGCATGGCAGCACAACCCAAGCTTGATAACCACCCGACCGATGACGAAACCCTGAACCGCGAGGCGCGCCGCGTGCTGCGCCGGATGAGCGAGAGCGGCGCGGTGCTTGCTGTGGTGCCGGACATGGAAAAGGCCGTTGTGGTGCGCGAAACCGCCAGCGGATCAACCCAGCGCACCGCAGTTGTGGATACCGAAATCGCCCAGGCCATGGCGCTTAAGGAATGGATCACCTGCAAGACCCCCGGACGGATAACGCGGTATCATATCACCGCTGCCGGGCGGGCTGCGCTCAGCCATCTTCTGGCGCAGGACGAATGTCAGGTGCAGGCCACAACCGGCCGCGAAACCCCCGGCAGACAGCCCGGCAGATCGGGCGAGGGCAGCCGCGCGACCGGCATGGCCGAGGCCCAGGCCGCCTTTTCCGCCGCGCCGGATATGGCGACAGCGGAAAAGGTGCGCCCGCGTAGGCCACGCGTACGCTACAGCGCCAATGAAACGCCGCTGACCTCTCTGGCGCGGCGCCGTACCAAGGACGGCACCCCGTTTCTCAGCGATGATCTGGTTTCGGCGGGCGAGCGGCTGCGCGAAGATTTCGAAATTGCGCAGATGGCGCCGCGAACCACCCAGAACTGGGACAGTTTCCTGACCGGCGGCACCGACAGCGGCCTGGCCTCGGGCGATGGCCCATTGGCCACAACCGAAGCGCGCCGCCGCGTGGCCGAGGCCCTGGGCGAACTTGGCCCCGGACTGGGGGATGTCGCCCTGCGGTGCTGTTGCTATCTCGAGGGGCTGGAAACCACCGAACAGCGCATGGGCTGGAGCGCGCGGTCGGGCAAGATCGTGCTGCGCATTGCGCTGCAACGCCTGCGCCGCTTCTATCAGGACGTCCAGGGCGGCGACGCGATGATTGGCTGACCGCGAGGTGACGCGGTCAGGCCCATGCGCGTGGATGACAGCCCTCAGGCGATCAGATCATCGAAATCCCGCGCACAGGTGATGTCGACCTCGGTCAACCCGCCGGCCTCGTGGGTGGTATAGCTCAGGCTGCAATAGCCCCAGCCAAAAGCCACATCCGGGTGATGCCCATGCCGGTCGGCGACCCAGGCCGCGAGATTGGCCAAATAGACCGCCTTGGCGAAACCCTTGACCGTGATCTTGCGGGTGATGGTGGTGCCATCCCCCGACAGCGTCCAATCCCCATGCAGCCCGGCCATCTTTTCCCGTGCGCCGTCGCGGTCCAACAGGGGCGTTTCGGGCGAACAGGCCCCACCAATCGTGCAAATTGTCATTGTGTCACCTCAGGCTGCATTGGGTTTGGCTGGATAGGTCGGCACATGTAGCCCCATACTCTGGGCGCGGCGCACATCGGCCAGCAGATCACGTTCGGCCGCGGCAAACAGATCATCCAGATCCTCGATCACAAAATAGATCGGCTGATGAATGTCGATCCGATAGGGCGTGCGCAGGATGTCGATAATGTCAAACGGCCGCCGTTCCGGCCCGGACTCGCTGACGCTCCAGGGCAGCTCGGTCACAGACGACGCAAGACCAGAGCCCAACGCCTTGTAGCCGCCATTTTCCACCACCAGACCAAATTCAATCGTGAACCAATACAGCCGGATCAACCAACTGTAGTTTTCCCGGGTGGCCAACAGGCCCGCCTTGCCGATCGCCTCGGAAAATCCGGCAAAACGCGGATCGGTCAACAACGGCGCATGGCCGAACAATTCATGAAAAATATCCGGCTCTTCGATATAGTCGAAATGCTCGCGGCGGCGGATGAACGAAGCCGCGGGAAAGGTTTTGGTCGCCAACATCGAAAAGAACCGACCAAACGGGATCAGGGCCGGGACCGCCTCGACCTGCCAACCGGTCAGATCGCGCAGGGTGGCCGAAACCTCCGGGCATTGCGGCACCCGCGTCTGTGACATACCCACCCGCGCCAAACCATCAAGATAGGCCGTGGCCGCATGGGCCTGCACATTTGGCAGTTGCTGGGCATAAAGATCGCGCCAAACAGCGTCTTCCTCGCGGGAATAATCGATGAAACCGGCGCTGTCCGGCTGTTTGGCAACATATGTGGTGTTCTTGGGCATTCTGGGCCTCCTCCTGGGGGGAGCTTGCGCCAGCACAGGGGGTAATTCTTGCCTTTCCTGCCTCTCTATGGCGATATCTTGGCAAAATATGCCTCAGTTTTGGAAGAGGAGGGTAAAATGACCCTGACAGTCGACGACACCGACCGCCGGATTCTGCAACTGCTGCAAACCGACGGCAAAGCCAGCGTTCAGGACATCGCCGCCAAGGTCGCGCTGTCGACCTCACCATGCTGGCGACGGATCAAACGGATGGAGGAGGCCGGATTGATCACCGGCTATACCGCGCGGCTCAATCCGAAATTGCTTGGCCTGCACGCGCTGGCCTATGTGTTTGTCTCGCTGATGGACCACCGAGAGGACACCATTGCCGCATTTTCCCGGTTGGTTGACACCCAGGAACGTATCATCGAATGCGCCAGCGTGACGGGCGAAAGCGATTACATCCTGAAAATCGCGGCGCGTGACCCCGAAGACCTCGATCACTTTCTGATGCGCGGTATCCTGTCTTCCGGTCTGGTCCGCGCCAGCCATACCCATTTCGTGTTGCGCCGGACAAAACCGACATCGCCCTGGCCCTTGCTCTGACGAAAAAAGGACCAGAGCGCACCCTGGTCCTTCTTCTGTTCACAAATATCCCGGGGGAGTCCCGCAGGGACGGGGGCTGGCCCCCGATTGCATCCGCTTATTCCGCGGCAACGCCCTTGGCCTCTTCTGCCAGATAGTCCAGCAGGGTTTCGGGCGAGGACACACCATAAGGATCTTCGCCGTGGTTGTCGGCGAGGCCGGGCTCTTCGAACCAAGCTTCGATCACCCCATCCTTGACGATGGCCGCATAGCGCCAGGACCGCATGCCAAAGCCCAGATTGTCCTTGGCCACCAACATGCCAACCTTGCGGGTGAATTCGCCCGAGCCATCAGGAATGACCGACACGGCCTTCAGATCCTGCGATTTGGCCCATTTGTTCATCACAAAGCTGTCGTTGACCGACATGCAGTAAATGGCGTCGATGCCATTGGCGGCAAATGTTTCGGCGTTCTTCTCGAAACCGGGCAATTGATAGGTCGAACATGTCGGGGTGAAGGCGCCGGGCAGCGAAAACAGGATCACCCGTTTGCCCGCAAAATAATCCGCGGTGGTCTTGTCTTCCCAGCGGAACGGGTTCGGGCCTTCGATGCTCTCGTCGCGCACGCGGGTGTGAAAGGTCACGTCGGGCAGGGTGTAGCCAGTTTTCATCTTGCTCTCCATTTGCATCAGGTTCTGGAATGATTCCAATCTGAGCGGAATGGAGTATTCTGCGGCTGCGAAGTCAAGGCTTTGCACCTGCAGAATTCTCCCGAACCAAGGAGAAATCCGCCTTTGCCCGGCAAACTTGCAGCGAGCACAACTGATTAAACAGGGGATGCGCGACAGCATGACAGCCTTGATGACTTGGCATGGCTCGCTGCAAGTGCTTATGTTATAGGCGTTGAAACCAATTCATGTCGCGGGGAATAAATCGTGCGAGACCTCAAGATCCCGGAACAACGCCACCCAGAAAAGGCGCATCGCCCCGACAACGCCCAGCCAAAGAAACCGTCGTGGATCCGGGTCAAGGCGCCAGGCGGCGAAGGCTATAACACAACGCGCAAGATCATGCGCGAGAATAACCTTGTGACAGTCTGTGAAGAGGCCGGTTGCCCCAATGCCGGTGAATGCTGGTCCCAGGGCCATGCCACCATGATGATCATGGGCGATATTTGCACCCGTGGCTGCACCTTCTGCAACATCGCCACCGGCAAGCCCGATACGCTGGATGCGTTTGAACCGGGTCGTGTGGCGCATGCGGTGGAAAAACTGGGGTTGAACCATGTGGTGATCACCTCTGTCGATCGGGATGACCTGAAGGATGGCGGGGCAGATCATTTTGCCCAGACAATTCGCGCGGTGCGCCACCGTTCGCCGAAAACCACGATTGAAATCCTGACACCGGATTTCCTGAAATGCGCGCCTGAAGTGTTGGAAATCGTCGTCGAGGCCAAACCGGATGTGTTCAATCACAATCTGGAAACCGTGCCGGGTCTGTACCCCGAGGTGCGCCCCGGCGCACGTTATTTCCATTCCCTGCGTCTGTTGCAGCGGGTCAAGGAAATGGACCCGTCGATCTTCACCAAATCCGGCATCATGGTCGGACTGGGCGAAGATCGCCAATCGGTCATGCAGGTGATGGAAGACATGCGCGCCGCTGACATCGATTTTCTGACCATTGGTCAGTATCTGCAACCCACACCGAAACACCATGCTGTGGAACGGTTTGTGCACCCGGATGAATTCGCCACTTATGAAAAAGCGGCTTATGGCAAGGGCTTCCTGATGGTTTCGGCCACGCCGCTGACCCGGTCGTCGTATCACGCCGGCGATGATTTCGCGCGGTTGCGGGCCAATCGCGAAGCGAAACTGGCCAAGGGCTGAACGCGCTTTACGCGCTGGGCGAAGAGGCTGAGCGAAGAATAAAGAGAAGAAAAAGAGAGGGGGCCAGCCCCCTCACCCCCGGGATATTTTTGGTCAGATGAAACCAAAGACCGCGTTGCCGGTTGATCAGCCCGAGGCCAATTGCCGGATCATCGCGCGCCCCAATGCGGGGATGGCGGTGCCGAGTTTCAGAGCCCGGATGGCAAAGGCACGGCGCAGCGGGTTGGTGGTATTCACCATCCGCCGCCCACGTTCCGAAAGGCGGATCACCCGCGCCCCTTCTGCATGGCGGGCGGCGTGATAGCCATCGGTGGCCTTGGTCATGATTCTATGTGCAAGATCTGCGGCGTCGGCCATGCCGAGGTTCATGCCGCGGCCGCCAACCGGGGAATGGCAATGCGCCGCGTCCCCGGCCAGAAACACCCGGTCACGCTGGTATGTTTGCACTTGGCGGATTGAAATGGGAAAGCTGCCTTTGCGGTGCACGCGGCGCACATCCATCTTGACCGGTAGCGCGCCCAGCGCATCTTCGCGTGAGGAAATGACCCGAAACCGGTTTTCCTCCAGCGGGGCGACCACCAACACGTCACCACCGTCGAGCAGGAAAATCTGAAACCTTGTTGGATCGCGCCAATTCTCGGCCTCGACATCGGCAATCGACCACAGACCGGGCAGGTCGTGGCCGGGGAAATCAAGCCCCAGCGCGGCGCGCACGCTGCTTCTGACGCCATCGGCCCCGATCAGGTAATCCGCATGCAACATGCCGTCGCTGGTCTCGATCTCGACCCCGTCGGGGGTTTGCTGCAATCCCTGAAAGGCGACGCCGTATCTGACGATTTCGCCATAATGGGTCAGGGCGGTTTCCAGATGGGATTCGGTGCGGTCCTGCGCCAGCCCCCAAATGCGGCTGGCAGTGTCGAAGCCCAGCGGCAGGCGGGCGATTTCCTCGGCACGGAGGTGAACAGACACGCCGGAGAAGGCAATTGCCTCGGCCAGGATTGCATCGGCGACACCCGAGGGGCGCAGGATTTCAAGTGAGCGCGGTTGCAGCCCGACAGCGCGCGACAGATGCGACGGGCCGTCACGCGATTCAAGTGTGGTGACCCGCGCCCCAAGGCGCGCCAGTTCCACCGCAGCAGTAAGACCGGTCGGCCCGCCCCGGCAATCACGACGTGCATAGCTCCCCCCAGAACATGCGGATGTGGGGAAAGCTTACACCGATTCTAGGTAATCACCCGGCATCTGCTGTGTCCGGCATCGGCAATGCTTTGACATATGCGGCAATTGCGGCACGGTCTTCGCTACTCAGCTGTCCGGTATTGGCCACCACATTGGCCATATGACCACCGGCGCTGTCAAAGTCCGGGGTGAAGCCGGTTTCCAGATAATAGGCGATGTCCTGGGCGGACCAGGTCAGCTTGTCCGGGGTAAGTGCCGGGATTGTGCCGGTTCCGGATGGGTCCGGGGCACCGGCCATCCATTGCCCGCGATCCAATCCGCCAAGCACGTTGCGTGGCGTATGACATTCTGCACAATGGCCCAGCGCCTCGACCAGATAGCGACCACGGGTCAGATCCGGGCCAAGGTCATTGCCGTCCATCACCCAATCCGTGTTGAGGAACAGCATTTTCCAACCGCCAAGCGCGCGGCGGATATTGAAGGGAAAGCCGACATTGTGGTCCTGCGATGCGTCGGAACTGGGCGGCAGGGTCTGCATATAGGCCCAAAGATCGACGATATCACGATCATCCATCCGGGCATAAGACGTAAAGGGAAATGCCGGGTAATAATGCTGACCTTCGGGCGATACCCCGTGCAGCAGGGCATTGGCGAGGTCACGCATCTGCCAATCGCCGATGCCCCGTTGCGCATCGGGCGAAATGTTTGGCGCAATGAAGGTACCAAAAGGCGACGGGAACTCCTGGCCCCCCGACAGAACCAGTTTGTCGGCGCCACTGGCCCCCGGGGCCGCATGACAGGACGCACAACCGGCGGCAGTAAACACCTGTTTGCCCCGTTCGACATCACCCGTGGCATCGGCAAATGCGTCACTGGCCACGGTTTGCGGCGCAGTGGCGACCCATCCGACCCCGGCCGCAACGATCGCGGCCGGGATCAGCAATTTGAGGAATTTAGACATTTTATCCAATTACTGCGGAATGCGGAAAGACTTGTGGCAGTCCGAACATGTGGCGCCAAGCGCCCCAAGGATCGGGCCAACCGCCTCTTGTCCATTGCCCGCTTCGGTTGCAGCTTTGGTCGCCGCAAGGCCAAAGGCCTCCCATTTGGCGTTAAAGCCGTCCACGTCGCCAGCAATGGTGTCTTTGGCCGTGGTGCCATCGATCATGCCGCCATCGGACCCTTCGGGAAACAGCGACGCAAAGTGGACCATCGAAACGCCCTGCAGCGATTCACCGGCGGCGGTGGCAACCGCAGCGTCGTATTCCATTTGGCCCTTGGCCATGGCGCCAAGCGTGCCAAGGTTCAGCGCGATCACCTGCATCAAACCCTGACGGGCCTTGATCTCTTTTTTGTAGTCTTGCGCGGTGGCGGCCGTGCCGGCCAGAATTGCCGTCGCGGCAACAAGTGTTACAAGCTTCTTCATCACTACCTTCCTGGTGTTGGTGGCTAGATCCGAGGTTAGTATGCATGGCGCAGATGACAAACATATTCTTTATCGCTGCAAATCGGGTGCGTTTTTATGCACAACGCTAGCTGGGATGATCTGCGCTATGTGCTGAGCGTGGCGGAAACCGGGTCGGTCAGCGCCGCCGCGCGGGCGCTTGGGGTCAATCATGCAACGGTTTTGCGCCATGTCGCCGCGTTCGAGGACAGCCACGGCGCCCAAGTCTTTGAGCGCACACACCAAGGCTATCAGCTGCGCCCGGATCGCGCACATGTGATCGATGCGGCGCGAAAAGCGGCGCTTGCCTTGCGGCGGGTCAGCCATTTGATGCGCGATGGCGGCGGCGGGTTGGGCGATACGTTGCGGCTGACCTCGACTGATACTTTCTGCACCACGGTTCTGGCGGCGGGTTTGGCGGGGATTAGCCGGGATCTGGCACCTCAACGGATTTCCCTGATGTCGAGCAATGCCCATTTGGATATGGCGCGGCTGCAGGCGGATGTTGCCGTGCGCCCGGCTTTGGCGCGCCCAGCGGATATGGCGGGGGACAGCGTGGCCGAACTGGGCTTTGGCGCTTATGCCCGCGACGGGGCGGTTCGCCATTGGCTGGGACTTGCCGGGCCATTGGTGCGGGCAACCCCGGCGCAATGGATGTCGGAACATGTGGCGCCGGAGGACATTGTCGCCTGCGCCGACAGCTTTGTGGCGCTGCGGGCGATGGCCCTGGCGGGGCAGGGCATTGCGATCCTGCCGCATATTCTGGCGCAGGGGGATCCGGGGTTGCAGCCGATGCAGGTCGGATTGTCGGCCATGCGCAGTCCGATCTGGGTTCTGTGCCACCGCGATCTGGCTGACTCGCCCGGGATGCAGCGGGTCATGACGGTGGTTGGTTCCGTGCTGATCGCTGCGGCGGACCGGCTTCGCGGGCCATAAGTTTCGCAGGCCAAAGACCGCCGACGCCATGGGCCCATAGATCCATGGCGTTATTGGCCGATGATCCCCCGGCGCGGCAGACGCTCTGCGGTCAGAGCATCCGGCCAGCCAATCCATTTTTCAATCGCATAGAGTACCAGACAGGCGGCAATCACCCCGAAAACCAACATCACCTTGCGGGCCGAAGGCGGATTGCGCGCCCATCGCGACATGCGTAGCAGCCAATGCATTGCACCAAATCCTGTGTGACGCCGCGAACCTCCGGCTGACCAAGACCTAACGCGTTTCGCGGGCTGGTTCAAATTCGCGACCCGGATCAAGTTAACGGCCCGGTCCTGCACAGTGGCCTAGCCCAACACAATGGCCAGGCCCAAACCGCAGCCCACGCGCCCAAACCGCCGCTATTCGCCGGTAAACCGCACCTTGCCGATATAGGGCAGATTGCGATTGCGCTGGGCAAAGTCGATGCCATACCCGACGACAAATTCATCCGGGATTTCAAAACCAATCCAATCGGCACGGAAATCAACCTCGCGCCGGGTCGGCTTGTCCAGCAAGGCAATTGATCGCAGCTTTGCTGGATTGCGCGACAACAACAGGTTGATCACATGGTGTAGCGTGTGCCCGGTATCAACGATGTCTTCGACCACCAACACATCACGCCCCTCGATCGCCCCGCGCAGATCTTTCAGAATGCGGACCTCGCGGCTGGATTCCATTGCATCACCATAAGAGGACGCTTCGATGAAATCGACCTCGACCGACATGTCCAGCTCGCGCACCAGATCGGCAATGAACACGAAAGATCCGCGCAAAAGCCCAACCACAACAATCTTTTCCGATGTGCTGAATTCGGTTCGGATGTCGCGGCACAACTCTTCAATTCGGGCCGCAATGGCCTTGGCCGAGATCATCTGATCTATCACATATGGTCGTTCGGTCATGGGCCACCCCTTGAAATTCCTGGATCAAAGGGCGACACCGGCCCCGCAATTGTCATGACAAATCCGGGGCCCTATGCCAACCCATTCCGAAACCCGCCACCTGCCGTATACCGCGCAACAGATGTACGATTTGGTGGCTGATGTGGGGCGTTACCCCGAATTTCTGCCGTGGTGCGCCGCGGCCCGCATCCGGCGCGAGGTGGCACAAGCCGACGCATCCACTCTGTTGGAGGCGGATCTGGTGATTTCCTTCAAGGTGTTTCGCGAAAAATTCGGCAGCCGCGTTGTGCTCTGGCCCGAGGCCCGCAAGATCGACACAGAATATCTCGACGGCCCGTTCAAATACATGAAATCCAACTGGGGCTTCGCCGACACGCCAACCGGTGGCTGCGACGTGTCCTTCTTTGTTGATTTCGAATTCAAGAATGCGATCCTGCAAAAGATCATCGGTGTGGTGTTCAACGAAGCCATGCACCGCATCGTGCGCGCCTTTGAAACCCGCGCCGCCGCGCTTTATGGCACCACCGGATCAACCTGAAATCTGACCCAGGTCAAGAATCCGTCCCATGTAAAAAGGACCCCGCAGGGCCCTTCTTCTGTTCACCAATATCCCGGGGGAGTCCCGCAGGGACGGGGGCTGGCCCCCGCCTTGTCTTTAACTGGCGTGATCCCTAGCTGGCGTGGTCATAGGCCCGTTCGCCATGTACCGCCATGTCGAGCCCGTTGGTCTCGGTCTCTTCATCGACCCGCAGCGGCGTGATGGCCTTGACCACATAGATCAGCACCACGGTGACCACTGTTGTAAACACGCCCACAATAGCCAGAGAGCCGAGCTGGGCAACAAAGCTGCCCGCACCAAAGACCGCAATCATGATCGTGCCAAAGATGCCGCCAACGCCGTGCACCGCAAAGACGTCCAGGGTGTCGTCAATCTTGAGCGCGTTGCGGATGAAGTTCACCGCCTCCTGACACAGCACCCCGGCAATTGCGCCAATGATCAGCGCCTCAACTGGGCCAACAAAGCCGCTGGCAGGTGTAATCGACGCAAGGCCCGCGATGGTGCCGGTGACCAGACCCACCAGGGAAGATTTGCCAAATTTGATCTTTTCCCAAAGCGCCCAGGTCAGCGATGCGGTCGCCGCCGAGATATGCGTCACGGTCAGCGCCATTGCCGCGCCGCCATCGGCGGCCAATTGCGATCCGCCGTTGAAGCCGAACCAACCGACCCAAAGCATCGCCGCGCCGATCATCACGTAACCGGGATTGTGCGGTGGTGTGGTCCGGTTGCGGCGTGGCCCAAGGAACACTGCCAGGATCAGGGCCGCAAGACCCGCCGTTTCATGCACCACAATGCCGCCGGCAAAGTCCTTGACGCCATCCTCGCCAAAGATGCCCCCATCGGCCAGCATTCCGCCGCCCCAGATCCAATGCACCACAGGTGCATAACAAAGCAGCATCCAAAGCCCGGAAAATGTCAGGACAAAGCCAAAACCAACCCGTTCGACATAGGCCCCGACAATCAGCGCCGGGGTGATGATCGCGAAGGTCATCTGAAAGGCAAAGAACAAAATCTCGGGCAGGGTGCCGGACAGATCCTCGGTCGTCATGCCAAGCAGCAGAAGTTTGTCCAAACCACCCCAATAGCCGCTGTCACCGCCGCCAAAAGCGATAGAATACCCGGCAACGAACCAAAGAATGCTCATCAAGCAGGCAATCGCATAGCAATGCATGAAGACACTCAGCACATTGCGCGCACGCACAAGCCCGCCATAAAACAGGGCAAGCCCCGGCAATGTCATGAAAAGGACCAGCGCGGTTGCAACTATGATCCAGGCTGTATCGGCACCATTCATCCCTAAGAATCCTCCTGATTGGCCACTTTCGGGGGCAGAAAGCGTACCGGAGGTGCAAAAAAAAGCAGCAACTGACCGAAGCGGCGCACAAATGGGCCGCGATTCATGTATGCCTTAATATTGCGCGAAAAAATCGGATAAAGATTAATTGTTGCGCAGAATATGCAGAAGCAGGCCAAGCGCATGATCGCGGGCGGCGGCGCGCACGTTTTCCCGGCCCAGGGCCCCGAATTCGACCGTCTGTGCGGTGGTGCCATGGGCATCTGCCACCGCGAAACAACTCGGCCCTCGGGTTTGAACTCTGACCCGCCGGGTCCGGCAATGCCAGAGATCGAAACAGCGGCACTCGCATCTGCGGCGGCGCGCGCGCCTTCGGCCATTTCGATCGCCACTTGTTCCGATACCGCGCCAAATACCGTCAGGGTCTTGGGGGACACGCCCAACATGTCCTGTTTGGCGGCATTGGAATAGGTGACAAAGCCCCGTTCGAATATTGCCGATGATCCCGCCACATCGGTGATGGCGGCGGCAACCATGCCGCCGGTGCAGCTTTCGGCACAGGTCACGGTGGCCCCGGCGGCGCGGGCCGCAGCCAACAGATCCGTCGCCAGCGACATCAGATCAGCACCCCATGCGCAATCGCGGCCAGGACAATGGCAACCAAAGCCGCCGCAACCCCGGCAATCACATCATCCAGCATCACCCCCAGCGCATCGCCGCGCCGGTCGGCCTTGCCGATTGGGCCGGGCTTCCAGATGTCGAACAGACGGAACAACACAAACCCCGCCACAATACCGGGCCAAAGCCGCAGCACCTCTGCGCCCATGAAGGCCGCACCAAAAGAGACCGGCAAAAGTGCGATCCACTGGCCTGCAACTTCGTCAATGACAACTTCGGACGGGTCGTGATCGTCCTGACCGGCGGTGACCTGTGCCGTGGCCCACCAGCCAAGCGCAAAGATCACCAGCGTCGCACAGAGCAAAAGCCACGGCCCGCCAACCACATGCAGGATCCAGGCAAAGGGCAGGGCGGCCAGCGATCCCCAGGTGCCGGGCGCGGGCCGCATATAGCCGACATAAAACCAGGTGGCGACAAGTTGGCTCATATCCGCACCAAAAGAACGCTGGCCTGCGCCGCGATCCCCTCTGAACGGCCGGTAAAGCCGAGTTTTTCCGATGTGGTTGCCTTGACCGAGATCTGATCCACATCCGCCGTCATGATATCTGCCAATGCGGCGCGCATCGCATCCGCATGTGGGCCAATCTTGGGCCGCTCACAAACCAGCGTGACATCGGCATTGCCCAGACCAAATCCCATCTCGCGTGCCAGATCCATCGCGTGACGCAGGAAGATATGGCTCTCGGCGCCTTTCCATTGCGGATCAGAGGGCGGAAAATGCTGGCCGATGTCACCGCGTGCCAAGGCGCCATAAATCGCATCGGTCAGCGCATGCATGCCGACATCGGCATCGGAATGCCCCAACAGCCCGCGATCATGTGCCACCTGCACCCCGCATAGGGTGACATGGTCGCCGTCACAGAAGGCATGCACATCATATCCATTGCCAATGCGCATGGGGCGCGCTCCTTTCAGAAACTGTTCCGCACGGGCGAAATCCGCCGCATGGGTGATTTTGAGGTTCTCTTCTGCGCCCATGGTAATGGTCACGTCCAGCCCAAAAGCACGCGCCACCGCGACATCATCCAATGCGTCGCCGTCAAAGGCGCGATGCGCCGCGAGGATCATATCAAAGTGAAACCCCTGCGGTGTCTGGGCGCGATACAGCCCGGATCGGTCGCGCGTGCCGGTCACGCGGCCATCCTCGCCGGTCCAGAGCGCATCGGTCACCGTCAGCGCCGGGGCGGCGGCGGGGCCATGATGCAGCGCCTCGATCACGCCATGGATCACCGCGTTCGAAACGCAGGGGCGGGCCACATCATGGATCAGGACCGCATCAAAGCCCTGATCGGCCAGCGCCTCTAACCCCCGGCGTACGCTGTCGGCGCGCGTCGGCCCACCGGTCACCAGATCAACGTTCAGCCCCCGGGCCTCGGCCTGATCATCGGGGTGGATCACCAGCACGGTCTTGGCGATGTCCGGCAGGTCAAATGCCGCCAAAGTCCAATCCACCACCCGGCGCCCGCCAAGGGGCCGCCATTGTTTGGGCGCACCGGGGCCTGCGCGGGTGCCACGCCCGGCGGCGACTATCAAAACGGCAATCTTCATGCCGCGGTTGATATTCCCTGCTGATGCAACTGGCAATTGCCCCGGGGTAATTGCCTATTTTTTTGGCAAACGATCTTTTCGCAGATGCAGCAACGCCTCGGATTGTTGCAGTTGCCCCCTCAAGCGGATATTCCAGAAGGTGCTGCACAAGGATTAAGCATGTGACCATTCAGGTGGCAGAAATCTCCCTAGACCCGCCGGTCTTTCTCGCGCCATTGGCCGGGATTACCGATTTGCCGTTCCGGAATCTGGTTCAAAGTTTCGGCGCGGGGCTGGTCGTATCGGAAATGGTGGCCAGCCAGGAAATGGTTCAGGCCAAACCCGGCGTGCGCGAAAAAGCTGAATTGGGATATGGGGTTGCGGCGACGGCGGTGCAGATTGCCGGGCGCGACGCCTATTGGATGGCCGAGGCCGCCCGCCAGATAGAGGCGAATGGCGCCCGGCTGATTGACATCAATATGGGCTGTCCGGCGAAGAAAGTGACCAGCGCCAGCGGCGCAGGCGCGGCGGGATCGGCGCTGATGAAAGATCTCGATCATGCGCTGACCCTGATCGAGGCCGTGGTGGGCGCGGTTGACCTTCCGGTGACGCTGAAAACCCGGCTGGGCTGGGATGATGCGCTTTTGAATGCGCCGGATCTGGCGCAACGGGCGCAGAACGCGGGGGTGAAGATGATCACCATTCATGGCCGCACCCGATGCCAGTTCTACAAGGGCCGGGCCGATTGGGCGGCAATCGCCAATGTCAGCGCGGCGGTGGATATTCCGGTGCTGGCAAATGGCGACATCAAGAACAGCCAGGACGCCCGCCGCGCCCTCGACGCGTCAGGCGCGGCCGGGGTGATGGTCGGGCGCGGGGCACAGGGGCGGCCCTGGATACTGGCGCAAATCGCCCATGATCTGTTTGGCGCACCCGCGCCGGAAATTCCGAAAGGCGATGCATTTTGTGACATGGTTTCAGGACATTACGAAGAGATGTTGAGGTTTTATGGCGCCGATCTTGGACGGCGCGTCGCGCGCAAGCACCTTGGCTGGTATATGGATGAGGCCGGCACAGAAGCCGGGTTGCGGCGCGTGGTTCTGACCACGCCAGACCCAGACAGGTTCTGGCGCATCTGCGGGATGCTCTGGCCTCAAATGGACAGGTGGCAGCATGATTTCCTTGTTTAACCGCGGCGCATCGACCCCCGATCTGTCCGAGGACAATGCGGTTTGGTCGTCCCTGCCGGTGCCGGGCGTGTTGATTGATGCGGAGGACCGCATCCTTGATGTGAACCCGGCGGCAGAGGGGTTCCTGAATTCTTCGGCCAAATCGCTGCGCGGTGAGCCATTGTGGGATCGGCTGGCGGTTGATGCCCCATTGGAAGAAAGCTTTGCCCGCGCCCGCGAACATGGCACGCCGTTGTTTGTCAACGATGTCGATGTCGGCTCGGGCAGCCGCGCGCCGTTGCAGTGCAACCTTCAGGTCGCACCGATGCAGGGGCATGACGGCATGATGATCATGCTGATTTCCCCGCGCGAGCTGGCCGGTCGCATGACGCAGAGCCAATCGGTGAAATCCGCCGCCAAATCCGCGATTGGCATGGCCGAAATGCTGGCACATGAAATCAAGAATCCGCTGGCGGGCATTGCGGGTGCGGCCCAGTTGCTTAGCATGAACCTCAATGCAGAAGACCTTGAAATGACGGACCTTATCGTCGGTGAGACCCGGCGTATCGTCAAGCTGCTGGAGCAGGTCGAGCAATTCGGAAACCTGTCGGCACCAGAGCTGCGGTCGGTCAATATCCATGATGTTCTGGACCGCGCACGCCGGTCGGCGCTTGTCGGCGCGGCGGCGCATATGAAGATTGTCGAGGATTACGATCCCTCGCTGCCCAATGCCTGGGGCGATCCCGATCAGCTGCTTCAGGTGGTGTCAAACCTGGTCCGCAACGCCGCCGAAGCGGCGGGGCCCGAGGGCGGCACCATCCGGCTGCATTCCTATTACGAGCGGGCCTTTCGTCTGCGCCGGTCTGACGGCACCGGCCAGACCCTGCCGCTTCAGGTCGAGGTCATTGATGATGGCCCCGGTCTGCCAGAGGCGTTGAAGGGCGACATTTTTGAACCCTTTGTGTCCGGCAAAGAAAACGGCACCGGCCTTGGGCTGGCGCTGGTCAGCAAGATCATTTCGGACCACGACGGATGGATTTCCGTCAGCTCCGTGCCCGGGCGCACGGTGTTTCGCATATCGCTTCCGATGGTGCCCAAGGGCATGGAAGCCGACCCGACGACCCAGGAGGCTGAATAATGGACGGCACCATTCTAGTAGCGGATGACGACCGCACGATCCGCACGGTATTGACCCAGGCACTGACACGGGCGGGATGCAAGGTGCATGCCACATCGTCGCTGACCACGCTGATGCGCTGGGTGGGCGAGGGCAAGGGCGACGTGGTGATTTCCGACGTGGCCATGCCAGATGGCAACGGGTTGGAAATGCTGCCGAAAATCCGCTCGGACCGGCCGGACCTGCCGGTGATCGTGATTTCGGCCCAAAACACCATCATGACGGCCATTCAGGCGGCCGAGGCCGAGGCCTATGATTACCTGCCAAAGCCGTTTGACCTGCCGGATCTGATGAAACGCACGGCACGGGCGCTGGAATCGCGCAGCGCGCCGTCGCGTCCGGTGATGGACACCCCGGATCAACCGGACGAATTGCCCTTGGTCGGGCGCACGCCGGTGATGCAGGCGCTTTACCGGTTGGTGGCGCGGGTGATGAACACCGATCTGCCGGTGTTGATTTCCGGCGAAAGCGGAACAGGCAAATCGTTGATTGCGCGCGCTATTCATGACTTCTCGGATCGGCGCACTTTGCCGTTTGTGACCGTCACCGGCAACGACCTGCGTGATATCGAGGGTCCGGCCCGCATTCTGGCGCGGGTCAAGGGCGGCACGCTGTTGTTCGATGAAATCACCGATATTCCCGATGAAATTCAGGCCCGTATCGTGCGGATGGTCGACACGCCGGGCGAACATGTGCCGCGGTTCATGGCCACCAGCCAGGGCGATCTGGCCGAGGCGCTGGACAAGGGGCGGGTGCGGCAGGATCTTTATTACCGGCTGTCCGGTGCCACGATTCAGGTGCCGTCGCTGCGCGAAAGGGTCGAAGACATCGCGCTTTTGACCGATCACTTTCTTGCCCGTGCCGAACGTGATGGCGCGCCGAAACGCTGGCTTTCGGCGGATGCGGTGGAATTGTTCCGCGCCTACAGCTGGCCGGGCAATGTGCGGCAATTGGAAAACGCGGTGCGCCGTCTGTCATTGACCAGCCGCGCCGAAGAAATCACCCGCACCGAGGTCGAATTGGTTCTGGGCAATCAGCCCGATATGGAACCGGTGCTGTCGGGGGGCAGCAGCGAAAAGCTGGGGGCCTCTGTGTCGCGCCATTTGCGGCGGTATTTCGACCTGCATGGCGCGCTGTTGCCGCCGCCGGGTCTGTATCAGCGGATTTTGAAGGAAGTGGAATTTCCGCTGATCGAAATCGCGCTGGAAGCGACCGGCGGGAATCAGGCAAAATGTGCCGAACTGCTTGGCATCAATCGCAATACGTTGCGCAAAAAGATCACCGACCTCGATATTCCCGTGACACGGCGCCGCAAGTTGATGTAAAACAGCCACAGGAGTGGCCCCGAAGCCGCAGTCGACGTGCTGTAGTGGGAGAGAGCCACATAATATGGTGGTTGGTCGCGCAAGCGGCACGTCAATGCGAGGGCAGTCTGTGGCCACAGGGGCACATACGGCATCAGGCGATTTAGGCGTCAGCGGCAGGATTCCGCCGAAACGGCAGTCCTATTGGGACCGGCTGCGTCGGTGGTCACGCCAGCGCCGGGTTCAGAATGTTGCGACGCTGGGGCTGGTGCTTTTGGGGCCGGTGCTGGCGTTCACGACGTTTCTGGTCATGGGCCCCTTGAACATGGGGGCCAGCGCGCCGGGGCTGCGGTTGGTGCTGCTGGCGGATTTTGTCTATGTCCTGCTGATTGCGGCGCTGGTTCTGGCGCGGGTGGCGCGGATGGTGGCGGCGCGGCGGGCACGGTCGGCGGGATCGCGATTGCACCTGCGGTTGACCGGGGTGTTTGCCCTGATGGCGCTGATCCCGGCGGTCACTGTGGCGGTGTTTGCGGTTTTGACCATCAACATCGGGTTGGAAACCTGGTTTTCCGATCGGGTGCGTCAGGTGGTTGGCGCCTCTCTCGCGGCGGCAAAGGCCTATCAGGCCGAACAACGCGAAGATCTGAGCGAAGATGCGGCGGCTCTGGCGGGCTATATCGATGCCCAGCAGCGCAACATTGAACGCGACCCGACCACCAATCTGCGCAAGGTTCTGACCGACGGGCAATTGCTGATCCAGCGCGGTCTGCGCGAGGCCTATTTGATTGATGGCACGGGGGAACTTCGGGCGCGGGGGGAACGGTCGTATCTGTTTGATTTTGAACGCCCCTCAACCGACCAGATCCTTGCCAGCCGCGGTGCCGAGGGGCTTGCGCTGGTTGAGGATTGGGACAACAGCGAATTTCGCGCCATTGTGCCGCTGCGCGCCTTTCCGGACCGCTATCTCTATATCTCGCGGGCGGTGAACGGGGAATTGCTCACACTGTTAGACAACACCCAGGAGACCGCCCAGTTCTATCAACAACAAGAGAGCGAGCGGGGCCTGGCGGCTGTTTGATTTTGCGCTGATCTACCTTGGCTTTGCGCTGCTTCTGGTTCTGGCGTCGATTTGGTTGGGGCTTTGGTTTGCCGAACGTCTGTCACGCCCGGTGGGCCGGTTGACCGGCGCGGCGCAGCGGGTCGGCGGTGGCGATCTGGACGTGCAGGTGCGCGAAGAAGAGGGCGACGATGAAATCGCCATGCTCGGGCGGTATTTCAACCAGATGACCCGGCAATTGAAGGGCCAGCGCGAAACGCTGTTGGACAATACCCGCCAGATCGAGCGCCGCCGCCGGATGTTTAATTCCGTGCTGTCGTCGGTCACATCCGGGGTTGTGGGCCTGGATGATCAGGGGCGGGTGTCGTTTGTCAATCGCTCGGCAGAGCGGTTGCTGGGCTGGTCCGAAGATCGCCAATCGGTGCCGCTGAATGTCGCGGTGCCGGAATTTGGCGCGCTGTATCAGCAATTGGTCAGCGGCGAGCGCAACGTCGTGCAGCAAGAGGTCAAGGTGGTGCGCGACGGCCAGCAGGAAAACCTGTTGGTGCGCATGGCCACACGGTCCCGCGACGATGGCAGCCTCGAGGGTTATGTGGTGGCGTTTGACGACGTGTCGGATCTGGTGGCGGCCCAGCGGATGGCGGCCTGGGGCGATGTCGCCCAGCGGATCGCGCATGAGATCAAGAACCCGCTGACCCCGATCCAATTGTCCGCCGAACGGATCAAACGCAAGTTTCGCCGTCAGCTGGACGAAGAAAATGCCGCGACGCTGGAGGATTTGACCGGGGTCATCGTGCGCCAGACCGAGGATCTGCGCCGTATTGTCGATGAGTTTTCCAAATTCGCCCGGATGCCGGAACCCAAACGCGCGCCAGAGGATGTGGTCCAATTGCTGCGCGGGGCGTTGTTGCTGCAAGAGATGGGCCAACCGAATGTGCAGTTCACCATGGAGCTGCCGGATCAGAAACTGATGGCTGATCTGGATGCGACGATGATCTCTCAGGCGTTGACGAATTTGATTAAGAACGCCGGAGAAGCAATTGAAAGCCTTGTTGAAAGGGGCGCGCCAGAGGGGCATTCGCCAATGATCGGCGTGACCCTGATGCAGGACGGAAAACAGGCCTTGATCCGCATAATGGACAATGGCATCGGCCTGCCGGAGGACCGCGCGCGGTTGTTTGAACCCTATGTGACGACCCGGGAAAAGGGCACTGGCCTTGGCCTGCCGATCGTCAAGAAAATCATCGAAGAACACGGCGGCACCCTTGTGCTGGAGGATGCGCCGCAATTCAAAGGTCAGCCCAATGCGGGGGCAATGGCCGTTGTGCGTCTGCCGCTGGCGGGTGCGGAAAACCCAGCAAATGGTGTGGTTTAAGAGGACAGAGTGGAGCAGAAAATGAGCGATATTCTTATTGTCGACGACGAACGTGATATTCGGGAACTGATTGGCGATATTCTGGAAGACGAAGGATATGCCACGCGGCTTGCCGGTGGGTCGGATGAATGCATGGCGGCGCTGAACGACGAGGCCCCGGCATTGATGATCCTCGACATCTGGCTGAAAGACAGCCGGATGGATGGCATCGACATCCTGAAGACCGTCAAACGTGACAATCCCGGCGTGCCGGTGGTCATCATCTCCGGCCACGGCAATATCGAAATTGCCGTCGCTGCGATCAAACAGGGCGCTTATGATTTCATCGAAAAGCCGTTCAATATTGATCAGCTGCTGGTGGTGATCCGCCGCGCGATGGAAACCTCGCGTCTGCGGCGCGAAAATCAACAACTGCGGCGCAAGGAAACCTCGGCTGCGAAAATGGTCGGTGAAAGCGCGTCGTTCCGGGCTTTGGTTGGCCAGCTTGACAAGGTGACCAAATCCAATGGCCGGGTGATGTTGTCCGGCCCTGCGGGCAGCGGCAAGGAAGTGGCCGCACGCTATATCCACGCCCATTCCAACCGCACCGAAGCGCCCTTTGTCACCGTCAACTGTGCGTCGATCGAACCGGAAACCATGGAGGATGTGTTGTTCGGTCGCGAAACCCCGGAACGTGGGGTCGAGGCGGGATTGCTGGAACAGGCCGACGGTGGTGTGATCTATTTTGATGAGGTCGCCGATATGCCGCTGGGCACCCAGTCCAAGATCCTGCGCGTGCTGGTCGATCAACAATTCACCCGCGTTGGTGGCGCGGACAAGGTGCGGGTTGATCTGCGGGTCATATCCTCGACCAACCGTGATCTTGAGGCCGAAATCGAAGCGGGCCGCTTCCGTCAGGAATTGTTTCACCGGCTGAACGTGGTGCCGATTTCCGTGCCCTCGCTTGAGGAACGGCGCGAAGACATTCCGGTGCTGGCGAATTATTTCATCCAGGCCTGCCACGAGGCCCAGGGCCTGCCGCAGCGGGTGTTGTCGGACGAGGCCGTGGCGCTGATGCAGACCATGACCTGGCCGGGCAACGTGCGCCAGTTGAAGAACCTGGTGGAGCGGGTGTTGATCCTGGGCGATGGCACCGGCGAGATCGAGGCGCAGGAACTGCCGCAGGATGCACCAAGCAGCAATGAAGAGGGCCGGGTGGTTCTGGCGGGCACTTTGGCGACCTTGCCGCTGCGCGAGGCGCGCGAAGCCTTTGAACGCGAATATCTCTTGACGCAGATCAATCGTTTCGGCGGCAATATCAGCCGCACGGCGGCCTTTGTCGGCATGGAACGTTCGGCCCTGCACCGCAAGCTGAAATCGCTTGGGGTTGTGACCTCGGCCAAATCGGGTGCTCGGGTGGCGCGGGTCGACGAAGACGTGACGGCACAGGCGGGCTGAAGATATGGCACAGGATTGCGCGGCGCAGCGCAGAGTGGTTCGGCTCTGCGGGGTGATGATCTGCGCCGCTTTGGTGGCCGGATGTGAGGCCCCGAAGCCTGAGGCCGCAGCGCCGACCATGGCGCTTGTCGACAGCCCCCGACCCACTTCGGTTGCAGCCGCATCGGCCACATCGGCCACGTCCGCGCAGGCGGAACAGATCGAGGCCGTGCGCACGGCGCTTTTGGCATTGGGGCCGGGGGTTGACCCACGCGAAGCGGCGCATGTGGCACGGATTTCGGTACAGGAACCGCTGGTCTGGGCGCAGCAATGGCAGGTGGTTGATCCGCCGCTGGTGCATAATTTCAAGGTTGTGAACGGGTTTCGCGACAAAGGTGTGTGCCAGGATTGGGCCAATGCGATGCAAGCAGCATTGCAGGCCGAAGGGCTGCGCAGCCTTCAGATTCACCGCGCCATGGCCAATGCGCGCAATGTGCGATTGGAACATGCCACGGTCATCGTGACGGCCCGGGGGCGGCCGATGGAACAGGGTCT
The DNA here is from genome assembly GCF_055808435.1 of Marinovum sp. J2-8. Taxonomy (NCBI): domain Bacteria; kingdom Pseudomonadati; phylum Pseudomonadota; class Alphaproteobacteria; order Rhodobacterales; family Roseobacteraceae; genus Marinovum; species Marinovum sp. J2-8. The sequence continues at coordinate 233,695 of NZ_JBVVRZ010000005.1, read as the reverse complement.
GATCCTTGATCCCTGGCGGATTGGTCAGGGGCGGCTGTGGTTTGGCACCTTGGCGCAGGACGACCGGTATGAATGGGAATCGCTGGCCTCTGTACGCGCCTGGAATGCCCAGTGGCGGGCACGGGCCGCGGCGGCGCAATAGGCGATTTTATTGGGTATTTCCCGTCAAAAGGCGGGAATACCCGACCTGTGGCGGGCTTGTTTTGCGCAGCCCGGATTGGCAGGTTCGGGTCAGACTTCATCACATGAGATTTGGACCCATGCGCAAAACATTTTTGACCCTTTCGGCCCTGACCCTGTTGGCCGCAACGCCAAGTTTGGCGGATGACATTACCGATGTGCTGCAAAGCGCAATGGACGCTTATGAAGAGGGCGATGTGCAATATGCGCTGGATGAACTGGAAATCGCCAAACAGAAACTTCTGGATCTGAAAACCAATGCGCTGGGGGCCTATTTGCCGCCGGCGCCGGATGGCTGGACCCGGGAAGACAATCCAGAGGCCGCCGCCGGCATGGCGATGATGGGCGGCGGCGTCGCGGCCGAGGCGACCTATTCCGACGGCACAACCCGCTATACCATCAATATGATGGCGGATAACGCCATGGTAGCCAGCCTGGCCGGGATCATCAACAACGCCGGGGTGATGGGGCTGCGGATGGAGCGGGTGAACCGACAGAAATTTGCGGTGCAGGACAATGAAATCATGGGCTTGGTCGCCAATCGCATCCTTGTGCGGATTTCGGGGGCGGACGTCGACACCATGCTGGCGGCCCTTGGTGAAATAGATTTCCGCGCGATGGCCGGTTTCGGGTCGTGATCTGCCCAAAGTGACATCGACAGGCCCAAGGGTGAGGCCCTGACCCATCTGTGGCGGCGTGGCTGCATTGACCCTTCCGGCGTGGTCTGACAAGGATGATCCTTGCAGACCCGTTCGGGGCGTTTGGGGCAGGGGAGCCTGAGCCATGAAAGTCATCATTTGCGGTGCCGGCCAGGTTGGCTGGCAAATTGCGCGCCATCTTTCCGGGGAACGCAACGATGTGACCGTTGTCGACAGCAACCCCGATCTGGTGCGCCGTGCCACCGATACACTGGACGTGCAGGGGGTGGCGGGGTTCGCCAGCTATCCTGATGTTCTGGATCGGGCGGGCGCGCGGGATGCCGATATGATCATCGCCGCCACCCATTCGGACGAGGTGAATATGGTCACCTGTCAGGTGGCGCATTCGGTGTTTTCCATCCCGCGCAAGGTGGCGCGCCTGCGGGCGCAAAGCTACCTCGATGCGATTTATTCCGATCTCTACCGGCGGGATCACATGCCGATCGACGTCGTGATCTCGCCCGAGAAAGAAGTGGCCGATGCGGCGCTGCAACGGCTGGCGGCCCCGGCGGCATTTGACACGGAAAGCTTTCTTGACGGTCAGGCACAGTTTCTGGGGCTGCGGCTGCATGCCGAATGCCCGGTGCTGAACACGCCTTTGCGTCAGCTGACCGATCTGTTTTCGACCCTGCGCTCTGTGGTGGTGGCCATCCGGCGCAAGGGCACATTGTTTGCGCCAACCGCCGATGACCAACTGTTTGCCGGGGATGATTGTTACATCATGGCCCATGTCGAAGACGTGCCGCGCACGATGGAGATTTTCGGCAAGACCCAGACCAAACAGGAACGTGTTGTGCTGGTCGGGGGCGGCAATGTCGGGCTGGCGGTCGCACATGCGCTGGAAACCCGCACCGAACGCATTCGCGCCAAGGTGATCGAGAAGAACCGCAAATGTGCCGAACGCGCGGCGGATCTTCTGGAACGCACCATTGTGCTGAACGGCGACGGGTTGGATGCGCAATTGCTGCATGAGGCCAATATCAACCGCGCGGATGCGGTGCTGACCGTGACTGATGATGACAAGGTCAACATGCTCGCGGCGGTCCGGGCCAAGGCCGAGGGCTGTCCCTTTGCGATTGCGCTGATCAACGATCCGACGCTGGTGCCCCTGATGGGGCCGCTGGGGATTGATGCCTATATCAACCCGCGCGCCACAACGGTCAGTTCGATCCTGCGTCACATTCGCCATGGCCGGGTGCGTGGGGTTTATTCCGTCGGCGATGCCGAGGCCGAGGTGATCGAAGCCGAAGTTCTGTCGACCTCGCCAATCGCCGGGCAGCGCATTCGCGACATTGATTTCCCCGAAGGGGTTTTGGTTGGCGCGATCCTGCAGGATGGCAAGGTCAAGCGCCCGACAGGGGCGCTGCGCATCGAAGAGGGCAATGTGATTGCGCTGTTTGCCATGACCAAGGATGTGCCCGAAGTGGAGCGTCTGCTCCAGGTTTCCATAGATTTTTTCTAGATGGGACGGGCGTTAAGAGAACTGCCGTTTTTCCTTCAGCTGGTTGGCCTTGTCGGGCTTGCCATGTTGATACCCGCCGCACAGGCGCTGACGGTGGAACGGTTTCACGAGGCGCGGACCTTTTTCTATGCGGCGTTGCTGACGTTGATATTCGTCAGCCTGATCGGCATTGCGCTGGCCAATCAAGCCAAACGCCCATCGGGATTGCACCAGCTTCTGGGGCTTTTGGGGGCGTTTACGGTTTTGCCGTTGATCATGGCGGTGCCATTCCACGAAGCGCTGCGCACCACATCCTTTCTCAACGCCTATCTGGAGATGGTGTCCAGTTTCACCACCACCGGGGCCTCTTTGTTTCCGCCGGATCGGTTGAGCGACTCGCTGCATCTGTGGCGGGCCCTTGTCGGTTGGATGGGCGGATTGCTGATGTGGATTGCGGCGGCGGCGATCCTTGCGCCGCTGAACCTGGGTGGGTTCGAAGTGACGGCAAGCGCCGAACCCGGCGGCGGAGAGGCGCGGGTGGCCTCGATGGCCAGCGCCGATTCGGTGACGCGTTTGATGCGCACGTCCTGGCGGCTGATGCCGGTTTATGGTGGGCTGACGCTGGCGCTTTGGGTCTGTTTGCTGATCGCGGGCGAAGTGCCGTTGGTGGCGTTTTCACATGCGGCATCCACCATGGCGACATCGGGCATTTCACCGGTGGGCGGGGTACAGAATGGCGCCGCCGGATTGGTGGGCGAGGCGCTGATATTCCTGTTCATGCTGTTCGCCCTGTCCCGGCTGACCTTCTCTAATGACACGGTCACCGGTGCGGCCGCGGACCTGCGCCATGACCCGGAATTCCGTCTGGGCCTGATTCTTGTGGTGGTGGTGCCCGGATTTCTGATCCTGCGTCACTGGTCCGGCGCCTATGAGGTGGACGAGGTCAACGATTTCCTGGCGCTGTTGCATGCGGCCTGGGGCAGCATGTTCACCGTGCTGTCGTTCCTATCCACCACCGGTTTCCAAAGCGCAGATTGGGTGGATGCCCGAAGCTGGTCGGGACTCGACAGTCCGGGCATGATCCTTCTGGGCCTGGCAATGATTGGCGGCGGCGTGGCCACCACCGCGGGCGGGGTCAAACTTTTGCGGGTCTTCGCACTTTACCTGAATGGCCAGCGCGAGATCGAGCGCCTGGTGCATCCGTCTTCTGTTGGCAATGCCCGCGCCATCAGCCGGCGCATTCGCCGCCAGGGGGCCTTTGTCGCCTGGATCTTTTTCATGCTGTTCGCCATCTCGCTTGCGGCAACAACGGTATTGCTTGGCGCGTTTGGCGTGCGGTTCGAAGCGGCGATCGTGTTGGCGACCTCGGCGCTGTCGACAACCGGGCCATTGGTGGTCACCGCATTGGATTCGCCGATTGTCCTGGTCGAGATGAACCAGGGCGCCAAGCTGGTTTATGGCGCGGCCATGGTGCTGGGGCGGTTGGAAACACTGGCAATTATCGCGCTTTTGTCGCCAAACCTGTGGCGAAATTGACTTATGCTGCGATGCAGCATAGGTAAGAGGCCATTAGGGCTGGAAAACCCTTGACGGGCGCGACATACTCCGTCCGCAATGACCGGGGCCGATCCGCGGCAACGACAACAAGAACAAAGGCAATTTGCGATGGCTTCGGATAGACAGAACCTGCAGGACGCGTTCCTCAATCATGTGCGCAAGACCAAGGTTCCGGTGACGGTGTTCCTGATCAACGGTGTGAAACTACAGGGTGTGATCACCTGGTTCGACAATTTCTGTGTGCTGCTGCGCCGCGACGGCCAGTCGCAGCTGGTGTATAAACACGCGATTTCGACCATCATGCCGGCACAGCCGATCAACCTTTATGATGGTGACGAGGGCGCTTGAAAGAGCACGAAACCCATGTGACCCGGGCTTGGGTCCTGCATCCTGACATCAAATCCGACTATGACCGACGGGCCCCCGGCCCGGCGCTGGAAGAGGCGATTGCCCTTGCGGCGGCGCTGCCCGATCTTGAGGTTGCGGGCGCCGAAGTGGTGCGCCTGCCGAAGGCGCAGCCGGGCAAGCTGTTTGGCAAGGGCAAGATCGAAGAGCTGAAAGGCCGAATCGAAGGCGCAGATGTCGAATTGGTGCTGGTCGATGGTCATGTCACCCCGGTGCAGCAACGCAATCTGGAAAAGGAATGGGGCGTCAAGCTTCTGGACCGGACCGGGTTGATTCTGGAAATCTTCTCTGACCGCGCCGCAACCCGCGAGGGTGTGTTGCAGGTCGAGATGGCCGCATTGTCCTATCAACGCACCCGTCTGGTACGCGCCTGGACCCACCTGGAACGCCAGCGTGGCGGATTGGGCTTTGTCGGCGGTCCGGGCGAAACCCAGATCGAGGCCGACCGCCGCGCGATTGACGACCAATTGGTCCGCCTGCGCCGGCAGCTCGACAAAGTGGTGAAAACCCGCGATCTGCACCGCAAGGCCCGCGCCAAGGTGCCGTTCCCGATTGTCGCGCTGGTCGGCTATACCAACGCCGGGAAATCCACGCTTTTCAACCGCTTGACCGGTGCGGACGTGATGGCCAAAGACATGCTTTTTGCCACGCTGGACCCGACGATGCGCGCGGTCGAGCTGGAAAATGGCCTTGAGGTCATCCTGTCGGATACGGTCGGCTTCATTTCTGACCTCCCGACAGAGCTTGTCGCCGCCTTCCGCGCCACATTGGAAGAGGTGCTGGCCGCCGATGTGATCTGTCATGTGCGCGACATCGCCCATGATGGCACCGAGGAACAGGCGGCGGATGTGCGCGCCATTCTTGGCGGGTTGGGCGTGCCAGAGAGCACGCCGCAGTTGGAGATCTGGAACAAGATCGACCGCCTGCCGGATGACGAGCGCGAGGCGCTTTTGACCCGCGCCGCCCGCAACGATGCGATTGTGCCGATGTCGGCCGTCACCGGCGAGGGGATGGATGTTTTCCTGGCCGCAGTGACCCGCGCATTGGACGCTGAAAAGCATGATGTGGATTTGGTTCTAGGGTATGATCAGGGGCGCAAACGTGCCTGGCTGTTCGAACGCGGGCTGGTGACCGCCGAGGATCAGACCGAAGAGGGCTATGCCCTGCGCATCAGCTGGACCCGCAAACAAGAAGCGCAATTCGCACGGCTGTAACCCGCGAATTGCGTCACTTGGGCATTCCCCTGGCAGGCTAATCGCGCTATGTCAGCGGCATGCGTTTGAACAAAGTCACATACAGCGATGCCGAACCGATTGACGGCTATGGTCCGGGGTTTTTCCGGATCGGCGGCAAGGTTCACCACGGCCATGTCATCACCGACGCCTCTGGCACACGCGGCTGGGCCGGGCTGGACGATGGCGCGGCGCTTCTGGCGCTGGCGGACACGGCAGATGTGGTGTTCATCGGCACCGGGGCCGAGATTGCCCATATTCCCGCGGACCTGCGCAAGGCGCTGGAAGAGGCGGGTCTGGGGGTAGAGGTCATGGCCTCACCCGCCGCATGTCGCACCTATAACGTGTTGCTGTCCGAAGGCCGTCGGATCGCCATGGCGGCGCTGGCCGTAGCGGCGACAGAGTGACACGGGGCGCGACTGTGCGCGGGCCAGGGTCTTGCTGACGCTGACAAATTCGGCAAATCTCCTGACATGATGCTCGATGCGCAAAACCTCTCTGTGGCCCGGGGCGGCATTCCGATTCTGGCGGAGGTGTCGTTTAGCCTGGCCCCCGGGCGGGCATTGATCCTGCGCGGGCCAAATGGCATCGGCAAGACCAGCCTTCTGCGTGTGGTGGCGGGATTACAACCGCCGCTGGCCGGGACATTGACCGGCGCGGGCGACAATGTGGCCTATGCCGCCCATGCGGACGGGCTGAAAACCACGCTGAGTGTGGCGGAAAATCTGACGTTCTGGGCGCGGGTGTTTGGCACGGATGATATCGCCCCGGCGCTTGCGGCCTATCAACTGGGGCCTTTGCGCGACCGGGCGGCCGGGCAATTGTCCGCCGGACAGAAACGCCGGCTTGGCCTTGCGCGGCTGATGGTGACCGGGCGGCCGATTTGGGTGCTGGACGAGCCGACAGTGTCGCTTGACCGCGATGCAGTCGCGATGTTTGCCGATGCGGTGCGCTTGCATCTGGGGCAGGGGGGATCGGCGTTGATTGCCACCCATATCGACCTTGGTCTTGATGGGGATGCATTGGATGTGGCGCAGTTTCGCGCCGTGCCGCCGGACAGCGACGATTTTGACGAGGTGTTTCTGTGATCGCATTGCTGTCCCGTGATCTGGCGCTGGCGATCCGCGCGGGCGGCGGCTTTGGCCTTGGGCTGGCGTTTTTTCTGATCGTCGTGACCCTGGTGCCGTTTGGCGTTGGCCCACAATCCGAACTTCTGTCACGCATTGCCCCCGGCATCCTTTGGCTGGGCGCGCTTTTGGCCTGCCTATTGTCGCTCGACCGTATTCTTGCGCTCGACTGGGAGGATGGTTCGCTTGATCTTCTGGCCACCGCGCCCCTGCCGATGGAGGGGATCGTCAGCATCAAGGCGCTGGCCCATTGGTTGACCACCGGCTTGCCACTTGTCTTGGCGGCACCGGTGCTGGGCCTTTTGTTGAACCTGCCGCAGGCGGGGTTTGTCTGGCTGACGCTTTCGCTGGCGCTTGGCACCCCGGCGCTGTCGGTGATTGGCACCTTTGGCGCGGCGCTGACCGTCGGGTTGAAACGCGGCGGATTGTTGATGTCGCTGCTGGTGCTGCCGCTCTACGTGCCGACCCTGATTTTCGGTGCCGAGGTGGCGCGCCGCGGCGCCCAGGGCATGGAGACCCAAACGCCGCTGCTGATGCTCGCGGGAATTTCACTTGCGGTGATCGCGCTTTTGCCCTTTGCCTCGGCTGCGGTCCTGCGGGTGAACCTGCGATAAATGAAATTGATGCTGGCACCGCACCACAGTCACGAATAGGTATCTGTCATGGCCTCGATCTGGGAATATGCGAACCCGAAAAAGTTCATCGACACCACAAACCGGGTGATCCCTGCGCTGTGGGCGCTGGCCTTGGTCTGTCTTGTGGTCGGGCTGGTCTGGGGGTTCTTTTTCACCCCCGATGATTATCGTCAGGGCTCGACGGTCAAGATCTTCTATCTGCATGTGCCCTCGGCGCTGATGGCGATCAATGGCTGGTTCATGATGTTGGTGGCGTCGCTGATCTGGATCATCCGGCGGCATCACGTATCGGCGCTGGCGGCGCGTGCGGCGGCGCCGGTGGGCATGGTGATGACCATCATCGCGCTGTTGACCGGGGCGATTTGGGGCCAGCCGATGTGGGGCACATATTGGGCCTGGGATCCGCGGCTGACCTCGTTCCTGATCCTGTTTCTGTTCTATCTCGGCTATATCGCGCTGTGGAGTGCGATCGAGGACGACGACACAGCCGCTGACCTGACGGCGGTGCTCTGCCTTGTCGGGTCGGTCTTTGCGGTCTTGTCGCGCTATGCGGTGAATTTCTGGAACCAGGGCCTGCACCAACCCGCCTCATTGTCGCTGGATGCCGAAGAAAACGTCGCTGACGTGTTCTTCCTGCCAGCGCTGCCGTCGATGGCGGGGTTTGTCTTGTTGTTCATCGTGCTGGTGCTGATCCGCACCCAGACCGAAATTCGCGCCCGTCGGATGCGGGCGCTCTTGGCGCGGGAGCGGATGCAATCATGATTGATCTGGGAAAATACGCCGTACCTGTCCTGTCAGCCTATGCCGTCAGCCTGACCTTGCTGGGGCTGGTCATCTGGACCAGCCTGCGCCGGGCCCGCCGGGTACGCGCGCAATTGGACGCGGTGGAAACTCGGGTCAGGTCTCAGCGGTCACAATAGGCCCCCGGCTGATTGACCGGACAGGAGGCGCGTTGGCTGTCAAAGCCATGTGCCCCCACCACAGCGAACAAAACCAAAATCGCGGCCTGTACCAAAACCAAAGCTGTTTTCATGTTTTTCTTTCCTGTCTGCCTCACTCCCATCTGGTGTGGGATCAGTCGTGATTAAACGGGGAAAGGGGCGCGCGTCGCCTCACAAACACGCGATAGGCGGAAGGGCGCAAGGTTTCGGCTGAAACGCCCCTGCTTCTTCTCTTTTAAAATACGCAAATCCCGCAGGCGCCAAATGCAAAACGGCCCGAGGTTTTGCCCCGGGCCGTTTCTAAGATGCGGGCGGCGCATTCACTGCGCTGCCCCTTTGATTTGCCAGGTCTTACGACTTGGCGAGGTTGCGCAGCACGTAATGCAGCACACCACCGTTTTCGATGTATTCGATCTCGACCGCGGTATCGATCCGGCATTTCAGGGTGATTTCCTGAACCGATCCATCGGCCATTGTGATCTCGCAGGGCACTTCCTGCAGTGGTGTGACGCTGTCCAGACCTTTGATCGACACCGTCTCTTCGCCAGTCAGGCCAAGCGATTTGCGGGTTACGCCGCCGGTGAATTCAAACGGGATCACGCCCATGCCAACCAGGTTGGAGCGGTGGATACGTTCGAACAATTCCGCAATCACGGCTTTGACACCCAGAAGTGCTGTACCTTTGGCCGCCCAGTCACGCGAAGATCCGGCACCGTATTGCTCACCACCAAAGATGACCAGCGGTGTGCCCGCGGCCTGATGCGCCATTGCAGCCTCAAAGATCGAGGTCTGCGCGCCATCTGGGCCTTTGGTGTAACCACCTTCGACGCCATCCAGCATCTCGTTCTTGATGCGGATGTTGGCGAATGTGCCGCGCATCATGATCTCGTGGTTGCCACGACGCGACCCATAAGAGTTGAATTCGCGCTGCGGAACCTGACGTTCGATCAGATACTGACCTGCCGGTGTTGTATCTTTGAACGCACCAGCGGGCGAGATGTGGTCGGTTGTGATCATGTCACCCAAGAGTGCCAGCACTTTCGCGCCTTCGATGTTCTCGATCTCTTTGGTGTCCATGGTGATGCCCTGGAAGTAAGGCGGGTTCTGGACATAGGTCGAGGTCGGCGGCCAGTCGTAGGTTTTCTCGTCGGTGGTTTCGACGCCCTGCCATTTTTCGTCGCCTTTGAAGACATCGGCGTATTTCGACTGGAACGCTTCGCGCGTCACGGTCTGTTGGACCAGATCCGCGACTTCTTTTGTCGTGGGCCAGATGTCTTTCAGATAGACGTCATTGCCGTCCTTGTCCTGACCAAGCGGTTCGGTTGTCAGGTCGATGTTCATGTCACCGGCCAGCGCATAGGCCACAACCAGCGGCGGCGACGCGAGATAGTTGGCGCGCACGTCAGGCGAAATACGACCTTCGAAGTTCCGGTTGCCCGACAGCACCGAGGTTGCGACCAGATCACCCTGGGCAATCGCTTCGCTCAGCTCTTTCTGGATCGGGCCAGAGTTGCCGATACAGGTGGTGCAGCCATAACCAACAAGGTTGAAGCCGATGGCATCAAGGTCTTCCTGAAGGTTCGCGGCCTCCAGATAGGCCGAAACAACCTGCGAGCCGGGCGCGAGCGAGGTTTTGACCCAAGGCTTGCGGGTCAGACCCAGGGCGCGTGCCTTGCGTGCCACCAGACCGGCGCCGATCATCACATAGGGGTTCGACGTGTTGGTGCAGGAGGTGATCGAAGCGATCACAACCGAGCCGTCATGCAATTCGTACTCTTCGCCTTCGACCTTGATCGACTTGCGCGGATCTTTGGCCAGGACCGGGGCCGGGCCTTCGGAGGCCATGTCGGCCGCATCTGCGGTGGCGTCAATGCCACGATATTCGGCCACAACCTTATAGAACGACGAGGCCGATTCGGTCAGCGCGACATAGTCCTGCGGACGTTTCGGGCCGGAAATCGCCGGAACGATGGTGCCCATGTCCAGTTCAAGCGTGTCGGTATAGATCGGATCATAGTTTTCGTCGCGCCAGAAGCCGTTTTCCTTGGCATAGGCTTCGACCAGCGCAATCCGGTCTTCGTCGCGGCCCGTGTTGCGCAGGTAACGCAGGGTCTCGCCGTCGATCGGGAAGAAGCCACATGTCGCGCCATATTCCGGTGCCATGTTGGCGATGGTGGCACGGTCGGCCAGCGGCAGGCTATCAAGGCCCGGGCCATAGAATTCGACGAATTTGCCGACCACGCCCTTGGCGCGCAGCATTTCGACGACCTTCAGCACGAGGTCGGTACCGGTGGTGCCTTCCATCATTGCGCCGGTCAGCTTGAAGCCGATGACTTCGGGGATCAGCATGGAAATCGGCTGGCCCAGCATCGCGGCCTCGGCCTCGATCCCGCCAACACCCCAGCCCAGAACAGCAGCGCCGTTGACCATGGTGGTGTGGCTGTCGGTGCCGACAAGCGTGTCAGGATAGGCCACTTCTTCGCCGTTCTGGTCGACGTCGGTCCAGACGGTTTGCGAAAGATATTCGAGGTTCACCTGGTGGCAGATGCCGGTGCCGGGCGGAACAACGCGGAAATTGTTGAACGCGGACTGGCCCCATTTCAGGAATGTGTAGCGCTCCATGTTGCGCTCATACTCGCGGTCGACGTTCATCTGGAACGCGCGCGGGTTGCCGAATTCGTCGATCATCACCGAGTGGTCGATCACGAGGTCGACAGGGTTCAGCGGGTTGATCTTTTCAGGATCGCCGCCCAGTGCGACGATACCGTCACGCATTGCAGCAAGGTCAACAACCGCCGGAACGCCGGTGAAATCCTGCATCAGCACGCGGGCCGGACGATAGGCGATTTCGCGGGGGTTCTTGCCACCCTTGGCACCCCATTCGGCAAAGGCCTTGATGTCGTCAACCGAAACGGTCTTGCCATCCTCAAACCGGAGCATGTTTTCCAGCACCACTTTCAAAGCGGCAGGCAAGCGCGAGAAATCGCCAAGCCCGGCGGCCTGGGCTGCGGGGATGGAATAATAGGAAATTGACTTACCGCCAGCCGTAATGGACTTGCGGACCTTTGAGGTATCCTGACCAACTGTGATGGGCATGGAATGGCTCCCTTCTGATGATGCCAAGGGGTTTCGCTGCACCTGCAATAGCCCCGGTTTGGGGGCGCAATCAAGGGGGCGCGGCCATTTGTATGCGATTGTATGCAAAAAAAGCGCGATACTGTGGCGACTTTGGCCACTTCTGGGGCAGTTCTCGGAAAATCGCAAAACCTTGATTGGTTATTTCAATGCCGCACAGCTAGGAAGAGACCCGCGACATGACGGGGATATCAGATGACTTTGCGCAATGTACTTGGCGCGCTGGCCTTTGCCGGGCTGGCCGGGGTGATGCCGATGGCAGGGGCCTGGGCCGATGAAACCGGCGCCCGCACCCCTGCGGTGGCTGCGCCTGTGGTGGTTGAATTGTTCACCTCGCAGGGGTGTTCCTCTTGTCCGCCTGCGGATGCCTTGTTGCACAAACTGGCGGCGCGCAGCGATGTCATCGCCCTGGCGCTGCATGTGGATTATTGGGATTACATCGGCTGGAAAGATGAATTTGCCCTGGCCGGTCATACCAACCGGCAAAAGGGGTACGCCAGCGTGGCTGGACGGCGCATGATCTATACCCCGCAGATGATCATCAATGGCACCGATCACGTGGTCGGCAATCATCCGATGGATGTGAACGAGTTGATCAAATTGCATCAGGCCGCACCATCGCAAATCCGGCTGGATATTTCCGACACCGCCAGCGGCACCCAGGTCACCGCCCGTGCGTTGGCCGATCTGGACGGGGATCTGGACGGTGGGATGCGGATCGTTCTGGTGGAATTTTCCCCCAATGCCACAACGACAATCACCCGCGGCGAAAACGCCGGGCGCACCATCAGCTATGCCAATATCGTTCAGAACTGGCGTGAGCTGGGGAAATGGGACGGCGAAAGCGATTTTCAGATCGCGGTAGAGGCCGAGGGCGCGGCGGCGGTGCTGGTGCAAAAGGCGGATTTTGGCCCGATCCTGGCGGCGGCGAAGCTTCCTTCCAGTCAGGCCTGCCGGAATCAGACAGGTCGGAAGCAGGTAGGCCAGAAGCAGGTACGCCGGTGTCGATTTTCTTGACCCAAGTTTCGCGATACCAGACATAAATCCCTGACAAGACAATGATCGCGCCGCCGATCATCGTGGCCAGATCGGGAATTTCTCCAAAAATCAGCGCCCCCCAGATCACTGCGAACAACAACCCGCAATAGGTGAAGGGCGCCAGCACGCCCGCCGGGCTGTTTTGCAAGGCGCGGATCAACATCAGCTGCCCCATGGCCGAGACACCGCCCATGGCCGCCATGATGGAAATCGACCCGATGTCGCGGGGAATTTGCCCGACAAAGGGCATCAACGCCGTCATTACAATTGCGCCAAAGGCGGCGGTGTAAAACAGCGAGGTCCAGGCATCCTCATCCCGGCCGACAAACCGGGTGATCAGGGTGTAGGTGGAAAAACAGACGGCTGCGCCCAGAGGATAGATCGCGTCGGGGCTGAACACATCGGTGCCGGGCCGGATGATGATCAACGCACCACAAAGCGCCGCCGCAATGCCAAGCGCGCGGCGAAGCCCGATGGCCTCTCCCAGGAAAAGCGCGCCGCCAAGCGTGATCAGAACCGGATTTACATCCATGATCGCGGTATTTTCCGCCAGCCCGATCTTTGTCAGCCCGGTAAAGAAACAGAAGGTCGCAGCAAACAGGCTGATAGAGCGCATCAACTGCAATTTCGGATATCGGGTCTGCAAGGTGCTGCGCAAACGCGGCAACACCAGGATCAGAACCACAATGGTCTGTCCCGCGTATCGCGCCCACAGTGTGGTGGCCACACCGACCCGGCTGCCCATCTCTTTGGCCAGAACATCCGTGATCGAAAAGAACAAAACCGCGCCGATCATCAAGAAGATGCCGCGCGTGGTATCGGTCAGGGGGGAGGTGCCGCCGGATACAGACAATAGGGGAAATCGCATACCCCTGCCTTATGCGGGTTTTCCGGCACTGTCCATCCATCGCCCGGGCCTTTGTGTTTCCCCTGCGGCAACGTCGCAGTGGTGCAGGTGCCCGGGGGGGCGATCACCCTGATCAGCCCTCCTCTTCGTCGTCGACAACAAAGGCAATGTCGCCGGCATCCGCCAGACGACGGATCGCTGCCACAACCTCGCTCATGGCGGCGTCGATGTCCTTGGTCTTTTGCGTGCCGACATCGGCCATTTCATCGCGCAGATTGTCGGCCATACGTCGGGACATGTTGCCCAAAAGAAATTCCACGACTTCGTCGAGACCGTTTTTCTGTGCGCCGGCCAGGGCACGGGCGGCGATGTCGGCATCGACCTCGCGCATGATGGTTGGCACATCGCCCGCGTCGATCCGATCGCTGATGTTTTCAAAGGTAAAGATGGCCTTGCGCACCTTGTCGGCAAAGACCTCGTCCTCTTTTTCAAGCGCGGACAGCAATTCATCCCGCGTGGCAGCGGGGGAGTTGTTCAGGATCGCGCCAACCCGCGCCACCGGTTCCGATTTGAAGGCGCGCACAGGGTCGCGGTCCAGCTGCGTGGCCAGCGACAACCCGATCCTGTCCACCGCTTCTGGTGTGACATTGGCGGTCAGTGAGACCGCATAGGTGATGCGCCGCGCCAGCGGACCGGGCAGTTTCGACAGGATTTCCGCGGCTTTGGCGGTGTCGAGCTTTGAGAGCAGCACCGCCGCGACCTCTGTGCTTTCCGACGTGATGAAATCCAGCAAACGTTCCACAGGCAGCGGGCGGATCACCCCCCAGGGATCGCCGGTCTGGCGCACCCCGGCCTCCTTGCGGAGGCGGGCGGCGGTCTGGGGCGAGATTTTTCCGTCCAGCGCCGAAAGCGCCCCGGCAATGCCGCCGGAAAAATGCAGACCAATGGATTCCAGCTCATCCGCAAATTCGCTGACCACATCGGCCAGTGTCGCACGGTCGACATAGCGCATCTTGCCCATTTGCTGGGTCAAATCGGCCTGAAGACTGTCTGGCAATTCGGCCAACTGGACCTCGGCCCCCTCGTTGACCAGCAGCCGCACGATGATCGCGGCCTTTTGTTTGCGCGTCAGCGCGGCCGCCCGCGATGTCAGCACCTTGCCGCCCGCGCCGTTGTGTGCCTGTCCGCTGCCGTTGGGTTGCCCGCCTGCCGATGGCATCATCGACGGCAGGCCGGGCAATGTCGCGAGTTGGTTCATCCCTGATACTCCGGTGTTCTGCATGTCAGCAGTACGTTGAATTGGTGAACAAACTCTGAAATCTGGCCCGATGTACTGGCCCGATGAAACGGGGTGTCCGGGCCTAGCTGGTCACCTGTTCGACACAGGACCGGGTGGCGGCATCCCATGTGCTGCCTTCGGCACAGGACATCGCCTGATGCTGGTCTTCACATCCGGTGGCCAGGCTGACCGTGGGCACCAACAGCAATGCGATCGCATAGAGCGCGGTTCGGATCATTGGACGTCTCCCTTTTGCGGCGGCAGATCGCATCTGCCAATGCCGCAAGGATACCACGACACGGGATCCGCGCAAAATCAGGCGCGCGCCACAAAAAAGGCCCGGCAAGATTGCCGGGCCTTTCGAACCGTTTTACGCGATGGGCGCTAAGGTTATTCCGTGCCAAATACACGCGCAAAGATCGTGTCGACATGTTTGGTGTGATACCCCATGTCGAACTTCTCTTTGATGCCATCCACGCCCAGCGCGGCAACCACTGCATCATCGGCCAAAAGCTGTTCCTGGAAATCAACCTGGTCTTCCCAGACCTTCAACGCATTGCGCTGCACCATCGAATAGGCGTCTTCGCGCGACACACCGGCCTGGGTCAGCGCCAAGAGCACCCGTTGCGACATCACCAATCCGGGGAATTTGTTCATGTTGGCCAACATGTTTTCGGGGAAAATCAGCATTTTCTCGATCACGCCGGCCATGCGGTGCAGGGCAAAATCAAGCGTGACGGTGGCGTCCGGGCCAATGGCGCGTTCGACCGAAGAATGCGAGATATCGCGCTCGTGCCAAAGCGCGACGTTTTCCATCGCCGGCACCACGGCCATCCGCACCAGACGCGCTAGACCGGTCAGGTTTTCGGTCAGAACCGGGTTCTTCTTGTGCGGCATCGCGGACGAGCCTTTTTGCCCCATCGAGAAGAATTCCGCACCTTCCAACACCTCGGTGCGCTGCATGTGACGGACTTCGACCGCAATGTTTTCGATGCTGCTGGCGATCACGCCCAAGGTGGCAAAGAACATGGCATGGCGGTCGCGCGGGATCACCTGGGTGCTGATCGGTTCGGGGCGCAGGCCAAGCTGTTCGCAGACATGTTGCTCGACCGCCGGATCGACATTGGCAAATGTGCCGACCGCGCCGGAAATCGCACCGGTGGCGATTTCGTCACGCGCATTCAAAAGCCGGGCCTTGTTGCGGTCCATTTCGGCGTAAAACCGGGCAAAGGTCAGACCCATGGTGGTGGGTTCTGCGTGAATGCCATGCGACCGGCCAACGCGCACGGTGTTCTTGTGCTCCATCGCGCGGGTCTTCAAGGCGGCCAGAAGCCGGTCAACGCCAACCATCAAAAGATCGGCGGCACGCACCAATTGCACGTTGGTGGTTGTGTCCAGCACATCGGACGAGGTCATGCCCTGATGTACAAACCGGGCTTCTTCGCTGCCGACATGTTCCGCCAGATGGGTCAAAAAGGCGATGACGTCATGTTTGGTCACGGCTTCGATCTCGTCAATCCGCGCGACATCGAATTCCACGTCCTTGGCTTTCCAGACCGCATCGGCGTTTTCCTGCGGAATTACGCCCAGTTTCGCCATGGCGTCACAGGCATGTGCCTCGATCTCGTACCAGATGCGGAACTTGGTGGCGGGGTCCCAGATGGCGGTCATTTCAGGGCGGGAATAACGGGGGATCATGCAGGCGGTCCTTTGTTCAGGCGGAATTCGGCGGTTTGGCCGTGGTCTTACGCCCAAGGGGCGAGGGGAACAAGGGCCGTGGCATTTCGATCAGATCGTTAGAATTTTCACGGATACTGCGACGACGGGCCAAATTTTCGCCCCATTGTTGCGCAATTGAGATCAATCAACGGCAGTGGTTAAAAGGGATCGGGGTATGTCCGACGCTACTTTGAATGCAGGATTGAAACACGGCGCCTTGGTCGAGCAGGATCAGTCGCAGTACAAGGCCAAACACCAATTCAACAAGACAGAGCTGATCGCGCATGCGGCGCGGGCCTCTGGGCGTGGGGCCTTTGGCATCGGGATCGAGGCGTCAAAATACCGCAAGGGCAAACAGAAGATCGAATTGGATGAATACGTCAAGTTCCGGCTCTATGATCACGCGGCCCATGATGAAACGGAGCGCGGCGAATTTGTCTCCTGGCTTTTGCAGAATCTGATCATCCACGAGGTCAACGACCTGCATTGGTTTGGCGTGACCGAAGACAAATGGCTGTCGGCCAAATTGCTCGAAACGGATGGGCTGCCGGTGCCGGAAACGCTTGGGGTGATTGATCGCAGCGGGCGGGCATATCATGGATCGTCACCGCTGGACGGGCCTGCCGCGCTGCGCGCGGCGCTGTGTGGCGGCGTTGATATGCCCTTGTTTGGCAAGAACATGCGCGGCTTGGGGTCGGTTGGGGTGTTCACCGTTTTGAGCGCCGATGCCGAAGGCCTGCAACTGCGCGACCACGGTGACATGTCATATGAACATTTCTATGACCAGATCATCGGCGATCATGCATTCATTCTACAAAAGTTCGTGCAGAATTGCGCCTTTCTGCGCGGCTACACCGATACAACCGCGACCGTCCGGGTGGTCAACATGCTGGATGGCGACGGCGTCTATGTGCCGGCGGCGGTGCTGAAATTGCCCTCGCAGCGCAATCAGGCTGACAACTTCTGGCGCGACGGCAACATGCTGTGCAACATTGACCCCGACACCGGCGAAATCCTGACACTGGTGCAATCGGACGGCCCGGAACTGCGCCATCTGGATGTGCACCCGGAAACCGGACAAGAGATCATCGGCCAGCATCTGCCACATTGGAAAGACCTGCGGGCGATCAATGAACGGGTGGCAAAACTGCATGCGCCGCTACGCTATCAAAGCACCGACATTGCCCTTACCGATACCGGCCCGGTGGTGATCGAGGTCAATGCAGGCTCGTCCTTCACCTTGCCGCAATATGCCAGCGGCAAAGGGTTCATGACCCCAAAAGTGCGGCAATTGTTCCGCTCCTGGGGCAGCAAAATCGTCTGGCAATAATCCGGCGCAAAAACGCTGTGGCCAAAAAACTGGCCACTGCACAGCCCGGTGTCGCCAGTTTCGTAGGCCATCTTTCATCTGACCAAAAATATCCCGGGGGGTCCGGGGGCCGGCCCCCCGTACTTTGCCAGCGGGGCTGGCCCCCCATACTTTGCCCCACAATATTTTGCCAGTGGGGCCGGAAACCAACAGCTGTGCTAAACCGCCAGCTCGGTGATCACCTTTGACGTGCGCTCCATTGTCTGATGCACCGGGCATTTGTCGGCGATTTCCATCAATCGGTCGCGTTGCTCCGGGCTCAGACCGCCCTCAAGCCGGATTACACGGCGAAAAAAGTCGATCTTGGTCTCGACACCGGTGCCGGCATCCTGGGCATGCATCTTGTCATGGCTGACATCGACGCTGACATGTTCCAGAGGCCAGCCTTTGCGGCGGGCGTACATGCGTATGGTCATCGAGGTACAGGCCCCAAGCCCGGCCGCCAGAAAGCCATACGGCGACATGCCGCGGTTGCTGCCACCATAGGCCTTCGGCTCATCCGCAAGAACGTGATGCCAGGGGCCATCATTGATATCCTGCAGGAACCCGGCCGGATCGGCCTCGGCGACGCGCACGATGCCTTCGGGGGCACCGGGCGGTGGGGCAGGCGGCGCAAGGTCAAGATACCGACCGGCCCAGGCGGCGATCACCTCGGCGGCATATTCGGCGTCCCGTGGCCGTGAAATCAGATGGTCGGCATTGTCCAGCGTGACAAAGCTCTTGGGGTGTTTGGCCGCCAAAAAGATATTGGCGGCATTGTCGATCCCCACCACATCGTCCAGCGGCGCATGTAACACCAACAGCGCCTTGTGCAGATTGGCGATCACCGGTTCGAGGTTCTGCGCCGAAACATCGTCGACAAAGTCGCGCCCGATTTCGATCGACCGCCCGCCCAGCATCACATGTGCCTTGCCCTTTTGGGCAATGTCGTCCAGCGCCCCGGCAAAGTTATGGGTCACGTGTTTGGGATCAAACGGCGCGCCAAGGGTGGCCACCGCCTTGATCCCGCTCATGTTTCCAGCCGCACGCAAAACCGCCGCGCCGCCCAGTGAATGGCCGATCAACAGCCCCGGTGCCATGCCCCGGTCGGTCAGGGCGGCACAGGCGGCTTCAAGATCACCGACATTGCTGGAAAACGTGGTGTTACAGAATTCACCCTCGGAATGGCCCAATCCGGTGAAATCAAACCGCAGCACCGCAATACCCATCGCCGCCAACCGGCTGGAAATGCGACGCGCTGCGGGAATGTCCTTTGAGCAGGTAAAGCAATGTGCAAACAGTGCCGTCGCCAGATGCGGCCCATCCGGCAGGTCCAGCCGCGCGGCCAGCGTGTCGCCGGAATGGCCGGTAAAGGAAAATCGTTCGGTGGGCATCTGAGCGTTCTTTCTGCTTCGTTTTGTGGGGCCTCATACAGACTAAGCCGTCATGGACCGCAGTTCCATGATCATGTCAGCCACGTCACAGGGGTGTGAGCCCGCGGGAGGCGGCGCGATTTGCGCAAGAAGCTTTTTCCGATGCTTGTTCGGTTTTTACCGCTGTGTAAAGATTGCCGTGCAAAACGGCTGGACTTCCAAGAGGGACGTTGACCGGGGGCAAGGTGCCAAGACCGTCGCAGGGCCGTTGTTGTCGATGGCCCTGATCTCTGCCCGTAATTGACGGCGCTGCATGTGCGGGGAACCCTGACGGTTTCATTTGCAACCTGACCTCGGGTTTCCGGGCCCATGTGGCGGGCGCATCGGTGCGAAAATCGGGCGTATCCGTGCAACGCGCTATGAATGTTGGAAAACTTTCACCGTTGCGTCACATGTTTTTCGCCTTGGCACCTTCCTGTCCGCCCAGACACCAAGTCAAAAATTCCCGGAGGGACCTATGCAACGTCTTACTATTTCGGCTGCACTTCTGTGTGGCGCTGCCAGCCTCAGCCCCGCCTTTGCAGGCGGCCACGCCATGTCTGAGGGCACATCTTATGGCCCACGTCCGTTCTATCTGATCGACCGGATGGAAGAGGGCGCGCTGAAGGACAAATTGATGTCCTGCCAGGGCCAGACCGCAAAACCTTCGCTGTTTTCGGTCGGTCACCGTGGCGCTCCGCTGCAATTCCCCGAGCACACAGTCGAATCCAACATGGCCGCCGCACGTATGGGCGCGGGCATTCTGGAATGTGACGTCGCCTTTACCGCGGACAAGGAACTTGTCTGCCGTCACGCGCAAAACGATCTGCACACCACCACCAACATTCTGGCGACAGAGCTTGGCGCGAAATGCACCACGCCGTTTTCGCCCGCCTCCGGCGATACCAAAGCCACGGCCGAATGCCGCACATCCGACATCACATTGGCCGAGTTTGAAACTCTGACCGGCAAGATGGATGCGGCCAATTCTTCGGCCACCGATGTCGCCGGTTACATGGACGGCACCGCCAACTGGCGCACCGATCTGTATTCGGTTGAGGATGGCACGCTGCTGACCCATGCCGAATCGATCGAGCTTTTCAAATCGCTGGGTGCGAAATTCACCCCCGAGCTGAAAGATCCTTCGGTTGAGATGCCTTTCGACGGCTTCACCATGGACGATTACGCCCAGAAGATGATCGACGAATACAAAGCCGCAGGCGTGCCTGCGTCCGACGTCTGGGCTCAGAGCTTCAATCTGTCGGTTGTGAAATACTGGATCGAAAACGAGCCGGAATTTGGCGCCCAGGCGGTTTATCTGGATGACCGTTACGAAGCCGAAGACGAAGACGAAGGTCTGATTGATCCGATGGATCGCGCCACGTTCAAGCCAACCATGCAGGAACTGGCCGACATGGGCGTGAACTATGTTGCGCCGCCGCTGTGGATGCTGCTGACGCTGGACGCCGAGGGCAACATGGTTGCGTCGGAATACACCAAAGCCGCGCAAGAGGCCGGTCTGAAGATCATCACTTGGTCGCTGGAACGCTCTGGCCCGCTGACAACCGGCGGTGGCTGGTATTTCCAATCGGTCAAGGACGCGGTGGACACCGATGGCGATTATTTCACCATCGTCAATGCCCTGCATGAAGAAGCCGGTGTTGCTGGTATCTTCTCTGACTGGCCTGCGACTGTGACTTATTACGCAAACTGCATGGGTATTGAATAAAACCCTTTGCAATTCATGGGCCGGAACGATCATGTTCCGGCCCATGATCCTGCAGTCTCATATTCCATTTGATCTGTCTCAACGCCCGTTGCCGGGCGTTTTGCCGTTGGACATGGCGGATTGGGTGCAGGTTGATGATGCCTATGCCGGCCAAATGGCGGCGCGGATCGCAATATTGGCGGAGCGGGGCGATGCGGTCCTGCGGCTTGATCGTTCTGCGCTGCCCGCGGCGCAAGAGGCGCTGGCGCTTGTCTTGGCGCAAATGGCCGGAATGCCCATGTTTCGGGTTGCTGAGACGGCGGTCACTTGCCCGGATGGCCGCGTGGTGGGCATTGATCGCGCCCGACCGCTTGAGACATTATGTCATTTGATTCAGGAAGATATCTGCCTGATGGAAAAGCGCGGCGCGGAACATGTGCTGACCGGGGCCTGTCTGTGTTTCCCGGCCAGTTGGATGCTGGCCGAGAAATTCATGCGGCCCTTGCGGGCCATTCACACGCCGGTGGCGCCCTATGACGATGTCATGGCCCGGCGGGTGCAACGGTTGTTTGACGGGGTGAAGGCGGGGCGGCCGTTGTGGCGGTTCAACCTGTTGCCCTATCACGATCCGGCTTTGTATCAGCCGCGTTCAGAGAGCGACCGTCGCGCGCCGGAAACGGTCGATTGCGCGCCCTTCCTGCGGTCGGAACGGCAGAGCATTCTGCGCCTGCCGGAAACCGATGCCGTGCTGTTTTCAATCCACACTTATGTGGTGGCAGCCCCGCAGGATAAATAGGCCGCTCATCCACCCTAACAGGTGTCTTCGCCACAGAAAGACAGGCCAGGCGGTGACTGGCCGCAAGGGCTGAAAGAGCGTTAATGTCCGCGCCAGATCCAGCCGCCGCCCAGAACCCGCGTGCCTTCGGTCGCGTAAAACACACAGGCCTGTCCGGGCGACACACCTTCCTCTGGTGTCAGCAGCTCCACCTCGGCCTCGGTGTCGGAAATCGGCCGAAGGATGGCTTCGCGTGGCGGGCGTGTCGACCGGACCCGCACCATGATGTCACGTTCCGCACTGTCGGCAAAGTTTCCATCCCCAAGCCAGTTGATTTCGCGCACCGGAATGGTCCGGGTCGACAGCATCTCTTTTGGCCCGACAATCACCCGTTTTGCCTCGACATCCAGCTTTACCACGTAAAGCGGCTCGCTCAGCCCGCCGATGCCCAGACCCCGGCGCTGACCGATGGTGTAATGGATCACGCCGTTATGCGTGCCCAACACCCGGCCATCGGCATGCACGATCTCGCCCGGTTCCGCCGATCCGGGGCGCAGCTTTTCGATCACTTTGGCATAATCGCCGTCCGGCACAAAACAGATGTCCTGGCTGTCGGGTTTGTCGGCGACGCTCAGCCCGTGTTTGGCGGCAAGGGCGCGGGTGTCGGCCTTGCTGGCCAGATGGCCCAGCGGAAAGCGCAGGTAATCCAGTTGTTCCTGGGTGGTCGAGAACAGAAAATAGCTTTGATCCCGGTTGCCGTCGGCGGCGCTGTGCAATTCTGCCCGGGTTTCGCCCATCTTGCGCTGGATATAATGCCCGGTGGCCATGCAATCGGCATCAAGATCCTTGGCGGTGCCCAGCAGATCCTTGAATTTCACCCGCTCGTTGCAGCGGATACAGGGCACCGGCGTCGCGCCGCCCAGATAACTTTCGGCGAATTCATCCATCACCGCATCGCGAAACACGTTTTCATAGTCCAGCACGTAATGCGGAAAGCCCATTTCTTCGGCCACGCGGCGGGCATCATGAATATCGCGCCCGGCACAACATGCGCCCTTTTTCGCCAGCGCCGCGCCGTGATCATAGAGCTGCAGGGTGATGCCGACGACATCATAGCCTTCGCGCGCCAATTCCGCCGCCACCACTGAAATCCACACCGCCCGACATGGCGACAACCACACGGGTTTCACTGGGCGGTTTGGCAAACCCCAGCGAGTTCAGTTTTTCCTTGGTGACGGTCGTCATGCGAATCCCCTTCGAGAAGTCCGCGAGAATATATGAAAATCCTAAATACTCTCAAGGGGGGCCTTCACGCCTGGTTAAGTAACATTGCCCATCTTTGATGCAAACAAGCGGACGAGGAAGACATGTATCTGAAAAAGGTAGAAGGGCCACGGGCCGTGACGTTGCCGGATGGGACGGTGATGACACGTGCGGATCTGCCGTCTGATCGCACACGCCGCTGGGTCGCTTCGCGCAAGGCGGCCGTGGTGCGGGGGGTGCTTTATGGGTTGATTACTCAGGAAGATGCGCAAAAACTCTATGCAATCTCTGCGGATGAATTCCGCGAATGGGTGACAGCGGTATCGCAACATGGCGAAGATGCATTGAAAACAACCGCATTACAGAAATATAGACAACCTTGAGTTGTGTTCTTGTTTTTCCCCTGATACGGTAACCGGTAGTTAACCTTTGTTGTTCAGGTTAAATAGAAATGTACCATTCAGCGGAGATTATCCATGCGCGTATTGCTGGTTGAAGACGATCCCACGACGGCAAAAAGCATTGAGCTGATGCTGACTCATGCGAATCTCAATGTGTATTGCACCGACCTTGGCGAGGAAGGGATCGATCTGGCCAAGTTGTACGATTATGATTTGATCCTGCTGGACCTGGGTCTGCCGGACATGAATGGCCATGAAGTGCTGCGCCAGCTGCGTCTGGCGCGGATCGAAACCCCGATCCTGATTCTGTCGGGGACCGATGATACCGAGAGCAAGCTCAAGGGATTTGGATTTGGCGCGGATGACTACCTGACCAAGCCATTTCACCGCGAAGAGCTGGTTGCGCGGATCCATGCGATTATCCGCCGGTCCAAAGGCCATTCGCAATCCATTATCCACACTGGGCAGATCTCGGTTGATCTGGATGCCAAAACTGTCGAGGTCGGCGGACGCCCCGTGCATCTGACGGGCAAAGAATACCAAATGCTGGAACTACTTAGCCTGCGAAAGGGAACAACCCTGACCAAGGAAATGTTCCTCAATCACCTCTATGGCGGTATGGATGAACCTGAACTGAAGATCATTGATGTATTCATCTGCAAGTTGCGTAAAAAGTTAAGCAATGCGACGGGCGGCGAAAGTCATATCGAAACGGTGTGGGGCCGGGGCTATGTCTTGCGTGATCCTGCACCACAAGAGTTGGATGGCGGGGACCGGCTGGCCATCGGCGCATAGATCTGAACTAGCGTCTGGACCCTTTGTTTTGCGCGCCTTATCACTTGGGTCGAAGTGATCAGGAGGCGTGGCATGGTAAATCCGGACTTGTCAGAGGACGCGGCGCGCGAAGAGTTTTTTGAGTTGCAGGCGGCGCTTTGGGCCGCCAATCGGGAATACCACTCCCAGGATGCGCCTTCGATCTCGGATGCTGAGTTTGATTCGGCAAAGCGCAGATATCTGGAGCTGATCGAGCTTTTCCCGCAGCTGGAGGCTCTGGCCACTCAGGCCAAGACCGTTGGCGCGCCGATTGCCGATGGCTTTGCCAAAGTGGCACATCAGGTCCGCATGATGAGCCTTGGCAATGCGTTTTCCGACGAAGATGTGACGGAATTCGACCTTGGAATTCGGCGATACCTCAACTGGCCCGCGCAAGAGCAGCTTGCCTATACCGCTGAACCCAAAATTGATGGGCTGTCGCTTTCTCTGCGATATGAACAGGGTAAACTGGTCACGGCTGCGACACGTGGCGATGGGGAAACCGGCGAAGACGTTACGGCCAATGCCCGCACGATTTCCGACATTCCGACCGAGATCGCAGATGCGCCCGACATCCTCGAGGTGCGCGGCGAGGTCTATATGAGCCACCCGGATTTTGAAGCGCTGAACGCGCGGCAAACCGCGCGCGGCGGCAAGACGTTTGCCAATCCGCGAAATGCCGCCGCCGGCTCCTTGCGCCAGCTGGATGCAGAGATCACCCGCGACCGACCGCTGGCGTTTTTTGCCTATGCCTGGGGCGCGCTGAGCGAAGCCCTGGCCGATACGCAAATGGGGGCGATCAAACGGTTACGGGAATTCGGATTTCAAACCAATGAGTTGACCAAGCGGTGTGAAACACCTGCTGAGATGCTGGCGCAATATCGCGACATTGAAACCCGGCGCGCCACTTTGGGCTATGATATTGACGGGGTCGTCTACAAGGTTGATCGGCTCGACCTTCAGGCGCGGCTTGGGTTTCGCTCAACAACGCCCCGTTGGGCGATTGCGCATAAATTCCCTGCCGAACTGGCCTGGACCCGGCTCGAGAAAATCGACATTCAGGTCGGCCGCACCGGCACGTTAAGCCCGGTTGCGCGGCTGACGCCGGTGACCGTGGGCGGTGTCGTGGTGTCAAACGCGACACTTCACAACGAAGATTATATTGCCGGCCTCGACAGCCGGGGGGCGGTCATCCGCCCGGACGACGCTGGCGCCGCCAAGGACATTCGCGAAGGCGATTGGGTTCAGGTGTACCGCGCCGGTGATGTGATTCCCAAAATAGCGGATGTCGACCTGTCAAAGCGCCCGGAGGATTCAATCGCATTTGATTTTCCGACGGTTTGCCCGGAGTGCAACAGCGAAGCCCTGCGCGAATCCGGTGACGCGGCGCGCCGCTGTACCGGCGGATTGATCTGTCCGGCACAACAAATTGAAAAGTTGAAGCATTTTGTATCGCGGGCCGCGTTCGATATTGAGGGTCTTGGGGCCAAGCAGGTCGAGCAATTCTGCCGCGACGGCTGGATCGCGGAACCGGCGGATATTTTTACGCTGGAGGACCGTTACGGTCAGGGGCTTCAACAGCTGAAGAACCGTGAAGGTTGGGGCGAAAAATCCGCCCGAAAGCTGTTTGACGCAATTGAAGAACGGCGCAAAATCCCGTTGGGGCGGGTGATTTTTGGCCTTGGCATTCGCCATGTCGGTGAACAGGTGTCAAATCTGTTGGCCGGTCATTACGGATCCTGGGCCGCATTTGATCAGGCGATGCGCGACGCGCAACCCCAGGAAGGCCCGGCGTGGGACGACCTGTTGGCGGTTGATGGGGTTGGTGCGGTGTTGGCGTCGTCCCTGGTTGCCGCCTTTGGGCAAGAGGGCGAATATGCAGCGATTGATCGTTTGGTGCAGGCGCTGAACATCCAGGACGCGGCCAAACCAAAGGTGGACGGCAGCCCGGTCGCGGGCATGACCATCGTGTTCACCGGGTCGCTGGAAAAGATGACGCGGGCCGAGGCCAAGGCCCGGGCAGAGGCCCTGGGGGCCAAGGTTTCCGGCTCTGTGTCGGCAAAAACCGATCTGGTGGTGGCCGGTCCCGGCGCGGGGTCCAAAGGCAAGAAAGCCGCCGAACTGGGCATCGACATGCTGGATGAAGATGGCTGGCTGGCCCTGATTGGCGCCGCATGAGCACCCGGCCAGAGCCGCTTTTTCCGCTGTTTGCGGGGCTGGAAACCCTGCCGGGGGTGGGGCCGAAGACGGCAAAATCCCTGGCCGCCCTGGCGATTGAGGCGCCGCGCGATGTGCTGTTCACGCTGCCGCATACCGGCATCGACCGGCGTCGACGTGACAGCGTACAGGGCGCGGAGTTGCCCGGGGTTGTCACGGTAGAGGTCGAAGTTGGGCGCCATCTTGAGCCGCGCAATCGGTCGGGGGCCTATCGCGTGAATGTACAGGACGCGCAAACCAGTTTTCAGCTGGTGTTTTTCCATGCGCGTGGCGATTACCTGAAGAAAATCCTGCCGACGGGCCAACGGCGGATGGTGTCGGGCAGGGTCGAATTGTTCGATGGCATCGCCAATATGGTGCATCCCGACCATATTCTGCCGCTGTCCGAGGCCGGGGATATTCCTGAATTTGAACCGGTGTACCCGCTGGTGGCAGGGGTCACGCAGAAGGTGATGCACAAGGCGGCGCATGGTGCGCTGAGCCGCGCGCCGGAGCTTGCAGAGTGGATTGAACCGACGCTTTTGGCACGAGAGGCCTGGCCGAATTGGCGCGATGCCCTGACGGCGGCGCATGCCCCCGAAGATGCCACAGGATTGTCGCCCAGCCATCCGGCGCGTCAACGGCTGGCCTATGACGAGTTGCTGGCCCATCAGGTGACTCTGGCCCTTGCGCGGCAAAACCGACGTCGCAGCAAGGGGCGGGCGACGGTTGGCACACAGGTTCTGCAATCCCCGGTGCTGCAATACCTGCCTTATGCGCCGACGGGTGCGCAAACCCGTGCAATCGCTGAAATTTCTGCGGATATGGCGCAATCTGAGCGGATGAACCGGCTTTTGCAGGGCGATGTCGGATCGGGCAAGACGCTTGTGGCGTTCATGGCGCTGTTGATCGCGGTCGAGGCTGGCGGGCAGGGGGTGATGATGGCCCCAACCGAGATCCTCGCACGCCAACATCTGGAAGGGTTGCAGCCGCTGGCCGAAAGCGCCGGAGTGGTGCTGGAGCTGCTGACCGGGCGCGACAAGGGCGCGGATCGGGCCGCCAAATTGGCGGCATTGAAACGCGGCGACATTCAGGTTCTGGTTGGCACCCATGCGGTGTTTCAGGATGACGTGGAATTCGCGGATCTGCGGCTGGCGATTGTCGATGAACAACATCGGTTTGGCGTGCGCCAACGGCTGGCCCTGGGGGCCAAGGGGCGGACAGCGGATGTGTTGGTGATGACGGCGACGCCCATCCCGCGCAGTCTTGCCCTGGCGCAATATGGCGACATGGATGTGTCGGTGCTGGATGAAAAACCGCCGGGGCGGAAACCGATCACCACGGCGCTGGTGTCCACAGATCGGCTGGATAAGGTCGTGGGCCGTATCCGCGCCGCGGCGGAGGGCGGTAAACAAGTCTATTGGGTTTGCCCCTTGGTCGGCGAAAGCGAGGTGTCGGACCTGATTGCCGCAGAAGAGCGGTTCAAGCGTCTGCGCGCCGTTTTGGGGGAAGGGCGGGTTGGTCTTGTGCATGGCCAGATGCCGCCCGCCGACAAAGACGCCGCCATGGCGCGGTTTCAATCCGGTGAAACGTCGGTTTTGGTCGCGACCACGGTGATCGAGGTTGGGGTGAACGTGCCGAATGCCACGATCATGGTGATCGAACGAGCCGAGATTTTCGGTCTGGCACAGTTACACCAATTGCGCGGCCGGGTGGGGCGGGGCGATCAGGCCTCTACCTGTTTGCTGATGTATCAACCACCGCTAAGCGAAAATGGCCGCAAGCGATTGGAAACGTTGCGCAATACAGAAGACGGTTTTGTGATTGCGGAAACCGATCTGGAGATGCGCGGCGCGGGGGATGTGATCGGCACGGCGCAATCGGGGCTGCCAAAATTCCGCGTGGCTGATTTGGAAAGCCAGGCGGGCTTGATGGAAGTGGCGCAAATGGATGCGCGGGCCTTGTTGACCAGTGACCCGGCTTTGACCTCTGACCGTGGTCGGGCAGCGCGCGTTCTGCTTTGGCTGATGCGCCAGGACGAGGCGATCCGTTTGATTTCAGTGGGTTAGTGTCCAAATTCCATTTTTGTTCTCAAATGTTCTCAGAAAGTTCTTTACAGAACGTTTCCAATATGAGAACAAATGAGCAACGGACACACGGAGACGCCCCATGCGACACGCCCCGAGCAAGACACGCCGCCGAGCCAATCTAAGCCTGTTTCAGGATGCTGCCGGTGCGGTTTCATTGATCGTCATGTTGGTGGTGTCTTTGCACCTGCCGTCGCTTTTCTAAGGATTACCCCTGCCTGCATCATGTCCGGCCGCTGCGCGCCTGTCCCAATCCGCGCGAACCTGCTTATTCCCATCCCCTGGGATTTCGGGGCCTGCCTCAACCGCCCCATAGGCCGGACATGAATGCTTACTTGGCCGCCTTCTTCGGAAGGCGGCCTTTTTTTGTCAAATTTTCCAGAGATTTAATGATGTCTTGCGACAGCTTTTGGGGCGCGGATTTCTGCGGTCTTGGACCAGTGCGTCAGGCGGAAATCGCCATCGCCTGATGTGCGGCTTCGGCGGTGGCCTCAACTGCCAACAGGATCGAGGCATGCCGGTTCTTGTAGTCGCGCGCGGGCAAAAGAACCTCGTAGCCGTCAAACGGCGCGCTGGGCACCGGGCCGTCCTGTTTCAGCATCGCCTTCAATTCATCGCGCGCCCGGTCCAGTTCCGCGGGCGTGCGCCCGATCACCGCCGCACCCAGCACCGAGGCCGCCGATTGCCCCAACGCACAGGCCTTGACGTCCTGACCAAAGGCCGAAATGCGGCCGTCTGTCATCACCACATCCACGGTCACGGTGGACCCGCAGAGCGGAGAACGCTTTTTGACGGTGGCGTCCGGCGTTTCCAACCGGTCGAGAAACGGGATGTCTGCCGCCAGGGCCAAAATGCGGGCGGAATAAAGCTTGATCAGGTCTGTATCGGCCATGGTGGCTTTCTCTTTTGCACTGCTGTTCTTACATAGGGCCGCAATGTCCCATGCAAAAGGTTTTTCGCCCCATGTCCGATGCTCCCGACGTCTTTGATCCTGCGACTTTGGTCTATAATGACGCAGGTTTGATCCCGGCAATCGCCCAGGATGCCGAATCCGGCGAAATTTTGATGATGGCCTGGATGAATGCGGATGCGGTGGCGCGCACCTTGGCCACGGGCAAAGTTACCTATTGGTCACGGTCGCGTCAGGCGTTCTGGATCAAAGGGGAAAGCTCTGGCCATGTGCAGCAGTTGGTTGATTTCCGGCTGGATTGTGACCGCGACTGTCTGTTGGTGACCGTCAACCAGACCGGCCCGGCCTGTCACACCAATCGGCGCAGCTGCTTTTACACGGCGGTGCGGGACGGCGAAGAAGTCGAGTTGATGAAACCAGAAAGCTGATTGATTGCCTGTCAGACGGCGCCACAGCGCGCGGGGATGCGAATCCGCCTTGCGCGCTTGGGCCGGGGGGCATAGAAGACCCCAGATTTGAAATAGGCGGGCGAGACCCGCCCTTGGACTTATGGGGAATGGGATGCAGGTCACCGAGACGCTGAACGAAGGTCTGAAACGCGGATACGCGATTACAGTCACCGCCGCCGAACTGGACGCGAAAGTTACCGAGAAACTCGTCGAGGCACAGCCCGAAGTCGAGATGAAGGGTTTCCGCAAAGGCAAAGTGCCGATGCCGTTGCTGAAAAAACAGTTTGGCCAGCGTTTGATGGGCGAAGCGATGCAGGAAACCATCGACGGCGCGATGAACCAGCATTTCGAAGACAGCGGCGACCGCCCTGCGCTTCAGCCTGAGGTCAAGATGACCAATGAAGACTGGAAAGAAGGCGACGACGTCGCAGTCGAGATGAGCTATGAAAAGCTGCCCGACATCCCCGAGGTTGACCTGAAGTCGGTCAAGCTGGAAAAGATGGTTGCCAAGGCTGGCGACGCAGAAGTTGACGAAGCGCTGGCCAATCTGGCCGAGACCGCCCAGGATTTCAACGACCGTGACGCAGGCGCAGAAGCGCAAGACGGCGATCAGGTTGTGTTCGACTTCCTTGGCAAGGTTGACGGCGAAGCCTTTGAAGGCGGCGCGGCGGAAGATTACCCGCTGGTTCTGGGTTCGGGGTCGTTCATTCCCGGCTTTGAAGAGCAGCTGGTCGGTTCGAAAGCCGACGAGGAAAAAGACGTGACCGTCACTTTCCCGGAAGATTACCAAGCCGAAAACCTGGCTGGCAAAGAAGCTGTTTTCACCTGCAAAATCAAAGCAGTGAAAGAGCCGGTTGCCGCAGAGCTTGACGATGAGCTGGCCAAGAAATTCGGCGCAGAGAGCCTTGATGGTTTGAAAGAGCAGATCAAAGAGCGTCTGGAGGCGGAATATTCCGGCGCAGCGCGTGCCGTGACCAAACGGGCCCTGCTGGACCAATTGGACGAGCTGGTGAAATTCGATCTGCCGCCGTCGCTGGTGGAAGCAGAAGCCAAGCAAATCGCGCATCAGCTGTACCACGAAGAGCACCCGGAAGACACCGGCCACGATCATGGCGAGATGGAGCCGACAGACGAGCACAACAGCCTGGCGGAGCGCCGGGTGCGTTTGGGCCTTTTGTTGGCTGAACTGGGCCAGAAGGCCGAGGTTCAGGTGTCTGACGCCGAGATGACCCAAGCGATCATGAACCAGGCACGTCAGTACCCGGGTCAGGAACGCCAGTTCTTTGAATTCGTGCAGCAAAACCAGCAGATGCAACAGCAACTGCGGGCGCCGATCTTTGAAGACAAGGTTGTCGACTACATCATGGAGCTGGCCGAAGTGACCGAGAAAGAGGTCGACAAGGAAGAGCTGCAAAAAGCTGTCGAGGCTCTGGACGACGAATAATCTACGCGCCCGTCAGGGCCGTTAGACCACACAAGGAAAAGGCCGGAGTTCTTGCTCCGGCCTTTTTCTATGGGACATCTTCTATGGAACATCGCTGGATTTAAGCGTGGTCATAAATAGAAAGAGGCCGCCCCGAGAGGCGACCTCTTCCTCAACCGGACGCAAATAGACTGGGGGCTATGCTACCGGCTGTCGTTTCCGAAACCTGACCATGGTGTCAACGCGCTGACATTGGCCGGGCTTCGGACGCGATCCCAATCCCGATTGCGGCCCTGCGAAGAAGGAGGGTGTCTTCCAAGCCGCGTCGGGAGGTATGTGGTGGAGCACCGACCAAGTGCAGGGCGCGGGCCGAAACAAACGGATGTCGTACGACGTCCGGGGGAGGGACCAGGCTGGTCATACGTTCTGCTTGTTTCAACATGGTTGCGCTTCTCTGCTACTTGGTCAGGTGCAGGGCCCTTTTCTTGCTGTGACGTTGATTGAACCCGTGCAATCAAGATAGCCGTTGATGGATCAGCGCGCCGCGCAGCAGGTGGATATGCGGGCTGTTCTTTTGGGTAGCTTCATAAGCAAAAAGGCCGCGCATCCCGGAGGAGCGCGGCCTTTTCAATGTTCTTGATGGTGGAACAGATTAGTTCTGTTCGTCATCATCCGATGCGGGTGCATCTTGGCCTGCGTCGCCCAGATCGTCATCGTCGGACGCGGCAGAGCCGATATCGTCAAACAATTCAGAGATCTCGAATTCGGCTGCAGCTTCTTCTTCTGCGGCCAATTCCTGGATCGATTTGCCCGATGCTTGCAGCTCGGCTTCTTCCGGCGAACGTGCAACGTTCAGCGAAATGGTGGCTACAACTTCGGGGTGCAGGGTAACTTCGATGTCATGCAGGCCCAGATCTTTGATCGGGGTGCGGATCACAACCTGTTTGCGATCAATCGAGAAGCCCTCTTCGGTGGCCACGGTTGCGGCGTCACGGGTGGTGACGGAACCATAGAGGCTGCCACCATCGGAGGCTTGGCGAATCACGACAAACTGCTGGCCATCAAGACGCGATGCCAGATCTTCGGCTTCTTTCTTGGTCTCCAGGTTGCGCGCTTCAAGCTGCGCTTTCTGGGCCGCGAAACCGTCGATGTTGGCTTGCGATGCGGTCAGAGCTTTGCCCTGACGCAGGAGATAGTTGCGCGCGAAACCGGGTTTGACGTCAACAACGTCGCCCATTTGGCCCAGCTTGGCCACACGTTCGAGAAGGATAACTTGCATTATGCTCACTCCTTACTTCACGGCGTAGGGCAGAAGCGCCAGGAAACGGGCACGTTTGATCGCACGGGCCAGTTCACGCTGCTTCTTGGCCGAAACGGCGGTGATACGGGACGGCACGATCTTGCCACGCTCAGAGATGTAGCGCTGCAGAAGACGTGTGTCTTTGTAGTCGATTTTCGGTGCGTTGTCGCCCGAGAAGGGACATACTTTACGACGGCGGAAAAATGGTTTGGCTGCCATGGTTTAGCTCTCCCTGACTTAGCGGCGTTCGCGACGGCGATCGTCACGCTCGTCACGTTTTTGCATTTGAACGGAGGGGCCTTCGACATGTTCGTCGACCTTGATGGTCAGCACGCGCATCACGTCATCATGCAACCGCATCAGGCGTTCCATTTCCTGGACCGCTGCCGAAGGCGCGTCGGTGCGCATATAGGCATAGTGGCCTTTGCGGTTCTTGTTGATCTTGTAGGCCATTGTCTTGACACCCCAGTATTCGGTGTCGACAACTTTGCCGCCATTGTCGGTCACGACGGTGCCGAAATGTTCAACCAGGCTTTCGGCCTGTGCGCCGGAGAGATCCTGGCGCGAGATAAAGACATGCTCGTAAAGGGGCATGTGCACTCCATTTATATCAAGGCGCATTTCAAAGGGTGGGGCCATGTCCTTTCGCCCCCAACCCACGAGAGACTGCGCGGTTCAATCGTCTTGCGAAAGGAAGGCCCCGTATACAGCCAGATGCGTGAAAGGCAAGGGCGAAGGTGGTCGCAGGGGGGCAGAGGTGGTTTTGTGCGATCTAAACCCGAATTGCGCCGCATTCCTGCCTGAATTGATCGCAAGAGTGTCTGAAACCGCAAGGGGGGAGACCGACAATGTCCGCAGCCAGCCAGGTGATGCCGTCGCAGGCCATGGGCCCAACACATGGAACCGGCCGGGGAAACGGTCGGGGAAACGGTCAGGCGTCGCGACAGTCACAAACGGCTGAGGGCGCAAGTACGATCGGGCACATGGTTCGCCTGTTTACCCGATTGATCGGAATCGCGCTTTTGCTGAGCGCAATCGGGCTTTGGATTTCACCGAAGGCAACCTATTTGCCGGAGCTGATGTTGATGAAGGCCTGCGCGACATTCTTCTTTGCGTTGACCGGCCTCTATTTGGTGATCATCGCCCGCAATCCAAAAAAATCGCATTCCTGAGTCCCACCTGACCCCACGCAACAGGCGGGACCAACGAAAACCGGCCAGCCGTTTCACGGTCTGGCCGGTTTTTGTTGTGAAATGACGCGAAATCCGGGCGCAATGGCCCGGCATTTGCGTTGCAGTGGCTGCGCTTGGCGCGTATCCATGTCGGCACGCTGAAGAAATAAAAGGGTTAGGGCATGGGACGCGCATTTGTATTTCCCGGACAGGGGGCACAGGCCATTGGCATGGGCAAAGCATTGGCGGAGGCCTATCCCGCGTCCAAAGCCGTCTTTGACGAGGTCGATGCGGCCCTTGGGGAAAACCTGAGCCAATTGATCTGGGAAGGGGATGCGGCAGAGCTGACCCTGACAGAGAATGCGCAACCGGCATTGATGGCGACCTCGATTGCCGCGATGCGCGCGCTTGAGGCCGAAGGCATTGCGGTGACCTCTGCTGATTACGTGGCGGGGCATTCGCTGGGGGAATATTCGGCATTGGCAGCTGTCGGCGCGCTGAGCGTGGCCGATTGCGCCCGTCTGTTGCGGATTCGCGGTCAGGCCATGCAAGCGGCCGTTCCGGTGGGGATTGGCGCGATGGCGGCCCTGCTGGGGCTTGATATCGAAGGCGCCCGCAAGGTCGCGGCCGAGGCGGCGCAGGGCGAAGTTTGCGAAGCTGCGAATGATAATGATCCCGGCCAGATCGTGGTTTCGGGCCACAAGGGGGCCGTGGAACGCGCGGTTGAGATCGCCAAGACCGCGGGCGCACGCCGGGCGGTTTTGCTGCCGGTCAGCGCACCGTTCCACTGTGCCTTGATGGAGCCGGCGGCACGCGCCATGGCAGAGGCGCTGGATAATGTCGAAATTTCGAAACCCAGCGTGCCCTTGGTGGCCAATGTCGTGGCCAAGTCGGTCGAAGATCCGGCAACCATCCGGTCGCTGCTGGTGGATCAGGTGACGGGCGCGGTGCGGTGGCGCGAAAGCGTGGAATGGATGGCGGCCAAGGGTGTCGACGACATCTGGGAAGTTGGGGCAGGCAAGGCGCTTTGCGGGATGATCCGGCGAATCGACCGGTCTGTGACCACCCGAAATATCGGCACGCCAGAGGATGTGGTGGCGGCAAAGGCCGCATTGGTCTAAACGCCAGACCCAGGCCAAGACAACGGAACGAGGGTAGCAAATGTTTGATTTGAGCGGAAAATGTGCGTTGGTGACGGGCGCTTCTGGTGGCATCGGTGGCGAGATTGCCAAGGTGCTGCATGGCGCTGGCGCGACTGTGGGGCTCAGTGGCACGCGGGAAGCGCCGTTGCAGGAGCTTGCAGCGGAGTTGGGGGAGCGGGCGCATGTGCTGCCCTGCAATCTTTCGGATCTTGAGGCGGTCGACGCCCTGCCGAAACAGGCGATTGCGGCAATGGGCGCTGTGGATATTCTGGTCAACAACGCCGGAATCACCCGCGACAACCTGTTCATGCGGATGTCGGATGACGAATGGAATTCGGTGCTGGCGGTCAACCTGACGGCGTCGATGAAGCTGTGCAAAGGTGTGATGCGCGGCATGATGAAGGCCCGTTGGGGCAAAATCGTCAATATTTCGTCGATTGTCGGCGCCACCGGCAACCCCGGTCAGGCAAATTACGCGGCCTCGAAGGCGGGAATGATCGGCATGGGCAAATCACTGGCCTATGAGGTGGCAAGCCGTGGCATCACGGTAAACGCCATCGCACCCGGTTTTATCGCGACCGCCATGACCGACAAGCTGACCGATGAGCAAAAGGACAAGATCAACGTCCAGATCCCCGCTGCACGCATGGGCACGCCGGAAGAAATCGCCGGTGCGGTTCTGTACCTTGCCAGCCCGGAGGCCGGTTATGTGACGGGCGCGACCTTGCACGTCAATGGTGGCATGGCCATGTTGTAGTCGCCGATGCCGGCACCTCGGAAAGCGTTTGCCAAGCGCAACACTTATGCTATAGGCGCGGGGAAATCCGGGGCCGCAGGCGCGCCGGGGCACTTAGA
Organism: Marinovum sp. J2-8; assembly: GCF_055808435.1. NCBI lineage: Bacteria > Pseudomonadati > Pseudomonadota > Alphaproteobacteria > Rhodobacterales > Roseobacteraceae > Marinovum > Marinovum sp. J2-8. Next base: position 198,207 of record NZ_JBVVRZ010000005.1, on the reverse strand, counting down.
ATAACCTGCTGTTGCGGGTGACACAGGCCGCAGGCCACTCGCTGTCCTTTGACAGGACAAATCAAGTTCGATCCCCGCGGGGCACGGGCAAAACAGGGCCAAAGGCCCAAGACCATGAGGACCAAATCATGAGCGAAGTCGCAGACCGCGTAAAGAAAATCGTTGTAGAGCACCTGGGTGTGGATGCTGAGAAAGTTGTTGAAGGGGCGTCGTTCATTGACGATCTCGGCGCAGACAGCCTCGACACTGTTGAGCTGGTGATGGCGTTCGAAGAAGAGTTCGGTATCGAAATTCCCGACGACGCGGCCGAGACCATCCAGACCTTTGGCGATGCGGTGAAATTCATCACCGAAGCGTCCTGATCCACGGATCGTAGAGTTTCTGAAACGGCGTGCCCGACTGGGCGCGCCGTTTTGCATTTCGGGACCGGGGCGGGGATTGGAAAACCCGCCGGTACGCGGTCCTTTGCTGAATGACATAGTGCAATGCCTTGCCCAAATGCCAGTGGTCGGGGTATGAGCATGCGACGCGTTTAAAAGGGGCAGAACCATGCGCAGAGTAGTCGTAACAGGGCTTGGTCTGGTGACACCGTTGGCCTGTGGGGTCGAGGAAAGCTGGAAGGCGATCCTGGATGGAAAATCCGGTGCGGGCACAATCACGCGGTTCGATGCCAGCCATCTTGCCACAACCTATGCCTGTGAGGTGCCGCATGGTGACGGCACGGATGGCACATTCAATCCCGATGATTGGATGGCCCCCAAAGACCGGCGCAAAGTCGATGATTTCATCCTTTACGGCATTGCGGCAGCTGAGCAGGCGGTTCAGGATTCCGGTTGGATGCCGGAAGATGACGAGTCGCTGGAACAAACAGGTGTCTTGATCGGTTCGGGCATTGGTGGCCTGAATTCGATTGCCGAAACAGCCATCTTGATCAAGGAACGCGGCCCCCGTCGGGTTTCGCCGTTCTTTATTCCCGGTGCGCTGATCAATCTGATTTCGGGGCAGGTGTCGATCAAATACGGCTTCAAAGGCCCGAACCATGCGGTTGTGACCGCCTGTTCCACAGGCGCACATGCGATTGGTGATGCGGCACGGATCATCAAGGACGGCGATGCCGAAGTGATGATTGCCGGCGGTGCCGAGGCGGCGATTTCCGAAATCGGGATTGCGGATTTCAATGCCTGCAAAGCGTTGTCGACCAAACGCGGCGACGATCCGCAAAAGGCCAGCCGTCCCTATGACGAAGACCGTGATGGTTTTGTCATGGGCGAGGGCGCGGGCGTTGTTGTTCTGGAAGAATACGAACACGCCAAGGCGCGCGGTGCCAAGATCTATGCCGAGGTTGTCGGCTATGGCATGTCTGGTGATGCCTATCACATCACGGCCCCATCCGAGACCGGCGAAGGCGCGGAACGTTGCATGAAAATGGCGTTGCGCAAGGCCGGAATTGGCCCGTCGATGATCGACTATATCAACGCGCATGGCACATCCACGATGGCCGATACAATTGAATTGGGCGCGGTCGAGCGGCTGATGGGGGATTTCGCCCATACAGTCACCATGTCGTCGACCAAATCCGCCACCGGGCACCTTTTGGGGGCGGCTGGCGCGATTGAGGCTGTGTTCTCGATCCTGGCGATCCGCGATCAAGTGGCGCCGCCGACCATCAATCTGGACAAGCCCGCAGTTGACACCAAGGTCGATCTGGCGCCGAACGCAAAACGCGAGCGCGAGATCACCTATGCGCTGTCCAACTCCTTTGGCTTTGGCGGCACGAACGCCTCGGTCTTGTTCAAGAAGGTCTGATCCCATGTGGCGGAGCATCGCTTCCAATGCCCTGAGTTTCCTTGTTGTCGCCGTGTTTCTGTTCGGCGGCACGTTGCTTTGGGCGCAGCGGGAATATTCGGCCCAAGGCCCCTTGAGCGCGGCGATCTGTCTGAAGGTCGAACGCGGGTCGAATTTTTCCCGCGTGTCGCAATCGCTGGTCGAGCAGGGGGCGATTTCCAGTGGCTTTCTGTTTCGGGTCGGGGCGGATTATTCCGACAAGACCGCGGCGTTGAAGGCCGGTTCGTTCCTGGTGGACGAAGGCGCCAGCATGGCAGAGATTGTCGATGTCATCACCCGCGGCGGGGCCAGCACCTGTGGCACCGAAGTGATCTATCGGATTGGTATCCTGCGTGCCAGCGCCGAGGTTCGGGAACTGGACCCCAACACCCAACGCTTTGTCGAGGTTGCCAAATTTTCACCGGGTGAAGAGGCCGCGCCTGAGGCCTATACCCGTGTGCGCGGCGAAAGCGACACCCGCTATCGCATTGCGCTGGCCGAAGGTGTGACCAGCTGGCAGGTGGTCGAAGAGATGAAGGCGCTGGATGTGTTGGATGGCACAGTGGCGGAATTGCCGGCAGAGGGCTCGCTTGCGCCGGACAGCTATGAAGTGTCGGTCGGCACGCAACGGGCGGATGTGATCGCCCAGATGCAGACCCGCCAAAAAGCGATCATTGCAGAGGCCTGGGCCAATCGGGCGGATGATCTGCCGCTGAACTCGATGGCAGAGATGCTGACGCTGGCGTCGATTGTCGAAAAGGAAACCGGCGTTGCGGCAGAGCGTGGTCAGGTGGCCAGCGTGTTTATCAACCGGTTAAATCAGGGGATGCGGCTGCAAACCGACCCGACGGTGATCTATGGTATCACCCTGGGGCAGGGCAGTCTTGGTCGGGGATTGCGGCAAAGCGAGCTTCGCCGGGCCACACCCTATAACACCTATGTGATTGATGGTCTGCCGCCGACCCCGATTGCCAACCCCGGCGCGGCGGCGATTCAGGCAACGGTGAACCCCGATCAGACGGATTATCTGTTCTTTGTTGCGGATGGTACTGGCGGGCATGCCTTTGCCGAAACGCTGGCAGAGCATAACGAAAACGTTGCGCGCTGGCGTCGGATCGAAGCGGAAAACGCCGGTCAGTAGATTCCGGTGCAAGGTCAGAAAAGGCGGGTCATTTTGGCCCGCCTTTTTTGTGGGCATGCCGGATTTTGACCCTGGCAGGATTTGGCTGCTGTTTTGTCGTCGATTCCTGCGAAGAGGCGCTTGACTTAGAGTGCGCTCAAAGCCCTAGGATCAGGGGCGTCGTGACGAGAAGAAGGCCGCCATGAAAATCGGAACTCTGGCCAAACGCAGCGGATTGTCTGCCCATACCATCCGGTATTACGAACGCATCGGGCTATTGCCGCCTGCGGATCGGGATGCCGCGGGGCGGCGGGACTATGATGTGTCGATCCTGGTCTGGATAGAATTCCTGCGCCGATTGAAAACCACCGGAATGCCGATCCGAGACATGTTGCGCTATGCGGCATTGCGGGACCGGGGTGTTGAAACCGGGCCAGAGCGGCGGGCGCTGCTGGAGGCGCATCGCGCGCAAGTGCGGGCGCATCTGGCGGAATTGGAGGCTTGTCTTGTCGTCCTCGATACCAAGATCGGCGGTTATGCCGAGGTTGAACAAAGGATCGTGACAGGTGACGCAGATGGAACAACACAAGACAGAGAGCCGGTTGGCGCGGGGCAAACGCGCGCTGGCGGAAATTGACGGGCAGGCCGGACAAAACGTGATTGACGCGCTGGCGGATATCGCGCCGGATTTTGCCACCTATCTTTTCGAATTCCCGTTTGGCGATATCTATACCCGACCCGGGCTTGGGCTGCGGGAGCGGGAGATCGCCACCATTGCGGCGCTGGCCGCGATGGGAAATGCCCAGCCGCAACTAAAGGTGCATATCGAGGCTGGGTTGAATGTCGGCTTGACGCAGGAGGAGATCACCGAGGTGCTGATGCAGATGGCGGTTTACGCCGGCTTTCCCGCTGCATTGAACGGGTTGTTTGCCGCCAAGGAGGTGTTTGCCGAGGTGTCCTTGTCGGGCGGCTGAGCGGCCAGCGCCCCCGAACCGGGGGTAGGTTAACCAGAGGCCGTCATGCCGACAATCATCGAGCCAAAGGCGACGATGTGGATCAGGATGATGGCCCGGTCCTTCCACAAGATCCCCACCGCGAGCCAGCCGATGACACCGGCAAGAAACAGGTAGAGGTTCCACGGGGTATAGCCAAAGCCGGTCGCGGCATAGCCGAGGATCTGAATGATTGATGCGATCCATTTGACGGTGGTGACCAGATCAAATCGTGTGGCAGGAGGCGTGGGATTGGCAAGCGACGTCATTGTAGAAAACCTGATTCTGGTGTGGGGATTGTGATACATATGCCCACGCTTTGGCGGCGTGTGAAGCCAGAAATACACGCATCTGACAGTAATAATTCTATTGTCATGCGGGGGGCTTCACGTGAGTGTTTGGTGGGTCTTTTGGGGGCGTCGATGTGTGCAGATCCATTGGTCAACAGTGCCCTGATCCCGTTGACGGTGCGGGATAAGGCGATCTTGCCGCCTGATCCACATGGGCGGTGGTCGGCCTGTTATCAGGGCGTGTAGCGGGTCACACGCAATGAGAGGTTCATGCGGTCCGAGGTCAAAAGATGTGGGAAAAATGTCTGTCGTGCCGTCGGGGTGAATACTTTCGCAATCTGAGAAACGGTTGATTTACAATGTGTTAACCCCTGTGGGCTTGACATTGCGACCGCATTCCCGTATAGATTGTGACATGCTGGACGACATGGGCAAACGGCCCCCGGGGAAACCTGGGCGGTCGTTTTTTTGTGTCGCTCATACGGGGGAAACCGTCAGCATGGAAGGTCTATCATCACATGACTCTCATCACCCCGAAACGAGACGTGGAGCGCCTTGAGGCAAGGCTTGTTGTAGTTCGGGAAAGTCTCGTGGAATTCGAGACAGCGCTTAGAGACCTGAAGAAACGGGTCCAATGCGGGGAAGTCGACACATTGAAGGACGTCAGCAAAACCGTCGCGGATATTCGCGGCTGGATGAAGCTGGCCATGGAAACGGAGTCGCAGCTTGCAGAATATGCACGGAAAGAAGCCGCCATCGACGGAGCCTATGGGCTCGACCTTGAACAGGCACGATCTGAGATCGGGTGCCGTCTTGCTCAGCTGCGCAGATGCTGCGGTGCAGGACGCGTTTCTGAATGATCTGGGTGCGGGAGAGCTTATGGCTCTCCCTTTTTTGTTCGAGTTCTGGGCGCATCCGCACCAGTTGCCGCCTGAGGGGGCGTGGCGCAGTTGGGTGGTGCTGGGCGGGCGCGGCGCGGGCAAGACCCGCGCCGGGTCCGAATGGGTGCGCAGTATGGTCGAAGGTGCCCGCCCACGTGATCCGGGGCGGGCCAAACGATTGGCGCTGGTGGGGGAGACCTATGATCAGGTGCGCGATGTCATGATCTTTGGCGACAGCGGTATTCTGCAATCTTCTCCACCGGATCGACGGCCACATTGGGAGGCCAGCAAGCGCCGGTTGATCTGGCCCAATGGCGCGGTGGCACATACGTTTTCGGCCAATGACCCCGAGGCCCTGCGCGGGCCGCAGTTCGACGGCGCCTGGGCGGATGAATTGGCAAAATGGCCCAAGGGGGAAGATACCTGGGACATGTTGCAGTTTGCCCTGCGATTGGGCGAGCATCCGCAGGCCTGTGTCACCACGACACCGCGAAATGCGGAGGCGCTGAAGACGCTCCTGGAGTCGCCTTCGACCGTGGTGACGCGCGCCCCGACCGAGGCGAACCGGGCGCATCTGGCGGCGTCGTTTCTGGAAGAGGTGCGGGCGCGGTACAAGGGATCTGCGCTGGCGCGGCAAGAGTTGGACGGCGAATTGCTGACCGATATTGAAGGCGCGCTTTGGACCCATGCGCTTTTGGATGAATGCCGGGATGCGAATACCGGAGACTTTGACCGGATTGTGGTGGCGGTGGATCCGCCGGTGTCCGGCCATGCGGGATCGGATGAATGCGGGATCGTTGTGGCAGGTGTGCGAATGACCGGTGAGGTGCAGGATTGGCAGGTGCATGTGCTGGAAGATGCCAGCATTGGTGCGGCCAGCCCGCGCACATGGGCAGAGCGGGCCGTCGAGGTCTATCACCGGTTTCAGGCCGACAGGATTGTTGCCGAGGTCAATCAGGGCGGTGCGCTGGTTGAGGCGGTGGTGCGCCAGGTGGATGGGGCTGTGCCGATGAAATCTGTCCATGCCAGCCGGGGCAAGGTGGCGCGGGCCGAACCGGTGGCCGCGCTTTATGAGCAGGGCCGGGTGAAACATGTGCCGGGGCTGCACAAGTTGGAAGAGCAGATGTGCCGCATGTCGCTGAAGGGGTACGAGGGCAAGAAAAGCCCGGACCGGGTCGACGCGCTTGTCTGGGCTTTGACGGAATTGGTGCTGGATGGGCAGGGCGGTGCGAAACCGGCGGTGCGTACGCTCTGATCGCGCGACCTTAACCAATTTGAAGCATATTGGTTGGCGAGCAACGAGACGCCCCGGCATGTGGGGCATTTCAGAATTATCCGAATGCGTGGCGGACACGTCGGGCCAGGGGTGGTCCGGCGGAGGGTGAGATTTTGCCCGGCGCCACGTGTCAAAAGGGAGCGTGTAACGCGATGTTTGAATTCTTGCGGCGGGACAAATCAGAGATCGTACCGGAAGCCAAGGCAAGCGCGACCGGCCCTGTGGTCGCGTATCAAACGTCTGGGCGTGTTGCCTGGAGCCCAAGGGACGCGGTGTCGTTGACGCGGACGGGATTTGCCGGCAACCCGGTGGGGTTTCGCGCGGTCAAACTGATTGCCGAGGCGGCGGCGGCGCTGCCGCTGGTGTTGCAGGACACCGGTCGCCGCTATGAGGAACATCCGCTGATGGCGTTGGTCAAACGGCCCAACCCGGCCCAGGGGCGGGCGGAATTGCTGGAGGCGCTATATGGGCATTTGTTGCTGAGCGGCAATGGCTATGTCGAGGCGGTTTCGGGGGATACGGGCGTGCCGCTGGAACTGCATGTGCTGCGGTCGGATCGGATGTCGCTGGTGCCGGGGCGCGATGGTTGGCCGGTGGCCTATGAATACAGCGTCGGTGGGCGCAAGCACAGGTTCGACGTGACAGGTGCGCTGAGCCCGATCTGCCATGTGAAGAATTTCCATCCGCAGGATGACCACTATGGGTTTTCGCCGATGCAGGCGGCGGCGCAGGCGCTGGATGTGCATAATGCGGCGTCGCGCTGGTCCAAGGCGTTGCTGGACAATGCGGCGCGCCCCAGTGGTGCGATTGTCTATCGCGGGGCGGATGGGCAGGCGTCGATGTCTGCCGAGCAGTTTGACCGGTTGTCGAGCGAGATTGAGGCCAATCACACCGGGGCCAGGAACGCCGGGCGGCCGATGCTGCTGGAGGGTGGGTTGGACTGGAAGCCGATGGGGTTCAGCCCGTCGGACATGGAATTCCACAAGACCAAGGATGCGGCGGCGCGCGAAATTGCGCTGGCCTTCGGGGTGCCGCCGATGCTGCTGGGGATCCCGGGGGATGCGACCTATGCCAATTACCAGGAGGCAAACCGGGCGTTTTATCGCCTGACGGTTCTGCCCTTGGCAGAGCGGGTCACGGCCGCGCTTGGCGCGTGGTTGGCCGGATTTGCCGGTGAGGCGGTCGAGTTGAAGCCGGATCTGGATCAGGTGCCCGCATTGGCCACCGAGCGCGAGGCACAATGGTCGCGGGTTTCGGCGGCGGACTTCCTGAGCACCGCTGAAAAGCGGCGCATTCTGGGGCTGCCAGTGGAGGCCGAGGATGGGTGAACGGTTTGGATTTGAGGCGTTTGATTGTGCACCGGCCTTGCGGCTTGAGGCCCATGAAAGGGTGGCGGAATTGCAATTCGCGGCGATGAACAAGCGGCTCGATCGGATCGAAGAGATGATCGAACGCTTGGAACGGCGGCTGTGGCTGACGGTCTATGGCGTGGTGGCGGTGATCCTGGCGCAGGCGTTTCAGGGCCTTTTGGTGGCGGTGCCGTGATTGGGCGGTGATTGGGCTGTGTTTGGGCGGTGCTGCGTGAAAGCACCGCCCACGGGGGAACGAAAGTGGAGAGCGGGATGGAACTTGAGACAAAATTCGCGCGGTTCGATGGTGAGTTGAGCGTCACGGATGGCCATGTGATCGAAGGCTATGCCAGCCTGTTTGGCGCACAGGACCAGGGGGGCGATGTGGTGCAAAAGGGCGCTTATGCGACGTCGCTGAAGCGTCTGGCGGCCGAGGGGCGGCATGTTCGCATGCTGTGGCAGCATGACCCGACCCAACCGATCGGGGTCTGGGATGAAGTGGCCGAAGACGGTCAGGGCCTGCGCGTGAAAGGCCGCATTCTGGACGCGGTGGCCAAGGGACGCGAGGCGTCGGCGCTGTTGCAGGCAGGCGCGATTGACGGGTTATCGATTGGGTATCGCACCAAAAAGGCGGTGAAGACCGACAAGGGCCAGAGGCTCTTGCAGGAACTGGAGCTTTGGGAAGTGTCGCTTGTGACCTTTCCGATGTTGCCCAGTGCGCGGGTGGCGGCAAAGGGGGATACCCCAGAGGGCGACACATTGCGGCAATTGGCGGCGGTCTTTGCGGCAGCACGTCACGAGATTGCCCGCGAAGACTAGGCCGCGCGGAACATCAGGAGAAAACACATGGAAATGACCGATGCGAAGGCAGCGGGCGGGGAAGGTCTGTCCCCCGCAGAAGAAATCAAGGGCGCGGTTGGCGGCTTTGTGAGTGAGTTGAAGGCCTTTCAGGCCGAGATCAAGACCCGAGTTCTGAAGCAGGAAGAGAAAATGACAATGTTTGAACGCAAGACCCTTGCCGCTGCGCGCCCGGTTCTGGCCGCAACCGATTATGAAGCCCCGCACCAGAAAGCGTTTGATGCCTATCTGCGGTCGGGGGACGATGACGGCCTGCGGGGTCTGGAGCTGGACCAGAAGTCGATGTCGACGGCCGTGAACAGCGATGGCGGCTATCTGGTCGATCCGCAGATGTCAGACACCATCAAATCGGTACTGCAATCCGGTGCGTCGATCCGTGCGGTGGCCAGCGTGGTGAATGTCGAGGCCACATCATACGATGTGCTGATCGACACCAGCGACATCGGGGCGGGCTGGGCGACCGAGACCGGTGCCACGTCGGAAACCGGCACGCCGACCATTGACCGGATCACCATCCCGCTGCACGAGCTTTCGGCGCTGCCCAAAGCGTCGCAGCGATTGCTGGACGATGCCGCGTTTGACATTGAAAGCTGGCTGGCGGGGCGCATTGCCGAAAAATTCGCCCGTGCCGAGGCTGCGGCCTTTGTCAGTGGCGATGGCATCGACAAGCCAACCGGTTTTCTGACCCATACCATTGTCGCCAACAATGTCTGGGCCTGGGATTCACTGGGCTATGTGGCGACCGGCACCGATGGCGCGTTGGGCAACGGGGATGCGATCATTGATCTGGTCTATGCGCTGGGCGCGACATACCGGGCGAACGGCACCTTTGTGATGAATTCCAAGACGGCCGGTGAAGTCCGCAAGCTGAAGGACGGCGATGGTCGGTTCCTGTGGTCGGATGGTCTTGCGGCGGGAGAGCCTGCGCGTCTGTTAGGATACCCGGTGCTGATTGCCGAGGATATGCCGGACATTGCCAGCGGGTCGGATTCGATTGCCTTTGGCGACTTTGCCGCCGGCTATACCGTGGCGGAACGTCCGGACCTGCGGGTGCTGCGCGATCCGTTCTCGGCCAAGCCGAATGTCCTGTTCTATGCCACCAAACGTGTCGGCGGTGACGTCAGCGACTTTGCTGCCATCAAGGTATTGCGCTTCGCGGCCTCCTAAACCGGGGCTGTGAGGCCGGGGGACAGCAATGTTCCCCGGTGGGCGCGCGTCGATTGACCGGCGTTGGCTGGCTGCTCCCCTCCGTTCGAGCAACGCGGGTGGCGCGCGCCTGAAACCACGGTGCCAGATTTGAAGTCAGTTTTGATGGCCAAGGCAAAAGGTCGGGCAGCAGGCATGATGGAGTTTGCAAAGATGATGTTGGTAGAAGAGACCAATGTGCCGGTGGCGGCACTGCCGGTGGAGGAGTTCAAGACCCATCTGCGGCTGGGCAGCGGGTTTAGCGGGGCGACAGTCCAGGATGCGGTTTTGCAGAGCTTTCTGCGGGCGGCGATTGCAGCAATTGAATCACGCACTGGCAAGGTGCTGATTTCACGGAATTTTGCCTTTCGGGTGAGCGCTTGGCAGGACGGGGCCGCCCAGGTGTTGCCGGTCGCGCCCATCACGACCCTGACCGAGGTCGCCTTGTTGGATGGCGATGACCAAAGCACAATTGTCGATCCCGCTGTCTATCGGTTGATCGAAGATTCGCAGCGTCCGCAATTGGCGGCGCGGGGAAGTTGTCTTCCGACCATCGCGACCAATGGGCGCGCGGTTGTCCGCTTTACCGCCGGATATGCGCCGGACTGGGCGGGGCTGCCAGCCGATTTGGGGCAGGCGGTGATGCTGCTGGCGGCGCATTACTATGAGTACCGCGACGAGACCGCATTGGGCCAGGGCTGTATGCCGTTTGGTGTCACCTCTTTGATCGAACGCTATCGGATGATGCGGGTCGGTCTGACAGGGGGCAGAGCATGAGCACGCCACGATTGAACCGCGCTCTGGTGCTGGAGACTGCACAGGATGTGCCGGATGGGGCCGGTGGCTTTGACCGGATGTGGATGCCGCAGGGCACGATCTGGGCGGATGTATCGGCGCGAAGCGGGCGCGCGACACGTGGGGCTGCGGCGCCGGTGTCGGTGACGGCCTATCGCATGATCGTGCGTGCCGCCCCGATGGGCGATCCGGCACGCCCCGCGGCGGGACAGCGTTTCCGCGAGGGCCCCCGCGTCTGGCGTATCGAGGCGGTCGCCGAACGCGACCCCGGCGCGCGCCATCTGATTTGTTTCACCGAAGAGGAGCTGACACCATGAGTTACGCGGTGGCCGTTGCATTGCAGACGGCACTTTATCAACATCTGTCGGCTGACGCGGCGCTTGGCGCGATTGTCGGCAGTGCGATTTACGATGCGATCCCATCCGGCAGCCTGCCGTCGATCTATGTGACGCTGGGCACGGAAACCGCACGCGACCGGTCGGATCAGACCGGCAACGGCGCGGCACATGACATCGGAATTTCCATCATCACCGATGCGCCGGGATTTCAACAAGCCAAAGAAGCGGCGGTCGCGGTGAGCGATGCTTTGGACGATCCCGCCCTTGCCCTGTCGCGCGGAAGTTTGGTCGGGCTCTGGTTTCAGAGGGCCAAGGCCACACGAGACACCACAGCCGGAACGCGGCGGATCGATATGATCTTTCGCGCCCGTGTCGAAGACAACTGAACCTTATAAAGCGGAGTACGTAACATGGCTGCACAAAACGGTAAGGACCTTTTGATCAAGGTCGATCTCAGCGGCGCTGGGCAATTCGAAACCATGGTGGGGCTGCGCGCCACACGTATCAGTTTCAATGCAGAGGCGGTGGATGTCACATCGCTTGAGAGTGCGGGGGGCTGGCGTGAGCTTCTTGGCGGGGCTGGCGTGAAAAGCGCAGCAATCTCCGGTGCCGGGATTTTCAAGGACGACGCCACGGATGAACGCGCGCGTCAGATCTTCTTTGACGGCGAAGTGCCGGACTTTCAGGTGATTGTGCCGGATTTCGGCACCATCGAAGGCCCGTTTCAGGTCACCGGGCTGGAATATGCCGGTAGCCATAATGGCGAAGCCACATATGAGCTTTCACTCGCCTCTGCGGGTGAGCTGACCTTCGTGGCGCTGTAAGCAATGACCAATCCGTGGAGGGGCGAGGTCATGCTGACCATCGACGGCACGGCGCATGTGCTCAAGCTGACCCTGGGTGCATTGGCCGAGCTGGAAGAGGCGCTGGAGACCGGATCACTGGTGGATCTGGTGGAGCGTTTCGAGACCGGTCAGTTTTCGGGTCGCGATGTGCTGGCGCTGATTGTGGCGGGGTTGCGCGGCGGCGGATGGTCCGGTGGGCCCCGCGATCTGGTTCAGGCCGAGATCGCGGGGGGGCCGATTGGCGCGGCCAAGGTCGCGGCAGAATTGTTGGCACGGGCCTTCATGGTGCCTGAGGAGGCGGTGTGAACCGGATCAACTGGCCCCGATTGATGACGGCGGGTCTGCGCGGTTTGGGTCTGCGCCCGGCGGAATTCTGGGCGCTGACGCTGGCGGAATTGATGCTGATGCTTGGGGTCGGCGGCGGCAATGCGCCGCTGACCCGTGACCGGCTGGACCAGTTGATTGCGGCCTTTCCCGACGACGGGACGGGACCGGATTTGACGGGGACAGACCAAGGGAAAGGATAAGGCGATGGAAGATGTGAACGGATTGGATGATCTCGACCTTCAGGTCGATGCGCTGGCGCAATCGCTTGGCTCTGCCAGCACGCTGGCGGCGGGATTTGATACCGAGTTGAAGCGTATTCACCAGACGTTTTCGGCGACGGGCAATCAGGCGCGGGTTCTGAGTTCGACCCTGTCGGGGGGGCTGCGCAAGGCAATCGACGGTGTGGTGCTGGACGGGATGAAGTTTTCCGAGGCGCTGGGCGTGATCGGTCAGTCCATGATCAATGCGGCCTATAACGCCGCGATGAAACCGGTGACGGATCATTTCGGCTCGATGTTGGGCGGTGTCGTCAATGGTCTGATGCCGTTCGAGAAGGGCGGTGCGTTCACCCAGGGCCGTGTGACGCCTTTTGCCAATGGTGGGGTGGTCAACGGGCCGGTGCATTTTCCGATGCGTGGCGGTATGGGATTGATGGGCGAGGCCGGTCCCGAAGCGATCATGCCACTGGCGCGCGGGCCGAACGGCAAGCTGGGCGTGCAGGCCTCGGGCGGGAGCCGACCCATCAATGTGGTGATGAATATCCAGACCCCGGACGCCCAAGGGTTCCAGCGCAGTCAAAGCCAGATTGCCGCACAGATGAGCCGCGTGTTGGCGCGCGGCGGTCGCAACCGGTAAACGGAGGGAAGTTCCATGTCATTTCATGAAGTGCGGTTTCCCGCCAACCTGAGCTTTGGCTCGGTCGGCGGACCAGAGCGGCGGACCGACGTGGTCACGCTGGCCAATGGGTTCGAAGAACGCAACACGCCGTGGTCGCAGTCGCGCCACCGCTATGACGCCGGGCTTGGCCTGCGGTCGCTGGACGACATCGAGACGATGATCGGCTTTTTCGAGGCTCGCCGTGGTCAGCTGTTCGGGTTCCGCTGGAAGGATTGGTCGGACTACAAGACCTGTCCCGCAAGTCAGGAAGTCGCCTATCGCGATCAGGTGATTGCGCTGGGCGATGGGGCCTCTGTTCATTATCAGCTGATCAAGACCTATCGCTCTGGTGCGGCGGAATATGCGCGTGTGGTGACCAAGCCTGTGCAGGGCTCTGTGCGGATTGGTGTTCAAGGTGACGAGTTGCAGGAAAGCATCCACTGGGATGTGGACGAGACAACCGGCATTGTGACCTTTGCCAGCCCGCCGCTTCAGGATGCGGAAATCACCGCGGGGTTCGAATTTGACGTGCCGGTGCGGTTTGACACGGATCGGATTGCCACGTCGGTGTCCTCTTTCCAGGCGGGTGAAGTGCCGAATGTGCCAGTGGTCGAGGTGCGGATCTGATGACACTTTCTGGGGAGATGAAGGCACATTTGGAAAGCGGTCATACGACGCTTTGCCGTGCCTGGGCGATCAACCGTGCGGATGGCACCGCGTTTGGCTTTACCGATCATGACCGCGAATTGAGTTTCGATGGCATGACATTCCGCGCTGACAGCGGTCTGAGCGCAATGGCATTGCAACAGGGGACCGGGCTGTCTGTTGACAACTCCGAGGCCGTAGGTGCGCTGTCAGATGCCGCCATCACCGAGGCTGATATCCTTGCTGGTCGCTTTGACGGGGCAGAAGTGCGGGCCTGGTTGGTCAATTGGCAGGATGTGAGCCAGCGCCACCTACAGTTTCGCGGCACCATCGGTGAGATGCGGCGCATTGACGGCGCGTTCGAAGCCGAGTTGCGTGGTTTGTCCGAGGCGTTGAACCGTCCGTTCGGACGGGTGTTCCAAACACCTTGCACGGCGGTCCTGGGGGATGGCGGTTGCAAGTTCGATCTGTCGACGCCGGGGTTCACCTGGGAAGGCAGTGTTCTGGCTGTCGAGGAAACTTCGACCGTGGTCATTGACGCCGGGGGCGCGTTTGAACCCGCATGGTTCCGACGCGGGCGCATGGATGTGCTCAGCGGGGCAGCGGCGGGATTGTTCGGTGCGGTCAAACGCGACGAGTTGATCGAGGATGGCCAGCAGATTGAATTGTGGGAACCGCTGCGATTGCCGATCATGGTCGGCGACCAGGTAAGATTGACCGCAGGCTGTGACAAGCGGTTGGAAACATGCCGCTTCAAATTTGACAATCTGTTGAATTATCGCGGCTTCCCCGATGTGCCGGAAGATGACTGGCTGCTGGTCAACCCGGCGCGTGCCGGGAGCAAGTCGGGGGGGAGCCGCCGATGACTATACCGGCATCCAAAGTGGTCGCGGCCGCCCGCGGCTGGATCGGCACGCCCTATCTGCATCAAACCTCGGTGCGCGGTGCCGGGTGCGATTGTCTGGGCCTGTTGCGCGGGGTTTGGCGGGAGGTTCAGGGCGCAGAGCCGGAAATCCCGCCTGCGTATACCCGCGATTGGTCTGAACCGCAGGGGCAGGAACGGCTGTGGCGCGCGGCGGCGCAGCATCTTTGCCCGAAACCTCTGGACAGCGCCGGGGCCGGTGATGTGCTGTTGTTTCGCATGCGGGATGGGGCGGTGGCCAAACATCTGGGGATTCAGGCGCAGGTCGGCGCCAACGCCAGTTTCATCCATTCCTATACCGGCCATGGTGTTACCGAAAGCCCACTGAGCGCCCCCTGGGCGCGGCGCATCGTGGCGCGATTTGCATTTCCATAAGGAGTCCATCTGATGGCGACGATTGTACTTTCCGCAGCGGGCGCGGCGCTTGGCAGCGCTGTCGGTGGCACCTTTTTGGGTCTGAGCCTGACGGCCGTTGGCCGTTTCATTGGCGCAACCGTGGGGCGCACCATTGATCAGCGCCTGATGGGGCAGGGATCCGAAGTGGTGGTTGAAGGAAACCGCATTGATCGGTTCCGCGTCAACCGCGCCGGTGAAGGCGCCCCCATTGCCCGCAGCTATGGCCGGATGCGCATGGCCGGTCATGTGCTATGGGCCAGCAATTTCACCGAACATGTGAATACCAAGACCAGCGGTGGCAGCGGCAAAGGCGCGCCGTCACAACCCAAGGTCAAGACCACCACCTATTCCTATACCGTCAACTTGGCGATTGCGGTCTGCGAGGGTGAGATCACCAATATCGGTCGGATCTGGGCCGATGGCGAGGAAGTGCCGCGCGATAGCCTGAACCTGCGGGTCTATACCGGCAGCGAAGATCAGTTGCCCGACCCCAAGATCGAGGCCATCGAAGGCCCGGGGGCGGTGCCGGCCTATCGCGGCACGGCCTATGTCGTGCTGGAGGATCTGGACCTTTCGGAATTTGGCAATCGCGTGCCGCAGTTCAGCTTTGAAGTGTCCAAACCGGCGCAAGTCTCGGTCACCGACGGCGCCGCCGAAGTGCCGCATAACCTGCGCGGGGTCGCGCTTGTGCCCGGCACCGGTGAATATGCGCTGGCAACCACGCCGGTGAAATACAAATACGGGCCCGGCGATTTCCGTATGGCCAACGTCAATTCCCCGGCGGGCAAAAGCGATATCGAAACCTCGTTGGATCAGTTGACCCAGGAATGCCCAAACATGGGCGCGACATCACTGATTGTCAGCTGGTTCGGCAATGATCTGCGCGCTGGTCAGTGCCAGATCCAGCCCAAGGTCGAACAATCCGAATTTGACGGCAAGGGCATGGCCTGGCGGGTGTCCGGGTTGGAGCGCACCGAAGTGGAATTGGTGGCGCGCGACGGCGAGGACCGGCCGGTCTATGGCGGTGCCATTTCCGATGGGGCGGTGCTGGAAGGTATTCGCGCATTGAAAGAGCGCGAGCAATCGGTGATGTTCTATCCCTTCATCCTGATGGATCAGCTGCCCGGTAATGGCTTGCCCGATCCCTATAGTGATGCGTCGGACCAGCCCGTGCTGCCCTGGCGTGGACGGATCACCACCGAAAGAGCACCGGGCCAGAGCGGGTCAACGGATGGCACCGCCGCAGCCGAGGCAGAGGTCGCCGCGTTTTTCGGCACCGCCCAGCCCGGCGATTTCACCGTGTTGGATGAAACCGAGGTCTATGAAGATATCCTTGATGTCCTAAAAAACACGCCGACCCTGATCCATGCCACTGTCGACTACAGTGGGCCCCAGGAATGGAGCTATCGCCGGTTTATCCTGCATTACGCGGCGCTTTGCGCGGCGTCGGGTGGGGTGGATGCGTTTTGTATCGGCTCGGAAATGCGTGGTTTGACGCAAATTCGCGGCGCGGACGGGGGATTTCCGGCGGTGGCCGCCATGATCCAGCTGGCTGCTGATGTGCGCCAGATCCTGGGGCCCAATACCAAGATCGGCTATGCGGCGGATTGGTCGGAATATTTCGGCTATCACCCGCAGGATGGCTCTGGTGATGTGCTGTTCCATCTTGACCCGCTTTGGGCCAACAGCGAAATCGACTTTGTCGGGATCGACAACTACATGCCGCTGTCGGATTGGCGCGATGGCAAGGACCATGCGGATGCCGGTGTTGGCTCGATCTACAATCTGGACTACCTGCGCGGCAATGTGGCGGGGGGCGAGGGCTATGATTGGTATTATCCAACCCCAGAGGCCATGGCCGCGCAACGGCGTGAACCCATCACCGATGGCGCCCATGACGAGCCGTGGATCTATCGGTACAAGGATATCCGCAATTGGTGGTCCAACCCGCATCACAACCGGATAGCCGGTGAACGCCAGGCCAATGCCACCGAATGGGTGCCCCAGGGCAAGCCGATCTGGTTCACTGAATTCGGCTGTGCTGCGATCGACAAGGGCACCAATCAGCCGAATAAGTTCCTTGATCCAAAGTCGAGCGAATCCAGCCTGCCAAAGTTTTCCGACGGGCGGCGGGACGAGCTGATCCAGCGGCAATATCTGCGCGCGGTCACCGATTACTGGGGCGACGCGACCAACAACCCGGTGTCCGAGGAATACGGCGGCGCGATGGTCGACATGGACCGGGCCTTTGTCTGGGCCTGGGATACGCGGCCCTATCCGTATTTCCCGGCCAATTCAGCTCTTTGGACCGATAGCGGAAACTATGCCCGCGGCCATTGGATGAATGGCCGGGCCTCTGCCATGTCCTTGGCGCGCCTGGTCGAGGAAATCTGCTTGGACGCCGGTGTGCCCGCCTTTGATGTGTCTGATCTGCGCGGGTTCATTCGCGGCTATACCAGCGGCAATATCGGCGATATGCGAACCCTGTTGCAGCCCCTGATGTTGCATTTCGGTTTTGATGCCGTGGAACGCGCGGGGGTGTTGCATTTCATCATGCGCGCTGGGCGTGACGCGATTGAGATTGATGCCGATCTTCTGGCGATAAATGACGATCTGGATGGCACCCTGTCCCAGAACCGCAGCTCCGAGGCCGAGATGGCGGGGCGGGTGCGTCTGGATTTCATCCAGTCGGATGGGGACTATGAAACCATCGCCGAAGAAGCGGTGATGCCGGACGAGGCCACCCATACGGTGTCGCGCAGCGAAGTGCCGTTGGTGCTGACACGGGCCGAGGGGCGTCAAACCGTGGAACGCTGGCTGGCCGAGGCGCGGGTGGCACGTGAACAGGCGCGTTTTGCCCTGCCGCCGTCGCGGCTTGATGTGGCGGCTGGCGATGTCGTGTCCCTGCCAGAGGGCGCTGGGCGGGCGCTGTATCGGGTCGACCGGATCGAGGTCGGTCGCGAACAGATCGTCGAGGCGGTGCGCATAGAACCAGAAGTCTATCAGCCGGTGGAAATCGAGGATGATCCCGCAACTGTGGCTGCCTTTGTGCCGCCGGTGCCGGTGTTGCCATTGTTCCTGGATCTGCCACTTCTGACTGGTGACGAGGTGCCGCATGCGCCGCATCTGGCAGTGGCCGCCAAACCCTGGCCTGGCAGTGTCGCGCTGTATGATTCCGCACAGGATTCCAACTATCAGTTGAACGACATCTTTGCCGCCCGCGCCACATTCGGCGTCACGCAAACCCCGTTGTTTTCCGCCCCGTCGGGCATCATTGATCGCGGCGATGCGGTGCAGGTGAAATTGACCACTGGCGCGTTCAGTTCGATTGACGATGACGCGCTGCTGGCCGGTGGCAACCTCTGTGCAATCGGTGATGGGACACCCGGCGGATGGGAGTTGTTTCAGTTTCGCGATGCAGAGCTTGTCGATGTCGACACCTGGATGCTCAGCCATCGGCTGCGCGGGCAATTGGGCACGGATGCCTTCATGCCTGCATCTTGGCCTGAGGGCGCATATGTGGTTCTGATCGACGGTGCGCCGGAACAGATCAACCTGCCGTCCTCGGCCCGGCGCATTGCGCGGCACTATCGCGTGGGTCCGGCGCAACGGCCGGTCAGTGATCCGTCGTATGAACACGAGGTGCATGCGTTTGATGGCAATGGGTTGCGGCCCTATTCCCCGGTGCATCTGAAAGGGGTCTGGTCCGCTGGCGATCTGACCCTGACATGGGTGCGGCGCACGCGGATCGGCGGTGACAGCTGGGATCTTGCCGAAGTGCCCCTGGGCGAGGCAAACGAAAGCTATCTGTTGCGTGTGATGGACGGGATCACCGTGCTGCGCGAGGTGACATTGAACACACCGATGTTTGCCTATTCCGCAGCGATGCAATCTGCTGATGGTGCTGGACCTGGTGTCCACATCGAGGTGGCACAGATTTCGGATGTCTATGGTCCGGGGCCTTTTGCCCGCTGGCAGGTGTGATCGGATGCGACCGGTTCTTCATGGCGATGTGACGGCGGCCGCCCGCGCCATGTTGATGGTGCCGGCAGAGGCGCGCGAAGGCCTCTGCCGGCGGATGATAGAAGAGGCGGACTTCGCAGACCGCTATGCCAAACGCCTCGGTCGCGCACATCGCGATTGGGGCAATGGCACGCTGATGGCCGCCGCCCGTGTGCGGCCCTTGGCAGCAGAACCCCCGCTTGGGGAAGACGCTTATTGTCGTTGTCTGGAAACGGTGTTTCACCTGCTTCTGGAATGGCGATCCACACGGCGGCGCTAACCGTGGTTGGCCCCATCTCCAACCTGCGCCCCTTGTAAACGTCGCTTGGCATTCTTCTTGGCCAAAATATCCCGGGGGTCTGGGGGCTGGCCCCCAGGGTGAAGCAGATCCATGCGCAACATTGGATCCACCCCACAAGGAACCCATTCCAATTCCTTCGCTTCCTCATCACAGGATTGCGTTTGGCAGACGCCGCGAACATGGTATACCTCACACCCGACACCGCGATGCGAGGATACCATGGCCCGGACACAAACGCAGTTAGCCCAAGTCGACCCAATTTGGGCGCAGATTCTGGAAGAAGCGGAACAGGCCGTGAAAGATGAACCGCTGTTGGGCGGTTTGATCCATCAAAGCGTGCTGCACCATCCGTCACTGGAACGCGCGCTGAGTTACCGTAATTCGCTAAAGCTCGCTTCGGGCGAAATGTCGGAACAGATCCTGCGGGAAATCTGTGACGAGGCCTATGCCTCTGATCCGACAATCGGGCGTTCGGCACGGGCAGATATTGCCGCCGTGTATGACCGCGACCCGGCGTGCCATCGCTATTTGCAGCCGGTGCTGTTTTTCAAGGGATTTCAGGCGATCCAAGCCTATCGCATCGGGCATTGGCTTTGGACCGCGGGGCGGCGTGATCTGGCGTATTTCATTCAGATGCGGGTGTCCGAAGTGTTTGGGATTGATATTCATCCGGCCGCAAAAATCGGCAAGGGTATCATGATCGACCATGCCCATTCGATTGTGATCGGTGAAACGGCGGTGGTGGGCGACAATGTGTCGATGCTGCATTCCGTGACGCTGGGCGGCACGGGCAAGGAAGAACAGGACCGCCATCCAAAGATTGGCGACGGTGTGTTGATTGGCGCCGGGGCAAAGGTTCTGGGCAATATTCACATTGGAAATTGCTCGCGCATTGCTGCCGGTTCGGTGGTGCTGAGCGAGGTTCCGGCCTGCAAGACCGTGGCCGGTGTGCCTGCGAAAATCGTCGGAGAGGCGGGGTGCGCCCAGCCGTCAATGTCGATGGATCAGATCCTGCGCTCTGGTGCCTGACCGCTGCGGGAATTGAACCCGGCATTGCAACAGTCTGCTCCAACCCAGGGTTGGCGCTGGCAAAAGCGATGCCAGCCGTCACAAGATACGGTCACAGCCCGATAAAATAGGATCTGTTACAGGATCAGTCTGTCACAGGATCAGACTGGGTCCAGCTTTGGCTGGGCCCAGTGATGCTGGCCGATGGATCTGGCCAATGTTTCAAGCCAGTGTTTCAGGTCAGTGTTGCTGGCCTGCGGTTCAGGCCAGCATTGTCAGGGGATTTTCCAACCCGTCCTTGATCGCAGCCAGCAATTCAGCGGCCAATGCGCCGTCAATCACCCGGTGATCGACTGACAGGGTGACCGACATGACGGTGGCCACGGCCAAATTGCCCTCGGCATCGACCACGGGTTTCTTCACCCCGGCGCCAACCGCCAGGATCGCGCCATGTGGCGGGTTGATGACCGCGTCAAAATTCTCGATCCCGAACATGCCAAGGTTCGAAATGGCAAAGGATCCGCCCTGATATTCATGTGGGGCGAGTTTGCGGTCGCGGGCGCGGGCCGCGAGGTCTTTCATTTCGGCTGACAGAGCCGTCAGTGATTTCTTGTCAGCATCTTGCAGGACCGGGGTGAACAAGCCGCCCTCAATCGCCACGGCAACGGCGACATCCGACGGGGTCAGCCGCAGAATGCGGTCCCCGGCCCAGACCGCGTTGGCATCCGGCACCAGTTGCAGGGCGTTGGCGCAGGCCTTGATAATGAAATCATTGACCGAGAGTTTGACGCCGCGCGGGGCAAGCTGTGTGTTGAGATCGGCGCGGAATTTCAGCAGCGCGTCGAGCTGGATGTCGCGGCGCAGATAGAAATGCGGGATGGTCTGCTTCGCCTCGGTGAGGCGGGCGGCGATGGTCTTGCGCATGCCGTCGAGGGGCACCTCGGTGAAGTCGCGGCCTTGGTAGAGCGCAGCGACCTGGCCGGCGGAGGGCGATGCCGGGGCAGGCGCGGATTGGGGCCCGGATTCGGGTGTGGGGGCCTCTTCCGCCCTGGCGGGCGTCATCGGCCGGGCTTCCGCAGCTTCGACATCGGCTTTGACGATGCGGCCGTGCGGGCCGGTGCCCTTGATTCGGGCGAGGTCCAGCCCCTTGTCGGCAGCGATGCGGCGAGCCAGGGGCGAGGCGAAGATGCGCGTGCCCTCGGCGTCCTGCGGTGTCTGGGCGGGTTGTGGTTCGTCGGGCGCAGGCGGTGTCTCTTGCGCCGAAGAGGGCGCGGCAGGGGCCGATGCGGCGGCTGTGTTGGGGATGTCGCCGGCGGTTTCGCCGTCTTCCAGCAGCACCGCGATTGGGGTGTTGACCTTGACCGAGGCGGTGCCATCCGCCACCAGCAGCTTGCCAATGACGCCTTCGTCCACCGCTTCGAATTCCATTGTGGCCTTGTCGGTTTCGATTTCGGCCAAGAGGTCGCCGGAACTGACGGTGTCACCCTCTTTCACCAACCATTTCGCAAGGGTTCCTTCCTCCATCGTGGGGGACAGGGCGGGCATGAGGATTTCGGTTGGCATGGCTTCTCTCCAGGCGAGGCGATCGGGGGCAGGTCGGGAGCGAGGGGTCAACCCCTCGCGCTCCCCGGGATATTTCAGAACAGAAGAAGGGACGGGGGGGCAAGGGAACCTTGGTCTTGGTGCTGCATCGGATGCAAGAGGGCCCCCAGGGGCGCGCGGGCGCGCCTGACAGGTCGGGTGCAGGTGTCACATCTCAATCGGGCGGGGCCGGTCATCGATAGGTCACTTTCTTCACTGCGGCGATGACCTTATCCGTGGTGACAAGGGCGTGCCGCTCCAGGTTGGCGGCATAGGGCATCGGCACATCCTTGCCGGTGCAATTGATCACCGGCGCGTCGAGATAATCAAACGCCTCTTGCATCAGCACGGCAGAGATATGATTGCCGATGGCGCCGACGGGAAACCCCTCTTCTACAGTCACGCAGCGGTTGGTCTTTTGTACGCTGGCGATGACAGTGGCGGTGTCGAGCGGGCGCAGGCAGCGCAGGTCGATCACCTCGGCGTTGATCCCGTCTTCGGCCAGTTTTTCAGCGGCCTCCAGCGCATAGGTCATGCCGATGCCGAAGCTGACAATGGTGACATCGCTGCCGGCGCGCCAGATCCGGGCCTTGCCGAAGGGAATTGTGAAATCCTGCATCACCGGCACGTCGAAGCTTTTGCCATAAAGGATTTCGTTTTCCAGGAAAATCACCGGATTGGGGTCGCGGATGGCCGATTTCAACAGGCCCTTGGCGTCGGAGGCGGAATAGGGGATCGCCACCTTTAGACCCGGAATATGGGCGAACCAGGCGGCAAAATCCTGGCTGTGTTGCGCGCCCACACGGGCGGCCGCGCCGTTGGGGCCGCGAAACACCATCGGTGCGCCCATCTGGCCGCCGGACATGTAAAGCGTCTTGGCGGCGGAATTGACGATCTGATCCATCGCTTGCATCGCGAAGTTGAAGGTCATGAATTCGACGATCGGTTTCAGCCCGCCAAAGGCCGCGCCCACCGCGATGCCGGTGAAGCCATGTTCGGTAATCGGCGTGTCGATCACCCGTTTGGGGCCGAATTCATCCAGCAGACCCTGGCTGATCTTGTAGGCGCCCTGATATTCGCCGACTTCTTCGCCCATCAGATAGACATCGCCGTCGGCGCGCATTTCTTCGGCCATGGCGTCGCGCAGCGCTTCGCGGACGGTTTGTTGTTTGACCTCGGTGCCTTCGGGCCAATCCGGTTGCGGCGCGACCTGTGGTTGACCGCCTTGGGGTGCGGGGGGCGTCGTTGCGGCTTCTTTGGTGGTTTGGTCCGGCGTTGCTTTTGGTGCGGTGGTGGCTGTGGCCGGGGCGGTCTTGACCTCTATGTCTTCCGCGCTTTCACCGTCTTCCAGCAGCAGGGCAATCGGCGTGTTGACCGATACAGAGGCCGTGCCAGCCGCCACCAGCAATTTGCCAATGGTGCCGTCGTCGACCGCTTCGAATTCCATTGTCGCTTTGTCGGTTTCGATCTCGGCGATGATATCGCCAGAGGCGACGGTGTCACCTTCGCTTACCAGCCATTTGGCCAGTGTGCCTTCTTCCATCGTGGGGGACAGGGCGGGCATGAGAATTTCTGTGGCCATGGATCAAAGCCCCCCTTGGTCAGGCGTCACAAAGCCGACAATGTTGCCCTGTCCATCTTCGACATAGGCCGCGCGCCCCACGCCGGGGAAATCGGTGGGTGGCAGGGCCTCTGCGCCCCCGTTGGCCAGCGCCCAGGCATATCGTTCGTCGCAATCTGCAACTTCGAAGGTCAGGGTGCAGCCGCGGACCGGACTGCCGGGTGCGGGTGTGCCGTCCATGCGTTTCATCAGCCCGCCGCTCAGACCCGCGTCAAGACCGGGGCCGGAAATCAGCATATATTCCACATCCTCTGCGCCGGGCATGGCGGCAAATTCCCAGCCGAACAGGCCAGCGTAAAACGCCTGTGCCGCACCGGTATCGGCGGCATGAATTTCAAAATGCGCCATCACACGACCTCCGCGTAAATATCGGTCCACAATTCTGCCAGATCCGGTTCCGGGCTCTCGCGTGAGAAATCTGCCGCCGCATTGACCACCTGTTTGATGTCCTTGTCGATGGATTTCAGATCTTCTTCGCTGGCATGTTTGCCGTTCAGCAAAAGCGCACGCACCTGTTCAATCGGATCGCGTTCTTCGCGCATTTTCTGCACTTCTTCGCGGGTGCGGTATTTGGCCGGGTCCGACATCGAATGGCCGCGATAGCGATAGGTCTTGATCTCAAGGATATAGGGGCCATTGCCCGCGCGGCAGTGGCCGACAGCGGTTTCGCCCGCCGCCTTGACCGCCAGCACATCCATGCCATCCACCACTTCGCCGGGGATGCCAAATGCGGCGCCACGGGTATAGAGATCGGGTGTCGAGGTCGAACGTTGTTGCGCGGTGCCCATGGCGTATTGGTTGTTTTCAATCACAAAAACCACCGGAAGATCCCAGAGCGCGGCCATATTGAATGTCTCATAGACCTGGCCCTGATTGGCGGCACCATCCCCGAAATAGGTGAATGTGACGCGGCCGTTTTCCTTGTATTTATCGGCAAAGGCCAGCCCGGCGCCAATCGGCACCTGCGCGCCGACGATGCCGTGGCCGCCGTAGAAATGTTTCTCTTTCGAGAACATATGCATCGAGCCGCCCTTGCCCTTGGAATAGCCGCCCGCACGTCCGGTCAGTTCCGCCATGACGCCGTTCGGGTCCATGCCACAGGCCAGCATATGACCGTGGTCGCGATAGGATGTGACGCGTTTGTCGCCCTCTTCAGTGGCGGCCTCCAGCCCGACAACAACCGCCTCTTGTCCGATATAAAGGTGACAAAACCCCCCGATCAGCCCCATGCCGTAAAGCTGGCCGCCTTTTCCTCGAACCGGCGGATCAGCAGCATGTCCCGGTAAAATCGGATCAATTCGTCTTTGGAAATGTTCGGCTTTTTGGCTGCCCTGCGTGTGGCCATTGCGGCACCCTCCCGTGCGAATGGTTTAGCATTAAACTATCGCCAAGCCTACGCGGGGTCGAAAAGGATTGCAATGCAGGTTGATATGCGTGTCACCGGTCAATTGTGCGCGATCAGGTCGAAGACCGCAGCACGGGCAGTGATTTCGCGGCTTTGGATTAACGGATCACAATCTCGTCGGTGCGGATCAGACCCAGCACATCGCGCGCCTGTTGGTCCAGCAGATCCAGATCAAGGTATTCGTCAGACAGGCGATGGGTCAGGTTTTCCATTTCGGCAACCTTGCCCCGCAGGATGTCACGTTCCGCTTCAAATCGCGCGGCTTCGGCCAAAATCTCAGCCCGCCGGAACAACCCAAAATCCCCCTGCACAGCGGCAAAGGTAAAATAGGCCCCTAACGTAAACGCAATTGCGAACACGCTAAGAGGAACGAGGTTCCGGCGGGTGGGACTTTTGCTCATTTACTGCCTCGAATGCATCTCTTGTCGGATGCGATGTCATGACTATGCCACAAGTGATTCGCCCTGTGAATCCCCAATGTTCCCCGATGGGCAATTTTCTGCGGCAATCGGGAAAAATCCCGGTTTGGCCGGAGGGGGGGCCGATGTGACAACCGACGGCCACAAAGCAAAACGGGCGATCCATGGGACCGCCCGCAAGCATGAATTGACAGTGAGACGAACTGAAGCTGCGCCGGTGTCGGGCTTACCCGGCTTTGGAGGCCTCACAGATCGAGTCCACCGATTTGGCCAGCGTGGCGTCGAAATCGGCGTCGGATTGTTGCGCCGAAAGACCTTCGGACAGGCCACGTGAGAAGCTGGCAATCATGCCGGTGTTCTGGGCCAGTTTGGCATTTGCTTCGTCGCGCGAATACCCACCCGAAAGCGCCACAACCCGCATCACTGCCGGATGGTTGATCAGCGGTTGATAGATATTGGCCACTGTCGGCAGCGACAGTTTCAACATCACCTTCTCACCCTCTGGCAGGGCGTCGAGGTTCTTCAGGATTTCGTCGCGCAGCATTTCTTCGGCTTCGGCCTTGTCCGCGATGGTGATTGTGACCTCGGGTTCGATGATCGGCATCAGACCGTGGCTGGCAATCTGGCGGCCAATTTCGAATTGCTGTGCCACAACGCTGGCGATCCCGGCCGGGTTGGCCGCGTCGATCACCGACCGCATTTTGGTGCCAAAAATGCCCTTGGTCACTGCGCGGGCCAAAAGCGAATCCAACTCAGGCATTGGTTTCATCATTTTGACGCCATCTGTGGGCTCGGCCAGACCTTTGTCGACCTTCAGAAACGGCACGACACCGCATTCTTTCCACAGATATTCAGCGGTGGGGGTGCCGTCGATGTCGCCGTCCATGGTACGTTCGAACAGGATGGCGCCAATCACCTTTTCCCCGGTAAAGGCGGGGGATTTGATAATGCGGGCGCGCATTTCATGCACTTTGGCGAACATTTCTTCGTCACCCGAATAGGCATCTTCGGTCACGCCATAAAGCCGCAGCGCCTTGGGGGTCGAGCCGCCGGATTGGTCGAGTGCTGCGATAAAGCCGATTTTGTTGGCCATTTGATCGGCCATTGCCTGATTGGTCATAATGTCTTGTCCGTCCCAAAAATGTGATCCCAGGGGGATTATCGCCCCCTTTGGGCGGAGTGGTAAGCGAGCGGTCAGAGGCTTGCAATGTGGTGGCGCTAACATCTGGCGCCTCGAAGCGGTTTGGACCGGGACCGTGTCCAAACCGCTGCATTCTTGATGCAAACCCGGGCAAAAACCGATGCAAAAAGGCCGGTTTATTTGCCCGGGGGGTGTTGTGACGGGCCGGGGCGGGATTTACCGCCTCGGCGTGGCGCGGGCCTAGCCCAGAGCGGCGACGCCGGGCAGTTCCTTGCCTTCCATCCATTCCAGGAAAGCGCCACCAGCGGTCGAGATATAGGTGAAATCCCCTGCCGCGCCTGGCCTTGTTCAATGCGGCAACCGTGTCACCGCCACCGGCCACGGAAATCAGTTTGCCCGCTTTGGACAGATCCGCGGCCTGTTTGGCGGCGGCATTTGTGGCGGCATCAAACGGTTCGATTTCAAACGCACCCATCGGGCCATTCCAGATCAGGGTCTTTGCCCCGGCCAGAACCTCGGCCACGGCGGCCACCGTTGCGGGACCGGCATCCAGAATCATTGCATCGGCGGGGCAGGCGTCTGCGGCGACGGTTTCATTGTCGGCACCGGCCTTGAACTCACGCGCGACAACCACATCGACCGGCAACAGGATGGTGCAGCCCGCAGCCTCGGCCTTGCCCATGATCTCGCGGGCGGTGTCGGTCATGTCGTGTTCGGCCAGCGATTTGCCGACATCAATGCCCTGTGCCGCAAGGAACGTGTTGGCCATGCCGCCGCCAATCACCAGATGGTCGACCTTGCTGACCAGATTGCCCAGCAGGTCCAGCTTGCTTGACACTTTGGCGCCGCCAACCACGGCCACCACCGGGCGTTCTGGTTTGCCCAATGCGGCCTCCAGCGCCGACAGTTCTGCCTGCATCAAACGCCCGGCGCAGGACGGCAACAGCCGCGCCACACCTTCGGTTGAAGCATGCGCGCGGTGGGCCGCCGAAAACGCATCGTTGCAATAGATGTCGCCAAGCGAGGCGAGGAAAGCGGCCATTTTCGGGTCGTTCTTTTCTTCCATCTCGCTGAAACGGGTGTTTTCCACCAGCACCACGGTGCCTTTGGCCAGACCGTCAATCTCGTCGCGCGACGGCTTTTCGATGAATGTCACGCTTTGGCCCAAGGCGGCCTCCAGCGCGGGCACCACTTGACGCAGGCTCATCTCGGGTACGAATTTTCCCTTGGGGCGGCCAAAATGCGCCAGCATCACCGGCGTGCCGCCCTTGGCCAGAATGTCCTTGAGTGTGGGGATGATGCGTTCGATCCGGGTGGCATCGGTCACTTTGCCGTTGTCCATCGGCACGTTGATGTCGACCCGTGTCAGCACCACTTTGCCATCCAGATCCATGTCGTCGAGTGTTTTCCAGCCCATGTCGCCGCTCCTGTGCAGGGGGATTTCGGTTGAGGCATTGTTTGGCCGCTTAGCGCGCCGCGTCAATCACGCGCTTGCCGACCGGGGCGTGGCTGATTAGGTATCAGGTCAAGTATGGCAACAGGAGGCCCAGATGGCCGAAATCAAAGATCCCGAAAACACCATCCTGATGGAACTGGCCGGTGGCACCGTCACAATCGAGCTTTTGGCCGATGTGGCACCAGAGCACACCAAACGGATGAAGGAACTGGCCCGCGCCGGTGAATATGACAATGTCGCCTTTCACCGGGTGATCGACGGTTTCATGGCGCAAACCGGCGATGTGCAGAACGGCGATATGGAAGACGGATTTAACCTGCGTGCCGCAGGCACCGGCGGTTCGTCGCTGCCTGACCTTCCGGCAGAGTTTTCCAAACTGCCGCATGCGCGTGGCACCCTGGGCGCGGCGCGGTCGCAGAACCCGAATTCGGCGAATTCGCAGTTCTTCATCAACTTCAAGGACAATGATTTCCTCAACGGCCAATACACTGTTTATGGTCGGGTGATTTCCGGCATGGAACATGTCGATGCGATCACACGTGGCGAGCCGCCTGCGAACCCGGACCGGATGATTTCGGTCAAGGTGGCCGCAGATGTCTAAGCTGGCAATTGCATTCTCCCTTCTGGCCAGCCCTGTGCTGGTCATGTTGGGCGGCGCGCCGGTGGGCGCAACGGGGCTGGAAATCGACATCGCGGGCGAGGCCAACGGCACCGTCACCATCGACCTGTTCGAAGACATCGCCCCGGCACATGTCGCCCAGATCACCGAATTGGCCAGCGAAGGCGCCTATGACGGCGTGGTCTTTCACCGTGTGATCGACGGTTTCATGGCACAGACCGGCGATGTCGAATTCGGCAACACCAGCGTGGCGGGCTTTTCCATGCAGATGGCAGGACGGGGCGGTTCAGATCGCGCCGATCTTCCGGCTGAATTTTCCGATACGCCGTTTGATCGCGGTGTGGTCGGCATGGCCCGCAGCCAGAACCCGAACAGCGCCAATTCGCAGTTCTTCATCATGTTCGAACCGGGGCATTTCCTGAACGGTCAATACACCGTGGTGGGCAAGGTCACCGAAGGCATGGACGTGGTTGATGCGATCAAACGCGGAACCGGCGGCAATGGTGCGGTTGTGGGCGAGGCTGATGTCATGACCACGGTCACGGTCACCGACTAGGCAGGGCCAGTCTCGCCTGGGGTCACGTGGTGTCACGTGATGACCCACGGACGATCAAACCCGCGTGCAGGGGGCTAGGCAACCGGCCCCCTGACAGCGCATCCTGTTACAAGGGGGTGCGCCATGAAAATCAAATCCATAAGCCTTTTCAAACCAATTTGCCTGGCGGCAATCTTGTCCGCAGTGGCCGGTCTGGCCGGGGCAAATCCGCAACTTTGGTCCGGGGAATGGCCGAACACCGACTTTTCCCAAACCACTGTTGACGCCTGGTCGGAAATCCAATCCGGGGGACCGCCCAAGGATGGTATCCCGGCGCTGGATGATCCGGCGTTTGTGCCGGTCGCGCGCCACAGCGGGATCGGGGGGCGTGAACCGGTGATCACGCTCGAAATCGAGGGCGCCAAGCCGCGCGCCTATCCGATCCGCTATTTGACCTGGCATGAAATCGTGAACGATCAGGTCGGCGGTGTGCCGGTCGCCGTCACTTTTTGCCCGCTGTGCAATTCCGGCATCACCTTTGACCGGCGCACGCCCCATGGCGTGCTAAGTTTCGGCGTGTCCGGCAAACTGCGCAATTCCGACATGGTGATGTATGACCGCGAAACCGAGAGCTGGTGGCAACAGGCCGTCGGCACCGCCATTGTCGGGGATCTGCTGGGAACAGAACTGGCCATGTTGCCAAGCTGGATGGAAAGCTGGGATCAGTTTCGCAGCCGCAATCCCGAGGGGCTGGTGATGGCAGAGCCGAATTGGTCGCGCCGCTATGGCAGCAATCCCTATCAGAAATATGATTTGTCGGTGCGCCCGTTCCTTTATTCCGGCGAATTGCCGCCGCATGGGGTGCCGGCGCTGATGCGCGTGGTGCGGGTGGGGGATCGGGCCTGGCCGCTGTCGCGTTTCGACACCGCACAGGAGATTTCCGAAGCCCGCCTTACCCTGTCATGGCGCGAAGGCCAGGCCTCGGCGTTGGACAGCGGACAGATCAATCAGGGCAGGGAGGTCGGGACAATCCGGGTGCGCGACGGCAATGGTCGCGACGTGGCCCATGATGTGCTGTTTGCCTTTGCCTTCCATGCCTTCTGGCCGGATGGAACCTGGATGCTTGGGCGGTGACGCAGGCCTGACAACAGCAGAGCAGGGCCCTTGCCGGGGTCTGCTCACCCGGAACAGCTGGCGCCGCCCAGAACACAGAATTTGGCGCAATGCGGATGGTTCAGCGCCACATCACCCTCGGCCTCGGCCAGGGTGGCGCCCAATTCGAATTCGGGCTCATAGGGCAACAATGTACAGGCTAGAACGGCAGGGGCATCGGCGCCCTTGCGCTTGACCACCATCCGGGACGAGGAACACATCACATCACGCGGTGATTTGTTCAGGATGCTCCAGCATTCTGTCGTGATTTCAGGCACTTCGACCGAAACATCCATTTCCGGGAACAACACGGTGTCGCCGGGATTGTCGGCGTTGATGTCAAAGCCTTCGGTGGCAAACAGCCGGGCATATCCGGCCCGCGCCGCGGCCTCGCTTTCGGCCCAGACGATCCGCCCCGCCACGGCCATGTTCACCCCTTCCGCGGCCAGCCATCGCATGCCGATCAGGGTTTTCTCATGCGCACCCGCGCCGCGTTCGGCATCGTGATGTTCCGGGTCCCAATGATCGAGCGACACCCGCAGGGTCAGCTTGTCGCCAAAATCGCGTTGCAGATCCCGCAGGCCGGCCTGCACGGTCTTGCGCATCATTGGCCGCATGGCATTGGTCAGGATCAGCACCTCGTACCCGCGTTCCAGCGATGCGCGCGCCATGGCGACCATCTCGGGGTTCATGAAGGGCTCTCCGCCGGTAAAGGCGATTTCCGAAACGCCCCATTTGCGATCGTCCAGTTGATCCAGAAAATCGACCACCTCGGCACAGGTCAGATAGACCAGCCGTTCGTTGCTGGGCGAGCTTTCGATATAGCAGTTTGCGCATTCGATATTGCACAGCGTCCCGGTGTTGAACCACAGGGTTTCAGGGTTGCTCAGCGCAACACGTGCCCGTGCGTCACCATTGGCGGTGAAATTTTCATCAATGAACTTGCCCGTGTTGGGCCCCGAGTTAGCCCCCGTGGCGGGCATTGAATTTGTGTGATCTTTCATGGGCTTGTCGCAATCTTTTGGTTCGGGTACTGGGGTAGCCTGCCAAAGTGGCGTTGCCAATGGTCAACAGATTGTCTGACGCCATTGTGAAGCGCAAAATGCGTGTTAGACTTCTGCAGGAAAGCGGGGTAAATGTGCCTACGTTAGCGCTAACGTCAGGCTGGTGTCGCTCTGTGCCACGCCCGTGCCCGACCGCAGTTTTCTGACGATGAAGACATAGACCTGACGACACAGACCCGACGAAACAGACCCGGCGACAGATACCCGACGACCGACCAGTTTTAACGACAACGGCCCGATGATATCCGGCCAAGCGACAGTAAGAGGAACGATCATGGTTTCACGCGTCATTCCGGTGGATCCCTTTGATCTGGTGATTTTTGGCGGCACGGGCGATCTGGCCCGGCGCAAGATCCTGCCCGGACTTTTCCGGCGGTATTGCTCTGGTCAAATGCCGACCGAGGCCCGGATCATTGGTGCCGCGCGGTCCGATATGGACCACGACGAATATCGCCAGATGGTGCGCGATGCGATCAATGAATTTGATTCGCAGCGGCCAGAAGACTGCCCGGATCTTGGCGGTTTCCTGGAGCGGTTGAGCTATGTCAAAGTGGATGCCAAGGGCGACGGTGGTTGGCCCGAGCTGCATGAAATGCTGCGCGACGGCATGGTGCGGGCGTTCTATTTCTCGGTTGCGCCGTCCCTGTTTGGCGATATCGCCGAGCGGCTGCACAACAAGGGGCTGGCGGATCGTGAAAGCCGGATCGTGGTCGAAAAACCCTTTGGTCGGGATCTGGAAACCGCCCGTGCGCTTAATGCCTCGCTTGAGGCGTTTTTCCACGAAGATCAGATTTATCGCATCGACCATTATCTGGGCAAGGAAACCGTCCAGAACCTGATGGCGGTGCGGTTTGGCAATATGTTGTTCGAACCGCTGTGGAACAGCCAATATATTGATCATATTCAGGTGACCGTTGCGGAAACCGTGGGTGTTGGCGGGCGCGGTGGCTATTACGATACATCCGGTGCGATGCGCGATATGGTGCAAAACCACCTGATGCAATTGCTGTGCCTGATCGCGATGGAGCCGCCAGCCCGATTTGAACCGGACGCGGTGCGCGACGAAAAGCTCAAGGTGATCCGCGCGCTGGAACCGGTGCAGCCACATCATATCGTGCGCGGCCAGTATGATGCCGGCGGTGACGAGGCCAGCTATCGCGAACATGCCGAAAACCCCCGGTCCAAGACCGAAAGCTTTCTGGCGCTGAAATGCCATATCTCGAACTGGCGCTGGGCCGGCATGCCGATCTATTTGCGCACGGGCAAACGGCTGAAATCGCGCACCAGCGAAATCGCCGTGGTGTTCAAGGAAACCCCGCATTCGATCTTTGACGAAGATGCCGGGCGGCACCGCAATATCCTGACCATCCGCTTGCAGCCCAACGAAGGTATGGAATTGGGCGTCACGATCAAGGAGCCGGGACCGGGCGGGATGCGTCTGGTGGATGTGCCTTTGGACATGACATTCTCGGACGCTTTGGGCCCGGATGTGGATGATGTGCCGGATGCCTATGAACGGCTGATCATGGATGTGATCCGTGGCAATCAGACCCTGTTCATGCGCGGTGACGAGGTCGAGGCCGCCTGGGCCTGGACCGATCCGATCATCGAGGGCTGGGAGGCACGCGGAGATGTGCCGAAAATCTATGATGCCGGGTCGTCCGGTCCGGAAGATGCATTGATGCTGATGCACCGGGATGGACGAAAATGGCGCGAGATCAAAGCCTGAAACCTGTTGGAACGGGCCTGCGGCTGGCGTAGTACCGATGCAGGACAGGCCGCGGGTCATCCCCGCGCGCCAGAACCCGTACAGAAGTGAGGACGCGCCATGGAATTCATCGAATATGCCGACCGGGAAATGTTGGTGATTGACCTGGCCAATAAATTGGCCGCGAATTGCGCTCTGCGCTGCAACATCAGGACAGGGTTTTGATGGCGGTGCCGGGCGGGACAACGCCGGGGCCGATCTTTGACGATCTCTGCGCCGCCGATCTGGATTGGTCGCGGGTCGATGTGATGCTCAGCGACGAACGCTGGGTGCCAGAGGACAGTGAACGATCCAACACCCGCCTGCTGCGCGAGCGGCTTTTGGTGGATCGGGCCGCAGCGGCCACTTTGTTGCCGATGTATCTGCCAAGTGACACCCCAGAAGACCGGTTGGCCGAGCTAGAGGCCCTGATCACGCCGCGTTTGCCGGTGCAGGTGCTGTTGCTGGGCATGGGCGCCGATATGCATACGGCGTCGCTGTTTCCCGGGGCTGATCAGCTCGAGGGCGCGCTGTCGCCCAAGGCGCCGATCTTGATGGCCATGCGGGCGCCCGGCGCACCGGAACCGCGTGTGACCCTGACCGCGCCTGTGCTGGATGGCGCGATGTCGAAACATATTGTCATCTTTGGCGACGAGAAACGCACAGCGCTCAACCGCGCCCGCCAGCTCAGCCCGAAAGACGCGCCGGTGGCTGCCGTCCTGTCCGAGGCACAGGTGCATTGGGCGCCGTAAACGGCCCGTCTGATACCGGTAATCACCCCATCAAGACCCAATTGAGGATCGTGACCCCATGTGGACCAAATTGAATGCCCTGGCCAAATCCGCGAAATCCCGGACAATTCTGGAATTGTTCGAATCTCCCGGGCGCGGGGCGGCATTTTCGACCCGATTTGATCATTTCCTGTTCGATTACTCCAAGACCACGCTCGACAGCGAAACCCTGAATGCCCTGTTGGAACTGGCTGAAACCGCCGGTGTCGCGGCAAAACGGGATGCGATGTTCGCCGGTGAAAAGATCAATGAAACCGAAGGGCGGGCGGTGCTGCATACGGCGCTGCGCAACCTGGATGGTGACGCGGTCATGGTCGACGGTCAGGATGTGATGCCGGATGTTTTGGCGACATTGGACCGGATGGAGGTCTTTGCCGAAGATGTGCGCGCTGGACGGTTTCAGGGGCAGGGCGGGGCGATCACCGATGTCGTGAATATCGGCATTGGCGGGTCTGACCTTGGGCCGGTGATGGCCTATCATGCGTTGTCGCCTTATGCGGACGGGCCGCGCATTCACTATGTATCGAATGTGGACGGGGCCGATGTGGCCGACACCCTACGCGGGTTGGATCCGACCACCACGCTGGTGATTGTGGCCTCCAAAACCTTTACCACCATCGAAACCATGACCAATGCGCGCACGGCGCGGGCCTGGATGTCGGACAAGGTCAGCGACCCTGCGGCGCAATTCGCGGCGCTGTCTTCGGCCACTGACAAGACCGCCGATTTTGGCATTGATCCCACGCGGGTGTTCGGATTCGAGGATTGGGTCGGCGGGCGCTATTCCGTCTGGGGTCCGATCGGGCTGTCGTTGATGATTGGCATCGGGGCAGAGGCGTTTCGCGCCATGCTGCGCGGGGCCCAGTCGATGGACCGGCATTTCTGTGCGGCAGAGTTTCATGAAAACCTGCCGGTGCTGCTGGCCCTTGTCGGGATCTGGCACAATCAGGGCCTGGGCTATGGCACCCGCGCGGTGCTGCCGTATGACAATCGTCTGATCCGCCTGCCGGCCTATCTTCAACAGCTCGAGATGGAGAGCAACGGCAAAAGCGTTGCGATGGATGGCAGCGATCTGGAGATCAATTCCGGTCCGGTCGTCTGGGGCGAGCCGGGCACCAATGGCCAGCACGCGTTTTACCAGCTGATCCATCAGGGCACGCGGGTGATCCCCTGTGAATTCATGGTCGCGGCCGAGGGCCACGAACCCGATCTGGCCCATCATCACCAGCTTTTGGTCGCCAATTGTCTGGCCCAATCCGAAGCCTTGATGCGCGGCCGGTCGTTGGACGAGGCGCGCGAAAAGGTTGCGGGTAAATTTGAAGGTGCGGAACTGGACCGTCAGGCCCGCCATCGGGTGTTTGCGGGCAATCGCCCCTCGACCACCTTGGTCTATCCGAAACTGACACCCGAAGTTTTTGGTCAGATCGTGGCGCTCTATGAACACCGCGTTTTTGTCGAGGGCGTGATCCTGGGCATCAACTCCTATGATCAATGGGGGGTGGAACTGGGCAAAGAGCTGGCCACCGCGCTGGGGCCGATTGTCGCCGGTGAGGAAAGCGCCGAGGGCAAAGACGGATCGACCCAGCAGCTTGTTGATTTTGTTCTGAAAAACCGAGACTGAAGTCTCTTGCGGCGCGCCGCCGCAGACCGGGTTGCATGACAAAAAAGGACGGGGGCGAACCCCCGTCATTTAGTGGTAGAGTGGTGGATCAGACACTTCTTGCTGAGAGGCTTGAAGAACCCTTGTCATCCACCACGGACAAGGGCTGTTTCGACGACGCCCTGAACAATCAGGGTCAGTAGGGAAAACAGGAAGAATGCCGCGTGGGCGAACTCCCAGACTGCTGTCGGTCCGGTGACCGAGTAGTCGGCGGCATCAAACATGATCAGTGCCGTGATCAAGATGATTGAGAAAAACGCGGCAACCTGTGTGCGAATTCCCATCACCAGCCAGAGCGCAAAGATGCACATCAGTATGACGATCGGCAGGATTGTATACTGAAACTGCGATACATGGCTGAAATCCATCCAGGAATGTGTCAGCGGGCCATGGTAGGCACCCAGCGTCGCCAGGGCAGTCATGACAAGCGTGTATCCGCAGAAGAGTTCGCGCATAGGGATATGGATAGGTTTTTCACTGTTCTCGACCTCATTTTATTTTATTTGCTTTATATTGTTTTTAATGATCGCAGAAACACCGTGCAATAAAAATTTGTGAGGTGCCTCACATAAGGTGACGTTACGTAGCGTAAGTTTTGCCGTAGCATGTTGTTTTTAATAAATTTTTTAAAAGTGATTAAAAAAGTGGCAGTTGATGGGTCAAATAATTAACTGTGCCAATTTCGCGCTAAATCACCCGGGTTTCCGTTTTAATTGATCGGGAAATTAATAACCCGGAATTGCCCGAATGGTTATGGTTTTATTTCAGGAAAGGTTATAAATTCTAATCGTTGATGGGTCATTTAATTTATATTTATTGATTGGTCGGTTGATAAAAACACCCTTGATATACTCGCTATGGGTGAGTTTTCCTGCCCTGCGCCGCCGGATCTGACCCGATTTTTCCGAGGTTGTGTAACCCAGGTACGTGGCGGGATTTCGGGCGCAGTCAGCGGACCGGAGAACAGAAACGGAGGTCAGAACCGGGAGTTTGTCGCAAACACATCCCGATTCGCTTCAACACCATCAAAATTGGGGGGGAGCCGGGTTTGGCGGCGTTTCAATGCTGTGCGACGGCCATCCGGGGCATCTAGGGGTGTTCAGCTGCGTTCACAGGGGCGAGGTGGGCGACATGACCCGGCGGGCATCCCCGGTGCTTTGCGACAGGGCGCTGACGGTGCGGGGCCAATTGGGCCTGCTTTCTGACACCCGGGGCCGGATCCCGATACAGGCAGTCTGCCCCTAAAAACGCAAAGGGCCTCTTCGCAGGTACGAAGAGGCCCCAAGATATACTTTACTGCGGCATCCGCCGGAAATTAGCGCAGGATCGATGTCCCGGCATATTCGGCAGTTTCACCCAGCATTTCCTCAATCCGGATCAACTGGTTGTATTTCGCCAACCGGTCAGACCGCGCCAGCGAGCCGGTTTTGATCTGGCCACAGTTGGTGGCAACCGCGAGGTCGGCAATGGTGGCATCCTCGGTTTCGCCCGAACGGTGCGACATCACATTGGTATAGCGCGCACGGTGCGCCATATCGACGGCCTTCAGCGTCTCGGTCAGGCTGCCGATCTGGTTGACCTTCACCAGCATCGAATTCGCCACGCCGCGTGCAATACCATCGGCCAGACGCACCGGGTTGGTCACAAACAGATCGTCGCCAACCAGCTGGATCTTGTCGCCGATCTTGTCGGTCAACAGCTTCCAGCCGTCCCAGTCATCTTCGCTCATGCCGTCTTCGATCGAGATGATGGGATAATCATCGCAGAGCGCCGCGAGATAATCGGCATTTTCCGCAGATGTCAGCGATTTGCCTTCGCCCTTCATCTCGTATTTGCCATCTTTGTAATATTCGGTCGCGGCACAATCCATCGCGAGGTAAATATCCTCGCCCGGTTTGTAGCCCGCTTTTTCGATCGACTTCAGGATGAAATCCAGCGCTTCGCGTGTCGAGCCAAGTTCGGGGGCAAAACCGCCTTCGTCGCCAAGACCGGTCGACATGCCCGCAGCAGACAGCTCTTTTTTCAGGGTGTGGAACACTTCGGAGCCCATGCGCACGGCGTCACGAATATTCGTGGCCGACACTGGCATGATCATGAATTCCTGAATGTCGATCGGGTTGTCGGCATGTTCGCCGCCATTGATGATGTTCATCATCGGAACTGGCAGGATACGGGCCGAGGTGCCGCCGACATAGCGGAACAGCGGTTGTGCGGTGTAATCTGCGGCGGCTTTGGCCGTGGCCAGCGACACACCAAGGATGGCGTTTGCGCCCAGACGGCCCTTGTTTTCGGTGCCGTCCAGTTCGATCATCGCCATATCAATTGCGACCTGTTCGGTGGCGTCCATGCCGACGATGGCATCGGCGATTTCGCCGTTCACGGCGGCAACGGCCTCCAGCACGCCTTTGCCCATGTAACGGGCCTTGTCGCCGTCGCGCTTTTCGACGGCCTCATAGGCGCCGGTGGAGGCGCCCGACGGCACAGCCGCACGGCCAATGGTGCCGTCTTCCAGGGTCACATCGACCTCAACCGTCGGGTTGCCCCGGCTGTCGAGGATTTCGCGGGCAAAAATGTCAATAATGGTGCTCATGGGTTTTGTCCTCATGACGATAAAGTTGCGGTATCTGTAGCAGAGGGCAGGGGGTTTGCAAACCGATCCTTGTTAGCGCTAACCAATCAGGCCGCCGCGCCCTTTGCCGTCGCTTGGCGGCGCTCTCGCAGGAAAGTGTAGAGACCCGACGCCATGATGATTGCCGCCCCGATCAAGGTCAGGTTGTCGGGCCTGTCGCCCATGACCAGAATCCCCAGCCCCATGGTAAAGACAAGGCGGCTGTAGCGGAACGGCGCGACGATCGCCGCTGGGGCCATGCGCATTGCCGCCGTGACCAGATAATAGCCAGCCGTGGTCACCACCACCGCCGCCGCCACCGCCGCGAAAGCATGGGCCTCGATTGCCACGGTCGGGGTCGACAACATCATGAACACCAGACCGGCCGGAATGGTGGCGGCAAACCCCCATGTCGACAGCACAAGAGAGGGCAGGTCGCTTGGCACCAGCCGCGTCAACAGATCCCGCCCCGCCAGGCCGACGGCGCCCATCGCCACCAACAATGCCGCAGGCTCAAACCCGTCCATGCCGGGCCGGATCACCAGCAACATGCCGGCCAGACCAACAAAAATTGCGCTCCAGCGTCGCCAGCCCACAGTTTCCCCTAGGAACACCGCCGCGCCCAGCGTGACCAGCAGCGGCGTCGTTTGCATGATCGCCGCAACCATCGGCAGCGGCGTGCCGGCAATGCCGGTGATCAGACCAATGGCCGCCAGAATTTCAAAACCATTGCGGGCCAGCACATTGCGATGCCAGAAATGCCGCGAGCGCAGGGAAACGCCGAGCACCAGCGACAAGACCACAAACAGGCTGGTGCCGCCGGTGCTGAGGAAAAACATCACCTGTCCGGGTGTAAGTCCCTGGCTGGCCAGTTTGATAAACAGATCGCTGAGCGCGAGGCACGCCATTGACAGCGTCATGAACAGGATCGCGCGCAGCACATACATTACAGATGTCCAGAAATTAGGCAGGTTGGCCTATGCCTAACGCGGTGCGGTGACCATGCCAAGCCCGCTATTTCCGTCACCGGTGTACAAAGGATGACGTGAAATGTCGCCGCGCCCTGCGCGCCGACAGGCTGGGGGCCAGCCCCCAGACCCCCGGGATATTTTGACCAAGAAGAAAGAGAGAGGTGGCGGTGTGCTTTGGCCCCCGTTGGTGTTTTGGCTGTGGTGTGGGCGCATGGGGCCCCGTCAGATCACTTTCTCAGATCACTTTTTGATTGGCACGCCGTAGAGTTCGAGCCGATGGCCCTTGAGCCGATAGCCCAGTTTCTCGGCAATGCGTTCTTGCAGCGCTTCGATTTCGGGATCGACAAATTCGATCACCGCGCCGGTGTTCATGTCGATCAGGTGGTCATGATGGTCGCGTTCGGCGTCTTCATACCGGGCGCGGCCATCGCCGAATTCGTGTTTTTCCAGGATACCGGCCTCTTCAAACAGTTTCACTGTCCGATAGACCGTCGCAATCGAAATCGCCGCATCACGTTCGGCGGCCCGGGCGTAGAGCGCCTCGACATCGGGGTGGTCTTCGCTGTCTTCCAGGACTGCTGCAATCACCCGACGCTGGCCGGTCATGCGCAGGCCCTTGGCCTCGCAACGTTCCAGAATGTTTTGCCCCATGACCCTGTCCGATTGTCTCCTTGCGCGGCAAAGGGTCTAGGCGATTTGTGGCGGGTGGAAAAGAGGCTGGGTTGACTTTGTGGTCAAAAGGGCAGAAGAGGACCCAGCGATGTCCACTGCCGCGTGAGCAGCCCGAGCGCCCGATGCGCCGATCTATGGACCGCAACCGTTCCCAAAATCACGCGTGGGGCCGAAACGCGCACTGAACGTCAGCGGCAATTCTGCCGGGCGTAGGCTTTTCGCGCGTACCACCGCGCCTCCGCATTGTCGGGGGCAATCAAGGGCGGGGCATGGGGCCCGGCCCGAAAGGACGTATTTACCTTGACCCAATTCGACATGATGGGCCTGCCCAAACATCTTTTGACACGTTTGAGCACCATGGGGATTTCTGAACCAACACCCATCCAGAGCCGTGCGATCCCGCATGCGCTGGATGGTCGCGACGTCATGGGCCTGGCCCAGACCGGCACCGGCAAGACAGCGGCGTTTGGTCTGCCGCTGATGGCGCAACTGCTGCAATACGGCGAAAAACCGGCGGCACGTTCGATCCGCGCATTGGTGCTGGCGCCAACCCGCGAGCTGGCAAAACAGATCGTTGAACATATGCGTGTTCTGGCCGAGGGCACGCCGGTGAAGACCGGCATGGTGGTTGGTGGTCAATCCATCAATGCCCAGATCAAACGTCTGGAACGTGGCACGGATCTTCTGGTTGCGACGCCGGGCCGGTTGATCGACCTGATGGACCGCCGCGCCATCAAACTTGACGATGCCGCGTTTCTGGTGCTCGACGAGGCCGACCAGATGCTGGACCTCGGGTTCATCCACGCGTTGCGCCGCATCGCACGTGAGATCCCGGAAGAGCGCCAGACCATGCTGTTTTCGGCCACCATGCCGAAACAGATGAACGAGATTGCCAACAGCTATCTGAAAAACCCGATCCGGATCGAAGTGTCCCCTCCGGGCAAGGCCGCCGACAAAGTGACGCAGGCGGTGCATTTCGTGACCAAGGCGCATAAGCCGGGCCTGTTGTCCGAACTTCTGGACAAACACCGTGATGAACTGGCGCTGGTGTTCTGCCGGACCAAACATGGTGCGGAAAAACTGATGAAGGGGCTGGCGGCACAGGGGTTCGCGGCGACCTCGATCCATGGCAACAAAAGCCAGGGCCAGCGTGACCGTGCCCTTGCGGCCTTCCGTGCGGGCGAGATGCGGGTGCTGGTGGCCACCGATGTGGCCGCGCGTGGCATCGACATCCCTGACGTGCGCCATGTCTACAACTTTGATCTGCCCAATGTGGCTGATAACTATGTGCACCGTATTGGCCGCACGGCCCGCGCCGGGCGCGATGGGGCCGCGATTGCCTTCTGTGCGCCGGATGAGATGGGCGAATTGAAAGCCATCCAAAAGGTGATGAAGCTCGACATTCCTGTCGCCTCTGGTCGCCCGTGGGAGGATATCACGCCCCCCGAAGGCAAAGGTCGCGGCCGCGGTGGTCGTCCCGGTGGTCCCGGTCGTCGCAATGGCGGTGGTGGTCATGCAGGTGGCAAACCCAGCGCAAAGCCGGGCGGAAATCGTCGCCGCCGGTCCAACCGTTCAAAAGCGGCCTGATCGCCTCAATGGACCGGTTGCATCGAAGGACCGGTTGAATCAAAGGATCGGCGCCAGAGTGTTGCGCCGGTCCCCGTCTTCTTCTGTTTCCAAATATCCTGGGGGAATCCCTGCTTGCAGGGATGGGGGCAAAGCCCCCTGATCCTCCGCCAGATTCGCTTAAGTCAGATTTGTTCAGCTCCGCTCAGGCATAAAGCGGCTGCACACCCATCTGCACATGCAGCATGTTCACCACCTGTTGATCCAACTCCAGCGCCGCCGCCAATTGATCCAGGTATTGCGCCTCGGCGGGGGTATCGACCCGGATCGACATCAGCGACATCGAATAGACCTGCATCTTCTGGGCATCCGGCGTGTCGCGCGCCAGTCCGGCAATGTCCGGCTTGGCTTTCAGTTGCGCGGTCACAAAGGCGAGGTCCTCTGCATCGCCATCTGCCACCATTTCAAGGATCTTCTTCTTCTCTTCGGCGTCGATATCACCATCCGCTTTGGCGGCCTGTATCATTGCGCGCAGCATCAGCCCCGCGGCTTGTTCCGCCTCTGGTGCGGCTGGGGCGGCTTTGAATTGATCAAGCAGCGATCCAACGCCCTTGCCCGAGGCCGCAGCCGCCCCGCCAGCCATGGCCAGCAATCCGGCAAGCCCGGCGCCACCCGCCCCGGAGAGCAATCCGCCACCGGACCCAGAATCTGATGCGCCTGCGGGTGCGCCGCCGAAACCGCCCATCAATCCGCTGGTCATTGCATCCAGGTTCATGCCCGCGCCGCCACCGGCGCCCAGCATCTTGGCGAACATATCCTGCATGTTGCCCATGCCCTGGGCACCGGTTTCCTGCATTTGGCCCATCATACCTTTCAGCTGATCCATGCCGGGGATTTGGTCCATGGCCTCGACTGTGGCATTCTGTTTGGCTTGGGCCTGGTCCGGCGCGACCTTGGCCCCGCCCAGAAGCCCGCCAAGCCCCTGATTCTTGCCAAGTTGATCGACCCCGCGTGCGGCCGCATACCCCAATGCCACTTTGGCCAAGGTGCTCATCAATCCCATCACATATCCTCCCGGTGCAGTGAATTCCGCACCACTGTGGCAGGTTTTTTGAAATCTGTAACCTGTTGCGTCAAAGCGGCGTCAGATCAGACGCAGCAACCGCAGCACCAAAATCACCAGCGCCACCGCCGCCGCCATGCCGAGACAGACAATCACGAACCCCAGGGGCGTGTCGGTCCAGGGCAGGCCGCCGACGTTCATGCCAAACAATCCGGTGACAAAGCCCAGCGGCAAGAACACCGCCGCAATCACCGACAGGCCATAGCCATTGCGCGACAATTGATCGGCCTTGCGGTTGTATTGGTGATCCGCCAGGGCGTTCAGCCGGTGATGCACCGCATCCAGTTCCTCCAATGCGCGTTGTGCGCGGTTGGCGCTTTCATGCAGGCGATCTGCGGGCAGGGTCAGCAGCACCGGTGGCGCACCGGGGGGGCGCTGTTCCAGCTTGCGCAGGGTTTCGCTTTGCGGGCGCAGATAGCGGATCAGCCGGATTGTCGCCCGGCGCAACTGCGGCAGCGGCGCAAGAACATCAATGTCATGTCCAGGCACAAGAACCGATTCCTCGATGCTGTCGACAGTGTCGTCCAGCCCCAGGCTGACCTGTTCGATCCGGTCAACCAGACCTTCGATCAATTCCGCGATCAACAGACCCGCGCCACCGGGCAGGATCATGCCGCCGCGCAGCGCATCGCGCAGATCCTGCACCGCGAAAATCGCCCGATGCCGCAGGGTGATCACCAATGTATCGGTGGCCCAGATCCGCAGCGCGACCATATCGTCGCTTTGTTGGCCGGGATTGAAATTCGCGCCCCGCAACATTACGATCATCGCCCCGGCAATGATCACGGACCGTGGCCGGGTTTCAGGTTGTAACAGGATCTCGGCGGCGGATGCCGGCACCAGCGCGCGCAGATCCGTTTCCGTGGCAGCATCATTCAGATCGAAATGCACCCAGCGCCAGTGATCCGCCGGGCAGGGCCGGTGCAAATCCGCCTCGTGCATTTGGCCGTCTGCGGCAAAATCAAACACAAACAGCGCCATGGCCGCCCCCTACATCTTACATCAGGTCCGGTTCGCGGCCAA
The DNA here is from genome assembly GCF_055808435.1 of Marinovum sp. J2-8. Classification (NCBI taxonomy): domain Bacteria; kingdom Pseudomonadati; phylum Pseudomonadota; class Alphaproteobacteria; order Rhodobacterales; family Roseobacteraceae; genus Marinovum; species Marinovum sp. J2-8. Next base: position 154,823 of record NZ_JBVVRZ010000005.1, on the reverse strand, counting down.
ATCGGTTGGCCACGCGTGTCACCGTCAAACCCTGCACCACAATCGAGAATATCACCACAACATAGGTCGCGGTCAGGATCAGCGGCTTCCATTCGCCATCGGGCAGGGACAGCGCCAGCGCGACCGAGATGCCGCCCTTCAATCCGCCCCATGTCATGATCGGGATCACCCCGGCGGAAAAGCTTCGGAATGGTTTCAGCAACAGGATGGGAATGGACACCGCCGCCAGCCGCGCCACCAGGGCCAAGGCGATTGCCATCACTGCGGCGCTCAAATAGCTGGCGTCAAAGGCCACGGCAAACACCTCGAATCCGATCATCAGGAAAAGGACCGCATTCAGGATTTCGTCAATCAGCTTCCAGAAGGCATCGACATATTGCCGGGTCTGGTCGGTCATCCCGTGTTTTGCCCCGATGTCGCCAATCAACAGCCCGGCACAGACCGCCATGATCGGCGCAGAGACATGCAAATACACCGCAAGCTCATAACCGCCAAAGGCCAGCCCCAGCGTCAGCAGCACCTCCAGCGAATAATCGTCAATCCGCCGCATCAGCCGGAAGGTCAACCAGCCGAGGACAATGCCAAGGATCGCACCGCCAAACGCCTCTTGGGCAAACAGCAGCGCCGCAGATTCAAGCACGCCGCCTTCGTCGCCATGGCCCGCACCATGTCCGGTGCCGCCAAAGGCAATGCCGACCAGCACCAGAAACACCACATAACCAACGCCATCGTTGAACAGCGATTTGCCGGCGATCTTGGTTTCCAGCGGTTTTGGCAGGTTGGCTTCGCGCAGCACGCCCAAGACCGCGACCGGGTCGGTGGGGGAAATCAAAGCGCCAAACACCAGCGCCACCATCAGCGGCATGCCGGTGATCCAGTGGAACCCGAAGCCGGCAATCACCGTCGACAATCCAATCCCCAACGTCGCCATCAGCACAACCGGGCGCCATTCATCGCGCAGGTCGGACAGTTTGACATGTAACGCACCGGCAAACAGCAACAGCCCCAACATGCCTTCCAGCAGGGCATCGGAAAATTCCAACCCCATGACTGCGGCGCGCACGGTGTCCGCCAACCCCATGGCCGGTAGGGCCAGATCCAGCAACATGATGCCAAACGAGGCCAGCAAGGCCACAACCAGAATGCCGATCGCGGCGGGCAATTTCAGGACAAGGTAATTGATCGCGCCAAACAACCCGGCCAGAACAATCAAAAGCGAAGTAATCTGCAAAAAATTCATCGCGAAGCCCGTGTTTTACATTTGCTCCAGCGGTATCACGCCGCATTCAGCGCGACCAGCGTCTTTGGTCCCGATGGCGGTCGTGATGATTGGCGTGATGAGTGGCGCAATGGCTGGGCAGATACTGGGGCGTTCTAGCCGCGCATCTGACCTTTTGAACGGGGCCAGCATGAACGGGGCCAGCACGGCTTTGGCCATTTCCCCCCCGTGGCGCTTAACCCCCTGGCCGGAAACCCGGCCAACAGAAGGTCACAGCTTGCGCGACATCAGACAATAGTTGTCGCGCAGATTGAAATGCGCCTTGCGATACAGCCCTTGTGCGGCGGTGTTTTCGCGCAGCACCTCCAGATGCAGCGCCTTCAGACCGGCGTCTTTCAACGCGCGGGGCAGGGAGTACAGCACATCCGTCGCCATACCGCGCCCGCGCACGGCGGGGCGGATGTATAATTCGTCGACAAATCCGTCCATGCCGCCAAATTCCAGCGACCAGCCAAAGCTGAGGATGATATACCCCACCGGCGATTTGGCGGGACCGATCAGATACACCGCGCCATGGGGGCTTCCGGCCAACAGCGGGGCCAGCCCGTCGCGGCGGCGGTTTTCATCCGGGTCGATACCGGTTTCCGCGCAAAAGGCGGCGGTCAGTGGCATCAACCGCTCAAGGTCGTCCGGCCCGGCAAGGTGCAATCTTGTGCTCATAGTCGGGCAAGCCTTTCGGTCAGCAAGGTGAAGAAGCCATCGGCATCCAGATCGCCGATAAACAGCGCATTGGCCGCCCGGTCGGTCACCCCCCACCAATCGGCGACGGTCATGCCCAGGGTCAGCTCTGATGTGGTTTCCACCATTACATTGACATGACGGCCCTGAAAAAGATCGGGTTTCAGAAGATAGGCAATGACACAGGGGTCATGCAACGGCGCGCCATCACTGCCGTATTTTTCCTTGTCAAAACGTTCAAAGAAATCGGTCATCTCTGCCACCGCGACACCGACCGGCGTGCCCAATGCACGAAAGGCGGCGTTGCGGGCGGGGGTGACCAGCGCCTTGTGGGTGACATCCAGCGGCATCACCACAATCGGAATGCCGGATCTGAACACAATATCCGCCGCCTCCGGGTCCACATAGATATTGAACTCTGCGGTGGGGGTAATGTTTCCGACCTCGAAATAAGCCCCGCCCATCAGGACGATTTCCTGCACACGCTCTGCAATCTCTGGGGCGCGTTGCAGGGCGATGGCAATATTGGTCAGCGGCCCCAACACGCAGAGCGTGACACTGCCGCCGGTTCACTGCGCAATGTGTCGATGATGCAATCGACGCCATGCCGCTCTTGCAGCGGCATCTCAGGGTCGGGCAGCGTCGGGCCATCCAGCCCGGTCTTGCCGTGGACATGTTCCGCCGTCACCAACGGCCGCTGCATCGGTGCGTCACACCCGGCAAAGACCGGCACCTCTGGCTTGCCGGCCAATTCACAGACGATGCGGGCGTTTTTCGCGGTCAGCGCCAAGGGCACATTGCCGGCCACTGCGGTGATGGCGAGCACGTCAATGTCCTCTGGACTGGCCAGCGCCAAAAGAATGGCCACTGCGTCGTCCTGGCCGGGATCGGTGTCGATAATGATCTTGCGCGCTGTCATCTCTGCCTCTGTCTGTATCGTCGCCAACTTGTCAACCGGGACCGCGAAAGTCCATAAGCGGTTTGTGGCTGTCCGTCTGGCCATATCAGGCCAAGGCCACCCCGGAGCGCAGATCATGCCCAAAGCTGTCTACATCCATGCCGCGCCCATCGCACCGGGACATCGTCCTTTCAGATGTGTCTCGATCTGAACCGGGGTGCATTGGCGACGGCGGGATATGACACTGCCTATCCGGGGCGCGACGGGATACCGGGGGGAAATCTTCGGCTGAAGCTGAAAGATGCGGGGGTCGCCGCCAGGGTTCTGGCGGGCCACAGCACAACGCCGAACCGCGCGTTGATTGTGTCGGAAGAGAATATTCCCGGGCGCATGTTTCCGTTTTACCGGGGGCGGTTTTACCCTGCCGCCGAAACCCGGCTGCGGGTGTTGCGGTCAGCGCTGGCGACCCTGGGGGTCGATCGGCCCCGGCGCATGGTTCTGGTCCTGCGCAGCTATGACGCATTGTTCACCAGCGCCTATCGCAAACGCGCCGAAGACAATGCCGTCGCACCGTTTCACGAGGTTTCTGCCAATTTCATGGCGATGGACCGTGGCTGGCCGGTCCTGGTGCGTGCGTTTCAGAAAATCATTATGCCACAAGAGTTTGTGGTGATAAGTTACACCAGAAGGGGTCGCAGCGTGGATCTGTTGAATCAGCTTGTGCCCGACCTGTCGATGCCGCTTCGCGAACCGGAACGTGCCCTGAACCTTTCGGCCACCGACGCCGCGCTAGAGGCGTTGCAGGCCCGGTATCGTGCCGGTGAAACCCTGACACGCGCGCAATGGCAGGCGGTGATCGCGGATCATGCCGACGCGCAGGCGCCGACCGGCTTTGCCGGTTTGCAGGACGACGACATCGCCCTTTTGCGCGCGCGCTATGAGCAGCATCTCGACAAGATATCCCAGTTTCGCGGGATCACTTTTCTGCGCTGACACCCGAACGCTCGGCCAGTTTGGCCGCGTCCCATAGCGCATCCATCTCTGCCAGATCTGATTGGGATGGGGTTTTGCCCTTTGCTGCCAAAGCAGCTTCTATCGACTTGAAACGACGCAGGAATTTGGCATTGGCCCGGCGCAGGGCCGCTTCTGGATCAACCTCCAGATGCCGCGCCAGATTGGCCATGACAAACAGCAGATCGCCCATTTCCTCTTCGACTTTGTCCTGTGGTAGCGTTTCCTTGGCCTCGACCAATTCGCGCGATTCCTCGGCGATTTTGTCCAGCACCATGGTGGTTTCCGGCCAGTCAAATCCGACACGCGCCGCCCGTTTTTGCAGCTTCATCGCCCGCAACAAGGCCGGCAATCCCACCGCAACACCGTCCAGCGCGCCGCTCTGGGCCTTTCCCGCACGTTCCGCCGCCTTGATCTTTTCCCAATCTGCAGTTTGCTGTTCGGCGCTTTTGTCCCGGCTTTCATCGCCAAACACATGTGGATGCCTTGCGACCATTTTGTCGGCTATCGCCTTGGTCACGCTATGAAAATCGAAATGACCGGCCTCGGCCCCCATTTGGGTGTGATAGACGGTCTGCAACAGCAGATCGCCCAATTCGCCCTCCAGCTCGGGCCAGTCGCGACGTTCGATGGCATCCGCGACTTCGTAAGCTTCTTCAATGGTATAGGGCGCGATGCTAGTGAAATCCTGTTCGATATCCCAGGGACAGCCGGTGTCCGGATCGCGCAGCCGCCGCATGATTTCCAAAAGCCGCGGAATTCCGCCGTCAGGATCGTGGATCAATGCGTCGTCAGCCATTGCAGCGCCTCTGGTTTTGGGTTTGTGTGCAATCTGTCGCGGCGCGCGGCAAGTGTCCAGATGCGCCGCCATGCAAACAGGAGCGGGCTATGGCACTGGAAGATGCAAAAACGGCGGTGGATGATGCGTTTACGCGCGCGGATCTTCGGGGGCTCAGTTATGAGAACACCTTTGGCGGGGCGACATCCTTTTTGCGTCGCCGCTACAGCAAGGATCTGACCGGCGTCGATCTTGCGATTACCGGCGTACCGTTTGATCAGGCGGTGACAAACCGCCCCGGCACCCGGCTTGGACCGCGCGCGATCCGCGAGGCCAGCGCGCTGCAAAGCCCGGATGCGCCTTTTGGTTGGGGCTTCAACCCCTTGGAACAGCTATCAATTGTTGATTACGGCGATCTGGCGTTCGACTATGCCAAAGTGTCGGAATTTCCCGCCGCCCTCCAGGCACATATGGCGGGTATTCTGGCCGCGGGCGCGGGCAGCATTACCCTGGGCGGGGATCATTTCATCACCTTGCCAATCCTGCGCGCCTATGCGGAAAAATACGGCCCCCTGTCCGTGATCCAGTTTGACGCCCATAGCGACACTTGGACCGATGACGATATGGAGCGGATTGACCACGGCACGTTCCTTTACAAGGCGATCAAGCTGGGGCTGGTGGATCCGGCGCGCTCTGTGCATGTCGGCATTCGCACGGATAATCCCGATCGTCACGGAATGCAGATGATAGATGCCCGGCAAGTGCATGAAATCGGGCCGAAAAAGACGGCGGAGCGCATCAAGGAGATCGTCGGAGACGCCCCGACATATCTGACCTTTGATATAGATTGTCTTGACCCGGCCTTTGCCCCCGGCACTGGCACGCCGGTCTGGGGGGGCTGAGCACCGCACAGGCGGCTGTGGCGCTGCGTGAACTGGCGGGGATCAACCTTCTGGGCGGTGACGTGGTCGAGGTTTCGCCGCCTTTTGACACCACAGGCGCCACCGCAATCGCCGGTGCCCATGTGGCGGTGGAACTGATATGCCTCTGGGGCTGGAATCATCTGAAGATTGGATCGTAACGTGTTGAAAGTAATTTTAAAACTTGTGATCCTGTTGATCGTTGGCGCTGTGGTCTGGGTGCGGGTTGCGCCGGACGATCCGCTGCGCTGGCATGTTGCGGCCGAAGGCAGCGAAATGGGCCATATCGACGGCGAAAAAGACCATGTCTACCGCGAGGCTGTCACCGGTGACGTCAATGCGCGCATGGCGGCCTTTGATGCCCAGATCCGCGCCACGCCGCGCACCAAGGTTCTGGCAGGGTCGCTGGCCGAGGGGCAGATCACCTATGTCACCCGCAGTCGCCTTATGGCGTTTCCCGATTACACCACGCTGACCCTGCGGGACGCCACAACAGTGGAACTGTACAGCCGCGCCCGGTTCGGCAAATCAGATCTGGGCGTCAACCGCGCCCGGATTGAAAGCTGGATCAAGGCTTTGGGGTAGGCTCGCCCCCAGGCAGCCTTGCGACACTTCGCGCCACATCGGCACGTTCAACGACATCTGACATTGCGCCATGAACATGCGGCCATCGACCTGCAAACAGATCGTCTGGCCCAGCTCAATACGGGATCCGGTGCTGTCGGTGCAGAAACAATCGACCGTTTTCCCGCCGGGTCCAGTCACATCGGCGTTGGCTGATGTGGCAAGCAGCAACAAAAGGGCACTTTCTCTTACCATGTTCCCAGTTTATCACAGCAACTCCACTTTCGCCAAATCAAAGTAGCAAACATGATCCCCGAAGACCGCCTGCGCCAGATTGAAGATCGGTTTGAATTCCTGGAGGCCAAGATGGCCGAAGGCGGCAGTGACATTGCCAAGCTGGGCAAGGAGTATTCCGATCTGCGCCCGGTGGTCGAACAAATTGGCGAATGGCGTCAGCTGCTTGACGATATGGCTGAGGCCGAGGCGATGCTGGCCGACCCGGATATGAAGGAGTTGGCAGAAGAAGAACTGCCGATCCTGAAAAAGCGTCTGCCAGAGGTGGAACATGCGCTGCAATTGGCGCTGTTGCCCAAGGATGACGCAGACGCGCGCCCGGCGATTGTCGAAATCCGCCCCGGAACCGGCGGCGAAGAGGCGGCGCTTTTTGCCGGCGATCTCTTGCGGATGTATCAGCGCTATGCCGAAAACCACGGCTGGACGTTCGAGATCATCGAGGAAAACGCCACCGAACTGGGCGGCATCAAAGAGGTGGTGGCCCATGTCAAAGGCGAAAACGTCTTTGCCCGGCTGAAATTCGAAAGCGGCGTACACCGGGTGCAACGCGTGCCAACAACCGAAAGCGGCGGGCGTATTCACACCTCGGCCGCCACGGTTGCGGTGCTGCCAGAGGCCGAGGATGTCGATATTCACATCGACCCCGGCGACATTCGGATTGATACCATGCGCGCCTCTGGTGCGGGGGGACAACACGTCAACACCACCGATTCTGCGGTGCGCATCACTCATATTCCCAGCGGCATCATGGTGGTGAGCGCCGAAAAATCGCAACACCGCAACCGCGAGATCGCGATGCAAGTGCTGAAAACCCGGCTGTTCGATCTGGAACGTCAGCGGGTGGACAGTGAACGCAGCGCTGACCGCAAATCTCAGGTGGGCAGCGGCGACCGCAGCGAACGCATTCGCACCTATAACTTCCCGCAGGGCCGGATGACCGACCACCGCATCAATCTGACGCTCTACAAGCTGGATCAGGTGATGCAGGGTGATCTCGATGATATCATCGACGCGCTGACCGCGGATGCCCAGGCGACCTTGCTGGCCGAAATGCAATGACCGGGACCGAAATCCTCGCCCGCGCGACGCGGGCGCTGAAGTCTGTGGGCATTGATGGGGCAGGGCGTGATGCCCGCCGTATTCTGGCGCATGTTCTGGCCTGTGATCCGGGGCGGTTGACGCTGGTCCTGCCAGAGGAGGTCACGGCAGAGACCATCACCCGGTATGACGCGTTGATTGCCCGCCGTGTGGCACGTGAACCGGTGTCGCATCTTATTGGCACGCGCATGTTCTATGGACGCGAATTCATCGTGACCCCCGATGTGCTTGACCCGCGCCCGGAAACCGAAACCCTGATCGAAGCGGCTTTGTCGCATCCGTTTGAACGTGTTCTTGATCTTGGCACCGGGTCGGGCTGTATCCTGTTGACGCTTCTGGCGGAAACCCAGGGGGCCTGGGGGCTGGGCACCGATCTGTCACCGGCGGCGCTGGACGTGGCGGTGCGCAATCGTGCGGCCCTGGGTCAGGGGGACGGCGTATTGCTGCGACAAAGCGATTGGTACGACATGGTCGAAGGCAGTTTCGATCTGATCGTGTCAAACCCGCCGTATATCGCCAAGGATGAGATGGCGGATCTGGCGCCGGAACTGGCGCATGAACCGCGTCTTGCGTTGACCGACGAAGGTGACGGGTTAAGCGCCTATCGCGCGCTGGCCGCTGGCGCGCCGCGCCATCTTGAACCCGGCGGGCGGCTGTTGGTGGAAATCGGCTGGCAGCAGGGGGCGGCGGTTTCGGCGCTGATGTCCGCTGCTGGTCTGACCGATGTGGTGGTGGTGGCGGATCTTGATAAACGCGACCGTGTCGTCAGCGCCCGCAAGGCGTGACGCGGTTTTGCTGCATTTTTCACGCAAAATCTCGGCCATTTGGCGGCAAACTGTCGCTTTTGCACCCATATCCAAGGTCGAATGCGAATTAACCCCTTGTTTGAAATGCCATGACATGGTTATTGCTTGGGTGTCGCCGCTGGCGGGTCGCATTCGCAACCCCGCGTGACATTAGCCGAACAAGAGCATGACCGCCTACAGCAACATGCGCCAATAGCGCAGCATCAGGCGGACCGGCACAGACTTACGGAAACGGGCTGGACCACATTAAATGAGATCATCGAAGTCACGATCGCGGTCGCGATCGAACCGCAGCAACAAACCTTCGGGCGGCAATATTATCAACCGGGTCTTTGACAGTTCCGGGCCAGAAGGCAAGGTGCGCGGTACGCCGCAGCAGATCATCGACAAATACAATCAACTGGCACGTGATGCCCAGTTGTCGGGTGATCGGGTTGCGACCGAAAACTTTCAACAACACGCGGAACATTACCTGCGATTGCTGAGCGAGGCGCAAAAGGAACAAGAATCCAAGCGCGAAGAGCAGGAACGTCAGAACCGCGAGCGTCAGGCGCAGCGCGACCGTGAACGGTCTGAACGTCAGGAGCGTGAGCCTCATAACGGCAATGATGGCCAGCCTCAGCCGCAATCGCCTTCACGCCAATCTACCAATCCACAATCCGCCAATCCACAGTCCTCACATCCACAGGCTGCCCAACCACAGGCCGCGCCGGCCCCAACGCGCCCGCAGCAGATGCTGCGGCCGCCTCGGTGCCCGCGCCTCAGGAAACTGCGACACCGCCTGCTGCCAAACCAGCCACGGCGAGATCCACATCCCGTGCGCCCCGGGCCGTTGACCCTGCGGATGCACCGCAACCGGATGTCAGCCAACCCGATGCCCCGCAGCCCGATGTGATGGAAATCGCAGGCGACGACACAGACAGCGGTCTGGTCGAAACCCCGGAAAGCAAGGCCGAGGCCGCGGTCACAAAGCCCAAGACCACGCGCCGTAGATCGACCAAAAAAGCAGCGGACACCGCAGCGGCGCCAACCGCCGATGAACCGGCAACCGTAAGTGCCAAGGAAACGCCTGCGAAAAAGACCACGACCAGGTCGGCCAAGAAGCCGGCGGCAAAAACGACGACGCGAAAGCCGTCGACCAGAACGACGAAAAAGACGACTGCGGCAGAGACAAAGACATCAGAGGCCCCCGCATCAGAGGCTCCGGCCGAAGGTCCAAAAGACGAGCCATCACAAGCGGCTGAATAAGCGTCTGCGGTGGTGTCGCATCGGCCAACACATATTTGGCCGATGCGTTTTTGGCCGGTGTGTTTTTGGCCGGTGCGTTTTGCGGGTGACTGCGTCGTTTACGTGGCAATGCCCGGTGCACCCGGAGCCCAGTGCACCCGGATGAACTGAGCGCCCGATTGATCTGAAATGTCTGAGAATTTGTGAGGCCACCCAAACCGGGTGGCCTTTTTCTGTTCCAATCCGCAACGGTTGAATCAGCTGCGCGCCGCCTTTATCGCCCGCGCCAGTGCACAGAATTCTTCCAGGGACACCTGTTCTGCCCGCTCTGTCGGGGCAATGCCAACCGCGCGCAATACATCCTCAACCCCGGGCACAATGCCTTTCAAACTGGCGCGCAGCATCTTGCGCCTCTGGTTGAAACCACGGGCCACCACCTCTTGCAGAATGGCGGCATCGGCCTCAAATCGCGGCGCATCCAGCGCTTCGAAGTGCACCACAGCCGAGGACACTTTGGGTGGTGGCGAAAACGCCTCAGGTGGTAGTGACAGGACAATGCGCGGCGTTGTGCGCCACTGGGCCAGAACCGCCAACCGACCATAGGGTTTGGTGCCGGGCTGCGCGACAATGCGCTCCGCCACCTCGCGTTGAAACATCAAGGTCAGGGATTGCCAAAACGGCGGCCAGGCGGGGGGCGTCAGCCAACGCACCAGCAATTCCGTGCCCACATTATACGGCAGATTGGCGGCAATACGGATCGGTGGTGTCAAATGCGCCAGTGGATCGACCTCCAGCGCATCCCCGTTGATCACCTGCAACCGCCCCGGATAACGCGCGGCAATCTCGTCCAGCGCGGGCATGCAGCGCGCATCTTTTTCAATCGCCAGAACCCGGCGCGCACCTTCGACCAAAAGCCCACGGGTCAAACCGCCGGGGCCGGGGCCAATTTCCAGAATGTCACACCCGGCAAGCGCATCGGCCTGCCCACCGGCCAGACGGGCAATTTTCGCCGTCAGGTTCAAATCCAGAAGAAAGTTCTGGCCAAGCGATTTTTTGGCGACCAGCTCATGGGTGGTGATCACATCGCGCAGCGCCGGAAGATCGTCTATCGTCGCCATGTCGCTTCTTCTCTTTCTAAAATACGCATCTTAATGGCCGCCTGCCATCTCCAGCGCGGCGATGATCGATGTCGGGTTGGCAATGCCACGCCCGGCAATATCAAAAGCGGTGCCATGATCGGGCGAGGTCCGCAGAAACGGCAGGCCCAGCGTGACATTCACGCCGCGGTCAAAGTCCAGGGTCTTGATCGGAATCAGCGCCTGATCATGGTACATGCAGATCGCCACATCATAGCGCCCACGTGCCGCGTCATGAAACATCGTGTCTGCCGACATCGGCCCGACGACCTCTATCCCCTCAGCGCGCAACTGCGCGAGGACCGGTTCGATCACCTCGATCTCTTCGCGCCCCATGCGCCCACCTTCGCCAGCATGCGGGTTCAACCCGGCAATTGCCATCCGGGGCGAAGACAGCGCGAAGCGCTGGATGAGCCCCCGATGCGTGATCCGGATCGTGTCTTCCAACAGCTGCGGCGTCAGCGCCGATGCCACTTCGACAAGCGGGATGTGAATGGTCACCGGCACCACCCGCAATACGGGCGAGGCCAGCATCATCACCACCCGGTCCACCCCGGCCAGTGCCGCCAGAAACTCGGTGTGGCCGGGATAGGCAAACCCGGCACCATCTGCCAGCGCCTTCTTGTGGATCGGCGCGGTGCAGAGCGCGGCAGCGCGCCCCGACATCGCCATGGATACACCTTCGGCGATGGCGTCGATCACCGGTTGGGCATGTGCCGCCTGTGCCACGCCGGGGGTAACCGCGGGGCCAAAATCACGATGCAGAACCGGCAGCCCATGCGCCATTGCGCCGGGGGCCTCGGCGGGATCCGTGATGCGCACATGGGGCGTATCAGCGGGCAGGTGACGGGCATCGCCAATCAAAAAGAACGGCACACGCTCACGCAGCACATTCCAGGCCTTTGCCGCCAATTCCGGGCCGACACCCGCCGGTTCGCCACAACTCAGCGCGACGGGGGCGGGGGGCTGCGGGCTCATTCGATGACGATGATGCGGGCTTCGGCGCGCAATTGTTCGAGATAGGAATTGGCCAAACCGTTCAGCTTGCGGGCACGCAATCCGGCGATCACCGCCTCGCGGTCCTGTGCTTCCTCGGTCACCGGGCTGCGGCCACACAGCATCAGCACCACCAATGTCTCGCCATTGGCGCGGGTCAACGTGGTCGAAACCTCGCCTGCGTCCATCTTGGCCAGTTCCATGGCGATATCGGCCGGAATGTCGGCAGGCGGCAACGCGGCACGGTCAAGCACCTCTTCCGGCTGGCCCTTTGCCACGCCGTAAAGGTCGTCACAGGTGTCGACACTTTCGGCAATCTTGTTGGCCTTTGCCAGCGTGTCGGGGCTGCGCCCGCCCGCCATGTAATAGGCGGCATATTCCACGGCGGAATAGCTGGGGCGGGTATATGCGGTTTCCTCGATGGCGCGCAGCTGGAACAAGGCCACCGCATTGGGGATCTGGATCGGCTCGGTGACCTCGCCCTCGCCAAGCGCCAGAACCAATGGCCGCAGAACCGGCGGCAGGTCTTCGATTTTCTGCCAGGGCAGTTTGCCGCCCGATCCACGTGTTTTTGTGGCGGAGTATTGCCGCGCGGCAGCGGCAAATTGCGATTCCGAGGTGTATTTGGCGATGCGCTGTGCGCGGGCCAGAACCGATTGTGCCTCTTGCGGCGGGGCGGGCATGATGATTTCCGCCAGCAAGACCCGCACGGAAGACCCACCGTTGCCGGAGGCAAGCGCGCGGTCGATTTCGTCTTCGGACACTTGGGTTTGCGCCCCAAAACGCGCCCGCACCAGCTCGCGCCAGGCCAGCCCGGAGCGCACAAAGTCGCGGAATGTTTCCGGTGCAATCCCGGCCTTGCCCAATTCGCCGATGAACTGTTCCGCGGTGAAATCCGCGCGGGCTGCGAATTCTTCCATGCCGCCGCGAATGGCCTCGTCCGACGGTGCGGCCCCCGCCGTTTCGGCGGCTGCAACCTTCAGACGGTCCTCGATCAACTGGTCACGCGCGGTTTCGCGTGGGTTGCCCGGCGCCCGCAAAATCTGCAGGAACAGGGCCCGTTGATTGATTTCATAGGTGGTGATGACCTGATCGCCGACCTTGACCGCAGGCGAGAACAAGCCCTGCGCCAATGCGGGGCCTGTGGTGGCGAGTGTCAGGGTCAGGGCCGTCACCAGGGCGCGAATGGGTGCGAATGTCATTGTTTGCATGTCCTGCTATAGCCTCCGGCGTCGCCGCCCGTGCTGAATCCTTTTAGGGCTATGGTTAGCCCATAAGTGGTAGAAGGGTCCAGATTGGATGAATCGGCAAACTTGCGCTCGGCGGTAAAGGCCGCCTCGATACATTCGTTGCGATACGCCAGCCCAAGCCCGGCCTCAGAGGCGCGTTTGTCGACAATATCGTAACTGGCGCTGGCGCTGGCGGTCCAGTGACGGTTGACGCGGTAAGCACCGTCGATCGACCATTCCGCAACCTTGTCCGCCCGGTCTTCTTCGCTGTCGGCGGGCAACAACAAGAATGACGCGCCAAGGTCGATGGTGTCATTTGACCAGGCACCGCGCGCCTCGGATTTGGAGACTTCGCCATTGTCGCCGACCAGCGTGCGCGACAGAATATAAAGCCCGTCAACATTGCGCAGATGCGCCGCAATCAGCCAGTCGGATTCGGCCAGGTTCAAACCGGATGTGGCGGTGAAATCATCCAGGGTATCGGTGCGCAACACCCGGCCCAGTGCAAGACCGCCGGACCAGCCGCGCGGGTCATGATGGACAAACCGCAACCCCAGCACGGTCGAACTGCCGCGTTCGCGCCGGTCCGCCTCGGGAAAGCGCGACAGCGCCAGCAGATTGCCTTCGTCCAGCTCCTGACGGGTGCTTTCATCATTGGCCACATCGGCATCTTCGCCGCCGACCCACCCGATCTGGGCCACCGGTTCAATCAATTGCCGCGCGCCGCCGGCGGTGATGCGCAGGAACGGATAGCGCAGGGTCACTGCGGCGCTGGGGGTCAGGGAACTGTCCGTGCTGGCCACGGTCGAATCGTCGCCGGTCCAGAATTGATCAAAGGCCACACCGGCCTGCGCCGCGAGCTGCACACCAGAGGCAAAGGTCCATTGATCCAGCCATGTCGCCGACACACCGGCCCGTGTCACATCCCGCCCGACAACATCGTTCGACGAATAGCGCACATGACCATGCCCTTCGAAGGCCAGCCGCAACTCGCCGCCAAGCGCATTGTCCAGCTGATACCGCTGTTCATAGCGCAGATCGGGAATGATCGTCGGCTGGGTCGAGTTCAATTCGTCGTCGCGCAGCGTGTTGAACAGCACCAAACTGGCCTGCATGTCGCTTTCGCGTGTCGACCGGCCAAGACTCAACTCGCTGTCCAGCCGGTCCTTGCCGGAATAATCATATTCCGACAGATAGGATTCGTCGCTGGTGACCTCGAAATCGAAGCTGAGAATGTAATTGTCGCGCAGATCGAATTGGCCTTCGCCAAACAGATAGGCGCGGGTTTCGTCCCGGCGCAGGGTGTCGCGGGTTATTGCGCCGTTCAACTCGATATCCCCAAGCCGAAAGGCCTGACGATACCGCAGCTCTACGGTGCTGGTTTCCTGCGAGAAATAGGGCGTGACCGTGATATCGGCGTGATCGCCAAGCGGGATGAAGTAGGGCAGCTTGATGCCGGTCCCCAGCTCTGTTGTGGTGCGGATCGTCGGGAACAACAGGCCATGCGCGCGTTTCAGCGTCGGATCGGGCAGCCGCAGCCGCGGCAGATACATCAGCGGCACATCCAGCACCCGGAACACCGCACCATCGAAATAGAGCTGCTGTTCCTCCTGGTCATGCACCACCCGGCGCGCCCGGATCGACCAGAGCGCCCGGCCGTTCTTGCCGCAGATTTGGCACGAGGTCACGGTGACCTTGCTCAGCTGGGCATAACGCCCCTCGACGCGGGCCATCTGAACCGAGGCGAGTTGAAGTTGCTGATCCAGCACAAGCCGCGCGCCTTTTAGCAATCCGTTTTCCAGATTGGTGTCGAGATCGGCGCTGTCGGCCAGCACCACGATGCCCTGACCATCGTCAATGCGGATCGGACCCTGGATTTCCAGACGGTCGGCGTCGCTTATGTAAATGATGCGTTTGGCCCATAGCCGGGTGCCATTATACAGCGCCTCGACATTGCCATCGGCGATCAACCGTTGATCCGGCGTCACAACCACCGTATCGGCGACCAGAAGGGCCGGATCGACACTGCCTTGATCTGCGCTGGTCTGCGCAGATACGGCAAGCGGCATCAAGGCCAGTAAAAGGATCCACAGGCGGCGCAGCATCACCCGTCCTCCATCTGCAAAATCAATCCCAGCCCGATAAGCGCCGCCGCCACCGGCGGGGCCCAAGCCGCAAGGGATGCGGGAATCTGGCCATTCTCGCCAAGGATTTGCGCGAAATTGCGCACATAGTAAAGCCCGAACCCCAGCATCAATGCGGTCAACACCGCCAGACCGGTCCGTCCGAACCGCGCGTGGCGCATAGTAAAGGCCGCGCCCAACAGCACCATCGCCACAAGGAACACCGGCCGGGCCAGCTCCATCTGTAACCAGACGCTATGGCGCCGGGCGGAAAATCCGGCGGTTTCCAGCTGGCGGATAAAGGCCGGCAGGTTCCAGATCGACACCGCAGAGGGTTTGCCGAAACTGTCGCGAATACGTTCCTGGGTCAGGGTCGACGGGATATGCAGCTCTTCGTGAACAAAGGAGTTGGTTTCCGGGTTCAATCCGGTCACTAGCGGCCAGACCTTGGCCTGGGTCAGCACCCATTCGCCGGTGCCCAATGCGGCCTCTTCGGCGGCGATGCGGCGCACCGGGCCACCCTCTGCCGCATAGGCAATGAAGGTCACATCATGCAGCACCGTGGCCGTCGGATTGGACCGCTCCGCATGGATCACCGTCTGGCCGCGCAGATCGCCCTGACGCAGCCACAGCCCCTCGCGCCCGATGGACAGGGTAGATGTGCCGCCACTGTCATAAAGTTCGCGCAGATCGTGATAGCGTTGCGAGGTCGCGGCCACGATCGGGTTGAACGCCGCCACGGCAATTGCCCCGACCAGGGCCGCCACCGCCAAAGGCCCGAACAAGGCCGAAAGCCCTGATCGACCCGACGCGCGGCTGACCACCAATTCCGACGACCGCGCCAGAGCAAGGCACAGCGCAATGGAGGATAGAATCATCACCAGCGGCAACATCTGGTAAAGGCCTTGTGGCGTGTTCAGCAGCGTGATGCGCAGAACCTGGGAAAATCCGACCTCTTCATCGAAGCGGCGCAGCTGTTCAATCAGATCCAGCAGCATGACAAACAGGAAAAACACCGCAAACATTCCGGCAAAGATCACCGTAAACCGGCGGGCAAAATAAAAGTGCAGGGTCATGATGTGCCCTCAAGCGCCGGGGCAGGGCGCCGGCGTATGGCGCCGGGGTGGGCAGAGCGCCACAAAAGCGCCGTTGCCACCAAAAGTCCGATGAACACATGCGCATAGGCCAGCGGCCACAATGCCGGATTGCCGCGCACCGGTTCGGTCATCGCACCTTCGACCAATTGCACAAGGACCAGGATGAAAATCGCCAGCACGATCTGACGCGTCTGGCCAAAGCGGCTGAAGCCACCGACCAGTAGCGCCGCCTGACCAATCAAGGCCGCCACGATACAGACCAGCGCCTGTGCAATGCGGCTGTGACCCTCGAGCACGACATCGCCGGGGTCTTCGCGAATTTCCTCTGACACGGCGGCAGTATCCCACAACAATTCATGTGTCGGCACATAGCGCAATTTGCGCCGCCCTTGGCCACCATCGGTGATCAATCCGCTGATATCGCGCGAAAACTGGGCAAAGTTCGTGGTCGACAGCTGGGCCGTGTCCGGCACGAACACCTGGGCCATACCATCCACCATCACCAGTTTCGGACCATCCGCATCGCGCAGCAGATAGGCGCGTTCCGCAGTATAGGTCACATGGCGATCCGGGTTGCGTTCGTCGGACATAAAGACATCGGCCAATTCCCCCTCGGGCGAGATGTCGCGGATATAGAATGTCACGCCATCCGCGGGATGCAGGAACACGCCTTCACGCAACAGCCGCGCGCTGACCGATCCCGAAATCTCGCGCTCGCGCTCTTTTAGCTGTTCCAGACTGGCCGGGATCAGGAAATGGGTCAGCACCGACATCATCAGCGCCATCGACATCCCAAAGATCAACACCGGACGCGCCAGCCGCCAGGGCGAAAACCCGGTCGCCTGCATCACCGTCAGCTCGCTGTCATTTGACAACCGGTTGGTGACATAGACCGCCGCCGCAAAGGTCGCCATCGGCAAAACCATGCCGATCACCCGTGGCAGGGACAGGGCGGTGAATTCCAGAAAGACGCTTGCCGAATGGCCATCGGCAATCAACTGGTCAAACAGGATCACCGCCTGATTGACCCAGTACACCGCCACCAGCACCAATGCGAAAAAGCCGAAGAGCATGAAAAGCTGCGAAATGAGATATCTGTCGAATTGGCCAACAGGTCCCCCAACCTTCTGGATTTGCCCGACACTAGAAGATTTTGTCGGGCGGGAAAACTGGATATTCGCCTGCATGCCACGTTAGGGGGTGGTTTGGCGGGGTCCCGCGCACTAGGACTAGTGTCAGACCCGAAATATTCGCGATGTCACGGAGCAGCAGACATGACCACACCCGCAGCCATTACATTTGCCGAAACCGCGTTGGACACCATTGAAAACGTCACCGGCAGGGTTGTCGTTATCCTGGATGAAGAGGCCAAGATGGATCCCGGCGGGCGCCGGATCAACCGGTTGACGCGTCAGGCGTTGAAGCGGTTTTCCGAAAGTGCCGCGTTCGACAAGATGAAGGACGGCGATGTCGTCTCGCTTTTGTCGCCCTCGGGGCTCGAGGCCGAGGCGCTGGATGTGATCAAGCTGACGCGCCGCCCCGATCCCGCCACCGCACGACGCGCCGGGGCGGCCCTGGCGAAACTGCGCGGTGACAGCGACCTTCTGCTTTTGGCCGGTGGCCGCGCCAAGATCGCCGATCTGGCGATGGGTCTGGCGCTGCGCGGCTATGAATTTGGCGATCACAAGACCGGCAAGGATACGCCGCGCGCCGCCACCCTGACCATCATGTGTTCGAAACCCGCCGAACTGGAGCAGGAATTTGCGCCCATGGCGGCGGTGGCCGAAGGCGTGTTCTTTACCCGTGATCTGGTCAGCGAACCTGCCAATGTGCTGACCACCACCGAATTCGCTGCCCGGCTGGAAGGCCTGCGCGATCTGGGGGTCGAGGTCGAGGTGCTGGAAGAAGACAAACTGGCCGAGCTTGGCATGGGCGCGCTGCTCTGTGTCGGGCAGGGGTCCGACAGCCCGTCCAAGGTTGTGGTAATGAAATGGATGGGGGGCACATCCGGCGACGCGCCGCTGGCGCTGGTTGGTAAGGGCGTGGTGTTCGACACCGGCGGCATTTCCCTGAAACCCGCCGCCGGTATGGAAGACATGACCATGGATATGGGCGGCGCCGGGGTTGTGTCCGGCGTGATGAAGACGCTGGCCCTGCGCAAAGCGCCCGCCAATGTGATCGGCCTTGTCGGGTTGGTGGAAAACATGCCGTCGGGCAACGCGGTGCGCCCCGGCGACATCGTGACCTCGATGAAGGGTGACACGATCGAAGTGATCAATACCGATGCCGAGGGGCGTTTGGTGCTCTGCGACGTGCTTTGGTACACGCAAGAGACCTATAAACCCGCCGCGATGGTCGACCTTGCGACGCTGACCGGCGCGGTCATCATCGGCCTTGGCCATGACAATGCGGGCGTGTTTTCCAACGACGACAGCTTCTGCAATGATTTCCTGAAATCCGCCGCCGCCACGGGCGAGGGCGCCTGGCGTCTGCCCCTGGGGCAGAGCTATGATGACCAGCTGAAGTCGATGAAGGCAGACATGAAAAACGTCGGTGGTCGCCCCGCAGGTTCGATTACGGCGGCGCAGTTCCTCAAACGGTTTGTGCGCGATGAAACGCCATGGATTCACCTCGATATCGCCGGGGTGGCCCAGGTCAGCAAAGACACCGACCTTGCCCCCAAGGGCGCAACCGGTTGGGGTGTGATGGCGCTGGACCGTCTGGTGCGTGATCGGTTCGAAACGGAGTAACCCCTTGGGCGCGGTCTATTTCTATCACCTGACACGCAAGCCGCTGGAAATGACCCTGCCGGTGCTGCTGGACCGGGCGCGCGGGGCCGGTTGGCGCGTGGCGGTGCGCGGCCCGGACGAGGGGCGGCTGGACTGGCTGGATGAAAAACTGTGGCTGGAGCCGGAAGACGGGTTCCTGCCACATGGTCGCGCGGGCGGTCCGCATGATGCGCTGCAACCGATTTTGCTGACCTCCGGCGCGGCTGGCAATGATCCGCAATGCATCATGTCGATTGACGGCGCGACCCTGACCCCGGACGAGGTGCAGCGGCTGGAACGCACATGTATTCTGTTCGATGGCAACGATCCCCAGGCCGTGGATCAGGCGCGCGGCCAATGGAAAACCCTGACCGGTGCCGCCTGTGCCGCGCAATATTGGTCCGAGGAATTGGGCCGCTGGGAAAAAAAGGCCGAGAGCGGCTGATGCGCTAGGCACACGATTAAAGGGTCCTGACCCTAAGATGTGGCGCGGGCAAACCGCCGGTTCTGCCAGGTTGGCCAGCCCAGGATCTGGCTGACGGTGACAAACCGCAAGCCGCGCCCCGTCAAACCGTCCAGTGTGCGCGGCATGGCATCAATCGTGCCGCGATGGATGTCATGGCTCAGAATGATCGCGCCCTTGTGGGAATGCTGCAAAATACGTTGCGCCACCACATTGGCCCCCGGCCTGCGCCAATCCACCGGATCCACCGACCACAGGATGGTGGGCAAATTGCGCTGGCTGTTCAGCCAGGTCCGCTGGCGGCGGGTAAAGGCCCCATATGGCGGACGAAAGGTCACCGGCGGCCGCCCGGTGGCATTCCAGATCGCCATTGTGGTGTTGTCGATCTCTTTCAGTACATTGGCGTTGGAATAGCGCGACAAATCGGGATGCGACCAGGAATGGTTGCCAACCTCATGGCCCTCGTCGGCAATCCGGCGGGCAATCTGCGGCCAACTCTTCACCCGATTGCCAATCACATAAAAGGTCGCCTTGATCTTGCGCTCGCGCAACATGTCCAACAGGCGCGGGGTGTTCTTCGGATGTGGCCCATCGTCAAAGGTCATCGCCACCACCGGCGACGGCGTGCGTACGGCGGTGATGGTGGCCGCATCACGTGCGACAATGTCATTTGGCAGCCGAATGACAGGTTTGGCCGCGGCCATTTCGGGAAATACACCAGCCGCAGCTGTCCCAGCCCCCAGGATCAGGGCCTCACGTCTTGAAATCAACAAAATAATCCCTCCCCAGGGGTCACGGCTGGCAGACCGCGCAAAAATTCAGTTCCAAACAACAAAGCCCGGCAAGCCGCTAATATCAAAGGAAAATTTTAAAACCGCCCTGTGCCCTATGGCCAAAGAGCCTAAATCCCACATCATCTTGTGGTTTTTCACAGGCGTCTGTGGCGAAAAAGCTGCATTAATTGCAGCGAAGCCGCTTGACGCGCCCGGCACCATGGCCTAATCAGCCCGAACGCGCGGTTGTAGCTCAGCTGGTTAGAGTGCCGGCCTGTCACGCCGGAGGTCGCGGGTTCGAGCCCCGTCAACCGCGCCACTTACCCTAAAGTCGTTGAAACGACATCGCCCAATTTCGTGACACATTGGGCGCTTGGCCTGCGCCGATCCGGCCGCCAGTATCCCTCAATACCATTTCCGCAAATCTCCTGCGGTCTTGCGCCGCTGCACCTCCGGCCTCTCCATTTCTTCTTGGTCAAAATATCCCGGGGGTCTGGGGGCTGGCCCCCAGTTTTGCACAAGGCTTCTCGGCCCGCTCCGGCGGGGCGACTGTATGATTGCACCAAATCAGAACCTGCAATTTTCGCCGCCAAACCCACAAAGACCAATCACGCGACGCAATTGATAAAAAACCCGGCCAAAGGTGCTTTTTGTCGTTGACGGCCCGCGGCGCTTATCCTATTCCGCCCCTCACGCGCGGTTGTAGCTCAGCTGGTTAGAGTGCCGGCCTGTCACGCCGGAGGTCGCGGGTTCGAGCCCCGTCAACCGCGCCACTTACCTTCTTCAGAATGATCGCAAATCTGCGGTCATCACGCGCCAAACATCATCCCTGAATGTGATATCCCATCGCCGTCTCCAACGGTTGATCCAGTCGTGACATCATCCAGTTGCGATCGCCCTCGGGCATCTTTTCCGGTGTCGGCGGGCGATGTGCCACTGCGGGTTTGAATTTTGCCCCCAGACGTTTGGTCACCGGCTGATAGGGGCGGAAAGTCCCGCAATTCCCAACCCGGCAGCCAAACCCGCCAAAAACGCCTCTGGCGCGGCTTGCACGGCCTCCAGGCGGACAAAAACAACATTTGGGTGGCGGTTGGCAAACCCAAGCAAGGCCGCCATCTTGACCGCCCGCAGCTCAAACAGATCGCGATACATGTCGCCGGTGATCGGATGGCGATCCGCCTGCAAAACCTGGCCGCGATATTCAGGCCCATCGGCCCAGGGGAAATAGCGCGGCCGGTCAACACGTGTGTCCCAGGGCGCGCGGATGAAATCGGAAAACGCCATTTCCTGCATCGGCGGGCGACAGTGCCAGGGTTTGGCATGCATCGACAGCGCCCATTTTTCCGCGCCGCGAAACACGCAGACCACCACCAGATCGCCAGGGATCGCCAACATCGCCGGCACCCCATGTTTCCAGCCCAGCACGTCCGAGTTTGCCAATCCGCTGTTGCCATCAATCAACCGCTTGATGAAATTGGTCCCCGACGACCGCTCGCCCATGACCTGAAACCGTTTGGGCGCTGGGCCCCGGTGGCGGATGGACCAGCCGTCGGTGCGCAGATCATCCAGGATCGAAACTGTCATCGCGGCCCTTTGCCGTTTGCTGAAAGGCGTTTACGCTTTATTCTATGGAAAAGTGGTAACCGGGTGGTAAAGCCCGTGCAAGAGCAGGACACGCAGATGCAAACAACAGCCGCCGCACTGACCATGGTGCGCGACGACGCCTTTTTCCTGCGCGCCTGGCTGCGCCATTACGGCGACCAGCTGGGGCGCGAAAATTGCTACATCGTCAATCATGGTCGCGGCACAGAGGTCGCCGAACTGGCGCAGGGCTGCAATATCATTGGCATTCCCGGCGATCCGCACCCGAATTTCGATATGAAACGCTGGCGGATGCTGAACAATACCGTGCAGGGGCTGCGCTGTTATTACGATCATGTGATTGTGGGCGACGTGGATGAATTGGTGGTGGTTGACCCGGCGGTGGCCGGGGGGCTGCTGGATTTCCTGCGCGATCAACCTCTGCGCCAGGTTCTGACGCCCGTGGGGCTGGAGGTGCTCCACCGGATTGATATCGAAGATCAGCCGATCACCGATCACATCCTCGGGCCGCGCCGTCATGTGCGGGTCGCGCCGCATTATTCCAAACCCTGTGTGGTGTCGCTGGGCACCAAAATCGCGCGGGGCGGGCATTTCACCCAAGCCGGGAAACTGCGGACGCCAGAGGCTTTGTTGCTGTTTCATCTGAAATTCTGTGATTTCGGCAATTACGTCGACACAATGAACCGCCGCAATGCGGTGACGGCGGATGTCGGGGCCGGGGTCAAGGAGGCCTCGATCGGTCGCCATTGGTTTGCTGAGGCCCGTGGCGAGGATCGGGCGGTATTTGACGCCTTTGCCACGCGTGAGATGGTAGAATTTGACCTGACCGGGGTGCGCAAGCGGATGCACCGGACATGGAAGGCGCGCGGCGAAACCGGGTTCTGGCAATTCGACCGGCGCGAAAACACGCGCCAAATGCTGCTGCCAGAACGTTTCATCGGGCTTGTCTGAGGCGCTGCATTGATTGGACCGCTTTGGCGGCGGGCATAGATTTTGGGCTTTTCCGGTCAAATTCGGGCTGTGGGGGCTCGCCTTTGGTTCTCTCCATTGATGGATTGGGATAGTCGGTCCGTAGACAAGGACTGAAGTCTGAAGAGGACAAACACCCCATGCCCAGTGAACTCTATCTGCAAAACGCAGCACTCAGCCTGTCGGTTTCGTCGCTTGGCGCCGAGATGCAATATCTGCGCACCCATGATGGCGACGACTTGCTGTGGCATGGCGACACGCGGTTCTGGGGCGGGCGGGCCCCGGTTCTGTTTCCGATTGTCGGGCGTGCGGTCGACGACATGATTGCCGTGGATGACTTCAGCGCAAAGATGGCTCAACATGGTTTTGCCCGCCGCAGCAACTTTGCGCTCAAGGAACAGAGTGATGAGATGTGCTGCCATGTGCTGCGCGACACGGACGACAGCCGGGCGGTCTATCCCTTTGCACTTACATTGGAAATTTCGCACCGGCTGGACGGGGCGACGCTGCATGTGACCGCGCGGGTGGAAAACGAAAGCGACCGGGTGATGCCCTTTGGCTTTGGGTTTCATCCGGCGTTCTGTTGGCCACTGCCCGGGGCTGGGACCGGGACTGGGATCGGGGCCGGAGATGGGGACGCAGTGCATCATGTGTCGTTGGCGTCGGGCGGCGCGCCGGACATGCGGAGACTGGAGGGGGGATTGCTGCGTCGCGATCCGATCCCCGGTCCATTTGTGAATGGGCGTCTGGAGATTCGCGAAGAGCTGTTTGTCGATGATGCCCTGGTGTTCCCGAACGGTTCGGATGCATTGTTTTATGGGCTTCCCGATGGGAGGGGCCTTGAATTCATCTTCACGAACCTGCCGGATCTCGCCCTTTGGCGCCCCACCGGCGCACCGTTTCTGTGCATAGAGCCCTGGCATGGCACCGCACCCCATGTCGGTGATGGCCATCAAATCGCTGACCGGCCCAATTCCGTTGCGTTGGACCCGGGCCAAAGCATCGAATTCGGCTATTCGGTCACTGTGGCGCTGTGATTGCTTGTCCGGTCACTTTGGCCGGAAACCGGGACAGAGAACAGCGCCCCGCGATGGGCAAAGGGTGCGCAGCGGATGCGCACCCCGCCGGTTACTGCGGCGCGTGGCAGACGGCCTCGATATTGTTTCCATCCGGGTCGCGCACAAAGGCACCGTAATAATCCGCGTGATAATGCGGGCGGGGGCCGGGGGCGCCGTTGTCGGTGCCGCCCGCCGCCAGTGCAGCGTCATAAAACGCGCGGACCTGGGCATGATCGGCCGCAACAAAGGCGAAATGACAGGGCGGGGTCTGGGCCGCGCCCTCGCTGAGCCAGAATGTCGGGCGATCGGTGCCATAGCCACAGACCTTGACCCCGCCGGTGTGTTCCAGCGGAATTTCTATCATCACCGCCCCGCCCAACGGGGCAAGGGCGGCATCGTAAAAGGCGCGGGCCGCGTCAAAGTTCGACACGCTAAGGCCGGAATGGTCGATCATGGCAGGTCTCCTGTGTTTCTGCCTGACCGTCTTATTGACCGCCCTTGACAGTTTTCGTCAGGAGCCCGCCTGGGCCCCGATTTTTTCCAACACCCGCGCCCAGCTGCGGGTGCCTTTGTGGAAACTGGCCAGATCATATTTCTCGTTCGGGGAATGGATCTGGTCATCATCCTGACCAAAGCCGATCAGCATCGCCGGCATCGACAGGTAATCGCCGAAATAGCCCGCAATCGGGATCGAGCCACCACAACCGGCAAAGACCGCCGGATTGGGCCATTCGTCCGACAGCGCCTGGCGGGCGGCTTCGAACATCGGGGAAGAGGTGTCCATCGTGGCGGCCGGCGATGCGCCATGTGCCTTGAACGTCACGCTGCAATCGGGGGGCAGTTGTGCGGTCACATAGGCGCGCAATGCGTCGCGGATGGTTTCTGGGTTTTGTTGCCCGACCAGACGGAACGACAATTTCGCATGCGCCTGCGATGGCAACACGGTTTTGAACCCTTCGCCGGTATAACCGCCCCAGATGCCGTTCACGTCACAGG
This sequence comes from Marinovum sp. J2-8, assembly GCF_055808435.1. Classification (NCBI taxonomy): domain Bacteria; kingdom Pseudomonadati; phylum Pseudomonadota; class Alphaproteobacteria; order Rhodobacterales; family Roseobacteraceae; genus Marinovum; species Marinovum sp. J2-8. The sequence continues at coordinate 130,060 of NZ_JBVVRZ010000005.1, read as the reverse complement.
TCGGGCGCGACCAGATCATTTCCAATCCGGTGCGCGTCGATTCGCCCGCCGGTTCCGACAGGCCCACCGCCGACAGGAAATCCCGCGCCCGTTCCGATGGATCGCCCAGGGCCGCCCATTGGTCGCGGATCGCCTCGGGCAGCTCTGGCACATCGTCATAAAACCCGGGCAGGGTGACGCGCCCCATATCATCATGCAGCCCCGCCAGAATGCGCGACAACACCCGGATCGGGTTCATCGCAATGCCGCCGAACATGCCGGAATGAAGATCCTTGTCCGGGCCGGTGATGGTGATTTCCTCGCCCACCAACCCGCGCAACATGGTGGTGATACAGGGGGTGTCCTGATTCAACATGCCGGTGTCGCAGATCAAGGCAATGTCCGAGGTCAGCTCTGCGGCGTTCTCTTTCATGAAGGGAATAAGCGAGGGCGAGCCGCTTTCTTCTTCGCCTTCGAAAAAGAAGGTGATGCGGCAGGGCAATTTGCCATGCACGGCAATATAGGCGCGACAGGCCTCGATAAAGGTCATCAACTGGCCTTTGTCATCCGATGCGCCGCGGCCGCGAATGACCCGGCCATTTGGGGTGTCCTCGATCTTGGGATCAAAGGGATCCGCATGCCACAGATCCAGCGGGTCAACCGGTTGCACATCGTAGTGGCCGTAAAACAGCAAATGCGGCCCGGTGTCGCCCAGATGGCCGATCACCATCGGATGCCCCGGCGTGGGGCATTTGCGCGCCTCGGCGCCAAGAGATTGCAGATCCGCAACCAGCCAATCCGCCGCTTTCTGGCAGTCTTCGCGATAGTCCGGGTCGGTTGAAATCGACGGAATCCGCAGAAGTTCCAGCAAGCGGTCAGATGCCGCATTGAGATCGGAATCGATTCGGGTCAGAACAGGCGAAATATCCATGGGCAGTTTCCTTTTTGCGTCAGACCCTAACGATGCGGAAACGACTGTCCAGTGACCTTTGATTTGGATCAATGCCCGAAGATGGGGTCAGGTATTACATAGGTTGTCAGGCGGGGGGCCCCGCTGTATTTATTCATGATCGTGAATTTGACCGCGACGGGAAATCCGCCACGGTCCGGTTCCAACGCAGGGCAGACCGCCCCACGCAAACGGAGGTGACCCGGTGACCCATAAAGTGGATTTTACCGAGAAGCTTGAAACTGCTCTGAACCGTCTTCACGAAGAAGGTCGCTATCGCACGTTCATCGATATCGAACGGAAGCAGGGTCAATACCCGCATGCCATCTGGCGCAAACCCGATGGCAGCGAACAACCGATCACCGTTTGGTGTGGCAATGATTACCTTGGGATGGGGCAGCATCCGGTTGTGCTGGATGCCATGCACGAAGCGATTGACGCCACCGGCGCCGGTTCGGGCGGCACGCGCAACATTTCCGGCACCACCATCTATCACAAGCAACTTGAGGCTGAGCTTGCCGATCTGCATGGCAAGGAATTGGCGCTGTTGTTCACCTCGGCCTATATCGCAAATGATGCAACATTAAGCACATTGCCCAAATTGTTCCCGGGTCTGATCATCTATTCCGACGCATTGAACCATGCATCGATGATCGAAGGCGTCCGGCGCAACGGTGGGGCCAAGCGGATCTTTCGTCATAACGACATCGCACATCTGCGTGAGCTGCTTGCGGCCGACGACCCGGACGCGCCAAAGTTGATCGCTTTTGAATCAATTTACTCGATGGATGGCGATTTCGGCCCGATCGAGGCGATTTGTGATCTGGCGGATGAATTCGGCGCGCTGACCTATATTGATGAGGTCCATGCGGTGGGCATGTATGGCCCGCGCGGCGGTGGCGTGGCGGAACGTGATCGGCTGATGCATCGGTTGGATATCATCAACGGCACCCTGGCCAAGGCCTATGGCGTGATGGGCGGCTATATCGCCGCGAGCGACAAAATGTGTGACGCCATAAGATCTTATGCGCCGGGGTTCATCTTTACCACGTCGATCCCGCCTGCGGTTGCTGCCGGGGCTGCGGCCTCTGTGCGGCATTTGAAAACCGATCAGGCGCTGCGCGAACGTCACCAGACCCAGGCCAGCATTCTCAAGCTGCGGCTGAAGGGCATGGGCTTGCCGATCTTTGATCACGGCACCCATATCGTGCCGGTCATCGTGGGCGATCCCAAGCACACCAAAAAGCTGAGTGATATGCTTTTGGAAAGCTATGGGATCTATGTTCAGCCCATCAATTACCCCACCGTGCCCCGCGGCACCGAGCGGCTTCGCTTTACGCCGTCGCCGGTCCATGGACCGCGGGAAATGGATGCACTTGTCAACGCGATGGACGATCTTTGGTCGCATTGTGCGCTGAATCGCGCCGACCTATCCGCATGATTTTCTTTGTCACTGCAATTTCTCTTGTTCCGTGCTAACGTTAGCGCAACAAGTGGGGCGGCACGAATCGCCCTACGCCTTAGGGGTAAGGCATAAGTCAGGGCAGCGGAAAGACGGGGCAGAGACGTATGATTGGGCGCAAATCGCGGCGCGATAAAGCTTTACCAGAGACAGATGTCGGCCCCCGCGGTTTTGACGATTTTGATCTGCGCCTTGGTGATTTGATGCGCGGCGAACGCGCCACCATGGGCAAGTCCCTGCTGGATGTGCAGCGCGAATTGCGCATCAAGGCAGCCTATATCGCGGCCATCGAAAACTGTGATCCCGAAGCATTTGACACCCCCGGTTTCATCGCCGGGTATGTGCGGTCTTATGCGCGGTATCTTGGGATGGACCCGGATTCCACGTTTCAGAAATTCTGCGCCGAAAGCGGTTTCATCACCGCCCATGGCATGTCCGCCGATGCATCGAGCGCGCGAAAGCCCTCTGCGCCGTTGACGACCAGAGCCTCTGGCGAGCGGGATATTTTCAAAGACCCCAACATGCCGTTCACCCCGGCAAACGACAGCATTCTGTCGCGAATCGAACCCGGTGCCGTCGGGTCGATGATGGTTCTGCTGATGTTGATCGCCGGGATCGGCTATGGCGGGTGGAGCGTGTTGCAGGAAATTCAACGGGTGCAACTGACCCCGGTGGATCAGACACCAATTGCCCTGGCCGAGCTTGATCCGCTTGAAGGGGCAGGGCGTATTGCGCCCCAGGCCGGGAGTCCGACCCGGATAAGGTGCGCGCAGCGGGGGTCTTTACCCCGCCGTCCGAGGAGCCGCTGGACAGGCTTTACCGCCCACAAGCTCTTGATGTGCCGGTGCTGATTGCGCGGGATGCGCCGATTTCAACGCTGGATCCTTCGCGGGTCGGAAGTTTCGCCCATGCGTCGCGCGAACGCGCGCCGACAATTGCCACCGCCAGCGCCGCAGCGTCGGGCGATTTGCCCTTGCAGCAGGCGATTGCCAATATTCTGCCGCAGGTTCTGGAACCCGCAACGCCGGGGGTTCAACTGGTGGCGGTGCGCCCGGCCTGGGTTCGGGTGCGCGGCGCGGATGGATCGGTGGTCTTCGAGGCGGTGATGAATGCCGGCGACACCTATGATGTGCCGCAGACCGACGATCCTGCGACCCTGCGGGTTGGGGCGTCCGGCGCGATCTATTTCGCGGTCAACGGCCAGACATTTGGCCCCGCAGGCCCACGTGGCGCTGTGACGTCGAATGTGGTTCTGGCCGCTGCCAGCCTGACCGAACGGTATCAGCCTGGCCGATCCGACCAAAGATGCCGATCTTGAAAAGATGGTGGCAGAATTGAACCTGCGTGTTGGCTCTGTTCCTGCTGCGCCGGTCGGCGAATAACCTGTCTCTGCCCGGCTTGTGCGGATCCATGCGGATCCGGTGACATTGACACATTGCAAAACCGACAATCCTGACTAGGTTGCAGGACAAATCACCGCTGTTGCAGGGATGTCCGATATGAGCCTTAATCACGTCCGCCCGTGGCGCAATATTTACCGCCGCAAGAGCCGTCAGGTGATGGTCGGCACCGTGCCGGTTGGCGGGGATGCGCCGATTTCGGTGCAGACCATGACCAACACCGTGACCACCGATGTCAAAGGGACATTGGCGCAGATCATTCGCGCGGCAGATGCCGGGGCGGATATTGTGCGGGTTTCGGTCCCGGACGAGGATTCGGCCCGCGCGATGAAGGAAATCTGTCGCGAAAGCCCGGTGCCGATCGTGGCCGACATTCATTTCCACTACAAACGCGGGATCGAAGCGGCCGAGGCCGGCGCTGCCTGTCTGCGGATCAATCCCGGCAATATCGGTTCCGAAGACCGGGTGCGCGAAGTGATCCGGGCAGCCCGCGATCATGGCTGTTCGATGCGGATTGGGGTCAATGCCGGATCGTTGGAAAAACACCTGTTGGACAAATACGGCGAACCCACGCCCGAGGCGATGGTCGAATCCGGTCTCGACCATATCAAGGTCTTGCAGGACAACGATTTTCACGAGTTCAAGATTTCCTGCAAAGCCTCTGACGTGTTCATGGCTGCCGCTGCCTATCAGGCGCTGGCAGATGCGACAGATGCGCCGATCCACCTCGGGATTACCGAGGCTGGCGGGCTGACATCCGGCACCATCAAAAGCGCCATTGGCATGGGCAATCTGTTGTGGATGGGGATCGGCGACACGATCCGCGTCAGCCTGTCGGCGGATCCCGTGGAAGAGGTCAAGGTTGGTTTTGAAATTCTGAAATCCCTTGGCCTGCGGCATCGCGGTGTGAACATCATTTCCTGCCCGTCCTGTGCGCGGCAGGGGTTCGATGTGATCAAGACGGTTGAAACGCTGGAGCAGCGTCTGGAACACATCAAAACCCCGATGAGCCTGTCGATCATCGGCTGTGTGGTGAATGGTCCGGGCGAGGCGCTGATGACCGATGTCGGTTTCACCGGCGGCGGGGCAGGCAGCGGCATGGTCTATCTTGCGGGCAAGGCCAGCCACAAAATGTCCAACGATCAGATGATTGATCATATCGTCGAAGAGGTCGAGAAGAAGGCAGCGCAACTCGACGCCGCCGAAGTGAAGGCCGCGGAATAAGGCGCAAAATACGGCCCCGCACCATTTGAACCGCTTTCGGGTCGTGGTGCGAGGCCGCTTGTTTTGGCTTTAGCTGTCGGCGCGGGTCTGTTCGACGACCTGGCGCATGGCATCCAACGGCAGATAGCCGCGCAGCATGGTGTCACCCATCACAAAGGTCGGCGTGCCGTTGATTTGCAGCTTTTGCGCCAGGGCGCGGGTGTCGGCGATGATGCGCGCGACTTCGTCGCTTTTCATCTCGGCCAACACGGCGTCGCTGTCCAGCCCCAGCCCATCAGCCAGGCGGCGCAGCGCGGTGTCGCTTACGCTGCCGTTAAAGGTCATCAAGGTGTCGGAGGCCGCAACATAGGCATCGTCGCCAGCCACACGGCGCACCGCGATGGCGAATTTCGAACTTTCGAGGCTGTCAGGCCCCAGGATCGGGAATTCCTTGGTGATGAAGCGGATGTTGCCGTCTGAAGCGATCAATTCCTTCACTTCGTCATGCGCCTTGCGGCAATAGCCACAGCGGTAATCCATGAATTCGACAAGGGTGATGTCACCGTCCAGGTTGCCGCCGACATGGCTGAAACCATCGTCAAAAATCGCCTCGGCGTTGTTGCGCACCAGCGTTTCATCCATGTTGTCCTGAGCGGCGGCATCGCGGCGTTTCATCTCGTCCACGGCTTCAAAAATCACCTCGGGGTGGTCCAGAAGATATGCGCGGACCTCGGCGCGAAACGCATCGCGTTCCGGATCGGTCATCGCGGTCAGGTCGCTGGCCAATGCTCGGCCGGCAAGGGCAAGGGCGCTGGTCAAAGTGATTGTCTTGAAAAGGCGGGTCATGGCGGTTCCTGTTATCATGGGGCGGCTCAGCGCAGGTTCTTGGTGGCAGAAAGCACATCCTGCGCCCGCCGCCAAGGGCCGGAACCCCGCGGCAAAAGCGCTTCGGCGCGGGTGGCGTGAAGACGGGCGTCCTTGGCCTTGCCCAAAAGGGCATAGCGTTCGGCGGTCAGAAGCGAGGCCATGCCATTGTTGCCAAGTTTGGCATTGGCCACCGCCAGATCGCGCAGGATGCGCGGATCGCGGAAATCGCGGGCGCGGGCCTTTTCCAGCGAGTTCAGCGCCGCACGCGGGTTGCCCGATGCCAGTTCCGCCCGGCCCAACCCGCCAAGGATCAGCGGCTCACTCGGGGCCAGACGGTTCGCGGCGCGGTAAACCTGTGCGGCATTTGAAAACTGGCGGTTTTCCAGCAGGATCTGGCCCTTCAGCTCCATATAAAATGCATCCCGCGGGCGCAGCGACAGCGCGCCATCCATGGCCTGCAATGCCTTTTTCAGGTTCGAAGATCGGTGGTGGGCAATGGCTTGACGCATCAGGGCAATGTCCTTGGTCGCGCTGGCATTGGCCCGCCGCAGGGTCCAGCTGGGGGCGCGCAAAAACGCAGAGAGTTTGCCCTGGGCGCGGGCAAACCAATATTGCGCCGCAGGGTCGGATTGGGTTTTCACCTTGTTGCCCGCGACAAAGGCCTGAGCGGCGCGCAGCCGGTCACGTGTCAGCGGATGGGACCGCATATAGGGGTCTTGCCGCCCGACGCTCAGGGCCTCTTGCCCGCGAAAGATGTCATGCACTTCGATTGCCGCCTTGGGGTCGATGCCGGCGCGCACCATGGCCCGCAGGGCGCTGATATCGGCCGAGCTTTCTTCGGCGCGGGAATGGGCCAGAAAATTGCGCAAGGCCGAGCTTTGCAATCCGATCGCCACACCGGCGCCGGCGCCTGCATTGCCCGAAGCGGCGGCGGCAGCGGTTGCAATGATGATCCCAAGGCCCGCAGCGGTGCTGGCGGCCCGCGCATTGCCGGTGCGGCGGGCGATATGGCCGTTGCTGATATGGCTGGCCTCATGGGCAATGACATATTGCAGGGCCGGGGCGCTTTTCAGCTTCATGATCAGACCGGAATGCAAAAAGATATGCTGATTGTCCGCCACAAAGGCATTGAGCGAGGAATCGTTGATCACAATGATTCGTGTCGAGGACGGCAGGCCCGCAGCGCGCAGGATCGGCGCGGCGATCTGTTTCAGCGCGTATTCCACATCCGCATCGCGGATCAACCCACGCGCGGCGGCGGGCAGGGCCAGCATGGCCCAGACCAGCATCGTTGTCACAAGGCGCGTAAGTATCTGCATTGACCTGCCTGTCATGATCCCGGACAACCGCACGACACGACGGTATGGCGCAGAGTTTGGGAGAGATAGATGCGAGGTTCAAGCCGCGGAGAGGTTGATCCCTTCATTGTGATGGATGTGATGGAGGCCGCGCGCCGTGCCGAGGCCGCAGGCCGACATATCATTCACATGGAGGTCGGCCAGCCCGGAACGCCAGCCCCACAAGGTGCATTGGATGCCGTTTCCGGGGCCATGCGGGATGACGCGATGGGGTATACGGTGGCGCTGGGGCTGCCGGAATTGCGCGACCGCATTGCGCGGCTTTATGCCGATTGGTACGGAATCACGCTCGATCCGGCGCGGGTGATTGTCACACCGGGTTCGTCCGGCGCGTTCCTTTTGGCCTTTACCGCCTTGTTTGACGCTGGGGACCGTGTCGCGATTGGCGCGCCGGGTTATCCCAGCTATCGCCAGATCCTGAAGGGGCTGTCGCTTGCGCCGGTGGATCTGCAAACCCGGCCGGAAAACCGGTTGCAGCCGGTGCCGGATGACTTTGCCGCACTGGATATTCAGGGGCTATTGGTGGCCTCACCCGCCAATCCCAGCGGCACGATGCTGAACCACAAGGCGATGACGGCGCTGATCGAGGCCACCCATGCCAAGGGCGCGGCCTTTATCTCTGACGAGATTTACCACGGTATCGAATATGAGGCCAAGGCGGTCACCGCGCTGGAAATCACCGATGAATGTTATGTGATCAATTCCTTTTCCAAGTATTTCAGCATGACGGGCTGGCGGGTTGGCTGGATGGTGGTGCCCGAGGATCATGTGCGCAAAATCGAACGTTTGGCGCAGAACATGTTCATCTGCGCGCCGCATGTCAGCCAGGTTGCGGCGCTTGCGGCGATGGAATGCAAGGATGAATTGCAGGCCAATTTGCGGGTCTATGCCGAAAACCGCAGGCTGATGCTTGAAGGGTTGCCAGAGGCCGGATTTGATCGGATCGCGCCGCCGGATGGGGCGTTTTATGTCTATGCCGATGTCAGCCACCTGACCGATGACAGCCTCGCTTTTTGCCGCGAAATCCTCGATCAGGCGGGGGTGGCGGTGACACCGGGGCTGGATTTTGATCCGGTGCGCGGCGCGGGCACGGTGCGGTTTTCCTATGCGCGGGCGACTTCCGACATCCGCGAGGGGCTGGCGCGGCTCAAGACGTTCATGGCCGGTCGCTAGCCGACGGCACCTTGCCACGGTAGACCCGTGTTTTGTGCGGCGGTGCTGACGAAGTTTTGACAAATCTGCTGGCCGAAACCGGCCTGCCCCGTGCTAGGCTTTGATCATCGTTCTCACAAAGGGATTCTGATCATGTTGCGGTCTGCTGTGTTTGTTTTGGCCTTGTTGCCGTTTGCGGCCTTTGCTGCGGGGACAGAAACCCCCACCGAAACCGAAGTTGAAGAGACCGCGCCGCCCGAAGCCACCGAAACCACCATGGAATGTGACGACGGCATGGTCTGGGACAAAGAGACCGAGGCCTGTGTCGAAGTCGAAAGCCATCTGTTGAATGATGACGACCGCTTTGCCGCGGCGCGCGAATTTGCCTATGCCGGGCAATATGGCGCGGCGCGCAAAGCCGCCTTGGCCATGCAATTGCAGGGCGATGGACGGGCGCAGACCTATCTTGGGTTCACGGCGCGAAAATTGGGCGATTGGGATGCGGCGATGGGGCATTACGCCATGGCACTGGACCAGAACCCTGACAGTTTTCTGGCGCGCTCTTATATGGGGCAGGGGTTGTTGGAGCAGGGTGATTTTGCCGGGGCCAAGGCGCAATTGCAGGAAATTCGCGCCCGTGGCGGGGCCGGCACATGGGCCGAATTCGCGCTGGCCCAGTCAATTGTGACCGGCGTGACCTATTCCTATTAAGCAGAATTCGGCGCGGTCCCCCCGCAATTGGGGATGCAGGCCGCGCCGGAAAATGATACCTTTCGGGGCGTAAGCCGGGCACCAGACCCGGCCAAAAGGTTATTGGCACATGAGCGGTTCATTTTTCAAACTTTGCATTGTCGCGCTTTGCTGTCTGGCTGCGCCGGGCGGCGCGATGGCACAGGAATTCGGGGCCTTGGCGCGGGTTCTGCCGGATCAAAGTGGTTTTGACGACCATCGCGCGGGCGGTGTTACGCTGTCCCTCGGGCTGAGCCAGGGGGTGCCGTGGCGCGCCTATACCTTGGGCAGCCCGGACCGCTTTGTGCTTGACTTTCAAGAGGTTGATTGGACCGGACTCTCGGCGGACAGCTTTGCCTCTGATGCGTTTCGCACCGTTCGGTTCGGCGCGTTGCAACCCGGCTGGTCGCGCTTTGTTGCCGAGCTGACTGCGCCGCTTGCGGTGCAGACCGCCGCGTTGGATATCGCCGACGACAAGGCCGGGGCGCAGTTGACCGTCACGCTGAAATCCGTGGATCGCGCGGCGTTTGATGCCGCCATCGGCAGCACGCCGGACGCCCGTTGGGTGCTGCCAAATCCCAGTTTGACCACTGCTGCAAATGACACGTCGAGCGAGGGCCCGGGCGCGATCACAATTGTGCTCGACCCCGGTCACGGCGGCATTGATCCCGGTGCGCTGCGCAACAATTTCCGGGAATCTGATCTGGTCCTGCAATTGGCGCGGGACATCAAGGAGGCGCTGCTGCGCGCCGGCGGGATCGAGGTCATCATGACCCGCGAGGAAGATGTCTTTGTCTCGCTCGAAGCGCGGGTTGCGATTGCGCGCCATGCCGGGGCGGATCTGTTCATCTCGTTGCACGCCGACGCGCTGGAGGAGGGTGTGGCCCATGGTGCCACGGTCTATACCCTGTCCGAAACCGCCACCGACGAAGCCAGTTCCGCGCTGGCAGAACGCCATGACAGGGGGGATCTTCTGGCCGGTGTCGATTTGATCGGATCGGATGATGCGGTGGCGCAGGTGCTGATGGATCTTGCCCGTCATGACAACGGCCCACGATCCACCATGCTGGCCAAGGCGATGATAAAGTCGATAGAAAACCGGGTCGGTCAGGTGCACAAACGTCCCCTGCGCCAAGCCGGATTTTCGGTGTTGAAGGCCGCCGATATTCCCAGTGTTCTTGTCGAAGTCGGATTTCTGTCGACCGACCGTGACCTGCAAAACCTGCAAGACCCGGAATGGCGGGCGAAAATGGCCCAGGGCATTCGCGACGGTGTTCTGGCCTGGTCGATGGCGGATGCGACCATTGAACCCCTGCGGCGAAAATCGGGGTTTTGCCGCCTGTGGGCTGAATTCCGCAGGCAGCTAATATAACGGATGTTGTGTTTTGACGGGGTCGAACTTGCGGCCTATATAGGCCCCCTCAGACAGCAGGAGCGCGCGGTGCTGAGGTTCATCCTTTCTTTTTTTGGCGGCATATTCACCCTTGTGACTATGGGCGGTGCGGTTGTGGCGCTGTCGGTTGGGGCGATCTTCTGGGTCTATGGCCGGGATTTGCCGAGCCACGAATCATTGGCGCAATATACCCCGCCGACCATCAGCCGGATCTATTCCGGCGAGGGGCGGATGATCGACGAATTTGCCAAGGAACGCAGGCTGTTCGCCCCGGCGGATGAAATCCCCGACTTGGTCAAACAGGCGTTCATTTCCGCCGAGGACAAGAATTTCTATGAACATGGCGGCTATGACGCGCGCGGCATTGTGGCCGCTGCGGTTCAGGCTGTGCAGTCGCGTGGCCGCAATGTGCGCGGGGCGTCGACAATTACCCAGCAGGTGATGAAAAACTTTCTGCTCTCTGGTGACCGCCGGATCGAGCGCAAGATCAAGGAAATCATTCTGGCCACCCGGCTGGAAGAAACCCTGCCGAAGGACCGCATTCTCGAACTCTACATGAACGAGATCTTCCTCGGCCAGAATTCCTATGGCGTGGCGGCCGCTGCGCAGACCTATTTCAACAAGACGCTTGGCGAACTGGCCCCGCATGAGGCCGCCTTTCTGGCCTCTCTGCCGAAAGCGCCGTCTGATTTCCATCCGGTGCGCCGCAAGGAGCGGTTGATGGAACGGCGCAATTTCGTGCTGCGCGAGATGCAGGAAAATGGCTATATCAGCAACGCCGTCTACACCCAGGAAGTGGCGCAACCGCTGCGATCGGTGCAGAACGGCGATTTCGAAAGCTTCAAGAACACGCTGCCGCCACGGGATTACTTTACCGATGAAATTCGCCGTCAGCTGTCTGAGGATTTTGGCGAGGGCGAATTCTTCTCTGGCGGTTTGACCGTTCGCGCCACGATTGACCCGGAAATGCAGGTGATTGCCGCGCATGCGCTGCAAAAGCAGCTGGAGCAATATGACCGTGGATTGGGCCGCTGGCGTGGCACGGGCAAAAAGATCGACGCCGCCAAGATCGACAATTGGGCCGAGGAACTGGCCAATGTCCGCGTCGCGCGCGACGTCACGCTAGAGAGCCAATGGTTCCCGGCGGTGGTGCTGGAGATCGGCGATCAGCAGATGCGCCTGGGCATCGAAGGCGTGGATGCCAACGTCAACGCCCCGCATGTGGTGCCGCGCAAGGATATTGATTGGGTCCGGGGCAGCTTTGTCGACAACTTCAAGGTTGGTGATGTTGTCCATGTGCGCCGCATGACCGAAGGCGACAATGGTACCGGCGCATTCATCCGCTGGACCCTGCGCCAGGTGCCGCAGGTCCAGGGTGGGTTCATGGCGATGGACGTCAACACCGGCCGGGTCATTGCGATGCAGGGTGGGTTTTCCTATCAGAATTCGGTCTTCAACCGCGCCACTCAGGCGCGGCGTCAGCCGGGGTCGTCATTCAAACCCTTTGTCTATGCCTCGGCGCTTGATTCCGGCTATACCCCGGCGACAATCGTGGTCGACGCCCCGATCGAGATAAACACACCCCAGGGTGTGTGGCGGCCGAAAAACGCCTCGAACCAGTTTTATGGCCCGACGCCGCTGCGAACCGGGATTGAACGGTCGCGGAACCTGATGACGATCCGGCTTGCGCAAGAGGTCGGGATGGATGTGGTTGGCCAATATGCCGAGCGTTTCGGCGTCTATGACCGGCTGAGCCCGGTTCTGGCCAATGCGCTGGGGTCGCAGGAAACCACATTGTTCAAGATGGTGGCCGCCTATGCGATGTTCGCCAACGGCGGTGAACGGGTCGAGCCGACATTGGTCGACCGGGTGCAGGACCGTTACGGCAAGACCGTCTATCGCCACGACACCCGCGATTGCGTTGATTGTGCCGACCCCGCCATTTCCGCGTCGCGCGGGCCCAGCATCCTGTCGGACCGCCAGCGGGTGATGGACCCGGTGACGGCCTATCAGCTGACCTCAATGATGCAGGGCGTGGTCGAACGCGGCACCGCGTCGAAATATGTCAACCTGCCGGTGCCCACCGCAGGCAAAACCGGCACCACCAATGACGCCAAGGATGTGTGGTTTGTCGGCTTTACCTCTAACGTGGTGGCCGGATGTTACATCGGTTTTGATCAGCCGCGCAGCCTTGGCCGTGGGGCGTCCGGCGGCGGGTTTTGTGGCCCGGTGTTCCAGCGTTTCATGTCCGAAGCGGTCCAGAAATACGGCGGCGGCAAATTCCGCGTGCCCGAAGAATGCGAATTCATCAAGATTGACCGCTTCTCCGGGGCGCGGCTGGGATCGGATGCATCCGGTGCCAATGTGGTAAATGAATGTTTCCGTCGCGGCGAAGAGCCGGTGTTCGGCATCATGTTCGACGGTGGCTTTGCCATGGGATCGAATTTTGAGGTCATCTCGTCTGACGGCCAGACCGCCAAGCAGGTCACCACATCCACCGGCAAAAAGGCCGTGGTCGGACCCAAAGCCAGCTTTGGCACCCTGTCGGCGGGCGGGCTGTATTAATCGCCGCCATGATCCCCAATATCACCGGTCAGCCATAGTTTGACCGGTGATCGCCGCGGGATGCGCGTCATCCCGACGTTTGGCCAGCCCGGTTGATCGGTCTGCTTGATCGGTCTCGCCTTGCTCAGCCAGTCTTGCCTTGGTATCAGGCAGGACTGATGTGCCTTATCCGAAAGACATAAAATGCGCGCGGAAATCCAGAACAAGGTTGTTGAAATCGAGAAGTCGCTGGCTTTGCTGGCCCAGCGGATGGACTATGAAACCGCTCCGCACCGGCTTGAGGAATTCAATGCCATGACGGAGAATCCCGACCTTTGGAATGATCCGGAAAAGGCCCAGAAGCTGATGCGCGAGCGTCAGACCCTGATGGACAAGGTCCAGACCTACGAATTGATGAAACAGGAGCTGTCTGACAGTCTTGAGCTGATCGAACTGGGCGAAATGGAAGATGACGCCGAGGTGGTGAGCGACGCTGAAGCGACGATTTCCGCATTGGTCGAACGCGCCGCCAAGAAAGAGCTGGAGGCGCTGCTGGACGGTGAGGCCGACGGCAATGATACCTTTCTGGAAATCAACGCCGGCGCGGGTGGCACCGAGAGCTGTGATTGGGCCAACATGCTGGCGCGGATGTATGTCCGCTGGGCCGAATCGCATGGCTACAAGGTCGAGTTGCAGTCGGAAAGCCCCGGCGAAGAGGCGGGCATCAAATCCGCCGCCTACAAGATTTCCGGTCCCAATGCCTATGGCTGGCTGAAATCGGAAAGCGGCGTGCACCGCTTGGTGCGGATTTCGCCGTTTGACAGCGCGGCGAAGCGGCACACCTCCTTCACCTCGGTCTGGGTGTATCCGGTGGTGGATGACAATATCGAGATCGAGGTCAACCCGTCCGACATTCGCATTGATACCTATCGGTCGTCGGGCGCCGGTGGTCAGCACGTCAACACCACCGATTCCGCGGTGCGTATCACCCACAATCCCACCGGCATTGTGGTGACTTCCTCAGAGAAATCCCAGCACCAGAACCGCGACATTGCGATGAAGGCGTTGAAATCGCGGCTGTACCAATTGGAATTGGACCGCCGCAACGCCGACATCAATGCCGCGCACGAGGCCAAAGGCGATGCAGGCTGGGGCAACCAGATCCGGTCTTATGTCTTGCAGCCCTATCAGATGGTCAAGGATCTGCGCACCTCTTACGAGACCAGCGATACCAAGGGCGTCTTGGACGGTGATCTTGACGGGTTCATGGCGGCGACATTGGCGATGGATGTGTCCGGCAAGAGCCGGGCAGAGGCGCAGAGCGAAGACTAGGTTGATCTGCACCTTAGTAGGTTAACTGGGGGCGCACAGCCCCCCAAACCGCAGGACAGTTGGGGGGGCAGCCCCCAAACCACAGGACAGTTGGGGGGCCAGCCCCCCAAACCCCCCGGGATATTTATCGTCAGATGAAAGACAGGCGCCTTGCCCGAAAGGGCTGGGAAAAGTTGTCCCGATAGGGCCGGGATAAGTTGACCCCAAAGGGCCGGAATCAGCGGTTGGTGAAGCCGGTGAAACGGCCGGCTTCTTCTGCGGCTTTGCGGATCGCTTTGGATTTGTTGACCGTTTCCTGGAATTCAGCTTCCGGGTCGCTGTCAAACACCACGCCGCCGCCTGCCTGATATAGAGCGTTTCGTCCTTCACCACCGCTGTTCGCAGGGCGATGCACATATCCATATCGCCCCCGGCGCTGAAATAGCCAACACCGCCGCCATAGACACCGCGTTTTTCCGGTTCCAGCTCGTCGATGATTTCCATCGCGCGGACCTTTGGGGCGCCGGAAACCGTGCCCGCAGGCAGGCCAGCCAAAAGAGCCGACAGAGCATCCTGATTGTCGTTCAATTCGCCAACCACGTTGGACACGATATGCATCACATGGCTGTAGCGTTCGATGATGAATTCTTCTGTTGGGCGCACAGTGCCGATTTTTGACACTTTGCCAGTGTCATTGCGGCCCAGATCCAGCAGCATCAGATGCTCTGCCAGTTCCTTTTGGTCAGACAGCAGATCTTCGGCGAGGGCATTGTCCGCCTCTGGCGTGGCGCCGCGCGGGCGGGTGCCGGCGATCGGGCGAATCGTGACCTCTTTGCCAAAGACCCGCACCAGAATTTCCGGCGAGGCGCCGACCACCTGAAAGCCGCCGAAATTGAAGTAGAACATGAACGGCGACGGGTTTGTCCGGCGCAGCGACCGATACAGGGCGAAAGGGGGCAGGGGGAAATTCTGGCTCCAGCGTTGTGACGGCACCACCTGAAAGATATCGCCGGCGCGAATGTAATCGCGGGCTTTTTCCACCGCCGCAAGATAATCGGATTTGGCGAAATTCGACACCGGCTCGCCAATGTCGGTGGCATCGCCGAGATCGCGGCTTTCCGAGGGCAGCGAACGTTCCAGATCGCGGACCGCATCCATCACCCGCTCAGCCGCCTGGGCATAGGCGGCGCGTGCGGATTGACCGTCAGTGACCCAAGCCGGCGAAACGACCGTGACCTCGCCCTTGACCCCGTCAAGCACCGCCACCACCGAAGGGCGCAGCAAGACGGCATCCGGCAGACCCAGCGGGTCGGGGTTCACATTTGGCAGATGTTCCACCAGACGGATCATGTCGTAGCCGAGATAGCCAAACAGCCCGGCGGCAGATTGCGGTAGGTCATCGGGCAGGTCGATGTGGCTTTCTTCGATCAGGCTGCGCAATGAGGTCAACGGATCGGCGCTTTCCTCGACAAAAGCCTCGTTGTCAAACCGCGCCTGGCGGTTCAGCCGGGCCGTTGGGCCGTGACATTTCCAGACCAGATCGGGCTTCATGCCAATGATCGAATAACGCCCGCGCACCTCGCCGCCGGTGACCGATTCCAGAACAAAGGCATCCTGGGCCGCGCCGGTCAGTTTCAGCATCAGGGACACTGGCGTGTCGAGGTCAGCAGCCAGACGGGTATAGACCACCTGGTTCTTGCCCGCCGCATAGCCACGCGCAAAATCGTCAAATCCGGGCGTCAAAGCCATGGTCGCGGTCCTTTTGTTCGGCCTTATTGGAAATTCGCATGCACGGCGTTGAGCGCCTGCTGGTCGATATTGATGCCAACCCGCGATTGAATGTCCTGCGACAGGGCCTGAAACAGATCGTTCGAAATCCCGTTGGACACTTGTGATGCCAGCGCGTCGAGGATCGTGGCGTTTTCTGCGCTTGTCATATCCGGGGCGTGGATTGCATCCAGCCGCAGGACCACGGCATTGCCGTTGAACGGCAGCGTCAGCGTGCCGGGGGCGTCCAGCGCAAAGACCTGGGTCAGCGTATTGGCGGGCAGTCCCGGCAGGAAGCCATTGCGGGTCTGGCCGGTTTGCTGATCCGCGGTCAGGCCAACGGCGGCAAAGGTTTTGCCCTCGCCAATTTCGGCGGCCAGCTCTGTTGCGCGCGCCAAGAGGCGGGTTTCGGTTTCTGCGCTGATCCAATCCTGCTCAACCTGGTCCTGCACGTCGGCAAGCGGCTGTTCCTGCGGCGGTTTCACCGCGTTCAGACGCAGCGCGAAAATGCCGCCATCGCCAAGTTCGGCCACTTCGGGATAATCGCCGTCCGCCACAGCGGCGGCGGCGTCACGAAATGTATCGTAGCCCGCGATGTCGGTATCGCTGTTTTCGGTCCAGTCGATCTGGCCCAGCTGCATGTCGGTTTCTGCGGCCAGCTCCTCTAGCGTGGCGCCACCGGCCAGAAGATCGTCAATATCGGTCACCTGCGCCTCAATCACCCGGCGGGCGCGATCCTGGGCCAATTCTTCGCGCAGGATCGGTGTCGCATCGTCGAAAGAGGTTTCTTGCGCCGGAAGAATGCCGTTGATCCGGTACAGCGCAGGGCCGAAATCGCTGGGCAGGGGGCCGACAACTGCGTCGACCTCGGCGGCAAAAATTGCATCCGCCGCGTCGCCAAGATCGCCACGGGTCACATCACCCATATCAACATCTGCCAGTGCCAATTCACGGCTGGTCACCTCGTCCTCAAAGGTGGTTTCGCCCGCAGTGATCCGTGCGATTGCCGCGTCGGCGGCTTCGGAATTGGGCATCACCAGACGTTCCACCAGACGGCGTTCGGGCTGATTGAAACGCTCTGTCTGTTCGTCATAGGCGCTGCGCAGGCTGGCCTCGTCGATTTCGACGGTGTCGAACAGCATCGCAGGTGTCAGCCAAGCATAGGTAATGTCGCGGCTTTCCGGCAGCGTATAGGCGGCAATGTTTTCTTCGTGAAACGCGGCCAGGTCGGCGTCTGTCGCGGTGGGTAGATCTTCGGTCAGGAAGCTGGGGTCGAGGATCGCCCAGCTGAAATCGCGGGTCTCGCCGACGAATCCCAACAATGTCTCGGTGTAGGTGGTTGGCATTTTGTTGCCGGCAACGACGGCGGCCTGAAGCAGGGCACGCGCGGTTTCCCGACGCAGGTCTTCTTCGAATTCGGATTCGTTCAACCCGGCATTGTCGAGCGCAAAGCGATAGGTTTCGCGGTCAAATGCGCCACCCGGCCCTTGAAAGGCGGTGATCTGCATCAATTCGCGTGCGACGGTATCATCACCGGCGGAAATGCCCAGATCTTCGGCTTCGTTGTCAAAGGCCGCGGTGGTGATCAGGCGGCTGAGGACCTGTTGCGGCAGGCCAAGTGCCTGGGCCTGTTGAAAGCTGAGCGGTTGGCCGGTCTGGGCCTGAAAGCTGTTGATGTCCTGTTGCAGGGCGCGGGCATAATCATCGACCGAAATCGGATGATCCCCGACCGATCCGACGGTGCGGATGGTGCCGGACAGATTGGTCGCGCCAAACCCGGCGAGGCCAACAAACAGCAGACCCATGAGAATCCAGACCAATGTCTTGGAAATGCTTTTGCCTTTGGCCATGATCGTCCCCGAAATTACCGCATCTGTTGCCGGACGTATCTACGCGCAGGCCGCGACAGGAGCAAGGGGCAGGGCGGCTCTTTGGCCGCTCTTTGGCCCTTGTGGGCCGCTTCGCTGTCACCTTGGAAGATCGGCGTCGATCAGTCCTTGCCGCGGTAGGGTTCCACATATTGCAAGGCCATGTCCCAGGGGAAAAAGATCCAGGTGTCCTGGCTGACCTCGGTCACAAAGGTCTGGACCTGCGGGCGGCCCATGGGTTTGGCATAGACCGTGGCGATATGGGCCTTTGGCATATGGGCGCGCACGGTTTCGATTGTCTTGCCGGTATCCACCAGATCGTCGATCACCAGCACACCAGTGCCATCGCCAATCACATCCATATCCGGGGATTTGATCACCTTGGGTTCGGATTGCGATTGGTGGTTGTAGCTTTTGACCGAGATTGTATCGACGATTTTGACGTCAAGCTCACGTGCGACAATCATGGCCGGGGCCATGCCGCCACGGGTGATCGCCACCACCGCGCGCCAGGCGCCGTCGTCCGGTCCATGCCCGTCAAGCCGCCAGGCAAGCGCCCGTGCATCGCGGTGCAACTGATCCCAGCTGACGTGAAACCCTTTTTCATGCGGCAGGCGGTCGCTCATGGCTGTCTCTCCGTTTTTTTTGGATTTAGCCGATGTGATCGGCAAAAGAAAGCTGGCAGATCGCATTTGCCGCCCAACTGCGTTTGGCAGATGTGTTTGGGGCTGGCGGTGCCGGGGTCAGCGCCCGAAAATCAAGCGCAGGCCAAGGGCCGTCAACACCAGCGCCGCCACCCGGTCAAACAGATGTTTCATGCGCAGGTATCCATCGCGCGCCGGGCGGGTCGACAGGATCAGGGCAAAGCCCGAATAGACAAGCCATTCCACCGCCAGATGGTTGCCCACAATCAGCGCCTTTTGCGCCAAAGTCAGATCGACCGGGAAAATCACCAGCAAAACAGCCGAGGCAAAAAGCACGGATTTCGGATTGCCGAGGTTGACCAGAAAACCGATGCGAAACGCTCTGGTCTGGGTCTGGGTCTGGGTCTGATCTGTGGGGGCGGCGATCAGCGGCTTGCGTGCGTCCCGCCACATCCCCCAGGCAATATACAGAAGGTACAGCGCCCCCGCGATCTTTATTGTGAGATATGCCCATGGAATTGCGACGAATATCGCATCCAGCCCCAAAAGCGCCAGCGCGGTCCAGCACCCCGCCATCGCCCCAAGACCCAATCCGGTGGCGATGCCGACCCGGGTGCCAAACAACAAGGAGTTGCGCAAAGACAAAAGCAGCGCCAGCCCGGGGCGAGGCAAGCGCCGCCAACAGCGTCAGGTTAAAGGCAAGGATATGTTCCCAGCCCATGGTCCTCAGCCTTTGGAAATGTCGGGGGCGTCAACCGCCTTCATTCCGACCACATGATAGCCGGCGTCGACATGCAGGTTTTCACCGGTCACACCAGAGCCAAGGTCGGACAGCAGGTAAAGCGCCGATTTGCCGACATCGTCGATGGTGACATTGCGGCGCAGCGGTGAATTGTACTCATTCCACTTCATGATGTAGCGGAAATCGCCGATGCCGCTGGCGGCCAGCGTCTTGATCGGGCCGGCGCTGATCGCATTGACGCGAATGCCGTCCTTGCCCAGATCCTCGGCCAGATATTTCACCGAAGCCTCCAGCGCGGCCTTGGCCACACCCATGACGTTATAATGCGGCATCACCTGCTCGGCACCGTAATAGGTCATGGTCAGCGCCGATGCGCCGGGCTTCATCATCTTTTCGGCCCGCTGCATCACCGCAGTAAAGGAATAGACCGAGATATCCATTGTCATGTTGAAATTGCCGCGCGTGGTATCGACGTAGCGGCCGCGCAGTTCGCTCTTGTCCGAAAACCCGATCGCATGGACCAGGAAATCAAGCTCGCCCCAGCGCTCTTTCAGCTCTGCAAACAGAGCATCAATCGAAGCCTCGTCATTGACATCACAGGGCAGCACGATGTCGCTGCCCAATTGCGCCGCCAGGGGATCAACACGTTTTTTCAACGCATCCCCCTGATAGGAAAACGCAAGCTCAGCCCCCGCATCGGAGAGCGCACGTGCAATCCCCCAGGCGATTGATTTGTCATTGGCCAGACCCATGATCAGGCCACGTTTTCCTGCCATCAAAGTGTTTGACATGTTGCACCCTTCGCCCGCTGTCTTTCCCTATGGCTTTATGGCATCCATAACAGCGCATCAAGTGCGCGCAGCGCACAAAACGGGCGGTCAGACAGAAGGATGCAGGAAACCTTCGATCTGGCCGTCATGGCGAAAAGGGCATGACAGATGACGGAACGAAACGGGATCTTTGCCGGGGATGATCCATTTGCGATCTCAAGGCGCTGGCTGGCCGAGGCCGAGGCACAGGAAATCAACGATCCCAACGCGGTGGCGCTGGCCACTGTTGATGCGGCGGGGATGCCGAATGTGCGCATGGTCCTGCTCAAGGACATCGAGGATGCAGGGTTCGTGTTCTATACCAATTACGAAAGCGCCAAGAGCAATGAGATCGCCGCCAGCGGCACTGCGGCTTTTGTCATGCATTGGAAATCTCTGCGCCGTCAGATCCGGGTTCGCGGTCATGTCACCCGCGAAGACGGGGCGCAGGCGGATCGCTATTATGACTCACGCTCATTAAAGAGCAGGCTGGGCGCCTGGGCATCGGCCCAGTCACGGCCACTGGATGCGCGCAGCACATTGATGGCCGAGGTTGCCAAGATCACGGTTCAGAAGGGTCCGAACCCGGATCGGCCGCCATTTTGGGGTGGTTGGCGAATCACGCCGGTCGAAATTGAATTTTGGGCAGATGGCGCATTTCGGCTACACGATCGTTTCGTCTGGCGGCGAAAAGATGCCGAGTTTGCTTGGGAAATTCAGCGACTTTGCCCGTAGATTTCCCGTAACGCGAAATGCAATTCTCTAAAAAAACAGGCATTTGCACTTGCAATCTCATGGGTCTTGCTTGCAAGTGTTAACATGGAAGTGAACGAGCTAGAGTCTGACTTGACACAAGAAATTATCTATCCTGATCGGGTCGAAGGGCGCGTGAAATGGTTTGATCCTCTGAAGGGGTTCGGGTTTATCGTCGCCGAGACGGGCGGCCCGGATATCCTTTTGCATTCAAACGTATTGCGCAACTATGGCCAAAGCTCTGTTGCGGATGGCGCCGGGATTGTTGTCGAGGTTCAGGAAACCCCGCGCGGCGTTCAGGCGGTCACGGTTGTGACCATCGAACCCCCCGAGGACGACGGTACGCCGCCACTGGCCGATTTCGAAGCTTTCGATCCAACATTGATCGCAGCTGCACCGTTGGAACCCGCACGGGTCAAATGGTTCGACAAGGGGAAGGGGTTCGGGTTTGCCAATGTGTTTGGCAAATCGGCGGATGTCTTCCTGCATGTCGAAGTGTTGCGCCGATCCGGTCTGGCTGATGTTCAGGCTGGCGAAGCCCTATGCGTGCGTGCCATAGATGGCAAACGCGGATTGATGGCGGTTGAGGTTTGTCCATGGGAAAGTGCTTTGAAACCCGAGTAATGGCCATTGCGGCCGCTGCGATTCTTTGGGCCGGGGCGGCGTTTGCCGCCTGTGAGCCGGGTAAGGTCGAGCTGGCCGGGGATTTCGGAAGGGTGTCATTCGACGTCAGCGTCGCGGATGACGTTGACGAAAGAGGCCGCGGTCTGATGTTCGTAGAGGACATGCCGAATAGCACCGGAATGCTGTTCATCTATCAAGAACCGCACAAAGTCAGCTTCTGGATGAAAAACACGCTGATTCCCCTGGACATGATATTCATTGACGCGCGCGGCGTGGTCAAAAAGGTCCATGCCAAAGCGGTGCCCGGCGATCTGCGCGGCATTTCCAGCGATTTTCCCGTGCTGAGCGTGCTGGAGATCAATGGCGGCTTGGCGGCACGTATCGGCATCAAACCCGGCACTTTGGTCCGTCACAGCGAACTGCCACAGGCCGGGGCGGCCTATCCCTGCTGAAGGCTGCCATTGTCGCGCGCCATGGCGCCAGCGCGACATTGTGGAAAGAGCGGGGGTGTGGATAGATTTCACCGCCGATTTCGACACTAAATTCGATGTTGTGAATTAACATTCCAAAAAGCGTCATAAAACGCTTTTCATTACCGCAAAGCCAGATTAAGAACAGCCTCGGTTTCGGGGCGTAGCGCAGCCTGGTAGCGCGACGGTTTTGGGTACCGTAGGTCGCAAGTTCGAATCTTGCCGTCCCGACCACTTCACCAGCACACAATATATAGTAGCCCCCCCCCCCGGGGCAGAGCGGTCATTTTGTGGCCGCTTTGGTCGTTTTTGCGGCGTTTGTGGTTCTGACATACCGTCCGTCGTATTTCTGCAACATTCAAGTTATCCACAGCCAATTTGCGCGGATTTATGTAGGGCGCGCGACAGTGGTTTGTGACGCCAGTCCACTAAACATGCCGGAAACATAGAAAATTCGCGGCTACAGCCTGTGGGCAAATCTGTGGGTATTCCGGGGCTGAATTGGCCGGGCCCCCGGTGGCGGGCGGGTCAAGATAATTTTGTGGAATTTATCTAAAAAAACCTTGTTGCGGTCTATGTTCGGATACGTCAAATTGTGGTTGCTGCTAACGGATACACTACATGTTGTGTCGGCTGGCGGTTCGGGGACAACAACCACTCACTCGGGCGTTCTGCCGCTCATTCATACATATCCGGTCATGGTCCGGGCGTATCCGCTGCTGCGGCGCCGAATTCGGACGGCTGGTCATATGCGAACGTTACAAACGGGCGGCGGTGCTGCCATCGACAAAGGGCCCAACGCAGGTCCGGGCGCGAACACAAAAGGTCAAAGAGGCAAAGATGAAAATCGAAAGACGGTTCACCAAAGCAGGCCAGGATGCTTATGCAGATATCGATTTCGTGACGACCGCGTCCGAAATCCGCAATCCTGATGGCACGATTGTATTCCGTCTGGACGATGTTGAGGTTCCCGCATCCTGGAGCCAGGTCGCCAGCGATGTCATCGCGCAGAAATATTTCCGCAAGGCCGGCGTGCCAACGGAAATGAAGAAAGTGCGCGAAAAAGGTGTGCCTGAATTCCTGTGGCGCTCTGTCCCTGCCTCGGACGAGACCACAAAATCCGGCGAAACGTCCTCCAAGCAGGTTTTTGACCGCCTTGCTGGGGCCTGGGCCTATTGGGGTTGGAAGGGCGGCTATTTCACCGCCGAAGAAGATGCGCGCGCCTATTTCGACGAAATGCGCCATATGCTGGCGACGCAACGCGCCGCGCCGAACAGCCCGCAGTGGTTCAACACCGGCCTGCACTGGGCCTATGGCATCGACGGCCCGGGGCAGGGCCACCACTATGTGGATTACAAGACCGGCAAGCTGACCAAATCGAAATCGGCTTATGAACATCCCCAACCGCATGCCTGCTTCATCCAGTCGGTGGCAGATGATCTGGTGGGTGATGGCGGCATCATGGACCTTTGGGTGCGCGAAGCGCGTCTGTTCAAATACGGCTCCGGCACCGGCACCAACTTCTCGTCCTTGCGCGCCGAAGGCGAAGCGCTCTCGGGCGGTGGCAAATCCTCTGGGCTTATGGGCTTCCTGAAAATTGGCGATCGCGCTGCGGGGGCCATCAAATCCGGCGGCACCACACGCCGTGCGGCCAAGATGGTGATTTGTGACGCCGACCACCCGGATGTCGAAGAATTCATCAACTGGAAGGTCAAGGAAGAACAAAAGGTCGCCTCGATCGTGGCCGGTTCGAAAATGCACGAGAAAATGCTGAACGGCATTTTCGAGGCGATTGCCGCATGGGACGGCACAGTCGAAGATGCCTATGACCCGGCGAAAAACGACACGCTGAAGGGCGCGATCCGTGCGGCCAAAAGCACGATGATCCCAGAGACCTATATCAAACGCGTGCTGGATTACGCCCGTCAGGGCTATGCCAGCATCGAATTCCCGACCTATGACACCGATTGGGACAGCGAAGCCTATGCGAGTGTTTCGGGCCAGAACTCGAACAACTCGATCCGCGTCACCAATGACTTCCTTGAAGCGGTGAAAAAGGACGAAGACTGGGCGCTGTTGAACCGGACAGACGGCAAGGTTGCCAAGACCATCAAGGCGCGCGACCTGTGGGAACAGGTGGGCCATGCCGCATGGGCCTGTGCCGATCCGGGCATTCAGTATCATGACACCGTGAACCAGTGGCACACATGCCCCGAAGACGGCGCGATCCGCGGATCGAACCCGTGCTCGGAATATATGTTCCTTGACGATACCGCCTGTAACCTGGCGTCGATGAACCTGTTGACCTTCTTCCGTGATGGCAAGTTCCAGGCCGATGAATACATGCACGCCACACGTCTGTGGACGCTGACGCTGGAAATCTCGGTCACCATGGCGCAATTCCCGTCCAAGGAAATCGCGCAGCTGTCCTATGATTTCCGCACGCTGGGTCTGGGCTATGCCAACATCGGCGGATTGCTGATGAACATGGGCCTCAGCTATGACAGCGAAGAGGGCCGGGCGCTTTGTGGGGCTTTGACCGCGATCATGACCGGCGTGGCCTATGCCACATCGGCCGAGGTTGCCGGAGAGCTGGGGCCGTTTTCCGGCTACAAGCGCAATGCCAAGCACATGCTGCGGGTGATCCGCAATCACCGCACCGCCGCATATGGCAAAACCAAAGGGTATGAGGGACTGACGATCAACCCCGTTGCCCTGGATCATGGCAATTGCCCGGATGCGACCCTGATCGATCTGGCGAAATCCGCCTGGGACGAGGCGCTGGAGCTTGGTGAAAAACACGGGTTCCGCAACGCGCAAACCACAGTGATTGCGCCAACCGGCACAATTGGTCTGGTGATGGATTGCGACACGACCGGCATCGAACCCGACTTTGCATTGGTGAAGTTCAAGAAACTGGCCGGTGGCGGATACTTCAAGATCATCAACCGCTCGGTTCCGGCCGCGTTGGAGAAGCTTGGATATTCCTCGTCTCAGATTGAAGAGATTGTCTCGTATGCTGTGGGTCACGGCACATTGGGCAATGCACCGGGCATCAACCATACTTCGTTGATCGGCCATGGGTTTGGCTCGAACGAGATTGAAAAAGTCGAAGGCGCATTGGCCTCGGCGTTTGATATCCGCTTTGTGTTCAACCAGTGGACGCTGGGCGAAGAGTTCTGCCAGAACGTGCTGGGCATTCCGGCAGAGAAGCTGAACGATCCGACCTTTGATCTGCTGCGCCATCTTGGCTATTCCAAGGCCGACATTGATGCAGCCAATGACCATGTCTGTGGCACCATGACCCTGGAAGGTGCGCCGTTCCTGAAAGAAGCGGACTACGGCATTTTCGACTGTGCCAACCCCTGTGGCAAAAAGGGCAAGCGGTTCCTGTCGGTCAACAGCCACATCGACATGATGGCGGCGGCGCAATCCTTTATCTCGGGTGCGATTTCCAAGACCATCAACATGGCCAATGACGCCACAATCGAAGATTGTCAGGCCGCGTATGAACGCAGCTGGCAGATGGGGGTCAAGGCCAACGCGCTCTATCGTGATGGTTCGAAACTGTCGCAGCCTCTGGCGGCGGCGCTGGTCGAAGATGATGACGAAGCGGCCGAAGTTCTGGAAAGCGGATCGCAACACGAAAAGGCCACCGTGCTGGCCGAAAAGATCGTGGAAAAGATCATCGTCAAAGAGATCATCAAAACCGAACGCGAAAAGATGCCAGAGCGCCGCAAGGGCTATACCCAAAAGGCGATTGTTGGCGGTCACAAGGTCTATCTGCGCACCGGTGAATATTCCGACGGCACCCTTGGCGAAATCTTTATCGACATGCACAAGGAAGGTGCGGGGTTCCGCGCCATGATGAACAACTTTGCCATCGCCGTGTCGGTGGGCCTGCAATATGGTGTGCCGCTGGAGGAATTCGTCGACGCCTTCACCTTTACCAAGTTCGAACCCGCCGGCATGGTGCAGGGCAACGATTTAATCAAGAATGCCACTTCCATCCTCGACTATATCTTCCGCGAACTGGCGGTCAGCTATCTGGACCGCACCGACCTCGCGCATGTGAAACCCGAAGGCCACAGCTTTGACGATCTGGGTCGCGGTGTCGAAGAGGGGCAAAGCAACGTCACCGAGGTGAGCGAAACTGCCGCCACCAAATCTCTGGCCGTGCTGAAGCAGATCAGCTCGACCGGATACCTGCGCAAACGTCTGCCACAGGAGCTTGTTGTGCTGCGTGGCGGTCAATCCGAAGATCCGGTCACGGCCCTCCAGACCCTGGTACCGGAACTTTCGCAGGATGGCAGCCTTGCCACCGCGGTGACGACGACAACAACGGCGGTCGCCAGCGGCGGCATGTCGATGGATGCCCGCGCCAAGGCCAAGATGCAGGGCTATGAGGGCGAAGCCTGTGGCGATTGCGGCAACTACACGCTGGTGCGCAACGGGACTTGCATGAAGTGCAACACCTGCGGCGGCACAAGCGGCTGTAGCTAAGCGCGCCGCCAGATCCTTTCGGGGATCTGGCATCTGCAAAAGGTTCGGGGGCGGGTGCGCTCGCCCCGGCGCAACCCAGGCCGCAGGCAAAAATAGTAGAGCGGTGTAACGATGAGCTTGGTTTGTGAAACTGGGGCGCCTTGGCGCCCCTTTCTTTGGCGTCACAGCTCTTTTGCCTCACATCAGGTTTTCTGGCCCACCGCCCGTCCGGCCCCATCCGGCAGGGCCAGCGCGGCGTGATCGGCGGCGTATTGCGCCAATGCGCTGGCAATCTCTGGCGGCGGCGGCGTGCTGCGCCGTGTGGTCAGGTCGACATGGATCACCAGTGTCTCCACCGTCGCAACCAGCCGTCGATCCGTCCCGGCCAAAAGCCGGTGAAAGAGATGCATCTTTTTGCCTTTACCAGCAATGACTTGTGTCGTGACCCTTATGCGGTCGCCTGCGGTGACCTCGTCCAGATGGCGGATATGGGTTTCCACGGTGAAGAAGCTTCGCCCCGCGGCGATATAGGCGGCATCGACCCCGACCATTTCCATGAAACGGTCGGTCGCCTGGGCCGCGACCTCTAGATAATGGGTTTCGTTCATATGGCCGTTATAATCGGTCCAGGTCGGCGGAACGCTTCGATCAACGGTTTGGGGAGGGTCTGTAACCTGTTGGCGTGTCAGGGTTTTCTCATGTTGCACTACCGTGCCGCCCGCCGCCGTGCCACCCTGTTTCAGCGCCCGGATCATCGCCACCAGATTGCCGTCGCGCTGGCGCTCAAGCTCCTGAATCGTCAGGTGGCCGGATTGCGCATCTGATTGGCTGGCGATCAGATCGACCAGATCTGGCGTGAACTCTGGCACATCGGTCAGTTTCGACCAGGGCCAGGCCAACGCCGGTCCGAATTGCTGCATGAAATGGCGCATCCCGGCCGCGCCACCGGCAATGCGATACGTTTCAAACAGCCCCATCTGCCCCCAGCGCAGGCCAAAGCCATAGCGGATCGCATCGTCGATTTCCGCCGTGGTGGCGATTCCATCATGCACCAACCAAAGCGCCTCGCGCCAGACCGCCTCTAACAGCCGGTCGGCGATATGGGCGTCGATTTCCGCGCGCACCAACAGGGGATGCATCCCCAGACTGGTCAGGATCTCGGTCGCGCGCTGCGTCACCTCTGGCGCGGTGGCGGCAGAGGGCACCAGTTCCACCAATGGCAACAGGTAGACCGGGTTGAACGGATGGGCGACTATCAATTGCCCGGGGCGGCGCACCCCCTGTTGCAGGTCACTGGGACAAAAGCCGGAGGTCGAAGAACCCACAATGGCGCCCACATCTGCGCTTTGCTCTATCTCGTTGTAAACGCGTCGCTTTAGGTCGATGTTCTCCGGCACACTCTCCTGTATCCACAGGGCGCCCTGGATTGCGGTTTGTATATCGGGTGCAAAGGTCAATTGCCCCTCAACCGGGAGGGCCACGTCATACAAAGCCGGAAGCGAGGCGCGGGCATTTTCCAGCACGGCGTTGATTTTGGCGGCGGCTCCGGGGGCGGGATCATGCACTGCCACGTCCCAGCCATTTAACAGGAACCGCGCCGCCCAACCGCCGCCAATCACGCCGCCACCAATGATTGCTGCTTTCATATCAATCTCTTGCCATCAAAAGTTAAACCGGCGCACGTTTCACCAGCCCAAGCTTGTCACGCACCTCTTGTGGTCCGATGACGCGCGCCCCCAACCGTTCGATAATGCCGACCGCGCGTTCCACCAATTGGGCGTTGGTGGCCAGAACGCCGCGCTCCAGCATCAGGTTGTCTTCCAGCCCGACACGCACATTCCCGCCCGCAAGAACGGATGCCGCGACATAGGGCATTTGGTTGCGGCCCAGCCCAAAGGCCGAAAATGTCCACCCCTCCGGGATGCCGGCCACCATCGCAAGAAAGGTCGTCAGATCGTCCGGCGCGCCCCAGGGCACGCCCATGCAAAGCTGAACCAATGCCGGATCTTCCAGCACGCCTTCGCTTGCCAATTGTTTTGCCAGCCAGAGATGACCGGTATCAAAGGCTTCGATTTCCGGTTTGATCCCCAATTCGGTCATCCGTCGCCCCATGGCGCGCAACATGCCGGGGGTGTTGGTCAAGACATAATCGTTTTCAGCAAAATTCATCGTGCCGCAATCCAGGGTGCAGATCTCAGGCCGACATTCGATCACATGCGCCAGACGTTCCTCGGTGCTGATCAGATCGGTGCCTTCGGAATCCAGAGGCAAGGGCGCGTCGGGCGGGCCGAACACCACATCGCCGCCCATGCCACAGGACAGGTTCAGCACCACATCGACATCCGCCGCGCGAATGCGGTCGGTCAACTCGCGGAAATATTGCGGGCGCCGCGACGGCGCACCGGTGTCGGGATCGCGCACATGGCAATGCACAATGGCGGCCCCGGCACGGGCGGCGGCAATGGCGCTGTCGGCAATCTGTTGCGGTGACCGCGGGACAGCTGGGCTTTTGTCCTGGGTCTGGGCCGCGCCGGTCACAGCGCAGGTGATGAACACCTCTTGGTTCATGGCAAGCGGCATGGAATCCTCCCTCTGGTTGGGGAAAGCTTAGGGGGGACACAGTCGGGACGCAAAGCCGCAGTTTCCTCCTTTGGCTCTTCCCTTTCGCCCGGACCCGTGAAATAGGGAGGCGTCAAATGCTGCTGCTCGAAGGGGGTTCGCCCATGAAGATTCGCGAGGCGCTGACATTTGACGATGTGCTGCTGGTTCCGGCTGCGTCCAATGTTTTGCCATCCACTGCCAACACCGCCACACATGTGACGAAATCCATTGCGCTGAACATTCCGTTGCTCAGCTCGGCGATGGATACCGTCACCGAAAGCCGCATGGCGATCACCATGGCCCAGGCCTGGCGGCATGGGCGTGATTCACAAGAACCTGAATGCTGAAGAACAGGCCCGCGAAGTGCGGCGGGTGAAACGCTTTGAAAGCGGCATTGTCTATAGCCCGGTGACATTGCGGGTCGATCAGACGCTGGCGGATGCCAAGGCCCTGATAGAGCGTTACAATTTCACCGGTTTCCCGGTGGTCGATGAACGCGGCCATGTGGTGGGTATCCTGACCAACCGGGATATGCGGTTTGCCTCGTCCGATGACACGCCGGTGAAGGCGATGATGACATCCCAGGATCTGGCAATGCTGGCCGAACCGGCGGATCTGGAAGAAGCCAAAAGCCTGATGCGGGCGCGCCGGATTGAAAAGCTGCTGGTGCATGATGGCAAGGGCAAGCTGACCGGATTGCTGACCCTGAAGGATACGGAACAGGCGGTGTTGAACCCGACGGCCTGCAAGGACCGGTTGGGGCGGTTGCGGGTCGCGGCAGCGACAAGCGTTGGCGATTCCGGGTTTGAACGGACGGAAATGCTGGTGGATGCCGGGGTCGACATTGTGGTGATTGACACCGCACATGGCCATTCCGCCGGCGTGATCGAAGCGGTGAAACGCGCCAAACAACTGTCGAACGAAGTACAGGTGATTGCCGGCAATGTCGCCACCGGCGAAGCGACCCGCGCGCTGATTGATGCCGGGGCCGATGCGGTCAAGGTCGGGATCGGGCCCGGGTCGATCTGTACCACACGTATGGTGGCCGGTGTTGGCGTTCCACAGCTGACGGCAGTGATGGACTGCGCGGCGGCGGCCAGCGATGTGCCGGTGATTGCCGATGGCGGTATCAAATTCTCTGGTGATTTTGCCAAGGCGATTGCCGCCGGTGCCTCCTGTGCGATGGTTGGCAGCATGATTGCCGGCACAGATGAAAGCCCGGGCGAGGTGATCCTTTATCAGGGCCGCTCATTCAAGGCCTATCGCGGCATGGGCAGTCTTGGCGCCATGGCGCGTGGGTCGGCCGATCGGTATTTCCAGAAGGACGCCGCCAGCGACAAACTGGTGCCCGAAGGGATCGAAGGCCAGGTTGCCTATAAAGGGTCGGCCGGTGCGGTTATCCACCAATTGGTCGGCGGGCTGCGGGCCGCGATGGGCTATACCGGTTGTGCCACCGTCGAAGAAATGCGCCGGAACTGTGAATTCGTGAAAATCACTGGTGCCGGCCTGCGTGAAAGCCATGTGCATGACGTCCAGATCACCCGCGAAAGCCCCAACTATCGTGTCGGGTAAATGACGCCCGAGGCGCGCATTCACTCAGCCGCAGAGTTGCTGGATGCTGTATTGGACGGGCAGGCCGCAGAGCAGGCCCTGACCCGTTGGGCGCGTGGCAATCGTTATGCCGGGTCCAAGGACCGGGCTGCGATCCGCGATCTGGTGTTTGATGCGCTGCGGTGCAAGCGGTCTTATGCGGCTCTTGGCGGCAGTTTGACTGGGCGCGGTCTGATGATTGGCGCGTTGCGCGCCGCAGGGCGCGAACCCGATCAGCTGTTCACGGGGCAGGGCTATGCGCCCGCGCCCTTGACCGATGAGGAACGTCAGGGCAGCCGCGAGCCCGAGGCCGCCGAGGCCCGCGACCTTCCCGATTGGCTTTGGCCAGAGTTTTCGGCGTCGCTGGGCGACAAGGCCGAGGCCGAGGCGCAATTCCTGCGCGCGCGGGCAGATGTCTTCTTGCGCGTCAACCTTCTGAAAACGGACCTCGAAACCGCCAAGAACGCCTTGGCGGACGAGGGGATTGTCACCGAGGCACACCCGTTGTCGCCCACCGCCCTGCGCGTCGTCGAAGGCGCGCGGCGGGTCCATCTGGGGGCGGCCTATCGTGACGGTATGGTCGAGCTTCAGGATGCTGCGTCACAGGCGGTGGTGGATTTTCTGCCGCTGAAAGCCGGTCAATCGGTGCTGGATTTCTGTGCCGGTGGCGGTGGCAAGGCGTTGGCGTTGGCCGCGCGTCTTGGCGGGCCGGTGACCGCACATGATATCGACACTGCCCGGATGCAGGATATTGCCCCGCGCGCGGCGCGGGCAGGGGCGGACATCACCATTGATCCCGCACCGCAGGGGCGCTTTGATCTGGTGCTGTGTGATGCGCCCTGTTCCGGCAGCGGAAGTTGGCGGCGCGCGCCCGAGGCAAAGTGGCGTTTGACCCCGGATCGGCTGAACGAATTGCATGAAATGCAGGATGCGGTCCTTGATTCCGGCGCGGCGCGTGTCGCACCGGGCGGCTATTTGGCCTATGTCACCTGTTCCGTGCTGGAATCGGAAAATAGCGCGCGTGTTCAAAGCTTTATGTCGCGCTCGCCCGATTGGAAACTGGAGCGGACCCATCAATTTACCCTGGCCGATGGCGGTGATGGGTTCTTTGTCGCGCTGCTGGTTCAATCGTAGACTTCCGCATGGGTTGCATGCTTTCTCGCATAGGGTGTAAGGTGGCGAAAGGGTCTTAACCGCCTATTAACGACCAATGGGTGTAATGCGCTTTGATACCTCGAAGTGCGGAGAGCAGAATTGGCCGAAATCAACGTTGGGCACATTGCAGGGGGCGACACGTTGGTGCAGCGGGACCGACGCCCGACCTATCTGATCGCGGTATCTGTTCTGTTGATTGCGGTGGCAGGCACCTTTTTACACGGGGCAGCTGCGCTGGCGGTTTTGGCCATGGGGGCGGGGATGTTTGCTGCGGCCCTTGTGCTTCAGTGGTTTCAGCTCCGGCAACGACATGGCGAAACCCGGCGCATTCAACAGGCCGCAACACTATTGGCATGTGATTCAGCGGTTTCGATTTTGACCGGCCAGGACGGCGCGGTGCGTTTCCTGAACCCGGCGGCGAAAAACCGGTTTCGCGATATAGATATGCGCAACAGCGCCGCGGGCGAGGTTGAGGGCGGGACGATGGCGACCCTGCTGCGCGGCATGATCGCCAATCCCGCCAGTGTGATGTACCGGCTACAGAAAAAGGCCGATGTGGATGGGAATGCCGCGGATGTGGTGACGACCCGCAATGGCCATGTGGCCCTGTCGCTGCATGATATCGGCGCCGGATTACAGCTTTGGCGGATCGAAGAAAGCCGGGCCTCCCCCACGGAACAGGCCGACAACGGGCTGCTGCCCCGGGTGACCGTTGGGCGCGGCGGTACAATTCTTTTCATGAATGCGGCGGCGCGGAAACTTATCGGGAAACGCGTATCGGCGCTGGACCGGCTCAGCGCCTCGCCCTTGGTCAGCGGCCAGGTGGTCACATTGGATGCGGCGACCGGCCCCTTGCCGCGCCTCATTTGCGAAGTTGAATTGAATGGTGGACGCAAGGAAGTGTTCTTCCTGCCGCCGCCTGCGGATACCGCCGGCAGCACCAGTTTCGACGGTTTGAATGTGCCGTTGATGAAAATATCACAGAACGGTGCGGTTTTACGGGCCAACCAGGAAGCGCTGAAATTGTTGAACCGGGACGATGTTTCCGGCGTAAAGCTGGCCGATTTGATGGAGGGGCTGGGCCGTCCCGTCACCGATTGGCTGCAGGATACAGCCGCCGGGCGCAGCCCGAACCAATCAGAGTTTTTGCGCATCTCACGCCGCGACCGCGAGGTTTTTGTGCAGGTGGTGTTGAACCGGGTGTTCGAAGACGGCACGCCGTCGCTTCTGGCGGTCCTGAATGACGCAACAGAGTTAAAAACCCTGGAGGCGCAATTTGTTCAAAGCCAGAAAATGCAGGCGATTGGCCAGTTGGCTGGCGGTGTCGCCCATGACTTCAACAACCTTCTGACGGCAATTTCCGGCCATTGTGACCTTTTGCTGCTGCGTCACGATCAGGGGGATCCGGATTACAACGATCTGGTTCAAATCAATCAGAATGCCAACCGCGCCGCGGCGCTGGTCGGGCAATTGCTGGCCTTTTCCCGCAAGCAGACACTTTGCCCGGAAATCCTTGATCTACGTGACACATTGTCGGATTTGACCCATCTTCTGAACCGTCTCGTCGGAGAGCGGGTCGGCTTGGTGCTGGAACATGATCCGGTGCTGCGCACGATCCGTGCGGACAAGCGGCAGTTGGAGCAGGTGATGATGAACCTGGTGGTCAATGCCCGCGACGCCATGCCCGAGGGCGGCGAAATTCGGGTCACAACCGAGGGGCTGACCCTCAATTCCCCATTAAAGCGGGATCGCGCGGCGGTTTCCCCGGGGGATTACGTCTTGGTCAAAGTACAGGATCAGGGCGTCGGGATTGCACCGGATATGCTGCAAAAGGTTTTTGAACCCTTTTACACCACCAAACGCACCGGAGAGGGCACCGGCCTCGGCCTGTCGACGGTCTATGGCATTGTGAAACAAACCGGCGGCTTCATATTTGTCGATTCGGTGGTGGGCCAGGGCAGCTGCTTCTCGCTACTCTTTCCGGTGCACAACGAAGTCGCCGAAGTAGACGGGCAAATTGCAGCGGCCGAAGAGACCACAGACGGGACCGCCGGACATGATGCCGTCATCCTTTTGGTCGAAGATGAAGCCCCGGTACGGGCCTTCGCCAGCCGCGCTCTGAGAATGCGTGGTTTCAAAGTGCTGGAGGCGGCCAGCGCCGAAGAAGCGCTGGAGTTGTTGCAGGACCCGGAGATGGAGGTGAACGTTTTTGTCACCGATGTCGTCATGCCGGGCCTCGACGGTCCCAGCTGGGTGCGCAAAGCGCTGGAGGATCGCCCGGACGTGAAAGTTGTCTTTGTCTCTGGCTATGCCCAGGAAAGCTTTCATGACGACCAATCGAATATCCCCAATTCGACCTTCTTGCCAAAACCATTTTCACTGGTAGAGCTGACGGATACGGTGCAACGCCAATTGCATTGATCATGCTGCGACTGTGTCGCGTCAACCGGCGCGGCAATGCAGGAAAATCGCATGTTTTGAAGCGTGCTGCCGGGGCACCAAATGGGTCAGGTAATCGAGTCGTAGAGTTCGAACTCAGCAGCGCATTTGCGCCGCAGCTTCTGTTCAACCTTGGGCGATAACGTGACATCCGAGGTCGGCGATACATTCGCGCGTGGCAGATCCAATGTCACGGCAAGACGATTCTCAAGAAATGCGATCAAACCCGCCTGATTTTCATAGCGGAACAGATGGGTGACCTTGGTGCCATTCGGGCGCGGTTCCAAAAACTTTGCCTGACTTCCCACATTGGCATAACCCGGTCGGTCGCCTTTGCAGTAGCCTTCAACAAAGGTATCAAAATCAAGGTGTTCGGTCGAATTTGGCCGCCCCGACATAAAAGGGCGCTGGCGATAGCGATACCAGCTGGACAGCCAGCTGATGGGTTCGCGCATCACCGCCAGTGTCTCCATATCCTCGGCCCCCATTTTTTCAAACATTGGCCGGAAAAATCTATTGTAGCGATACACCGGCGCATGTTTCAGCTCAGGTGGATTCAAGATCGCCATATCTGCACGGCCCGCCAGGGCCGCCTCATAAGCGGTGCTGCCGGTTTTCGGTACTGCCATAAAGGCAAGTCTTTCTTTCCAAAAAACAAGCACTTGTATGACACCTTTAATGCAGTTTGCGACAGTTTGGAAAAGCATAAGCGCCGATGTTCGATCCGTAAACCACTCTTTAATACTTCTGCGGAAAACTGAAATTATTAAAAATTTTCTTGAAATGTTCCCCCTTTGATCGCACAAGGGAACAAGTGGTGAACATATCGGCAGCATTGCCGCCCCGCAGGTGGTGTGAAATAAGGGATTCAACGCAATGGCAACGGCAGATCTTCTCTCAATGAGCAAAAAAAGCAATCCCGACAAGCAAAAGGCGCTCGACAGTGCCTTGGCCCAGATTGAACGCCAATTTGGCAAGGGTTCCATCATGAAGCTGGGCGGGGACAACCCCATTCAGGAAATCGAATCGACTTCGACCGGATCCTTGGGCTTGGACATCGCGTTGGGTATTGGTGGCCTGCCGAAGGGACGGATTGTCGAGATCTATGGCCCGGAATCCTCGGGCAAAACCACGCTCACCCTGCATTGCGTCGCGGAAGAACAGAAAAAGGGTGGGGTCTGTGCCTTTGTGG
The DNA here is from genome assembly GCF_055808435.1 of Marinovum sp. J2-8. NCBI lineage: Bacteria > Pseudomonadati > Pseudomonadota > Alphaproteobacteria > Rhodobacterales > Roseobacteraceae > Marinovum > Marinovum sp. J2-8. Next base: position 94,577 of record NZ_JBVVRZ010000005.1, on the reverse strand, counting down.
ATGCCGAACATGCGTTGGACCCACAATATGCCCGCAAGCTTGGGGTCGATCTTGACGAACTTCTGATCTCGCAGCCGGACACTGGCGAACAGGCGCTGGAAATTGTCGACACGCTGGTGCGTTCTGGCGCGGTCAGCATGGTTGTTGTCGATTCCGTTGCGGCCTTGACCCCGAAATCCGAGTTGGAAGGCGACATGGGCGACAGTTCGGTTGGCGTGCATGCCCGCCTGATGAGCCAAGCAATGCGCAAATTGACCGGCTCGATCAACCGATCCAAATGCATGGTTGTCTTCATCAACCAGATCCGGATGAAAATCGGCGTGATGTTTGGCAGCCCGGAAACCACCACCGGTGGCAATGCTTTGAAATTCTATTCTTCGGTCCGTCTGGACATTCGTCGGATTGGCGCGATCAAGGATCGTGACGAGGTCGTCGGCAATGCCACACGCGTCAAGGTCGTGAAAAACAAGGTTGCTCCGCCGTTCAAACAGGTTGAATTCGATATCATGTATGGCGAAGGCATTTCCAAGATGGGCGAATTGCTGGATCTTGGGGTCAAGGCCGGGGTGGTTGATAAATCCGGTGCCTGGTACAGCTATGGCGATGAACGGATCGGCCAGGGGCGTGAAAATGCCAAGACTTTCCTGCGGGAAAACAAACGCATGGCCCTGGAAGTCGAAGACAAGATCCGTGCGGCGCATGGGTTGGATTTTGACATGCCGCCGGAAGAAAAAAGCGACGACGATATCGTCGAGGCCTAAGGCGCTGCGGGCTGCGGCCCAAATTGCCGATACATGAAACCCGGCGCGATGGCCTGCGCCGGGCCGCGCCAATCCCGAACGCCGACCCAGGTGTCAGATGCCGCAGCCCTAGGGCTTTGCCACTGGGCGCTGACAGAATGGCAATCGCCCCATGGACAGGACCGGGGCGGTTCGGTACATCTTCTCGGACCGCGGGAAAACCCGCCCGATACAAGAAGATACCGACGCCATGGCCACGCTGAACGACATCCGCTCCACATTCCTTGATTACTTTGCCAAGAACGGCCATGAGATCGTGCCATCCAGCCCGCTGGTGCCGCGCAACGATCCGACGTTGATGTTCGTCAATTCCGGCATGGTGCAGTTCAAGAACCTGTTTACCGGGGTTGAAACCCGCGATTATCAGCGCGCCACAACAAGTCAGAAATGCGTGCGCGCCTGCGGGAAACACAATGACCTCGACAATGTGGGCTATACCGCGCGCCACCACACATTCTTTGAAATGTTGGGCAATTTCAGCTTTGGGGATTACTTCAAAGAGGATGCGATCCCCTTTGCGTGGGAGCTGATCACACGCGAATTTGGCATTGATCCCAAGCGGTTGCTGGCCACAGTGTATCATACGGATGACGAAGCTTTCGAAATCTGGAAGAAGGTTGGCGTGCCAGAGGATCGGATCATCCGCATCGCCACTTCGGACAATTTCTGGCAGATGGGGCCGACCGGTCCCTGTGGCCCCTGTACCGAAATTTTCTATGATCACGGCGACCACATTTGGGGCGGCCCTCCGGGCAGCGCGGAAGAGGATGGTGACCGTTTCATCGAAATCTGGAACGTGGTCTTCATGCAGAACGAGCAATTCGAAGACGGCTCGATGACGCCCCTGAAGATGCAGTCGATCGACACCGGCATGGGGCTGGAGCGGATCGGCGCGCTGTTGCAGGGCAAACACGACAATTATGACACCGACCTGATGCGCAACCTGATCGAGGCCAGCGCCGATGTGACCTCGACCGATCCCGATGGGCCGGGCAATGTGCATCACCGGGTGATTGCGGATCATTTGCGCTCGACATCGTTTTTGTTGGCCGATGGTGTGATGCCGTCGAACGAGGGGCGGGGATATGTGCTGCGCCGGATCATGCGTCGGGCGATGCGGCACGCGCATCTGCTGGGGGCCAAAGATCCGACGATGTATCGCTTGGTGCCTGCATTGGTGCGCCAGATGGGTGCGGCCTATCCCGAATTGGGTCAGGCGCAGGCGCTGATCGAAGAGACATTGAAGCTGGAAGAAACCCGGTTCAAGGCGACGCTTGATCGTGGCCTGAAGCTTCTGGATGACGAGTTGGCGGCCCTGCCGGATGACGCGCCCCTGCCGGGCGAGACGGCGTTCAAACTATACGACACCTATGGGTTCCCGCTTGATCTGACCCAGGATGCGCTGCGCGAAAAGGACCGTGCGGTCGACACAGACGGCTTTGACACCGCCATGGCCGCGCAAAAGGCCAAGGCCCGCGCCGCGTGGTCGGGTTCTGGCGAAACCGCAGATGCCGAGGTTTGGTTCGATCTGGCAGAGGCCAACAGCCCGACGGATTTTCTCGGCTATGATACCGAGGTTGCCGAGGGGCAGGTGGTTGGGCTGGTGTGCGATGGCGTGTCGGTCGAAACGCTTGCACCCGGACAAGAGGGCTGGATGGTGGTCAACCAGACGCCGTTTTATGCCGAATCCGGTGGCCAGGTTGGCGACAGCGGCAGCTATCTGAAACCCGACGGCAATGGGGTTGTCGCTGACACGCGCAAGATGGCGGGCGGGTTGTTTGCCCACCGCGTCACGCCTGAGAAAGTCGCGTTGAAGGTTGGCGATGCGCTGGAACTGCGGGTCGATCACGCGCGGCGCAGCACGATTCGCGCCAACCATTCGGCCACCCACCTGTTGCACGAGGCGCTGCGCGAAACGCTTGGCGATCATGTGGCGCAGCGGGGGTCGTTGAATGCCGAGGATCGTTTGCGCTTTGATTTCAGCCACGCCAAGGCGTTGAGCCAAAGTGAATTGCAGGCGGTCGAACAGGATGTGAACGCCTATATCCGCCAGAACGGCGCGGTGGACACCCGGATCATGACGCCGGATGATGCCCGTGCGATTGGCGCACAGGCGCTCTTTGGCGAGAAATACGGCGACGAAGTGCGGGTTGTGTCGATGGGGCGCAAACCCGGGTCCGGCAAAGGCAGCAATGGCGAAACCTATTCGCTGGAACTTTGCGGTGGCACCCATGTGCGCCAGACCGGCGACATCGGTGCATTCGTGATGCTGGGCGACAGCGCCTCCAGCGCGGGTGTGCGCCGGATCGAGGCGCTGACCGGCAAGGCGGCGATGGATTTTCTGCGCCGTCAGGACCAATTGCTGGCCGAGGCCGCATTGGAGCTGAAGGCGCAGGCGGCGGATGTCCCGGAACGGCTGCGCAGTCTGTTGGAAGAACGCAAATCGCTGCAATCCGAAGTGGCACAGCTGCGCCGTGAACTGGCGATGTCGGGTGGATCTGCGGGGCCGGGGGCCGATGCGGAAGAGATCAATGGCGTGCCCTTTGTTGCGCAGGTGCTGAACGGTGTGACGGGTAAGGATCTTCCGCCGTTGATTGATGCGCAGAAGGAAAAACTGGGCTCTGCCGCGATCCTTTTGATTGCGGACACCGGCGGCAAGGTCGCCGTGGCGGCAGGTGTGACCAAGGATCTGACCGACAAGGTATCGGCGGTCGATCTGGTGCGCGCGGCGGTGGCCGAACTCGGCGGCAAGGGCGGCGGTGGTCGCCCTGACATGGCCCAGGGTGGCGGATCGGATGCGGCCGGTGCGGACAAGGCAATAGAAGCGGCCAAGGCCGTATTGGGAGGCTGAGAGATGAGCGCATATTGGATCGCCCATGTGCATGTGACGGATGAAGCGGCCTATGGCCGTTATGCGAAACTGGCGGGACCGGCGATTGCGGCCCATGGCGGCGAATTTCTGGCCCGTGGTGGCGCCTATGAAACGCTGGAAGGGACAGATCGCGCACGCCATGTGCTGGCGCAGTTCCCCAGCCTTCAGGCGGCGCATGATTGTTACCATTCCGATGCCTATCAAGAGGCGCTGAGCCACGCCAAGGGCGCGTCGGAACGCGATCTGATCATCGTCGAAGGTGCCTGATCGGCAAGGTATCTGATCTTCAGGGTGGGTGACACATCTTCCCAACCGTTGAAAAGCAAAAGGCCGGGCAATTTGCCCGGCCTTTTTCGTTAATCCATGTTCCGCGATCAGGCGGTTTTTGCCATCCGCTTGCGCTCATGCGGGTCGAGATAGCGTTTGCGCAGGCGCACCGATTCCGGTGTCACTTCGACCAGCTCGTCGTCGTTGATATAGGCAATCGCCTCTTCCAGCGACAGCGTCACGGGCGTGGTCAGCCGGACCGCTTCGTCGGTGCCAGAGGCCCGGACGTTGGTCAGCTTCTTGCCTTTCAGCGGGTTCACCTCAAGATCGTTTTCGCGCGAATGTTCGCCGATGATCATGCCGGTATAGACCTTGGCCTGGGCGCCAATGAACATCTTGCCGCGATCTTCCAGGTTCCACAGGGCGAATGCCACCGCTTCGCCATTCTCCATCGAGATCAGAACACCGGCACGACGGCCCGGGATCGACCCCTTGTGCGGGGTCCAGCCGTGGAACACCCGGTTCAGAACGCCGGTGCCGCGCGTGTCGGTCAGGAATTCGCCGTGATAGCCGATCAGCCCGCGCGACGGCACATGGGCGATAATGCGGGTCTTGCCCGCACCGGCGGGGCGCATTTCGACCAATTCGCCCTTGCGTGCACCGGTCAGCTTTTCGATCACCGCGCCGGAATATTCGTCATCGACGTCGATGGTGGCGGCCTCGACCGGTTCCATGCGCACGCCGTCGACTTCTTTCATGATCACCTGCGGACGCGAGATCGAAAGCTCGAAACCTTCGCGGCGCATGTTCTCGATCAAAACGCCCATCTGCAATTCGCCACGGCCCGACACCTCAAAGGCATCACCACCGGGGGTGTCGGCGATTTTGATCGCGACGTTGCTTTCGGCTTCTTTCATCAAACGCTCGCGGATGACGCGGCTTTGGACCTTTTTGCCTTCGCGACCGGCCAATGGGCTGTCGTTGATGCCAAAGGTCACGGTGATGGTGGGCGGGTCAATCGGCTGGGCGTCCAGCGGTTCGTCCACGGCCAGCGCACAGATGGTGTCGGCCACGGTGGCCTTGGACATGCCGGCGATGGAAACAATGTCGCCTGCCTGGGCCTCTTCGATGTCCTGTTGCGCCAGACCCCGGAAGGCCTGAATGCGTGTCACGCGGAACTGTTCGATCTTTTGACCGACGCGCGACAGGGCCTGCACGGTTGCGCCGACCTTCAGCTTGCCGGTTTCCACCCGACCGGTCAGCAGGCGACCGACAAACGGGTCGGACCCCAATGTGGTGGCCAGCATGCGGAAATCTTCGTCCTGGCGCTTGACCTGCTTTGGGGCAGGGACGTGATTGATGATCAGATCGAACAAGGCGGTCAGATCCTTGCGCGGGCCGTCCAGCTCGTGATCGGCCCAGCCATTGCGGCCCGAGGCATACATATGCGGGAAGTCGAGCTGATCGTCATTTGCATCAAGCGAGGCAAAGAGATCAAAACATTCATCCAGCGCGCGATCAGGCTCGGCGTCGGGTTTGTCGACCTTGTTCAGAACCACAATCGGACGCAGGCCCAGCGCCAGCGCCTTGGAGGTCACGAATTTGGTTTGCGGCATCGGGCCTTCGGCGGCGTCGACCAGCAGAACAACACCGTCGACCATCGACAGGATGCGCTCGACCTCGCCACCGAAATCGGCGTGGCCGGGGGTGTCCACGATATTGACGCGGTGTCCCTTCCATTCGACCGAGGTCGGTTTGGCAAAGATCGTGATGCCGCGTTCGCGTTCCAGGTCGTTGCTGTCCATGGCGCGTTCGTCGACGGCCTGATTGGCACGGAACGCACCGGATTGTTTCAGAAGCTCGTCCACCAGCGTGGTTTTGCCATGGTCAACGTGCGCGATGATCGCGATATTGCGAAGGTCCATCGGAGATACCTTGTATTAGGAGTTGCGCGCCACCTAGCGTCCGTGGCGCGAAATGGCCAGTGCTAATATGGGAACTGTGGCAATTCCGCCGGTTCCTGCGCCGGTTTCTGCGCAAGCACCGACATGGAAAATCCGGTGATGCACGTCCGGTGCGGAATTTTTTACACCCCCCTTGCACGTCATTTCAAGGAAGGCTAATAGACGCGCTACCGGGTGATTAGCTCAGTGGTAGAGCGCTTCGTTCACATCGAAGATGTCAGGAGTTCAAATCTCTTATCACCCACCATACCCCTCTTTTTCTGTTTTGATATGCGCCGTTCTCGATGAAGCACAGGTTGATTTCTAAAGTGTTGCAATGCGGGCCATGCGGCTGCACTATCGACCTATAGAGAAAGTAATTTGGGATAGTTCGGCAAGGAAGCCGGACTGATTTTCGTATGAGATTGGCCGCAGCCTGCCTTCTGACGCTTGTTTTTGCGGTGCCCGCTGCCGCCGAAAAACATGCGCTGGTGGTCTCCAACGCCGAGTATCTGGCCTTGGCCGATCTGCGGAACACCCATTCAGATGCCGATGCATATGCCGCGCTGTTTCGGGAGTTTGGTTACCAAATTTCACGGTTGAAAGACAGTGACCTCGACGGCATGCTCAACTCCTTCGATACTTTTCTGGCCGGATTGGAACCGGGCGACGATGTGATCGTCGTCTTTTCTGGTCATGGCTGGTCGGACGGGCAGGTGAATTACCTCGTGCCGACCGATGCGCCATCACAAGGCAGTGATCGCAAGCTGAAACGCGAAACCGTTGCGTTGAAAAACGGGGTGAACGGCATCCTGGACGAAATCGAGATGCGCAATACTGGGCTGACCGTGGCGATCATCGACGCTTGCCGCAACAATCCGTTCAAGCCGCCCGAAGGGCGGCGTTCGGCCTGCATGACGCGCGGGCTTGCACCGTTGTCGCCGCGCACCGGCAGTTTTATCGTTTATTCCGCCGGAGAGGGGCAGGAGGCCTTGGATCGTCTACCCGACGATCCACCGGAACAAAAGCTTTCGGTGTTCACCCGTAGCTTTTTGCCATATCTCGAACAACGTCTGCACTTGGAAGAAGCCGTGTCGCGTGCGCAGGTCGATACTGCGCGTCTGGCGCGCGGGGCTGGGGGGCATCTGCAAGAGCCTGCGTATTATGATGCCGCGTTAGGGTTCACCTGCATCGCCGGACAATGCGGGGTGTCGGGGGCAAACAGCAGCGCCGATCGGGCGGCAGAAGCAGACAAGCTTCTTATCCTTGGGTTTGGACTGCCCGATGATCTGCAAATTCTTGCGCTGGAACGTATCGTCGCCGGTTTCCCAGACACGCCTGCCGCGGGGATTGCCAAGAAACGGTTGGTGGCATTGACCCGGCCAGAGCCAGAGCCAGAGCCAGACCCGCCAACCCCCGCACCGAAGCCAGACCCCGAAAAGGTCCGCCCATCGCCGCCCGCGACGGCACAAAGGCGCGGTGCCGATGGGGCCGCAACACTCACCTATTGGCAAGCGCCGTCGATACTCAACCCTTATCTCTCTGGCTCGACGAAGGATATAGAGGCCGCGTCGCTTGTGCTCGAGCCGCTGGCCTCCTTCGATCCTGAGGGCAATATCCTGCCGGTCCTCGCGAACAGAGTTCCGACGCTTGAAAATGGCGGGGTCTCGGAAGATTTACGAACGATAACCTGGCGTTTGCGGGATGGAGTGACCTGGTCTGACGGCACGGCGCTCACGGCCGACGACGTGGCCTTTACCGCCGCATATTGCATGGATGCCCGGACCGGATGTGCGCAATCCAACCAGTTCAGCGGAATTGAAAGTGTTGAGTTGATCGACCGAATGTCCGTGCGCTTTCGGTTCTTGCAGCCGACGGCCTATCCCTATCGCGCCTTTGTCGGTACCAATTCGCCGGTGCTTCAAAAATCTCAGTTTGCGCCGTGTAAAGGGGCGAAGGCCCCGTCGTGCACACAGAATTTCCGCCCCCGCGGCACAGGGCCTTTTGTAGTGCGGGACTACTCATCCCGCCGGATCGAGTTTGAAGCAAACCGCAACTACCGCGAGGCCCGAAAACCGGCGTTCGAGACAATCAGCTTGGTTGGTGGCGGTGATGCGCAAAGCGCTGCCACTGCGGTGTTCGAGACCGGCAAGAGTGATTTCGCCTGGAACCTGCAGCTTGCGCCGGACGTTCTGGACCAGATGGCCGAAGGCGGGCGCGGCGTGCCTGTTGTGGCGTTTCGTGCGCTGGTGGAACGGTTGATGCTTAACCTGACCGATCCGTCGCCGAAACTCGCGCCTGATATACGCTCAACACGCGACGCTCCGCATCCCGCCCTGACACAAAGGGACGTTCGCAGGGCGCTTTCCATGGCGATCGACCGCGAGTTGCTGACCGAAATCGGCTATGGTGTTTCGGGTCGCAGCACCTGCGATCTCATTCCCGCGCCGAAGGTCTATGCCTCTGGCACCACTGACTGTCTGGTTCAGGACATCGATGGTGCGAACCGACTACTCGATGCGGCTGGCTGGATACGGGGGAGTGATGGTGTGCGGACCAGGAACGGTGTTCGCCTGTCGATTCTGTTTCAGACCTCAACCAATGCTGTTCGCCAGGATTTCCAGGCCTTGATAAGGGAATGGTGGCGCCAGATCGGCGTCGAAACCGAACTACGCAATATTGCGCCAACGGTGTTCTTTGGCGGCGGTTCCAATTCGGAAGATACATATCTAAGGTTTTATGCCGACGTGCAGATGTATTCTAACGTCTTTGCTGGCGCGGACCCGGAAGACTATCTGAACAATTTCCGTTGTGGTTCGGAGCCGCGGCCTGACAACGGCTGGTTTGGGGACAATATCACGCGATATTGCGACCCGGAATTTGACAAATTGCTGAAAGAACTCGGGCGTACTGGGGGGCTTTCCGAGCGCCAAGAGATTATCAAGCGCCTGGACAATATGGTCAGCGCTGGCGGTCATGTTTCCATCCCGCTTGTGCAACGGGCCGAAGTCGCGGCGCGTTCTGTCACACTGGGCGGTGTTGTCGCGAATTCCTATGCTGGCATGCTTTGGAATATCGCTGATTGGCACCGTCTCGACTGAGGGCGGCAGTTGTTCGTTCAAACAACAAAATCTTCACCGTATTTCGAATGCGCTTTTTTCTGCTCCGGTCGCTGTTCAGGACTGGGTAAGGCAAATATGTGCATCGGCCCGTGGTGCAGCGGCGGGCATTGGGGCAGGGTGGGTGCGCCCGTGCCCCAATGCCCGCCGCTGGATAAAGGGCCTACCAAAGTGGCTTTGTCGATGCGGGCAGCTTTGCTGTAATCTGGCTTGGTGCCGCTGGAACGCCGATATCGCGGGCCAGATGCGGATTGCCGCGATAGGCCTCTAACCCCTTGCGGGTCTGCCGGGCGCGCAGCGATCTGATCAAGGCGCGCAACAGAACGCGCCCCGTGGATGCCAGGATGGTGCGGGGCTGTGTTGATGTGGTCTCTGTCAGCTGTGTCATGTCGCGTCTCCTTGGGTTGATTTTCGTGACGCGGATGAAATTGCGACCTCAAGTATACTTTAGGTCAAGAATTTTTTTCAGAAATTTGCAAATCTATCGGAAATCACCCCATTTTGAGCCTTGAAGCCCCGCGAATGCCGGACTAAAAGCACGGCCAGCGGGTGATTAGCTCAGTTGGTAGAGCGCTTCGTTTACACCGAAGATGTCGGGAGTTCGAGCCTCTCATCACCCACCATTCCCTACAGGTTTACAGTCACAAAAACGCGACAGCGCATGTGTCAATTGTTGCGCCGTGTTGCACTGGCGCGCAACACTGGGCCACAACATGGTGGGTCATCACGTTCTGCGATGGCGAATTCTGGGGAATCCCTTTGTTTACGGGCGGATTGCGGTCATTCTGCGAATTGCACCCGCAAGTTTGGAAGAGTAAAATGCTGACACGACGACACTTTATCGGAACCGCTGCCGCGCTGTGCACGCCGGCGCTTGCCAATCCTCTTTTGGCACAGGCCGCATCGGGCGGCACCTGGGACAGTTGGGATGCCCGTGTGACACCCGCAGATTTCGATTTGACGTCGACCAACCCCTGGGGGCTGCACCCGCGGTTGTTGCCGGTCCGGGTTCAGGCAAATGCGGGGCTGACGCCCGGTGATATCCACGTCGATGCGGTGGCGCGGTATCTGTATCATATTCAGGACGACGGCACCGCGATGCGCTATGGCGTCGCCATTGGCCGTGACGGGCTGTACGAGCCGGGCACCTATACCATCAAGCGCAAGGCGAAATGGCCGCGCTGGACGCCAACCCCGGCGATGATCGAGCGCGAGCCGGGCAAATACGCCCGCTGGGCCGATGGCATGCCTCCCGGCCCGGAAAACGCGCTTGGGTCGCGTGCGCTCTATCTTTATGTCGGCAATCGCGACACCTATTTGCGGATTTACGGCACGCCGGCGCCCCGGTCGATTGGCACGCGGGCAAGCTCTGGCTGTGTGCGCATGGTGATGCCGCATATCAACGCGCTTTACGATCAGGTGGAAACCGGCGTTACCGCCTATCTTTACCCGACCGGCGGGCAGGGCCCGATCAGCATCTGATCCAATGCAAACGGACCCCGGCCAGCGGTGGCTGGCGGGGGTCCGTGGCGTATTTATTATTCCGAAACCGAACCGAATCCGATCCTGATCTGGACCCCGGCGGCGGGGTCAGGCGGCGGGTTTTGTGCAGATCGGATTGCCGTTGACGGTGCGCAGCGGCAGCATCGTGGTTTCGACCGGACCCACGTGACGATACCAATAGCAGCCATCGTCAGGGTTCCAGCGTACCGCAGTCAGATCCTGATAAGGGGCGGCAATGGCCTGAACCGACTCCGGGGCTGTGGTGGTGTTGGGCATGGCAGAGGTGCTGCCATCAACCGGTTCACAGGCAGCAAGGCCGAATGCCGCGATCACCACCGCGCTCAATTTCACTGTCGTCTTCAAAATACCATTCCTACTGTACAGGCTTGTTCCGCCACCACTTTGTCATCCGACGTCTGCCACCGCAACACCCGGACGCGGCGGTCGGGCAAAGGCGGGGCAACCTGTGGCATTCGCGACTTGCACCGCCAGCATAGCGATCATATAGTTATCATACCAGTTTGCGGCATTGCGGTATTGCCCCGCGATCAGCGGCAATACAGATCCAATGGGAGAGACAGACATATGACGTTACGCGGCGGAGTGATTGGGACAGGGTTTTTCGCAGGCAACCACCTGAACGCGTGGAAGATGGTCAACGGCGCCGAAATTGTTGCGATTTGCGACCTCGACAAGACCCGGCTCACATCCACTGGCGGGGCTTTTGGCATCGACGCGCTTTATACCGATATGGCAACCATGCTGGCCGAACAGAGGCTCGACTTTGTCGATGTGATCACAACCGCGCCGTCGCATCGCTCTTTGGTTGAACTGGCGCTGGCGCAGGATGTCCATGTGATCTGTCAGAAACCTTTTGCCGAAAACATCACCGATGCCCGCGCCATGGTACAGGCCGCAGAAGCGGCGGGCAAAACACTGATGGTGCACGAGAATTTCCGCTGGCAGTCGGCAATTCGCGCGGTGATTGATGCCCTGCGCGCCGGTCGGATCGGCACGCCGTTTTTCTGTCGGGCTTCGTTCCGCTCGGGTTATGACGTGTTTTCGGGCCAGCCCTATCTGGCAGAGGGCGACCGTTTCATCATCGAGGACCTGGGCATTCATATTCTGGATGTGGCGCGGGCGTTGATGGGCGATGTCACCCGGCTGGCCGCGACCACCACCCGCATCAACCCAAAGATCAAAGGCGAAGACGTGGCAACCATGTTGCTGACACATGAAAGCGGCATGACCAGCGTTGTGGATTGCTCTTATGCCACGCGGCGCAGGCCCGAAACCTTTCCTGAAACCTTGTTGGAAATCGACGGGGACAGGGGCACCTTGCGGTTGGATGCAGGCTATAAATTGACGCTGCAAATTGGTGCGGAAGAAGAGGTGCAGGATGTCGCGCCGCCGCTGTTGGATTGGGCTGAACGGCCCTGGCACAACATTCAGGAAAGCGTCGCGATCATCCAACAGCATTTTGTCGATTGCCTCGCCTCTGGGGCAGAGCCGGAAACATCCGGGGCCGACAACCTCAAGACCTTTACCCTTGTCGAAGCGGCCTATTTGTCCGCCGCCAAGGGCCGGGTGGTGGATGTGGCGGAATTCAGCGATCCCGCCTGAAACCATTTGATGTCAGTGGCCTGAGTGGACAAAGGCCAGCGCGAAAGGCGGCAGATCAATCTCTGCCGTCTCGGTCGTTGGCGCAGTGTCCAGCCAGAGCGGATCGCGGATCGCCTGGTCAAAACTATTGGCATCCAACTGCCTGATCCGGGCCGGTGCCGACAATGTCAGGGTTTGCCCCTTGGCCGATGGGTTGGCAATCATCATCCGGTCCGCCGCAGCGTCACGCACACCATAGGCCACCAGTGGCGCGGGCAGCCCGGTCATGGTCAACCGTGTCGCGCCCGCCATGCTGTGCGCCATGCGTATCACATGGAACAGCGGATAGACCGCCGTCGTGGCGTCATAACCGACCTGCGGATGGTCTTGGGCGGTGTAATCGATGCCGAAGGGCCCGGTGGGCGCCGCCAGACACAGGGCGTCGACCTTGCTGTTTTCGGTTGCGGCCAGAACACCGACGGCCCAGGCCGCCGCGAACAAACCGCGCTGGCGTGGATCAATCCGGGCCATGGTGCGGCGAATTTGATCGGGGTTTTCGGCCACCGCCGCACCATAGGGGTTGGTGCGCATGCCAATGGACACCAGCCCCAGCCGGTAAGGCAACCCCGCCGAAAGTGCCGCTGCGCTGGCGAAAATCTGTGGCAGGGTTTCCAGCGTTTCCAGCACCGACATGTCGTCACCGGCATGCACGATTGCGGTATTTGCGTGGGTGACATAATCGCACAGGCTGGTGTCGGGGCGGCAGCGGTTGAATTCGGTGAAATTTGTCATCATGCCGCCGCCAATCTCCGGACCATCCGGGGGGGTGGCCAGGGCGGATCGCGCCGCGCGTATTGCATCGTCGGGGGTGGGGCCTTTGGGCCAGGGGCCGCAGGGCTGATGGCTGGCCAGATATCCCGCGCGCAGGGCCAGCGCCCGTTTTGGCGTCAACCCGGCCTTGGCCATGGCTTGCGCGATTTCGCGCAGGGCGGTTTCCGGATCGGCGGCATCGGCCAGAATGATTTCCACATCCACCGCAGCCCCCAGATCCCGCGCCAGCGCGGCACATTCGGCAAGATAGCCGGCGGGCGGATCCAAAGGTATGCGCACCAGCAGATGTGCTGCCCCGGCCTGTAGGATCGCCTCACGCGCGGTTCCGTCTCCAAGCCACCCCGGCTCGATTGCCAGCCCAAGATCGGGGGCGCGGGCGGGACTTGCCCCAATCACCAGCTGCCCCGACGCAGCGGTGGCACGGTCTTTGGCCGCTTCGCCCGTCATTGTCACATGGATCGTCTGGGTCACCGGTTCGGTGATCTCATAGGTGAACGGATGCACCAGCGGCACACAATATGTCTTGTACGAGGCATCGGACCAATTGCGCTGGTCCTCCATTTCGAACATCTCGCCCTCAAATCGGATGTCGACGGCCGCCCCGTCGATGCCATAGGCCAGACCCGCAATGTCAAACACCGGCTGGCCCGGTGAAATCAGGTCGGGGAAGGTGACATTGTCGCGGCGCCCGTCGGAATGGGTCACGGTCAGGGGCGCGCCAGCGACGCCGCGGATCGGGTGCAGCACGGTGAAACCGGCGCGATTGGTGGCAAACCCCGCGCCGGTCGGCGTCATCACCATATCGGCCCGCATCTCGCCATTGGCCCCGGCAACCACCGTCACATCACAGCGCAGCCCACCGCCCGCCACCGCAAAACTCACCGCACAAGTGACCGCATCCGGCGTTTCCTGAAGGCTTTCGGACAGAACCTCTGGCGGATAGGTGCCCCAATTCGCGTCCCGGATCGGCCAGGCGATGGCCCGGACCAATTCCGTGCCCTGCCATGAAATCCGCCGCAAACCATCGCCGGAATACAGAAACGACAACGGCCCAACCGCAATCTGGCGCAGGTCATCGGCGGGGTCTTGGGTGCCATAAAGACGGGTCTGGATGTCGGGATGTGCCATGGTCTGGGTCGCTTTCTATTCTGATATAGTCATCATATCAGATGAAATCCGCATGGCCCAGCACAGACCGTCAGGAACCCCCCAGCGGCAAAACGGAAAACCGGCAAGACTGGCTCGCAACGGTCAACGCCCACAACATGACGACTGGCTGGTGAACCACCGCTTGGATCGTGGTCGACAGCTTCGCGCCAGACTGTCAGACGTGTTGATCCACCAACACCGGGTTGCCATCCGGGTCGATGACGACAAAACTGGCGGGACCGGTGCCTTCTGGGTCGGCCTCCTGCTCAAATGTCATGCCGTCGGCCCTTAGCCGCGCCTGAATCTGGCGCACATCGGTAAACCCCTCTACCGGCTGGGCATTTTGGTCCCAACCGGGATTGAAGGTCAGGATATTCCGGTCGAACATGCCCTGAAACAGGCCGATCAGCGTGTCGCCGTTTTTCATGATCAGATAGCCGTGATCCATCGTCCCGGCCATGTCGGAAAACCCGAGCGTTTCGTAAAACGTCTTGGATGCAGCCAGATCCTTGACCGCGAGGCTGACGGAAAATGCGCCAAGTTGCATGGGAACCCCTCCTTGAGATGTGTCGGGGGAGTATGGCGCAGGATCTGGAAAATCAAAGTATCACGTTGTGCCGTTCAACGGTGCGCGGCACGCCACGGGGCGGGCAAAAGCGGACCCTCGGCGATTATCGCTCCAGGATAAGCTGCCCGCCTGATATTTCCAGCCGCTCAAACCGTTGCAGATAAGACATGCCCAACAGGCTCTCGGCCATCTCGCCCTGATTGACAAAGGCGGTCACGCCGCGATCTTCCATTCCCGGCAGGCCAATCGCGTCCAGCACCACACGCGCGGTGCGCACGGTGCCATTTGCGGTCATCGCCGTGCTGGCAAAGTTCAGCGTCGCCGGATCAATCCCGGCGGCGGCGGCATCACGTTCCAGCAACACAATCGACGTCGCGCCAGTGTCGACAACAAACCGGGTCGGCGTGCCGTTGACCTCCAGCGTCAGGTAATAATGGCCATCGGGGCTGCGCGGCACTTCAATCCGGGCCTGATCGGCAAACACCGATTGCTGCGGCATCACGGTCTGGCGAATATCCCCCCAAAGCCCCACAGCCGCAATCGCGCCGATGAAAATCAGCCCCCACACCATCGCATGTTGCAACATCTTGCCGAGGGAATTTCGGTTGGAGATGGCGAACCAGAACACCACTGCGCCCAACAGCACAACAAGGTAGATCAGGTTTCCGGTGTCCATGGCATTCATTTCGCGCTCTCCTGATGCCAAGATAGGGGCAGGGCGGCCGGTTTACGAGGTCAACGCCGCCGCAAAGCCAAAGGCGCGCAACCCATCCAGCACGAATTGCACCGCCAGCGCCGCCAGCAACATGCCAAGCAACCGGGTCACAACCACAATGCCGATCTTTCCCAGAAGCCGCTCCAGAAACCCGGCCGCCATGAACAGCAAAAGCGCAATGGCAATCACCGCCAGCAACACGCCCATCACCAGAAAATAACCTTCGATCCCCGGTTTTTCCCCGGTCAACAGGATGATCGAGGCAATCGAACCCGGCCCCGCCAACAGCGGAATGGCCAGCGGAAACACCGAAGGATCATCATGATCATCGTCGTTGTCCGCCTGATCCTGACGGCGTTTGGTCCGGCGCTCGAACAACATGTCGAGCGCGGTGATAAACAGCAAAATGCCGCCCGCCACGCGGAACGCCGGCATGGAAATCCCGATAAATCCCAACACCGCCTCGCCCATTGCGCCAAACAACGCCAACAGGACCACAGCCACCAAACAGGCGCGTATCCCGATCGCACGCCGCAGGCTGGGGGACATGCCTTGGGTCATGGCGACAAACAATGGCGTCAGCCCAATCGGGTCGACCACCACAAACAGCGTGACAAAAGCAGAGATAGAGAAATGCACTATCCATAGATCACAAGCACCATGCCAAAGCAGACTTGGCAAGGGGCAGCCCAGCCATTTGTCAAAAATCCAAGCGTCAATTCACGCGCCAGGCTAAACCTCAGGCCAAGCCCGCGACCAAGCGTCAGGCCAAGTTTCAGGCCTCGGCCGCCTCAAGTTTTTCCAACGCCGCCATCCAAAGCTTTTCCGCCCGCGCCATGCCCTTTTCGACCTCGGCAAATTTGCGGTTCCATTGTTCCAATTCGCTGGCGCGCCCCGCCTCATAGATCAATGGATCGGCCAGCTTCTTGGACAGGATTTCATGCATGGATGTGATCTTTTCCACCCGCTCTTCGCATTTGCGCACCTCGGCGCGCAGCGCCAGGATGTGATCACGCGGCGCGCGTTTGGGCTTTTCGGATTTGGCTTTTTCGGCTTTCTCCGCCTTGGGCGTGCGCGCCGGTTTGTCCACCGACAACAACACCTTGCGATAGGCTTCGAGGTCGTCCTCAAACGGTTTCACCGATCCATCAGAC
Source organism: Marinovum sp. J2-8 (assembly GCF_055808435.1). NCBI lineage: Bacteria > Pseudomonadati > Pseudomonadota > Alphaproteobacteria > Rhodobacterales > Roseobacteraceae > Marinovum > Marinovum sp. J2-8. The sequence continues at coordinate 78,054 of NZ_JBVVRZ010000005.1, read as the reverse complement.
ACAAGCCACAAGCGATCCGCCACCATGTTCAGCAAATGCATGTCATGGCTGACAAGGATGACCGCGCCGCTATAGGCGGTCAAGGCCTCGACCAGCGCCTCGCGGCTTTCGATGTCCAGGTGGTTGGTCGGTTCATCGAGGATCAACAAATGCGGCGCATCCAGCGTCGCCAAAAGCAACGAAAGCCGGGCTTTCTGGCCACCCGACAGGCGGCCGACCTCGGTTTCGGCCTGATCGGCGCCAAGCCCGAAACCCGCCAACTGCGCCCGAAGTTTCGGCGGCAACACACCGGGGCGCGCGCTTTGCAAATGCTGCAAGGGCGTTTCGTCGATGAACAATTCATCCACCTGGTGCTGGGCAAAATAGCCGATCCGCAGCTTGTTGGACCGGGTCATCTTGCCCGACATCAGCGGCAAACGATCCGACAACAGCTTGGACAGGGTGGATTTGCCCTGACCGTTCTTGCCCAACAGGGCAATGCGGTCGTCATGGTCGATCCGCAGGTCAAGCTTGCGCAGGATTTCCGTCTCGCCGTATCCGGTTGTCCCGTTTTCAATTGCGATGATGGGCGGCGACAGTTCCTCGGGCTGAGGAAAGGAAAACACCCGACGCGCAATTTCCTCCGGCGCGGCGATCATGTCCATCTTTTCGATCATCTTCAGCCGGGCCTGTGCCTGTTTCGCCTTCGAGGCTTTGGCGCGGAACCGATCAACAAAGCTCTGCATGTGATCCTTGCGCGCCTGTTGCTTGCGCGCCATCGCCGCCTGCACGGCGCGTTGTTCGGCGCGCTGGCGGGCAAATTGATCATAGGGGCCCTGATAAAAGGTCAATTTGCGCTCTTCCAGATGCAGGATCGCGCCCACCGCCCGGTTCAAAAGCCCACGGTCGTGGCTGATGATGATCACCGTATGGGGATATTTCGCCAGATAGCTTTCCAGCCACAGCGCGCCCTCAAGGTCGAGATAGTTGGTCGGTTCGTCGAGCAACAACAAATCCGGCTGGGCAAACAACACCCCCGCCAGCGCAACCCGCATCCGCCAACCACCGGAAAAATCGCTACAGGGCATCTGTTGCTCGGCATGGTCAAACCCCAACCCCTTCAGGATCGAAGCCGCCCGCGCCTCTGCCGACCAGGCGTCAATATCTGCCAGGCGGGTTTGCACCTCGGCGATGCGACCGGGATCTGTCGCGGTCTCTGCCTCGGCCATCAATGCGGCACGTTCAGTGTCCGCCGCCAGCACCGTATTCAACAGTGACACCTCGTTGGCGGGCACCTCTTGGGCGACCCCGCCAATGCGCGCGCGCTGCGGCAAGGAGATCGTGCCACCATCCAGGGTCAATTCCCCCCGGATCAGGCGGAACAGGGTGGTTTTGCCCGTACCGTTGCGCCCGACAAGCCCGACCTTGTGGCCGGCAGGAATGGTTGCGCCTGGCCCCGTCAAACAACGGGCGCCCCTCAACCGAATACGAAATGTCATCAATTCTCAGCATGGCCGCGCTCTAACAGAGCTGCGCCCCACATGCCAGCACCAGAAAACACCCCGAACGCGCCAAGGGGGCGATGTCCAAACTTCTTCTGTTCGGAAATATCCCGGGGGTTTGGGGGCAGCGCCCCCATGCTGGGCGTGTGGCAGGCGTGCGGCGGGCCTGTGGCGGGCCTGGCGAAGCAAACCCGCCCTTTCCAAGTGCTGCAACCCATGCTATCGCAGCCGCGATTTAACATGGCCTGACCGGGGCTTTCCTCCGGTCCATGAATAGGAGTAGCCCCAATGGCAACCGAACGCACGCTGTCGATCATCAAACCCGACGCCACCCGCCGCAACCTGACCGGCAAGATCAATGCCAAATTCGAAGACGCAGGTCTGCGCATCGTCGCACAAAAACGCATCCACCTGACCAAAGCGCAGGCAGGTCAGTTCTATTCGGTGCACGCCGAGCGTCCGTTCTATGACGAACTGTGCGAATTCATGGCGTCCGAGCCGGTTGTCGTGCAGGTGCTCGAAGGCGAAAACGCCATCACCAAAAACCGCGAAGTCATGGGCGCAACCAACCCTGCGGACGCGGCACCGGGCACAGTGCGCGCCGAATTCGCCGAATCCGTTGGCGAAAACTCGGTTCACGGGTCCGACGCTCCGGAAACCGCAGCCGAAGAAATCGCATATTTCTTCGCCGGTCTCGAACTGGTGGGCTAACTGTCGGAACCTTCCGATAAGTCTATATGCCGTCCCGAAAGGGGCGGCATTTTCGTATCAAGTATAATGAGGTGGCAAAAATGACAGACACAACATGGAAAACCATCAAGCAGGATTTTGTATTCGAGGCGCTGCCCTATTTGCGCGTGGCCTGCGAAACCGTTGAATTGCCCAGTGGTCAGCAAATCAATGATTTCTATCAGGTACATCTGCGGCCCTTCGTTTCGGTGGTTCCGGTCACCAAAGACGGGCGCATCATGATTCTCGAACAATACAAACACGGGCCGCGCCGGGTTTCGATTACCTTTCCCGGTGGTTTCGTCGACGAAGGCGAAGAAGCGGAAGAGGCCGGTCGGCGCGAATTGATCGAAGAAACCGGATATAGTGCCGGGAAATTCATTCCCCTGGGCCAATATGTCGACAACGGCAACCAGCGCGGATGTTTCGGCAGCTATTTCCTGGCGCTGGATTGTGAAAAAGTGACCGAGGCCGATTCCGGTGATCTGGAAGATATGGAAGTCAGCTTTGCCACACCAGAAGAGCTGGACGGCGCTTTGGGCACGCCGCGTTTTGCGATCACCCATATGGCTGCGGCCTGGGCCTTTGCGCGGATGAAACTCTGATCTCCGCGATCAGCGCCGTTCGACCACGCCGATTTCGTTCAGGATCTTTTCGATACCGGCGTGGGTCTTGGGCTGATTTGCGGATTTCAGCGCATCAAATCTTTTGCGCAGGGCGGCTTTTTCGTCGCCCTGACAATCATTCCACGGCCGCCCCTGCAACCCCATGACCAGAACGTAATAGCCGATGAAATGCGGGCGCGTGCCGCTGGCCAGCAGCTTGGCATAGGCCGCATCGGCCCCCAGTTCCCGCAGGGCCTCGGCGCTGTGAATCCCCGCCCGGGCACAGGCCTCGTCCATTGCCGGGCCAAGGTTGCGGATCGTGCTGACCGGCTCGCTCATTTCAATAATGCCTGTATCTTTTTCGGTAATTTTGACCGGATCAAGTGATAGGAGTTTTCCAGCCGGTCGCGCAGCTCGTCTTCGGGAACCTCGCCGTTTTCGATCATGCTGAACGGCACATGCACCCAGGACCGGTGAAAATACGGCGCTTTGATCGCGCGCCCTAGGTCAATCAACATGGCCGCAGAGTCAATATCCGGCGTTTTCAGCGACACACCGTCACCCACCGCGCCGATGCTGGCAAACATCTTGCCGCCGACCTTCCAGGCATCATGGCCACCGCCCCAGGGGTCAGAGACTTCGGCACCGGGCAGGGCGGCGCAAATGCGATTTACCAATTCACGTGACATGGGCCAATTTTGCCGGGGGCGTGCCGGGTCTGCAAGTCATTCGGCGTCGCTGGGGGTGTCCCCCAGCAGAAATCTTGGCCCCTGTCCCAGCTTTGCTGCGCGGTCCTCTGGATTATACAGCTTGCAGCGTTCCAGCGACAGACAGCCACAGCCGATACAGCCATCCAGATTGCGCCGCAGGGCCTGCATCTGGGCAATCCGCGCGTCCAGAATGCGGCCAAAATCATTGGAAATCCGCTCCCAATCCGATTTCGTCGGCGTGCGCCCCTCTGGCAATTCGGCCAAGGCGGCGCGAATCTCGGCAATGGAAAACCCGAGGCCCTGAGCGATGCGCACAAAGCTCAGTCGGCGAATGTCGGACCGTTCAAAGGCCCGCTGGCCGCCGGCATTGCGCCCGGGATGCACCAGCCCCTGATCTTCGTAATACCGTACCGCCGACACCGCCAATCCGGTGCGTTCGGCCACGACCCCGATGCCCAATCCACGTGTTGCCATATTCGTATCCATTGAAAACAAACGAAACTTTAAGGTTGAGCTGAACCATAGTTGAGGGATTAGCCTGCGTCCAGATAAATTGAAAGGGAGCCAATCATGGCCTATCTGGAACACGCAAATATCACCGTCAACGACCCGCGCGCCACCGCGGCCGTTCTGCACGATCTGTTCGGCTGGCACATCCGCTGGGAGGGCGAGGGCCTGGGCGGCAAAGGCTATACGGTGCATGTCGGCACCGATGGCAGCTATCTGGCGCTTTATGCCCCCAAGGATCGGATGGAAGGCCAGACCACGCGCTATACCCATCTTGGGGCGCTCAACCATATCGGCATCGTGGTGGATGACCTTGACGCGATCGAAGCCAGGGTGACATCCGCAGGCTATGTGCCGATCAACCACGCCGATTACGAACCGGGGCGGCGGTTTTACTTCGAAGGGCCGGATGGCGTGGAATACGAGGTGGTCAGCTATGCCTAATGCGATCCCGTTTCTGTTGATCTACACCGGCGTGATGACCGGGTTGAACTTTCCTTTGGGCAAGCTTGCGGGGGCGGCACATGTGCCGCCTGCGCTTTGGGCCTTGGTGATTTCGGTCGGGGCGTCGGTGGCACTGGTGCCGGGGCTTTTGGCGCGGGGGGCGCTGGTGGTGCCGCGCGGGCCAATGCTGCGCTATGTGGTGCTGGCCGGGTTGATCACCTTTGTGGGTGCCAACCTGTTGGTGTTCGCCGCCATTCCCCATGTCGGGGCCGGGCAGGTGGGGATGATGTTTGCATTGTCGCCGGTGTTCACCTTGGGGTTTTCGCTGGTGTTCGGCCTGCGCGCGCCCAAGGCGTTCGGCCTGGCCAGGCATCGCATTTGGCATGTCGGGGGCCATTCTGGTGGCCCTTGGGCGGGGTGAATTGGCGGGGCTGTCGCCCTGGGCGCTGGCGGCGCTTGGCATTCCGGTGATCCTGGCGATCGGCAATGTCTATCGCACGCTGGATTGGCCCGAAGGCGGCGAACCGGTGGTGTTGGCATTCTGGAGCCATCTGACCGCCGCCGTGGTCTTTGCTGTGGTGTTGACCGTCAATCTCGGGCGTATCCCGCTGGAAACCCTGGCCGAGATTCCCGGCGTGTCGCTGGCGCAATTTCTGGTGGCCGGCGCAACATTCCCGGCCTTTTTCCGGCTGCAACGGTTGGGTGGGCCGGTGATGCTGAGCCAGATCGGCTATGTCGCGGCGGCGACCGGCATGGCGGCGGCGGTGCTGCTGCTGGGGGAACGATACGGGCCGCTGACATGGGGCGGTGCCGGGCTGATTGCGGTTGGCGTGGCACTTACTTTGCTGGATCAGCGCAAACCGCGCTTGGCGCGGGCGCCAACCCGTGTTAAACGGATCGCATGAGCACGCTTGCAACCCTCATTTGCTGCATTACCCGCTGAATTTTTCGGCGGGCCTGCTCTTTCTTTCCTTTGTGAACTGATCTTGCTATGCCCGCCGCGAGCGTTCGTGCGCCCATCACAGCGCGTGTCGAGGAGAGACCATGGCCGAGATCAAACTGCATAATACCAAGATTCGGGGGGAGCAGCTGTTCACCCCGATCGACCCCGACAACGTGCGCATTTATCTTTGCGGGCCAACGGTTTACGACCGGGCCCATCTGGGAAATGCACGCAATGTGATCATGTTCGACGTGCTGTTCCGGCTGTTGCGGCATGAATATGGTGCGGGTCACGTGACCTATGTGCGCAATTTCACCGACGTGGATGACAAGATCAACGCCCGTGCCGCCGAAAGCGGGCGGTCGATTGCCGAAATCACCGCAGAGACCAGCCAATGGTATCTTGATGACATGGCCGCGCTTGGCACGTTAGAGCCGACACATATGCCGCGCGCCACGGCGTATATCCCCCAGATGGTCGAGATGATTGCCGATCTGATCGCGCGCGGCCATGCCTATGCGGCAGAAGGTCATGTGCTGTTTTCGGTCGAAAGCTACAAAGAGTACGGCGCGCTGTCGGGGCGGTCGGTTGATGATATGATCGCCGGCGCGCGGGTCGAGGTTGCGCCCTATAAACGCAATCCGATGGATTTCGTGTTGTGGAAACCGTCCAGCGATGATCTGCCGGGGTGGGACAGCCCCTGGGGTCGGGGACGTCCCGGTTGGCATATCGAATGCTCGGCGATGTCCTTTGCGCTGTTGGGCGCGTCGTTCGACATTCACGGCGGCGGCAACGATCTGATGTTTCCCCATCATGAAAACGAGATTGCCCAGAGCTGCTGCGCCCACCCTGAGGGGGATTTTGCCCAGGTCTGGATGCACAACGAGATGTTGCAGGTCGAAGGCAAGAAGATGTCCAAAAGCTTGGGCAATTTCTTTACTGTGCGTGATCTGCTGGAACAGGGCGTTCCGGGCGAGGTGATCCGGTTTGTCTTCCTGTCGACGCATTACCGCAAGCCGATGGACTGGACCGAGAAGAAGGCCGCAGAGGCCGAAGCGGTCTTGCGCAAATGGCGGGGCATGGTTGCGGGCGTCGAGGCCTCTGATGTGCCTGCGGCGGTCTTGGCGTCGGTGGCCAATGATCTGAACACGGCGGGTGCGATTGCCGAATTGCACCGGCTTGCCACGGCCGGAGAGGCCCCGGCGCTAAAGGCCGGGGCGGCGCTGCTCGGGCTGTTGGGCGAGGATCTGGGCGGTTGGGACCGTGTTGCGGTGGATCTGTCGGATTATGTGACGCGGTTCAATGAAACGCGGGCCAAGGCAATGGAAAATAAAGATTTTTCCGGTGTGGATGCGATGAAACAGGCGCTGATTGCCGCCGGTGTCGAAGTGCGGATGAGCAAGGCTGGGGTCGAATTGGTGCCCGGTCCGGGGTTTGACGCCGCCAAGTTGGAGGCATTGTGATGTCTGGCGGATGTTGCATGGGGGGCTGTCGGCCCCCCGTCTGCGGATGCAGACTCCCCCCGAGGATATTTTTGAACAGAAGAAGCAAGGGGCACAGTCATGGCTGAGCGGCTTTATCTTTATGACACCACCTTGCGCGATGGGCAGCAGACCCAGGGCGTGCAGTTTTCCACCGCTGAAAAGGTGCGGATTGCCGAGGCGCTGGACGGTTTGGGGATTGATTACATCGAAGGCGGCTGGCCCGGTGCGAACCCGACAGACAGCGCGTTTTTTGATACGGCCCCCAAGACGCGGGCGAAGGTGACGGCCTTTGGCATGACCAAGCGCGCAGGTATCAGCGCCGAGAATGACGATGTGCTGGCGGCGGTGATGAATGCCGGCACCAGTGCGGTGTGTCTGGTGGGCAAGGCGCATGTCTATCATGTGAAGGCGGCGCTGGGGATCAGCAATGCCGAGAACACCGAGAATATCTCGCGGTCGATTGCGCATATCACTGCGAATGGACGTGAAGCATTGTTTGATGCCGAACATTTCTTTGACGGTTACAAGTCCGACCCGGAATATGCGCTGGAGACCCTGCGCGCGGCGCTGGATGCGGGCGCGCGTTGGGTTGTGCTGTGTGACACCAATGGGGGCACGTTGCCGGGTGAGATTGGCGGAATTGTGCGCGAGGTGATTGCTTCGGGTATTCCCGGCGGCGCATTGGGTATTCACACCCATAACGACACCGAAAATGCAGTGGCGGGCACCTTGGCGGCGATCGAGGCCGGTGCGCGTCAGGTGCAGGGCACGTTGAACGGATTGGGCGAACGTTGTGGCAATGCCAATCTGACGACCCTGATCCCGACCTTGCTGTTGAAGGAACCTTTTGCCAGCGATTACGAGATCGGGGTGAAGCGCGAGGCGTTGTCCGGGTTGTTGCGGATCAGCCGGATGCTGGACGAGATCCTGAACCGGGTGCCGATGCGGCAGGCGGCCTATGTCGGGGCGTCGGCCTTTGCGCATAAGGCCGGTTTGCACGCCAGTGCGATCCTGAAAGATCCGGCGACCTATGAACATATCGAGCCGTCGCTGGTGGGCAATGAACGGGTCATTCCGATGTCGAACCAGGCGGGGCAGTCGAACCTGCGCCAGCGTTTGGCCGATGCCGGGCTGGCGGTGGAAAAGGGCGATCCGGCGCTGGGTCGTATCCTTGAACGGGTCAAGGCACGCGAAACCGACGGCTATGCCTATGACGGGGCGCAGGCGAGTTTCGAATTGCTGGCGCGGGACGAATTGGGGAAAAGCCATCGGTTTTTCGAATTGGATCGTTACCGGGTCACGGTGGAGCGGCGGCGCAATGCGCTGGGCCAGATTGTCAGTGCCTCTGAGGCCGTGGTCGCCGTGACGATTGGCGATGAACAGATCCTGTCGGTCAGTGAAAGCCATGATGACGAAGGCAATGATCGCGGGCCGGTCAACGCCTTGTCACAGGCGTTGAAGCGGGATCTGGGCAAGTATCAGACCTCGATCGACGATATGCATCTGGTGGATTTCAAGGTGCGCATCACCCAGGGCGGCACCGAGGCGGTGACCCGCGTCATCATCGACAGCGAGGATGGCAAGGGGCGGCGTTGGTCCACGGTGGGTGTGTCGCCCAACATCGTTGATGCGTCGATGGAGGCGCTATTGGATGCGATCCGCTGGAAGCTGATCCGCGATACCGGCGCATGACAGTCGACGGTTGGCAGGCCTGCGCGGCGATTGTCGAAAAGGGCGACCCGGACCGGTTCATGGCGACGATGTCGACCCGTGTCGTGGCGCGGCAAAGGCTGTTTCCGCTTTATGCCTTCAACGTCGAGGTCTCGCGTGCGCCTTGGGTGACCGAAGAGCCGATGATTGCCGAAATGCGGCTGCAATGGTGGCGCGATGCGCTGGAAGAGATTGCAGGCGGTGACAAGGTGCGGCGCCATGAGGTGGTCACGCCGCTGGCCACGGTGCTGCGGCGCGCTCAGGTCGGGCCGCTGGATGCGCTGATTGACGCCCGCAGATGGGATATCGGGCGTGATCCGTTTGAGGATCGCGCCGATTTCGACAGCTATATCGACGCCACTGCCGGCAATCTGCTTTGGGTGGCGGCAGAGTGGTTTGGCTGTACCCAGGAAACACCGGTGCGCGATATCGCCTATGGTGCCGGGGTGGCGCAATATCTGTCTGCGGTGCCAGAGCTGGAGGCGCGGGGCCGGGTGCCCCTGGTGGATGGTCGGCCAGAGGCGGTGCAGGCGCTGGCGCAGGACGCGCTAGTTCGGTTGAAGCGGGGCAAGGCCACGTATTTCATGCCCGCAGTCCGAGAGCCCCTGCGCGCCACATGGCAGGCAGAGGCGATCCTGGCACAGGCGATTTCCGACCCGCGTCTGGTGGCGGAGGGTGCGTTGGGGTTGTCCGGTTTTGGCAAACGGGCGCTGTTGCTTCGCCGCACCTGGTTCGGGGGATTTTAGGCGCGGCCAAACCCCGTCGGCGGGGTTTGGCAGGTTGGCGGCTCTGGCCGTGTGATCAGGCCAGTGACATCAAACCAGTGACATCAGTCCAGTCACAGCAGACCCAGTCACATCAGACCCAAGATCAAACCGGAGCAGCTTTGGGCCGCATCACCAGCCAGATCAGCGCCGCCCCCGCCAGCAACAGGAAGGGCGCCATCGCCAGGTTCACCGCGGTCCAGCCAGCCTGGGCCGTGCCACCGGAACAATTCATCAATCCGCCAGAGGCAAGCGACGCCACCGAGACACCGCCAAACACGATCAGGTCGTTCATCCCCTGCATGCGACCGCGTTCTTCGGGGGCATGGGCGCTGGCCAACATTGTGGTCGCACCGATAAAGCCGAAATTCCAGCCAAGTCCCAACAGGATCAAGGCGACAAAGAAATTCTCCAGCGCGACACCGGAAAGGGCGACACCACCCGCCGCTGCCAATATCATCAATCCCAGGGCGACAATCCGTTCCGCGCCGAAACGGGCAATCAGGTGGCCGGTGAAAAACGACGGTGCAAACATCGCCAGCACATGCCCGGTCACCACATCGGCGGCATAATTCTTGTCAAAGCCACAGCCAACCACCGCCAGCGGTGTCGAGGTCATGACAAGGTTCATCAGCGCATAAGACACCATGGCACAGATCACCGCGACGGCGATCCGCGGCGTTGTGATCAGCTGCCATTTGCTGCGCCCCTTGGGGGCATCGGCCGCAGGTGTCGGCGGTTTGGGAATGTCGAGGAACAGGAACAACAAGGCCCCGACAAGGTTGACCGCAATCACCGCCGCATAGGTGCCAAGGAAGGGGATCACATAGGCATCGGCGGTCATCTTCACCAGTTGCGGACCAATGATCGCCGAGGCCAGACCACCGGCCATGACATAGGAAATCGCCTTGGGGCGAAAATCATCCGTGGCGGTATCTGCGGCGGCAAAGCGGTAAAAACCCTGCGCTGACATGTAAACCCCGGTCAGGAAAGAGCCGATCAAAAAGACCGGAAAGCTTTGCAGATAAAGACCATAGGCCCCGATCACCCCGCCCAGGGCCCCGCCAAGCGCGCCAATAAAGAAACCGGCGCGGCGGCCGTGGCGCTGCATGAAGGCCGATATCGGCGTCGCGGTGACCATTGATCCGATCACGATCATCGAAATCGGCAGGGTCGCAAAGCACAAATTCGACGCCAGCGATTGCCCCGCCAAGCCGCCAATGGTGAAAATCATCGGCATCTGTGCGCCAAGAATGGCCTGGGCCAACACCAACACAAATACATTGCGTTTGGCGCGGGTGTCCGGCGCGGCGGGGGTGTGGGGGAGTGTATCGCTCATGGCGAAATCGGTATAGACGGCGCGCGGCGACAGCAAGACCACATTCCTGCACATCCCAGTGTGCATCTGGTCGCAATGGCGCGATAAGTGGGGTGCAAGCTGGCCGGGTCTGCGCTAGATCTTTGCCATGTTTGGGGCTGGCAAAGATATCTTGTTGATCGGCGGCGCTGCCGAAGCGCGCGCGATGGCGTTGCGGATCACGGGGCGGGCCAGTGTCATCTTGCCCGATCCGGAACGCATGCCGCGAAGCTGGCCGATTGCCGTTGCACCGCAGCCCTTCACAGCCGCAGGTCTGGCAGAGCGGTTGGGTCACGGCATTCGGCTTTTGATTGATGCCTCACATCCCAATGATTGGCGGGCATCGCAGATCGCGGCAGAGGCGGCCAGGGATGCCGGGATCAGGGTGCTGCGGCTGGAACGCGCGCCCTGGCGTCCCGGGCGGCGGGACCATTGGGTGGCTTTGCGGCGCGACAGGGATGCACGCCATCATGTGGCGCCGGGGGCGCGGGTGTTTCTGGGCACCGGGCGCGAGGGGCTCAAACGGTTTGCCTGCCTCAACGGCTGTTACATCTATTGCCGCCAGATCAGCGACCACAATGATGTCTTTCCCCTGCCACGGGGCCGGTTCCTGAAGGGCGCGGCCCCCTTTGGTGTGGCACAGGAAATGGCCCTGCTGCGGCAATTGCGGATTGATTGGGTGATCCTGCGCAATGCCGGCGGGCCGGGCGGCTGGCCCAAGCTTCAGGCCGCGCGCAATCTGGGGCTTCGGGTGGGCATGATCGACCGGCCAAAGCTGCCGGATGCCGTGGTGGTGCGCGATGTTGCCAGCGCAATGAAAAAGGTGTCGGAATGGCTGGATTAAACCGGGCTGGATTAAACCCGGCTGGATTAAGCAGGGCTGGATCAAACGGGGACGTCGGGCGGATCATTGAAACCGATGCCTGTGTCGCCGAAGGTGTTGACTGGCTGCGCGCGGCCGATCCACGGTTTGTGCCCGCGCTGGACGCCTGTTGCCCATTGCCATTGCGGCGCAGGCCAGATGGGTTTGCCCAGTTGCTGAGCGCAATTGTCAGCCAGCAGGTATCTGTGGCCTCGGCCAATGCGATCTGGACCCGGTTGCAGGAGGCCGGGATGACCAGCGCGACCGCGATCGCCGCTGTTGACGAACAGGTGCTGCGTGACCTTGGCCTCAGCCGACAAAAGGCCGCCTATGCACATGCGCTGGCCGCGGCCGGGATCGACTTTGACGCCCTGCGCGTGGCCCCGACAGAGGATGTCATCGCCCGGTTGGTGGCGGTCAAGGGCATTGGCGCCTGGACGGCGGAAATCTATGCCATGTTCTCGCTTGGGCGGGCGGATGTCTTTGCCCCCGGCGATCTGGCGCTGCAAGAGGCCGCGCGCCTGTTGTTTGATTTGCCAGAGCGCCCGAAAGAGCGCGCGTTGCGGGACATGTCGCTTGATTGGGCCCCCTGGAGGTCGGTTGCGGCGCGTGCGCTCTGGGCCTACTACAGACATGCCAAGGACAGGGAAGGTATTCGATGACACGTGTTTTGAAATCCGGCCGCAAGGAACCCGTCTCGGGTGAAACCCGCTCGATTGTGGTGTTCTTGCATGGCTATGGCGCCAATGGGGCTGACCTTTTGGGGCTGGCTGATCCTTTGGCGGAACATCTGCCGGACACGCTGTTCCTGGCGCCGGATGCGCCCGAAGATTGCGCCGGGGCCCCGATGGGATTTCAGTGGTTTCCGATCCCCTGGATCGACGGATCATCGCAAGAAGAAGCTGAATCCGGCATGGCGCGGGCGGCAGAGGATCTGAATGCCTATCTTGATTCCGTCATGGTGGACGAAGATGTGCTGCCGGAACAGGTCGCGCTGTTCGGCTTTTCCCAGGGCACGATGATCGCCCTGCATGTGGCCCCACGCCGCGAAGATGCGGTGGCCGGTCTGGTCGGGTTTTCCGGGCGGTTGCTGGCGCCGGAACTGCTGGAGGATGAGGCCGTGAGCTTTCCTGCGATCCTGCTGGTGCATGGTGATCAGGACGACGTGGTGCCGCCGCAATCGCTGCCCGAAGCGGCAGAGGCGCTGCAACAGGCCGGTTTCAAAGAGGTTTTTGCCCATATCATGAAGGGCACGGCGCATGGCATCGACCCCGATGGGCTGGGCGTGTCGCTGGCGTTTTTGCGGGACAAATGCGGGTTCTGATCCCCGCGCAATAACTGGAAAGATAGATCACGTTTCGGCGGCACTCGCCGAAACGCTTGCCCCTGACCATGGCAATCTGAGATGATCCGGGCATTCCGCGACAGGCGTGCCCTATGAGGGTCAGATTTGTCCCGATTATTCTCGTCGGCCATCATCAGGATCTGGATGATGCCGACACAGACCAGGCGCTGTCGAATTTCCTCGAGTCCATCGGCCCCGGCGACGACAGCGCGATTTTCTATGCCCGCCATGGCCGGTCTTATCAGGGCATCAATTATCTTTTGCCGGCGGATGCGTCCCGCGATGGTTCGGCACGGTTGCCGACATACCGGCCGCTGTGGGCGCGCAAATTTGGCACGAATTTCAGCACTTTGAACCCCAGCTTTGCCAATCGGGGCAAAAGCGGTGCGATATAACTTGAATTCCTGGAAAACGACACTCAACTTCTGTGTATTGCTGTGGACGATCAGGGTCAGTTGACCGCCGGAAAATGACCAATCTTGCAGACGTCATGTGGCCGTTACGAAATTGTCTTAGGCCTGCCTGTATGGGGCCAATTCTAGAGGCTTGCCTGATTGGGAACGCGATATATAGTGGCGATGACCATGGGCACCCGCAGGAGTGCGGCCGGCACGTTTTTGAGGTGAGTGGAAGGACGTGAGATAAGATGGACGGTGAATTCAGAACGGACTTTGTCAGAGAGCCCTCGGCGCTGAAACAATACCCGGCTCTGGTGCTCAATGCCGATTATCGGCCTTTGTCTTACTATCCGCTGTCGCTATGGCCCTGGCAGGATGCGGTCAAGGCGGCCTGGCTGGACCGGGTGGATATCGTGGCCGAATATGACCACGAGGTCCGAAGCCCCTCTACCATCATCAGAATTCCCAGTGTGGTTGTTCTGAAAGATTACGTAAAACCTCAAAAGCGCGTGGCCTTCACGCGCTTTAATCTTTTTTTACGGGACGAATTTCGCTGCCAATACTGCGGCGCCAAGAGCGAATTGACCTTTGACCATGTGGTGCCGCGCGCGGCAGGCGGGGTCACAAGCTGGCAGAATGTGGTTGCGGCCTGTGCGCCATGCAACCTGCGCAAAGGGTCGAAATCACTGACACGGGCGGGAATGGCCCTGCGCAAACCGCCGCGCCAGCCCGGCGCCGAAGAGCTGCGCAATATGGGACGCCGGTTTCCGCCCAATCACCTGCATGAAAGCTGGGTTGATTTCCTGTATTGGGATGCAGAGCTGGAGGCGTAATTGCGCCAATATGGCGATGCCCGGCGCAATTCCCGGACATCGCCCCGGTTTCGGGGACTTGCTCAGGCGCTTTGCATGCGCCGGCCTCGCCCGGTGAAATGGATCACCAGTTCAACCGCGACAATCACCAGCATCGACAGACCAACCAGCGGAAAGAACACGCCCGCCACCACGGCCATCAGCAACAGGGTGCGCGGGATACGCCAATCCAACGGCAGGGACGGCGCGCCGATCTTGCCCACGGGGCGGCGTTTCCACCACATCACCGCCGCCGAGACGCAAAGCGCCACCATGGCAAGGCAGGCCAGCAATAAAACAATCTGATTGATCCGCCCGAATTCCTGTCCCATGTGCACGCTGATCCCCCATTCGACCCAGCGCCCAAGGGTGCCAAGATCGGCCAAACCCGCATCATAAAGCACCGCGCCGGTATATTGATCGAGGTGGATCACCCGCTCATATGTAATGTCATCAGGATAGACCGAGGCGGTGAAAACCCCCTGATCGCCACGTGGCATCGCCACGGCATATCCCGGCACAATGCCGCGATCTTCGACCGTTTCTATGATCTGATCCAATCCGACCGGAACGCCAGAGCGCGCCGAAGACAGCGGCAGGGGTTGTTTTTCCATGATCCACGGCGCGTGATCGACCACGTCGCCGGTGGGCACGGTGGATTTCGGCACATGGGACCAATAGCCATCCGGCATCCCAAGCCCAAGGGAATAGGCATAATCATAGAATTTGCCGCCCCAGACCGTAGACCACGGCAATCCGGTCATCGCGAGAAAGACAATGAAGGCACCGGTATAGATCCCGGTCACCGCATGAAGATCGCGCCACCAGGGGCGCCCGCGCGTCGCCTTGATCGTCGTGGTGCCCAGCTTGCGGCCCCGTGGCCACCACAGGAAGACCCCGCTGCCCACCAATAGGATCATCCATCCAGCCGCGCCTTCGATCAGGCGATTGCCGAACCAGCCGACATATTCCAGCGAGTGCAGCTTGCGCACCACATACATTGGCGTGCTGCCTGCCGCCCCCGCATCCCACAGGCTGCCGCTCACGCTGGCATCATAAGGGTTCACAAAAATGGTGTCGGTGATGCCGTTTTCCGCCTGAACCTTGACCTGTGCCGCCCGGTCTTCTGCGGCGGGGGGCGCATAGGCTTTGATCGTGCCGGGGAATTCGCTCAGGGCCGCAGCGGTGAGGGCCGAGGGCGCCAACATCGCTGCGCCGGTGGGCGTGACAAACCGCAGCTTGGCATAAGCCGCGTCGTTGATTTCATCCTTGAAGAGGTAAATGCCGCCGGTGACCGCAAGGATCAGAACAAAGGGCAGGATCAGCAATCCCGCAATGAAGTGCCAGCGCCAAATGGCGCGGTAAAGCGCAGATGACGCTGTGCGTTTGGTGGTTTCAGACATGAAAATATCCCGGAAAGTCCCGCCGGTTCGCCGGTCGGGTTAAAAAAGCGCAAACCACGCGGCACGACATGCGCCCGCCGCCCGTGGTCGATGAGATTTGATTTCGCTGTTGGTCTCAGAAAGTCTCAGACCGTCAGCGGGTCAAATCCAATGCGGTGGCGCTCTTGCGGAATGGTGGGGATTTCGGGCCTGGGCGTTGCGGGTCAAATCCGCAAGCATTTGCCACGCAGAATGCGGTGTCAGAACCGCCGTGAGCGGCGGCAAATCCGTGGTTGGTGCCGTCGGCACCAGGTTGCAATAGGGGCAATTGTGCTCGTGATGGCCCTCTGTGCCGCAGTAATCCCCCGGCAGCGCGCCAAAGATCGCCGCCGCCTCGGCCAATGCCGCATCATTGCGGTCAGGCGCCAGCAGACCGGCGGATGTCACGCTGGACACCGCAAGAATACAGACGATCAGCAGGCTGAACACCAAGGGGGTGATACGATCACGCATGCGTGTTTTATGTGGGAATTGAATGCGCTGGAAAAGCCCGTTTTGGCGGCGATGCCTGCGACCTTTTGTAGGCGCGGGCGGGGCAGATACCCGCAAACCGGGTGGGGATTGCGCCCCACCCGAAGTGATCCTTTCGGATCAGTCGATTTCGGACAGCAGATCCGGATTGGTCACCAGATTGCGCACGCCATGGGCATGATTTTCCGAAAATGGATTATCGTCGAGCCATGCGCCAACCGATTTCAGATTGATCTTGGCGACTTGGGGACGAACGCTCCACGTGACCTGATACGGCGAGCCTTTTGTGTTATAGCCCGGACCGGTTGTCGAACCGTCATAGACAACCGGATCGCCCAGATCGGTCGGCAGGTTCGGCACCTGGTTCAGCCCGTTGATCATTTGAATGTCGGCCATTTCGGTGAAATCCGCACCGCCCGTGGCCACCAGAACGCCAACAACGGTTTCAACCCGCAGCTGGGGGTTGCCGATAGAGTTGGTGAGGCAGGTGCCCAGGCTGTTGCCCAATGTGGCCTGCGCGGTGGAATGCACAAAGTGGATTTCGATGGTGTCGCCGGGCACCAGATCGCCATGCTCGGTCTTGCCAATTTCCATGCCGATCGGTGCCAGTTCTTCTTCGGTCAATGTTCCGGTGAATTGGAACCCGGTGCCATAGCCCTCGCCATCGCCATTGCCGGCGTAATTTGTGAACTGGCCGCCTTTGTGTTCTGCATTTTCATGGAAATGGATATCGCAAAGTGCCATTTCACTTGCTGCGGGCGCGGCGCCAAAGGCGCGGCTGTTCGAACCGGCCGGGAATCGATATCGCGCGGCGATTGCGGGCCAAAGCCCTTGCCATCGGTGGCGGCGGCCAATGCGGCGCGTTGTTCTGCGATCACCGCGTCGGAAACGGCATGTGTCTCCCCAGAGGCCAAAGCCGAAGAGCCGATAATCGCAAGAGTTGCACCAAGTGAAAAAATTGAGTGAGTCATGTGGTTTCCAGACAAAGAATGTAACGCCAACAATAGGTTGGCACTAAATTATACATACATGCCGGGTGAAAAAGAAAGTGTGATATCCCGCACAAAACCGGCAAATTCCACCAGATTTGCCAATCTGCCCAGGAACGGTGCAACCGGGCGGCGCAGCGGGGGGGATGCCGCCGCAATGAACCAGTGCCATGGCCCTGAAACGAAAAAACCCCGCAAATTGCGGGGCCTTCGATCTGTTTTAGCGGGTGGTTTATTCTGTGCCGGCGGGACGCGGAACAGGGGCCTTGCCCTTGGCGTTCAGCGGATCATCCTGACGCTGCACCGAGCCTTCGAAATGGGCGCCGGATTCGATTGCGATGGTCTTGTGGATGATGTCACCTTCGACCCGCGCGGTTGCGGTCAGGCGCACTTTCAAACCACGGACACGGCCCACAATACGGCCATTGACCACCACGTCATCAGCGACACATTCGCCTTTGATGGTTGCGGTTTCACCGATGGTCAGCAAATGTGCCCGGATGTCACCTTCGACGGTGCCTTCGACCTGGATGTCGCCGGTGGTTTTCATGTTGCCCACAACGTGCAGATCCGATGACAGAACCGATGCGGGCGGCTTCGCCTTGGGGGCGGTCGACGGTTTGTATTCCGGCTGGGCCGGCATCATCGGTTTTTTGGCATCGGCTGCTGCGGTGGATGCAGCGTCGTCTGCTTTATGACCGGGCTCGTTGATCTTGCTCTTAGAAAACATCTTTAGCTGCCTTAAGATATATCATTGGATTGACGGCTTTTCCGCCGACACGCACCTCATAGTGCAAATGTGTGCCGGTTGAGCGTCCTGTGTTTCCCATATCACCGATACGATCCCCGCGCGAGACCCTTTGGCCCTTCTTCACGCGGATTTTCGACATATGGGCGTAACGGGTTTCAATTCCGAATTCGTGCTGAATTTTAACCAATTTGCCATAACCGGACTGCCAGTCCGAATGCACCACGATGCCATCGGCGGTGGCATAGATCGGCGTGCCATGAGAGCCGGCGAAATCCGCCCCGGCATGCAGACGACCCCAGCGATAGCCAAAGCCCGAGGTGAAGCGATAGGCATCTTTCAGCGGCGAGGCAAACGGCGCCTTGGATGCGGCGATCCGATAGAGGTTCAGCCGGTCCATCTGGTTCAGAATGCGATTGGCGCGCAGGGTTTCTGCCGCAGGCTGTTCACCCTTGGTCGAGAAGCTGAGCGGCATCAATGGCCCGCCCTGGCCAGAGTATCCGGCGCGCACCTTGTCAAGAATGGTATCGGGGTTCATGCCGGCGGCTTTGAACATCTTGTCCAACGGCGACACGGAAATGGTCATCGCTTCTTCAAGCTGGCGGAAAATCGCGTCGTTCTTTTCTTCCATCTGGCGCAGTTCAGCGGCCATGTTGTCAGCAGCGACAAGTGCATCCTGGGCGTCTGCGACGACTTTGTCGCGTTCCTGTGCCGTGCGTTCCAGCGCAGTGGCCAGCAGATCAACGGTGTCGCCATCCGCCATATCCGATTGACCGGGCAGGGCGCCGCCAGCCTCAACCGCGGTTTGAAGTTCGGCGTATTCGGCTTCGATGCCCTTTTTCTTGGTCATCGTGTCGCGCAGCGTGGTTTGAATCACCTCGATGCCGGTTTCCAGTTCGCGACGGCGCACTTCGGAATTCAGTAGTTCCGATTGCATCACGGAAATACGTTCCAGCGCCGAATTGAACCGTTGTTGCGCCGCGACCGCATCCGCCGCGCGGGAATCGCGTTCAAGGCTCAGCGCGTTCAGCCGTGACATATATGTCATCTGTTCGCGCTTGGCCTGTTCGCGGAAATTGCCGGCGCCGATGGAATCCATCAACAGGATCGCGGTTGCAATGATGGTCCATCCAACCAGAAGCGCACTGCCGGTAAAAGCAATCAACTGGGTTTCCGACCGAAGACGGATAAAGCGAGTGTCTGTATCAGATCTCAGGAATACGCGCCGTTCGGGAAAAAACTTTTCCAGCACCGCGTGAATTTTGATCGCCAGCCGTGTCCGCACCGCAGCCGCCCCTATATTGTTCTTCCAGTCACGGTGCGTAGTCGCGCGGCACCTGTCCCCGCAGTTTCCTTAACCAGACAGAAACATTGGTGCAAGTTTGCAATTGATTTGATTCGGCAATGTCCCGCCGAAACCCCCCGATGCGCGAAAAATCGCCGACAATCGAAGGGTTTGCACGAGATAACGTGGTTAATTTTGGGCGATTGTTGCTCAGGACGCCGGGGGCTTGGCGTTGATTTCTTCTGTCAGTGGCCAATAGAAATCCGGCGGCAGCCCGGCCTCGGCGCGCTTTTCTTCGTTGAAGGGGGGCTTTAGCGGGCCTTTGAAATACTTTGTGACCAGCTGGTGAAACACCTCTTTTGGATCAAGATTGTGACGGCCGCACAAGAAGTGGAACCATTTCGATCCATAGGCCACATGCGCGACTTCTTCGCCGTAAATCACCTCCAGCGCGTCAACGGCCTGGGTGACTTTGGCTTTGCGAAAGATTTCGATCATGCCGGGGGTTACGTCCAATCCACGCGCCTCAAGCACCATGGGCACCACCGCCAACCGGCCAAGAATGTCGTCGACCGTGTCTTCGGCCGCGCGCCACATGCCGGCATGGGCGGGCAGGGCGCCATAGAAACTGCCTGCGGCCTCCAGACAATCGGAGACCAGATTGAAATGTTTCGATTCCTCATCCGCGGCCTTGACCCAATCGTCATAGAACCCCATCGGCATGTCGGTGTCGGTAAAACGCGCCAGCAGATCCCAATGCAGATCCACCGCATTCAATTCGATATGTGCAACCGCATGGAGCAGCGCAATACGCCCGGCCGGGCTGCCGGGTTTGCGTTTCGGCACATCCCTTGGCGACAGAAGTTCGGGTTTGTCCGGGCGGGCCGGGCGCAATGGCGGCGTGGCATGGCCGACGGTCAACGCCGTTCCGGCGGCGCGTGCGGCAAACCAGGTTTGCGCATGTGCGCGCGACAGACGGGTTTTGTCACGGCCATTTGCCGTGGTCAGCACCTCTACCGCCATCTCCGCCAGGGATTTGCTCATAGCGCGCGGACCGCGTCGAGCACGTCTTCGGCATGGCCGTCGACCTTGACCTTGCGCCATTCGCGCACCAGCACCCCCGCGCCGTCGATCAAAAAGGTGGAGCGGACAATGCCAAAGAAGGTTTTGCCGTACATCTTCTTTTCCTGCCAAACGCCAAATTGTTCGGCGATGTCGCCCTCTGCATCGGACAGCAGCGGAACCGTCAGATCGTGTTTGGCGACGAACTTGTCGTGGCTGGCCACCGTATCCTTGGAAATGCCGAAAACCTTGGCGCCAAGCGCGTCGAATTCCGCGCGCAATTGGGAAAAGGCGATCGCCTCTTTGGTGCAGCCAGACGTCAGGTCGCGGGGATAAAAGAACAGAACCACCGGCGACGGGCGCAGCCCTTGCAGGGAAATGACGTTGCCACCATCACGTGGCAGGGCGATTTCCGGCACGCTTTCGCCGGTTTGAATAACTCTTTGGGTCATATGATCTGCTATCCCTTGGTTGTCGGCACACTTCGCAATATGAGAGCATGGGAGGCCAGAAAAATGGCTGTTTGTCAAATACCAGGGCGCTTTCGTCGGGAGAATACGACCACAGGTGAGTAACGCGACCAAAGCAGATGACGTGCCGGACCCGGATGCCGACACGCCCGCCAAGGATCGGGGCAGGCCCCGCGGACGCCGTCGCGCCCGGGCGGCGCGGGCCGGGATATGGCTGATTGCGACAATGTCGCTGGCGGTGGCGATCCTTGCGGTGATTGGCTGGTCGCTCCTGGGCAAACCGCTGCGCGCGCCCGATTGGCTGCGCCAGGAAATTGCCGCGCGGCTGGCGGAGCAGATGCCGGGATATGCGCTCAGCTTTTCCGATATGACGCTGTTTGTGCAACCGGATCTGCGGCCGGAAATCGCGCTGTCCAATGTGGAATTGTATGATGGAGCGAATGATCGCAAGCTGTTGGAAGTGTCGCAGGTCGGCATCGCCTTTGCGCGTCGGTCGCTGTTGCAGGGCAAGATCCAGCCGAGTTCGGTCTCTGTGTCTGGTGTGTTCCTTCAGCTGAACCGAACCCCGACGGGGAATTCGATCTCGCGTTTGGGGATGGGTTGGGGCAGACCGGGCTTGGCGTCAACGGGCTGATCGCGCAGATTGATGAAATCGTATTTCAGCCCCGGTTCTCTGCCTTGCGAACCGTTGACGTCAATGCGGTGACCTTGGCCTATCAGGATGCGCGGGCGGGGCAATCCTGGACGGTGGATGGCGGGCATCTTGATCTCAGCCGCGAAAATGAAATCCTGCAACTGCGTGGTGATTTCGCTCTGCTGAGCGGGCGGTCCTATGCGTCGACGCTGGAAATCTTTGGCGAAAGCGCCATCGGGTCCAACGCGGTCAGCCTTGGGGTGGCGGTGACGGATGTGTTTTCCGGCGACATTGCCAGCCAAAGCGCCGCGCTGGCCTGGCTTGGGGTGTTGCGCGCGCCGATTTCCGGGGCTTTGCGCACCTCCTTTAACGAAGATGGTGCCTTGGGGCCATTGTCGGCCACGCTGCGCATTGGCGCCGGGGTGGTCCAGCCGACCGATGCCACCCGCCCGATCCCGTTTTCCGACGCGCGGGCATTTTTCACCTATGATCCGCAGGAAGACACCTTGCGGTTTTCCGAATTCGAAGTGGTCAGCGAATGGGTCAACGCCAAGGGCGAAGGCTCTGCCGTATTGGAAAACGTGACGGCGGGGCTGCCGTCGGCCTTGCAGGGGCAGGTCAAGCTGAGTGAAATCAGCGCCAATCCCGGCGATATCTATGATGCGCCGCGCAGCCTGTCGTCGGCGGATCTCGACTTTCATTTGGCGTTGAACCCGTTTGTGTTGCGCATCGGTCGGTTGACCCTGGTGGACAAAAGCCAGCCGCTGCGGCTGCGGGGGCGGATTGCGGCATTGCCGTTGGGGTGGGACATTTCGATGATGGCCCAGGCGGATGAGATCAAGCCTGGGCGGCTGCTGGAATTCTGGCCGGCCGATATCAAACCGGGCACCCGCAGCTGGATTTCGAACAATGTTCTGGACGGGGCCCTGCGCAACGTAGCGGTGCGGCTGCGGGCCCGGCCCGGCGATACCAAGCCCGACCTCTATGCCAGCGGCGAAGTGGCCGAGGCCCGTGTGCAGTTCATGAAACATATGCCGCCGGTCACTGGCGCCTCTGGATTGTTGCAACTGGAAGACCACCGATTGGTTGTCAGCATTGACAAGGGCGATTTGGTGGCCGGTCAGGGCGGCCAGATGGCGGCGGGCGGCACGGTGTTCACAATTCCCGACGTGCGCATTCCCGACAGCCCCGCCGAAGTCGATATTGCGGCAGAAGGCCCAATTCAGGCGGCGCTGTGGCTGTTGAACCAGAAACCGCTCGAGGTGCTGGATCGGGGCGGCAAGACACTTGATCTGGCCAGCGGCACGCTTCGGGTTGGTGGCAAGATCAAACTGCCGCTGAAGAAGAAGGTGTTGAAATCCGATGTTGAATTCGCGGTTCAGGGCCGTGTGTTTGACGTGATCAGCACCGAAATGATCCCGAACAAGGTTCTGGCGGCGGATGTGCTTCGGGTGTCGGCCGACAACCAGACATTTCGCATTGCCGGGGCTGGCACGGTCGAAGGCGTGCCCTTTGACGGTTTCTGGCAGACCCCGATTGCGGCAGAGCAGGAAAACCCCGTTGGCCGGGTCGAAGCCGATGTTGCCATTTCGCAGGAATTTCTTGAGGCCTTTGCCATCACCCTGCCGCCAGGATCCTTGTCGGGGCGGGGCAGCGGTCGGTTGTCGATGGATCTGCAAAAAGATGTGACGCCGGAATTTTCGCTCAGCTCCGATCTTGTCGGGCTGGGGCTGAAACTGGATGCGATCGGCTGGTCCAAACCGAGCGGGGCCAAAGGGGCCTTGCAGATCAATGGCACGCTTGGCACGCCGGCCCGGCTTGACCGGCTGTCATTGTCGGCACCGGGGCTGAATATGGAGGGCAGTTTGGCGCTGGCCGAAGGTGGCGGTCTGCGGTCGCTGGCGATTTCGCGGTTGCGGGTGGGGGGCTGGCTGGATGCGCCGGTGACCCTGACCGGGCGTGGCGCTGGCGCGGCACCGGCGGTGCTGGTCGGCGGCGGCAAGATCGACATGCGCAATGCGCCGTTTACCTCGACCAAGGGCGGTGGCGGTGCATCTGCAACCGGTGGCGGCACCTCGCCGCTGACCTTGGCACCGGATCGGTTGCAGATTTCCGATGGCATCATATTGACCGATTTCCGCGGCGATTTCACCACCCAGACCGGAATGCGTGGCAATTTCAGCGCCCGCCTGAACGGCGGCACGCCGGTGCGCGGCACGGTGGAACCGACAAACAAAGGCAGCCAATTCGTGATCAAATCCGACGACGCGGGCGGCACGCTGCGCGATGCGGGATTGTTGAAGAATGTGCAGGGCGGCAGTTTCGTGCTGAAACTGTTGCCGACCGGGGCGACCGGCACCTTTGACGGGGAACTGGATATTCGCGACACCCGCATCCGCAACGCCCCGGTGATGGCGGAATTGCTGAATGCGATTTCGGTGATCGGCCTGCTGGATCAACTGGGCGGGCAGGGCATCGCCTTTGGCGAGGTCGAGGCGCGGTTCCGGCTGACCCCGAAACAGGTGATCCTGACCCGGTCCAGCGCAACCGGCCCGTCGATGGGCATTTCGCTGGACGGCTATTACGATCTTGGCAACGGCACGATGGACATGCAGGGGGTGGTGTCACCGATCTATGTGGTGAACTTCGTCGGCCAGATCTTTTCGCGCAAGGGCGAGGGGCTGATCGGGTTCAATTTCAACCTCAAGGGAAAATCGGACAATCCCCGCATTCAGGTCAATCCGCTTTCCGCTTTGACACCCGGCATGTTCCGCGAGATATTCCGCCGCCCACCGCCCAAGGTACAGCAATAGACATCATGCAACTTTCCGATTTCGATTTCGATCTGCCGCAAGAGCGGATCGCCACCCGCCCCGCACGTCCCCGCAGCTCTGCCCGATTGTTGGTGGCCGAGGCCGGTGCCATCACCGATGCGACGGTCGGCGATTTGCCGGATTGGCTGCGCCCCGGCGACCGGTTGGTGCTGAACGACACCAAGGTGATCCCGGCGCGCCTGTCCGGTCTGCGGCGTCGCGAAAGCGCCCAGGGCGTGACCGAAGCGCGGATTGGCGTCACCCTGTTGGAACCGCGCGCCGATGGCACATGGTCCGCGCTGATCAAACCGTTGAAAAAGCTTGTCGATGGCGAAGAGATCCGGTTTTCCGAAACGCTGTCTGCGGTGATGGAGGGGCGGGCCGACGGGCAGGGGCATTTGCGGTTCAACCTGACTGGCGATGATTTTGACGCCGCGCTTGCGGCGGCGGGTGCCATGCCCCTGCCACCCTATATCGAGGCGCTGCGCCCGGCGGATGAACAGGACGTCGAAGATTATCAGACGGTCTGGGCGGCGCGCACAGGCGCGGTTGCCGCGCCCACAGCGTCGCTGCATTTCGATGATGCGCTCTTGGCCACGCTGCGCGCCAAAGGCGTGGAATTCACCAAGGTCACGCTGCATGTCGGCGCGGGCACCTTCCTGCCGGTGAAGGTCGATGATGTCACGACCCACAAGATGCATGCCGAATGGGGCGAGGTCAGCGATACCGCCGCCGCAGAGATTGCCGCCACCAAGGCCGCCGGTGGCCGGGTGATCCCGGTCGGAACCACGGCGCTGCGGCTGATCGAAACCGCCGCGCGCGACAGCGGTGCCATTCAACCCTGGCAGGGGGAGACCGATATTTTCATCTATCCCGGTTTTACCTTTCGCGTCACCGATGCGCTGATGACCAATTTTCACTTGCCACGGTCGACATTGATGATGCTGGTTTCGGCGCTGATCGGGCGGGACCGGATTCTTGCGATCTATGACCATGCCATTCGGCGGAATTACCGGTTTTTTTCCTATGGGGATGCCTCGCTCTTGATCCCGTGACGCACCCGTGAAAGGCGTTTGTTCAGGCCGCGACCCGAATTGCAAAGCGGCCAGCACATGCGCAATACGCGTCGTAGAAACAGCGCAGCAAAGGATTTCTGCATGAAAACCGTGATTTCAAATGCCTGGGCGCTGTTGTTGGGCATGCTGCTGCTGATGGTCGGGAACGGGCTTCAGGGGACACTGTTGGGTGTGCGGGGCCAGATCGAAGGTTTCAGCACGCTGGAAATGTCGATCATCATGTCGGCTTATTTCGTCGGCTTTCTTGGCGGATCGCGGCTTGCGCCGGAAATGATCCGCCGGGTCGGCCATGTGCGGGTCTTTGCGGCGCTGGGCTCTTTTATCTCTGCGGTGCTGATCCTCTATCCGACGCTGACCGATCCGATTGCCTGGACGATTGGTCGGGTGATCATCGGCTTTTGCTTTTCCGGTGTGTATGTCACCGCCGAAAGCTGGCTGAACAATGCCTCGAGCAACGAAACACGCGGTCAGACGCTGTCGGCCTATATGATTGTTCAGGTGCTGGGGATTGTCATCGCGCAGGGGCTGCTGCTGGTGGCTGATCCATCCGGCTTTACCCTGTTTGTGATTATCTCGGTTTTGGTTTCAGTGTCTTTTGCGCCGATCTTGTTGTCGATTTCACCAACACCATCGTTTGGCACCACCAAACCGCTCAGCCTGAAGGCGCTTTATGGCATTTCACCGCTGGGCTGTGTCGGTATGTTCCTGTTGGGCGGGGTGTTTGCATCACAATTTGGCATGGCCGCCGTCTATGGGGCGGAGGCCGGTTTGGGGCTTGGCCAGATCTCGATGTTTGTGTCGGCGTTTTATATCGGGGCCTTGGTGGTGCAATATCCGCTGGGCTGGTTGTCGGATCGGATGGACCGGCGGATGCTGATCCTGATTGCGGCGGCGGTCTGTGGCACCGGCGCGGTGCTGGGCATGATCGCGGGGCATGTCTTTGTCGCCTTGCTGATGTCCGCCCTGGTCATCGGCGGCATGTCAAACCCGCTTTATTCGCTGCTTTTGGCCTATACCAATGACTTTCTGGAGCTGGAGGATATGGCCGCGGCCTCGGGCGGGATGATTTTCATCAATGGTGTTGGCGCCATTTCCGGCCCGCTGATCACCGGTTGGGCGATGGGGTTTTTCGGGCCTCCGGGCTATTTCCTTTATATCGCGATCTTGACCTTTGCGCTGGCGGGATATGCCGGTTACCGGGCCTTGGTGCGGCCATCCAATCAACATGTTACCACCACAAGCTATGCGCCGGTGACCCCAACCGCCACGCCGGTTGCGGTTGAGTTTGCCCAGGAATTTGCAGCCGATGAAGCCGAGGAATCCGAGCAAACCCCGTAAATTGTTAACTTTGTCGCAATTCGTGATGTTTCTTTTCAGTAAAGGTTTTGTAAAAATGATTTTACTGGGGGACAGTTGCAAGGAGACCAGAGATGGTTGAACCCGATGAAATTCTGGCATTCTGGCTGGATGAAATTGGCCCCGCCGGTTGGTATCAGGCCAGTGATGCGCTCGACACGCAAATTCGCGAGAAATTTGAAACCGTCTGGCAGGGCGCAATGGAGGGGCGGCACGCGCTTTGGCTGACCTATCCCTCTGGCACGCTGGCCTATCTGATCCTGATGGATCAATTTCCGCGCAACATGTTCCGTGGATCTGGCATGGCGTTCAAATCTGACCGGGTTGCATTGGCCGCAGCCAAAAGCGCGATCTCCAAAGGCTATGACCAAAAGATCGACGCCCCGGCACGGCAATTCTTTTATTTGCCACTGATGCATTCGGAAAACCTCTGTGATCAGGACCGCTGTGTGCGGTTGATGCAGGAACGGATGCCAGAGGCCGACGGCAATCTGCTGCATGCGCGGGTTCATCGGGAAATTATCCGCAAATTCGGCCGGTTTCCGTATCGCAATGCCGCCCTGGCCCGCCATGACACCGCACCAGAGCAGGATTTCATGTCCAATGGCGGCTATGGCGAAACGCTGCAGAATTTGCAGAAAGCCAGCTGAGGTCGGCGGCAATATCGCTCGTCGATTGCAGCGTGCATTGATGCTTGCGGGGGCATCGGTTAGCCTTTCCTGACATTGACAGGGAGGTTGACCATGGCAACGCAAAGCTTTGATATGATTGTGATCGGTGCGGGGCCGGGGGGCTATGTGGCCGCCATACGCGGCGCGCAACTAGGGCTGAAGGTCGCGATCGTCGAACGCGAACATATGGGCGGCATTTGTCTCAACTGGGGCTGCATCCCGACCAAGGCGCTGCTGCGCTCCTCCGAGGTTTATCACCTGATGCAGAATGCCGGGGCCTATGGTCTTGGCGCGGATGCGGTCCATTATGATCTGGACGCGGTTGTCAAACGCTCGCGCGGGGTGGCGGCACAGCTGAACGCCGGCATTGGCCACCTGATGAAAAAGAACAAGATCACAACCTTTATGGGCCGGGCAAAGATTTCTGCACCGGGCCGGGTCTCTGTTGCGACCGACACAGAGGTCAAAGAGATCACGGCAAAACACATCGTCCTCGCCACCGGCGCGCGGGCCCGCGAATTGCCAGGGTTCGAGGCCGACGGCGATCTGGTCTGGACCTACAAACACGCCTTGACCCCGCCCAGAATGCCGAAAAAACTGCTGGTGATCGGCTCTGGCGCGATAGGCATCGAATTCGCCAGTTTCTACAATACCCTTGGCGCCGACACGACCGTGGTCGAGGTGATGGATCGCATCCTGCCGGTCGAAGACGCCGAAATCTCAGGCCTGGCGAAAAAGGCCTTTAAAAAACAGGGCATGACGATCCGCGAAAACACCATGGTCAAGAAGCTTGATCGCGGCAACGGACAGGTGACCGCCCATATCGAAACCAAGGGCAAGGTCACCGAGGAAACATTCGATAGCGTGATCCTCGCGGTCGGAATTGTCGGCAATACCGAGGATCTCGGTCTCGAAGCGCTTGGCGCCAAGGTCGAAAAAACCCATGTGGTGGTCGACAGTTACTGCCGCACCGGGGTTGAGGGGCTTTATGCGATTGGCGATCTCGCAGGCGCGCCGTGGCTGGCGCACAAAGCCTCACACGAGGGGGTGATGGTGGCCGAGCTGATCGCGGGCCAAAAACCACATGCGGTAGACCCGAACGCCATTGCCGGCGGCACCTATTGCCAGCCGCAGATCGCCTCGGTCGGTCTGACCGAAGTTCAGGCCAAAGAGGCCTGCCATGACATACGCGTCGGGCGGTTTCCCTTTATCGGCAACGGCAAGGCGATCGCGCTTGGCGAACCCGAGGGGCTGGTCAAAACCATATTCGACGCCAAAACCGGCGCGCTGCTTGGGGCGCATATGATCGGCGCCGAAGTCACCGAATTGATCCAGGGCTACGTCGTCGGGCGCCAGCTGGAAACCACGGAAGAGGATCTGATGAACACGGTCTTTCCGCATCCAACCCTCAGCGAAATGATGCATGAAAGCGTGCTCGACGCCTTTGGCCGTGCCCTGCACATGTGACGCGGCCTCGTGATGTTGCGCATCGGTCGCGCTGGCCTGCGTTTTCATCTGACCTGAAATATCCCCGCCGGAGGCTCCCGCCCTGGCCAAAAGCACAACCACCAAAAGCAAAAGCGCCCCCGGTCACCTGGGGGCGCTTTTCTATTTCTGCAATTGCCGCGGCAATCAGCGGTTTTCGATGTCCACATAATCGCGCTCGGTTTCACCCCGATAGAGCTGACGGGGGCGGCCGATCTTGTTTTGCGGATCATCCAGCATTTCTTTCCACTGCGAAATCCAGCCCACGGTGCGCGACAGCGCAAAGATCGGGGTGAACATCGACGTCGGGAAACCCATCGCCTCCAGAATGATGCCGGAATAGAAATCGACATTCGGGAACAATTTCTTTTCCGCGAAATACGGATCGGCCAATGCGGCCTCTTCCAGCGCCTTGGCGGTTGCGAGGATCGGGTTGTTTTCCACACCAAGAAGCTCAAGAACCTTATCCGCCGACTGTTTCATCACCGTCGCGCGCGGGTCAAAGTTCTTGTAAACCCGGTGGCCAAAACCCATCAGACGGAACGGATCATTCTTGTCTTTGGCGCGGGCGATATACTCGGGGATATTCTCGGGCGTGCCGATTTCCTTGAGCATTTCAAGACAGGCCTGGTTGGCACCACCATGTGCCTGCCCCCAAAGACAGGCAATGCCGGCGGCAATACAGGCAAACGGGTTCGCACCGGAGGACGATGCCAGACGCACGGTCGAGGTCGATGCGTTCTGTTCGTGGTCGGCATGCAGGGTAAAGATCCGGTCCATCGCGCGGCTGAGGATCGGATTGACCTCATATTCCTCGGCAGGCACGGCAAAGCACATGCGCAGGAAGTTCGACGCATAATCCAGATCGTTGCGCGGATACACAAACGGCTGGCCGATGTGATACTTATACGCCCAGGCCGCGATGGTCGGCATTTTGGCGATCAACCGGATCGAGGCCACTTCGCGCTGCCATGGGTCATTGATGTCGGTGGAATCGTGATAGAACGCGGACATCGCGCCCACCACGCCAACCATGATCGCCATCGGATGCGCATCGCGGCGGAACCCACGGAAGAAATGCTGCATCTGTTCATGCAACATCGTGTGGTTGGTCACGCGGTTTTCGAAATCTTCCAATTCCTTGCCGGTCGGCAAATGGCCGTAGAGCAAAAGGAAACACACCTCGAGATAGTGCGATTTGCCCGCCAGTTGATCAATCGGATACCCGCGGTGCAAAAGAATGCCTTCTTCGCCATCAATATAGGTGATGGTCGAGTTACAGGCCGCGGTTGAGGTAAAGCCGGGGTCATAGGTGAACACACCTGCCTGGCTGTAGAGTTTGCGAATATCGAGTACGTCCGGGCCAACGGTCGGACTATGGATCGGAAGCTCATAGCTTTGATCGCCAATCGTCAGGTTCGCGGTCTTCTTGCTGTCTGCCATGGTGTTCCCTTCGTCTTGCAAGCCGGGCCAGGATGCCGCGGCGGTCTAACATTCCAGTGACGTCAATTGATAAATCTATGCTTCAATCGGTGTCTCAGCGGCCCGGGCCAGTCGGGAAATTGTTTCCTCCTGGCCCAATACCAGCATCATGTCGAATACGCTCGGGGTTACGGAACGCCCGGCAAGAGCGGCGCGCAAGGGGCCTGCCATCTTGCCGAATTTTATCCCAAGCATGTCGCAGGCCTGGGATGTGACCGTCTCCAATTCGTCTCGGTTCCAGCTAGCATTTTGCAACTGCGGCGTCAATGCATCCAGTATACTACGGGATACTGGATCAAGGTTCTTGGCCGCTTTGGCATCCGGTGTGATGGGGGTGGGTGTCAGAACAAAGTGCGCCTTTTCAATGAGTTCCGGGAATGTCTTTGCCCGTTCCTTCAAGCAATACATCGCCCGCAACATCCCCTCGGATTGGCTTTCCGTCAGCGGGGTGCCACCGCTTACTGCCAAAAACGCCTGTAGTTCATGCAGCAGCGCAGCATCCTCTGCTGCCGCGATCTGCTGTCCACACAGGTTTTCCAGCTTCTTGAAGTCCAATCGTGCCGCCGATTTGCCAATGCCGTCCAGATCAAACCATTCTTTTGCCTGGGCATCGGAAAAAAATTCGTCATCGCCGTGGCTCCAGCCGAGGCGTGCCAAATAATTGCGCATACCGGCCGCAGGATAGCCCATCTTTTGGTATTCCTCGACCCCAAGCGCGCCATGCCGCTTGGACAACTTCTTGCCGTCCGGGCCATGGATCAGCGGAATATGGGCCCAGACCGGCACGTCCCAACCCATCGCGTCATAAATCATCATCTGGCGCGCGGCATTGTTCAGGTGGTCATCGCCGCGGATCGCATGGGTCACACCCATGTCGTGATCATCGACCACCACCGCCAGCATATAAACCGGCGTGCCGTCCGAGCGCAGCAAAATCATATCGTCGAGCTGATCATTGCGGATGGTCACATCGCCCTGCACCTGATCGCGGATCACCGTCGCGCCATCCTGTGGCGCCTTGATCCGCACCACATATGGCGCGTCCGGGTGGCTGGCCGGATCGGCGTCACGCCAGGGCGATTGATAGAGCGTCGATGTGCCCGCTGCGCGGGCCGCATCGCGAAAGGCCGCGATTTCGTCCTGGCTGGCAAAACATTTATAGGCCTTGCCGTCTGCCAACAATTGATGGGCGACCTCTGCATGGCGATCGGCGCGGGCGAATTGGCTGATCACCTCGCCATCATGATCCAGCCCAAGCCACTCCAGACCGCGCAGCAACGCGTCGGTGGCCTCGGGGTAGAGCGGGCGCGGTCGGTGTCTTCGATCCTGAGCAGGAATTTCCCGCCGTGGCCGCGGGCAAAAAGCCAGTTGAACAACGCTGTGCGCGCGCCGCCAATATGAAGGTAACCTGTGGGCGAGGGGGCAAAACGGGTCACCACCTGAGAAACGTCGGACATGGGGCGTTAACCTTTCGATAACTTTGGCGGGATAGTTTGGCCGCCTGATTACCCTCGCCAGCGAGCGGGAACAAGCATGAGGATGTTACAAGCTGTCGGTGACGCGCTGTTGGCGCAGCGTGGCGGGCTGATGCCCTGGGCACCGGTCTTTCTGGCATTGGGCATTGGGGGATATTTCTCGTTGTTGCGGGAACCGCCGGTTGCTGCATTGGTTGTCTTGGCTCTTGTCGCTGGGGGGGCGTTTTGTGTGGCGTGGCGGTCCGGGCCCCTGGTTGGTCCGGGGTTGATAGCGCTGGGGCTTCTGGCCGCTGGAATGGCGCTAGCGGGGGCTCGTGCGCATATCCTGGCCGGGCCGGTGTTGGATTTCCGCTATTATGGCCCGGTCGAGGGTCGGATCGTTGGCATTGACCGGTCTGCCAGCGGTGCTTTGCGGCTGACTTTGGATCAGGTTCAGTTGCAGCGCGTGCGTGATGTGCCCAACCGTGTGCGGATCTCCTTGCATGGGCCACCGGGACAGGGTGTCGTGCCACAACCGGGCATGCGGGTGATGACCACCGGACATCTCTCGCCGCCCCAGGGGCCGGTGGAACCGGGTGGCTTCGACTTTCGCCGCCATGCCTGGTTTTTGAAAATCGGTGCGGTGGGCTATACCCGCGTGCCGGTCCTGGCCAGCGCATTGCCGGGCAGTGGCAACCGTATCTTCGCCCTGCGAATTATCTGTCACGCGCGATGCAGGACGCCCTTCCGGGCGAAATCGGGGCCTTTGCCGCCGCCATCACCACCGGCGACCGCTCTGGCATGGGCGAAGGGACGTTAAAGGCGTTGCGCGACACAAACCTCGCGCATCTATTGGCGATTTCCGGGCTGCACATGGGGCTTTTGGCCGGGTTTGTGTTTTCCGTTGTGCGTCTGGCCATTGCGATGGTGCCCTTTGTGGCATTGCGTTTGCCGGGCCACAGGATCGCGGCGGTTTTTGCCTTGATCGCGGCGGCGAGTTATCTGGCGCTTTCGGGCGGAAATGTTGCCACCGAACGTGCCTTTATCATGGTGGCCGTGGCGTTGATCGCGGTGGTGTTTAACCGCCGTGCGATCAGCCTGCGTGCAGTGGCGCTGGCCGCATTGATTGTCTTGGTCCTGCGCCCCGAGGCGCTGTTGGGACCGGGGTTTCAGATGTCATTCGCCGCGACCACCGCCCTGGTTGCCGTGTTCAACCATTTGCGCGGGGCGCCAGAGGTGGTGCCGCGATGGCTTTGGGCGGTCTTGGCGGTGATCCTCTCGTCGGCCGTTGCCGGTTTTGCCACCGCACCGGTGGCCGCCGCGCATTTCAACCGCATCGCGCAATTCGGATTGGTGGCCAACCTTCTGACCGTGCCCTTGATGGGAATTTTGGTGATGCCCGCTGCGGTGGTGGCGGCCTGTCTGCGCCTTTTGGGCTTGAGGCACCGGCACTTTGGGTGCTGGGGCGCGGCTTGGCCTGGGTATTGAAGGTCGCCCATGAAATTTCCACCTGGGAGGGTGCATTGCGGCACGTCGTGGCACCCGATCCTTTGGTGTTGCCGATGATTGCCCTGGGTCTCTTGTTCGTGATTCTCTGGCGCGGGCGGGTTTGTGTTTTGGGCGTGCTGCCGGTCGCATTTGGTCTCATGCTATGGTTTCAAACGACCCGACCAGAGGTTCTGATCGCGGAAAACGGGTCTTTGGTTGGGATCAACCGCGAGAACGGTCGCGCCCTTAGCCGGGAACGTGGCTCAGGATTTGTTGCGCGGGTTTGGCTGGAAAACGATGGCGATGGCGCGGATCAGGCAGGGGCGGCGGCGCGATGGCAGGCGGCAGAAGCTGGTATCGCGTTCGCGGATTTTCCGGGCGGCGCAAGGCTCTGGCATATTTCGGGCAAGCGGGCCCGTGCTGAATTTTCCGTATGCGCCGAAAATGACGTGGTTATTTTCAACACAGACGGCGCGCTCCCAGCCGGTGGTTGCACAGCATACACACCACGCGACCTGCGCAGCACCGGTGCCCTGGCACTCACCTTTGCCAATGGTACACCTTTGATTGAAACCTCTGCGGCGCGCAGCGGTTGGCGGCTATGGACAGGGGAAAATCCGTCCGGCTCGCCCTAGTAGGTGCGGATCAGGCCGACCAATCGGCCCTGGACCTTGACCTTGTCCTCGGGAACAATTCGGGTTTCATAGGCTGGGTTCGCGGCCTCAAGCGCGACAACGCCACCGGTGCGACGATAGCGTTTCAAGGTGGCCTCCTGATCTTCGATCAATGCCACCACGATGTCACCATTGTCCGCAACATCGGTTTCCCGGATCACCACCACATCGCCGTCATTGATACCGGCGTCGATCATGGAATCGCCTTTGACCTCAAGCGCATAATGTTCTGCACCCTGGCGCAGCATTTGCCCCGGTACGGCCACCGAATGCGACATATGGGAAATCGCTTCAATCGGGACACCGGCCGCGATCTTTCCCATCACCGGCAGCTCTGCAACATGCAGCGGGACGGCGGGTGCCCTATGTGCAGCCGCGCCATCCATCGGGCGGGGCTGCGACACCTGGTTCGCAGCGGTCGGCGCACCGCCCATGGATTCCGGCAATTTCACAATTTCCAATGCGCGTGCTTTATGGGCCAAACGCCGAATGAAACCGCGTTCTTCCAGTGCCGTAATCAATCGGTGAATGCCCGATTTGGAGCGAAGATCCAAAGCAACCTTCATTTCGTCGAAGGACGGCGGAACGCCATCTCGTTGAATGCGCTTATTGATGAATTCCAGCAAGTCGAGTTGCTTTTTGGTCAGCATGCGTTCAAGCCTTCGCGGTGGTGGTTTTATTTTGTTCTACTCATGTTCCCGTTTTGTGTCAACTGTCGTCTTGCGCGGCCGTTGCAGGTCAATTCGGGGTGGGTGCCAAAATATATTTGCCGCGATAATAAGTTGTTAACTGCCCAGCGGAATATATTCGACAACATCGCCGATTTTGCGTGGCGCGTCATTCGGCGGACGGATCAGCAGTGCGTTTGATTGTGATAACATTCGCAGAAGGGAGGAATCCTGATTATCGAAAGGAGCTATGTCATTGGCCTGCAATGTGGCACGCATATAATGTTCGCGCGGCCCGCCAATCGGCAAATCGACTGATAACCTTGCTGGATATCTGGTAGCGGCGGCGGCAGACAGGCCCATCATGGCCCGGACGACCGGCGCAAGAAATATGTGGCCGCAAACCATGGCGGACACCGGATTGCCCGGTAGGCCGAGCATCATGGCGCTGCCAATTGTACCGGCCATCAACGGCTTTCCGGGGCGCATGGCGACCTTGTAAAACGCGCGGTCAAGGCCACGGTCACTGGCAACACGGGACACGATGTCGTGGTCGCCGACACTTGCGCCACCGATGGTCACGATCAGATCGGCATCGGCCGCCAGATCCAGGGTTTGGTCAAGCGACTGTGGCGTATCGCGGGCAATCGGCAGAAGCCGGGGCGCTGCGCCAAGTTCGCCTAGAAGCGCGAAAAGACCAAAGGTGTTGGAGGCAATGATCTGATCCGGACCGGGAATTTCCCCGGGCATGACCAATTCATCGCCAGTCGAAATTAATGCGATGTCTGGCTTTTTGGCGACGCAAACCTGGGCAACATTCATCGACGCAAGCAGGGCCACATCTTGTGGCGACAAGCGTCGCGGGGCGGTTAGGCGGTCACCTTGGCGAAAATCTCCGGCGGCGGGCCGGATGTTGTCGCCGGAACCCAAGGTGTCCTTCAGTTGGATATGGTTGCCGTCGCGCGTCACATCTTCCTGGATGACGACGCGATCCGCGCCAGTGGGCACCGGCGCGCCGGTAAAAATGCGCACGGCTTGGCCCGGATTGACTTGGCCGTCAAATCGATGCCCCGCAGCCGCTTCGCCAATGACGTCGAAGCGTGCGCCGGGCAGGGACTTCTGTCCGTATCACGGCATAGCCGTCCATCGCCGAGGCGGAAAATGGCGGTTGATTGCGGCGCGATATGGCGTCCTCGGCCAAGACGCGGCCGACGGCATTCAACAGCGGAACGCTTTCGCAGCCCAGCGGCCGCACCAGCGCGAACAAGTAGTCAAGCGCTTGGGAAACTGAAATCATGTCGCTTCGTAACGCCCTGATTTTCCGCCATCTTTCAATGTGACGCAGATCCCGCCAATCTCCATCGCTTTGTCCACCGCCTTGGCCATATCATAGACGGTCAAGGCGGTAACGGATACAGCGGTCAACGCCTCCATCTCGACGCCGGTTTGGCCGGTGGTCTTGACCGTGGCGGACAAACGCAGGCCGGGCAGGTTTGGATCCGGGGTCAGATCGACCGCCACTTTGGTAATCGGCAGCGGGTGACAGAGCGGAATAAGGGTTGAGGTGTGCTTTGCCCCCATGATCCCGGCCAATCGGGCAACCGATATGACGTCGCCCTTTTTAGCCGTTCCTTTGATAATGATATCAAAGGTTTCGGGCGACATCTTGATGTAGCCTTGGGCGATTGCAATTCGCGACGTGACCGCCTTGTCCGAGACGTCGACCATATGGGCATCGCCCTTGGCGTCGAAATGGGTAAGGTCAGCCATGGGCGGCCAGGGGTTGGGCCAACAGCGTCCGGGTGGCGGTTTCGACATCGGTTTGCCGCATCAGGCTTTCCCCGATCAGGAAGTTGCGGGCGCCAAAACTGGCCATGTCAGCGAGGTCAGCGGGGCTGTTCAATCCGCTTTCCGAGATCAGGACCTTGTCCGC
Source organism: Marinovum sp. J2-8 (assembly GCF_055808435.1). Lineage (NCBI taxonomy): Bacteria > Pseudomonadati > Pseudomonadota > Alphaproteobacteria > Rhodobacterales > Roseobacteraceae > Marinovum > Marinovum sp. J2-8. The sequence continues at coordinate 41,663 of NZ_JBVVRZ010000005.1, read as the reverse complement.
CGGGGCGCGTTTCGACAATTGCCGCGTGGTATCCAGCGTGGTTTCAAATGTTTTGAGATTGCGGTTGTTCACCCCCAACAGCGGGGATTTCAACGCCAATGCCCGGTCCAGTTCGGCCGCATCGTGCACTTCAACCAAAACATCCATACCCCAGGAAAATGCCGCTTCTTCAAGCTCTTGCGCCTGATCGTCAGAGACGGAGGCCATGATGATCAAAATGCAATCGGCGCCCAGGGCGCGGGCTTCGGCCACTTGATAGATGTCGTACATGAAATCTTTACGCAATGCCGGCAGGCTGGTGGCATCGCGCGCCGCGGTCAGAAAGGATTTCGCCCCTTGAAAGGACGGGGTGTCGGTCAACACGGACAAACAGGTTGCCCCGCCGGCCTCATACGCGCGGGCCAGGGTGGCGGGGTCAAAATCCGCCCGGATCAATCCCTTGGAGGGTGATGCTTTTTTGACTTCGGCGATCAGGCCGTAACCGGTGGCCGAGGCCGCTTGCAACGCCGCGGCAAAGCCACGGGTCGGGCTGGCGGCGCGGGCGGCGGCCTCTACCTCTGCCAGGGGGATCGCGGCCTTGTCGGCGGCAATCTCTTCCAGTTTATAGGCTTTGATCTTGTCGAGAACGGTTTCAGTCATCTGCCAGTCCAGTCTATCGCGCTTTCCCCTTGGTTCATAAGCCAGTCGTTGACGCGACTAAAGGGGCGTGATCCGAAAAATCCCCGTCGCGCCGAAAGCGGCGAGGGGTGAGCGGTTTCAATCCGCAGGTGGTCGGGGTGGGTCATATCTGTGCCCAGCTTTTGCGCCGGTTTGCCCCAGAGCAACAGCGCACGTGGTTTTTGATCCAGTTCGGCAAGGATGTCGCGGGTCAGCGCGGCCCAGCCCAGTTTCAAATGTCCGCCAGGCCAAACCTGCGGGCACGGTCAGCGCAATGTTCAACAGCAACACGCCCTGATCCGCCCAGGCACGCAGATCGCCGTTGACCGGGCAGGCGCCCAGGTCATCACTCATTTCGGCGAATATGTTCTTTAGTGATCGCGGCAAGGGCGTCACATCCGGGGCGACGGAAAACGCCAAACCATGCGCATGGCCCGGTGTGGGATAGGGATCCTGTCCCAGCACAAGCACCCGCACCCGCTCTGGTGGACAGGCGTCCAGCGCGGCAAAAATCTGCGGTGCGGGCGGCAGGATCGGTCGGGTTTCTGCCGCCAAGGCCGCCTCAACTTTGGGCCAGTCGCGGTCGAAAAACCGCAGATGGGCCCAGGCCTTTGGCGGGGCGGCGATGGTCACGTGGTCTGTGTCGCCATCGCCAATGCGGTAATCCGCGCCTTGGCTGCGCCGCTGTCAATGGATTGCGCGGCGAGTGCGGCACCGGTTTTCAGGTCGTTGACCTTGCCCGCCACCACCAGCGCGGCGGCAGAATTCAGCAACACCGCATCGCGATAGGCCGACGGCGTGCCGTCCAGCAGGGCGGCAAAGGCGCGGCCGTTGTCCTCTGGGCTGCCGCCAAGAATATCCTCGAACGGATGCACCGGAAGTCCCGCATCTTCGGGGTGGATTTCGCGGTCGGTCACGGTGCCGTCTTCCAGCGCGGCGACCCAGCTGACGCCGGAAATCGCCAGCTCGTCCGTGCCATCAGAGCCATGCACCAACCATGCACGTTCCGATCCAAGTTCCGCCAGGGTTTCGGCCATGGGCCGGATCAAATCGCGGGAAAATGCGCCGGTCAGCTGGCGTTTGACACCGGCGGGATTGGTCAGCGGGCCAAGGATGTTGAAAATCGTGCGCGTGCCCAGCTCCTGGCGGGTGGGCATGACATGGGCAATGGCCGGATGGTGCATTGGCGCCATCATGAAGCAGATGCCGCACTCCGCCAGCGCCCGTTCCGCCACCTCTGGGCCGACCATCACATTGATCCCCATCTGGGTCAGCGCATCCGCCGCGCCGGATTTCGACGACAGGTTGCGGTTGCCATGTTTGGCCACCACCACACCGGCCCCCGCCACGACAAAGGCCGTCGCGGTCGAGATGTTCAGCGTGCCCTTGCCATCCCCCCCGGTGCCGACGATGTCCATCGCGCCGTCGGGGGCGGTGACCTTGTTGCATTTGGCGCGCATCACGGCGGCGGCGGCGGCATATTCCGCAACGGTTTCGCCACGTGTGCGTAGGGCCATCAACAGGCCACCAATCTGGCTTGGGGTGGCTTCGCCTTCAAACAGGATCTGAAAGGCGGCCTCGGCCTCTTCGCGTGTCAGCGGCCGGTCGGCGGCCGCCCCGATCAGCGGTTTAATGGCATTGCTCATGCGGGCACTTTCATCAGGTCGGTGAAATTTTTCAACAGGGCGTGCCCATGTTCGGACCGGATCGATTCTGGATGGAACTGCACGCCATGAATGGGCAGTTCCCGGTGCCGCAGCCCCATGATCGTGCCGTCTTCCAATGCGCCGGTCACCTCCAGACAATCTGGCAATGTCTCGGGTTCGACCACCAGCGAATGATAGCGCGTGGCGGCAAAGGGGCTGGGCAGGCCGGAAAGACACCGAGGTTGTTGTGATGCATGGTGCCCATCTTGCCATGTACGATTTCATGACAGCGCACCACTTTGCCGCCGAACGCCTGGCCGATGGCCTGATGGCCAAGACAGACACCCATCAGGGGCGTGCCGGTTTCCGCCGCCGCAAGCACCAGTGGCAGGCAAATTCCCGCCTGATCCGGGGTGGCGGGGCCGGGGGACAACAGGATTCCGGCGGGTTTCAGCGCCATCGCCTCTTGCACGTTCAGCGCATCATTGCGATGCACCTGCACATCCGTGCCCAATTCGCCCAGATAGTGGACAAGGTTGTAAGTGAAACTGTCGTAATTATCGATGAGCAGCAGCATGGAATGAACTTTGCCGTTATGGGCTGGAGGCCGAGGCCTTCACCGGGGTATAGAGATCGGGGTATACATGTTCAGGCTTGGCCCGGATCGTCAAGGGGTGGACGGGCAGGAACATCGACAGGCAGGACATCGGCGCGGGCCCGGACCAAAAGAGTCCCGATCCCGTTTGGTGAGGAGTGGGCACATGGCACAGGGTTTTTTCGCAGGGGCACTTTGGGGTGTTGTGGTGGCCGGTCTTGGGGCGGGCACATTGTCCGTTCTGACGGGCCCGGTTGTGGCCCCAAAGCCAGAGGTCACTGCGGCAACGACGGACACGCCCGCGGCACCACCGGCCAATGAGCCGGATGCGCTGCCGCGATCTGTGCCGCTGGCGGAGCAGGGCGATGATGCGTCGCCCCAGACCCCGTCGCCGGGCATCCCGGAACCGGAAAACGACGTTGATGATGTCGCGGTGGCCGATACCGCTAGCACAGGTTTGCCGGAAACCGGCGGTGCGGTGGCGTTGAATGCTGCACCGGATCTGGAGCCCCCGGATCGCGCCGGGGCGGGTCTGACCGCCGGGGAAAATCCGATCACGCTGGGGGGCGATGTTGTGCAGCCGGATCTGCCGGCGGCGGATGAATTGTCAATTTCCAGCAATCCTGCGCAGCCTCCCGCGCCGTTGGTCGAAGAGGTTGCACCGCGTCTTGGGAGCGCGGCACCGGTGGCCGATGCCGAGGTAGAAGCGCCCGAGGCCGAAAGCCCCGTGGTTGACCTGCCTGCGACAGCAGATTCCGAAGAGGCAGACCCAGTTCTGGCGGAAGATGCGGCGGACCCAGCGGTGACCAGCGGCGAAACGGCCGCCCCGCCCGAGGTGGTCGCCGCGCCGATCCAGGTGACGCCAGAGCCGGAAATCGTGGCGGACATCCCCCCGGTTGTCACAACCGAGGTCATGACGCCGCAAAGCGTCGAACCGCCCCGATCGCCGTCGGTGATGCAACCCGGCATATTGCCGGACATTGTTTTGCCGGGCTCCGTTCTGCCAGACTCCGCGTCGCGCGAACCTGCCCCCCTGCGCGTCACTGAAACCCCGCCCGACACTGAAACCTCGCCCAACACTGAAACTCTGCGTGACCTTGAAACCTCAGGCGACGGGGAAACACCACGCGACGGGGAAACCCTAGGTGACGTGGAAATCCCGCGCGAAGAGGAAACTCCGCGCCGCCCGCTTGTGACCGCATTGATTGATCGCGACCCGGTCGATCGGGGCGAGGATCGCCCATCGGTTGGCACCCCGGTTGGCACATTGGGCAACCTTGCCCCGACGGTGCGCACCGGGCGGCTGCCCACGCTGGGCGGGTCGGATGCCACGGCAGAGCAAGGCTCTGATACAAACCCGGACACATCGCAGGCCACCCAACGCCCGATCGAGGCCTTTGCCGTCGACATGGATGTCGCGCCGGACAAACCGATGATGTCGATCATCCTGATTGACGATGGCAAGACCCCGCTGGGGCTGGAGGCGCTGGAAAGCTTCCCCTATCCGATCACCTTTGCGGTCGATACCGGCTGGTCGGGGGCGGCGGCAGCCATGCGCAGCTATCGTGATGCCGGGTTCGAGGTCATGGCGCTGGCGGATCTGCCGCCGGGGGCCCAGGCCCAGGATGCCGAAGTGACCCTGGCCAGTGCGCTGGATCTGGTGCCCGAGGCGGTCGGCGTGCTGGAAGGCGGCAACAGCGGGTTGCAGGAAAACCGCGGCACATCTGAACAGGTGGCGCGCATTCTGGCCGACACCGGCCACGGGCTTGTTCTTTATCCCAAAGGGTTGAACACCGGTCAGGCGCTGGCGGCGCGGGCCGGTGTGCCGTCTGCCACGCTGTTCCGCGATTTTGACAGCAACGGCCAGACCGCCACCGTGATCCGCCGGTTTCTCGATCAGGCGGCGTTCAAGGCCGGACAGGAAGGCGCGGTTATCATGTTGGGACGGCTGCGGGCAGAAACCATTTCGGCGCTGCTGATTTGGGGGCTACAGGACCGGGCCAGCCGGGTGACGCTTGTCCCGGTCTCCAAGGTGCTTCTGGCGGACGCGCAAGAGGGGTAACCACAGGGGTAACTGCGGCCATCGCGGCCTGCACATTCCATGCCTTCCTGCACCCGCCTTTCTGCGGGGTCATATGGGGCAAAGACCCCGGCACAGATCAGGAAAACGGCTTGTCCGGTCTGAGCAGCGCCTGATCGCTTTCCGACAATTGGCCATAGCCGCGAAATCCGGCGTTGCGCCCCACCTTGAGCGCCGCGCCCATGCCGCGCCCCAGATGTTCCCAGACGATGCGGGTCATGCGATAGCTGTTCTCACTCTCGTGGGTGATGCGGGCGGTATATCCGGTCCAGGTGTTGTTTTTGACCGACGGCACCCGGTGCAAAAAGGTGAACGACCCTGTTGTTGCGCCGCGCCGTGCCACCATCGCCGCCACACCGCGTTCCTGACGGAAAAAGAAGCCGCCGAATTCACGGGTGCGCGGGCTTTCGGGCAGGCCGACGCGGGTCATGGCCTCGCGGGCCTCATGGCCACGGATGAAACAGAAATCGCCAAGCCGATAGACATAGACCAGCGCCTCGACAAATTTTTGCTGATCCATGAACGAGCGCCGGATGAAACGATAAAATCCATCAGGCAAAAGCTCTTGTGGAATTTGCGTCACGTCCGGCCCCAGGAACCCTGCGAGTTCCGGGTGATGCATCACAAATCCCGAAGTTGTTGCTATTTCTTCAACCGGTTCCAATAATATGCGCGCATCAACGTCAAAGAAGGCGCAGATCCGATGCAAAACGTCGGGGCGCGGAAAGCTTTCGCCGCTGAGATACCGGTTGAATTGCGTTCGGTTGATCCCGAGATCCCGGCAGAGGGCCGAAATCGACTTTGCATTACGACACAGATGTTTGAGATTCGCACCAAACATGGCGCGCAGGTCCGCAGGAGAGGCGGATGAGCCGGAATTAGATGTGACAGTTTTCGGCACTTTGTTTCGCACTCCGTCTTCTTTGGTCATTTCAGGCGCGAAACGTTCAATCAACTCACGAACTTGGTCGTTCTGACGCATGTTTGATGCTGTTTCACGTCATCCGACGCTCATTAGCTACAGATTTGACCCAGACTGGCACAAATTACAAGCCCGACAGGCGTTCAAGGTGCATTCGCAAGGGCGAAATTTGTGCCACATTTAACAGGACGGGACGAAATAAAGGTTGAACAAATGTCACTCAGACGCATGTGCGGAGTCGTTCTGTGGAGCAATCCTGACGATCAGAAAGCGGTGATCTGGTGCGAAGACCAGGGTAGCCTTGCCTATTATGTCGAGCCAGAAGACAGCGCCATGTCCGGCGTTGCGCTGGATGCAGGTGATCTAATAGAATTCGAACTGCGCGAAGAGCGTCAGTTCCGGCGGGTTACAAACCCCGTTCTATTGGTCGAGGATCATGCCCCGGAACTTGCCCGCCAATTGGGCAATTGCGCCAATATCGATGATGCCACCCGCCGCGATGGCACGCGGACCGATGGATGGGCCACAAATATCGTACAATTCCCGCGCACCCGTGATTGGGCCACGCCGCGCACTTCGGGGAAACACGTTATTGCCTAGGCCAATTTGATTGGGCCAGTTTCGACTGGCTCAATCTGGTCGGGTCCATTTCTGTTAGGTTTTATTCAGTCAGGTCCAATCTAGTCAGGTCTATTTCAGGCCTATTCTAGTCAGGTCCAATCCAGTCGGGCACACTCATGTCTGGCGCAGTTTGATCAGGCGCAGTTTCAACGGATGATCGCCGATCGCTTTACGGGTCGGGGTCAGGAACGAAAACCGCCGCCAAGGCATGTGCTTTGGCGGCGGTTTTGGTGTTCGTGAAACCGGCGGGAGGCCGGTTGTGTTTATTCCGGTCCGCGGCTGATGGCGGCGACGCCGGTGCGCGCCACTTCGACCAATCCCAACGGACGCATCAATTCGGCAAACGCATCAATCTTGTCCGGTGCGCCGGTGATCTGAAACACAAAGCTTTCCAGCGTGCTGTCCACCACATGGGCGCGAAACACATCAGCCAGCCGCAGCGCCTCGACCCGGTCATCACCCTTGCCGGTGACCTTGATCAGCGCCAATTCGCGTTCGACCGATGGCCCCTCGACAGTCAGATCATGCACCCGATGCACCGGGACAATCCGCCCCAGCTGTGCCTTGATCTGTTCGATCACTTGCGGCGTGCCGGTGGTGACGACGGTGATGCGCGACAGATGGCCGGTATGGTCAACCTCGGCCACGGTCAGGCTTTCGATGTTGTAACCGCGACCGGAAAACAGACCGATGACCCGCGCCAGCACGCCCGGTTCATTGTCAACGATGGCCGCAAGCGTATGGCGTTCCTGCACATCGGAAAAATTCGGCCGCAGGTTGTATGCGGAATGTTTGTTGGAACCTTTTTTGATTTTTAGCGCAGACATTGCGATTTCCTTTTAAGACGGTGCGCGGGCAATGCGCACCCAACAGAGGGTTGGGGTGGGGTGCGCCGATCCGGCGCACCGCTCATGTCTCACACCATCACCGCGCCTTTGGTGCCAATCGCGTCTTTGGTCGATGCCGCGCCAAGCAGCATCTTGTTATGCGGCTCGCCCGAGGGGATCATCGGGAAACAGTTTTCGTGTTTCTCGACCAGGCAATCGAAAATCACCGGCCCGTCGTAATTGATCATTTCCATGATCGCATCATCCAGATCGGCCGGATCAGAGACCTGAATCCCCTTGGCGCCAAAGGCTTCGGCCAATTTGACGAAATCGGGCAGGGATTTGGACCAGGAATGCGAATACCGCTCGCCGTGCAGCAATTCCTGCCATTGGCGCACCATGCCCAAACGTTCATTGTTCAGGATAAATTGCTTTACCGGCAGGTTGAATTGCATCGCAGTGCCCATTTCCTGCATATTCATCAGCCAGCTGGCCTCGCCTGCGACATTGATCACCAACGCGTCGGGGTGGGCGACCTGGGCCCCGATGGATGCCGGAAAGCCATATCCCATGGTGCCAAGCCCACCAGAGGTCATCCAGCGATTGGGGTCTTCGAACCCAAGGTATTGCGCCGCCCACATCTGGTGTTGGCCCACTTCGGTGGTGATATAGCGGTCATGGCCCTTGGTCAGTTCTTCCAACCTGTGCAACGCATATTGCGGTTTGATGTTGGGACCGGATTGTTTGAATTTCAGACAATCCGTTGTGCGCCAATCCTCGATCTGCGCCCACCATTTCTGAAGCCCCTCGCGGTTCACCTTGCGACCACGGGCTTTCCAGACTTTCAGAATGTCTTCCAGCACATGGGCGACGTCACCCACGATCGGCATGTCGACCCGGATCACCTTGTTGATGGACGAAGGGTCGATATCAATATGCGCCTTGCGGCTGTTGGGCGAAAACGCGTCCAGCCGCCCGGTGATCCGGTCGTCGAACCGGGCGCCGACGTTGATCATCAGATCACAGCCATGCATCGCAAGATTGGCTTCGTAGAGACCATGCATGCCCAACATGCCCAGCCAATGCCGCCCGCTGGCGGGATAGGCGCCCAGACCCATCAAGGTCGAGGTGATCGGAATGCCGGTCGCTTCGACCAGTTCGCGCAAAAGCTGGCTGGCCGCGGCCCCGGAATTGATCACGCCACCGCCGGTGTAAAACACCGGGCGTTCCGCGGTTTCCAGTGCCTCGACCAATTCGGTGATGGTCTCCATGTCACCTTTGACGCGCGGCTGATAATGGCCCAGATCGGCCTTGGCGGGCGCAACATATGTGCCGCTGGCGAATTGCACATCCTTGGGGATGTCGATCAGCACCGGACCGGGGCGGCCCTTGGTGGCGACATGGAATCCTTCGTGGATGGTCGAGGCCAGTTCGTTGGTGTCCTTCACCAGCCAGTTCATTTTCGTGCAGGGGCGGGTGATGCCAACGGTATCGGCCTCCTGAAAGGCATCAGAGCCGATCATGAAGGTTGGCACCTGGCCGGTCAGAACCACCAGTGGGATGGAATCCATCAGCGCATCGGTCAACCCGGTCACCGCATTGGTCGCACCGGGGCCCGAGGTCACAAGAACAACACCCGGCTTGCCGGTCGACCGGGCATAGCCTTCGGCGGCATGCACCGCACCTTGTTCATGGCGCACCAAAATATGGCGGATCTCGTTCTGTTGAAAGACCTCGTCATAAATCGGTAGCACAGCACCGCCGGGATATCCGAATACCGTGTCCACACCCTGATCCTTCAGGGCTTGAACCACCATTTTTGCTCCGGTCATCTGACGTGTCATTTTGTTGCTCCGATCAAGACGTCATATTTTCATTACGCATAAAAAAAGCCCCCGAAGTTTCGGGGGCGCATGGGGTACCGTTCAGGGTGTCCGTTACCGGCCCATGCGCCATTTTCTTACGACGACCACTAGTTGTGTCATTGAAGTGAATCCTTCTTCATGCGTGGCCGCGACACTAGGTGAGGTGAATTGGGGCGTCAACCACTGTTTGACCGGTTTTCTTTGCAAAAGTTGCGGAGGGCGGCGGTTTTTGGAAATTTCCTACCGTAAAGCGGGGCGAATGGCTGCGAAAACGGCGCGGTCACAAATCCACGCCCGTACCCTGTAGCACCCCATGTTCCAGCGCATAACGTGTCAAACCGGCGGTCGAGGCGATGCCAAGCTTGCGTTTGATGTTCTTGCGGTGGGTTTCGACGGTGCGCACCGAGATGTCCAATTGAATGGCCACATCCTTGTTTGATTTGCCCTGCGCCAGTTGCAACAGGATGGTCTGTTCGCGGTTGGTCAGCTGGTCCCGGCCCGGCGTCGGCGCCAGCGATCCGCGCGCCCCGGTGCAAAGATAGCGTTCGCCCGAATTCACCACGTCAATCGCATGTTTGATTTCATCCGTCGGCACGTCCTTCAACACATAGCCCATGGCACCGTGCCCCAGAGCGGTGGAGATATATTCCGGGCTGTCATGCATCGATAGGATCAGGATTTTGGTGTCGGGGCGCTGTTCCAACAGCATTTCAGTTGCGGTCAACCCGCCCACACCGGGCATGTTCAGATCCAGAAGGATCACATCCGGCATCAGCGTCGCCGCCTGTTCCACGATCTCGCGGCCGTTCGACAGGGTCGCCACAACCTTGATGTCATCATAGCTCTCCAGGATCGCTTCGATCCCTTCGGCGACCATTGGATGATCATCAACAATCACCACTTTGATGGTTGTGTTCATGCGCTCGCTTTCCTTTCCTTGTCGTCGTCCGGTGCGTCGTTTGGCGCGCCGTCCCCGCGGGCTTCGGCGGGCAGCATCTGGGTCAGGGGCACTTCGACCTCGATCACCGTACCGCTGCCCTTGGCGCTGAGCACCCGCAGCGTACCGCCCAGCTGTTCCACCCGCTCTGCCATATTGCGCAGGCCCAGCCCGGCGCCGCTCAGATTGTCGTTAGGGGCAAATCCGCGGCCATTGTCACTTATCCTTAAGGTCGCACCATGTTTATGGCCGCGCACATCCACCGCCAGCTCGGTCGCGTCGGAATGGCGTTCCACATTGGTCAGCGCCTCTTGTGCGATCCGGTAAAGCGCTATTTTGGCGTTGGTTTCCAATCGGTTGCGGAAGGGGACGGTTTCGAAATAGGTTTCCATCCCGGTGCGAATGCCGAAATCTTCGACCAATGTGCGCAAGGCCCCAAGGCCAAGATCGTCCAGCGCGCCGGGGCGCAGATCGCGGCTGATGCGGCGGACCTCCTGAATGGCGCCGGCCAGGGTGTCGATACCCTTGTCCAGGGTTTCACCGGCGCGGGTGTCCCCCTTGTCCAGCCGCCGTTTGGTAATATCCAGCGCATAGCGGATGGCCACCAGAATCTGGCTGATGCCGTCATGCAATTCGCGTGCGATGCGACCGCGCTCTTCCTCCTGGGCGTCCAGAACCCGCTGGGTCAGGGCCTTCAACTTGGCATCTGCCAGCCGCCGTTCGCGGATGTTCAGCAGGATGCCCCAAAGGTAAACCACCAGAAGCGCGGCCAGCGTGATTCCCCCGATATAGAGAAAGGTCGCACGAATGCGTGCCTCGACTTCGGCCCGGGCCAGAGCCACGGTTTCGAGAACGTCGTCGATAAAGACGCCGGTGCCGACAACCCAGCGCCAATCCTGCAACCCGATGGAATAGGTCACCATGCGCGCGGTTTCGCGGGTCGATGGTTTGGGCCAGTCAAAACTGTGATAACCGCCACCAGAGCGCGCAATGCGGATCAGCTCATCGGTGATTGGCGTGCCGTTCAGATCCGTCAGCCCCGACCAATTGCGATTGATCAAATAGGTTTGGCGCGGCGCAACCAGATTGTTGCCGTCATAATCATAGACAAAGAAATAGCCGTCCTGACCATACAGCATTGATGCCAGAATGCGGGTCACCTCCAGCTTGGCGGCGGCGTCCTCTGGTGCGGCGCGACCATAGATATTCACAAATGCGGTGCGGGCGATGGAGATATAGTTTTTCAGCTCTTCTTTCTTGGCTTCGATCAACTGGACCTCCAGCGCGGCGATCTCGCGGTCGGCCAGTTGCCGCGACTGCGCAGCAACCAAAACCGCAATCGCCGCCGCCGCCAACACCAAAGGCACCGTCGCAATCAGGAACAGCTTTTGCCCATAGCTGAGCCGAAAAATGATGAGCCTGCGAAACATGGATGATTCGATACGCCAATCCGGGGGGCTTGCCTAGGGTTGCCCGGTCAAAATGGTGGTTCGGACAACAATTGGACAAAAATATTCGCCCAAACCGTGGTCGACTACGTGTTTGTTGGTATTTCCACATCGTACAGCAACCGCTAGGGTCAACCCGTTGCAAACGATCCGCCCGCACCTGCATTCGAGATGAGCAAGGGGCAGGGACGGGCACAACGACATGGGAGGACCATTTAATGGATCGTCGTTCTTTTCTGAAAACTTCGGCTTTTGGCGGCTCGGCTGCCGCAGCGACCGGCCTTGCGGCCCCGGCATATGCACAGGGCAAGCGGACCCTGACATTGGTGACAACCTGGGGCCGTGGCCTCGCGGGGGTACATGACGCGGCACAGCGTTGCGCCGACACGATCACAGCTATGACCGGTGGCGATTTGACCATCGACCTGAAAGCCGCCGGCGAACTGGTTGGCGCGTTTGAGGTGTTTGACGCCGTCACCGCGGGCCAGGCTGACATGTATCATGGTGCCGACTATTATTTCACCGGCCAACACCCGGGCTATCAGTTCTTTACCGCGGTGCCATTTGGCATGACCTCGCAGGAAGCGGCCAACTGGTACTACCAGGACGGCGGCAAGGCGCTGCATGACGAGCTTGGCGAAATCTTTGGTCTGAAATCCTTCCTCGCGGGCGACACCGGCGCCCAGGCGGGCGGTTGGTTCAACAAGGAAATTTCCAGCCCGGAAGATTTCCAGGGTCTGAAATTCCGTATGCCCGGCATGGGCGGTCAGGCGCTTGGCAAACTGGGTGCATCGATCCAGAACCTTCCCGGCGCAGAAGTGTATCAGGCGCTGGCCTCTGGTGCGATTGACGGCACCGAGTGGATTGGTCCCTGGGCGGACGAAAAGGCCGGTTTCCAGGAAATCACCAAATTCTACTACACCGCCGGTTTCCACGAACCCGCAGCGACACTGTCGCTGGCGACCAACCGGGACGTGTTCGACAGCCTGTCGCCCGCGCACCAGAAGATCATCGAGATCGCGTCGGCCGAGGCACATGCCTGGAACCTGTCGCAGTTCCTGACCAACAACGGTGCCGCGCTTCAGCGTCTGCAAGCATCGGGCGTCAAGGTTCTGGAATTCCCTGACAGCGTCTGGGATGCCTTTGGCCAGGCGGCCAGCGACACGCTGGACGAATACATGGATGACGAACTCTTCGTCAAAATCCGTGAAAGCGCCAACACCTCCATGCAGGCCTCGAATGGTTGGATCGACAAGTCGATCAACGCATTCGCGCGTCAGCGGACCCGTGTTCTGGGCTAAGTCCCTGTCAAACCAATAAATAGAAGTCTCCGGCACAGAGTGCCGGGGGCTTTGATGTATCGGGCAACTGCCCGGCGGGAATATCGAAGGGGGAAAGGATGCTGGACGGTCTTGTCTGGTTTTTCCAGAACATTGCGCTGGCTTTCTACAACCTGGGGCTGGCGATTGTGCAGCCTGGGGTTTGGTTGGGCTGGGTCGACGGGCTTGAAACAACCGAGGATAAACAGGCGCTTATGCGCTTTATCTACTACGGCGGCTCAATCGAGTTTTTCTTTGCCGCTTTTACGGTCTTTCTAGTCATCATTGCTTTTGGCATCTGGAACAACCAGTTCATGTGGGGCGTGACCCGCGTGTTGGAAGGGTTCGCCAATGCGATTGGCCGCTTCTTTGCCTGGGCTGGCCTGCTTATGGTGCTGCAACAGATCGTCATTGTCTTCATGCAGCGGATTTTTGCTGCGGCAGAGATTTCGCTCGGGTTTGGCAGCGTCCTGTCGCGGGATGTCAGCTGGTGGGCCGAGGAGCTGAAACTCTATAACGCGATGATCGTCGCACTTTGCGCCACCTATACATTTGTGCAGGGCGGACATGTGCGGGTTGATCTGGTGTATTCTGCGGTGTCCTTCCGGACCAAACGCATTATCGACATGTGCGGCAGCATGATCTTCATGTTGCCTGCGGCGGTGCTGACCTGGATGTATGGTTGGTTCTTCCTGTGGCGGCATCTGGTTGTGCCGAAACCCTCGGCCAGTGACACGCTGGACCGGTTGATCACCAAGGCACGCGCGCTGCGCTGGAATGTGGAAACAATCGGCTTTTCGCCGAATGGTTTTGACGCCTACTTCCTGTTCAAGGTGCTTTTGGTGGCCTACGCCGGCCTTGTCTTCATTCATTCCTGGGCTTTCTTCTGCCGCTCCTATCTGGAGTTCCGCGAAGGCGAAGCATCGGAACACAAATACCTCGACCGTGACAAACTTGGCAGCGAAGAAGCCGAGCTTGTGCACGCAATCGAAGAAAAGCACTAAGGGGCGCGCGACATGTTATTCGGACTTGATGGCGTCGAGATCGGCCTGATCATCGTCTTCATGTGCCTTTTCGGGGGCATTCTCTCGGGATTTCCAGTGGCCTTTGCCATTGGTGGCGCGGGGATCATTTCCTTTGCGATCATTGCCGCGCTGGACAGCGCGGGGCTGTTGATCCACCAGGCAATTGACACCAGTTCAGCCATGTATGCGGATCTTATCCGCGAGGGCGTCAGACCTGATGCCATAAGCAAATTCCGCTTTCCCGATCTTCCACGATACGCCGAACCGGTGTTCCCGCAGGGCTGGGAAACCGCGATGGACCGCAATATTTCCTTTGTGGTCAACCGGATGAACGAACGGGTTCTGGCGGGGCAATCAATCGAGACCTTGCTCGCGGTGGTGATGTTCGTTCTGATGGGCATCACGCTGGAACGGTCAAAAATCGCCAATGATCTGTTGACCACCATGTCGCGGGTGTTTGGCCCGCTGCCCGGTGGTTTGGCGGTTTCGGTTGTGGTCGTCGGCGCGTTTCTTGCTGCTTCGACCGGCATCGTTGGCGCCACCGTGGTGACCATGGGCCTGTTGTCACTGCCCACAATGTTGAAGGCAGGGTATTCGCCGCAACTCGCCACCGGTGTGATTGCTGCATCGGGCACTTTGGGCCAGATCATTCCACCGTCGATTGTGATCGTCTTGTTGGGCACTTTGGCTGGCGATCTCTATTCCGCCGCTCAGGAAGAACGCGCAAATCTTGCGGGCTGTTCCGACGCCTTGACCTTCCTTGGTGAACCGGCGGTTGTGTCGGTTGGCACGCTGTTTCAGGCGGCCTTGTTGCCCGGCATCATGTTGGCCGTGCTGTATGGGCTTTATGCCTTTGGCTTTGCGATGTTCAATCCGTCCAAGGCGCCGGCGGTCGAACTTGACGACAGCACCGGCGAGGTTGTGACCCGCAACGAGGCACTGACATGGTTCCTGGGTGTGCCTGTTCTGTTGATCGTGGCCATGATCGGCCTGGGTCAGTTGAATGTCATCGGCACCCAGAACGTGATCGTCGACAGCTTCTCTGACGCGGGACAAACCGCAAGCCTGCGCACCAACGTCAGCGAAGATTGTAAGGTTGCGATGATCGACCTGCATGGGCAAGAGGCCTGGGATACTGCGGTCGCTGAACAACAGACAATCGACGAGGCCGGCGGCGTGACCGAGGCACGTGCGTTGAACGAAGACGAACGCGCCGCGGCACTTCAGGACAAGCTGGCAACCGCAGCCCCCATTGGCACCGGTATCGCCATCAGCTTCTTGATGCTGGCGCTGGTGCTGACCACGGCGCGCGGCGTGTCGCCGACGGCAAACCCGCTGCCATTGTTGATTGGCGGGGCGGGGGTTGTGCTGGCACTGCTGGCGGATGCTTTGTTGATCAATCCGCTCAGCTCGTCCGGCTTTACCTTCCTTGTCATCCTGATCCCGCTGTTGATGGCACTTTACGGTGTCCGCTATGCATCGGGCATCCTGTCCCAGAATGAGCTGCTGCGCGTGGTCTTTCCACCGCTGGTGCTGATCGTTGCGGTGCTTGGCTCGATCCTGGGTGGGATCACCAATCCGACACCGGCGGCGGCGCTGGGGGCGGGTGGTGCCATCATGCTGGCGGCCTATCGCAAGCTGGCGGATGACAACAAATCGGGCAAGATGATCCTGAACACGACCTTTGCCGTGGTGATCATGATCCTCGTCGGGGTGAATTTCGATCTGCGGGTCGGGTTGGCCGATGTCGCCATCGAAAGCTGGATTGCCTTCCTTGTCGCACAGGCCGCTTATCTGTTCTCGATCTTCGGGTTGTTCTATGCGCTTTGGGTGCTGTTTTCCGGCGGTGTCCTGACCCCGGTGGTGCGCGAAACGGCCAAGGTGACCTCGATGGTGTTCACCATCCTGATCGGCTCGCAGCTGCTGAACCTTGTGGTGATCTCTTTTGGGGGCGAACATTACATCCAGACCTTCCTTCAGAGCTTTGATAATGAATTCAAAGTCTTCCTGATCGTGATGCTGGTGTTGTTCGTGCTGGGCTTTGTGCTCGACTTCCTCGAGATCATTTACATCGTGATCCCGATTGTCGGGCCGGTGATCTACGGCGGCACCTTCGATCCGAAATGGGTCACGATCATGATCGCGGTCAACCTTCAGACCTCGTTCCTGACACCGCCCTTTGGCTTTGCGCTGTTCTATCTGCGGGGCGTGGCGCCAAAAGAGGTCACAACTGGCCACATCTATCGCGGCGTGATCCCCTTTGTGCTGATCCAGGTCGCGGGGCTGGCGCTGCTGTGGTTCTTCCCCTCTATCGTCACAATTGTACCGGATCTGATCCCGAACTGATGGGCGACAACACACAAACGAAAGGCCGGGCAATTGCCCGGCCTTTTGCGTTCTGGGGGGTGAGTTTCGCATTCATGTGAACTGAATCAGATCCCAGCGATTGCCAAAGGGGTCGCGCCACACTGCAACCCGGCCATAGGGTTCATCGCGGGGCGGCTCTTCGAATGTCACACCGGCGCGGGTCATCCGTGTATGATCGGCCGCGAAATCATCGGTTTGCAGAAAAAATCCCACACGACCGCCGGTCTGGTTGCCCACGGCGGCCTGTTGCTGGTCATCGACCGCGCGGGCCAGAAGAATTGCGGTCTGCGCGCCCTTGGGGGCAATCCGAACCCAACGTTTGCCACCCCCCAAATCACTGTCTTCGAGCAGGTCGAACCCGACCGCATCAACGTAAAACGAAATGGCGGCATCATAATCCGGCACAACCAGCGCCACCAAACAGATATGGCGGCTCATCGCCCGCGCGGCCCAAGATCCGGCAAGGAAATATTGGCCACTTGTTCGGCAATTGGATCGGTCGAAAGCGGGTGATCGTCTGGCGAAAATCCGTCGGGATTGTTCATCTTCTGCCAGATCCCGCGGCTATAGACCTCAAGCCCGGCGAATTTCGCCTTGTATCCCATCTTGGGTGATCCCGGCACCCAATAGCCGAGATAGACATAGGGCAGGCCGGCCTCGCGCGCGATGTCGATATGATCAAGGATCATATAGGTGCCAAGGCTCTGGCGGTGCAGATCGGGTTTGTAGAAGGAATAGACCATGCTCAACCCGTCATCCAAGACATCCGTCAGACAGACCGCCGTCAATTCGCCGCTGGCGCGGTCATCGTATTCCACCACGCGCGACCGGATCGGGGTTTCTTCGATCATGGCGGCGAATTCAAAGACATCCATATCCGCCATTCCGCCGGCTGCATGGCGGTTTTCCAGATAATTCGAAACAATTCGTATTGTTCATCGGTCGCCCAGGGTGACGTCGCGCGCCGTTTCAAATGGGCATTGCGGCGCATCGTGCGTTTCTGGCTTTTGCTGAATTCGAAATCAGCCACCGAAATCCGGGCCGACATACAGGCATTGCAATCGGTACATGACGGGCGATACAACACGTTCTGTGATCGGCGAAACCCTTGTTTCGAAAGGGAATCGTTTAACCGGCCAGCAGATTCCCCCTGCAATGCAGTGAACAATTTCCGCTCCATCCGGCCCTCAAGATAGGGGCAGGGTTGCGGGGCCGTTACATAAAATTGCGGCGCAAGGGGCAGAGTATGGCGCATTGGGTCATTCCTTGAATTCCCAAAGAATAACAATGAATCCGACCGCCGCCAAGCGGTTGGCTTTGGCGGCGGTGAAGTGGTGCAATATGTCGCGTTTCGCTTCGATTGCGATGGGGGCTTAGATCCGGCGGTTCAACATTACGGTGCCCAGCACCATATCGGTCAGGGATTGACCGCGTTCCGAGGTCAGCATCAGCACAACCGAAGCCAGCTGTGCCAGCGCCATCCCGAAGCTGAGGTAATAGCCCAGCGTGTGCAGGAACGCGCTGCCGATGTCCATGCGGTTGCCGGATGCGGTGCGCAATTCGACCGACATCACCCGCATTCCCAATGTGCCCGAAGATCCGGCAATGGTCAGAACACGATAGACAAATCCGATAGACGCATAGAGAAAAGGTAGAAAAAACAATCCGATAAAGGCCGTGAACGGCAGGATCAACAGGGTCATGCCCAAGATCATGCCAACATCAATCAACCAGGCCATCAGGCGTTTCGGGCTAATGTCGGCATAAAATTCCGGCTGGTACTGCGGATCGGGCAGGGCGGCGGTATGCATCAGGTTCTCCGTTGGAAAAAGGCGGCCCCGTGTGTCGGGGCCTGCCAAAGTTGTGAGGGTCGCAGACGCCGATGGTCAGGCGTCCTGGCGGCGTTCAGGTTCTTGCAGCTCCTGGCGGGTACGGCTTGCTTCATCGGCCCGTTCGTCCATGAATTGGTCGAACTCGGATTTGTCTTTCGCGGCCCGCAGACGCTCAAGAAAGGCTTCAAAGTTTTCTTGCTCTTCCTGAAGCCGGCGCAGCGTGTCTTCCTTATAGGCATCAAAAGCGGTGTTGCCCGAAGGTTTCATGGCGTTCCACCGGGCCGCGTGACGGCCGTGGCGTTGCGATTTGCTGCATTTTCCAAACATGCGTTTGCTCCAGATCATATAGGCAAGAAGGGCGAGGCCGACAGGCCAGAAGAAGATAAAGCCGAGGACCATCGCAGCAATCCAGGCACCTTTGCCCTTGCTGTCGAGCCAGGCCTCGGACCGCGCGAACCAGCTCTGGTTCGATCGGGTGACGGGAATATCAGTTGCGGCGGTTGTCATTTAGGCTCTCCGTTGTTGGCGGTTAATGTGAATGCTCTTCACATCACAACAGATGAGCAATCGCCGGTCTCTTTACAAGCCTCAATGTGAATGTTTATTACATTTATTTTGTTAATACAGTAAAATCAGATACTTGCGATCCTGTCACGGTCAAAAGATCCGCTGACCGCATGGAGAAAACATGGCGGGGGGTGCCGCCTGCGGCCCAGATCATGTCAAATTCCAGCAATCGCGCGTCCATGAAGGCCCGGATCGGGTTCAAATGGCCAAGCGGCGCGACGCCCCCAATGGCAAAGCCGGTCTGCGCCCGGATCAGGGCTGCATCGGCCTTGCCCAATGGCTCTGCCGCGAGGTGGCTGGCTTTGGCGACATCCACCTGATTGCCGCCGGCGGTCAGGAACAGGATTGCTGTGCCGCTGGTGTCGCCCCGGAAAATGATGGATTTGGCGATCTGGTCGATATGGCAGCCGACCGCATCCGCCGCATCCTGTGCCGTGCGCGCGGCGCCCACTTCGACGATTTCGGTGTCAATGCCCGCGGTGTCCAGCGCCCGCGCCACGCGTTTCAATGATTTGCTCATGTCGGTCCTTTGGGTTTTCTGCCAACGAACCCGGCAGTCGGGCAAAGGTCAAGCGGGCCTTTGCCGGCATCCAAAGACGCATCTTTCCGGGTGGAAGGCCTGTGCGGCCTCTGGACGCCACTTGACCCTTGCACAGCCACATGCGCAGATCAGGATATGACATTTGCCAATCGTATCACCCGCCTGCCACGCCCCTTTGAACCCGACCGAGGCCGGGAAACCCTTGCCCTTTTCCCGGACCTCTCTGGCGAGATTGCCGCGGTATTGGAGGGCGCGGGCGGGTGCAGCCCCTACCTGAAACTGCTGGCCGAGAAAGAGCGCGATTGGTTGCCGACCACATTTGACGATCCAGAGGCGGCAATCAAAACCCTGTTTTCAGAGCTAAAGACCGTTGCGCCGGACCAAATGGCCTCGGCGTTGCGGATGGGCAAACGCCGGGTGGCGCTGTTGGCGGGGCTGGCCGATCTGGCCGGTGTCTGGTCGCTGGAAGAGGTGACTGGCACGCTTAGCGATTTTGCCGATCTGGCGGTGCATCTGGCGATCCAGACCTGCGTTGGCCATGAAATCCGTCGGGGCAAATTGCCCGGCAAGACCGAAGAAGATGCCGCAACCGGCGGTGGCCTGGTGGCGCTTGCGATGGGCAAGATGGGCGCAGGCGAGCTGAACTACTCTTCCGATATTGATCTGATCTGCCTGTTCGATGAAACGCAGTTTGACCGTGATGATTACCATGATGCCCGCGCTAGCCTGATCCGTGCGACACGCAAAATGTCGGCGATGTTGAATGACCAAACCGGCGAGGGCTATGTCTTTCGCACCGACCTGCGGCTGCGTCCCGATCCTTCGGTTACCCCGGTGTGCATGACGATGGAGGCGGCGGAACGCTATTACGAAAGTCTGGGGCGCACTTGGGAACGTGCCGCCTATATCAAGGCCCGGTCCAGCGCCGGCGACATTGACGCGGGCAAGAGGTTCCTGGCCGAATTGCGCCCCTTTGTCTGGCGCAGACATCTGGATTTTGCCGCCATTCAGGACGCCCATGACATCCGCCTGCGCATCCGCGCGCATAAGGGGCTGGGCGGGCCGATCACCCTGCCAGGGCACAATATGAAATTGGGGCGGGGCGGCATCCGCGAGATAGAGTTTTTCACGCAAACCCAACAGCTTATTGTAGGCGGACGTGATCCCGATCTGCGGTTGCGCGGCACTGTCGACGCGCTGGCCATGTTGGCGAAAAAGAAGCGCATTCCGACCGAGCTGGCCAAGGTTCTGACCGATCATTACCGCTTTCACCGCGAGGTCGAGCATCGGTTGCAGATGGTGGCAGACGCCCAGACGCAAACCTTGCCGAATTCGCCCGAGGGGCTGGCCCGGATCGCCGCGATGATGGGGCAGGAGCCTGACGCGCTGAAGGCCGAGTTGATGACCCGTCTGACCGAGGTTCATGACCGGACCGAAGGCTTTTTTGCCCCGGACACAACCGAAAGCCCGGCGGCAGAGCCAAAGGCGGATTTTGATTCCACGATCACCAAACGCTGGCGCAGCTATCCGGCGTTGCGCAGCCGCGCGCGGTGGAAATCTTTAACCGGATCAGGCCGGAAATCCTCTGCCGTTTGGCCGAAACCGCGCGCCCGGACGAGGCGTTGAATGCGTTTGACGGATTCTTGTCGGGCTTGCCAGCGGGGGTGCAGTTGTTTTCGCTGTTCGAAGCCAACCCACAGCTGATCGACCTGTTGGTTGATATTGCGGGCACGTCGCCCGTGCTGGCGCGGTATCTGTCGCGCAATTCATCGGTGTTTGATGCGGTGATTGTCGGTGATTTCTTTGCTGAATGGCCCGGCGGCGCGGCGCTGACCGAGGAATTGACGACCTTGCTGCGGCAGGAGGAAGACTATGAGCGCAAATTGGATACGGCGCGGCGTTGGGCCAAGGAATGGCATTTCCGGATCGGTGTGCATCATCTGCGCGGGCTGATTGATGCCGAACAGGCAGGCGCGCAATATGGCGCCTTGGCCGAGGCCAATCTTGCTGCGCTCTGGCCCGAGGTCGTGACGCATTTTGCCGCCAAACATGGGCCGCAACCGGGGCGGGGCGCGGTGGTGCTGGGCATGGGGTCATTGGGCGCGGCGCGGCTGACGTCTTCGTCGGATCTTGATCTGATTGTGATTTATGACGCGGATGGTGGCGCCTATTCCGAAGGCCGCCGCCCGCTGGCGGCGCGGGCCTATTTCGCGCGTCTGACCCAGGCGCTGGTGACGGCGATGACCGCACCCATGTCAGAAGGGCGGCTGTATGAGGTCGACATGCGTCTGCGCCCCTCTGGTACGCAGGGGCCGGTTGCGACCAGTTGGCAGAGCTTTTCCAACTATCAACAGAACGAGGCCTGGGTCTGGGAACATCTGGCGCTGACGCGCGCGCGCCGGGTGGCGGGTTCGACGGAGCTGGGTGAAGATGTCGAAGCCCTGCGCCGGGCGCTTTTGGGCAAACGTCCCGCCGAAGAAGTGCTGGGCGAGGTGGCAAAGATGCGCAGGCGGATCGCGGCGGCCAAATCGCCCGATGGGGCGCTGGATGCCAAGATCGGCGCGGGCCGGATGTTGGACATTGAACTGATCGCCCAGGCCGGGGCATTGATCGGTGGATGCGCCGCGCCGGGCACCATGGCGGGACTGGATGCGGCGGCGACCGCCGGGGTGCTGACCGCGGCGGGGGCGCGGGATCTGCGCGCGGCCTATGATCTTCAGGGGCGGTTACAGATGGCGTCGCGTCTGCTCAGCGACAAGGCGCTGGCCGCCGACACCCTCAGCGGTGGTGGCGCGGCCTTTGTGCTGCGGGAAACTGGCGCCGACGCGATAGAGACGCTGGTGGTGACATTGGCGGACCTGCGGCAATCGGCGGATGATGCGATCACATCCGCCCTGCCGGAAACGGAGGACAAGACATGAAAAAGGGTGACGCACTTGATCCGCGTGGGCTGATCTATGAAAGCTATCGCATGCGCGGCATCACCGAAGCGGAATGCCGGTCGATCTTTCTGGACTGGGCTTTGGCGGTGGATGCAGAGATCCAGGGGGCAATTGATGCGCTTTTGGACCGCTACGGCAATGACAATCCGAAACACCCAATGACCACAGTGCTGCGCGCGGGCCTGTCGCCGCCGGAAAAGGCCCGTCGCAAAGGCGGTTGGCGGTCGCGCAAAAGATGATGCCGTTTCCAGCGATGCCGCTTTAAACGATTTGGGGGCCGATCTGTTGCCAGATCGACCCCCATTTATCGACATAAGTCTTGGATCAGCCGCGCGACAGAGCCGCAGCTTCGCGGGCCAGCGCCTCGATCCCGGCCCAATCGCCGGCATTGACCATGGACAGCGGGGCAACCCAGCTGCCGCCAACGCAAAGCGTGTTGGGCAGCGACAGATAGCTTTCCGCGTTTTTCAACGACACGCCGCCGGTGGGGCAGAACCGGATCTGCGGCAGCGGCCCGCCGATGGATTTCAATGCCGGCACACCGCCATTGGCCTCGGCTGGAAAGAACTTCTGCACCGAATAGCCACGTTCATAAAGCCGCAGCGCCTCGGATGTGGTGGCGGCCCCGGGCAGGGTGGGCAGATCGGCCGCTTCGACCGCGTCCAGCAACAGATCGGTGCAGCCCGGTGTGACGCCAAACAGCGCGCCGGCGTCTTTTGCGGCCTTGACGTCGTCCGGGGTGATCAGCGTGCCTGCGCCGACAATACCGCCCGGCACCTTGGCCATTTCGCGGATCGCGTCCAGCGCCGCGGGGGTGCGCAGAGTCACCTCAAGGGCGGGCAGGCCGCTGGCGATCAGCGCCTCGGCCAGAGGGCGGGCATGGGCGACGTCCTCGATCACCAGCACCGGAACCACCGGGGCGCGGCGGCAGAGGTCTTCGGTTTGGAGGCTTGCTTCCTGCGGGGTCATGTCAAAATGGCCTTTCTAATGTGGATTGGCCCGATGTCTTGCGATTGTTGCTGCCACCGGGCCATGCGTATTTAAAAACAGAAGAAGCACATTTAGCGCTATCACACAACCACTGCCGCCCCGTTTGAGGCAAGGCCGACGTTGTTGCGGAAGGCTTCGAACAATTCGCGGCCGACACCATGGCCATTGCCGGACAAATCGGCCGTGATGGTTTCGCGGCTGTCGAAATCATCGACAAGTGCCTCGATCCGGCCGTTGGTGGCATCGACCCGCACAATGTCGCCATCGCGGAGTTTGGCCAGCGGCCCGCCGTCAGCGGCCTCCGGGCTGATATGGATTGCCGAAGGCACCTTGCCCGAAGCGCCGGACATGCGGCCATCGGTGACAAGGGCGACCTTGTAGCCCCGGTCCTGAAGCACCGCGAGCGTTGGGGTCAGCCCGTGCAATTCCGGCATGCCGTTGGATTTCGGCCCCTGAAAACGTACGACGATCACGGTGTCGCCGGTGAATTCCCCGGCTTTGAAGGCGGCCTTGACCGAATCCTGATCGTGGAACACCCGGCAAGGCGCTTCGACGATATGACGTTCGGGGGCCACGGCCGAGACCTTCATCATGCCATGGCCGAGATTGCCATGCATCTGTTTCAATCCGCCTGTGGGCTGGAACGCGCGGCCCACCGGGCGCAGGATCTTTTCGTTCTGGCTTTCTTTCGAGCCGTCTTCCCAGACCAAAGTGCCATCGCGCAGTTTCGGTTCCTGGGCATAAGCCGCAAGCCCGCCGCCGGCCACGGTGACGGTGTCGTCATGCAGAAGGCCCGCATCCAGCAATTCGCCAATCATGAAGCCAAGCCCGCCAGCGGCGTGAAAATGGTTCACATCCGCCAGACCGTTGGGATAGACCTTGGCCATCAGCGGCACGGTGTTGGAAATGGCGTCGAAATCTTCCAGCGTCAATTCAATCCCGGCGGCACGCGCCATCGCGGGCAGGTGCAGCACAAGGTTGGTGGAGCCGCCGGTCGCCATCAGCCCGACAATGCCATTCACAAAGGCCCGTTCGTCCAGAACGTCACAGACCGGGGTGTAATCATTGCCAAGTGCGGTGATCGACAGCGCCCGTTCGGTCGCGGCATCGGTCAGCGCATCGCGCAGCTCGGTGCCGGGATTGATGAAACTGGTGCCCGGCAGGTGCAGCCCCATGAATTCCATCAGCATCTGGTTGGTGTTGGCGGTGCCATAGAAGGTACAGGTGCCCGGCCCGTGGTAGGAGGCCATTTCGGCCTCCATCAGCTTGTCGCGACCGACTTCGCCGGTGGCAAACTGTTGGCGCACCTTGGCTTTTTGGTCGTTGGGGATGCCGGATGTCATCGGACCTGCCGGAATGAACAGGCCGGGAATATAGCCGAATGTCGCCGCAGCAATGATCAGCCCCGGCACGATCTTGTCGCAGACCCCAAGGTAAACAGCGGCGTCATAGGTATTGTGCGACAGCGACACACCGGTGGCCAATGCAATCACATCGCGTGAGAACAACGACAATTCCATGCCGACCTGGCCCTGTGTGACGCCGTCACACATCGCCGGAACCCCGCCCGAGACCTGGGCTGTGCCACCGGCGCGGCGCGCGGCGGATTTGATCCGCTGGGGGTAGGTCTCAAACGGTTGGTGGGCCGACAACATGTCGTTGTAAGACGTGATGATCCCGAGATTGGGCACCCGACCTTCGGCCAATGCGGCCTTGTCATCGGCATTGGCGGCAAAGGCATGGGCCTGGTTGCCGCAGGTCAAATGACCCCGGCGCGGGCCTTCCTCGGCGGCGCGGCGCATTTTGTCGAGATAGGATGCGCGGCGGGTTTCGGACCGTTTGCGGATACGGTCGGTGACATCGGCGATTGTGGCGTTGAGTGTCATGCTGGCTCCTGTCGGCGTGCATGGAATGGATCACGCCCAGAGACGTGTTAGCGCTAACTTAATTTTCGTATACCCTGTGCGGATGCCCGAAATCAAGTTGTTTCCCCATAGATCGTAACACAGGGTCAGCCTTGGCGCGAGAGGTGGATCGGGGCTTTCCCCGGCGGGCGCAAAGCCCTATCAGGGCGTCATGACAGAGCTTCCCGTGATCCGCATGAAACCGAAATCCAACGTCCGTGCCATTCGACATGGCGCGCCTTGGGTTTTTGCCAACGAAGTTGTGACCGACCGGCGTACGCGGGGCATTGCCCCCGGCGCGCTTGCGGTGCTGGAGGATGCCGACCGCACGCCACTGGCGCTGGTCGCGGCCAATCCGAATTCCAAGATCATCGGCAGGGTGTTGTCGCGTGATCCTGCGGAGGTGGTCGATCAAGCCTGGTTCGAAGCGAAACTGCGCCGGGCGCTGGCCCTGCGGGAGCAGCTTTTTGACACGCCACATTACCGGCTTGTCCATGCCGAGGCGGATGGTCTGCCGGGGTTGGTGATTGACCGCTTTGGCGACACGCTGGTGGTGCAGCCCAATGCCGCCTGGCTGGAGGTGCGGCTGGACGAGCTGACGGCCGCGTTGCAGGTGGTGACCGAGGCGGAAAATGTATTGAAGAACGCCTCTGGGCGCACCCGGTCGCTAGAGGGGCTGGATGACCTGTCTTCTGTTCTGGTGGGCGCAGCCCCCGAAGCGGCGCTGCCGGTGGTGATGAACGGCGCGACCTATCTGGCCGATCTGACCGGCGGGCAGAAAACCGGGTTGTTTTATGATCAACGCATGAACCATTCCTTTGCCAGCCGGCTGGTGGCGCCGGGGGCCGAGGTTCTGGACGTGTTTTCCCATGTCGGTGGCTTTGGTCTGGCGATGTTGGCGGCGGGCGCTGGTCGGGCGACCTGTGTCGATGGGTCTGCGCCGGCGCTTGATCTGGCCAAGGACGGAGCGGCGGCCATGGGGCAGGCGGATCAGCTGGTGATCCGGCAGGGGGATGCGTTTGATGCCCTTGCGGCCTTGGCCGCTGAGGGCGCGACATTTGATGTGGTGATCTGTGATCCACCGGCCTTTGCACCGTCGAAACCGGCGCTTGAGGCCGGGTTGCGGGCCTATGAACGGGTGGCGCGGCTGGCGGCGGCCCTGGTGAAGGACGGCGGGTATCTGGGCCTGTGTTCCTGTTCACATGCGGCGGATCTGAATGCGTTTCGCACGGCCTGTATGCGCGGGATCGGCCGCGCCGGGCGGCAGGGCGCGTTGCTGCACACGGGCTTTGCCGGGCCGGACCATCCGTTGATGCCGCAATTGGCGGAATCGGGGTATCTCAAAGCATTGTTCTATCGCCTATGAAGGTGCTGCTTGACGCCTGTGTGATCTTTCCGACGGTGATGCGCGAGATGCTTTTGGGGGCGGCGGGGCAAGGGGCGTTTACCCCGTTGTGGTCGGCCCGCATTCTGGAGGAATGGGCGCGTTCGACCCGCAAGATCGGCCCCGAGGCCGAGGCGCAAGCCCGGGGCGAGATTGCCATGATGGCCGTGGATTGGCCGGGCGCGGAGGTGGCATGGCCGCCCTCGCTTGAGGCACGGCTGTGGTTGCCGGATGGCAATGACGTGCATGTGCTTGCTGCGGCGATTGCGGGGTCGGCAGATATGATCTGTACCTTGAATGCCAAGGATTTTCCGCGTCAGATCCTGGCGGAAGAGGGGCTTTCGCGTCTGGACCCGGACGGGTTTCTGCATGGAATTTGGCAGGCGCAGCCGGATATGATGGCCCATGTTGCGGATCAGGTTCTGGCCAAGGCCAGGCGGCTGTCGGAGCATGATTGGCAGATGCGGCCCCTGTTGAAAAAGGCACGATTGCCGAGGTTGGCCAAGGCATTGGGCTGAGCCGGACGGGATGTGCCCCGGCGCGCAGTTTCTTTAGCCGTGTTTATGGAAGTTTTCGTCACGCCGTGGCGTGCCGACAGGCCGGGGGGCCAGCCCCCCGGACCCCCCGGGATATTTATGGTCAGATGAAGACCCGGGGCGGATTTGGGTTTGATGGTCGGTGATCTGGATGTTTTATTTCCAGCGACATGCTTTATTTCCAGCGACCTTCCAGTTTTTCCAGTGCCGCAACCCGATCGGCGGTTTTGGGGTGGCTCAACAGCCAGGCCGGGGCTGCACCGCCGCGGCCGGCGGTCAATGCGTCCAGTTTATGGAACAGGCTGATCTGGGCCTGTACGCCGATTCCGGCTTTGGTCAGCAGGGCGGCGGCATAGGCATCCGCTTCGTATTCGTCGGATCGTGACAGGCGGGCGGCCAGGAGCGATGTCAGCATATTGGCGATCCAGACACCAATTCCCGGCAGGAACCGGCTGAGCACCATGCCAAGAGCGGTGCGCAGGGCGTTCTGACCGGAAAAGTCGATCATCCGGCGGCGGGAATGGCCCAGCGCCACATGGCCCAGTTCATGGGCGATCACGCTGGCCAGTTCCTCGCCAGTCACCTCGCCATTGCGGTATTTGCGGTAAAAGCCGCGGGTGATGAAGATCCGCCCGTCTGGCGCGGCCAGCCCGTTGACCGGATCAATTTCATAGATATGCACCCGGATGCGCGGCAAATCGAGCGCCTTGGCCATGCGATTGGTCAGCGCCATCAGGCCGGGATCGGCCAGTTCGGTTGATTTCTGGTCCAACTCCTTGCGGGTGCGCCAGGCCGAGAAATGGTACATCGCCAATGCGTAGAGGATGGCCAGGAGGATTGGGGTGAATTTCAACATGCCCTAGATATGGGGCACCGGGCGGGGCTGGACAAGTTGCCACATGGGACGGGCTGTGAACTTTGGTCATGGTGAGGTCAGTGCAGGCAATTTCGGGTATCGGGTCATGAATTTCGTCTTGTTCACTGCCGCCGGGCTATCGCTGCTGTGGTGTTTGGTTCATTTTTTTGTTGGAGGGCGGGATGTTGCCAGGCCGCTGCGCGCGGATCAGAGCCTTGATCCGATGGTGCGCGACGTTTTGTGGTTTTGTTGGCACATTGTGAGCGTGGTCTTGTTGTTGATGGCGGTGTTCTTTGGTCTTGATGCGGTTGGGCTGACCCAAGGGTTGGCATTGGCGGCGACCCTGTTGTCACTGGGCATCATGATGTTGGGCATTCTGAGCGTGCCGATGATTGGGCAAAGCTACCGCGTGGTGCCGCAGGGGTGGCTTTTTGTGCCGACAACTGTGCTTGGGGTTTGGGGTTTGCTGGGCTGAGACCGGGCGACATGGCGTTTCTGTCAGACCGTCAGCATCAAACAGAGTGATCCGGATTTGGCGCGAACGCCTTAGTTCGGGGTTGGGCGGTCGCGCCGCGTCTTGCGCAGTCGCGACCGCAGCAACAGGCCAAACAACAGGGCCACCGCCGCCGCCGCCAGAAAACCGGTCGCATTGGAGGCCACATTGGCCACCATCGTCAATTGATCGGCAAAGACATAGCCAAGCCCGATATAGGCAGAGACCCAGATCGCCTCTCCGGCCGCGTCCCAGATGGTGAACCGCAGCCATTTCAAACCGGTCGCCCCGGCAATCAGGTTCACATAGGGCCCCAGCGGTGCCACCAGCCAGGTCGAGAAAAACACGCCGATTTCGCCCTGACGGGCCACCAGATCGCGGGCTTTTTGCAAGGTGCGGCCTTGTTTCGGCCAGCGCGCCGCCAGACGGTCCAGCGTGGTCGCGGCCATACGGCCAATGCGAAACCCGGCCTGATCGCCAAGCACCGCCCCGATCCAGGCCGCCGCAAGGGTATTGCCGAGGTCAAGATCACCTGCCGCCACAAAGGCTCCGCCCGCCAGCATCAGCAGCGACGTCGGGATTGGCACCAGCAGGCAGGACAGAAAACAGGCGACGGCAAGAAGCCAGACACCATAGTCCGCCACCAGCTGGAACAATGTGTCGCTCACGGGCGGCGGGCCTCGCGTTCGGCGCGATGGGCCAGAATGGCCGCCATGATCCGCGCCACAAGCGCATCCAGCGTTTCGCCGCGGTTTTCGGCCATCTGATGCAGGGTCACCCGTGGGCCGCCCGGTTCAAGCCCCATGACATCGGCGACGACCTTGGGCGGGACGGCCCAGGAATGGGCGACATAGCGCGGGGTCATCCAGCCTTCGATGTCCTGATTGCGGTGGGCGGGATCATTCCAATAGATCCAGAACGATACGGTGCGCAGGGCAAAGAACAACATCACAGCCAGGGCCAACGCGAACCCGGTGACCAACAGGCGATTGTCGCGCCAGAACTGCTTCAGATCGTTGCCTTTGCTGCTCATCTGATCAACGTCTTCATGCCGCGTTCCAGGCCCTGCAATGTCAGCGGCACCATCGCATCGGCGAAAATTTCACGGATCATGGCGATGGATTGCGTGTAGTCCCAATGGTTTTCCGGCACCGGATTGATCCAGAGATTGCTGGGCCATTGGTCGCGCGCACGGTTGAGCCAGACCGTGCCGGCCTCTTCGTTCCAATGTTCGTTGGCGCCGCCGGCATAGGCGATTTCATAAGGCGACATCGACGCATCACCGACAAAGATGCATTTGTAATCAGATCCATAGGTGCGCAGAACCTCCCAGGTGGGGGTCACCTCGGACCAGCGGCGTGCATTGTCGCGCCACACGCCTTCGTACAGGCAATTGTGGAAGTAGTAATATTCCAGATGTTTGAATTCGCTGCGCGCGGCGGAAAACAATTCCTCGACCACGCGAATATGGGCATCCATCGAGCCGCCGACATCCAGGAACAGCACAACCTTGATCGCATTGTGGCGTTCGGGGCGGGTTTTCACATCCAGATAGCCATTTTCGGCCGTCGCGCGAATGGTGCCGTCCAGATCCAATTCATCGGCCGCGCCGGTGCGGGCCCAGCTGCGCAGGCGTTTCAGCGCGACCTTGATATTGCGGGTGCCCAGTTCGACCTGATCGTCGAGATTGCGAAATTCGCGTTTGTCCCAGACCTTGACCGCGCGCTGATGGCGGCTTTGGTCCTGACCGATGCGCACGCCTTCGGGATTATAGCCATTGGCGCCAAAAGGTGAGGTGCCGGCAGTGCCAATCCATTTGTTGCCGCCCTGATGGCGGCCCTTTTGTTCCTCAAGCCGCTGTTTCAGCGTTTCCATCAGCTTGTCAAAGCCGCCCAGGGCCTCGATTTCGGCCATTTCCTCGGGCGACAGGGTCTTTTCCGCCATCTTGCGGAGCCATTCTTCGGGCAGATCCACCGCGTTCAGCACATCCTGCGCGCTGATGGCCTCCAACCCTTTGAAGCTTTGCGCAAATGCCCGGTCAAATTTGTCGAGGTTGCGTTCGTCTTTGACCATGGCGCTGCGGGCCAGGTAGTAAAACGCATCCGCGTCATAGGTCGCCAATCCGGCGGACATGCCTTCGAGAAACGCCAGATATTCGCGCAGGGACACAGGGATGCCCGTCGCGCGCAGGGTTTCGAAGAAGGGCACAAACATTGCGCGGCCCTCAGATGGACAGGCGATGAATGACCAATGTGGCGAGCAGACCGCCAAGGGCAAAGATCAAGGCATAGATGCCGACATATTGTATAATGTCGAGCCGCTTGCCGCCGCGCCGTTTGGCGATTGTGCCGCCGATAATGCCACCGATGACAGCGCCCAAGAATACCAACATCCGCTTTGCCCTTTTGTTCACGTCTGACGCAGCGGCGGGCGGGATGGCCCTAGCCTCTGCGGCCTTTGAGCGGGCTGAGTGAAGAGATTTCGCGCAGTTTCGCACGTACCGCCCAATCCGCGCCAAAGCCGTAGCGCGCCCAACCGAGAGAGTCCATGCGGACCTCGCGTGCTTCGGACACCCGGCCCATCAGATCGAGCGATTTTGCGCGCAACATCATCAGGGTGCTGAG
Organism: Marinovum sp. J2-8; assembly: GCF_055808435.1. Classification (NCBI taxonomy): domain Bacteria; kingdom Pseudomonadati; phylum Pseudomonadota; class Alphaproteobacteria; order Rhodobacterales; family Roseobacteraceae; genus Marinovum; species Marinovum sp. J2-8. Next base: position 10,685 of record NZ_JBVVRZ010000005.1, on the reverse strand, counting down.
CAGCGCCGCGTTTTCGTGGCGGGCGGCGGTGTCGATATGCGGCCCGATCAACAGCATGGCTCGTTCGGGGTTGTTGCGCGCCAGTTCCAGCGCGGCCAATTGCGACGCGGCATAGGCCTGATGCAACTCGGCCGAGGGGGAATATTCATAGAATCGTTTGGCCGCTTCGAATTCGGCCCGTGCCTGATCGGGATCGCTGTGCAACAGGATGCGGCCCATGGCGTAATGCGAAAATGCCCGGCGGTGGTCGTTCCAGCCCATGGCAGAGGCGACTTTCAACGCCTCAAGCGCCGATCTGCGGCGTTGCGCATGTTTTGTGCCGGGGCCAAGCGCGGTTTGGATGGCTTCGATCCAGACCCGCGGCGTGTCAGAGGTGGGGTGCGGCGCGATGCCCTGACCCTGTGGGTTGATCCGGGCCAGAATGCCGGGAATGCGCCGGGCCACTTCGGCGCGGCTCATGCCGGAATGCAGCTCGCGGTCATAGGTGGCGCGCAGCACCAACATGTCGAACCCGGTCAGAACCGTGTGCACATTGTCGTCGTTGAACACCGAATCCGACAGACGATAGAGGTCATTCAACGGTCCCAGCGATTGCGCCAGTTCTTCGTGCAGGCAATCGCGCATTTCCTGTGGCGTGCTGTCGTTGGGAATGAAGATCGCGATCTTTTCGCGGCGCTTCACCTGGGCCCAGTTCAACAAGGCGCTGCGGCGCAGGCGTTTGTATTCGGCCAGCGAACTGACATTCGGCACCACAAAACAGGCGGCCATCGGCAGGGCGCGGCGGATTTCGCCAGAGCTGACGGCGTGGATCGTGATCCGGGCGTCCTGATTTGGGGCAACCTGCTGGATGTCGATGGCCGCTTCGCTGCGCAGCCGATGCACCAGACGTTTCAGATCGCGGTCGAGCTGCGCTGGCGCATCGCCGGTCACGCGCACCGCAATCGGGCCTTCAAACCGCGAAAAGCTCGGCAGGGGCAGGCCGCTTTCCAGTTTGAATGTCAGATCCATGAAATCGCGTGCGGTGTCGGCATTGGACCGCCGCACCGGGGTGGGGCGCGGGACGGAAAAGGTTTTCATCACCGGCAGGGTGGTGTCCATGCTGGCCGCGCGGGTTGGGGTGTCTGGATTGGCGACCGGCATACAGGCGCCGAGCATAAGACAAAATGGGATCAAAAGTCGGCGTGGCATGCGCATGGCTCAGGCTCTCTGGTATTTGATGAAGGGGGTCAACACGCCGATGCGGTCATAAAGATCGCGCGCCGTGTGGTTGAACTCCTGAGTGAGCCAATAAACATTTGGGGCCTGTGCCTGATCTGCGGCGTCATAAACCGCTTCCATCAGCTTGCGACCGATTCCATGCCCGCGAAGATCGGGCACAGCATAGAGGTCTTGCAGATAACAGACCTCTTCCTGTTTCCAGCCATGACGGTGGAACAGAAAATGTGTCAGACCAACAAGACGGCCATCCACTTCGGCAACAAGGGCATTGAAATCGCGCGGATCAGTTCCCAGCAAACGTTCGAACGTGCTGTCATAGATCGCCGCATCCAACTCGGTCTCGTAAAACGCCAGATACTGCCGCCACAACTCTTGCCATTGGGCTTTGTCGTCGGCGATCAGCTTGCGAATTGCGATCGTGAGTTTGGGTGTCTCGTTGGACATCGTATTTTTTCTGCCTGCTCTCTCAGATGCCTTAAGACATCCTTCATGGCTTTGTCGTCTTTACGGTGAGTATAGGGCAATGTTGTGAATTTCTAAGTCGCAATTTCGCCCGGTTTCCCGGGCGGGCGAAAGCGTTGCAATTCAGCCGAATCAAGGGGTTGGCTTGTGGAAGGGTGTGCCAGATGCCACCAGATGTTGCGCGGATGTACAGGCCGTGCCTGACGCGGTTTTGACCTGCGTCAGGCGTTTTCATTTGTGATGCGCCTCACAAGTATTCCGCGATACGCGAAAATTTTCAACGGCCCCGGCACAAAATGCCCCGGCACCAAATGCCCTGACCCGAAGGTTACGCGCAAAAGGTTCAGCGCGATCGGCGCGCCATGAAGGCCAGCCGTTCAAACAGATGCACATCCTGTTCGTTTTTCAACAGCGCACCATGAAGCCGGGGCAGGGCATTGGCACCGTCCCGTGCCAGATCCTCGGCTGTCAGATCCTCTGCCAGGAGCAGCTTCAACCAATCCAGCACTTCGGATGTCGATGGTTTTTTCTTCAATCCCGTTTGCTCGCGCAGCTCATAGAACTGGGTCAATGCCGTGGTCAGCAGCGCGTCTTTGATGCCGGGGTGATGGACCTCGACGATCTTGCGCATGGTGTCCGGGTCGGGGAACCGAATGTAGTGAAAGAAGCAGCGCCGCAAAAAGGCGTCTGGCAGTTCTTTTTCATTGTTGGACGTGATGATCACGATCGGGCGCAGGGCGGCCTTGACCGTTTCGCCGGTCTCGTAGACGTGGAATTCCATCTTGTCGAGTTCCTGCAAAAGATCATTGGGGAACTCGATGTCGGCCTTGTCGATCTCGTCGATCAACAGCACCACTTTCTTGTCCGATTCAAACGCCTGCCACAGCTTGCCCTTGCGGATGTAATTGCGCACGTCATGCACGCGTTCATCGCCCAGCTGGCTGTCGCGCAGGCGTGACACGGCATCATATTCATACAGGCCCTGTTGCGCCTTGGTGGTGGATTTGATGTTCCATTCCAGCATCTCCAGCCCCAGCGCATCCGCCACCTGCCGGGCCAGTTCGGTCTTGCCGGTGCCCGGTTCCCCCTTGACCAGAAGCGGTCTTTCCAATGTGACGGCGGCGTTCACGGCCACAGTCAAATCGTCGGTTGCGACATAGCTCTCGGTGCCCTGAAATTTCATCTTTGATCCTTGATCTCTGGTTTGCTGGCGACCCTAGCGACCGCTTTAATTCGCGGCAATACAGCGCTTTGTGTAGTGACATTCCCGTGTACAGGGTTTAATCGGTGCCCGCAGGGGTACCCAGCCAAAAGGAGTTACATCGTGATAGGTTCTGAGGCTGGAAATAAAGAGGGAGCGGATATGAAACAGGAAGCGTTTCTGCCCGACGATTACCGTCCCGCTGAGGACGAACCATTTATGAATGATCGCCAGCTTGAATATTTTCGACGCAAGCTGAACACCTGGAAAAATGACCTGATGGCCGAAACCCGCGACACGCTCGAGGGGCTTCAGGACAGCACGCGCAATATTCCCGATGTGGCCGATCGCGCCAGCGAAGAGACCGACCGCGCGCTGGAATTGCGCACCCGGGACCGTCAACGCAAGCTGGTGGCCAAGATCAATGCCGCGCTGCGCCGTATTGACGAAGGCGAATATGGCTATTGCGAAGTGACCGGCGAGCCGATCTCGCTCAAACGTCTGGATGCACGGCCCATCGCCACGATGAGCCTTGAGGCACAGGAACGTCACGAGCGCCGCGAAAAGGTGCATCGCGACGATTGATGATCTTTTGGATCGTCATTGATTTGAGAATTGCAAAACGCCGGGGCCAATGCTCCGGCGTTTTGCGTATGATCGGACGAAATGCGGTATTTGGGGAAATGAGGCCTTAACAATGTTGCTTGGACGGGAAACGCTTGTTGTGGGGGGCGGAATTGGCGGTCTGACGGCGGCGCTATGTCTGGCGGCGCGCGGTGCACAGGTCACGGTTCTGGAACAGGCCAAACAGATTGCCGAGGTTGGCGCCGGGTTGCAGATCAGCCCCAATGGGCTGCGGGTGCTTGAGGCGCTGGGTCTGACCGAGGCGCTGGCGGCCCGGTCGATGCGCGGCCACATGGTGCATCTGCGCGATTTTGCGGATGGGGCCACCGTGGCGCAGCTGGATCTTGACCTTTTGCCGCCGGATCAGCGGTATCATTTTGTGCATCGCGCGGATCTGATTGATCTGTTGCTTGACGCAGCACGTGACCGGGGTATCGCCATAGAGCTGGGACAGCAGGTCACGCAGATCACACCCGGTGCGCGCCCGGTGGTGACGCTGGCTGGGGATGTGGATCGCACTGCGGATCTGGTGGTTGGTGCGGATGGGCTGCATTCCAGATTGCGTGATGCGCTGATTGGCGCGGCCAAGCCGCAGTTCAGCGGTCAGGTTGTCTGGCGCGCCATTATTCCCAATGTGACCGGCCAAGGAGCAGAGGTGCAGGTGCATATGGGGCCGGGGTGTCATCTGGTGTGTTACCCGCTGCGCGACGGATCTGTGCTGAACCTTGTGGCCGCCCAGGAGCGCGGGACATGGGCCGAAGAGGGCTGGCATCACCGCGACGACCCAGAGAATTTGCGCGCCGCGTTTGCGGGGTTTTCCGGGCCGGTGCCGCCCATGTTGGCCGCAGTGGACGAGGTGCATCTTTGGGGGCTGTTTCGTCATGCGGTTGCGCCGCGCTGGGTCGGGGGGCATTGCGCATTGGTTGGGGATGCGGCCCATCCGACGCTGCCGTTTTTGGCACAGGGCGCGAATATGGCGCTGGAGGATGGCTGGGCATTGGCGGCGTCACTGGCGGGGCATGATACAGCCCAGTCCGGTCTCGCAGCCTATCAGGCGGCGCGGCATGCCCGGTGCCAGCGGATTGTGGCGGCGGCCAATGGCAATGCCTGGAAATATCATCTGCGCCCCGGTCCGCTGCGATTGGCGGCGCATACGGCGTTGCGATTGGGATCGCGCTTCGCGCCCGGGCGGTTGCTGCGCCAGTTTGATTGGCTTTACGGATTTGATGTCACGAAGTGACGTTCCCGATTGGCGGCGCTGGTTGCTTTGGCTGGTTGCTCTGGCTGGTCAATGCAACCGGGTGAGGGTGCAAAAGTCAAAGACGCCGGGCAAAATGCCGGCGTCTTTTTTGTCTGCAATCAGGGGCTTGTTCACCCCCGGATCTATTCCACCACAAGCGGTTTGCGCGCGATGACCCGTCGACCGGTCTCGACCACATACCGCAGCTCATAGGCGCCGGGGGCTTCGGGTAATTTCAGCACCATCGGGCTGTCTTCGCTGGTGCGTTGATAGCTTTCATATTCATTGTCCGACGATTGCGCGCGGGCGATGGAAATATAATCGCCTTTGAAATCCGGGCCTTGCCAATAGATCGCGAAATTGCCGCCAGCGGGGCCTGTGTCTGCGGCGCGCAGCTCTGCTGTCACCTCGGTCAGGACAATCTCTTGTTGGGCCAGGACCGATTTGCCGTTGCTGGCCGCCACATACCGCACCTCATAGGTGCCCGGCACCGATGGGGTTTGCAGCAGCAGCGGGTTGCCATTGCGGGTGTAGCTGTAAAAGTCATAACCGCTATCGCCCGGGCGCGAGATCTGGACATAATCCTGATCATAGGCGGGACCGTCCCAGGTCACGACGATCCGGCTGCCCGCTGGTGCGGCTTCGGGAATGTCGAGCGTGGCCTGAACATCCGCAACCTCGATGGGTTGCGACGCCAGCATCTTGCGATCCTGTCCCATGATATAGCGCAGCTCGTATTGTCCGGGCACCAGCGGCATGGTCACGCTGAGCGGCGATCCCTTGCGGGTATAGGTATAGGCCTCATATCCGTCATCGCCGGGGCGGGCGACAGAGATGTAGTCGTTCTTGTAATCCGGTCCGGTCCAGTCGATCGACACATCTTCACCCGCGGCTGCGGTGGCCGGTGCGGCCAGCGTGGCGTTGATATCCAACACCTCGATGGTCCGGGTCGCCAGTACCGTGCGGTCCTGTGACATCACATAACGCAGCTCATAGGTTCCCGGCACCGACGGCATCAGAAGCTGCCCGGGCGTGCCCTTGCGGGTATAGACATAGGTTTCATATCCTTTGTCTTCGGGACGGGCGACCGAGATGTAATCGTTTTGATAATCCGGCCCGGTCCATTCCACCGGCAGGGTCGATCCCGCCAGGGCGCTGTCCGGCGCCGCCAATGTTGCGGCAACTTCGGTCACGGTGATTTTCTGCGTCGCCAGAACGGTGCGGTCCTGCGACATCACATAACGCAGCTCATAGTCACCCGGCACCGATGGCATCAGAAGCTGCGCCGGATCGCCCTTGCGGGTGTAGGCATAGTTTTCATAGCCATTGTCGTCGGGCCGCGCGACTGCGATGTAATCATTGGCATAATCCGGGCCTTCCCATGTGACGGGCAGGGTTGCACCGGCAGGCGCGCTGTCATCGGCCATCACGCTGGCGGGGGCTTCGGTCACGGTAATGGCGCGGGTTGCCAGCGTCTTGCGCCCATCCGCCAGAACATACCGCAGCTCGTATTGTCCCGGCACCGGCGGCATTACCAGCTGGCCCGGAGTGCCCTTGGCGGTATAGACATAATTCACGTATCCATTGTCATCGGGGCGCGACACGGAAATATAGTCGCTTTTGGCGTTCGGCCCTTGCCAGTCGACGGGGATCGTCGCCCCCGCCACCGCGCTGTCGGCGGCGTCAAGGCTGGCCGCAGGCAAGAGCGTCGGCAATACCAAAGCCACGGTCTGGTCCTGCATGGCAGAGGTGAATGTCATTTCGGCGCTGGCCTCATCCTCGGGGCGCAATACGGTCACGCGGTATTCACCGGGCAGGAGGTCGGCCGCAACGCTGGCGCCGCGTTCAAATTCGAAAATTGGGCCATCCGCCCCGGTCAGGTTCCAGATCAACGGCGTGCTGATCGGCGGGGTGTTGTCGCCTTCGGTTGCGACAAAGGTCACGGTGACGGCAACCGGCTCTGGTTCCGGGGCGACCACAACCTCTGTCAGGGCTGTGCCCAACTCACCGGCATCCGAAGCGGACAGGAACCGACCCCCGGTCTCATCCGCCAGACATTGCATCTGTTTGATCGCCTCTGGGTCAGAGACGTCAAATCCAACCACATGCGCGGTGAAATCAACGCCGGTTTCTTCCAGCACGCGGGCGGCGGCGCAAGGATCGGGGTGACAGGTTTCAATCCCGTCAGACACAAGGATCACCGTCGCCGGTTGATCGGTATAGCGCAGCGCCTCGGCGGCGGCGACAACCGCATCGGTCATCGGGGTCTTGCCGCGCGGCTTGATCGCGTTCACGGCGTCGGAAATCGCATCACGCGTGCCAATTCCCGGCGACACAAGGGTTTCGATATCGGTGCAATCACCTTCGGTGCGGTGTCCATATGCGGTCAGGCCCAATTCCTGATTTTCCGGCAGCGCCACCAACAGATCGCCCATCACATCCTGGGCAATCGTAATCTTGGCCGCGCCATCAATCTGGCCCCACATCGACCCGGATGCATCCAGAACAAGGATGGTGCGCGCACGTTCCTGTGCGGTCAAAAGGCCGGGCAGGCCCAATAATACGACGATACATATGCGAAGAAAATTCATTTGGGCCCCCAAAGATCCATCAATGGCGCAATCCTTGCGCATCGCCCGGCGCGTGATCAACGGCGGAATTCCCTACCTTGGGGAATGTTCGCTTTGTGTTCTCACTTTTTGATTGGCCATCCGGGATGCATCAACTATGTCTTACCGCATGTCTGCAGAGGTGGTTCATGGCCGAGTTGAAATATATCGAAGTGCGCGGTGCGCGCGAACATAACCTGAAGGGGATCGACGTCGATATTCCCCGGGACCAGCTTGTGGTGATCACCGGCCTGTCCGGGTCTGGCAAGTCCTCTTTGGCGTTTGATACCATCTATGCCGAGGGTCAGCGGCGCTATGTGGAATCGCTTTCGGCCTATGCGCGGCAGTTTCTGGATATGATGGAAAAGCCGGATGTGGACCATATTTCCGGTCTGTCGCCCGCAATTTCCATCGAACAGAAAACCACGTCGAAAAACCCGCGTTCGACCGTCGGCACAGTGACCGAAATCTATGATTATATGCGGCTGTTGTTTGCGCGTGCCGGTACGCCCTACAGCCCCGCAACGGGCAAGCCGATCGAGGCGCAGCAGGTGCAGGATATGGTCGATCGGGTCATGGCGCTGGAGGAGGGCACGCGCGGCTATCTCCTCGCGCCGATCATTCGCGACCGCAAAGGCGAATATCGCAAGGAATTCATGGAGCTGCGCAAGCAGGGATTCCAACGGGTCAAGGTGGATGGCGCGTTTTACGAGCTGGATGAACCGCCGAAACTGGACAAGAAATACCGCCATGACATCGACGTTGTCGTTGACCGGATCGTGGTGCGCGAAGGGCTGGAAACCCGGCTGGCCGACAGTTTCCGCACCGCGCTGGATCTGGCGGATGGGATCACCGTTCTGGAAACCGCACCAAGCGAAGGTGAACCGGAACGCATTACATTTTCCGAGAATTTTGCCTGTCCGGTCAGTGGTTTCACCATTCCCGAAATCGAACCGCGGTTGTTTTCCTTTAACGCGCCATTCGGGGCCTGCCCGGAATGTGACGGGTTGGGGGTCGAACTGTTTTTCGACGAACGCCTTGTGGTGCCGGATGCCACGCTGAAAATCTATGACGGCGCGCTGGCGCCCTGGCGCAAGGGCAAGTCACCTTATTTCCTGCAGACCATCGAAGCGCTGGCCAAGCATTACGAATTCGACAAGAACACCCGTTGGAAAGATCTGCCCGCGCATGTGCAGCAGGTGTTTCTTTATGGGTCCGGCGACGAGGAAATCGAATTCCGTTACGACGAAGGTGGCCGCGTTTATCAGATCTCGCGCGTGTTCGAAGGCGTCATTCCCAATATGGAACGTCGTTACCGGGAAACGGATTCCAACTGGATCCGTGAGGAATTCGAACGCTACCAGAACAACCGCCATTGTCATGCCTGCGACGGCTATCGTCTGCGCCCCGAGGCGCTGGCGGTCAAGATCGGTTCTGGCGATCACCTGTTGCACGTCGGCCAGGTTGTCCAGATGTCGATCCGCGAGGCTTTTGACTGGTGTCAATCGGTGCCGGAGAGCCTGACGCAACAGAAGAACGAAATCGCCCGCGCCATCCTCAAGGAAATTCGCGAGCGGCTGGGGTTCTTGAACAATGTCGGTCTTGAATATCTGACCCTGTCGCGCAATTCCGGCACCTTGTCGGGCGGCGAGAGTCAGCGGATCAGGCTGGCGAGCCAGATCGGCTCGGGCCTGACCGGTGTGCTTTATGTGCTGGATGAACCGTCAATCGGCCTGCACCAGCGCGACAATGATCGCCTGCTTGGCACGCTGAAAAACCTGCGTGATCAGGGCAATACCGTGATTGTCGTCGAACACGACGAAGAGGCGATCCGCGAAGCCGATTATGTTTTTGACATCGGCCCCGGCGCGGGTGTGCACGGCGGACAGGTGGTGTCGCACGGCGTCCCGGCCAAGGTTGCCGCCGATCCCAAATCCCTGACCGGTCAATATCTGTCCGGCAAACGCGAAATTTCGGTGCCGACGGAACGTCGTGAGGGCAACGGAAAATCGGTGACTGTGGTCAAGGCCACGGGCAACAACCTGAAAAAGGTCACGGCCGAATTCCCGCTGGGCAAGTTTGTCTGTGTCGCTGGCGTGTCCGGCGGCGGCAAATCCACGCTGACAATCGAGACATTGTTCAAAACCGCCTCGATGCGTCTGAACGGCGCGCGCCAGACCCCGGCACCCTGCGAAACTATCAAGGGGCTGGAGCATCTGGACAAGGTCATCGACATTGACCAACGCCCGATTGGGCGAACGCCGCGATCTAATCCAGCGACTTACACCGGGGCCTTCACCCCGATCCGTGACTGGTTTGCCGGCCTGCCTGAATCCAAGGCGCGCGGTTACAAACCTGGCCGCTTCAGTTTCAACGTCAAGGGCGGGCGCTGCGAGGCCTGTCAGGGTGACGGTGTCATCAAGATCGAGATGCATTTCCTGCCGGACGTGTATGTCGAATGCGAGACCTGCAAAGGCGCGCGCTACAACCGCGAAACGCTTGAAATTCGCTTTAAGGGCAAGAGTATAGCTGACGTTCTTGATATGACAGTTGAAGAGGCGCAGGAGTTTTTCAAAGCCGTGCCGTCGATCCGTGACAAGATGGATGCGTTGATGCGGGTCGGTCTGAGTTACATCAAGGTCGGCCAGCAGGCGACAACCCTGTCAGGGGGCGAGGCGCAGCGCGTGAAACTGTCCAAGGAATTGGCAAAACGCTCGACCGGGCGCACGCTCTATATCCTTGACGAGCCGACCACCGGACTGCATTTCGAAGACGTGCGCAAGCTGTTGGAAGTGCTGCATGAATTGGTCGATCAGGGCAATTCCGTGGTGGTGATTGAGCATAACCTCGATGTGATCAAAACCGCTGACTGGATCATCGACATCGGTCCCGAAGGCGGCGATGGCGGCGGCAAAATCGTCGCCAAGGGCACGCCGGAAAAGGTGGCCAAGGTCAAGGCCAGCCACACCGGTCATTACCTCGCGCCGATGTTGAAACCGCGCAAGGTTGCGGCGGAATAGACCAATTGGGGCGACATGCCGTTGGTTATGTCGCCCGATCCACAAAGCTGAGCGCGTCCTGGCCAAGGGGCATCAACATGCGCGACACGCGCAGGGCTTTGAGGCTGCGCAGCACGTCATGCCATTGCGGAGAGTGATCCTTGTCGATGATCGCGGCCCGGATACCTTCGAGGAAATCGCCATGTTCCATGGCCCGCGCGGTATAACGATATTCGCCGTCCAATGCGCGGTGGATGGTGGCGGCGGGACCGCGTAGCCGGTGGATCAGCTCCAATGTGGCGGCCATGGCCAGCGGGCTGTTGCGTTCCATC
>NZ_JBVVRZ010000004.1:0-468337 GCF_055808435.1 Marinovum sp. J2-8 | reverse complement strand
AATATTCGACATCATCAACCGTCAGCGGCGCGCCATCCGACCATTTCATGCCTTCGCGCAGCGTGATCGTCAGAACCTTGCCATCGTCGCTGAGCGAAAAGGATTCCGCCACATTGGGCACAACAGTCCGTAGATCGGTGTCGAACTTGAACAGCGTTTCAAGCCGCATCAACAGCGTGTCCCACCCGCGTGAGTTCGGCACCGTCGCAGGCGACACCATCGCGCCGCCGTATTTCCCGATCGAATCGGCCGGTACGATCACCGCCGGATTCTTGGGCAGACGTTCGGCCAGCGGTGGCAATTTGCCCGCCGCAACCATTTCGGCAAGCTCGGGCGCCTCGTTATAGCCCGTCACCGACATGCCGGTGCTTTCAGAGAAAAACTCGGGCGTGGCATATTGCTCTGCCATGCCGCTTTCTGTCTGGGCGATGGCCGCATTTGATAGCAAAGCCGCCATGACAAATCCTGTGGCCAGCGATCCGCGGGCCAATGACTTAATCTTCATGTCGAAAAACTCCTCTCCTGTTTCTCGCGCCTTTTTTGCAATCCGGGCTGATTGGCCGGACCCCAATATTGACGCGACCAAGCCCTCCTCCCGGGCTTATTCGGCGTCCTGTTCGGACGTATCGGCACATGATTTGTCGTCTTGTGCGCTAACTTTGTAACACAGTTTTTTCCAAATCGTCGACTATTTTCTTAGATCGTCGATTATTTTTGTGATAGCGTCGACGAAGAAAGCGAAATTGTCGTCGCGATACGACAGGACACAGAACAAGGAAAAGCTGTATATGACTCTGAATTCTCGGGAAAAAACTTCCGCCGGCGCCACGAGTTCGGCCTCTGGTCACAAGATCCGCTCTGTCCTGCCCCGGATTGCGCCCAGTGGCCTGCGCCCGCAATTGCTGGTGCGGGTCGAAACCGAGAACGGTCTTGTCGGTTGGGGGGAATGCGGGCTTGCGGGCCGGGAAAAGGCGGTGATGGGCGCCATCGAACATTTCACGCCCTTGTTGGTTGGGCGCAATGCCATGGATATCGGCGCGATTTGGCAAAGACTATATCGCAGCCAGTATTATGAAGGTGGCCGGGTTCTACAGGCGGCGATATCCGGGCTCGACATTGCGCTGCATGATCTCAAGGGCAAGGCCCTGAATGTGCCGGTTCATCAGCTTTTGGGCGGACGGCAACGCGACCGCATTCCGGTTTTTGCGTCGATTCCGTCCATGCATTTTGACACTGCGCGCGAAACGGCCAATGCCTTTTATCGCGATGGATGGCGCTGCATCCGCCTGTTTCCCGATTTCAGCAATCTGGAATATTTCGAACCCCGCGAAGAAATTGCAAGAACCGCAGAGCTGTGCCGCAACGTGCGCGCCGACCTCGGAGAAGATGTGGTGTTGGGAATTGACTGGCACCATCGGCTGAGCGTGGCCGAAGCGGCGTCATTCTGTCATAAACTGCCCACTGGAACGCTGGATTTTCTGGAAGAGCCAATCCGCGACGAATTGCCGGGGGCCTATGAAGCCCTGCGACAGATGACCGACATCCCCTTTGCCATTGGGGAAGAGTTTTCCAGCAAATGGCAGTTCCAACCCTATATTGAACGCGACATTCATCAGTTCAATCGCGTCGACGTCTGTAATGTCGGCGGCCTGACCGAAGCGATGAAAATCGCCGCGATGAGCGAGAGCCATTATATCGACATCATGCCGCATAATCCCATGGGGCCAATCTGTGCGGCGGCAACAATTCATTTCTGCGCCGCGATTTCCAATATGGCCTGGATGGAATTTGCCCTGCTGCCGGACGGCTACAACCCGAGCGACAAACCACCTTCCCCCTATCTGCGCGAACCGGTTTTGAACGGAACCAGCTTTGATGTGCCCGAAGGTTGCGGCCTGGGGATCGAGATCGACGAAAGCCTGTTGCTCGATGACATGCCCGAACTTTGGCAATGTCCAATGTTGCAGCGCGCGGACGGCAGCCTGACCAATTTCTGATTTCATCTCCATGACGTGATGGCAGCAGCCCCGCGCGCTTTGGACCCCACACAGGACGGAGACAAATGGCCTCTGACAATGATCCAAATGCCGGGGTTGCGACCCTTTACGACACGGTCCTTGACGAGATCGCCACAGGACAGCTTCTTGGGGGGCAGCGGTTGAAGGTTTCTGAGCTTGCGGCGCGGTTCGGCATCAGCGCCAGCCCGGTCCGCGAAATGCTGCGCCAGATGCACGGCGAAGGTTTTGTCGAAATCAACCCGAACCGGGGCGCGACGGTCAAGGCCTCGGATCCCGGTCGGGTCCAGAACATATTCGAGGTTCTGCAACTGCTGGAGCCCTATGCAGTCAAATGGTTCGCCGAAGACGCCCCCGTCGATGCGATTGATCGGATGCAGGCGATTCAGGATCAGATAAAGGCGGCCCCGCCCGACGACGCGCTGGGGTTTACCCGGCTGGATACCCAATTTCATGCCATCGTCTTTGCCGATCACTACAATGATGTTGCGACCGAAACCTGGAAAAAGCTGCGCGTTGCCTTGTCCGTGCATTCCGCCCCGCTTCGGATCAGCATGTCACGACGGCGCAACATCATCGAAGAACATGACATGTTGATCGCCGCTTTCCGCGACCGGAATGCGCCACGGGCCGAACAGGTGATTCAGCAGCATCTTCATGGGGCATATGTCCAAATGTCCCGACAAATCCGCGCGATTGACACCTGACGCGGTTAGAAACGCACCTACAAAGGAAACAATGCAATGCATTTGATAGTGGTTGAACCAATGCTGTCCGACGTCATGACCGACAAGGATCAGGAACGGCAATGGTGGGCACGGCTAGAGGCGGCGGCGCCCGATCTGACCGTCGAATATCTGACCAATCAGACAGACCTCTGTGAAAGGATCGCCTTTGCCGATGCTGTCGCCGGGTTCATTTCCGAACCCGCACTTGCGCGGGCGGGCGACCGGCTGCAATGGGTGCATTCCTTTGCCGCCGGACCGCAGAACCAGCTTTACCCGGCCTTCCTTGCCCGCAAACTCAGGCTGACCTGTAGCAAGGGCAACGGCGCCGTGCCGCTGGCCGAACATGCGATGATGTCGATGCTGGTGCTTGCGCGCAATCTGCCGGCATATTTTCAAAGCCAGCAGAACGCCAAATGGGCCCAGCATCTCAACCTTGAATTGGCGGGCAAGACCTGTGCCATTCTGGGTGCGGGCAATTCCGCCAGGGAGCTGGCCAAACGCGCCCGGGCCTTCGGGATGCGGGTGCATGCGCTGAAACGGCGGCCACAGGATCTGCCGGATTTTGATCGTGTCATTGGATCGGATGATTTGCGCGGGTTCCTTGAGGGGGCTGATTTTCTCGTCAACACCCTGCCGCTGACCCCCGTCACCGCCAACCTGATTGGCGCAGAGCAGCTGAACTGGATGAAGCCGACGGCCTTTTATGTCTGTGTGTCGCGCGGCGGCATTGTCAATGATGAGGCGCTGATCGCCGCGCTTCGCCAGGGCCGGCTGGCCGGTGCCGCGCTGGACGCGCATTCACAGGAACCTTTGCCCGAAGACAGCCCCTTCTGGACTCTGCCCAACACCATCATTACGCCGCACGACGCCGCCCATTGCGTCGGCACGCATGAGCGTGGGGTGGAAATCCTGATTGAAAATGTGATGCGGTCGCACAACGGGCAGGACCTGGTGAATGTTGTCGATCTCAGCGCGGGGTACTAGGGGCAGGCCCCATTAATCAGACGTCTCTGGCACCAAATCCACGAAATGAAACAGCCTGTCCCGCACCATGCGGGACCGGCAAGGCGGCGCATATTCGAACCCGCCCGCCAGAGGCGTTGATCGTCCCGTTCGGCCATATGGATGCGCTACGGGCACCAACCGCACCCTGTGTGGTGCTAAATCCCCAAAGCGCGGATTTGTTGTGACATTTGCACAAACGACCCGTCCACATGTTTGCGTACGATCATATCGGCACGTGCGGTATCATTGGCGCGAAAGGCCGCAATGAGGGCATCATGTTCTTCTTTGATGGTTTCAAACCGGGTGGGCGAAATCCGAAGTCGCGCCGCCTGAACATTCAATGATGTTCTGAGGTTGCGCCAGATCTCGGCCGCGGTCTGATTGTAATGCCCGCGGCAGAACACCTCGTGAAACTGCAAATCGAGTTTTCTGAAAGCCCGTTGTTCGAAATGCGAGGTTTGCTTGATCTTGGCTTGAATATCCTCCAGCTCGTCCAGCAATTCCATTGGCGCGTAATCTGCGAACCAGGTCACGAAATAGGGTTCCAGCATCTGCAGGACTTCAAAGATATTCTGAATTGATCCGGCATCGGTGGCCTTGACCATCGCGCCACGATTGGGGTGGATCTCGACAAATCCTTCGCCCTGCATTCGGCGCAAGACTTCGCGCACCGGGCTGGTGCTGACACCAAAACGCGCGGCCAATTCCGATACTTTCAGACGCTGCCCGCCGATAAGGCGACCCTCATAGATGTCATCGAGGATTGCATCATAAAGCGGGACTTCCGCAATGTCGGCGTCAGTTTTCATAATAGCCAAATTCTCTTTTGATCAAACTCTATTATAACGTCAGGTTCCGGCGGAAACCAGTGCAGCGGGTTTGCCGGGCAAATGGCGCCTTGGCACAAGGACAAAGCGCCTATTCGTCGGGCAGCGCATCATTGGACAGCAATGGCAGGGTCACGACGATCAATGCCCCCTCTGGCGGGTCCATGATGTCCAGAAAACCTGCGTGATTTTTCATGACCCGCGCGGCAATCGGAAGCCCAAGCCCGCTGCCCGGCCCATCGTTCACCTGACTGAACCGGCTGATCGCCTCGACATGTTTGTCGGCTGGAATGCCAATGCCATCATCCTGAATGGACAAGATGGCCCCGCCCCTGTCGGTTTTCAGGTCGAGCTTGATGTGCCGCATGTTGGCCCCGCCATGCACCACCGCGTTGCGCAAGAGGTTCAAAATCGCCTCTTGCAACATCACCGCATTGCCCGAAATGATCACCGCCCCCCGGGGCAAGGCAACCTGAACGTCGATGGGGTGATCCATGTTTTGCTGGCGAAACGTATGGACCACCTGATCGACCAGCGCCCCGAAATCCAATGGCACATGCGACGCGCCGTCATCGGATCCACCGGCACGCTCAAATGACAGCAGCTGATTGGTGAGATTGCTGGCCTCGCGCGCGGCCTGAACCAGCGCGCCACAGCGTTCCTTGACCGCCTCGGGGGTGCGCGCATTCTGGACCGCTTCGGCAAGCGCGATGACACCGGCCACCGGGTTTCGCAATTGATGGGCGGCATTTGCAATGAATTCATCCTTGGAGCTGATCCGACGGGACACGCGATCCAACAGGTCATTCAACGTATTCACAAGACCGCGCGCCTCGATCGGCACCGGGCGCATGATGGGGTCCAGCTCGCTTGGGCTTCGCAGCGCGATCGCCTGTTCAAGATCCAGAAGCGGGCGCAACCCCCGTGCGACACCGAACCAGACAACAAAGGCAACAGAGACCACAAGCAGCACAATCACCGCAAACGACCGCGACACCACCTCGCGGACAAAATTTCTGCGCACATCGGCGTTTTGCCACACGGTAATGTTGAAGACACCGGTGATGCCGCTGACGGTTGTGCCATCCTGAAACCGCAGAACGCGCACGTCCTCGCCCTGGTAGCGGGCGTTGTAATAAAACGGTTCGGTCGAGTCCTCCGGCGCCGATTTTGGCAGCACCGGCGGCGTGGAATAGCCGGTCACAAATACCCCGTCTGGGGCGTAGACATGATAAAACAACACCCCACCGGAGGTGTCATTGATCAACCGCCGGGTCGCGGGGCTGAGCGCGTCACCATCCGACACCGCAATGTCCCGCGAAATCGCCAGCGCCGCCGACAAAAGCCCACGGTCAAAGATGCTTTCTGCACTTCTGGTGGTATTGCGAAACTGCCAGACGCCGGCCACCAGCGCGATCACCATCAGCGGCGTCAGGATGATCAGAATCAGCCGCCCCCGCAGCGAATAAGACGTCACCTGTCCCTCTCGATCAGCAATTGATAGCCCAGACCGCGCTGGGCCTTGATCTGAATCCCAAAGGGGCTGAGCCTGCGGCGAAGCCGCGATACATAGACTTCGACCACCGTGTCCGCCACATCCGCCCCAACACCATAGGCATGATCCAGCACCGTGCCCTTTGGCACAAGACGGCCATTGGCCGCAAAAAGACATTCAAACACCGACATTTCCCGTCGCGGCAGGTCGATCTCTGTGTCGCCGTCAAAAAGCTGGCGGGTGACGGGGTCATATTTCAACCCGCCAACATCCTGTAGCTGCTGCTGCGGGATCGTGCGCCGCCGCAAAAGCGCCCGCACCCGTGCCTCTAATTCCGCCATTTCGAACGGTTTGATCAGGTAATCATCCGCGCCGGCATCCAGCCCGATCACCCGATGCTCGGTCTCTGCCCGTGCGGTCAAAAGGATCACCGGGCGCATGTCGCCGCGTTTTCGCATCTGTTTGAGCAGGGTCAAACCGTCGATGCCGGGCAGGTTGATGTCAAGAATGATCAGATCCGCACCATCCTGCACCAGATAGCTTTCGGCCTCTGCCCCGTCGTCGATCCAATCCACGGCATGGCCCTCGTCCTCCAGACGATAGCTTATGCCCTTGGCGAGGCTGGCATTGTCTTCGACCAATGTGATGCGCATGGCAGATTGTTTCACTTGTGCAAGTTTCGCGCAAGGTTGGCAGGTCACAAGCAATTCATCAACCGGGGGCGGACACCCCCACGCGATTCGATTTTTTCGGTGATTTCAAAAATGAAGCGCCGAACTAAAGGGAGGAATATATGTCCATTTTCAAAACCACGCGTCGCGTGGCCAGCGGTCTTGTTGCCGCTGCCGCAGCAACATTCGCCGTTCAGACCCAGGCGGGCGGCCATGGCATCGACCTGACCGGGAAAACCGTTGAATGGATCATTCCGTTTTCGGAAACCGGCGGCTCTGCCAAATGGGCCAATTTCTATGCGCCGCTGCTGTCCGAAGCTCTGCCGGGAGAGCCGACCGTTGTCGTGAAATTCATGCCCGGCGCCGGTTCGACCAAGGGCGCGAACTATTTCCAGAGCCAGAAGTTTGAGGATGGCACCACGATTTTCGGGTCCAGCGGGTCCACACAATTCCCGTTCCTGCTTGGCGATCCGCGTGTGCGCTTTGACTATGCTGATTGGAATGTGGTGCTTGCCTCTGGCACCGGCGGCGTTGCCTATCTGCCGCCGGAACTGGCGGCCAAGATGGACGGGTTGGATGCCAGCGGCCTTCGGGACGTCGATTTCATCTATGGCAATCAGGGCGCCACGCGTCTTGACCTTGTGCCGACGCTGGCCTGGGAAATGCTGGGTCTGAATGTCGAAAGCGTGATGGGCGTCAAGGGTCGGGGCGATGGCCGTTTGATGTTCGAACGCGGCGAAGCCAATATCGATTATCAAACCTCGTCGTCGTATCTGTCGGGCGTGACCCCATTGGTCGAGGCAGGAACAGCCGTACCCATGATGACATGGGGCGCTTTGGATGACGATGGCAACATCGTGCGCGACCCCACATTCCCCGATATCCCGACCTTCAAGGAGCTGTGCGAAGCAACCGAGGGCTGCGCCACCTCTGGCGAGGCCTGGGACGCATGGAAAGCCTTCTTTATCGCGGGCTTCCCGGCGCAAAAGATGGTCTTTCTGCCAAACGGGGCGTCCGATGATGCGATTGCGACCTATACAGCCGCATTCGAAGCCGTAAAAGCCCGCCCTGATTTCGCCGAGATTTCCGCAGCGCGACTGGGCGTATACCCCCAGATGACCGGCGCGGCCGCGAATGCCGCATTGGCAAGCGCCACCAAGGTGTCGCCCGAAGCCAAGGCGTTCATCGTGAACTGGCTGCAAGAAAAGTACGGCGTTTCGCTGAACAACTGATCCTTGCTTTTTGAACGCCCTGCCCGCGCGGCGGGGCGTTTTCAAAAGCACGGATATTTCCAAAAAATTCGGGAGCGAGAGCATGGACGTCATCATGGAGGCGCTGCCAGCGTTGGGCAGCGCGTGGGGTCTTATATTACAGCCAATTGTCTTGGGGTATTTGATACTTGGCGTTGTCATGGGACTGTGCATCGGGGTCTTTCCCGGCCTTGGCGGCATTGCCGGGCTGTCGCTGCTGTTGCCGTTCATGTTCGGAATGGACCCGATCCTTGGGCTGGCGCTGATGGTGGGCATGGTTGCCGTCGTGCCGACATCGGACACCTTTGCATCGGTTTTGATGGGCATTCCCGGATCGTCCGCCAGTCAGGCAACCGTTCTTGACGGCTTTCCCATGGCCAAACGTGGCCAGGCCGCGCGGGCATTGTCGGCGGCCTTTGCCTCGTCTCTGTTTGGCGGTTTGGTTGGGGCGGCCTTCCTCACGGTCTTTATCCTGATTGCGCGGCCCATCGTGTTGGAATTCCGCACGCCAGAGCTTTTGATGATCACCATCTTTGGCCTGTCGATGGTTGGCATCCTTGCCGGGCGTGTTGCGATCAAGGGCATTGTCGCGGCCGGTCTTGGCATGTTGGTCGGCACCATCGGCGAAGGCGCGTCTTCGGGTGATTTGCGCATGGCGTCTTATGATTACCCTTATATGACCGACGGGCTGAAGCTGGTGATTGTCGGTCTTGGCATCTTTGCCATCCCGGAAATCATATCACTGCTGCGTCAGGACCGCGCAATTTCGCAAGAACCGCAGATCGGCGGCGGCTGGATTGACGGCGTGCGGGATTGGTTTGCCAATATCTGGCTGTCGGTGCGCTGTTCGATCATCGGGGTGATTGTCGGGGTGATCCCCGGTCTTGGCGGGTCGGTTGTGGATTGGATCGCCTATGGCCATGCGGTGCAGACCACCAAGGACAAATCGCAGTTCGGCAAAGGCGAAGTGCGCGGCGTGATCGGGCCGGAGTCGTCCAACAATGCCAAAGAGGGCGGCGGTCTGGTGCCTACATTGCTGTTTGGCATTCCCGGTTCTGGCTCGATGGCGATCTTTATCGGCGCAATTGCCCTGCTTGGATCAGGTCAGATCGAAGTCGGCCCGGCGATGCTGAAAAACAATCTCGACATCACCTATTCCATCGTCTGGTTGCTGGCATTGGCCAATGTGGTCGGCACGGTGATCTGTATCGCCGCCTCTGGTGGTATTGCCAAGCTGACAACCATCCGCTTTGCCCTGCTCGCGCCATTCCTGTTCATGATCATCAGCTTTGCAGCCTTTCAATCAGGTCAGAACCTGATGGATCTGGTGGCGTTGTTGGGCATCGGGTTCCTGGGGCTCATGCTGCGCCGATTTGATTGGTCGCGCCCGGCGTTCCTGATCGGTTTCGTGCTGTCGACGCCGGCGGAAACCTATGCCAATCAAGCGGTGCAAATCGCCCAGAGCCAGTTCCGCAAAAGCTTTGGTGAGGGGCTTGATTACATCTTCTCGCCCATTGTCATTGTCCTTGTGGTGATCACGGTCTTTTCCGTGGTGCTTGGCCTGCGGCAGGCCAAGACCATCCTGGCCGAAGGTGATGTGCAATCCGGCTCGAACAAGCGCGCACCGATGGTCATGCTTTTGGCTGTCACGGCCTATATCGCCTATGCGTTTTATGATGCGGCCTCGATCCCCAGCTACAGCCGCGACCGGGTCTTTCCGATGTTTGTCGGCGGTGTGAGCCTTGTGGGCTGTGCCATCCTGATCATCCGCATGATGTTGAAACCGGAAAGCGACACGGTCTTTGCCGACCGCGAATTGAACGGCGAAGAAGCCAGTGCGGCGCATGGGCTTTGGCCGACTCTGGCGTGGTTCGCGGGGCTGCTGATCCTGACTGCGCTCTTGGGCTTCATCCTTGCGCTTGGCCTGTTCCTGTTTGCCTTCATGCGGTATCGCGCCAGCGTCAGCACCACTTTTGCGACGGTCTATACGGCGGCGGGCATTGCCTTCATGTGTGGCATGGCGTGGCTGTTGAACCGTGATTTCCCACCGGGGCTTTTGCAGGACTATGTCACCCTGCCATGGCCGCTGGGCTGAGGGGGCATCACATGAAACAAACAGCAATCCCCTTTCTGTTCATGCGTGGCGGGACATCGCGCGGGCCCTATCTGAACCGTGCCGACCTGCCCGAAGATCTGGATCAACTGGCCAAGGTTCTGGTTGCGATGATCGGGTCGGGGCATCCGTTGAACATCAACGGCCTTGGCGGCGGCGCAGCGGTCACGACCAAGGTCGCAATGCTGTCGCGGGCAAATGACAATTGGGCCGATGTCGATTATTTCTTTGCGCAGGTCGGCGTCGAGGACCAGCTTGTCGATTTCAAACCCACCTGCGGCAATATCATGTCGGGCGTTGGCCCTGCCGCCATTGAAATGGGCCTGGTCGCGGCGCAGGACGGCGAAACCATTGTGAACATTCACGCGGTCAATACCGGCGCCAAGGCCACCGCCGTGGTCCAGACCCCCGGCGGCATCGTCAGCTATGATGGCCCGGCCCGGATCGACGGCGTGCCGGGCACCTCTGCCCCGGTGGCCCTGCAATTCATGGAAACGGTTGGCGGCATTACAGGGGCGTTCCTGCCCACCGGCAATCTGATCGACACCCTTGATGGCGTCGATGTCACCTGCATGGATGTGGCAATGCCGATGGTGATCGCCACGGCCGAAAGCTTTGGCTTGACCGGCTATGAAAGTGCGGCCGAACTGGACGAAAATGCCGATTTTTATGCAAGGATGGAGGCCATTCGCCGTTTGGCCGGGGCAAAAATGGGTATGGGCGATGTGTCCAAATCCGTGACCCCGAAATTCGGGTTGCTGGCCCCGGCCAATCAGGGCGGGACCATCGCGACACGGTATTTCATGCCGTGGAAATGCCATCCGACCATGGCGGTGACCGGCGCGCAATGCCTTGCCTCCTGTGTTTTGACCCCCGGCACCGTCGCTGATGGGCTGGCGGCCAGGCCAAACGGGTCACCCGCCAGGATCACGCTGGAACATGCCTCGGGTCTGATTGATGTGCTGGTCGACTTTAGCGACAGCAACGACGGGTTTGCGATCAATTCCGCCGGTCTGGTGCGCACGGCCCGGAAACTTGCGGCGGGCGAAACCTTTGTCCCGGCTTCGGTCTGGGAAAGGAATTGACCTGTCGCGAATACGGTATACTATGGCATACACACAGCGGGGATAGCACAGCAGGGGGCGAAACATGTCGGAAGGCTATGAGGAATGTCTGATCATCGCGCGGTCGGAATTGGCAACGGCGCGTCAGCGCCTGAATGCTGAAATCGCGCATTATCCGACGCCGATTTCGGGATGCGACGCACAGTTCAATCATCTCTTGGCCAAACGCGGGAATGTGCAACAGGCGCTGCAATCGTTGGACCGGGTGATCTTTGTGCCGACACCGCGTTCCCCGACATCACACAACATGGTTGAAAGCCGATGAAAGTTCACATTCTCGACGATTGGTTCGACACGCTGAAAACGCTGCCCTGTTTCGACCGGCTGGCCGATCATGACGTGACCATCTGGACCGATCATCAACCCGACCCTGTGGCGCTGGCCAATCGGGTGCAGGAGGCAGAGGCGCTGGTGCTGTTCCGCGAACGGACCAGAATTGGCGCTGATCTTCTGGGCCGTTTGCCAAAGCTGAAACTGATCTCGCAACGCAGTGTCTATCCGCATGTGGATGTTGACGCCTGCACGGCAAATGGCGTGCTGCTTTGTTCAAACATGCACAGTGGCACCCCGTCTTATGCGGCGGCGGAACATACGCTGGCCTTGATCCTGGCCAGCTATCGCCAGATCCCGCAACAATCTGCGTCGCTCAAGGCGGGCGAATGGCAATCGGGGGTTGGGCGGACCCTGCGGGGCCGGACGCTTGGGCTTTATGGGTATGGGCGGATTGGCCGTGCGGTGGCCGAATATGCCCGCGCATTGGGAATGAAGGTGCAATGGTGGGCGTCCGAGGCCGGTCGCGCCCGGGCGTTGGCCGATGGCGAAACCCTGGCCCCAACGCGCAAGGCGTTCTTTGCCACATCCGACATCGTCAGCCTGCATTTGCGGCTGAAACCCGCGACCAAGGGCATCGTCACCGCAGAAGATCTGGCCGCGATGTCGCCGCGCGCCTTGCTGGTGAATACCTCGCGCTCTGGTCTGTTGGCCCCCGGCACGCTGGAGGAAGAGCTGTCAAAGGGGCGGATTCATGCGGCGGTGGATGTGTTTGATCAAGAGCCAATGACCGACAAGAACAACATCTTGCTGACCCATCCCAACGTGATCGCCACCCCCCATATCGGTTATGTCACCAAAGACGAATTTGACCTTCAGTTTGCCGACATCTTTGATCAAATCAATGCCTACGCCAATGGCGAGCCGATCCATATGATCAACCCGGGCGTCCGCGACCAGACGCAGGATTAATCGGGCCTGACCGGAGGCTCTGACATTGAAGCCTGTGCAGTGTTCGGGCGCAGGTGGGCGAAATTCATTTATTCAATCGGCCCAGAATGGCAAGCTTGGATACTTCTTCAAGCAAATCCAGCAAGGCCCGCGCCTCTTGCACCGCCATTTCGGGTTCGCCGTTTGAAATCGCCCGCAGCACCCGGGCGTGATGCACCGCCGCTTTTGAAAAGCGGTCGGTTTCGGTGATGAAGGAATACCAAAACCGGCGCGACAACCCGTGCACCATCTGGATATGGGCGGCCAGATACCGGTTGCCCGCCGCCGCCGCCTCGATCCGGTGGATGTCGCTGTTGATTTCCAGATAGCGGCCCCGGTCCTTCTCGGCGATGGCCGCCTCCAGATCATCCGCCAGACGCAACATTTCCGCGCGCTGGGATTCATCGGCGCGTGTCGCGGCAAGGGACACCATCATCTCTTCCAGCGGCCGCCGCGTTTCCAGCAATTCCAATTGCCGGTTCACGTCCACCGGCGTGACCATGATCCCGCGTCGCGGCAGCACATCAACAAAACCCTCGAATTTCAGGCGCTGCAGCGCCTCGCGCACCGGCGTGCGCCCACAGCCGATCCGACGGGCCAGATCGTTTTCCGACAATAGCGCATAGGCTTCGATTTCGCCGGTGACGATCCGGCGCTGGATCTCGGAATACGCCTGCTCAGCGGTCGAAATCTCGGCCTTCGGGTTTTCAGTGCTGGCGTTCATGACGGCCCCTTCGGTTTCCCGCCATCATAAGTCTTGACTCGCTGATAAGCAAGAACTAGACATCTGATCAACAACTGATATGTCAGTACCGAATTCAGGGAGGAGACGGTTTTGACCCAACCAACAGATGTCCGCGATGTGGACAGGCTTGATACTGATCTGGTGATTGTGGGCGGCGGTGCCGCCGGTGTGGCCACCGCGATCACCGCGGCGCGCAACGGATTGCGCGTGGTTGTCATTGAGCGTCACGGCTTTTGCGGCGGTGGCGCGGTGGCGGGACATTCCGGCACGATCTGCGGCCTGTACGAGGCGTCAGAGACGCACCCCAACGGCCCGGTGCAATCGGTCTTTGGCTTTGCCGATGAATTTGTAAAAGCGCTTGAGGCGCGCGGCGGGCTGGACCGGCCTGTGCGCTATGGCAAGACCTTTACCCGGGTGCACGATCCCATTGTCTGGCGCGAGACTGCCGATGATCTGCTCGCAGCGGCGGGGGTCACCGTGATCTATCACGCCGTGGCCACCCGCGTCCTGACCGAAGGCGACAGGATCGAGGGGGTCGAGCTTTGGACCAAGCAAGGCCCGCTGCGGGTGATGGCGCGGTTGACGGTAGATGCCTCTGGCGATGCTGATCTTGTGGCGATGGCCGGATTGCCGAATTTTGTCGGTGACAATGGCCGGGTGCAGAACCCGACCATGATCTTTCGCCTGATGGGGGTCGATGTGGCACAGTTTCGCGCGGCCTATGGCGATGACACCATCATGCCGCCGGAAGTGTCGGACATGATTGTTGCGGCCAATGCGGCCGGCACCTACGCCCTGCCCCGTGCCAAGATCTGGCTGTTCACAACCACACGGCCGGGTGAATTGCTGTGCAATTGCACCCGCATTCTGGGCGAAGACGGTCGCGAGCTGAACCCGTTGTTCTGGCGTGATTTTGCCGAGGCAGAGATCCAGGGCCGCAGGCAGGCCCGCGAATATGCGCGTTTCTTCCGGGACACATTGGCTGGATGCGCGGAATCCTTCGTGAATGACATGGCGGTGCAGGTGGGCGTGCGCCAGACCCGCCAGATCACCGGCGTTGCGCGGCTGAGCAATGCCGATGTGGTGTCTGGCGCCAAATTTGCCGGCGGCATCGCCCGTTCTCCCTGGCCTATCGAGCTGCATGCCGGCGCACGCCCACGTGTCGAATGGTTGCTCAACGATGTCTATGAAGTGCCCTATTCCTGTTTCGTGCCCCAGCGTGGCGAGGGCCTGTTGGCGGTCGGCCGCTGTCTTTCAGCAGAGCATGAGGCCGTGGCTTCGGCGCGGGTGACGGCACAGTGTTTTGGCTACGGCCACGCCATCGGACATGCCGCAACAATCGCCGTCCGGGATGGTGTCGCCCCGCGCGACATCGACGGGGCCGATCTGCGCATCCTTCTGAACCGCGACGGCGCCCAACTGGACTGACCAAAAGAATTGAAAGGACCGCCTCATGACCGAACAGGTAGTGATCGAATTACGTGACGGATATGCCGTTGTCACCATGAACAAACCCAAGCGGCGCAACGCGCTTGGCACCGAGAGCGTTCGCGGTCTGTTGGCGGCATTGTCCCAGCTGGCCCAGGACGACCGGTGCCGCGCCGTGGTGCTGACCGGGGCTGCGCCTGCGTTTTGTGCGGGCAGCGACCTCAAAGAATTGGGGGGCCTGTCGATCCCCGACATGTGCGCCCACGAGGAAGAGACCGCCGCCATGGCCCGCCGCATTGCGCATCTGCCGGTGCCGGTGATCGCCGCGGTCGAGGGCTTTGCCCTTGGCGGCGGGTTCATCCTTGCCACCTCCTGTGATGTGGTGATCACGGCACGCGATGCCAAATGGGCCCTGCCCGAGGTGCGCAATGGCTGGCTGCCGCCCTGGGGATTGCAGAGCCTTCTGGCGCGTGTCGGCCCGGTCAAGGCGCAGCAGATCACATGGGGGTTCCTTGATATGGACGGGGTCGAGGCACATCGCCTTGGCGTCGCTGACGGGCTGGCCGAAAATGGCAAAACGCTGGACATGGCCTGTGACTGGGCGGCGCGCATTGCCGACCTGCCGCCCGAAGCGGTGCGGTCGACCAAACGCTATTGCGCGGCCACAATCGCCGCCGATGCCGAACGGCAAGACGCCGAGGCCAGCCGCCTTTTTGCCGCCGATTGCCAGGGGGCTGCGGCCAAGGCGACACTGGCCAAGTTCACGGTGACAGCATGACCAAGATCGTCACCGCCGAAGAGGCCGTCGCCGCCATCCCCGACGGGGCCACCGTGGCCAGCGCCGGGGTCATCGGCTGGGTCACCCCTGACAAGGTTCTGGGCGCTTTGGGGCGCCGCTTTCGGGACACGGCCCAGCCCCGCGATCTGACATTCTATTTCCCCTGCGGCACCGGCGATGCCATGGGCATCAAGGGGATGGACCATGTGGCCCAGGACGGGCTGATGAAACGCATCGTGTCGGGCAGCTATATCAACCCGGTCGACCCCGCGACGGGCAAACGCCCCGAGCTGATGCGCCTGATCGCGGAAAACCGGATCGAGGCCTATTCCTGGCCCATCGGCGCCAGCATGCATTGGCTGCGGGAAGTGGCGCGCAAGAGCCCGGGCTATATCACCCGCGTGGGTCTTGGCACCTATGCCGATCCGCGACAGGGCGGCGGAAAATTCACCGACCGGGCCAGCGATGATCTGATCCGCGTGATCGAGATCGACGGCGAGGAGCTGCTTTATTATCCGACATGGCCGCTGGATGTGGCAATTCTGCGCGCGGCGTCCGCCGATGCACAGGGCAACCTCAGCTGGGAGGACGAGCCGCTGACCACGGCCAACGTGGCGCTTGCATTGGCGGTCAAGGCCAGCGGCGGGCGGGTGATCGCCCAGGTGCGCCGCGTGGTCGACACCAACGACCGCCCGGCCAGCACGGTGCAATTGCCCGGCATCTACGTCGATCAGGTTGTCGTCGATCCCGACATGATGATGACCACCAATGTGCCATATGATGCGGCCTATTTCTCTGGTCCGCGAAAGGATATCGCAACGCTCAGCCCGCCCCCCTTTTCGGCGGACCGCATTATCGCCAACCGGATTGTGCCCGAGGTCCGCAAGCACGAACTGTCGATCTTCGGCTTTGGCGCGGCCACCGATGTGCCGTTGGTGATGGCGGAACAGGGGCTGTTCGATGATGGTGCGCTGGCCGATTACCCCGGCACCACCGAACATGGCGCCTATGGCGGTGTGGTGATGCCGGGTTGGCAATTTTCGGCCAATATCAACCCCGATGCGATCCTCGATGGTGTCACGCAGTTTGATGCCATCGACGGCGGGCTTTGCCGCTTTGCCGCCCTCAGCTTTGCCGAGTTCGATGCGCAGGGCGTTGTGAACGTGTCGAAATTTGGCCGGGCCAACCCCGGCGCGGGCGGTTTTATCGACATCGCCCAAAACGCAGAGCGATTGATCTTTGCCGGCACTTTCACCACTGGTGGTCTTCAGGCCGATGTGGTCGACGGCCAACTGGTGATCGAACGCGAAGGCAAAGTGCGCAAATTCGTGACGCAGGCGGCCTCGATCACCTATCGCGTGGCTGATGGCGTCCGCGACCGCAGCCAACAGGCCCTGATCGTCACCGAACGCGCGGTGTTCAGGGTGGCCTCCGATGGGTTGGAGCTGATCGAGATCGCGCCGGGGGTCGATCTGCAAACCCAGGTGCTGGACCTGATGGATTTTGCCCCGGTGCGCATCGCCGATCCGCTGCCCTGCATGGACGCACGGCATTTCATCCGCCTGACAGAAAAAGAACCCGCAAAGGTGACCGCATGAACCTACAGGACCTTCCCCCATCCGCACTTGCGTTGTTTCGCAAAGGCACCGCATTGCCCGCGCATGCGCTGGCATTGACCGCCGACCGCAGGCTTGACCCGATGCGCCAACGCGCCATGACGCGATATTATATGGACGCCGGCGCCGGGGCGTTGCGGTCGGGGTCCATACCACGCAATTTGCCATCCGGGATGTCGGCCTGTTTGAGCCGGTGCTGCGCATGGCGGCGGACACCGTACAGGATTGGGCCGAGGATACGCGTCTTTTGATCGCGGGTGTCACCGGGCAAACCGCACAGGCGGTGCAGGAGGCACAACTGGCCCGCAGCCTTGGCTATCACTTCGTGTTGCTCAACCTCGCCCGTCTGAAAGGTGCCTCGGAAGACGAGCTGCTGACCCATTGCCGCGCCGTGGCGGCCGAAATGCCGGTGATCGGATTTTCGCTTTTGCCAGAGGTCGGCGGCTTTCACCTGTCCTATGATTTCTGGCGTCGCTTTGCCGAGATCGAGAATGTCGCAGGCATCAAGATGGCGCCGTTCGACCGCTACCGCACGCTGGAAATCGTGCGCGCCGTTCAAGATGCGGGCGCAACGGACCGGGTGACGCTATACACCGGCAACGACGATCACATCGTGCTGGACCTGTTGCAACCCTTCACCGTGCGGTCCGAGGATGGCAAATCCGAGACCCGCCTGCGCATTCGCGGCGGATTGCTGGGCCATTGGTCGGTCTGGACAAAAACAGCGGTGGAGCTGCTCGACCGTATCCATGCCTTGCCCGATGGGGCGGATATGCCCGAAGATTTGCTGGCGCTCGACAGTATTGTCACCGATTGCAACCTTGCGATCTATGACGCGCTGAACGATTTGCGCGGCTGCATTCCCGGCTGTCTGGAAGTGATGCGGCGGCAGGGGCTTTTGGCGGGAACCTGGTGTCTTGATCCGAACGAGGTGCTGAGCCCCGGACAAGAGGCCCAGATCGACCGCGTCTATCGGCAATATCCCGAAATGAACGATGACGCCTTTGTGCGTGCCAACCTTGATCGCTGGCTGAGTGATGCCGGCAAGACCCGGCCGCTGGTGGCCTGAGGCAAGACAGGAATGACCATGACAGATATATTGAGCCCCGCGCTCTTTCCCGAACATTTCCGCGACGTTGCACATCTGGAAGACTTCATGTCGATCCCGACCCAGGGTGTGATCGACGATCTGAACGCGCTTGAGGGCGACATCATGATCCTTGGTGTCGGCGGCAAGATTGGCGTCACCATGGCGCGCATGGCCAAGAAAGCCGCCCCTGACAAGCGGGTGATCGGCGTGTCGCGGTTTTCAGAGGCGGGCGTCGAAGATCGGCTGAATGCCTGGGGGATCGAAACGATCCGCTGTGATCTGCTGGACCGCGATGCCGTGAACGCCCTGCCCAAGGTGGCGAATGTGATTTACATGGCAGGGCTGAAATTCGATGCCGCCGGGCGCGAGGATTTCCTGTGGGCGATGAACACCATCGCGCCGCAGATCACCGCCGAGGCCTTTCGCGACAGCCGGATCGTGTCCTTCTCGACCATCCACGTCTATCCCTGGTCGAACCCGCTGCATGGCGGCGTGACAGAGACATGCCCGCCCCACGCCCGCCCCGGCGAATACGCCAATTCCGTGGTCGGACGCGAACGGACGTTTCAGTATTTCTCGCGCAAATATGACACGCCGGGCCGCATCATGCGCTTCGTCTATGCCATTGATCCGCGTTACGGCGTGATGCAGGAGGTCGCGCAATGGGTAAAGGACGGCACGCCAATTCCGCTGGACACCGGTCACGTCAACATCATGTGGCAAGGCGACGCCAACGCGCAGTTCCTGCGCACGCTGGCCCATTGCGACACCCCCGCCAGCGCCATCAACATCGGCGGGCCGGAAACGGTGTCGGTGCGGTATCTCGCCAATCGTTTTGGCGCGGCCCTGGGCGTCGAGCCGGTGTTTGAAGGCGCAGAAGCCGACAATTGCCTGCTGGTCAATTGCGACAAGGCAAACGGCATTTTCGGCAATCCGGTGGTGCCGATGGACGCGATGATCGGTTGGGTCACCGAATGGGTGAAATCCGGCAAACCCGTCCACGGCAAACCTTCAAAGTTCCAGGTCCGCACAGGGAGTTTCTGAACCATGACACTCTTGTCACGTTATATCTGGGCCGCGGCGGGCCTTTCCGGTTTCATCATCGCCTGGTGGCTGGCCACGGTGCTGACCGATCTTCCGGCCTATATCCTGCCCAGCCCCGGCGCCGCCTTTGCCGAGATCTGGGAGCCGTCCTACAATTGGGGCACCCATATCTGGGCCACCACGCAGGAAATCTTTGGCGGCTATCTTCTGGCTGTGATCATCGGTGTCGCGCTGGCGGTGCTGTTCAGCTGGCTGCCCGCCCTCAACGCGGCGCTGATGCCGCTGCTGGTGTTGTTGAACATGGTGCCCAAGGTCGCGATGGCCCCGCTGTTCATCGTCTGGCTGGGCTATGGCATCGTGCCGAACATGGTGATCGCCTTCACCATCTGCTTCTTTCCGATCATGTTGACCACCTATCGCGGTCTGCAAGAGGTCGAACCGGACCTGTTGAACCTGGTGAAATCGCTGAAGGCCAATCGCTGGCAGATCTTTCTCAAGATCCAATTGCCCGGCTCGCTGCCCTTCCTGTTTTCGGGGATGAAGGTCGCCGCGGTGCTGGCCGTGGCCGGGGCCATCGTGGGCGAATTCATCGCCTCGCAAAAGGGTCTCGGCTACTTCCTGTTGGCCCAGCAGAACGCGCTCAACACCTCGGCGATGATGATGGCGCTGGCGTTCATCACCATGATCGGCGTGGCGCTCTATGGGGTGGTCATCGCGCTCGAATATTTCTTCATCACACGCAAGGGGATCAACCAATGACCGAACCGTTCGTGCGCCTCGTCGGCGTGACCAAGACGTTCAAGGTCGGCAGCAAGGAATTCCTGGCGGTCAAGGATGTGACCATCGACGTCGAAGAAGGAGAGTTGGTGTCCATCGTCGGCCCGTCGGGATGTGGCAAGTCGACAGTCCTGTCGATCCTTGCCGATCTGCACGAGGCATCCGGCGGCACGGTGGATGTCGGCAACCCCGAAAGCCCCTTCACCCCGGGTCGTGACATCGGCATGGTGTTTCAAAAGGCGCTGCTGCTGAAATGGCGCAATATCGTCGACAACGTGATGCTTCCGGCCGAAATCCTTGGCCTGCCGCGCAAGGAAAGCCGCGAGCGCGCGCTGGATTTGCTGGAAATGGTCGGGCTTTCGAAATTCGCCACCGCCTATCCCCAGCAATTGTCGGGCGGGATGCAGCAACGGGCCTCGATTGCGCGGGCGCTGGTGCATAACCCAAAGCTGATCCTGATGGATGAACCTTTTGGTGCCCTGGACGCGCTGACGCGGGAACGGATGAACCTTGAGCTGCTGCGCATCTGGCGCGAAAGCAGCAAGACGATCCTGTTTGTCACCCATGGCATTCAAGAGGCGGTGTTCCTGGGCAGCAAGGTCGCGGTGATGACCGCAGGCCCGGCACGCATGGCGGCGCATTTCCCCATTGATCTGCCAGAGCCGCGCACGCTCGACATCAAGACGACCGAGAAATTCGGCGAATACACCCGCGAAATCTATCAGCTGCTGGGCATGCACTGACCCGGTGTTCAAAAATCAATTGGGAGGAAAAAATGATCAATACCAAGACAACCGCCGTGGCCTGTGCCGCGCTTCTGGCCGGTTCTGCCGTTATGGCCGAAGACCTGAGCCTGCAACTGAACTGGACCGCCGGGGGCGATCACGCGCCGGTCTATTATGCGCAGCAACAAGGCTGGTATGCCGATGCCGGGGTCGCGCTGGAAATTCGCCAGGGCACCGGATCGGGCGCGGCCGCCACCGCGCTTGAGGTTGGCCAAGCCGATATCGCCATCATCGACACGCCCACCGCGCTGCAATTTCTGGCCAAGGGCGCGCCGTTTACCGGTGTGTTTGTCGCCTATAACGACAACGCCGCCGGGCTTTACTGGAAGAAAAGCTCTGGCATCGAAACGGTAAAGGATTTCACCGGCAAGAAGATCGGCGCACCGGCATTTGATGCCACCCGCCAGATGTGGCAACCAGCCTCGCGCGCTTTGGGGATTGATCCGGACGCGGTGGAATGGGTCAACCTGCAACCCACCGGCAAGCTCGCGGCGCTGCAATCGGGGGCGGTGGATGTCACGACGCATTTCTACTCTGTGCATTTCATCTATGAAGACATCTTTGGCGATGATCTGGGCTTTGCCCTGCTGCGCGACAATGGCATGAACACCTATAGTCTGGCCTATTACGCCGCCGACGCGGTGCTGGCCGAAAAAGCCGAGGCCGTGAAACAGGTGGTGCAGGTCACGCAAAAGGCCTTTGCCTTCTGTCTGGAAACGCCGAAACCCTGCACCGATGCGCTGTCCAGTTCGGTGTCGATGAAGGCGTCGGATGCAGAACGTCAATTCGAATATGCCGCGCGTGTGATGCCGGGATCGGGATCGGATTTGCCGATCGGCGCATGGGATATGGACAGGGTGGCCAATGATTATGTCGTGGTGCAAGAGGCTTATGGCCTGCCCGACATGGAGATCACGACAAAATTCTCCAATGATTTCATTGATGACGACCTGGCCTATCCGGCAAAGTAAGCCCGTCTGACACGGGTTTTGGCGCGGCGGAGAAGTCTGCCGCGCCTTGCATGTCCAGCACAAAGGTATCCGATACCATGATCGACACCGCGCCGCGTTTTCGCGTTACCGAGATCACATTTGACGAGCGCCCCGTGGGGCTTCGGATTCCGTTTCGCTACGGCGCGGTCACCCTGCGGCAGGCCGTTCAGGCGGTGGCGCGCGTCACCCTGACCTTTGCCGACGGGCGCATGGCCACCGGCACAGCGGCGGAACTGATGGCGCCCAAATGGTTCGACAAATCGCCGGAACTGACCAATGACCAGAATGTCGAACAGCTGCGCCGGGCGCTGGCCCTGACCCGGCAACGCTACCTGGACCACGGTGCGGAAATGACCGCCTTTGGCCTGCATGCCGCGCATGATGCCGCCCAGCGGGCAGAGGCCGCGACAGAGGGGTTGAATGCCCTGGTGGCGGGCTTTGGCATGGCGTTGATCGACAAGGCGGTGATCGCCGCGCTCTGCACCCATTGCGCCCTGCCCTTTGCCACACTTGTGCGTGACAATCTGTTCGGGCTGACCCCGGCCACGGCACCGGATCTGTCACAAGACCAGATCACCGCAACCCTTGCCACGCTGCGCCCCGCGCCGACATTGCGCGCGCGCCATACAATCGGCCAGATCGACCCCCTGACCGTGGCCGACCTGCCGGCAGAGCGTCGGGTGAACGATGGCCTGCCCGAAACGCTGCAAGCTGCAATTGCCACCTGGGGGCTGAGCGCCTTCAAACTGAAACTCTCTGGCGACGGGGATTTCGATCACAACCGGTTGGTGGCGATTGCGGCGATCCTTGACGGTATTCCCGACCTCACGGTGACGCTGGATGGGAACGAGCAATTTCCCGATGGCGCGACCTTTGCCGCGTTTTGGCACCGCATTACGGCAGATCCGCGCCTGGCGCGGCTGGTCGCGGCGACAGGCTTTGTCGAACAGCCGATTGCCCGCGCCACGGCATTGTCGACGCCGCTTGGCCCCGAATTGGGGGATCTGGCGGTTGAAATCGACGAATCCGACGACAGCCCCGATGCGTTCCTCAAAGCACGCGACATGGGGTATCGCGGGATATCGTCCAAATCCTGCAAAGGGGTGTACCGCGCCCTGTTGAACCGTGTCCGCGTGGCGGTCTGGAACGACGCTGCGGGGGATACGCGATACTTCATGTCGGCCGAGGATCTGTCGACCCCGCCGGGGCTGGCGCTGCAACAGGATCTGAGCCTAGCCGCCACATTGGGTGTCGGGCACATCGAACGCAACGGACATTTTTATGGCGATGGCACTACCGGGCTGGACCCGCAGGAAACGCAAGATCGGATCGCCGCCTTTCCAAATCTGTACTGTCTTGACCGGGGGCGGATGATGCTGCGGATCGCAAAAGGCACCATTGATCTGACGGATCTGACCGCCGCCGCCGAAGGCTATATCCGCTAGCCCCACCTTGGGTGCAGGACAGCCGACCTGTGCCCGCACATTCGCTTGCCAAACCGGGATTGTTGCACAGCGGTCACATCGGGATTGCGGCCAGCGGCCCGACAAATTGACATGGCACAAGCGGCATGGTCTTGCACCGCAATCAGGCCGCCAGCATATCGTCGCAAGCTACCTTTTCCTTAATCAATGAAAAGGCGCGCGGATGATGAAATCCAAAGCTCTCATGTCCATTCTGGCGGGAACGACCATCGTCGGATTCTCGTCAGCCACTGTGGTTTCTGCGGAAGACGCGTTCCTTGGAACGATTGTTCTGGCCCCGCCTCAGTTCAACCCCATCTCCGCCGGCGAGGAAGGTCTGTCGGACCTGGCCACGGGCGAGGTCGATGTGACAAGCGCCGGAATTGCGCTCAGCAATCCCGCCGATCTATCAGAATTGTTTGTGGCAGAGCCGACCATCGCGGTCGGCAGCTCTATTCCGATGTCGCAGAAGGTTTATGTGCAGGGGATCGAAGAAAACAACCTTGCCATCTCGATCGACGGGGCGCGGCAAAACAACAAGATTTTCCATCACAACACGACCACGCTGATTGATCCGGCCCTGCTGAAAGCGGTGCGGATTGATCCCGGTGTGGCCCCGGCCGATGCCTGGCCCCGGCGCGCTTGGCGGGTCATTGGCCTATGAAACCAAAGACGCGGCTGATCTGTTGGATGCGGACAAATCCATGGGCGGGCGCTACAAGCTCGAATACGACAGCAACGGCGGAATTCTGTCCAACAGCCTGTCGGTCTATGGCGTGGAAGGCGGGTTTGAATACCTTGGGTTTGCCAAATATGCCGAGGGCGACAATCGCATTGACGGCGACGGCGATGACATTGTGGGCTCTGGCACCGATGTTCTGAGCGGCCTTGCCAAATTCGCCTATGAAACCGAAAGCGGCAGCCGGTTGGAATTTTCGATGGAGCGGGTCAAGGATGACAATGCCCGGCCCTATCGTGCCAACATCGGGGCCATTATCGGCGGCCGACCGGTGCCGGACACCCGCCCCTACGATCTTGACCGCACGAATTATGTGCTGACCTATACCGAAACGGCGCCTGACGGCTGGTGGGATCCCAAGATCCAGCTGGCCTATAGTGTCACCGACCTGCGGATCACGGAACCGGATCAACAGATCAATGGATCAACCGATAGCCTGAGTGGCGTCATTCAGAACCGGTTCAATCTGGCCAATGGGTCGATCACCGCGGGGATCGATTTTTATTCTGACGAGGCAGAGTCGGATTATTTCTATCTGCCGGATGCCGCATGGGATGAAGCCGCCGAAGAGCATCTGCGCAATTTCGGGATCTTTGCGCAGGCGCGGCTTGAACCAACGGCCAGCACACGTGTGTCGCTGGGGGGGCGTGTCGATTTTCAGGAATTCGAAGGTGTTGACGGCTCGACGCAATCGGCCTCTGGCCTGTCCGGCAATATCTCTGGTGAATGGGACGTGACGCAGGCGCTGACGTTAAGCGCGGGCTATGCCCATGTCTGGGGCGGGATCGAGCTGGCCGAGAACTTTATCATGAACCCGTCCTGGACCTATGCGGATGACATCAAAGAGGTCACATCGGACAGTTTCTATGTCGCGGCGGCCTATCAAACCGGCAATTGGACCCTGGACGGCAAGGTGTTTTCCACCGCGCTCGACAATGCACGGGCGGCAAGTTACGGGGCCGGTCCGGCGCTTTCGGCGGATGTTCTGTCGCAGGGGTATGAGCTGGGCATTGGTTATGCCTGGATGAATGGTTTTGCCCGTGTCGGTTATGCCAAACTGGACACCGAGGTGAACGGGCGGACCGCAAATTCCTATACCGGCAATTACCTGACCATGCCGATGGGCGAGTTCATTACGCTGCACACCGCGCATCGGTTCGAAAATGGTTTGCTGATTGGCGGCGATGCGCAAATCGCGCTGGATTCTGAAAACACCTATGACACCGCCACCGGGGGCGAAGGGCCGACCTTGCCGGGGTATGCCGTTGCCAATGCCTTTGTCGAATATACCCCCGCCAGTTTCGGCGGCCTGACGCTGCGCGCCGAGATCAACAATCTGTTTGACGAAGATTATGCGGCGCGCGCCACCTATGGTCAGGAATTCGTCGACGCGGTGGTGCCGTTGAACGAACCCGGTCGGTCCTTCCGGCTGAGCGCAGAAATGCGGTTCTGACGCCCTCGGGATCGGGACTGACGACATGGAAAAGGCCGACGATCACGTCGGCCTTTTTGAATTTCGGGGGGTATCTGGTCTTGTTAGCCTGGCACAAAGGTTAGGGTTGGCTCAGCGCGATGCTTCGGTCGCGGGACGCACAGGCGGCCGTTTCCATCAGATCGAACAAACCGGTTTTCGGGGCCAGAAGATGTGCCAAGGCTTCGGCGGTTGTGCCGCCTTTTGACGTCACAGCCCGGCGCAAGTCACCGGCATCGGTGCCGGTTTCGCGCATCATCTCGCCCGCCCCGGCGACGGTGTGCACCGCAAGTGTGGTGGCCAGATCACGCGGCAATCCCATTGCCTCGCCCGCCTTGGTCATGGCTTCGGCCATGGCAAAGACATAGGCCGGACCGGACCCCGAAATGCCGGTCACGGCGTGCAATTGCGCCTCGTCCTCCAGTTCGACCGCCGCACCAACCGCGCCAAAAAGCGCGCTGGCCAGGGCGCTCTGTGCATCGCTCACATTGGCATTGCTGGCAAACACGGTGATCCCGGCCCCGACGGCGGCCAGCAGGTTGGGCATCGCCCGAACCACCGGCGTTTTCGCGCCAAAGACAGCTTCATAATAGGCCAGTGGCGCGCCGGTTGCGATGGTCACCACAATGGTGTCGCCATCGCCAAAAGCGGCAAGCGGCGGCAGGACATCCCCCAGAACCTGCGGCTTGGTCGCAATGACCAGAACAGCCGGGTTGTCAGGCAGCGCTTGGTTCAGATGGAACCCGGTTTGCGCCTTGAGCCAGTCCGAGGGAGCCGGATCCTGCACATGGATCGCCCCCGGCGCGACGCCGCTGGACAGCCACCCCTCCAACAACGCCTTGCCCATGAAGCCGCAGCCGATCACCACCATGCCGCGGTCGTTGATCGCCCTCACAATGTTGCCCCTGTGTCGGCGCGGATCAGATCCTTGTACAGCGCCTGAATGCGTTCCATCACGGGGCGCTGGCCATTGCCGATTGCCTTGCCGTCGATGGTGCCAACCGGGGTCTGCGCACCAAAGGTGCCGGTCATGAAAGCCTCATCTGCGCTATAGGTTTCATACAGCGAATAATTGCGTTCATGGACCGGGATGTCATTGGCCTTGCACAGGTCGATCACCTTTTGGCGGGTGACACCGGCCATGCAATAATCCCCGGTCGAGGTCCACACCGCGCCCTTGCGCACAATAAAGAAGTTGCAGGCGTTGGTGGTGTTCACGAAACCATGCGGATCAAGCATCAGCGCCTCATCTGCGCCCACCTGTTGCGCCTGAATACAGGCCAGCACGCAGTTCAGCTTTGAATGGCTGTTGTATTTGGCATCCTGGCTCATCGGCAGGCCACGCACCTGCGGGACGGTTGCCAGGGAAATGCCACGGGTTTGCAAGGCGGCAGAGGGCTTGGAATGTTCCATGATGATCACCAGCGTCGGGCCAGAGCGGCTCAACGACGGGTGTTGATACGGCTTGGCCTTTTTGCCGCGGGTCAGCATCAGACGGCAATGGGCATTGTCGGTCATGCCGTTGGCCGCGGCTGTGCGGGTCAGCGCGTCAAGAATGCCGGCGCGGTCCATGCCCACATCCAGCGATACAGCGTGGCAGGAGCCGAAAAAGCGGTCCATATGTTCCTCGAAAAAGGCCCATTTGCCGTTGTACAGGCGCATGCCTTCCCACATGCCATCACCCAGCATGAAACCACTGTCATAGACCGACACCTTGGCCTCGTCCCGATGCACGATCTCGCCGTTGACATAGACCTTGGTGTCAAGGTTCCGGGGATCTTCTTCGGCATCATGCGAGGTCTGTTTTTCATCCAACATGGATTTTATCCTTATTCAGCAAATTATTGGTCGACGTCGCCAAGGATGGCAAAGGCGGTCATCAGATCCAGATGCGCCCCGCCGCCATTCTTGAAAACGGTGATGTCGTCGGGGCCGGTGCGCCCGACCTGACCCTGGCTCAACTGGTAAAGATCGGCCAAGACATCGGTTTCGGCGATTGCCCCGCTGGCCAGGGGAATTTTCAGCTCGCCGATGTGGTGCATGGTGGTGTCGCGGCTGTCGACAAAGATCCGGGCCTTTTGCAACAGCGCATCGTCAGCCTCGCGCATTTCTGCCCGGAACGCCCCGATCAGATCGACATGGGTGCCGGGGGTGATCCACTCACCACGAAGCACCGGGTCGCTCGACATGGTGGCGGTGACAACGATATCGGCCTGACCGGCCGCATCGGCAAGATCGGTCACGGCCTCGACCGGCAAACCGCTGGCCACAAGATCCGCCGCCAAGGCACGCGCTTTGTCCGCCGTGCGGTTCCAGATCATGATACGCTCAAGACCGGGCAAGATCTGGCGATAGGCGGCGGCGACATTGCGCGCGACCTGTCCTGCGCCAAGGATCAGCAATGTCTTGCTGTCCTTGCGGGCCAGATAACGTGCGCCAAGCGCGCTGTCGGATGCGGTTTTCAAATCCGTGACCAATGGGCTGTCGATGGTGGCAATCAGCGCCCCGGCGCGGTCTTCGAATACCAACATCGCGCCCTGAACCGTGGGCAGGCCACGGGCCGGGTTTTCCGCCATGACAGTGACGCTTTTGACGCCATATCCCAAACCCTCGATCCAGGCTGCGCGACTAAGCAGCGTGCGCCCCGGCGGGCCGAGGAAGACATCCTCGATATGGGCGGGTGGCATCCGGTGTCCGGCGTCAATGGCATCCACGATCATGGCCCAGTCAATTTGATCGCCAAACGATTGGCGTGTCACTATTTTCATCGCTGTACAGCCTTCATGAAGTCACGGGTGATTTGATGGGTTGGCGCGGTGAACATCTGTTCTGCCGTGCCTTCTTCGACGATGCGGCCTTCGGCCATCAGGATCACACGGTCGGCCACGGCGCGGGCAAACCCCATTTCATGGGTGACACAGATGATGGTCATATCTTCGCGCGCGAGGGCCTGCATGACATCCAGAACTTCGGAAATCATTTCCGGGTCAAGCGCCGAGGTCGGTTCGTCAAACAGCATGATCTTTGGCTTCAAACACAGGGCACGGGCCAGCGCCACCCGCTGTTGTTGGCCGCCAGACAGCTGATCCGGGTATTTCTCGGCGTGGATGTCCACCTGCATCCGGGCCAGTTGCGTGCGGGCCTCCTCGGTTGCGGCGGTGCGGTCCTTGCCGATGGCGCGGATCTGCGGCAGCACACAGTTTTCCAGGATTGTCAGATGCGGAAACAGGTTGAAGTGTTGAAACACCATACCGACCTGTTTGCGCACCAGATTGCACAGATGCCGGTCATCCCCGACCGCAAGGCCCAGAACCTCGACGGAGCCAGAGGCATAGGTTTCCAACCCGTTGATGCAACGGATCAGCGTGGATTTGCCAGACCCGGACGGGCCGCAGATCACCAGCGTCTGGCCGTCCGGCACATCAAGGCTGACGTCGCGCAGCGCGTGATAATCGCCATAATATTTGTCGACGGATTGAATGTGGATTGCGGGATCAGCCATGTCCGAGCCTCATGCGGGTTTCAAGCCACGCGCCATAACGCGACAGACCAAAGACGAAGATGAAGTAGATAAAGGCGAGGAAGACGTAGACCTCGACATATTGATTGCCCCATTCGCCGGTGCCTATGGCGGCATTGCCCGAGGCCATCAGCTCGAAAAAGCCGACGAAGGTGACAATCGAGGTTTCCTTGAAGGTAATGACCGCCTGATTGATGGTCGAGGGCAGCGTATTGCGGAACGCCTGTGGCAACAGGATATCCACCACCAGGGACCAATAGGGCATGCCCAATGCGATGGCGGCTTCTTCCTGACCGGCAGAGGTGGATTGCATCCCGGCGCGAATGATTTCGGCCTGATAGGCGGCAAAGAACACCGCAAAAGCCACAACCACACGCATCAGCTTGTTGCCTTGCAATGCCTCCGGTGCGATCAGCGGCACCACCACGGCAGCGGCAAACAGAATGGTAAGCAGCGGCAGCGACCGGACGAAATCAATGATCAGGCCAAAAGATTTGGCAATCACCGGCAAATCGGATCGCCGCGCCAGCGCAAAAAGCACCGCCAGCGGCATGCCGATCACAAACACCGCCGAAAAGATGAACAGCGTCAGTGCCAAGCCACCCCATTGTTCGGATGTGACCAGCGGCATGTTCCAGAACCCGCCGCGCATCAACAGCACAAACACCGTGAACCCGCCGACCCACAGGGCCGGCAAACGCCGCACCGACCAGAACAGAGGCACACAAGACAGCACCATTGTCGCAATGATGACGAAACAGGCCAGAGTAGACCGCCATTGTTCGGCATAGGGGTAAAGGCCGAACATGATCAGCCGCCCGCGGCTTTCAATCACCGCCCAGCAGGCGCCGGCCTCATAGGTGCATTGATCCCGGTTTTCCAGCCGGAAAATCGCGTCAAGGATCGCCCAATCGACGACGCCCATCACAAACCAGATGATCAGCGCCCCGAACACCAGGGAAATGACCGCGTCCAATTTGGTGGCAAAGAAATGTTTGCGCAGGGCTGCAACAAACCCGGTCGGGTTGTCTGGATTGCTGAGTGTCAGGCTCATCTCAACTTCTCCCCTTGATCTTGATGCGGTCGTTGATCGCGTTCATCACGAAGGCGATGGAATAGTTCAGCACAATGAACCCACCCATCAGCAACGCCAGAAGCTCCAGCGTTTGACCGCTTTGGTTGATGGATGTTGAAATCACCGCAAAATAGTCGGGAAAGCCGACGGCAAGACCCACGGTCGTGGCCTTCATGAGCCAGACATATTGGTTGGTCAGCGACGGCAGCGAAGCGCGCAGCGCCAGCGGCACAAGGATCAGCCGGTTGATCTGAAACGTGCTCAGCCCCAGCGAACGCCCTGCCTCCAGTTTGCCCCGGTCGACCGAGATCAGGCCACCGCGAATGATTTCGCCGATATAGGCCGCCCCGAACAGCACCAAACCAATCACCAGCGCGGTCATTTCCGGTTTCAGCGTGACACCCCCAGCAATGCGCAGACCTTTGAGCTCAGGCAACGAAAGGATCGGCGTGCCCGCCTCATGGCCCAGCACCGCAAGAATGACAAAGATCACCCCGACCCCGCCCAAAGCGCCGCCAAACCGGACCACCGCCGACAGCCGTTCACGGCTCAGCCAAAGCCACAGGCCCGCAGCCACAACCGCCAGAGCCAGATATACAAGACCCCCGTCAACCAGCGGAATACCGGGCAGCACGATCCCCCGGTTGGACAGCATCGCAATATCCCAAAGATTGTAGGCCTGTTTCGGCCCCGGCAGATGGGTCAGAACGGCGTACCAAAAGAAGACCTGTAAAACGACGGGCACATTGCGAAACACCTCGACATAGGTCGTGCCAACGATCTTCATCAGCGTATTGCTGGACACCCGGAACAGCGCCAGAAGGATACCCAGAAGGGACGCGAAAAACAGCGTGAGAAAGCCGACCAGCATGGTGTTCAGCAGCCCGGCAAATATGATCCGGCTATAGGTCGATCTTGCGCTGACCTCGATGACCGAAAAATTGATCGGCCACCCGGTTGTGCGCTCCAGAAAGCCAAAGCCTGTGGCGATCCCCTGG
This sequence comes from Marinovum sp. J2-8, assembly GCF_055808435.1. Taxonomy (NCBI): domain Bacteria; kingdom Pseudomonadati; phylum Pseudomonadota; class Alphaproteobacteria; order Rhodobacterales; family Roseobacteraceae; genus Marinovum; species Marinovum sp. J2-8. Next base: position 437,328 of record NZ_JBVVRZ010000004.1, on the reverse strand, counting down.
GCGACGATGTTGCGTTGGCTGGTGACAACGAGGCCATACACCACGAGCACCACAAGAAGGATAAAAGAAGTCTGTATCGCCGCCCGTCTGAAGCGGCGAGATGCAAGTAACTGGCGCATGTTTGCTTTTCCGGCTTGGGGAAGAGCCGCCCAGAAAAGGGCGACCCTTCTGCTGGGATTAGTCCAGAACCAGCGGGTAAAGGACGCCGCCGTTATTCCAAAGATTGTTCAGCCCACGCGGGAGTTTGTACCGCGAACCTTCGCCAACGGTGCGATCATAAATCTCGCCGTAATTGCCGACCGCCTTGATCACGTTGTAGGCCCAATCGTCGCTCAGCCCCATGCGTTCGCCGACGCCGGGGGTCACACCCAACAGACGCTCGATTGTTGGCGAGGGCGGGTTGGCCTTCATCTCGTCGACATTGGCCATGGTGATCCCGCTTTCCTCGGCCATCAGCAATGCGCTGACCATCCAGTTGATCACGTCAAGAAAGTCTTCCTGACCCTGGCGCACCACGATGCCTTCGGGTTCAAGCTTCATCACATCGCCAAGGATGGTAAAGCCGTCGGGGTCCGGCGCATTGACGCGGGTGGCGGACAGGAACGGACCAAAGCCCGCGATCGCATCACAGCGGCCGTTATAGAACGCGGCGCGCAGCTCTTCGCCTTTTTCAAATGCCAGCGGCTCATAAGAAACGCCGTTGGTTTCCATGTAATCCGCCAGAACACGTTCCACAGTGGTGCCCGCATTGACGCAGAACACACCGCCATCAAGATCCGCGATGCTTTCGGCGCCCAGCTCTGTCTTGGCCATGGTATAGAAGGGGCCAATGAAATAGGGGCGCGAAAATTGCAGGCCAAGGTCGGTGTCGCGCGATTGGGTCCAGCCGGTGACCTTGATGATCACATCGACGTCACCCGATTGCAGCGCCGGGAACCGCTGGGCGAAGCTGACCGGGATAACCTGAAGCTTGTCCGGGCTGCCAAGGATCGCGGTGGCCAACGCCTTGCAGAATTCAATGTCGAACCCCTGCCATGCGCCTTCGCCGTCGACTTCGGCAAACCCAAGATAGCTGCCGTTGTGGCCGGTGCAGAGCAGGCTGTCGCGTTCCTTGATCGTGTCGAGCAGGTTTGCTTCCTGTGCGCTGGACGCGGTTGCGCCCGAAAGGGCAAGCGCCGCCGCCCCTGCCAGTTTGATAATGGAATTGGTCATCGGTTTCTCCGTCTGTTGAACTTGAATGTCATGGCCGCTTTTGCGGTTCTTCGAACGCGGTTGGGGCGTTCTTTGTATTGGCTGCTGTTGTGATGTCCTCCGGCAGCGAAACGCCAATGCCGGGGAGGTTCGGCAAGGCGAAATCTTTCGGCGCGCACCCCAGCGGGTCCAATCCGAATTGCTTGAAAAAGACCTGGTGCACGGTGTGATATTCCACATGCGCCACTAGGTTTTCGGCGGCTGCGATGTGACAGGCGGCCATCAACGCCACGCCGGTGGAAGACACCTCCAGCGACAGGCGGGTTTGGCTGCCGGCACATAAATCCGCCAGCGCCCGCACGCCGGCAACACCGCCACTGGCGACCGGGGCCGTTTGCAAAAAGGCGATTTTCGCCGTGTTGACCAAAAGCGCATGCACTTCGCGGCGGTATTCGGCCTCAAGCGCCATCACCGGCACACCGGCGCGCGACAGGCGGGCCATGCCGTCGATGTCATAAGCCTTGGTCGGGGATTGGAACGCTTCGATCCGGCCCTCGGGCAAGGCGCGGTAAATCGCCAGCGCGTCCTGGGCCGTATAGGAATAGACCCCGTCGATGATCAATTTGGCCTCGGGCGGCAAGACGGACAAAACCGCCCTGACCCGGCACAGATCGTCCTCGATCGACAGCCCGCCGATCTTCATTTTGCTTAATCCGAACCCCTGCGCGGCAAAGCCTGCCATTTCGGCGACCAGATCGTCGGTGGTTTTGCCCTGACCATAAAGCCCGCCACTGGCATAAAGATCCGCCGTGCCGCGCCCCGCGGGGTTCAGACATTGCCACAGCGGCACACCGTCCCGGCGGCTGCGCAAATCCCAAACCGCCAGATCAATCCCCGACACCGCAGAGGTCAGGATGCCATGCCGCGCGGTCAAGGTCGCCCGGTCGATCAAACCCGCAGTGATGCCGCCCACTTCGTTTAGGTCAACCCCGTCAAAATGCGGCAGAACCTCTGTGCGCAGATACGCCAGCAATGCGTCGGGCGCGGTATCAAAGCACCAGCATTCGCCAAGCCCCCGATTGCCGGCATCATCCTCTATCATCACGAAAACAGCGTGCTTCAGGGTCCATCGGATTGCCGGGTTCCACAGCTTTCCGCCAAGATCATTGGCGTGCGTGGCAAGCGTGATGCGGGCGATCCGGCTCAACTCAGGACTCCTGCGTTTTCGGCATCGCGGGCGGATCGCCGATCTTGAAACTTTCGTCCGGCTCGTGGCGCAGGGCAGCTAGAAACCGGTCGTGGAATTGCATCGAATGGGCGTGGGCGATGGCATCCGCCGCCGTGACGTCCTGAGCCTCGATCGCATCGACAAAGTCATGGTGCTGGTCACGCATGACGTGCTTGCGGTTTGCGGCGTCCAGATACCGAACATGGATATGCAGCAGCCTGCGCGCCTCGGACAGCAGCACACGATATTGCCGGATGACATAAGGGTTGCGCCCGGCCTCGGCCACGCCGACGTGAAAGGCGAAATTCGACTGCATGATCTTCAGCGCGTTGGAATCATGGACAAACAAGTTGAAATCATCCGCCAGCGCCCGCAGCCGACCGATGTCTTCTTCTGTGCGATTTTGCGCGGCAAGCCGGGTCGCAAGACGCTGCTGAACATCAAGCGCAAGAATGAATTCAGGAAAATGTTTAAGATCAACCGGCGCCACAATTGTCGAACGATTGGGCAGGCGCTGCGCGAGTTCTGGATGACGTCAGACGATAGAGCGCCTCGCGGATCGGCGACCGCGACACGGCAAACCGTTTCGACAACCCGACCTCGTCCAGCGGCGCGCCGGGTTCCAGCGTCAGCGTCAAAATCTCATCCCGCAGGATGTCGTGAATTTCCGAAGCGGCAAGACCGCGCTGATAGGGTTTGGCCGTGTCATCAGTGGTCATTTTGGGGCCTCTGAAATTCTGATGAGCCTGAGCGACTCACCTTGCTTTCCATTGTGTACAACATGTATGCAAGACGCGACAAGGGCGGATTTTTGGATCTCGACCGGTTGGAATTGGCACTTTGGACGCTGTCGGCGGGGCAAAACACGCCGACAAGGGGGTTAGATGGATCAGATAATTGTGGCGCATGACGTTGGCGGCCCTGTCCTGCAATGCGCAGAAGGGCTGAGTTTTTGGGGCGGTGTGAATGCCGCAACCGGCGTGGTGCAGGACGCCCATCACCCCCAGGCTGGCGCCACGCTTGCCGGGGCTATCGTGATGATGCCGACCAGTCGCGGTTCCTGTTCCGGTAGCGGCGTGTTGCTGGAACTGGCTCTCAACGGCCATGCCCCCGCCGCTTTGGTGTTTCATGAACCCGAAGACATCCTGACGCTGGGGGCCTTTATTGCCGGGCGCATGTTTGATCGCCCGGTTGCCGTGCTGCGCCTGTCACGCGAAAGCTATGATCGCCTGGCAGAACACCCCAGTGCAACAATCCAAGGGAACAGTATCATCGCCGGGGATATGACGCTGGCATTGACGCCGCTGGACGCCAGCGCGCTGTGTATGTCGGACGCGGACAAGGCCATGCTGGCGGGCGACAAGGGCGAGGCGGTCAAGCTTGCGATGGAGGCGATTTTCACCATGGGCGTGGTGCAAGGGGCGGCACGATTGACCGATATCACCCGCGCCCATATCGACGGCTGCATCTATGCCGGGCGCGCCAACCTCGTCTTTGCCGAAAAGATCCGCGATATGGGCGCGCGGGTCACCGTTCCGACAACCATGAATGCCATTTCTGTGGATCAGGACAATTGGCAATCGCAGGGTGTGCCGCCCATTTTCGGCGAACCCGCCAGCAGGCTGGCCTCGGCCTATGTCACGATGGGCGCCAGCCCGACGTTTACCTGTGCCCCCTACCTTGCCGATGATCGCCCGCGCGAAGGCGAGGACATCGGATGGTCGGAATCCAACGCCGTGATCTATGCCAATAGCGTGTTGGGCGCGCGAAGTGTCAAACATCCTGATTTCTTTGATCTCTTTGTGGCCATGACCGGCCGCGCGCCTATGTCGGGGGTCTATCTCGCTAAGAACCGCCAAGCGCAGCTGCGCATTCATATCGACCTGCCGGAACACTACAGCGAAGCGATCTGGCCGTTGATCGGCTGGGTTGTGGGCCAGGCCGCGCCGGATCGGATTCCGGTGATCGAGGGGCTGGAAGATGCCGAGATCGGGGCCGATGACCTCAAGGCGCTGTGCGCCGCTTTCGGAACGACATCCGCGATGCCGATCCTGCATATTCGGGGCGTGACGCCCGAGGGGAACCGACCGGCACGAGAGGGTGCCGAACACCGCACATTGACGCCAGAGGCGCTTGGCCGGGCCTGGGCACAGCTGAACAGCGGCCCGACACAGATCGACCTTGTAGCGCTTGGCAGCCCGCATTTCTCGCTTGATGAGACCCGCCGGCTGACCGAATTGATGCGGGGCCGCAGATGCGCGCCCGCGACCGCAATGATCGTGACGCTCAGCCGCGAAACCTATGCCCAAGCCACAATTGAGGGGCTTCTGCCCGTGCTGGAGGCCGCCGGCGTTCAGATTGTCAAAGATCTGTGCTGGTGTTCGATCTCGGAACCTGTCTTTCCGCCAAACGCCCGCAATCTGATGACCAATTCCGGCAAATACGCCCATTACGCGCCGGGGCTTTCTGGTCGAACGGTACGTTTCGGCAGTCTGGAAGATTGCGCCAAAGCGGCGGAAAGCGGCCATATGTCAAAGGAAGTGCCGACCTGGTTGATGTGAGGTGCGCGCCTTGATGGTTTGCACATTCGCGGCCCGCACAGGCGCATGACCCTGACAGGGGCATTCCCTTATCCGATGCCGCGCGATGCATCACCATTGCTGCAACATCAGGCACCCCGCCCCCAAGGTTGCGTTTCGGGAAACAATTGCCCGCGAATTCGCAATTTTTGAAACCTCGATCCTGCGATACTCTTCCCGATATGAACGCGCCCCTGGTCTATAACGAGGCGCAATTGGGAGGAGAAAATTATGCAATTTCAAAAGATCTTGCGCCGCGCGGTCCTGTCTGCTGCGGTGCTTGGGGCATCTTCGGCCGCTTTCGCCGGGTCCGAAGATGACACCCTGCGGGTTGCCATGGCCGAAGAGATCCTGAATCTCGACTACAATTATACCACCAAACGCGAATATATCATTCTGGCACAGCTGACCGATGCCAAGTTGTTCGAATTTGATCCCGACACCCAGGACGTCCTGCCATCCGTCGCCACCAGCTATGAATGGGTGGATGACACCACGCTCGACGTGGTTTTGCGCAGTGACGTCCAGTTCCACGACGCCAGCCCGCTGACCGCCAGGGATGTCGCCTATAGCTATAACTGGCTTCGCAGCGCAGAAAGTGAATCCAACGCCACCGGCGTGGTCGAACGCTGGTTGGAAAATGCCGAAGTGATCGCGCCGGACCGGGTTCGGTTCCATATGACGGCGGTTTACCCGCTGGTGCTGCGCGACATGTCCAGCCGCATCATGCTGCGCAAAGAGGGCACTTATGACGCCGGTGGTGAAATCAACCGTGATGCCATGGCCAGCGATCTGATCAGCACCGGACCCTATCGGGTCGAAAGCTTTGAGCCGGGCACCGAATTGGTGCTGAAACGGTTTGACGGCTATTTCGGGGACGCCCCGGCGATCGAGACGATCGTGGTGCGCAATATCCCCGACATTGGCACGCAACAGGCGGAAATGATGTCCGGCGGCATCGACTGGGTGTTCAAGGTGCCCGAAGATGTGGCCACCGCCGCCGATGCCCACCCGGATGTCGATTTCCTCAGCGGTCCTGACCTGCGCATCGGCTTTCTTGTGCTGGATGCCGGCGGCTGGAGCGACCCCGAAGGCCCGATGACCAAGGTCAAGGTCCGCCAGGCCGTCAATCACGCGCTGAACACCGAAGAGATTGCCCAATACCTGATGGGCGGCTCGTCCCAGGCCATTCACACCGCATGTCATCCGGCGCAATTCGGCTGTGATCAAAGCGTGACGCGCTATGGCTATGACCCCGAACGGGCCAAGGCGTTGCTGGCCGAGGCCGGTTATCCCGACGGGTTCCCGCTGGATCTTTGGGCCTATCGCGACAAACCGGTGTCCGAGGCGATTGCCGCCAACCTCACCGCCGTCGGGATCGACGTCAACCTGCGCTATGTCAAGCTGGAGAGCCTGAATCAGGCGCGTGCGGCCCGCGACATTCCCGTCTATTTCGGGACATGGGGATCGGGCGGGACCGCCGATACCGCGGCCATCGCCCGAATTCACTTTGCCGACGGCGACCGCAATCTGTCGCGCGACGCCGCGCTGACGGAAATGATCCTCGCCGCCGAACAGACCGCCGACCCGGACAAGCGCAAAGCGCTGTACACCAAGGCCCTGGGCCGCATCGCCGATCAGGCCTATTGGGCGCCGCTGATGTCATACACGGCAAACTATCTTGTGGCTTCGGACCTCGACTTTCCGCTTAGCCCCGATGGGTTGCCGCGTTTGCAGAACGCACGCTGGAAGTGATCTTTTATCGGCGGCCAGATCCCTGACCGCCGACCTTCTACAGGACCCCAAATCACATGTTGAAATATATTGCACTCAAGGGCTTGTTGGCGATTCTTGTCGCCTTCACCGCGTCCTTGGCCGCCTTCCTTTTGCTGAATGTCGCCTCTGATCCGGCCCAGGCCATAGCAGGCGAAGACGCCACCCCCGACGTCGTGGAAACCATCCGCATTCGCTATGGTCTCGACCGACCGGTTTACGAAAGATACCTCTCCTGGTTGGCCGGCGTGGCGACCGGGGATTTCGGCGAAAGCTATTACTGGCACAAACCAGTGGCAGAGCTGGTCGCCGACCGCGCGGACGAGACCCTGACACTTGCGCTTTCGGCGCTGTTCGTCACCATCCTGATTGCGGTTCCGCTGGGCGCGCTTGCCGGTCTGAACCCGAATTCCTGGATCGACCGGGCGGCACTGGGGGTTGCGGTTTCGGCCCAGGCCATTCCCAATTTCTGGCTCGGGTTGATCATGATCATCCTGTTCGCGGTGATGATCCCGATTTTCCCGGTCTCGGGTGACAACACCTGGTATCACTTTGTGCTGCCCGCGATTGTTCTGGGGGCATCGTCGGTGCCTGCGGTGATGCGTCTGACCCGCACCGGCCTGATCGAGGTCATGGGCGCCGATTACATCCGCACCGCCCGCGCAAAGGGATTTCGCGGCAATGCCCTGTTGCGGCGCCATGCGCTGCGCAACGCCATCCTGCCGGTGATCTCTGTCCTCGCGGTGCAGCTGGGCCAGAAATTCGGCGGCTCTGTCATCACAGAAAGTATCTTTGCCATCAACGGGTTGGGCCGTCTGGCGCTGGAATCCATTCTTGGGGCCGACATTCCCACGGTCCAGATGCTGATTTTCGTCTTTGCCATCGTCTTTGTGGCAATGAACCTTTTGGCCGACATCCTGAACGCGGCCCTCGACCCAAGGATTAGAATTGGATGACCGACGTTCAAATCACACAGACCACCGCCGCGCCGCAGGCCGAAACCGAAGGCCTGTCACCGGGGCAGGAGCTGCGCCAGCGGATGCTGGGCCACACCGGGTTTCTGATCGGGGCAGGTCTGATCACGCTTGTTGTGTTGATCGCGATCTTTGCCCCATTGCTGGCCCCACATGATCCTTATGCGCAAAGTCTGGCCAACCGGATGCTGCCCCCGATCTGGCAGGAGGGCGGTTCGGCGGATTATTTGCTGGGCACCGATCAAAACGGCCGCGACTATCTGAGCCGGCTGATCTATGGCACGCGGATTTCCGTCACCATCGGCATCGGCGCGGCCACCATTGGCCTGTTGATTGGCGTCACCTTTGGCGTGCTGGCGGGCTATTTTGGCGGCTGGGTGGATCATGTCATCAGCTTCCTGCTGACGGCCCAGCTTGCGCTGCCGGGGCTGTTGCTGGCGATGGCGCTGGTGTTCATCATCGGCCCGTCGATCTGGGTTGTGATCGGCATCGTCGGCGTGTTGCACTGGACCTATTACCTTGTGGTGACACGTTCGGCCACGCAACGTCTGCGCAGTCTTGATTTTGTGGCGGCCTCTGCGGCCTCTGGTGCCAGCGCGCCACAGATCATCCTGCATGAGATCCTGCCAAACCTGATCCCGCAGATCATCGTGATTTTCACCTTTGAATTGGGCATCTCGATCCTTGCGGAATTGAGCCTGTCGTTTCTGGGTGTCGGGATTCAGCCGCCAACCCCGTCCTGGGGGTTGATGATCGCCGAAGGCAAACAGGCGATGTTCTTTCGGCCCTGGTTGGTGATCCTTCCCGGTATTTGCCTGTTTTTGCTGGTGATCGGCGCCAATCTGATGGGCGACGGGCTTCGTGACATCACATCCCCGGAGGGCCGCAACGGATGAGCGCGCTTTTGAACATTTCCAATCTCAACGTCAGCATCAAACTGCCGCATGGCACCCTGAGTGCGGTGCGCGACACGACAATCACCCTGCAAAAGGGCCGGTCTCTGGGCATCGTTGGCGAAAGCGGATCGGGCAAGTCGATGACGGCGCTGTCGCTGATGCGGCTGTTGCCCCGCAGCGGGGATTTTACCGCCGACGCCATCGAATTTGACGGCACCAACCTGCTGTCACTGGATGACCGCCGCTTTGCCGAAACGATATCCGGCCCCGGGATCGGCATGATCTTTCAAGAGCCGATGACATCGCTCAATCCGGTCTACACAATTGGCCGGCAAATGACTGAAGCGGCGGTCTGGCGTGGCATGATGTCGGCCCCGGCCGCCCGGACCAAGGCCATCGCCCTGCTGGACCGGGTTGGCATTCCCGACCCCGAAGGGCGGATGTCGCAATATCCGCACCAGATGTCGGGCGGACAGCGCCAGCGGGTGATGATCGCCATGACGCTGATGCTTGATCCCAAGCTGCTGATTGCGGATGAACCGACCACCGCGCTGGATGTCACAGTGCAGGCGCAGATCCTTGATCTGCTCGACGATTTGCGGCGCGAGCGTGATATGGGCATGATCCTGATCTCGCATGATTTGGCCGTCGTGGCGCAACGCACCGATGCGGTGGCGGTGATGTATGGCGGCGAAATGATTGAACAGGGCCCGGCCGAGGCGGTGCTGCGCCTGCCTGCGCATCCCTATACCCAGTCGCTGCTCAATGCGATTCCGCAAATCTCGGGCGCGCCGGGGCGTCTTGGGGCCATTCCGGGGCTGGTGCCGTCGATCATGCAGGCCACCAACACCTGTATCTTTGCGCCCCGTTGCGCCCATGCCCATGCGGCCTGTACCGCGCAACGCCCCCCGTCGCGTGCCCAGGGGGGCGGGCATATGTGCCGCTGTGTTCTGGACACACCGCCAACGATTGTCACCTCGGTCACGCCCCTGCGGGCGTCCGCGCCGCAACCAGACACAGAGCCGGTGTTGTCTGCCCGCGATGTCACCCGCGTTTACACGTCGCGGCGGGGCATGTTCGGCCCGAAACGCGACATCAGGGCGCTGGACGATGTGTCGCTTGACCTTCGCAAAGGGGAAACCCTGGCCCTGATCGGCGAAAGCGGCTCTGGCAAATCGACGCTGGCGCGCATCCTGTTGGGGCTGGATCACCCGACATCGGGTGCGGTGTTCATGGGCGGCCGTCCGGTGGCGGAGGTCGCGGTCAAGGACCGGGCGCATTTTGTCCAGCCGGTGTTTCAGGACCCCTATTCCTCGCTCAACCCGCGTCGGCGGCTGGCGGAAATCATTGCCCGGCCGCTGGAACTGTCCGGGCATGGCAGTGCTGCGGAAAACGACGCGCTGGTGCGCAGCACGCTGGAATTGGTGCGCCTGCCGCTGCGGCTGTTGCATGCCTATCCTTCACAGCTGTCCGGGGGGCAACGCCAACGGGTGGCCATTGCCCGCGCGCTGGTCACCAAACCACAGGTGCTGGTCTGTGACGAACCTACTTCGGCTCTGGATGTGTCGATCCAGGCGCAGATCCTCAACCTTCTGGATGATCTGAAAGCCGAAATGGGGCTGACCTGTCTGTTCATCACCCATGACATGGCGGTGGTGCATCAAATCGCCGACCGGGTGGTGGTGATGCTGAAGGGTCAGGTGGTCGAAGAAGGTGCCGCGCGTCAGGTGCTGCGCCAGCCGAATAATGACTATACGCGTCGGCTGGTCGCTGCTGCGCCGCGCTTTGAGGCCAAGACCGAAGAAATGGAGATCGTGCAGTGAACAGGTCAATGAATACCAAAGAAGGCGCGCTTGCCTGGACCGGTGGCGCCCTGACGCCGCAGACCCTGTTCAGCCGTGAATCCAAATGGCAATCCTGGTTGGATGTCGAGGCGGCCCTGGCCGAGGTTCAGGGCGAAATGGGCATCATTCCCGATTGGGCGGCTAAGGCGATCCGCCAGGCCGCCAAGCTGGAAAATATTGGCGCCGAAACAATGGCGGCCCATGCGCGCATGACCATGGCGCCGGTCCTGTCGCTGACCCGGTTGCTGGCCGAAGCTGCGGGCAAGGCGGGCGATTATGTGCATTGGGGCGCCACAACCCAGAACATCACCCAGACCGGGCGCATTCTTTTGATGCGCGAGGCCGACAAGGCCATTCGCATCAATCTGGAGGCCACGTTGCAGCATCTTGCTCTGCTGGCAGAGAACCATTCTGCCACGCTGATGGCGGGCCGGACCAACCGGCAACATGCCCTGCCGATCACCTTTGGCTTCAAGGTTGCCGGCTGGATCGAAGAGCTGGGCCGCGCCGTCCAGCGGCTGGATGGCGGAATACAGCGGCTGTCGTCGCTGCCCTTTGGTGGCGCTGTGGGGGCCTTTCATGCCTTTGGGGCTGAGGGAAAGGATCTTCAGCATCGTCTTGCGGCGCGCTTTGGTTTGCAGGACATGCTTGTGCCCGGCCGCGCCATCAATGACATCTTTGCCGATTATGTGGTGCAGCTCTGTCTGTTGGCGATGACGGTGGATCGGATTGCCAGCGAGATCTACGGTCTCATGACCCAGGAGATTGGCGAGCTGGCCGAGCGGCTTGACCAGGGCACAATCGGATCGTCGACCATGCCGCACAAGATCAATCCGAAATTCGTGGTTCAGGTGCTGGCCGAAGCATCGCAGCTGCGCAATCTGTCGGGCATGGCGCTGGAAACCGGGCGCACCAGCCACGAAGGCGACGCCGCCGTGAACCAATTGCTCAGCGCGTTGCTGGACGATGCGGTGCCATTGGCCTGGCGGATGACGGACAGTTTCAAAACGCTCTTGGGGCGGCTTTCGGTTGATGTCGACCGGATGGAAAGCAACGTGCATCTCACCGGCGGGGCCATTGCCACCGAACATCTGATGATGAAACTGGCCCCCAAGATCGGGCGCGCCCAGGCCCATGATGTGGTGCACCACGCGCTGGATGCACGCCCCTCGCCCACGTCAACCGTGGCCGAGATCATGCAGAACGACCCAGAGGTGTCGACCCATCTGACGGTGGATGAAATCCGACAAGCGCTTGATCCCGCCGAATATTGTGGCGACAGCGAACGTATCGCAACCGAGGCTGCGGCCATGGCCCGATCGCTGGCCCGCCAGCTTGCGACGCCTAGATAAGGGTCATCAAATCGGCGACCTGAGCATGCGCCGCCCTTTGTTGTTCGACATGCGCGCCAAGCGCATTCAGGAACGGCTCTGTCAGGGCGGCGCGTGACCCTTTGGCAAAAACGGCGGCATAGGTGATCCAAGTGTTGCCCTCGATCGGGCGCAACACCTCGTTTTTCTGCGACACATCCGGCGCAAAGACGATATCGGCCAGGGTGATGCCGATGCCGTTGCGCACCATTTCCATGGTGACCAGCGACGACCCGGTTTGAAAGGCGATGTCGGGGCGATGCCCGGCCTTGCCCATCACCTTATCCAGCCGCAAGCGCCAGCGCTGACCGGCTGTCAGGGTCACGAATTTCTCACCCGCCAAACGATCGACCGGCACCTCGTCCAAAGCGGCAAAGGGATGGTCGGCAGGCGTCAACACACACAGCCGCGTGCGCAGCAACGGCAGCACATCCAGCGGCACGATTTCGTTTTCCACCGGCAAGGAGATCAGGCCAATGTCATAGCCGCCGCCGCCAACCTTGCTTTCGATATCAAAGCGGCTTTCCACATGGATATTGACGTCATAGCTGATGCCATCGCCGTCCAGCCGCGCCAGTGGCGGCACGACAAGCCCGTTTGCAATCGGCGCGGCGGCCACAATCGACAGGGTGCGGTTGCTTCTGTTGGCCACCTCACGCGCGATATTGGGAATCTGCGTCAACCCGTCCAGCGTGTTCGAGATCTGGTGGTAAAAAAGGATGCCGTGTTCGGTCAATTCCAACGCCCGCCGCGTGCGCGAAAAAAGCGTCAGCCCCAGCTGATACTCAAGCTGTGTCAGCAGCCGACTGGCAGCGGAATTTGACATATTGGCCCGGCTCGCGGCCTCGGCCAGGGTGCCGGTGACAACGATGTCCCGAAAGAGTTGCAAGCCGCGCAGATACATAGGTCCAACAGTTGTGAATTTTGCAACATAAGACAGCAAAACCGGGTTTCGGTCAAATGTTCAACCGGGTCTGCCCCCCTTCATCGCGTGATGCGCTTTGCCCCGGCCGCCCGATTGTGATCGGTTCCTGAAAACCGATCTTGCCACATGAATTTTGGTCCCAAATCACAGGATTGGCGCGCCCGCCACGGCACGCCGCCGCATCGCACGCGGCCAGTTTCACGCGCACCAGCCGCAGCCGCAGACGCAGCCGACCGGGGGTCTGACCCCAAAGCCGGCCGCAAGATCACGGGCGTCAGGTCAATATCCGGTGCCGGGCTGATCCTGTGCCCCCGCCGCATCTTCTTCGTCGGACAATGCGGCAACCGCCGCCGCCACGCTGCGCGTCAGATGGGCAAAGTCATTGCCCGGTGTCACCAGCGCACAGCCCTGATCGCGGCGGGCGCGGGCGTCGTTGGCATCCGAACAGAAGATGCCCACCGGGGTGCCATGCCGTTTTGCACTGGCTACGATCTTGGTTATCGCCGCCTCTGATTTCGGGCGCGGGAACCCCACATGGCCATCAACCGCAAAGGCCAGGTCATTGGGCCCAATATAGACCATGTCGACGCCCTCAACCGCGAGGATATCGTCAATCCGGTCAACGGCTTCGGCGGTTTCGATCATCGGGATGACCATCACGGTATCGTTGGCCTCAGCGACATAATCCTTGCCACCATAGAGCAAACCGCGCGACGGCCCGAAACTGCGGGTACCAAAAGGCGGATAGCGGCAGGCCGACACCAGCGCCTCGGCCTCTTCCGGGTCGAGATCATCGGGCAGATGATGCCATAAGCGCCTGCGTCAAGCAGATGCATGATCTGGGCCGGGTCAAGATCCGGCACCCGCACCAGCGGAATGGCCGGGGTAGAGGACAGCGCCTGCAACATGTGCAGCGCCTCCTGAAAGCTCAACATACCGTGTTGCAGATCGACGGTGACGGAATCGACGCCGGAATGCCCGACACCTTCGGCGGAATAGGTTGACCCGATGGAAAGCCACCCGTTCACCACGGTCTCACCTGCGGCCAACCGCGTCTTGATTGTATTGCTGCGCATTATCCTGCTCTCCTGTAATCTGGTAAAAGGGCCGCATTGGCCACATATCCGCCAGCGTCAAGCGCAAGCCCGCCGGCACGCGCGGCCGCAATTATGTCGTCCGCAAAAACCGGGTGCTTGCGATGATCGCCGGACACAACCACCAACACCTCGGCCGGGGTGTCGCCAATTGCCTTGATCGTGCGAACCGCATCCGCCGGAATGGAATAGGTGTCGCGCGCGGCCAGATCAACCGTCACATCGGCCTCTTCATTCAAGGTCAGCCGGATTTGACCGGAGCGGACGATGAGCACCATCTTTTCCGACAGGGTGAACGGGCTGACCTGTGCGCCCGCCGCAAGCCGCAGCCATTCCACCGAAAAGCCGTGCGGATTGGTGACCGGGGCGGCGTGATCGCGGTTCTGCGTCAGACCAAATCCGATCACCGGCGCGATCTCGGCCCCGCATCCGGGCAGCTGGGCGTCAACAAAGGCAGGCCGGAAATCCCGGTCGCCTTCGGTCACGACGCGGCGGCGCATCTCTTCGGGTGAAACGACCCGAAGTTGGGCAACGTCCTCGTCGGGCATCGGCGCAATGCGCGCGTCTTCGCTCGGCACCTTGTCACCGCGAGAGGTATCAATCAGCGTGTTGTCGTTCGAGATATAAAGCCCGTAAAACGCCGCCTCGCGGATAATGTCGGGGTGGAAAATCACGCCGCCGGTGTTGTCGCCGCCCAATGCGGTAAACAGCCAGCCGTCATCCGGCCCGGTGTTGGTAAAGCCACGAAAAATCCAGGTCGGCACCGAAAGAATGTCGCCCTCGCGGCCAATGAACTCATTCTCGCCTTGCGCGCCCCAACGGAAGGTCCATTCACCCTTTTGCACGATGAACACCTCGGCGGTGAAGTGCACATGCAGGTTGTTGGTGATGCCGTTGGGCATGGCCGCCGCACCGATGTTGAACCCATGCGGTTCGGGCAGGTTGATCACCTGTTCATCGGACGAGGTCACGCCGGGGCCGATGATGGAATAGTTTTCCTTCAGATGCGAGCCGGGCTTCTTGCAGTCGATGAAGGCGACAGTGCAGGAGACATAATCGTCACGTTTGACGTGGCGGGCGTCGGCCTCGGCCTGGGAAAGTCTGGGCATTTCAGTGTCCTTCTGGTTCGGTCACGCGTCGAGACGCTGGCCGGTTTGTTTGTCAAACAGGTGGATGCGCGCACCGGGCTTGGGGGCCAGGGTGCAGGGCGCGTCGATCGGGGCTTCGAAATCCGCCGGGCCGCGGGTACAGACCGATGTCCGGCCATTGCGCAGGGTGACCAAGGTGGAATCGCCGGTCAGCTCCAGCGCATAAAGTTTGCCCGAGATCGGCGCCGCGCCGGGATCGGTCAGCTGCAGATCCTCGGGGCGAATACCCAGCACGACATCGCCGCGATCAGCCCCCGCCACCGGCAATGACACGCCGGGTGCCTCAAAACGGCCACCGGTGATCCGGCCTTCGACAAGGTTCATCGAAGGCGAGCCGATAAAGCCCGCGACAAACAGGTCGGCGGGTTCGGAATAGATCTTCTTGGGCGTATCCAGCTGCACGATCCGGCCTTCGCGCATGATCGCGACGCGGGATGCCAGCGTCATCGCCTCCATCTGGTCGTGGGTGACATAGACGGTGGTGACCCCCAACTCATGATGCAGGTGCTTCAGCTCGGCCCGCATGGTCACCCGCAATTTGGCATCAAGGTTCGACAGCGGCTCGTCCATCAGAAAGATCTTGGGCGTGCGCACGATGGCCCGGGCCAGCGCAACCCGCTGGCGCTGGCCGCCGGACAATTCCGAAGGGCGGCGTTTCAGCAAGGCTTGCAGCTCGACCTTCTCGGCGGTTTCCTGCACCCGCGCCTCACGCGTCTTGCGGTCCATGCCGCGCAGCTTCAGCGGATAGCCGATGTTTTCGGCCACCGTCATATGCGGATAAAGCCCGTAGTTTTGAAACACCATGGCGATGTCACGGTCCTTGGGCGGTTTGTCGTTGGCACGTTCGCCCGCAATCATCAGATCGCCCGCGGTAATATCCTCCAGCCCGGCAATCATCCGCATGGTCGTGGTCTTGCCGCAACCCGATGGACCCAGCAGAACAAGGAATTCACCCTCTTCGATGGTCAGGCTCTGTTTTGGCACGGCGAGGAAGGAACCATAGCGTTTTTCCACGTCGACGAGTTGTACTTCGGCCATATCCCGGGCCCCCTATTTGACTGCGCCAGCGGTCATGCCGCGCGTGAAATGTTTCTGGATAAGCAGCGCCATGATGAAGATCGGCACCGTGATCATGACCCCGGCGGCGCTCATCAGCTCCCACAGATCGCCGCGTTCGGTGCGGAAACTGACCAACCCCACCGGCAGCGTGACGGCATCGCGGCGCGTCAGGATCAGCGCAAAGAGGAACTCGTTCCAGGTCAGGATGAAACAGAAGATCGACGAGGTCAGGATGCCCGGCGCCGCCATTGGCAGCACGATGTCCTTGATCACCCTGAGGCGCGAGGCCCCGTCGATCATCGCCGCTTCCTCACTGTCGGTCGGGATCGCGTCGATGAACCCCTTGATCATCCAGATCACAAACGGAGTCACAATGGCCAGATTGACCACGATCAGCGCAAGTCGCGTATCAAGCAAGCCCAGCGACCGGAACATCAGGAAGAAGGGCAGCACGATCACCACCGCCGGAATGAACTGGGTCGACAGGATCAGAAAGAACAGGAACTTGCGCCCCCGCACCCGGAACCGCGAAAACGAATAGGCTGCAAGCGCGGCACAGGGCACCGCGATCAGCACCGTCACCGATGCCACAATCACCGAATTCAGCACCATATCGCCGAGGTTCCAGGGATCGGAAAACACGGTGACAAAGTTCGACAGCGTCGGGCTGAAATCCAACGACAGGGAATAGGCATCGCGCGGACGTTTGAACGCGGTCAGGAACATCCAGGCGATGGGGAAGAGGACAATGGTGGAAATCAGCAGCAGCAATCCGCGCTCGACCCACCAGAAAACGGTTTTTCTCATGCCGTGGCCATCTTTCTTTCGCTGAGCAGCATCCGGACATACCAGACAGAGATCAGCATCATGATTGCGGTGAGGATCCAGGCCAATGCCGAGGCATAGCCCATGTCGTACCATTTGAAGCCGACGTTGAAGATGAAGAAGGCCAGCGTCTCGGTCGAGGTGCCGGGGCCGCCGCCGGTCAGGGTCACCACCTGATCGAACATTTTCAGCGCAAAGATCGTCTTCAGCACCGCCACCACCAGCAGCACGCCTTTCATCTGCGGCAGCACGATGCCGAATATGATCCGCAGGTTGGAGGCCCCGTCGATCCGGGCGGCCTCTTCTGTCTCTCGCGGGACAGAAGCCAACCCGCCAAGGCACATGAAGGTCATGTAGGGCGCCCAATGCCAGACATCGGTCAGCACCAGAATGGCCATCGCAAGGTCAGGACTGGCCAGCCAGGGCACGCCGTCCAGCGCCGGAAAGACCGCGCCGAGACCCTTGGCGATGACGCCGAATTCCGGGTTGAACATGAAACGATAGCTGACCCCGATCAGCGCCGGGCTGATCGCAAATGGCAGGATCAGGATCACCCGGGTAAAGGTATGCATCCGCCCCTTGCGCCGCAAAAGCAGCGCCAGCGACATGGCGATCACCAGGGTCAGGATCACACTTGTGATCACAAAGACCGAGGTCACCCAGAGCGAGTTCTGAAACCCCGGTTCGGAAAAGGCGTATCCGAAATTATCGACCCCGACGAAATCACCGGGGCGGCGTTGCTTGGTCAGATCCCATTCGCGAAAGGCCGTGACCAGCGAATAGGCAAGCGGATAAAGCGTTGTCGCCAGCACGATCAGGAATGCCGGGACCAGCAGTAGGTAAGACAGGGACCTGTCCTGCATGGCGCACCTCTGTTGATAGGGAAACGTGGCACGCGCCCCGCGATACGGGGCGCACCGAACACCGGGGATCAGCGAATGCGCCGGATTTCCTCGGCCGCGTGGTTCAGCGCCGTGGCGGTGTCGGTCTCTTCGCCGCTGGCAAGGCTGGAAATCGCGGTTTCGATGATTTCGGAAATCCGCGGCCAGTTGTCACCGAAATCCATACCCGCCGCCGTGGCCAAAGCATCGGCAGCGGCGGAATGCATCCCGCCCCAACGCGCGTTGACCTCTTCGTCGCGCAGGTTGGAAAAATGCACCGCGACAACCTCGCTCAGGTTTTCGTCAAGCAGCACCTCGCGTTCCAGCGCCGGATCTGTCAGCCAGCCAAGGTATTCCGCCGCGGCATCCTTGCTGTCGGCGCCCTGGGTCACGGCAAAGATCCAGGTGTTGGTAAAGGTCGTCTTGTCCGCATCCCCCACCGACGGCAGCGAGGTAAACCCGATCTGATCGGCGGTCAGTTTGGATTGCTCGGGGTCGGAAAGCTGCGAGCGCACCCACCACCACACGGGCAGCATGGCTGAATTGCCCTGTTTGAAGCTGTTGACCGCATCCTGTTCGACAAAGGTGGCCGATCCCGCCGGGGCAATCTTTTCGTCCCGCAGCAGGCTGACATATTGCTCCGTCGCGGCGATACCCGCATCAGAGATGAAGGCCGGGTCGCCGTTTTCATCAAACAGATCGCCACCGTGACCCCAAAGCAGGTTGATCCAGACCATCAGGTTCTGGCCGTTCAACTTGCCATAGGGCAATGCGATCCCGGAGGCGTCGGTCGCCCCCTGCACCGCTTTGGCTGCACTCACCACCTCGTCCCATGTCGAGGGCGCTTCGACCCCGGCCTGTGCCAGCAGATCCTTGCGATAAAACAGCAGCTGCACGTGGCCGCGCACCGGCAAACCCACCAACGCGCCGTTCACCCGTCCATGACGCAAATGCGCGGCGGGAAAATCCCCAAGGTCAACACCCTGCGCCGCGATCTCGTCTTCGATCGGCTGCACCAGCATCTGCAACGAGGGCACCCATTGGTCCATGATCGACACCACGTCGTAATCACCACCGGCAACCATCTCTGTGGTCAGCGCCTCTTTCATGTTGGGAAAGGGCACATAGTCATAGACCACATCAATTCCGGTCGCCTCTTCAAAGGCGGCGAGCCGCGCTTCATGCGCCTCGAACTGGCTGGATTTCACCGCCAACACATGAACCGTTTTGCCGTCATGGGGTTTGCCTGGGCTGGCCTCCCAGGCGCTGGCGCCTGATGCAATTAGCGCCGCGGCGATGGCAATCGCGC
This sequence comes from Marinovum sp. J2-8, assembly GCF_055808435.1. Taxonomy (NCBI): domain Bacteria; kingdom Pseudomonadati; phylum Pseudomonadota; class Alphaproteobacteria; order Rhodobacterales; family Roseobacteraceae; genus Marinovum; species Marinovum sp. J2-8. The sequence goes on along the minus strand of NZ_JBVVRZ010000004.1, from coordinate 418,232 downwards.
TGGTAAATCGTTTCATGTGAACCTCCCGAGTTGAAACAAATGTGACCATACAAATGGGTAATAATTTGGTCAATAAGATTATCAATAAGATTATTGTTGATGAAAATCGCCACACAGCCTAGGATCGTGCGGACCATTACGAGGCCAGATACAATGCCGACATCCCTTCAGGCGGACTTGGAAAACGATATTATTTTTGGGGTTTACCCCCCCGGAACGCGGATCACCGAAGACAGCGTCATGGAACATTACGACGCCAAACGGCATGCCGTGCGTCACGCCTTTGCCGAGCTGGAAAATCAGGGCCTGCTCGTGCATCGCCCCCGCCGTGGGGTCGAGGTTGTCGACTTTACACCGGATGAGGTCGACACGCTTTATGATCTGCGGATCGCGCTGGAATGCGCGGCGGCGCGGCGCACGCCCCTGCCCGCCCCGCCCGAGGTCACAAGCCAGCTTGACGACCTTACACAGCGGCACAGTGCAGCGGTGGAGCGCGGCGCATTCCGCGAGGTTTATGACCTGAACCAGCAGTTCCACGAGCTTCAATACAGCTGCTGCACAAACCCGAGACTGGCGGAACTGATCGCAAAACACGCCCGCATGGCACAGCCGATCCGGGTGGTGAAATACGATGACAAACAGCATATGCGGGTCATCGTGGAACAGCATCTCGCCATCATCGAGGCGCTGCGCGGCACATCCTCGGACATCTACGAAGCCAGCGTTCGGGCACATCTTCCGGCCTCGGCCGAAGCCTATCGCAGCCTGTATGAACGCCGCTTTGCCGCCGCAGGGTTGGCGACGGGCAAAGCTGAAAACCCGAAAACCGCATCGCGCGCGCCGCGCCCCGATCAGAAAACCGGTTCAGACCACCGGAACCAGTATGCCGGGCTCAAAAAACTGCGGACCCGTTAACCGGGGGCAAGAATATCAAGCATCACGCGCATGGCATGGGTCCGATGGCGATCGGGATGGGTCAGAACCGCAAAAGGCCGGCTGGGATGCGGCACCGGGCGGGTTATGATCCAGCCAGCCGCCTCTGATGCGACCACGGCGCGCTGTGACAACACGCTGAAATACCGCCCCGATGCAACGGCGGCGATCACGGCCTCATTGGACGGCAGTTCCAATGCGATCGACAAATTTTGCACCCCAAGCGCATGCGCCTCCAGCACCGCTTCGAACTCTGATCGCGTGCCGGAGCCTTGTTCGCGCAAGATCCAGTCTTCGGTCATGTATTCTGCCGGATCGAGCGTCGCCTGCTTCGCCCGCGGATGATCCGGCGCCATGATCAAACAAAGCGAATCCCTGACCACGACCTGACGACGCAAGGCCAGATGCGTGACCTCGCCTTCGATCAACCCAAGGTCGGCGCGCCCATCCTGGACCGCATCCGCCACCTGCGCCGTGTTGCCAATCGACATCTCCACCGCGATCTTGGGGTATTTGTCGTGCAACGCCACCAACCGCGACGGCAGCCAATAACTCGCCACGGTCTGGCTGGCATGAATGCGCAATCGCCCGCGCGGGGTAGAGGAAAAATCCTCGAGCATCAATTCCGCGGTTTCCGCCTGGGCCAGCACCGCCTGAGCTTCGCGCAGGAAGGCATTGCCGACCTCTGTCAGCACGATACGCCGCCCCACCCGGTCAAACAATTGCACCGCATGGCGCGTCTCAAGCGCCGCGATGGCGGCGCTCACGGCGGATTGGCTCAGGCCCAACCGCTTGGCCGCGCGGGTGACATGCTGCCCTTCGGCGACGGCCAGAAAAATCCGAAGTTGTTCAAGTGTCATGCGATCAATCTATTTTGTCGATGAATACAATCAATATAATTCGATGGAATGGTCAAGCGGAACATGGAACCCTGAAGGAAATTACTGAACCTGGACGTCCCCCGCACATGACTGACACGATTTCCCACACGAAAATTGCCGTTCGCCCGCGTTTCAGCGGCCTGTTGCCCGCAGCATTTGCCATTCTGCCCGGACTGGCGCTGTGCATGGGGATCGCGCTTGCGGCCATGGCCGTGCAGGGGCTGACCGGCCTCAAGGCGCTCAGCCCGCTTATGTTGGCCATGGTGTTTGGCATTGCGATCCGGAACAGCCTGGGGATGAACGTCCGGCTCGTTGATGGCGTCAAATTCTCGCTGCGCCGCATCCTGCGCTGCGCGATTGTGCTGCTTGGCTTTCAGCTTTCACTCGATCAGCTTGCCGCCATCGGGCTTACCGGGTTCGGGGCGGTTGCGGTGACGCTGATTGCGTCCTTTGTCGCAATCAAACTGGTGGGCCGGCTGCTTGGGGTCGACGACGGGCTGACGGCATTGATTGCGGTCGGGACCTCTGTTTGTGGGGCCTCTGCTGTTGTGGCCGCGAATACCGTTGTGCGCGGAACCGACGAAGATGCGGCCTATGCCATTGCCTGTGTAACCGTGTTCGGATCGCTTTCAATGGTGCTGTTTCCCCATCTGGCGCAATGGCTTGCGATGAGTGACGCACATTACGGGCTCTGGGTTGGGGCCTCGGTTCACGAGGTTGCCCAGGTGACCGGCGCCGCGTTTCAAAACGGGCAAGAGGCCGGCCAGCTCGGAACCGTGGCCAAACTCACACGGGTTGCCCTGTTGGCGCCGCTGATCCTGGTGCTTGGTGCGCTTGCTGCGCGCCACGGTGGCCAAGACGAAAAAGCCGCAGCACCCCTTCCCTGGTTTGTCTTTGGATTTATCGCCGTGGTTGTGATCAACACCTTTGCGCCCCTGCCCGCACCGATCCGTGAGGTGACGGTTTCCGGCACAACAATCATGCTCACAATCGCGTTGGCCGCTATGGGCCTGGAGACAGATTTCCGTAAACTGAAGGAAAAGGGCCTCCGCCCGCTTCTCCTCGGCGCGTTTGGCTGGCTGTTTATTTCGGTTCTGGCTTGGGTTCTTTTGATGTGATGGGAAATGAGTTGACCCATTTATTAAAGCGCATTTCTCAATTTTATTTGGCACTCCATTAATTAGAGTTGCGACCTCATCGAATTATTTACCGCACTTTAATTTCACAATTGGCGGCGAACCAAGCCCCAATTGGGGTCAAAATCATATCTAATCAATTCACTCAAACATTAAAAGAAATACGCGCGCATTATACGTGTGACTTTTACCTTATCACATACACTTAGCTTTAAATAGACCAACATGTCTTTCCAGGCACAGGTCAGATGTGGCGCCGCACGCCTCACCCCCATTTATAAATCAAAATTACTAATTACGCAGACCCGCTCAGGTGAACCGGCGGGGCACTTGCACGTCTTCCGGGCCAATCCCGGAACGCTACGCGACCTGTCGCGGGGCATGGCGACCCCGCCGTAACTGCCAGTTACGACCCCCCATACAGCAAAATTTTGATCTGTTAGCGCATAAAACGGCGCTAAGCGTCCATCTTTGGGGAAACAACAAGTGAAAATGTGATTCAAATCACAGGTTTCCGCACAAATCGCTTTGCCGAATACAATTTATAGTTGCCGGACAAACCATCAGAGATTGCTGCGCAATGACAGACGAGCGTCAAAAAGATCGGCATTTCCATATTTTTCCGCCTAATTTGTAACCATTTCATGAAAATGCACCTACCTTCCAATTCATTCCTCTGCGGCGCAGCGGGCTAATGTTTTAAAGTCTAATTGTCATACTTTGTATCTGAACAGGCCAATTACAGGCCACGTCAGGCATAAAGACTTTTACACTCTCTATTGCCACACCGACAAAGGAAACGAAAAATGGACAAGGCGGTTCTCGTCCCCACAGAAGGATTAAGTGCCCCGCTGGGGCTCACCTTGATGATAGGCACCGGCTTGGTGTTTCTCGCAATTGCGTATTTCATCAAGACATATCTTGTACGCAACACCAATGACTACATCATTGCCAACCGGCAGATCGGTTTGGGCTTCGGCATCGGCTCGGTCGTGTCGGTCTGGACCTGGGCGATGGCCGTGATGATGAGCTCTGCCATGACCTATCAATGGGGATTGTCGGGGCTGTTCTGGTTCGTCGTTCCCAACGGGTTGGCGGTGCTGGCGATGGTGCCCCTCGCCAAGACCCTCAAGAAGCGGATGCCAGAGGGCTTCACCATCTCGGAATTCATCTTCAAGCGGTTCTCGGAGTTGAAAATTGCCGCCGGCGTGGTCACGACAACCATGATCTTCGGCATCCTGCTGGAAATTCTCATCAACCTGAAAGGCACATCTGTCGTCATGTCGATCGTCTTTCCGATTGATTGGAAGGTCGCGACGCTTCTGACGGTGGCTGTTGTGCTGGGCTACTCCTACTTTGGGGGCCTCTGGACCAGCGTCATGACCGGCACGATCAACACCTGGATGATCACTGTGCCTTCGGCCATCGTGGTGGTCGCGGTGTTCGGCATGATCGACGGCGGTGCCGACAGCGTCTTTTCCGCCATCGAAGCCAACAATGCAGCCGATCTGTCAATCTTTGAGCCCGGTGCCGCAGCAGGGTTCGGGATCACGCTGGCCTTTGGTCTTTTGGCGGCCACGGTCGCGGACCAGACGTTCTGGCAAAAGGTCTGGGCGATCCGCCCGAACCAGGTCGGACGCACGTTCATGTGGTCCGGGCTGTTGTTCTACCCGATCCCGATCTGCCTTGGCATGCTGGGTCTGGTTGCGCTGGCCTATGGCGTCGTGCCCGAGGATTTCGGCGGCGACATCATCGCGGTCGGCCCCTACATCGTCAGCCACATCGGCCTGCCCATGGTCCTGATCATTGCCTATGTGTTGGCCATTCTGGCGGCATGTTACTCCACCGTTGATGGTGCCAGCTCGGCCTTGTCGTCGATCGTCGCGGTCGACATCATCCGCCGGTTCCGCCCGCAAACCACTGAAAAGGTGCTGTTCTACATCACCAAGCTGTCCATGCTGTCGGGCGGGCTCATTGCGGCGATGATCGTGTTGTCCGGGGTCGATTTCACCTCGCTGGTGTTGACGACCTATGCGCTCAAGACCTCGATCCTGTTGCCGCTGGTGCTGGCGATCCTGTGGAAACCGACCAACACCGTCGGATTTGTCGGCGGCATCGTTCTGGCCATCGCAATCGGCATGCCGCTGCGCTCTGTCTATGGCGAGCTTGTCGGAACCTTGTCCATCCTGGCGGTCAGCGGCGGTGTTGTCCTGCTTGCCGGTGTCCTGCTGGGACGCTCCGGCGAAGAGACCCCCGATATCGAGCTGAACCAAGCCTGAAAAATGTACCATCGGCCGCCCGCGACGGATCGGGCGGCCGCCCCACCCACATCACCCGAATGCCCAACAAGGAGCCCATTCCATGTCCAGCCTACTGATATTCTTCATTGTTTGCGGGATCGTCGCGACGGTCCTGTTTGTGGCCGGCTACACGCGCGGTGTGCGCGGCGCGCTCAAGACCTTTGATGACGACACAATCGACACCGAAACATCCGGCGACCTGAATGCAAAATGGTGGATGTTCGGCATTGCCGTTGTCGCCGCCAGCGTGGTCATCGCGCTGATCGGCGTCGCGCCGGTCTTTATCTACCTTGGGCCGCTTCTGGCCATCGGCAGTGCCGCCGCCAACGGCGTGGCATTTTTCCTCGACACCCCGATGCGCGAGGCCCAATGACACCCGCACCCCATCAAAACCCGGTCAGGCGCGGGACATCCGCGCCCGACACGGCACCCGGCACGGCACCGGACTCTGCGGCCCCGCAGATCGGGATATGGCTGCCGGTCTATGGCGGGTGGCTGCGCACGTTGGATATTTCGCCCACGGCCAGCATGGCCGCCTGTCTGCAAACCGCGCGGCTGGCGGACTCCTGTGACTACGACTTTCTTTATTGCTCTGAAAATCTGCTGAACCCGGTGCACGGCGCAAACGCCCCGGTCATTGACGCCTGGACCCTGCTGTCGGCCATCGCCGCCACCACGACCCGCATTGACCTGTGCGGCGCGGTCAAACCGGGGTTCCGATCCCCGCTACAGGTCGCGCGGATGGTCGATACCGTCTCGGCGCTGGCCAAACGACCCATTGCGCTCAGCATTGTCTGCGGCTGGTGGCAATCCGAATTTGAACGTGCCGGTGTGGACTGGCTTGACCATACTGGGCGTTACGACCGGGCCGAGGCCTTTTTGACCGCGCTTCACACCCTGTTCGACAGCGGCGCGTCCGGGCTTGACCCGGCGCACCGGCCCGAGGTCTGGATTGCGGGCCATTCGACCCGCGCCGTTCAAATGGCGGCTGAGGCCGGGGAATGTCTGTTCCTTAATGGCATGGATGACGCCGCCCTGGCGCATCAGATCGCAACCCTGCGCAAGACCGAGGCTGCCACCGGGCGCAAGGCGACCATCGCCATCAATGCCCATGTAATCGCCGAACCGACCAACAGCGCGGCACAGGCGCGGGTGGAGCGCCTGATCGCGCGCCGCGATACCCGGTCCATCGCAGAATTCCGCACCATCATGCAGCAATCCGGCGCGACAAGCTGGGCCAACCTCAGCGATGCCGAAATGGTCGATTCCAATGCCGGTTTCGCCGCCGGTCTGGTGGGCGATTACGCAACGCTACAGGCGCGGTTGCGCCAGCTTCGATCCCTGGGCGTGGATCGTGTGCTGTGCCAGTTCGACAACCCCGCCGCCGATATCCCTGTTTTCATGTCCCGGGTCGTCGACCCAATCCGCGACACATCGCCGGAACCCGTCGCCACCCTTCCCTGACCCTCTTCGATGCAACCCAACGGTCCGGCCCCCGCCGGGCCCCAACACTCCAAGAATGAAAGAGACTACCTTGTCCAAGAAAAAAGCTCACCTCCTCGGTTTCGTGCAACATGGTGTCAACAGCCACGCCACCGGCATGTGGCGCAACCCGACTGACAAGATCGGCTATCACTTCTCGCGCCCTGATTATTGGCAACAGATGGGCCGCACGATGGAGCGCGGCCTGTTTGACGCCATGTTCATTGCTGACGAACTGGCACCTTATAACACCTATGATGGCAGCTCTGATGCGACCATCAAATATGCGGTGCAATGCCCGACGCATGAACCTTCGACCATCGTGCCAATTGTTGCCGCTGCGACCAAGAATCTGGGCATTGGCGTGACCCTGTCGACCATGTTCACCCATCCCTATGCCATGTGCCGCCTGCTTTCGAGCCTCGACCACCTGTCTGCCGGGCGCGTCGCGTGGAACATCGTCAGCTCTTATTCCAAGAGCGAATGGGACGCCTACGGGCATGAGGACATGACCCCGCGCAACGAACGTTATGACCGGATGGACGAATACGTGAAGCTCTGCTGCGAGCTGTGGGATTCCTGGGAACCGGATGCGGTGATCGCGGACAAGGAAAGCGGGGTTTATGCCGACCCGGACAAGGTCAAGGTGATCGACCATGACGGCAAATACTTCAAATGCAAGGGCCGCCATTTCTGCTCGCCCTCACCGCAGGGCCGCCCGGTGTTCTGGCAGGCCGGCTCGTCACCGCGCGGTCGCGATTTTGCCGCTGAAACCGCCGAGGCCGTCTTTGCCGTGCATCCCAGCGTCGAGCGCATGCGCGAATATGCCGACGATCTTCAGGCACGCGCCCGCAAGTTCAACCGCCCCGACGGCAGCATGAAGCTGATCTATGGGGTCCAGACGGTTGTCGCCGCCACCCGCGAAGAGGCACAGGCGAAATATGAACGTATCGTGTCCTGCATCCCGCTGGAGGGCGCGCTGGCCTGGATGTCGGGGCACTTCGGGCTCGATTTTTCCAAAATGGATCTGGATGAAAACGTGCGGAATCTCGAGGTTCCGGGAATTCAGGGTCTGTTTAAATCGATCATCTACGCCAAGGATCCCAAGGGCGAACTGCCGGTCACCGTGCGCGAAGCCGCGCTGATCTATGCCCAGGGTATGGGCATGCCGGTGCTGGTCGGTACGGCGTCCGACATCGCCGACCAGATGGAAATCTACATGGACGAAGGCGGCGCCGACGGCTTCATGCTGGCCGCGACCTATACCCCGGGTTGTTTCGAAGAATTCGTGGATCACGTGGTGCCCGAACTGCAACGCCGCGGGCGCTATCGGACGTCCTATGCCGGGCCGACCCTGCGCGAAAACCTGTTACAGGACTAATGCCAATGGCCATTTCAATGACAAAACAGAAAATAGACACATTCCCCGCGGTCACCAAGGATCAGTTTCGCGCGGGCATGGCCCGTTTTGCCGGCGCGGTCAATGTCATCACCACCGATGGCAGCGCCGGGCGCGCGGGGTTCACGGCAACGGCGGTGTGCAGCGTCTGCGACACGCCGCCGACGCTTCTGGTCTGCGTCAACAACACCAGCTCGGTTGGTCAATCCTTTCGTGAAAACGGGCGGCTCTGCGTCAATACGCTGGGGCCGCGCCATGAAGATCTGGCCATGCTCTTTGGCGGCAAGACCCCAACAGAAGAACGGTTCGCCGCTGCGGATTGGTCGGTTGGCGTGACCGGCGCCCCGATGCTTGTGGATGCGCTGGTGGCCTTTGATTGCGATGTCGTCGACACCAAGGTCGTCGGCTCGCACAGCATCCTGCTTGGCGTGATCCGGCAAATTTCCATGTCAGAAGATGACAAGGCAAGCATCTATGCCGCCCGTCAATTCCATCAAATCGAGATCAACACATGCCTGTGACATCGCTTTTGCCAGACCGGTTCCCGTCGACCTATGTCGCCGGGCCGAATGCCACCCTGTTGCCGCATCTGAAATCCGGGAGGCTGGCCATTTTCCTTGATCCAGCCACGGATCAAGCCCTGATGTTCTGTGCGGCCCGCAACGTCAGTGCAAGCGCCATCAACGATATGGCCACGCACGCCAGAGGTCTTGTCAGCCTTGTGCTCAGCGCAGAGGCGATTGATCGTCTGGGCATTCCCATGCAGCCGGTGCGCCACCGAAATATCGGCTGGGGTCAGGCGGTTTCTATCGAGGCGCGGGACGGGATCACAACCGGCATTTCCGCAGCCGAGCGGGCCCACACAATCCGCACCGCGACTGCACCAAACGCAGGGCCGGACGACATCGTATCACCGGGGCATATCTTTCCGATTGCCATCGGGGCGGATGATGACACCGCGCGTTCGTCAAACAACGTGTTGTCGCATCTCGGGTCTGTCCTGCAACTTGTTCGGATTGCGGGCGGTGGCGGCGCTGTCATCTCGCAAATTCTGGGCGCAGGCGGCGAGGTCGCCACAGTCGAAGAAGCCATGGCCCTGGCCGCAAGAACCAATCTGCCAACGATCGACGAAATCGGCATGCGCAAATGCACCAAATTGCACTGTGTAACGCCGGCGCGCGACATCTGAACCCGGAATTACGGGTGATTGACGTCACATGTTCCCGCGCAGGGGGCTGACACGGCACGATGATCACAACGACACCAAAGGGCGCGGCCAATGATTGGCGCGCCCTTGATTGATGCCGCAATGCGACAATGACGGTGCTGGCGGGCTGGTTGCGAAAAGGTTCCGGCAATAGGCAAAATTAACACTAAAATCCCCGCAGGTTCTGTCGCAAGACGGGCCTGAGGTTAGACTTTATTTAGCGAATGTCCTGCATCCCTGCATGAGTATTTTGTCTGGGAGTAGTGAAATATGGTGAGTGAACACGACAATACATTTGTTGGTACGACCAACAACGATGCAATTACAGACGGGTTTTCGAACGGCGGTTCCAAGTCCCTGTCAGAAAAGCTGGCAGAGGTCGACAAGGTCAACGGCCATGCCGGTGACGACACGATCAGCACCGGGCACGGCAACGATCTGGCCGCCGGGGACATGGTCGGCAATGAATGGAACTATGTGAACGGGAAATGGGTCTATGACCCGGATGCGGTGGTTGTCAGCGACCTTGGCGACATCCGGTCGTTCAACGACCTGATCAAGACCGGGGCCGGCAATGATGTCCTGCTTGGGAACGGCGGTGATGACACCCTGCTTGCCGGGGCCGGAGATGACATTGTCAACGCAGGCCAGGGGAACGATCGCGCCTTTGGTGACGATGGTCACGACCTGCTGAACCTTGAACGCGGCGACGATTACGCCGAAGGGGGTCAGGGCAATGATACGGTTAACGCCGGAAGCGGCGATGACATCATTTTTGGAGATACAGCGGGCAACAACCTGCTTGGCGGCGCGCTCGACGGTCTGCAGACCATGTCGCAATTGGCCGAAAAGGGCGGATGGACCATGACCGACGACGTCGACGGCACGTCGGCGATCTCTCAGTCGGCGGGAACAGAGGCGGGTCAGGAATACACGATTTCCTTTGAGGTCGCGGCCAACCTTGCCGCTGGTCATACAACCGGCGAGATTGAGGTGCTGTGGAACGGCGAGGTCGTCGACACCGTTTCGGTCAACTCCGGCGTCTATCAAACCCACGAGGTCCAGGTGACCGGCACGGGCGAAAACGGTGAATTGACCTTCCGCACGGTCGACCCGGAGCCCGCGGAAAATCCGGGTGCGATCCTCACCTATGACAAGGAAATGATCATTGGCGGCGAACCAGTTGCGGTGGATGCCTTTGTTGCCGGTCAGGCCAAACTGTATCAGGTGATAGATGGCCAGCTAAAGGTTTTTGACACCGCCGCCAGCGAATATACCAATGTCGGCGACGATCCCGGATTCAAGATCAATTCCATCGGCTTCAATCAGGAAGACGACCTGATCTATGGCGTCGCCAAGAGCGGCGGCACGGATGCCTTGGGCAACGCGGTCAGCGCCAAGGATCTGGTGATGATCGATGCCTCCGGGTCGGTCTATCGCATCGGCGAGGCCGGAACCGGCAGCTATACCGGCGATTTCGACGACAGCGGCAACCTCTGGGCCTTCAACGCAAGCCTGAATGAGGTCAAGGTGATCGACGTCGACACCCTTGACGCCAATGGCAATCCGGTGGTCACCCATGTCGACCTGCCGGACGGCATGTTTCACGGCAACATGTGCGACATTTCCTATAACGCGGCCGATGGCATGTTTTATTCCGTGATGCCGCCGTCGACAAACGGCGGCGCGGGCAAGGTCTATCAGATCGACATCAGCGATGTTGCAAACGGCGGCGATCCGGTGGTGAATTCGGTCGAAATCACCGGCACGCTGTACGGCGACACGATGGAAAGCGGCATGGCCAAGGGCGCCTATGGCGCGGTTTTCCTCGATGGCGACGGCAATCTTTATTACGGGTTGAACCGTGGTGACCATGACCTTGATGCATCAACCGGAGCCCAAGGCGGCATTTTCAAGGTCAATGTGGATTGGCAAACTGGCCAGGCCTATACCGAATTCATGGCCGAAGCCGAGGCAACCGGATCAAACGACGGGGCGGTCGATCCCCGGTCGATGGATGCATTTTCAGAGGTCGATGCCAGTGCCGCGGTTCTGATCCGCAGCCCCGAACTTGCCGCGGATATCGGCGGCAACGACAAACTGCGGGGCGGCGACGGCGACGATAAGATGTTCGGCAATGCGGGCAACGATACGCTGCACGGTGGTTCCGGCGACGATGAAATGTCCGGCGACAGCGGCAATGACAACATGAGCGGCGGCACCGGCGACGACCAGATGTCCGGCGGCACCGGCAACGACAGCCTGATGGGGCAGGACGGTGATGACGCCCTGTCCGGCAACGCAGGCCGCGATTACCTGAATGCCGGCTCCGGCAATGACAATGTCGACGGCGGCGCGGGGAACGACAAGATTGTCGGCGGCAGCGGGTCTGACACGATCACCGGCGGCGAGGGCAATGACCACATGTGGGGCGGCAATTGGTGGAAAGACGGGTCGTCCGACACCTTTGTCGTCTCCGGGGGCAGTGGCAAGGACATGATCCACGATTTCGAGGTCGGCCATGATCAGATCGACCTGTCGGCCTATGGGCTGGAATATTCCGACCTGGAAACCGTGATGGTGGACAAGGGCTGGGCCACCGAGATCGACCTCAGCGGGCTGAGCGGCGGCAAAGAGGGTGACACGCTTCTGATCAAATCCGTCAAGGCTGACGACCTTGACGAAAGCAACTTCATCCTGTGACCACGCAAGCGGAGACGACACAAATGCAAGGAAACGACTTTCCCCTGGTCAGCCGTGTCGTTCCGCCATTGCTGTGCCTGAGCCTGATCAGCAATCTGGCAATTCTGATCAGCCCGTTGTTCATGATGCAGCTTCTGGATCGTGTGATCCCCAGCGGCAACATGGCAACCTTGCTTCTGATCGGCGGGCTTGCGCTCGCCGCTCTTGCACTACAGGCCCTGGTCGAAGCGGCCAGGGACCTGTCGCTTGCGCGGCTGTCGCGGTGGTGCGAGCAATTGGGCACTGCGCTGGTTCTGCGTCAGGACGGGAAATCGGACGGGCCGGACCAGCAACAACTTGTCGAACAAACCGCCGGGTTTTCCAAATTTCTGGGCAGCCCAAGCGCCGTGGCGGCGCTCAGCCTGCCATGGCTGCCGATTTTCCTGCTGGCGCTTTGGCTGTTGCATCCTGCCTTCCTGATCTTGTTGGCGGTTATGGCAACTGTCTTCATGGTCAGCACCTCTCTTGCACAGACGCTCAGCCAGCCTTCGGAAACTCAGGCCGCGGCCTGTGCCCGAATGGAAACCAAAACCCTGAGCCGCGCCGAACAGCTCCGCGCCAGCCTGGGCATGGCGATTGTCGCCCAGAACCTGCGGCATCGGTTTGCTGAAATTCAAAAGCTGCGGCACGCGCATCTGGACCGGGTCGAACTGACACGCACCTCGGGCAGAGCATTGACCGGCCTGGTGCGCAACTCTGGTCAGATTGCGGCGCTTGCGCTGGGGGCCTGGTTGGTGACGATGGAATTGATGAGCGCGGGCGGCATGATCGCCGGGTCGATCATCACCTCCAAGGCCTATATGTCGATAGAGCAAAGCCTGACGCATTTCCCCCGCATCCGATCCGCCCTTGCGGATTATTTTGCCCTGACAAAGATCGAGGCGGGCCAAAACGCAGCCCAGACCCAACCACAGACCCCTTCCGGCGCGTTGCGGGCAGAGGGTCTGATCGTCCCGAGGGGCGGCGGCGCACGCCCCCGGCTGGACCGTGTCAGCCTGGCATTGAAACCGGGGGAATGTCTGGCGATTGTCGGCAATTCTGGATCGGGGAAATCGACATTGTTGCGGGCGCTGGCGGGGATCGAACCGTCGCCAATCGGCTCCGTGTTTCTGGACGAAAGCGAAATTCGCGGCCTGAGCGCAGAAGCCCTGCACCAGATGGTGGGGTATCTTCCGCAATTGGGTCGCGTGACCCAAGGCACGATCGCGGAAAACATCAGCTACTTTGATGTCCATAGAGAATCCGACCGCATCATCGACGCGGCCAAGACCGCAGGCGTGCACGGCCTGATTTCCGCACTGCCGAACAGTTTCGAAACAGATCTAGAGGCCCAGCCGCATCTTCTGTCGGCGGGCCAGGCCCAGCGGGTCGCGCTTGCGCGGGCGATCTATACGACGCCGCGATACCTGTTTCTGGATGAACCCAACGCCCTGCTGGATGCCGACGGGGAACGGGCGCTTGGCCAGACGCTGCACCGCCTGAAACAACAGGGAACGACAATCGTGATGGTCGTGCACCGATCGGGCATCCTGCAACTGGCGGACAAGATCCTGCACCTCGACAACGGTCGCATGTCCGACTTTGGCAACCGGCGCGATGTGATGCATCGGCTGGGGATCGGCGGGCGTCAGATTGATATTCCGTTGCTGGCCACATCGGCCCCCGATGCGCGCGATTGGGTCGCGTCCCATTTCACCCGCGCAACGGATCAGGAATTTTCGCAAAAAGCACAGATCCTGTGCAGCGAGCTGTTGCAGATCGGCTGTGATCACACGCCACCGGACACGCTGCTCTATGCGAAATTTGCGTTCAGGTTCATGAACGACACCAGCTGCCAGATCGTCATGACCCAACCCGTCGCAACGGATTTGGACGAAAAGGTCAAGATCCTGACCGCGGCGCAGGATCGGGGGAAAACCGGCCTTTCTGCGGACATGGCGCGGATCACCAGGGTCATGGACATAAGTGACACGGTCGAGGTCGCCTGTGATGATGCGGCCACGCGGTTTCAGGTCGTCCTGTCGGTCGAGGGGTGCGAACAGACCCCGGCAATCGAAAGAAAAGTATCATGAGCCGCTCTTCAAATGCGCTCCCGTCTACGGTTCGTCGCCCGCTGGTCATTGCAACGCTGGGTGTCGGCGGGTTTCTGATCCTGTTTGTGATCTGGGCTGTGACCGCCCCGCTCGCCACCACGATTTCCCTGCATGGCACGATCGGCTCGTCCGAGCCGACATTGGCGCTACAGCATCCCTATGGCGGGTTGGTTGACGAAGTCTTGGTCGAGCATCACGCAACGGTCGAGGCCGGTCAATTGCTTGTCCGGCTCGACACCTCGCTTGAACAGGCAACCCACGCCACCCGCCTGTCTGAGCGCCGCCGTATTCAGGATGAGAATGCGGCCATTGACGAACTGCTCGCGCGACGCGAGGGCACACAGCCCCGCGTTGACAGGCCCAAAATGGCATCCCCCTTTGGACTTCGGAAACAACAGTTGGAGCTGAAGGCCCGCACCCAGCGGGAAACTGCCGCGATTTTGGGACGACAGATTGATACGTTGAACACCAAGGTCGCCTTGACCGAGGCCCAATTGGCCCTGATGGTCGCCCGATACGCGCGGCACACCGAATTGCGGCAAAAGGGGCTGCTTGCGCAGAACGAAAACGAGCGTTTGCAGGAACAGATCCTGATCGTCAAAGGCGAGATCGAAACCGACAAGGCCTCAATTCTCGAGCTGGAGAACAAGGCCGCCCAGACGTTGAAACAGATCGACGAAGAGGCGCTTGCCCTCGACTATGAACTTGCCGCCACCCGGCAACGCAATTTGACGCGGCTGGATAAGCTTGAGCGGGCCATTCTTGACGCGGGCGAAAGGATCAGACGATCCGAAGTGCGCGCTCCGATTTCGGGTGTGGTGTCCAGCATCCCGATCGAAGCCAAAGGCATGTTTGCCGCGCGCGGCGACACGCTTCTGACATTGTCGCGCCCGTTAAAAAACGCGCGGCTGTCGTTTGGGATACCGGTTGATTACATTGACCAGGTGCGCCCGGGCATGCAGGCCCGGTTGGTCATCTCCAGCCTGCCACAACGGAAAATGCCGCGCATTGATGTGCAGATCACCGCCATTTCACCACGGGCAAAATCCGACGACCAGGGAAACCCGGTAGAGTTCGAGGGCCTTGCCGTGGCGGCAGATCATTCGCTTGAAGATTTTGAAAAAAACTTTGGCATCGGCGCCCTGTCGGAAGACATGCCAATTGTCCTGATGGTTGCCGTGCGCGAAACCACCTTTGCCAATTACCTCGTCGCGCCGCTGGTGGATTCCTTTTCTCAGGCGCTACAGGACTGACGCCGACGCCCGGCGGGCGGGTTGTGTCGGTCATTCCACGCAGGCAGCTGCCCGATCCAAGCGGTCGCAACCGCCAATCCCGACAAAACAAATGGTTTTGGCGCTTCCGCGCACATGGCTATGTTGCAACGGTCTTGCCCTCTTTGTAATGTGTTCACATTAGAGTAAAATGTTCAAGAATGAAGGGCTGATTATGGCTCCTGAGGGTTCGGGCGACGACAAGAAGACGGAATATTCCGTTCCGCCAGTGGTGCGTGCCATTGCGGTGATGCGGTATATTGCGGCCGGCAATCGCTGTCGTAACATCACCAAGGCCGCAAAATCCTTGGGGATCAACCGGACCACATTGATACGCCTTCTGGCCACGCTTGAATCCGAAGCCATGATTGAACTTGTCGACGAAGATGCGGGCTATCGGCTGGGCACGGGGTTGATCTCTTTGGCGTCAGAGGCGTTGAATGACCGATCCATCATGCAGGTGGCCAGACCGTTTTTGCGCCGCCTGGTGGATAAGCTTCAGCTCTCGGCCCATCTGGGCATTCTGGACGGACGCGAAATCGTCTACCTGCTGCGCGAAACCCCGAATTCGCATTTGGCCAGCAATGTCCGGGAAGGCACGCGGTTGCCCGCCCATGCCACGACAATTGGTAGAATATTGCTGGCACAGCAGCCCAGGGTGATCCTGCGGCAATTGTACGGTGGCAAGACACTGGATTCCTTTACGGAAAAAACCCAGACCACATTAGAGGCGCTTGAAGCGCAAATAGAGCGTGACCGCGACAATGGCATCGCCTGGAGCGAAGCCAATTTCGAGCCGGGTATCGGATCAGCGGCTGTGGTGGTGTATGATCACCTTGGATCTCCGGCCGGGGCGATCAATGTAACCGGCCACGCCAGCGAATTCAGCCCCGAAAGCGGCAAGCTGGACCAAATCGAAGTTGTCCTGAAATCCACGGCGCGGGATCTGTCCGAGGCGCTTGGGTATCGTGGCTGGGCGTCGGATC
Organism: Marinovum sp. J2-8; assembly: GCF_055808435.1. Classification (NCBI taxonomy): domain Bacteria; kingdom Pseudomonadati; phylum Pseudomonadota; class Alphaproteobacteria; order Rhodobacterales; family Roseobacteraceae; genus Marinovum; species Marinovum sp. J2-8. Next base: position 401,802 of record NZ_JBVVRZ010000004.1, on the reverse strand, counting down.
AGATGTAGCCCCCTGCCCCCGGTTGCGGGCAGGTTCAGCAATTTGGTGGGTGGCCCGCCGCAGAAACCGCAACGGGCCGTCGGGCATCAGGCCGCCTGATAGACCACGCCGTCATCTTCCGCTGTGCCCATCACATGCCAGACCGTCGCTGGCGCGGCGGAATTGTTGCGAATCCAATGGGCTGTACCGGCCGGGGTCTTGACCAGATCGCGCGGGCCAAGTTCGACTTCGCTGGTTTCGCCATCCTTTTCCCAACCCACGATCAGCGATCCTTCCAGCACCATAAAGGCATCTTCGACGCTGCGCGAAAATGGTTTCAACGCCACGCCCGATGGCACGCCCCACATCTCTTTGCGGCATGTGTCGTGATTGATACCGCCTTCGCCGACATAGACCTTGCGGGTAAACCCGGCATCTTCCCAGATCGTCGGCAATTCGGTGTGGCGCACGACATATTGCGCCATCAGTTTTTGCAGCGGGTGATCGCCCTCTGGATCAAATTTCAGCGTCTTGCCCGGCGCGGCACCAAAACTACGGGCCAGTTCGGGCGCATGTTCCTTGGGGTGATAGTGATAGACCGGCGGCAGCGGTTTGCCCACATCGACCGAGATCGACATCATCACCGGCTCTACCCCATCGACGCGAAAACCATGCCCGATTTCACGGGCGTTGAGGATCATGTCCTTGGGGCCAAGGTTGACCTCGACCACTTCGCCATCTTTTTCCCAACCCACAATCAATGCACCATCAATGATCAGGAAACTTTCCTCGATCTCATGGCTATGACAGGCGGCATATTTGCCGGGTTCCTTGTAGATCAGCGATACCGTGAAATTGTCGGGTTTCAGCGTCGAGGTATCGCCAGCCTTGGGTGATCCGCCAGAACCGATATAGCGCATCTGGGCACGGGCCAGATCGTCAAAACCACGGTTGGAGGGGAAGGCATCCCAATCAAACATCTTGTCGGTAAAGCGGCCAGTATACGACTTGAGCTCTTCGGCCAGGGTTGCGGTTTTGGTTGGTGCGGGGGGCGTTTGTACGTTCATGTTGTCCTCATGCGGCTGAAAGTGATGCCATGAAACTAGCAAACCGGGGGCATCCGCAGTATTGATCGTTTTACTGGCAAAACGCTATGCGGGGCATCATGGCCGAATCGGATGACAGATATCTTGTCCCGGGTCTGATCCGGGGGTTGGATGTGTTACAGGCATTCACACCTGAACAGCCAAGCCTGTCGCTGTCGGATATTGCCCGCCATCTGGGGGTCAGCCGATCCGCCGCTTTTCGGTCGGTCTATACCCTTGCCAGTCTTGGTTTTCTGCTTCAGGACCAGCGGGAAGAGCGTTACGCCCTTGGCCCGGCGGTCTTGCGGCTGGGTCACGGGTATCTGGCCACGCGCGAATTGGTCGAAATCGCCCTGCCGGTTTTGGAAAAACTGCGCGACGACAGTGGCTGGTCCGCGCATCTGGCGGTGCGCGAAGGCAGTAGCGTGCTTTATATGCTGCGCCTGCCGGCGTTAAGCGGATTGAACAGTATCGTGCATGTCGGCAGCCGGTTGCCCGCGGCGGCAACGACCATGGGCCGTGCCCTGTTGGCGGATCTGAGCGAGGAAGCTTTGATCAAACTCTATCGAGACGAAGATTTCAGCCGCGCGCCGGGGCGCAGCCCGCGCAGTCAGGCGGCCTTGCTGAAACAATGGCAGGACGATCGCGGCCGCGACACCATCATTCAGGTCGGCGAGTTCGAGGCCGGCATGGCCTCGATCGCGGCACCGGTCCGCGATATGACAAACGCGGTGGTTGCCGCCATCAACCTGACCCGAATGACGTCCGCCCCGCCATCAACCCAGGTATCTGACGCCCTTCGGACCGAGGTGGTGCAAGCCGCCGAGCGCCTGTCGCATTTGCTGGGGTGGCGGGACGGGTAATGGCGGTTATGCGGCTGCGTCTTTCACCGCTCCCCACGCATCATACCCATAGACCCAATCGGCATTGCCACCTTTTTTGAGCCAGTCATTGGCAAGCGAGCCTTCCTGAACCCGCGTTGTGCGGGGCCGCCGGATGTCGGCAAATCGTTCCAGCGCGGCGGGCAATCCGGCGGGGTCCACACTGTCCAACGCGCAGCCCAGAACCACGGCATCCTCTGATGCCATACATGCGCCTTGCGCCATGAACGGCACCATCGGATGTGCCGCATCGCCCAGCAAAACCACCCGCCCCTCGGACCAGCGCGGCATCGGCGCCCGCACATGCAGGGCGGACCGGGTCACGTCGCGACAGGCCATCAGCAGGGCGCGGGCCTCTGGGTGGAAATCCTTGTAAATGTCGCGCAGCGCGTCGATGTCGCCCGGCAGGGTCCAACCCTCTTCTGTCCAATCCTTTTGACCTGTGGTGGCAAAAACAAAGATCTCCTTGCCGCGATTGAGCGGGAAGGTCACGATCTGCAAATCCGATGTCGGTCCCCACCATTTGGTAAAACTGTCGAGATTGGGCAGATCCGGTGCATCCTCGCGCGCGAAGACCCCGCGATACGACACAAGGCCGGTGAATTGCGGATCATCCGCACCGTATAACGCATAGCGGATTGCCGAATGGATGCCGTCCGCCCCGATGACAAGATCGAAATCTTCGCGGCTGTCATCGGCAAAGATCAGTGTCGCACCATCGTCAGACTGGCAAACATCCGCGACGCGGCGGCCAAAGATCAGGGTATCCGGCAAAAGCGCGCTTTCCAGCGCAGCCAGAAGATCGGCGCGATGAATGGTCAATTGCGGCGCGCCGTATTTTTCCTCTGCGGCGGCGCTCATCGGCAGGCGCGAGGTTTCCTCGCCGCTGTCCCAGGTGCGGGAAATGCGAAATTCCGGCCGTGCGGCGGTGGCGCGCAGCCGGTCGCCAATGCCCAAGCCATCCAATGCGTGAACGGCATTGGGCGTCAGGTTGACGTCAGCACCGATTCGTCCGAAGGCCCGCGCCTGTTCGAAAACCGTGACCGCATGGCCCTGATTCTGAAGAGCAATGGCAGCCGCCATTCCCCCAACGCCGCCTCCGGCAACAGCAATTTTCAACGGCATCTCAACTCTCCTATGTGTTCATAAGTGAACGTTATGTTCAAAATCTATTCTGATGAGCCGGTTGCGCCCTGTCAAGTCCAGCGCCCGCCACGCCCGAGCGATCAAAAGATGGGCGTTCAAACGCTCGTGAATTCCGCTCTCGGCGATACGGCTTGACAGCTGCGGTCGCAATCGGCAATCTAATATGTGAACACTACGTTCAATATAGAACTATTGCACGTTTGAACATTCAAACACCCCTTGGGCGACCTCGCCCGGCCCCTGATCGGCCACATGAAGGAGACCTGGCATGGCACTTGAATTTCGCAACGTCACAAAAGAGTTCGTGTCAGCGGACCGCACGCTGACCGCCATTCGTGATGTCAGCTTTCAGGTCCAGGAGGGAGAGTTCGTGTCCGTCGTCGGGCCGTCGGGCTGTGGCAAATCCACCCTGCTCAGCATGACAGCGGGCCTCTATCAACCGACCGAGGGCGAGGTCCGGGTCAGCAACCGCACCGTGACCGGCCCCAACGCCGAGGTCGGGTTCATGTTGCAAAAAGACCTGCTGCTGCCCTGGCGGTCGATCCTGGCGAACATCGAATTCGGTCTTGAGGCGCGGGGCGTTTCGCGCGCGGATCGTCGCAAACGCGCCCTTCAGGAGCTGAAACATTGCCAGCTTGACGGATTTGGCGACCATTATCCCTATCAGCTGTCCGGCGGCATGCGCCAACGCGCGGCCCTGGCCCGCACGCTGGCCATCGACCCCGAAATCATCCTGCTCGACGAACCTTTTTCGGCGCTGGATGCCCAGACCAAGCTGATCATTCAGGACAGCTTTGGCGCCACGATCAAAGAGACCGGCAAGACCACCCTGCTGATCACCCATGATCTGTCCGAAGCGGTGTTGATGTCGGATCGGGTGCTGGTGCTGTCCGAACGTCCCGGCACCATCGTCGCAGAAATCAAAGTGGATCTGCCGCATCGTGAATCGCCGCTCAAACGGCGGGTCATGCCCGAAGTGGCCGATTATTCCGCCCAAATCTTCAAACATCTGAAACTGGAAAGCCAAGCCGCATGAGACGGCACAACCAACAGGAAACCCACATGAAACACGTCCTCAAAACAACCCTCACCGCCGCTGTCATCGCCGTTTCCGGCGTCGCCGCACAGGCCGCCGAAGAAATCACCTATCTCTTTCCCGCGCCCGACTTTCTGCCCGCCTTTGCCCCGTTTCAGCTGGCAAAATCCAAAGGTTATTTCGAAGATGCGGGCCTGGATGTGACATTTCGCGTCGGCAAGGGCGGTGCGGATGTGGCAACCCAGGTTGCGGTCGGCAACGCCGAATTGGGCGGCGGCATTGGGGACACGCCCATCGTTGTGCGCGCCAACGGCCTTGAAATTCGCGGCGTTGCCTTGCTTGGCGGGCGCGGTTTGACCCAGATCGCATGGCGCACGGACAGCGGTATCACCGGGCCAGAGGATCTGAAAGGCAAATCAATCGGCGTTCTGTCGTTTCAGGATACAACCTATTACAACCTGTTGGGTGTGCTGGCCTCTGTCGGGCTGAGCAAATCCGACGTGGATATTCAGGCCGTCGGATCGGGTGGCATCATTCAACTGTCGATTGCCGGAAACCTGGATGCGATTTCCGGTGTGCCGGAATGGATTGCCGCCATCGAAGGCGCCGGTGTCGACATGGATCAAATGCCCGTGGACACCGTATTCCCGGCCATGGCCCAGGCGATCTTTGCCTCGGACGAAACCATCGCAGAGCGCCCGGAAATGATCGCGGGCTTTGTCGGCGCCATCTTGCAGGCGGTCAAGGACATTCAGGCTGACCCCAAAACCGCCGCCGCCGATTATGTCGCAACCATGTCGCAACACACCGGCAAAGAGGCCATGATCGAAGGCATCCTGCGGTCCTATTCCGAACTGGTCTATCCGGCGGCACCCGGCCAACCATTGGGCAGCTTTGATCCGGTCCGCATCAAGGAGGTTCAGTCGTTCTATGTCGTCAACGGCATCGTGCGCACCGCCGTACCGGTCGAAGATCTCTACACCAATGACTTCGTCAAGTGACCGATAGCACACACGCAGTCGGAGGTGCCACCGCGGCACCTCCAGGCCCCGCAACCGCAAAGCCGAGGATTTCTCCGATGCGCTCTCTCAATCCCGCGATGCTCGCGAGCTTTGCCATTCTGGCGCTGTTTCTGCTGGCATGGGAGTATCTTCCGACGGCACTTGATGTCCCGAAATTCATCATTCCGACCCTGACCGATTGTCTGATCGAAGCCAAGCGGATGTGGGCACAGGAGGGGCTGCTCCAGCATACGCTGTCGACTGCGCTCTACACTGTTTTGGGCTTTGCCATCGGCAGCGCCCTTGGGGCCGCCATCGGCTATTTGCTGGGCATGTCGGAATTCTGGGAAAAGGTTCTGTCGCCTTATATTCTGGCGTTGCAGATCGCGCCCAAGGTTGCTTTTGCGCCGCTTTTCATCATGTGGTTCGGTTATAATTCGATCCCGAAATTGCTGGTCACGGTTCTGATCGTGTTCTTCCCGGTGCTGGTCAATGTGCTTCAGGCCATGCGCACCGTGGACCGCGATCTGGTCAATCTGGCACGGGCCTACAACCTGTCGCGGTGGGGCGTGTTCATGAAGGTCGAGATGCCTTCGACACTTCCGAATTTGATGGCCGGTCTGCGCATCGCCTCGACCCTTGCCGTGATCGGCGTGACGGTTGGCGAACTGGTTGGCGGCAACACCGGGTTGGGCTTTCTGATTTCTTATGGCGGCGGTCAGGCCAATGCGGCCATGGTGTTTATCTCCATCGTCCTGCTCACTGTCATCGGCTTTCTGCTCTATTCCGTTTTGGTGCGGGTCGAAAACCGGGTGCTGCACTATCTTCCAAAGGCGGAACACTGATGTTGACCGGTCGTACCATCGTCATCACCGGTGCCGCCCGCGGGCTTGGGGCCGAAATCGCAACCACGCTGGCGGCGCATGGGGCCCGTCTTATCCTTGGCGACATCCTTGCAGACGAGGGCCGCGCCACCGCCGACAGATTGCAGGCCGACTTCCTTCCGGTCGACCTGGCAGAACCGCAATCCATTGCCGACTTTGGCGCGGCGGTTCAGGATCTGGCAGGCGGCACCGTGCATGGGCTGGTCAACAACGGCGCTATCGCCACCGGGATCGGCGGCATCCCCTTTGAAGAGATCGAAATTGACAGCTGGGATCTGGTGCAACGCGTCAATGTGCGCGGCACGTGGTTGATGATCCGGGCGATGGCGCCATTGCTGCGCGCCTCCGGCTCTGGGCGGATTGTCAATCTGGCCTCGGACACCGCGATCTGGGGCGCGCCGAACCTGATGTCCTATGTTGCATCCAAAGGGGCGGTGATTTCCATGACCCGGTCGCTGGCGCGGGAACTGGGCCCCGATCAGATCGGGGTGACCGCCGTCGCGCCCGGCATCCTGACCACGGAATCGACGGAATATGTGCCCGCGGCACGGCATGCGCTCTATGCCGATGGCAGCGCCGTTCCCGGCCCGCAAGCGCCCGGAAATGTGACCGAAACCGTGGCCTTTCTGACCAGCCCCGGCGCATTGACGCTGACCGGGCAGGTGCTGCCGGTCAACAACGGCTTTGTGTTCGCGTGATGGGCGAATTGCAAACATATCTCTCTGACGGTGTTGAATATGCCGAGCGCAGCGGTGACGGACCGGTCGTGGTACTGCTGCATGGCATCGGCTCGAATGCCGCGTCCTTTGCGCCGCTCCTGCCCCAGCTGCCCGCCGACTGGCGTGTGGTGATCTGGAATGCGCCGGGCTATGGCCGATCTGAGCCTTTGCCCGACAACTGGCCGGTTGCATCCGATTACGCCGAAGCCTTGGCAGGTCTATTTGACCGGCTGAATTTGCAGGATGTCCTGCTTGCCGGGCATTCGCTGGGCACGCTTGTGGCCGCCGCTTTTGCCACAACCTACCGCGAGCGGGTTTCGCGGCTGCTTCTGGCCTCGCCCGCACTGGGACATGGCATGGCACGCGGTGGCGCGCTCAGCCCCGCGGCACAGGCCCGGATCGACGATCTGACCACCATGGGCGCCAAGGACTTTGCAGCCGCCCGCGCCGATCGCCTGGTGTTTGAACCGGGTGCAAACCCCGATCTGGTGGCGGGTGTGCGCCGCAGCATGGAACAGGTTCAGATGCCCGGCTATGGCCAGGCGGCGCGGATGCTGGCCTCGGGTCGTTTGCTGGACGATGCCCAGCGGTTGTGCCTGCGGACCGATGTGATTGTCGGCGCAGGTGACCGCATCACCCCGCCGGACGGCGCGGCCCGCGTGCATGCGGCGCTTCGCCCGGACTGGCGCGGCCGTTTCACACAGCTGCCCGCCGCCGGGCACGCACTTTATCAACAGGATCCCAAAGGTTTTGCCACCGCAATGGCGCACCTGATCGAGGACGCCCGCAATCCGGGCAAATGGAGGCCATGAAATGACGGATACAATTCGCGTAGGCAGTTTGCGGGGCATCGTGATGCGCGGCCCCGGGCTGACCGCCACCCTGCCGTTCTATGAAGACATGTGGGGGTTGACCCTTGCGCATAATTCCGATGGCGAAGCCTATCTTCGCGGCACCGGCTCCGAGGCATTTTTGTATGGTCTGAAGGACGGTCCTGTCTTTGGCATCGAATATGTGCATTTTGCCATGCCCGACCGCGCCAGCATGCAGGCATTGCATGATCAGGTCGTGACCAAAGGCGCAGAGGTGGTTCGCCCGCTGGGTGAATTCGATGATTTCGCCGGCGGATACGGTTTCGAAATCCTCGACCCGGATGATCGCCGCCTGCGGTTCCGCTGCGATGCGCTGCAACAGGACGAGGCCCAGGAATGGGCCAAACCGCGCAAGGTAAGCCATGTGGTGTTGAACACACCCGATATTGATGCCCGGCAAACCTGGTACGAAGAGGTGCTTGGGTTTCGGGTGTCGGATTATTCCGCCGATCAAATGGTCTTCTTGCGTTGCAATTCCGACCATCATTCGATTGCTCTGGTGCGTGGAAGTTACGCTAGCGTCAATCATGTGGCCTTTGAAATGCCGACGCTCGATGAATTCATGCGTGGCATTGGCCGGATGAAGCAAAAGGGCCATGTCGCGACCTGGGGGCCGGGACGTCACGGACCGGGCGACAATCCTTTTGCCTATTTCGTGTCGCCCTCGGGGTTCGTGATCGAATTCACCTCTGAACTGCAACAGATCGACGAAGCCACCCACGAGGCCCAGGTCTGGTCGCGCGACAACCCCGAAAACATGGATCGCTGGATGACAGCAGGCCCACCCACACCGGCACAGCGCGCCGTGATGCAAGGCCTGCCCGATCCGGGATTCCCGGAATTGCGCAGCAATGGGAAGTTGGACTGATGGATTACAAATACAACGACAGCGTGGCGGTGATCACGGGGGGGTCTTCTGGTATCGGATTGGCCACTGTGCGGACCCTGCTGAACGAGGGCGCAAAAGTTGCGCTTTGTGCCCGGACCGAAGGCCGATTGATGGACGTGGCCGCAGTGCTGAAACGCGACTACGGCGAAGACCGGGTTCTGGCGCGGGCCTTGTCGGTTCTGGACCGCGATGCCGTCCATGATTTCGCCGCCGAGGTTCGGGATACTTTCGGGCGCTGCGATCTGCTGGTCAACAATGCGGGCCAGGGGCGTGTGTCGACCTTTGCCGATACAACCGATGAAGACTGGAAAGCGGAATATGAGCTGAAGCTGTTCAGCCAGATCCACCCGCTTCGGGCGTTTCTGCCGATGCTGAAAGAGGCGCAGGGCGCGGTTGTGGCGGTGAACTCGCTTCTCGCGCTTCAGCCCGAGCCGCATATGGTCTGCACCGCGTCGGCCCGTGCCGGGGTGCAGAACCTGCTGAAATCGCTATCAAAGGAAGTCGCCCCAGATGTGCGGGTCAATTCGATCCTTATCGGATTGGTGGAATCCGGCCAATGGACCCGGCGATTTGCAGACCGCAAGGAACAAAACCAGAGCCGCGCAGAATGGTACGGCAATCTGGCGCAATCAAAGGGCATTCCGCTTGGTCGCCTGGGCGCCCCGGAAGAAGCCGCCGCTGCAATCGCCTTTCTGGGGTCGCGTGCGGCCAGCTACATCACCGGGGCACAGCTGGAAGTCTCCGGCGGCCTGTCACGATCCATCTGAGGAAGAAGAGATGAAAATGGAACCGATTGCAAAGACCGGCACCGTCGGCGATTTTGTCGCCCGCTATTTGGCCGATATCGGCGTGACCACCATTTTTGGTGTCATCTCGATCCACAACATGCCGATCCTGGACGCCGTCGCCCGCCAGGGCCGGATCAGATTTGTTCCCGCACGGGGCGAAGCCGGGGCCATGAACATGGCGGATGCCTATGCCCGCGTCACCGGACAGCTGGGCGTGTGCATGACCTCGACCGGGACGGCAGCGGGCAATGCCGCGGGCGCCCAGGCCGAAGCGTTGACCGCCGGATCACCGGTGCTGCACCTGACCACCCAGGTCGATCGGGAATTTGCCGACCGCGACCGTGCGGCGATCCATGACGTGCCGCGCCAGCCAGAGATGCTGCGCGGGGTGTCCAAGGCCGTTTATCGGATGTGGGATGCCAATGGCGCCATTGGCACGCTGACGGCGGCGGTCTCGGCGGCGGTATCCGCCCCCACCGGCCCTGTCAGTCTTGAAATCCCGGTCGATGTCCAACGCTCGCCCGCGCATCCCGCTGCGCGCGTACATGCACCGCTGCCACAAACGCCACGTGCAACCGACAGCGCCGTCGAAGAGATCGCCGAATTGGTAAAACAGGCCAAACGCCCCATGCTTTGGCTGGGGGGCGGTGCGCGCGGCGCGCGTGAACAGGCCACCGAGCTGATGCGCCGGGGTTTCGGTGTTGTCACATCGACCAATGGCCGCGCTGTGGTGTCCGAAGAAGAAAGCGGCTCGCTGGGTGCTTTCAACATGACGCCCGAAGCGGCAGAGCTTTATGCCACATGCGATCTGATGATCGTGGTGGGATCGCGGTTGCGGGGCAATGAAACCCGCAACAACAAGCTGCCCCTGCCCCGCCCGCTGATCCAGATCGACGCCGAGGCCAGCCAGGGCGGGCGCAATTACGGGGTGGAAATCTTTGCCCATGGCGATGCAGCCGACACCCTGACCCGCCTTTTGGATCTGCTGCCCGCAAAACTGGACACCGATCCGGATCTGCCGTTTGACATCGCCCGCGCCAAGGCCCTGTCAGAGGGGCGGATGCGCGATCTGCTTGGCCCGTACAGCGTTGTCGCCGACGCGCTGGCCGAACGGGTCAGCCGGGATGGGCATGTTTGGGTGCGCGATGTGACGATCTCGAACTCGACCTTTGGCAACCGCTATGTTCGGATTGCCGATCCGCGCCACGGGGTACATGCGCTTGGCGGCGGCATTGGTCAGGGGGTGTCGATGGGCATCGGGGCTGCGCTGGCGTCAACCGGACCAAAGGCGATCACACTTCTCGGCGATGGCGGCACCATGCTGGGTCTGGCCGAAATGATCACCGCCGTCGATGAACGCGCGCCGCTGGTCTATGTGCTGATGAACGATCAGGCCTATGGCGTGATCCAGAACATCCAGGATGCGCAATACGACAGCCGCAGGCATTATTCGCAGGTCGCGGTGCCCGAGTTCGAAACATTCTGCCGATCCATCAACATGCCGCACCACAAGGTCACCGATGTCGAAGCCTTTGGCGCGGTGCTGGACACCGCACTGGCGGCGGATGGTCCACAGGTGATCGAAGTCGACATGTGCGTCATTGGCCCCTTCGCCGAGGCCTTTTCCGGCCCGCCCGCCGGTGCCGCCGGGAACAAGGACTGAACCATGAGACTGGCGCTGATCGGATTTGGCAATATTGCCACCACCCTGCTGACGCAGCTGGCGGCAGAACTGGACGCCCCGCTGGACGCGATAAACGTTCTGGTTCTGCCGGAAAAAGCCCCGGCGGCACAGGCCAGGATGGACGACCTGTTTCGCGATCTCGCGCCGATGCGCAGAATATGCACCGATCTGCCGGCGCTGTTGCAGTGCAAGCCGGATCTGGTGGTGGAATGTGCCCGCCATGCGGCGGTGCGGGCCTTTGCGCCCGATCTGCTGCGCAATGGGATCGACGTCGTGCAAGTCTCAATCGGCGCTTTGGTCGACACAGTACTGCATGACCGCCTGCTTGCCGCCGCCCGCGAGGGTGGTGCCCGGCTGATCCTGCCCGCCGGGGCCGTGGGCGGCATTGATCTTTTGGCGGCGCTTGGCCCTGCGGGTGAGTTGGAAGTGCACTATCGCGGCACAAAACCCCCGGCGGCCTGGGTCGGCACGCCGGCAGAAGACACGCTGGCGTTGGACAGGCTCACCGAAGCGACAGTATTCTTTACCGGAACGGCACGACAGGCGGCGACGCAATTCCCCAAGAACGCCAATGTTGCGGCGACCCTTGCCCTGGCCGGGGCCGGTTTCGAGGCCACCAAAGTGGACCTTGTTGCCGATCCAAAGGCCCCCGGCAACGTGCATGAATATCAGGTCAAATCGCCATTGGCCCAATATTCCATGCGGATCGAAAATCTGCCGTCGACCAGCAATGCCAAGACGTCGGTTTCGACTGTCTATTCCGTGCTGCGCGAAATCCGCAACCGGATCGGGCCGATGGCAATCTAAGGAAAAGAACCGATGTATGATGCAAGCAATATCGCGCTGCCCGACGGCAAGCTTTTTGTAGGTGGGCAATGGGAAACCGGCACCGGGGCCGAAATCACATCGGTGTTTCCGGCCGATGGCTCGGTAAACCGTGTGTTGCGCGGCGCGTCCCGTGCCGATGGCGAACGCGCGATTGCGCGGGCCAAGACCGCCCAGGCCGATCCGGCATGGCGCGGGTTGAAACCGCATGAACGGGCCCGCCATCTCTATGCCATTGCCGATGGGATCGAGGCGAACATCGAACGGATCGCCGTGATCCAAAGCCGCGACACCGGCAAATCCCTGAACGAAACCCGCGCCTTGGCGGGGTCCGCCGCCGGCACATTCCGCTATTTCGGTGCCGTGCTTGAAACCACGGATGAGGATCTGACCGCGCAGCGCGGCACTGCGCTGACCCTGTCGGTTTATGAGCCGCTGGGGCTGGTTGCGGCAATCACGCCCTGGAATTCGCCCATTGCATCGGATGCGCAAAAGATTGCCCCGGCGTTGGCGGCGGGCAATGCTGTGCTGTTGAAACCCGCGTCCTGGTCGCCGCTGGTCAGCCTGGAACTGGCCCGGATCGTCGAAGAGGCCGGTCTGCCCAAAGGGTTGTTTTCGGTCCTGCCCGGCGCGGGCCGTGAAATCGGCAACCTGTTGGTGGAACATCCCGATATCGCACGGGTCAGCTTTACCGGCGGCACATCCACCGGGCGCATGCTGGCCCGGCAGGCGGCAGAAAAGTTGATGCCGGTGTCGCTGGAACTGGGCGGGAAATCCCCGACCATCGTATTTGACGACGCCGATATTGATCAGGCCATTGCGGGTGTGATGTTCGGCGTGTTTTCTTCGACCGGGCAAAGCTGTATCGCGGGCGCACGGTTGTTTGTGCAACGCAGGATTCACGATGAATTTGTCACCCGCCTTGTGGCCGCAACCAAACGGTTGAAGGTCGGCCACCCCTTTGATCCCGCGACCCAGGTGGCCCCGATGGTCCATGCCGATCATCGCGACAGCGTGGCGCAATATGTGGAAATGGCACGTGCGGACGGGGCCGAGGTTCTGTGCGGCGGCACAGCCCCCGCAGGGCGCGATTACGAAAACGGCGCTTATTTTCTTCCGACCATCCTTGCCGGGGTCGACAACACCGCCCGGATTTGCCGCGAAGAGGTGTTTGGCCCGGTTCTGGTCGTGCTGCCGTTTGAGGACGAGGCCGACGTCATCGCGCAATCCAATGACAATGATTATGGGCTGGCGTCGGGAATCTGGACCCGCGACTTCCCCAAGGCCTGGCGTGTGGGCCGCGCGATCAGCACCGGCACCGTCTGGGTCAATACCTACAAGCAGTTTTCGATTTCGACCCCGTTTGGCGGTGAAAAAGACAGTGGCATAGGCCGCGAAAAAGGCCGCGAAGGCATGCGCGCCTATATGGCGCAAAAATCCTTTTACGTAGATCTGAGCGGCGCACCCCACCCCTGGGCCGGTGCCGCATTGGAGGTCTCATGACCGGACAGATTGCCATCATCGGAACCGGTCCTTCGGGCTGCTATCTGGCGCAGGCGCTGTTAAAGGCCCAGCCCGAGCTACAGGTCGATCTGATTGATCAATTGCCGGTGCCATACGGGCTGGTGCGCTATGGTGTGGCGCCGGATCATCAAGGCAGCAAAGGCGTCATTCGCCAATTCGCCCGGCTGTTCGAACGCCAGGGGGCCAGGTTCTTTGGCAACCTGACCGTGAATGATCAGCTGTCACTTGACGATCTGCGCGCGGCTTATGACGTGGTTGTTTTGGCGGCAGGTCTTTCGGGGGATCGCCGTTTGGGTGTCCCGGGCGAGGGTCTGAGCGGGGTTTTTGGCGCCGGTCGTCTGGTCTGGGCGATCAACGACCACCCGGATGCCATGGCCCTGCCCGATCTGGGGGCCCATCCGGTGATCATGGGCAACGGCAATGTGGCGATTGATCTGTTGCGGCTCTTGGCCAAGACCCCATCAGAGCTGGACGGTTCCGACGTCGGCGCATCTGTTGGTGACTGGCTTGCCAACAGCGGCATCGAAAGTCTGGAAATCATTGGCAGATCTTCGGCGGAACAGGCAAAGTTCGACCCGGTCATGGTCAAGGAATTGGCCAAGCTGACGGGCGTGTCGATAGAGGTGATCGGGGCGGCCGCAACGTCGGACGACCCGGCCGCCGCCCGCAAACTGGCCGCATTGGCCGAAATCAACGGCCATGGCAGCGGTCCGCGCCGCATCACCTTTCGCTTTGGGCTGACGCCCGTGGCGATCAAGGGCGACGACCGGGCAAACGCGGTGCACTTCCGCACCGAAACCGGCGATGACCAGATCATTCCCTGTTCCGCCTTTGTGACCGCGATCGGTTTTCAGGATCAGGGGCGGCTTGACCGGGAAACCCTGCTTGCACAGGCCGAGGATATTCAGGTCGGCAAACTGGCGGCGGGTCTTTATGCCACCGGATGGTTTCGCCGTGGCCCGCAAGGGACCATTCCCGAAAACCGCGGCGATGCACAGGCCCTGGCCAAACGCATTCTGGCCGATCTTGCCCCCATGTCCGACAAACAGGGTGCCGCCCTGTTTGCGTCACACCCCGATCTGGTGACCTATGCGGATTGGCAAATCATGGATGCACATGAAATATCGGCACCCCCAGCCGGGCGGTGCCGCCACAAGATCAAAACCCGTGCCGAGATGCTGGCACTTGGCAAGGCAAGCAAGGAGTTACTCTGATGAAGATCACCCTTTTGTACGGAACTGAAACCGGCAACGCCGAAATGCTGGCCGATGACATTCAGGCCGAATTGGAAGAGGCGCATGAAGTCGCCTGCGAAAACCTTGAGGATTTTGCGCCAACCGATTTTGAGCCGGGATGTTTCTATCTGCTGGTCTGTTCCACCTATGGCGATGGCGACCTGCCGGCCTCTGCCCAGCCGTTTGCGGCGGCGATGGCCGCTGAAACCCCGGATTTGAACGGCATTCATTTTGCCATCTTTGGGCTGGGGGACCGGGAATACGAAACCTTTGCGCAGGGCAGCGAGAAACTTGCAGCCTTGCTGGCATCACATGGCGCAACCCAATTGGGGGATCGGGTGGTGCATGATGCATCCGGCGATGACCTGGCCGAGGATCTGGCGTTTCCCTGGGCGCAGGCCATGGTCGAACTGGCCGAGGAAAAACTGAGCCAGGCCGCATGATCACCGGCGGATCAACGCCGCAACAGTTTCAACACCCATTCCCCCAGACAAGGAGGACGCCATGCAAGACCCCGCACTGCGCACCCAATCCAAAGGCCGCCCGCTGAGCGAAGCGGAAACCACCTTTGCGACCGATCTTGAACGTATCTACGAAACCGGCTGCCATGATTTCACGCTGGTTGTCGAACAGCTGAATGCCAGGGGCATCGCGCGCCCGTCGGGGCAAACCGGCGATTGGACGATCGAAATTTTCGCGGATGAATTGAAACAGATCAACGCATCACATGATGCGGCCCATGCCGAACACGGCGTCGGGGCCTGAAGGGGGAACAAGCCAATGCAAGCCAATGACGCAAACCGCCACAATCGCAACCGGGTCGAGGATTACGTGACCCAGGGCCTGCGCGGCTTCTGGATGCCGGTCGCGACCTCGGTCCAGCTCAAGGTCGGCAAGCCGCTGGCGCGCAAGATCGCCGGTGAAAACCTGGTGATGTGGCGTGACGGGGCCTGCAAGGTGCGGTGTATCGAGGATTTCTGCCCGCATCGCGGCGCGAAATTGTCGCTTGGCCATGTGCATGGCGACAACATCGCCTGCTGGTATCATGGTGTGACCGTTGATGGCACCGGCACGGTGGTGCGCGTCCCTGCGATGCCGGATTGCGCGCTGGAAGGGCGCAAGGCGCTGACCTCTTATGCCGCCGAAGAAGCCGGCGGTGCGGTGTTCATTTATATGCCATCGGCGGATCAGCCCGAAGCCCCGGAATTCGTTCCGCCTGTCGAATTCACCTCTGACGCCTGGCAGGTGTTCCCCTGCATGACCCATTGGGATTGCAACTACCGCCTCAGCCTCGACAATGCGGCCGATCCGATGCACGCCAGCTATTTGCACGCCGACAGCTTCACGCTGGCCTATGGGTCCAAGCAGGACACAATGAAGCTGGAAAAGCGCGAAAAGGGCTTTCAGATCGAACGGGTCTCGCAGCAGGGCGTGAATTTTGACTATACCGAGGTGGTGATGGACGAAGGCACGATGTTCTTTCGTCTCGACATTCCCTATCCCGATGGTGCCGGGCCGGGCGGGCCGTTTCGCATCATCGGGTTCGCCACGCCGATTGATGAAAACACCCATCACAGCTTTTTCTGGCGCTGCCGCGAGGTTCAGGGGCTGGCGGCGGAAAGCTGGCGGTTCCTGTATCGCGCGGTGCTGGAAGACCGCCATTGGCACGTTCTGGAGCAGGACCGCACAATGCTGGAATTGATCCCGTCCGACGCGCGCCGCCGCGAGATGCTGTATCAACATGACATCGGGGTTTCGCGTTTGCGCCAGATGATGGTGAAACGCGCCAAGGCACATTTCAAAGCGCTGGATGCGGCAGAGGCCGCAAAGGAAACCGCATGACCCCGATGGGCGCGGATGCGGTGCGTGCGGCTTTGACCGCACGTTTCGTGCCGGGCAAGGCGCTGGACCTGACCCGGCGCCACGTGACCGGGCCACTGGATTTGCGCGGATTGACGGTGAGCGGCTTTGACCTGAGCGGGTCGGTGTTCGAGGGACCGGTCGATCTGTCCGGCGCGACCTTCCTTGGGCTGACCTGGCTCAGAAACTGCCGCTTTGCCGCGGGTGTGCACGGGATGGACGCGCTTTTTGGCCATGACCTGCGGCTTGATGGCTGTGACATCAACGGCGATCTGACCCTGACAGGTGCCGAAATGCGCGGCACCTTTGTTCTGGATGATGCCACGCTGGGCGGAGCAACGGATTTGCGCAATATTCAGGCGCTTTCCAGCCTGTCCTGTGCCCGCACGCTGTTTCGCGGTGCTCTGGATCTGAGCGGCGCGGAATGCCTTGGCGGGATTTGGGCGGACAGCGCAGGTTTCGAAAGCGGCGTGATCGCCGAACAGACCGAAGTGCACGGCCGGACATGGCTGCGCAACAGCCGTGTTGGCGGGCCGTCACCCCGGACGCTGCAAACCCAATTGGTCACCTACGGCTATCTTTGGGAATGATCGGCAAATGGGACTGGCGGGCACGGTCCTATTGCCGGGAACATCATGGGGATCTGCGGGGATCGGAACACCGGGAAACCGCGACCTAGAACATATGGGAAATACTGGCTCCGCCGTCCTGCGACACGACCTGCCCGGATACAAAGCTGGCATGATCACAGGTCAACAGCATGGCCATGCCGGCAACCTCTTGCGGGGTGACTTTGCGTTTTGCGGGTGTCACGCTGGTCCAGTCGGAGACATGGGCCGCGTCGGGAACCATCCCCGCCGACACCGCGCCGGGGGCCAGGGCATTCACGCGAATGCCGAATTCGGACAGCTCTGTGGCCATCACCCGCGTCATGGATTCAATGCCCGCCTTCGACGCGCCATAGGCCAGTCGGCCCTTGATGCCATATTTGGCGTGGATCGACGAAATGAACAAAATCCGCCCCCCCAGTGTCACCATCTTGGCGGCGACCCCTTGGGCAATGCGAAAACTTCCCATCAGGTTCACATTCAAGACTTCGGAAAATTCGCTCTCGGACATGGACAGGAATTCATTGGCGCGGAAAATCCCGGCGGAATGAATTAGAACGTCAATGCCGCCAAGGATATCCTCGGCTGTGTCAATCGCCTCTGACACCGACTGACCATTGCCAAAATCGGCCTCGACCCAAGTGGCGTTGTCGCTTTTGGTTCTGTCAAGGTTCACCACATGGTCCCCGCGCGCCAACAGCGCCGAGATGATGGAAGACCCCAACGCCCCGCTGCCGCCGGTCACGATTGTGCGCAGTGGCGGCTTAGTCAATTTCGACATCCGTTTGCAGCTGAAATCTTTCCGGATCAAAGGTGGCCACCGAAATCTCCATCAGAATTGCGTTTTTGTCATAAAGCTGGGCAACGATGCGCAGCGCGGGGGCATCGACATCAACCCCGATGATACCGGCGATTTCAGCCGGGCATTTGATCGCCTTGGCCGTCTGGCTGACCCGGCCCACCGTGATTCCGAACCGCTCTTCTATGGTGCGAAAGACCGAAGGACCGCTTTGCTCCAGGATATGTTCAATCGCGGCATAGCGGGCGGGCACATAGATCTGGGTGTTGTTGAATGGCACCGTTTCCCCCGGCAATGTCCGGGTGCCGCTGATTTCCAGCCATTGATCGGTTTCGCTTTCATAGCCCTGCAAATGCGCGATTGTGTCGGTGGGAACGGTCCGGGTTCCGGTCAGGCGCAATTCAGTATCCCGGCCAAGGCTGAGCAGCTCATGCAATCCGGTTGTGCTCATGTTGAAGCGGGATTGCGGGCGGTCGGAAATGATCGTTGTGCCTGCCCGTTTCTTGCGTTGCAGGACGCCCACCCGCTCCAGCTCGGTATAGGCAAGCCGCAAGGTCGAGCGGCTGACCCCAAGCTCCACGGCATAATCGGCCTCTGGTGGCAGCTTTTCACCAACCTGCAATTGCCCTGCCTGTATCTTCTGTAAAATGGAGTCAGACAATTGTTGGTGTAATGCGGTCATTGCAAAGTCCTTGGAAGCCAAAGTGCCAGATCGGGAACACCGCAAGCAATATCGCAAAGCCAAGCAGGATGCCAAAGAATGGCAAAGCCGCGCGGGCAATTGCCCCGATGCTTTCGCCGGTTTGGGATTGAATGACGAACAGGTTGAACCCGATGGGCGGTGTGATCTGGCTGATTTCAACCGCGACAACCACAAAGATCCCGAACCAGATCGGATCAAACCCCGCCGCCGTGATCAATGGCAACGTGATCGGCAGGGTCATGACGATGATGGATGTCCCGTCCAGGAACATGCCCAGTGCGGCATAAAACACCAGAAGGACGATGATCAGCGCCATCGGCGACAGACCAAAGCTGGCGATTTGCGCCGCAATCGCCTTGGGTATGCCCAAGAAGCCGAAAGCCGAATTCAACAACGCCGCGCCAATCACGATCAGCCCGATCATCGCAGAGGTGCGCACCGCCCGCCGCCCCGCCGCCAGCATCGCCCGCCAGCTGAACCGGCCCATCGCGACCGAGATCAGAACCGCCCCAAGAACCCCCAGGGCGGCAAGCTCGCTCACGCTGGCAAACCCAAGGTAAAGCGCGCCCATGATCGTGCCAATCAACAGCGCAATCGGCCCGATGTCGCGCAACCCAGCCAAAAGCTCTCGGCCGGTTGGGCGTTCCACATGCGGCTGCGTGCGGGTGATGGTCTGATGTATCGCGATATAGAGCATGTAAAAGGCCGCAAGCGTCAGACCGGGAATGACCCCTGCGATAAACAGTTCAAGAATGGATTGCTCGGCCACCACGCCGTAAATGATCATGATGATCGACGGCGGGATCAAAAAGCCCAGGGTTCCCGCCCCGGCCAACGATCCCATCGCCAATTGCCGGTCATAGCCGCGCGCCTCAAGCTGGGGCAGGCTGACATTGCCGACAATCGCCGTTGTCGCCGCCGAAGACCCGGACACAGCGGCAAACAGCGTCGAGCCAACCACATTCACATGCAACAACCCGCCCGGCAAACGGCCAACCCATGGCGCAAGACCGGAAAACAATGACCGACCAAGACCGGCGCTGACCAGCACCTCGCTCATCAGGATGAACAATGGCAGCGACAGCAAAGGCGTGGGGATCAACGAGCCCCAGATCACGCCGCTGCTGAAAATATCCATTGGAATGTTGGGCTTGAAGATCGACAGCATCAGATAGCCGGTCGCAAACAACGACAGGCCGATCCAGACCGATCCGGCCAAAAGGCCGACAAACAAAAGACAGGCGACAACCGCGATTTCAAACATCAGCTTGTTCCTTGTCCGCGCCGCGCCATTCGAATTCGCGATTGGTGATGCGCCGTATCATCCGCGCAAGAAGATCGAGCCACAGCTGTGCAAACCCCCACAGGACAACCGCCTGCGGTATCCAGAGCGGGGTCTTGGACACCGAGGTCGCCAGAACATTGCGGTCAAAAGAGGTCGAAACCTTTGTCCACATGGCGCCCACGATCGCGGCAACAATGACAAGAGCGACCAGATTGGCCAGCACATCCATCCACTTTGCCACGCCCGAGGGCAGTTTTTCGGTCAGCAGCGTGATGCGCACATGCACCGCCGTTCGGATCGCGGGGCCAGAGGCCAGCGCGAAAACCGACGCCATCGCATATTGGCTGTATTCCCAGGTAAAGGAAAAGCTGCTGGCCTGCGCGCGGGCGACAACTTCGACCAGCATCAGGATGCAATAGCCGAAGATCAGCACAACAGCGGCCAATTCGGCCAGCCGCGACAGACGGTCTATGAGGGTGAGAAATCGGGTCATGACAGATCACGATACCAAGGGGCGGGCGCACCCGCCCCCAAGCATCTGCTTACTTGCCGGTCTGTTCGGCATAGGCCTCGACGACGGCCTGTGCTTCGGGAACATTGGCAAAGAAATCCGCCCACATCGCCTTGCCCGCTTCGGCCATTTTGGCGGTCAGGCTGTCATCGGCGGCAGAGATTGTCATGCCGTTTTCGACCAGAATGGCGGTTTTGGCCGCATCCTCGGCAGCAGAGGCCGCCCAGAAATCGGCCTCCATCTCGTCAGCCAGACCCTGGATCGTTTCGCGTTCCGCATCGGTCAACGCATTCCAGGCATCAAGGTTCACCGTCACCGCATCCGGCGACATCGACCAATTCAGCGGATTGAAATTGTCGGTGAACTGATACAGCTTTGAATTCGCCCCGGTCGAGGTCGAGGTCGCCGCGCCATCAACCGTTCCGGCGGCAACGGCTGTTGCCAGCTCCTCAAAAGGCAATTCAACCGGCGCTGCGCCCATCTTTTCCAAGAAGGTAAACGACGTCGCGTTGAACGAACGGATGCGCAGGCCGTTCATGTCATCCGCGCTGACAACCGGGTCTTTGGTGTAGACGCCGGGGGACGGCCACGGCACGTAATACAGAACCTTTTGATTGTGACGTTCAAAGATCGCGTCATAGGTCGGGCCAGCCACGTCAAGCCAGACCTTCATCTCGTCCTGACCCTGGATCAGATAGGGCAAGGTATCAACGCCCAAGAATGGCTCTTCGCCCGCCTGAAGGAACAAAAGCATATCGGCCATCTGAACGATGCCGACCTCAACCGCCGAGAGTTTTTCGGTGATCTTCACGCCAGTCTCACCCGACAGATGCACGGTGATATCGACCGATCCATCGGTTGCGCTGCGCACGGCATCGGCAAAGGCAATCGCGCTTTGAGCGTGAAAGTTATTGGCGCCCCAAGCGGTTGTCAGATCCCATTTGGTCTCTGCCATGGATGCAGTGCCGACAAGGGTCAGCGCGGTTGTGGCAGCAAAAAGCCTGGTCATCATAGTCATTCGTAGGTCCTCCTGTTGAGTGGAACGTTCTTGTTTACTTTGGTTTATAGATTTCCCGGGCAGAGTTTTGCGACACCAACCCATCGGCGACATCCCGGTCCAGGGCGGTTTGATCACGCGCTGCTGGGGCGCCATATCCACCGCCGCCCGGCGTTTGCAGGATGACGCGTTCACCGGCCGGAATACGGTACATGCCTTTGTCGGTCACCTCTGTGCCGTCGGTGATCGACACTTTGCCATTTGCGCCGCGCTTGCCGTTCTGACGGCCCTCTGGGCCGGATGTCAGACGTTCGAAGGCGGCGGCGGACATGAACATGTCCTCATTGATGCGCGAACCGATTTCGATCCTTTGCCCCAAACCGCCACGATACTGCCCAGCCCCGCCGCTGTCGCAAATGAACTCCTTGGCGTGGTAGATGACCGGCGCGGCCACTTCGGCGGCCTCAACCGGAACCGACCCGACACCAGAGGGAAATGCGGTCGTCGACAACCCATCGGTTTCGGGCCGCGCGCCCATGCCACCAAGAGCGACATTCAGCGAGGTAAACGGTGTTTTTCCCGCACCGGACAAGGACAACGTCCAAAGCGCACCTGCGCTTTCGGCCAGAACTTCGCCGGGCAAAGCCTGTTCAAGACAGCCCAGCATCAAATCGGGCAAGGCCTGGCCGATGACATGGCGGGCGGAAACCGGACTTGGCCGTTCGGCACTGACCACAAGGCCGGGTTCAGCGGTGATCGTGATCGCATCAAGCGAGGCCTGGTTGTTGGGAATATCCGGCGTCAGCAAGGCGCGGATGCCAAAAGACGCATATGCCGCACTGTAATTCAGTGGACAATTGATGCCGCGCCCGACCGCAGGCGACGACCCCGACAGATCCACCGCAATCGCCCCGTCGGATATGGTCATCCGCGCCCGAAGCTCGATCGGCGCATCATAGCCGTCCAGCATCATGGTATTTTCGTAAACCCCCTGAGCGGCGCGGGCCAAAGCCTTTTTCGTGCCAATCGCAGAGCGTTCAAAGATGAATTCCGCGACAGACACCAAATCCGCCAGACCGTATTCACCCATCAGATCCAACAGACGCGCCACACCGGTATCATTGCACGACAACAGCGACAGGATATCACCGCGCGCTTCATGCGGGACGCGGGAATTGGCGGTCACAATCGCCAGAAGGTCTTCGTTCAACGCCTTTCCACGGCGCAGATGCATCACCGGAAAGGTCACGCCCTCTTCATGGACCGAGGCCGCCTCGGCCGACCAACCACGCCCGCCAATATCAACAATATGGCTGGTAGAGGCGAGGTAGCCAACAATGTCACCATCCAGAAAGGCAGGCGTGACAACAACAAAATCAAACACATGCCCCGCGCCCAGCCACGGGTCGTTTGTCACCAGCACATCGCCGGGTTTCAGGCTGTCTGCCGGCACAAATGCCAACATTGCCCGCACAGAGGCCGCCATTGTGTTCACATGCCCCGGCGTGCCCGTGACCGCCTGCGCCAGCATATCGCCATTCGCGTCAAAGACACCGGCAGACAGATCGCCCGCCTCGCGCACAATCGCGCCAAAGGCCGCGCGCATCAGCGCATTTGCCTGTTCTTCGCAGACCGACACCAACCGGTTCCACAGCACATTCTGCGCCACGATATCCAATGTATGGCTCATGCCTCGCTCCGATCCAGAATAAGGTGGCCCTGGTCCGAGGTATGCACAGACCAACCGGGGCGCACCAATGTGGTGGTCTGATCTTCGGTCACAACCGCCGGACCCTGGGTCAGTGTCGGGCCAAGCGAGGACCGTTTCAGGGTTTGGTAGGTCAGTCTTTTTTGTGCTGCCAGATCAAACACTTGCCGCGTGGCAACCGGATCATTGGCATTTTGCGGGGTGAAATCCTGGGTGTCCAGCCCGCGTTTTTCGCGCGCCGTGACACTGACCGACACCAATTCAACCGGAATGTTTTTCAGGGTAAAGCCCACCAGATTTTCGTAGCGGCGGAAAAACTCGGCCTCCAGCTTGGCGGCATCAATCACAAAGCTGTCGGCGGGGTAATCCAGCGCCACTTCCAACCCCTGCCCCTGATAGCGCAGTTCAAATTTGACCGTGGCGTCGATGTGATCGGCTGGCACCGCCTCTCCGACAATTGCGCGCACATGCGCCAGTTGGTCAACAACCCGCTGCGTCAACTCTGGCGCATCAACCTCTGCCAATACCGCCATCACCGAAAGCGCGCTTTCAAATGCCACGGGCGAGCGCAGGAACCCGACCGCCGAACCGACACCGGCATTTTGCGGCACGATGATGCGCCGGATTCCCAGTTTCTCGGCGATCCGGGCGGCGTGAAGCGCGCCACCGCCGCCAGAAACCAGAAGATCAAAGCTCGCGATGTCATGACCCAGCTCAATGCCGTGCACACGCGCCGCATTTGCCATGGTTTCATCGGCCAGCTCGATAATGCCTGCCGCTGCGGTGTCCACATCGGCAATTCCCATCGGCCCCTGCACATGTTGCGCAATAACCTTGGGCGCGTTTTCCGGCGTGAGCGAAATCATCCCACCGGCAAAGCCTTCGGCGGCGATATTGCCAACCGTCAAATGCGCATCCGTGATCGTGGCATCGCCACCGCCCCGGCCATAGGCCGCAGGCCCCGGATCAGATCCCGCACTGCGCGGCCCGACCTTCAACCGCCCAAGCGTATCAACCCCGGCGATGGACCCGCCACCGGCGCCGATCTCGACCAGTTCAACCGTCGGCACACGCACCGGCAGGCCGCTGCCTTTGACGTCACGCCAGGCGCGGGCGACCTCGAACCGGCGGGTGGTGTGCGGATTGCCATCACAGATAAAGCAGATCTTGGCTGTGGTGCCGCCGATATCCAGCGACAATGTCTTGTTCGAACCGACCTCGCGGGCCACATGCGCGGCCAGCGCCACACCACCGGCGGGTCCGCTTTCGACCAAACGGATCGGAAACCGCATCGCCTGATCAAGCGTTGTCAAACCGCCGCCGGACAGCATCATCAGGAACGATCCGTCAAAACCCAATCGGTTCAACTCGGCCTTCAACGCGCCGAGGTATTTCGACATCAGCGGCCGCACATAGGCATTGGCACAGACCGTCGAGAACCGTTCGTATTCCCGAATTTCACAAGCCACATCAGCGCTTTGGCAGATGGTGACCGTATCGCCCAGCGTTTTCTGCAACCGGTCCGCAACATAGGCTTCATGCGCCGGATTGCGATAGGAATGCAGGAACCCGATTGCGACGGCCTCTACCTTTTCGCGAAGAAGCGTGGCCGCCAGCGCATCAATCTCGTCGTCTTGCGGCGCCTGATAGACAGACCCATCCGCAAGGATACGTTCCTTGATGCCCAGCCGCAGGGGCCGCGCGACCAGCGATTTGGGCATTTCGATGTTCAGGTCATACTGCTCGAAACGTTTTTCATACCGCATGTCCAGCACGTCGCGGAATCCCGCCGTGGTGACAAATGCCGTCTTGGCCCCGCGCCGTTCGATCAATGCGTTCGTGGCAAGGGTTGTGCCGTGGATCACCGCGGAAATGTCGGCATAGGTCTTGCCAAGATTGGCCAACAACCGCCCCATCCCATCAAGCGCACCCCGGTCAGGTGACGCTGGCGTGGTCAAAACCTTGACCGAGGTCAGCCCGGTTTCGGTTTCCGCGACGACGTCCGTGAACGTGCCGCCAATATCTATCGAGAACTTTATCATCCATCCATTAAGTCCGTACTTATTAATTAGGTCAACTTATTTACGATGGACCGTCAAAATATCTTTCGGAGCGCCCAAAAATTAATCAAAAGCGCAGGGTCGGGGCAGGAATCCGTGGCAAATCCCGGGGCACGCGCCAAGACAGCATGCGCCAGACGGCAAGCCGCGCCCGGCGCGAAGGCCGCCGGCGATCAATCCGACATCGGAAAATCTCTGACAACAGGGGCGATTTTGGTCGCGATAAGTAATACCGAAACCAACTTATTCAGATACGAAAGATATATTGGATGTACATATCGCTTGGGGATTAACATCAACACAACAAATGCCGCAGGCCCGCCGGGGACGTTTCGCGCCGCAATGGCGGTGCCAAATACGGCGCGGGCGGGCAGAGACCGCGGCATCATCGGGAGGACATCTAGAATGGAAAGACACGCACGCACGCGTGCCGACTTGTGGCAGTGCGAAGGCATGAAGGACTTGCAGACAGCGATCGTCCTGCTTGCGGTTGCAGTGGCCGGATTCGTATTCATCAACCCAAACGGATCATCGGTCTATCCCGGTGATGGGGGCCTGACATGGCGCACCCTGCCCTTTGGATATGCGGGTTTTCTGGGGCTGCTGGCCTGTGTCTATATCGCGCAATCCATCCGCAAGATCCGCATCGAAATGGGCCAGGTCCGGCCGACCCCGCCGGCGCCAGAGCAAGCAGCCGAGGACAGGGTTGTCTTTATCCGTCGGGCGATCAGCATCGCGCTGCTTCTGGCCTTTGCATCGCTGCTCAAGGTGTTCGGCTTCGCCCTTATGGTGCCGATCTTTCTGTTTTGCCTGTTCCGATTGTACCAACGCGGGCCCTGGACCGGCGATCTTGGCCTGTCGGTCGGCGGTGGTCTGGCGCTGTGGGTGCTTTTTGTGCCGGTGCTCAAGATGAACCTGAAGGGCGATATTTTTGACCCCCTTACCCCATTTCTTTTGACGATCACCAAAATGGCGGGCCTTTGATATGTTAGCTGGATTGTTTCAGGGCTTTGCCGAGATGGGCAGCCTCACCAACCTGTTGTTGCTCTTTGCGGGCACCGCGCTTGGCATCCTTGTGGGTGCGTTGCCGGGGTTGTCGTCGCCGATGGCGATCATCGTGCTCTTGCCCATCACCTTTACCATGGAAACGATGCCCGCCTTTGCGCTGATGATCGGCATCTACGTGGGCACCAAGCTGGGCGGGTCGTTTTCGGCCATCCTGTTGCGCACGCCGGGCACACCGGCATCGGCCTGTACGGCGCTTGACGGCTATCCGATGGCGATGCGCGGCGAGGCCGGGCTGGCGCTGGGATATGCCACCATGTCATCAACCGTGGGCGGCATTCTGGGCTGGATCGGTGCGGTGGTTGCCATTCCGTTGATTGCCGGGATCGCGCTTTATTCCGCGCCGCCGGACATTGCGCTGATTGGTATTGCCGGGCTGATCATGGTGGCGGCCTTTGCGCGGGGTTCCATCGTCAAGGGGCTGTCCGGGGTGCTGCTGGGGCTGCTGGTTTCTTCGGTCGGGATCGACGGGCAGGACGCGGTCATGCGCTATACCTTTGGCCTGACCTCGCTGGAAAGCGGCATTCCCTTTGCGGCCGTGCTGGTGGGGATCTTCGGCTTTGCCGTGGTCTTTGCCGACATTTCCCTGACCGTAAAGGGCAGCCAGTTGCTGACCAAGGATGTCACGCTGCGGGTGCCGCGCCCCGGCGACCTGTTCCGCCGCTGGCGGGCATGGTCCATCGGCAGCCTGTATGGGCTGGTCATCGGCGCCATCCCCGGTGTCGGGGCTGATGGCTCCACCTGGCTCAGCTATGCCACGGTCAAGAATTCCTCGAAAAATCCCCCACCCGAGGCGTTTGGCACCGGCGTCCCCGAGGGCATCATCACGCCCGAAGCGTCGAACAACGCCACAACCGGCGGCGCGTTGGTGCCGATGCTGACACTGGGCATTCCCGGCGACGGATCGACCGCGATCATGCTGGGCGCGATGATCATGCACGGGCTGACCCCGGGCGTCAGCCTGATGCGCGACGATCCCGATATCGTTTACGGGCTGCTGGCGGCGCTGCTGATCGCGACGATCTTCATGTTCTTTATCGCCATGGGCGCGATCCGGGCCTTTGTCTTTGTGCTGCAACGCGACCGCAATGTGCTGTTTCCCTTCATCCTGGTCTTTGCCTCTATCGGTGCCTATTCCAGCGCGAATTCGGTCTTTCCGGTCTATGTCGCCATCATCTTTGGCATCATCGGCTTCCTGTTGGAAAAACGCGGCTTTCCGGTGGTGACCATTGTGCTGGGCGCCATCCTGGGGCCGATCATCGAATACAACGTCCGGCTGGGGCTGGCACTTTCGGGCGGCGACTGGATGACCTTTGTCAACACCTGGCCGCGTATCTGCCTGGTCGCGGTGATCGCCCTGCTGCTGGCCAAGGAAATCCGCACCGCCCTGCGCCTGCGACCCGACACATCGGCGCGGTCCGCCATGACCGCCGCCAAATCTGCCGACTGATACCAACCCATCCAAAGGAGGAGCCATGAAACTCTCAACCCTGACCCGCACCCTTGCGGCGACCACCCTTGGTCTGACCCTGTCCCTCGGGGCGGCAACAGCCCAGGACTATCCCAGCGACACGATCCGGTTGATCGTGCCCTATAAACCCGGCGGCGGCAGCGACAGTATCGGCCGCGCCTTTGCCGCCGCGCTAGAGGAAGTCTCTGGCCAGCCTGTGGTGGTCGAAAACGTCCCCGGCTCGGCCGGCATCAACGGCATGCTTGCCTTGAAAAAGGCCGCGCCCGATGGCTATACGCTGGCGATCAACGGCACGACCGACGTGACGGCGCCAATCGCGTTCCGGGAAAACCCACCATATGAGCTGGCGGATTTTTCTTGCGCCGGGGCGGTGTTCAACACGCCGGTCTGGATGCTGGCGCATAGCGACAACGGATACAGCGATCTGGGCGATTTCCTGGCAGAGGCCAAGGCCAACCCCGGCACATTGACCCTTGGCATCACGGGCAAGATCTCGGCCACCGACTTTGTCGCCTCGACCGTGCGCGGCGTGAATGAGGCGGATTTCCGCATTGTGTCCTTTGGCGGCGGCGGTCCGTTGAAAAAGGCGATCCTGGCCAATCAGGTCGACGCTGGCGTCATCATCTCGCCTGTTCTGCTGAACGAAGTGGCGGCAGGCGATCTGACCGTGCTGGCGGCGGCGGGCGACATGCAGGGCATCACCTATCCCCCCGCACGCGAGACGCCACATATTCGCAATTGGGGCGCCGAGATCGACGTGGCCCTGGTGCGCGGCATTCTCTTGCCCGCGGGCGTCCCGGCCGATGTACAGACCAAGCTGGAAGGCCTGGTCACCGAGGCGCTGGAAAGCGACACCTTTGGTGATTTCGCCCAGACCTTTGGCTTTGCGCCCTATCAGGAAAGCGCCGAAGCCTTCTGTGGCCGCATGCCGCAAGAGGTCACCGACCTGAAAACCGTGCTGAGCGAACACCTCGAAAAGTGATCCGTTCAACCGGTGGTTCGGAATAGGTGCCGCCCGCGTTGGGCGGCACCCTTACCGGATGTGTTGATGATCGCGACCGTCAAAAAGGGGGGAACGTCGGTTTCGAGTCCATTTTGGCAGATGCTGCATGGTGTACGGATGTCCGCTACCGAAGGACAATCAAAAACGTTCAACAACCGCTTAGGTTTTGAACGGAGTTTTTGGCAGCCGGAAATTTGCCGTTTTTCAACCGTGCCCTAAAGGAGAGCTTACGGTACTCTGCGCATTTCGTCCGCGCGCTTCGGCGACGCTTGGCGGGATACCACAGCCGAAGCCGGGTCGACACAAAGATGAACTGTTTGAAACTAATGGGCCATCTCCTTAGTGCGCACGACTTCATCGGCAGGTCATGAAGGTTGAAATCCGTTCCGCCACTCTCAGGGGCTTCACCGCTCTTGGAATCCAACTCATTGTTGCCATCGGCTAATTTTGTTAGCTATAACGAGAAGCAAACCCAAAGGGGTATTTGCGCAACAAAGTCATGTTCGAGATAAAGATCTAACGAACACTCAATAAGTGTTCACGAAGATCAGCAATCAGCAATCAGCAATCAGCAATCAGCAATCAGCAATCGAGGTCTTCAGGAGAATACTTACTTTCACAACTGCAATCGCATTCGCCACAGGTGAGTTCGCCACTTTTGCTTCAGCCGGTGCCACAACATGTGAAACAACGGGCAATGGTGAGGGTAATACTATTTCGTGTGGGGGGGGGGGGGCAGGCAACGACTTGTGAAACTACCGGATTTGGTGCCGGAAATGACGTAGCGTGTGGCGGAGATGGCGGTGAATAAGCATTAAAATATGAACTATGAGGACTTCCCTATATGATAGCATCGGCCTTCGACGAGCTCCCAGCAGAGAAGAGGAATGACCTAATTGCTTTCCACGGCAAAGCTCAAAAAGCCATCGGAACTGGTGAAGGCTTTTCTGGAGCGATTGTATACTTGGACAACGGCGCGAATGTTAGTCCCCGCTATATCGTGGCAAAATACCCCAAAAAGAAAGAGCCAATTCAATCAAGAGAACGAGCCCTTCGCTTCCTTCGCGAACTGGAAACGCAAGCGAAATCCCACTATCATCCGAATGTTCACGGGCCTTTCAAAATTTCTATGATTTTGGGTGTTCCCGTTGCCTACTTTCGCCGATGGGAAGGTGATCTCTCCTCCTATATTGCGTCCGATGCGCTCGGAGATACAGGCCGGTTAATGCTGATGATTCAATTGATTTCGGGGTTATCACATTGTCATGCAAGAGGATTAATCCATCAAGATTTGAAACCAGAAAACATCTTTGTTCGTGATTTGAGAAGCAGTATTAAAAGCCTCCCAAATACTGATTTTTGGTTCCGACCAAAGGTTGCAGATTTTGGCAGTGTGAACCTCGCTTCAGAGATTAGTGAGTTTCGCGGAAGTCGACCCTACATGGCTCCGGAACAATGGAAAAAGCAGCCATTGGGAGAATGGACCAGCTCGTTTGTAGTTGGAATAATATTACATGAGATGATCTCACGCGGGGAGCACCCAGAGGGTGTTCAGATTGGGGCTTGGCATAGCCGTGAAAATCCTGTGTTCAATCGATTGCAAAAGGATAATTACTGGCGGAAATGGCTGGATCGGGCTTGTCAAGTGGCCTGCCCCCTTTCGAACACAGGTTTAGCTGCAGTCGTAGCCGATTGCCTTCAAGTTACCCCCAATTTGCGACCGACGTTGATCGATGTACAACAACGCCTTCAATCCATTTTGTCTGAACTGTCTCAAGCTGCGTCTGATCAATCCGATTTATTTCTTCGGGAAGCAGACGAAATTTCTACACCAAGTAACTGGGAATATCTCAACGAACAATTGGCATCACTAAAGCGGACTATTGATAAAACGTATCCGGCATAGTCCATGCTTACTTATCGAGTGTCAGCTTTGGAATATTGCAACGCAGGGGCTCTCAGCATTGCGAAACTCCGTGATGGGGCCATTCGCCGCGCCAGCATTGACCGCTCAAGCAGGACCGTTTGTTGAACGGTTCACTAAACCGGACATTGGTGCTGTTGCAGCGAAGGTTTGAAAAGTCCCGCACAACCGACTACCGGGGCGGCGAAAATAATGGATTTTGCTCGCTGCGCCGCCGCATGTCCGCTTTAGCGCCCAGACCGACCAAACACATCGCATTGCGGCTCGCGGATGTTCGCTCTATGTTCTTGCCTGTGTAGCTCCAACAGTAAGGTTCAACTAATATGAGGTCCACTCTAAGAACGAAGGCAATCGCAGTCTGCAATGACAAAATTGCGAAGAAGGGGGAGACTGTAGGTCTTTCATTCTATGCATTTTTTGCCAATAAGAATGACGATCCGGAATTGCTCATGGAGGCGGCTGAATGGTGGATCAAGACACATGAGCTTGATCACTTCGAGAAGGCCGTGAAAATCCGAGAGATGATCAGCTCAGGCGTTTGAGCAATGGCGACGTCGTCCGCACAGCCGGCATCCTGGGGCATCAGGCCTTTTGCGAACCATAGTGCTTTCACAATTATGCTGGGCCTTCCAACACATCCGGCAAGAGGCCTGGGCGTTAAACGCCACCCTTTTTAGGATCCGGCAAGGATGAAGTCGGCCACCATTTCACCGGCCAGAAGACTGGGGGCATGGGTGTTGGCCGAGGGCATGGTGGGAAAGATCGACGCATCTGCGATGCGCAGCCCCGTGATCCCGCGAACCCGCAATCTTGCATCGACAACCGCTTCGCGCCCTTCGCCCATCCGGCAACTGCCGACCGGATGATAAGAGGTTGTGCCGGTCTCGCGGATGAATGCGGCGATGTCATCATCGCTTTGCGCCACATCGCCGGGTCGGATTTCAACCGGGTCAAACGCCGCCAAGGCAGGCTGCTGCGCGACCTTTCGGGCAAGGCGCACACCGGCAACCGCCCGCACCAGATCCTCTGGATTGCCTAGATAATTCGCCACAATCACCGGCGGCGTGTCAGGATCGGCAGAGCCCAAATGCACCGACCCCGTGGCGCGGGGGCGCAGGGGGAACGTCCCGATGCCAAAGCCGGGAAACCGGTCGAACACCAGCTTGCCAGCGGCGCGCGCATCGGCCGAGGACATGGGATGCAATTGCAACTTCATATCCGGTTGGCCGGGGCCATCGCCCGTGCGCACCAGTGCATGTACGGTTGAGGTCGACCCCGACATCAAACCATCACGTCGCAGCAGATAGCGCAGGCCAAACAGCGCCTTGCGCAACGGATTATGCATGATCTGGTTCAAGGTCACGACGTTGCGACAGCGAAAGGACAACCGCGTATGCAGGTGATCGCGCAGCCCCTCGCCCACGCCGGGCAGGTCATGCACCACATTGATCCCGAGCTGGCGCAATCGCGCGCCCTGACCGATGCCGGACAGTTCCAACAGCTTTGGTGTGTCTATCGCCCCGGCGGCAAGGATGATCTCGCCCCGGCAGGCATAGTGTTCCTGCTGTCCCGCGCGTTTCACGACAACGGACACCGCCCGCGCACCATCGAAATCAACCCGCTGCACCACGGCATCCGACAGGATGTCCAGCCCCGCGTGGTCTTGCATCCGATGCAAATAGGCCTCGCGCGCGCCATGGCGCAACCCGCGCCGGGTGTTCGTCTGTAAATAGGCCACGCCGCCATACTGCGCGCCGTTATAATCATCGGTGCGCGCAATGCCCGCGCCCTCGCACGCCGCAATAAATCCGTCCGACAGCGGGTCATCGGGGCCATAGCGCGTGACATGCACCGGGCCATCGCGCCCGCGCTGCGCATCCTCCCCCAATGTCGTGCTTTCCATCCGCTGGAAGCGCGGCAAAAGCGACGCATGGTCCCAGCCGTCACAGCCCTGCGCCGCCCAGCTGTTGTATTCCGCCGGATCGCCCCGCACCCAGAGCATCCCGTTCACCGTCGAGGTGCCGCCCCAAACCCGGCCACGTGGCCAGAAGATCTCGCGGTTGTTCAGATGTGGTTCCGGCGCGGTCCAATACCGCCACAGCGCGCGCTTGCCCGTCAGCACCTTGCCGATGCCCAATGGCACCCGCAGCCAATGCCAGGGATCGTCCCGCCCGGCCTCGATCAGCAATACGGAATGTCGACCGCCCTGGGCCAAACGTGACGCAGCAGCAGAACCTCCGGCACCTGCCCCCACCACAATATAATCATAGGTTTTCATGTCAGGATAAATGGCCCACGGCGTGCCCGCCGCAGGCCTGCTCCGATTAACGCGCCAGAAGACGCTGGATCTGCTTGTCCGCAGCGGCAAGCGACGATTCAATATCGCCCCCCTTCAGAATGCGCTGATACTCCGGCACAACCTTGTCGAGGATCGCATAGAACTTTGGATGTTTGATCGGCAACTCGTTATAGACCTCAAGCTCTTTGACAAAAGCCTGGGTAAAGGCATCCGCGCCCATCGGCCCCTTGGACAGCAGATCGGCAGAAGGTGTCGAAACCTGATCGCTACGCTCATAGTACATGTCGGTGATGCCCTGATCGAACAGGATCAGCTTGATGAAATCCGCCGCAAGCTGTTTGTCCTCGGCGGCGCTGGAGACGGCGATCACATGGCTGTTGCCGATCGTGCGGTGGCTGCCGTCCGGCGCATTAGGCAGCGGTGCAACCCAGATATCGCCATCGGGCGCGGTCTTGATGGTGTTTTCCGACAGGTTGTTGAACAGCCCCCGGCCCCAGGGCCCTTCGAGGATGAAACCGGCCTTGCCCGCCGCCATCAGATTGCGGGTCTCACCCACAGAGAAGCCATCGGGCGCGCAACCCGCTTCGGAAATGTCCTGCAACCAGGAATAGGCCGCCACGGTTTCCGGAGTGTTGAAGGCAACATTGCCTTCGTCATCCACCACGTCGCCGCCAAAGCCATAGATCCACGGGATCGACCATTGCACCGCGTTGGGGTTGGACCAGCTGCGCAATGCCAGACCATAGATCTTGCCATCATCGCCCGCAGGCAAGGCACAGATGCCCATGATCATCTCTTTCAACCCGTCCCATGTGGTGGGCGGTTGATCGGGATCGAACCCGGCCTGTTCCAGAAGGTTGCGGTTATAGAGCATCATCACCGGGCCCGGCACCCAAGGCAGCGCATAAAGCTTGCCGTCATCAAAACGCAGGGCATCCAGCGCCGCATCGGGGATCTGTGCCAGTTCATCCTCGGTAAAGAGATCATCCAGCGGCGCCAGCCCGCCAATCGCCTCCATCGCGGGCACCCAGCCTGGGATCAGGTGAATGAGGTCCGAGGCATTGCCGCCCAGATGGGCGACTGTGGCCTGATCAAGCGCTTTTTCGAACGGCACGTCCTGACGGATGAAATCCACACCGGGATGTTGTTCCTCGAACTTCTTTTCCATCTCGCCTGCGACCGGCTCAAGATAGCTATAGGTGCCAAGCCAGCCGGAATAGACAAGCTCTTCTGCCTGTGCGCCCCCGGTGGCGGCCATGCCGATGGCCAGCGCCGTCAGGCTTGTTTTCAGATGTTTCATGGTATCCTCCCATTGGTTTGTTGAAACGTGATCAGCCTTTGACCGCACCGGCCGTAACGCCGCGCAGAAAGGTTTTTTGAAAGAAGAAAAAGAGCACCAGCACCGGAACAGACACGATCACCGCAAGCGCCATCATCTCGCTCCAGGCGCCTTCGAATTCCTGAAGGAAGATCAGGGTAATCCCGGCGGGCAGTGGGCGCATGTCGGTGGTGCTGGTAAAGGTCAGGCCGAACAACAGTTCATTCCAGCTGACCACAAAGACAAAGATCGCCGAAGCCGCCAGCGCGGGCCGCGCCATTGGCAAAACGATGAACACAAACACCTTGAGCGGCGTCGCGCCATCGACATAGGCGGCTTCTTCGACCTCACGCGGGAGCTGGTCGAAGAAGTTCTTGAGCAGCCAGATCGACACCGGAATGGTGATCGCCGTATGGCCCAGAACCAGCGCAGCATAGGTGTTGAGCAGCCCCAGTTTCACGAACAGCCCGTAAAGCGAGATCATGATCAGCGGCACCGGAAACGCCAGCGACCCCATAAAGAACAGCATCAAAACCGGCCCGCCCCGAAAGCGGAAACGCGAGATGCCATAGGCGGTCATCGCGCCGACAAATGTCGACAGCGCCGCGGCACAGACCGCCACGATCAGCGAATTCAGCGTCAGGGTTCCCAGCACCTCGTTGAACTGGGCGGCATAGTTTTGAAAGGTGATGACCTCTGGAATCCAGCGCGGCGGGATCTGAAACACGTCCTTGAGCGGTTTGAACGAGGTCGAGAGCATCCAGCCCACCGGGATCAGCATCACCATGACCAACGCGGTGACACAGACGTAAATCATGCCCAGGTTGGCGCGGCGGCGCAGGGTTCGGGAAATGCGGCTTGGGCTGGCGCGGCGGCTCATCGTCAGGGATTGGGTCATGCGGATTTCCTCAGCGCAACGCGGTTATAGATGCCGGCAAAGATGATCACGAAGACCAACCAGAAAGTGCCAGCGGCGGCGGCAAGCCCGAAATCCCATTCAGTGAAAGCGGCCTTGTAGGTGAACAGGCTGAGCACATTGGTCGCACCGATCGGCCCGCCCTGGGTCAGCACCAGCGGAATTGTGACCTCTTGCAGAAAGCGCACGGCCTCAAGCAACGCGGCGGTCATCACGATGTTCTGCAACAGCGGCAAAAGGATATGACGCAGCCGGTTGAAATATCCGGCGCCGTCGATCTCGGCCGCCTCCTGAATTTCCTTGGGGATGCCCTGCAATGCGGCAAGGGCAATCACCATGACAAAGGGCACCGCGCGCCAGGAATAGGCAAAGATCACCACCCAGGGCGCCAGCTCTGTCTCGAACAGCCAGGCCATCTGGCCCTCGACCACACCGATGCTGCGCAGGAAGTGGTTCACGATCCCCCATTCATCGTTGAACAGCCAGCCCCAGAGGATGGCAATCACGATCCACGGCACCACCCAGACCTGAAAAACGGCGGCACGGAAGAAGCCGACAAAGCGGATGCCACTGTCCAGCAACAGCGCCACGATCAACCCCAGAACGGTGCAGAAAATCGTGGACACGCTACAGATAAAGACGGTGTTGCCCAGCACATCCCAGAACTGGGGATCTTCGAACAGATAGACATAATTGCCCAACCCCACAAAGTCGGTCGTCGGGCGCAGCGGCGAGGCATTGGTGAAGCTCAGCCAGATGCCGTTGACGATAGGATAGAGCAGCAGCCCCCCCACCAGAAACAGCGCCGGGGCGAACAGGGACATAAAGAAATAGGGATGACGTTTGATCGAATACATATCAGACCCCGATCTCGGCGATGCGCTGTCCGGCGGGGCGGCTGAACAGGTGCAGACGGTCGTTGTCCATCGCGATGCCGGTTGTTTCGCCCACGCGCGGCACCGGGGTGCGCGCCGGGGCCCGCACACAAAGATTGCCGATGGCGGTATCCGCAAAGACCAGCACCTCGCCGCCGGTGTGTTCCACCACGGCCACCTGCCCCTGCAACACACCCGCACCCGGCGCACAAAGCGACAGATCATCGGGGCGGATGCCCCATGTCACGTCGGCGTCGGTCGGGGCAAAACGCCCGCCAAGATCGACGCCAGATCCATCCGTCAGGGTCAGCGCAGCGCGCCCCCCGCTATGCTGCAACTGGCCATCAAAAAGGTTCATCTGCGGCGAGCCAATGAACGAGGCCACAAAAACCGTCGCCGGGCGATCATAAAGCTCCATCGGGGCGCCCTGTTGGACGATATGACCGTCGTGCAACACCACGATCCGGTCGGCCATTGTCATTGCTTCGACCTGATCATGGGTCACATAAACCGAGGTCGCCTCAAGATCCTGGTGCAGCCGCCGGATTTCCGTCCGCATTTCGACACGCAGCTTCGCGTCAAGGTTCGACAAGGGTTCGTCAAACAGGAACACCTTGGGCTTGCGCACCAATGCCCGCCCCATCGCCACCCGCTGGCGTTGTCCGCCAGAAAGCTGCGCGGGGCTGCGATCAAGGTAATCCGTCAGGTTCAGCGCATCCGCAGCGGCGCGCACCTTCTGGTCAATCTCATCCCGTTTGGCCCCCCGCATTTTAAGGGTGAAGGCCATGTTTTCATAGACGTTCTTATGCGGGTAAAGCGCATAGGACTGGAACACCATCGCGATGTCGCGGTCCTTGGGCGTCAGGTCGTTCACGACATCGCCGTCAATGCTGATCTCGCCCTGACCCAGTTCCTCCAGCCCGGCGATGATCCGCAGCAATGTGGATTTTCCGCAGCCCGATGGCCCTACCAGGGCAACAAATTCGCGATCCTTGATGCCAAGGTCGATGCCATGCAGGATTTCCACCGGCCCATAGCTTTTCCTGACTTGGTTGATTTGAACATTGGCCATCAGTCTTGAGACTCCTGAATAAGACGCGCGTCGATTATTCCGGCCGATGCAAGATCGGGGAACAGTGACGCCGGAAGCGGGGCTTGGAACGCCGCCGCACATTGGTTGACTTCATCCGCCGTGCGCATGCCGGGCACGACACAGGCCACCGCGGGGTGGATAAGGGGAAATTGCAGGGCGGCGGCCACCGGGCTTACGCCGTGATCGGCACAGATGGCGTGGATGCTGCGCACCTTGGCCACGATCTCTGGTGCGGGTTTGCGATACATATGCAGCGCCTGTTCGGGGTTGTCGGCCACCAACAACCCAGAGGCAAAGGGGCTGCCCAGCAACACCGCCTGATTGCGGCGCTGGCATTCGGGCAGGAACCGGTCAAGCGCACCCTGATCCAGCAGGTTGAAATGCCCGGCCATCATGAAGCAATCGAAATCACCTTCTGCCGCGAACCGTTCGGCAATTGTCCAGTAATTGTTGCCAACGCCAAGCGCCTTGACGGTGCCTTCGCTGCGCAATTGGTCCAGCGCGCGATAGCCGTCGGTCATGCATTGCGAAAACAATGCCTCCAGCGCGTCGGGCGCATGGTTGGCCGGGTCGATGTTGTGAATATGCAGGATGTCGACACCGGGCAGGCCCAGCCGTTGCAGGCTGTCTTCGACGCTGCGCATGATACCGTCGTAGCTGTAATCATTGGTCAGCGAGAAGGACAAAGGCCGCTCAAAGATGCTGGCCGCCTGATCGCCGGTCAATTTGCCCGACCGGTCGGGAACAAGCTTGCGGCCCACCTTGGT
The DNA here is from genome assembly GCF_055808435.1 of Marinovum sp. J2-8. NCBI lineage: Bacteria > Pseudomonadati > Pseudomonadota > Alphaproteobacteria > Rhodobacterales > Roseobacteraceae > Marinovum > Marinovum sp. J2-8. The sequence goes on along the minus strand of NZ_JBVVRZ010000004.1, from coordinate 363,992 downwards.
TGAGGTGACGAAATCGCCCATCGACTTGTTGCGCAGGAAGGCCCCCAGCCGATGCTCGGCCAAGCCATGACCATAAAGCGGCGCGACATCGAAATAGCGGATACCGGCGTCCCATGCGGCATGAAGGGCGGCGTCGGCCTCGGCATCGCTCAGGACCGTGGGGTAATTGCCAAGCGGCACGCACCCAAAGGCCAGCCGCGTCACCCGAAGCCCGGTGTCGCCGATATAAGAGGTCGGTATGGAATGTGGTTCTGTCATGTCAGGGGGTCTTGCTCTTTGGGGGTTGTGGCGTGTCGATCCGGTAAAAACCCTTTGCGGTATCGTGGAAAATGGCGCGCAGATCGGCCTCGGGCAGCGGCCCGAGTGCGGCGACATATCCCGCCAGAAGCGTCGGGTAATCGGAAAACAATCCGTCCACCGGAAAATTGCTGCCGAACATCAAACGGCGCGGTCCAAAGGCGGTGCGCAAATGCTGGACCAAGGGCGCGAGGCTGTCGCAGGTCCAATGCCAATCAGTCATCGCCAGACCCGACAGTTTGACCACCACATTCGGGGCCTCGGCCAGACGGCTCATGCCATCGCGCCACCGCTCCAGACCTTCGGCGCTGCGATCCAACGGCAATCCGCAATGGGTGATCGCAATGCGCGCCTTGGGGAATTGAGCGGCCAGCTCGGCTACGGCAACATGGGTGATCGGCGGGGCCTGAAGATCGACACAGAGATCCTGCGCCACCAGCGCCGCCATCCCGCGCTGAAATTGCGGATCCCGGTAGAGCGCCGCACCCTCGGGCGCGCCCCGCCCCATCGCCATGACACGAATGCCGCGAAAGCCGGGGAATGCCTGATGCGCCGCAAGCACCTGATCCAGATCGGGCGCGGCCAGATCCGCCGCCCCCATCATCACGCTGGGCAGGCCATGGTCGCAGGCATGGCCGGTCAGCCATGCCGTTTCGCCTTCGGGTGCTGTGCCGCCCCGCCAATGGGCCTCGATGTGAACCGATGCTGCCAAGTTTACCTGCCCCAGATCGGCCCTCAGGTCCGGTGCCAGATAGCTGCGCCGGATCGCGGCATAATCGCCGAAATGCGCGGTGATCAACTGATCCTGAAGCCAGGGGTAATGGTTGTTCGCCAGATCCCAGAAATGGTGGTGGGCATCTATTATCCCGCCAACAGCCACAGCCACCCGGCCACTGCTGGCCGCATCTGGCCGCCCATCGGGGCCGATGATTATTTCAGACGTCACAGACACGGGCTCAGGCGTCTTCCGATTTGGCAAAGGTCGCTGTCACACCCGGCGGTGGTGAAAAGCCGAAATCGCCGCGCGCGATGATCTGATCCGCGCCACCAAGACTGTCGATCCGGCTCTGTTGATCCGCAATGGCGCGATCATGGGCCGCCGACGCATCCACCTTGGCAAAAAGCGCGGCATGACATTCGGCCAAAACCTCGGCATGGGGCGGGTCTTGCGCCAGATCGGTCATCTCTTCCGGGTCGGTTTCCAGATCAAAAAGCTGGGCCGCATATTTAGCGTAATAGACGTATTTCCATTGCCCCTTGCGCAGCATGAACGCCCCGCTGCGCGACCCGGTCGCATGGTATTCCGACAGGACGACACCGGCCTCATCGCTCAGCAGATCATGTTCGCCAAATCCCTGGCCGTCACATCCCGTCGATTCCAGGATAAAGCGTGACAGGTCGATCAGCGACCGGGGCTGGTCGTTGACCTCCCCCGCTGCAACCCCATCGCCCGAGACAATCATCGGCACGCCGACCGCCTCTTCGTACATGTTGGATTTGCCCCAAAGCCCCCGCGCGCCAAGATTGTCGCCATGATCGCTGGTATAGACAACGCGCGTGCTGTCGTTGAGCCCGGCCTCCTCCAGCGAGGTCAGGATGTGACCGACCTGATCGTCGATAAAGGTGCACAGACCCATGTATCCGGCAATCGCCCGGCGCACATCCGCCTCGGTGCGGAAATGGTCGTCATAGGCAAATGCTTCGCGGTAGTCGCGCAGATAGGGGTGATCCGGGCGCTCGTCCTTGCCATAAAGCTTGGGCATCGGCAGCTTGGACTGGTCATAGCGATAGAAATATTCCGGCGGTGCGGTCAGCGGGAAATGTGGCGACACGAAGCTGACAAACAACACCCAGGGCTTGTCGGTGATCGCCGGGGCCTCTTCGCGCAGCCATACCTGTGAACGTGCCGAAATATCCCGGTCATAACGGGTATAGATCGACTCGCCCGGACCAGCCATGCGCGCCATCTTGTCCGCGGCACCGCGCACCACAGACCGGTCACGGATCAGGCCCAGCACATCGCCCATCCCGTCCACGATATTCATCGGGATCTCGGACTCGGTGAAACCATTGTCATCGGCCTCTAACCCACGGAAATGCAATTTCCCGATAGAGCGCACATGATGACCATTTTCGCGCAGCCGGTGGTGCCAGCTTTCCTGTGTGCCGTCATAGGCATGGGCGTTGTCCCAGGCACAGATCTCATGCACCGGACGCCCGGTGGCAAAGCTGGAGCGCGCCGGCACACAGATCGGGCTGGGCGTATAGGCGTTGGTAAAACGTGTGCCGTTTTGTGCCAAACGATCCAGATTGGGCGTTTGTACAATGTCATTGCCGTAGCACCCAAGGTTCTTGATGCTGTGTTCGTCCGACATGATGACGACAAGGTTCTTGGGTTCCATCCATCATTCACAGACCTCTGGGGTCCGCGTCCTCTTGTTTTTGAAATTGTTGAAATGCGGTCTTGGTGCGCTTGGTGAACGACCGGGGCTAACGGTGCCCTGGTTCGAAATGTTGGCCCAAAATTTTGGCCCGATACTATAGCCCCTCCCCGGCCATTCGTTCGTGTCTTCGCTCCACTTTACGCAGCCGACAAAAAGACATCCAATATCCTTTTAATCTTGCATTAATACCGGCAGCGTATTTATATGCCCGGCATTATGGAGATGCATCAACTTCGATATTTCGTTGCGGTCGCCGAGGAGCTGCACTTCGGGCGCGCGGCGCGGCGGGAAAATGTCTCGCAGCCGCCGCTCAGCCTTCAGATCAAGAAACTTGAAGAAGAACTGCAGGTTACGCTGTTTGAGCGCACCAAGCGCCGGGTCGCCATCACCCCCGCCGGCAGCGCGTTCCTGCCCGAGGCGAAATCCATTCTGGCCGCGACGTCACATGCCAAACACGTGGCACAAAAGGCATATCGCGGCGAAATCGGACAGGTGCGCATCGGGTTCGTACATTCGGCCTCATTGGGATATTTGCCGTCCTTGATCGGGCCGTTTCGTCAAATTTATCCCCAGATCGAGATTCGATTGCATGAAATGACGGTCAGCGAACAAAACGTCGCGCTGGCCAAGGGGCGCGTCGACATCGGCATCGTGCGCCCACCGATCGAAAACCCGCAACTGGCCAGTTTCGATGTGGTCAGCGAACCGTTTTGCGCGGTGGTTCCGGTTGATCATTGGGCGGCATCGGAAACCGCGATCGAACTCAACGCGCTGGCAGATGAAGATTTCGTATTCTATCCCCAACACCGCTCGCCTGCGTTCTATCAGCAGCTGATGACGATGTGTTCGTCCCAGGGGTTCCTGCCCAGAACGGTGGTCGAGGCCAATACCATGTACACCGCCATCGGGCTGGCGGGGACCGGCGCCGGGGTGGCCATCGTACCCCAAAGCGTGAGCTGCATTGCGATACCTTCGGTGCGCTACATTTCGCTGACCGGATTGACGGAAAAGGCAACCCTGACGCTTGTGCATTCCGACACGAAAGTATCGCAAAGCACCCGCAAACTCATCGAGTTCGCTTACGAGCGCCTGTAACGCAAGGCCCGCGCCAAGGTGTTGCCGGTTGCCACAAATGTCCCGGGTCCATCCCTATCTTCCCCGGCATGGGACCAGCGGTTTCAGCAGCGCGATCAACCGCGCGCGGATGGCCGGGTGCAATGCGCCGATTGAAATACGTGTCGATACCACCACGGAATATGTTACCCCTGCGCAGAGCGCTTGCATTCGAATTCATCGCACGATCACATATGCCGCACTGGGATACGGAAGCGCCCCGGGTGTCCATGACTGGGAGAAGAGACGTGAAGAATTTGATTTCGATGGTGATGCTGTCCTTGATGGCCCCTGTCCTGATGCCATCGGTCACGCATGCGGGCGAAACGCTGGATGCTGTTCGGCTGCGGGGCGAAGTCGCCTGTGGCGTGTCGGGCAAGGCCATCGGGTTTTCCGAGATCGGACAAGACGGTGACCGTCAGGGGCTTGATGTGGACATGTGCCGCGCCATCGCCGCCGCCGTGTTCGGCGACGCCAGCAAGGTCGATTTTGTGGAACTGTCAAATCTGGACCGCTTCGATGCCCTGCGCTATGGCGAAATTGACGTTTTGATCCGCAACACCACATGGACATATACCCGCGACACCACGCTGGATCTGGCCTTTACCGGGATCACCTATTTCGATGGCCAGGGGTTCTTGGTGCATTCCGACGCGGGCATTCGTACGATTGATGATCTGGACGGCAAACGCATCTGCTTCAAAACCGCCACCACGCATGAGCTGAACCTCAATTCCATCCTGACCGCGCGGGATCTGACCTTTGAGCCGATGCCAATGGATGAAACCGATCTTGCCATCCTGATGTTTCAAAACCGCCGTTGTGATGTGCTGACATCGGATCAATCGGAATTGTTTGGCATTCGCACCGCTTTGGCGGCCCCGGACACCGCCTATGTCATGCCCTTGCTGATATCCAAGGAACCGCTGGGCCCGTCGGTGCGCCAGGACGATCCCGAATGGGCAAATATCGTCGAATGGACGTTGTTTGCCATGATCAACGCCGAAGAACTGGGCATCACCAGCACCAATGTCGGCGATATGTCCACCAGCGATGATCCCGCCGTCGCCCTGCTGTTGAACGGCGCAGAAAGCGAAGCTGGCACGCTGGGGCTGGATGCCGGATGGCCCGCCAAGGTGATTGCCCAGGTCGGCAATTACGGCGAAATCTTTGATCGCAATCTTGGCGCAGAGTCGCCCATTGGCATCAAACGGGGGCTGAACGCGCTCTGGACCGAGGGCGGGTTAATGTACGCACCGCCATTCCGATAACGGCACCGTTTCCAATCCAAAATCAAAATGAGCCTTCATCAGGCGCTCCGTCATGGGGCGCCTTTTGTTTTTCAACGAATTTGCCGCCTGTTTTTAAGGGCCATCGCAGCTTTTGCGCGAAACCCAAGGCACGCCAAACTCATCGCGAGCGCCCAGCATTCGCCTCAAATTGTTGATTTTCGACCGAAGTTTTCCAGATTGCTCCCCATTCCCGCCGCATTTGACCGGAAAGAGTGACCCATCGTCAACGTCACCAAATTTATTTCAAAAAATGGACCTCCCCGAAATGACCAAGCAAAAGAAAATTGATACCGCCACCGCCAAGCCAATTGTCGACAACGGCATCGAAGAACATTTGCTTGAACAGGTCGTGGGGGGACGCGGCCGCGGCTATTCCACAGCCCAGCGCAACCGGTTCAACGAAGCCGCCGCAGAGGCCGCAACAGAAGAAGCGCAACCCGTATATTACGGCAAGTTCGGTGCCCCGGTCGAAGTCACGCCCGAACCGACCCCCGCACCGACCCCTGCACCAACCCAGGTTCCGGCGCCCACACCGGAACCCGACGTGACCGCCACGGTCGCAAGCGTGATGGCGGACCTGCCGGACACAGAGCCGACATATGTCGCACCGACAGCGCCCGAGGAAGAAGAAAAACCGGATTACGAGCTGTCCACCTCGTTCGAGGCAGAGGCCGATGGCATCAAATCCGTTTACACCACCGGGATCGCCGGCGTCTGGAACGCGGATTCCTCTGGTGCGGCGGTTGGATTTGGCCTGAGCGCGCAAATCATGACCGAAATGGAGCTTGGCGGTGGCGCAACACTGACAAACACCACCGAAGCCTCGATCGGCGCAGGCGCGGAAATCATGATCGAAAACGGCCTTGGTGCCGAAGTTGCCGCCGAAATTTCCGTTACGGTCGCATGGGAAATCGCCCGCCAGACAGAGCTTGGCAATGGCGTGACAATGGACAACAGCGCCGGCGTCGAAGGTTTTATGGGCGCCGCCGCCGAAGGCGAGGCCTATGTCGGCGAAGAAGGGGGCAAATGGGGATTTGATGCCAAGGCAGGTGCCGACTACACCGCAGAAACCTCGGGCACGATTGATGCCTCCCAGGTTGCAATGACCGGCGAAGCCTCGATTTCATCCTCCGGCAGCATCGGCGGGGCATTTTCCCAGGAAGCCACCTACAAAGACGGCGCTTTGACCCTTGGCCTCAGCGGTGATGTCGATGCGGTGATTGCCGGTGGGGGCCTTGGTGGATCGGTCAGCATCCAATTCGAAGACAAATACGGCACCGTTGGATCGCCGGCGGAAATCGCCGCCGTTCAATCGCAACTGCAACATTTCGACAGCGCGGCCGATTTGGACAATGCTTTGACCAACACCTGGCATAATGACCTGAAAAATGACGTCACAACCATGCGCCAGGAACAGGAATGGGCCGAACACCGGATCGAACAACACGCTGAGGTTCTTGAAAAATTTGACGAAGCCGTCAGCACGACAATCGACGATCTGGCCACCCGCGAAGCCGATCTGAAAGACACCGCCGCAACAATCGAAGCACAAGAAACCGCCATTCGGGCGCACTTCCCGGATGATGCCGCCTTTGAACAAGCCATGGCAGATATCCGCGCGTTTGAAAGCGGCAGGATCAACGATGTCGTCAAAGACAACGCCTTTGGCGATGTGGGTCGTGTGGTGGACGGCATTGCGAAAGCCGCAGATGGAAGTGAGGTACGCGACACGGTTTTTGCAGTCGTGGAAAGCGGCGAACCGCCGGTTTTCCTCGATCGTCCAACCGAGGAAGCCAATGCACGGATTGAAGCGCTTCGTCAGGAAAACCCGGACCTTTTCGATGACATGCGGTCATTTGCCGTCATGGATGCCAAACAGGACGCCGAAGAAGCGCGCCTGGATCGGGACAAAGACATCTTTCACGCCGTCATGCAATCGGACGGCGTTCAGGAATTTGTCGCCGAGGAAAAGGCGGTGATTGATGGCTATATCCTGCATATGCAAACCGCAGGGGCGATTGCGGACAGTCTCGAAGCCAAATTCGAAGCGGTGAAAGACATGTCATATTCAGCAGCCGTCGTGACAGCAGACAAAATGGTCGCAATTGCCGACGCCAATGTGAACGACGCAAGTGCCGAACTGGTCGCCGCCCAGGAACGCCTTGCTGTGGCACAGACAAATGTCGACAACAGCCCCTATGTCGGCAAAAGCAGCAGCCCGGTTGTGTCCGCAGAAGATGCCAAAGCATTGGAAGACGCCAAAGCAGACGTCACAGCCGCCACCGCCAATGTGACCCAGGCTATGGTCGACCAACGCGCGATCTATGCCCAGGCCACCGCATTGCACCCCGAAAAATCCATGGCCGCAACCGAAGAAATGGCTGGGAACCTTCATCAAAAGGCCGAAGAAGTGCGCGCTAACTTTGAGGCACAATTCGTCGGTGTCGAAATGACCAAGGTCGAACAAGCCCAATTGCGCGCCTATCAACACGCCGAACATCTGATGGACAAATTCAGCGACATCACCAAAGATGATGGCGCTCTGCTTGGCAAAAAGGCCGAAGCCTTCGGTGAAAAATCCGAGGTGCTCAAAGCCCAGCTTGCGCTTTTGACCGCGATGGAACTGAAAGAGCGCGGGGTGATCGGCTATGCCGAGGAATATTTCAACGAGGCCACCGGCGTGCTGGGCGAAGGTGTAACCACAATGGCCCGCGCCGGCGAGGTCACAATCGAAGCGATCGGCGACGCGGCCACAACGGCGGGCAATGCCGTGGCGGATGGTGTCACAACCGGCGCCAATGCCGTGGCGGATGGCGTCACGACCGGCGCCAATGCCGTGGCCGATGGCGTTACAACCGGTGCCAATGCCGTGGGCGATGCCGCCGAAGACACCTGGAACTCGGTCACAAGCTGGTTCTGATACGCAGCGGGCTAAATCCCCCCAAACTCTTGTTTACGGCGGCCCCGCTGGGTCGCCGTTTGCATTAAACCGCCCAAGGCTTGCCCTGATTAATCCACAATCTCAGGCAAGATTGTTTCCCAGCGCGAAACCAATCGGAACCCCAGGCCATGAACGCATCAAATAACTCGACCGCCGGTCTCTTTCGAAAGTCAGCCCTGGACAAGGCCGGTGGCAGTGCGATTGAAAATGTCGATCTTGGCGTGCATGTGGTCAAGGCCCCGCAATGGATCATGCTCGCGGCGGCGGTGGCGGTGGCAGTGGCCGGAATAGGGCTGAGCCTGCATCTCCCGGTCCCGTCCAAGGTCGCGGCCCAGGGCATTCTGATCACCGCACAAGGTTTGAAAGACATCGAAGCGGCCACAGCAGGCCGTGTGGGTATGGTGTTTGTCGCGCCCGGCGATTTTGTCATGCGCGGTCAAAAGGTTGCACAGATCGAACAACCCGATCTGACCCAACAACTGGAACAGGCCCAGGCCAAAATGGCCAATCTGCGCAACCGCCACAAACGGATCGTGGGGTTCCACAACCGCACCCGCACCGATTACGACAGCATGACCGCCCAACGCCGCGCCGAACTTGAAAGCATGGTCGAATATGACGAACAGCACGTCGTGTGGTTGCAAAGCAATCTTGAGGGCTATGAAAACCTGTCGGCCAAGGGGCTGACCTCAAAAATGGCGCTGATGGATGCGCGGGTCCGGCTGAACGAAGCCAAAGAAGCCTTGTTGCGGGATTCCAACGCGCTGGCCTCGCTTGGCTATGAAAGCAACACCCGCCAGATCGAACAGGAACGCGAAATCCTGTCGCTTGAGGTCGCAATCGAAGAGGCCCGGCGCGAGGTCTCGGCGCTGCGCGAACGCCGCCAGCGTTTGGCCTATCTCGAAAGCGCCTATGACGGCATGGTGGTCGAGCAGAAATTGAACGTCGGCGAATTGGTCGATCCGGGCACATCGGTGTTGTCGATCCTGCCCGGCGTGTCCCAATCCGAGGTGGCCGACGGCCAAACCAACATACCGCTGGTCGCCACGCTCTATATTTCCTCGTCCGAAGGCAAAAAGGTGCGCCCCGGCATGCCGGTTCAAATCGTGCCCTCAACCGTGAAGCGCGAAGAATACGGTTTCATCCTTGGGGAAATCACCGATGTCGCCACCGTGGCCTCGACCGAAGAGGGCATGATGCGCAATCTCAAGAACAAACAACTGGTGCAGGATCTGTCGGCCAATGGCGCGCCTTTTGCCGCCACCGCGGAACTGACGATCTCGCCCGATACGGTGTCGGGCTATAAATGGTCCTCCTCCGAAGGGCCGGACCAATCCATCGGTCCGGGAAGCATGGCGCGCGCCGAAATCATAACCAAGGAACAGCGCCTGATTGCCTTGGTCATGCCGGCCTTGCGCCGTCTGTTCGGTGATTTCACATCATGAGCACCGCAGCGATTGCCGACTTCACCACCGATCTGCCACGCCATGCGCCCCGCGCGCGCGTGCCCACCGTCATGCAACAGGAATCCGCCGAATGCGGCGCGGCCTGTCTGGCGATGGTGCTGGGCCGTTTCGGGCTTTGGGTCAGCCTGGAGGAACTGCGCGATCGCTGTCAGGTCAACCGCGACGGCACCAATTCCGCCAATATCCTGACGGCGGCCCGGTCCTATGGATTGGAAGCGCAGGGATTGAAACAGGACATCGAAGACCTGCCAAGCGCCGATCTGCCGATGATTTTGTTTTGGAATTTCAACCACTTTGTAGTGCTGGAACGGATCACCCGCTCTGGCGCATGGATCAACGATCCCGCCACCGGGCCGCGCCGTGTAACCCTTGCGGAATTCGACCGCTGCTTTACCGGTGTCGCCCTTCGTCTGCGCCCCGGTCCTGACTTTCGCCCCGGCGGACATCGGCCCAGCTTGGCCGGCATCGTCCTGCGCACCCTGGGCGAGGCCCGGATCGGCCTGATCTATGCCATCATCGCCGGGATCGCGCTTTTGGTGCCGGGGCTGGCCGTGATGGGCAGCTATCGCATCTTTACCGACGACATCCTGATTGGCGGCGAAAGCCGCTGGCTCATGCCGCTACTGATCGGATTGATCGCAGCGGGGTGTTTGACGGCGCTTTTGACCTATGCGCAAAAGAACGTGCTGGCCCGTATGGAAACCTCGCTGTCGGCATCCATGTCGCTGCGGTATTTGTGGACGGTGATGCGTTTGCCGCTGGATTTCTTTGCCCAGCGATATTCCGGCGACATCACCAACCGGATCACCCAAGCCGAACAAATGTCCAGCGTGGTGTCCAGCGGTCTGGCCGTCGCTCTGGTCGGGATTGTGCCGATCATCGGCTATGGCGTGGCGCTGTTGCTGATTGATCCAATGCTGGCCTCGATCGTCTTTGGTGGCGCGGTGCTGGCGGTTGTGTTGCTTTTCGTGGCGTCGCGGCTGTTGCAGGATGCCAACCGCCGGGCGCAAAACGATAACTCCCGCCTTCAGGGTCTCACGCTTCAGGGGTTGTCGATGCGCGACGATTTCCGCGCCGCCGGCAGCGAGGGCCTGTTTCACAAACGCTGGCAGGCCGCACAGGCCCGCGTGTTGGTCGGCGAACAGACAACCGGCCGGGCCAACCTCTGGGTCAGCGAAGCAGCGGCCCTGATTTTGGCGCTTGCCGGGATTGGCGTGCTGGTGGTGGGTGGCCTGCGGATCATGGAGGGCGCCTTGTCCATCGGTCTTCTGATCTCGGCCCGCGCCCTGATGTCCAGCTTTTCCAGCCCGGTGGTCGGGCTGGTCGATGCCGGCGCACAATTGCAATCGGTGCGCGGCATCACCGAACGTTTGGCGGATGCGATGAACCACAACGGGGCGGCGGCACCCGCACCGTCGAACACATCTGTGGATACGCCCGCTGCAACGGCCAAGTCCCCGGTTGCGCCCGCATCAGACCTGCCGCAATCCCTGAAGGACGCTGCACATACCACGCCCAAGCCCGCCGATGGCCCCCTGTTGCCACTGCGGGCGTGCAATATCACCTTTCGCTACGAGGCCGGCAGCGTAGCCGCGGTTCAGGACGTGTCCCTGTCGCTGGGCGAAAGCCAACGCATCGCCCTTGTCGGCGGCAGCGGCAGCGGGAAATCCAGCCTCGGGCGGGTGCTGGTCGGTCTTGCCACCCCCGAAAGCGGCCACATCGACATCTATGGCCAACCGCTTGACGCCGACGGCACCGCCCGTACCCATGGCCAGGTGGCCTATGTCGGCCAAACCGTCGATCTGTTCGGCGACACGGTTCAGGACAATATCACGCTTTGGGACGACACCATGCCCGAAGAACAGGTGATCGCCGCCGCTCAGGACGCCTGTATCCACGATGTAATCACCGCCCGCGCCGGCGGCTATCTGGCCCGGCTGTCGGAAAATGGCGGCAATATGAGCGGTGGGGAACGTCAACGTCTTGGAATTGCACGCGCCTTGGTCGGAAACCCCCGCATTCTGGTGCTCGACGAAGCCACCAGCGCGCTGGACCCGACCACCGAACTTCGGGTGCTGGACGCCCTGCGCCGCCGTGGCTGTGCAACGGTCATAATCTCGCACCGTTTGGGCAGCATCGCCAGCTGTGACGTCATCCATGTGATGGAGGCGGGCCGCATCGTCGAAAGCGGCAATCACCGCACATTGCTGCGCCGGGGTGGCATGTATTCAAAAATGGTAGGAAGCTGAGATGAACCAGACGGTCAAACAAACCGGGCTTACCGTTCTTCACACCGGCGACCAATACCAACCGCGCGGCGAAAAAAACGCGGCCATTCTGGAAAGCGGACATTGTGACGTCTACGCGGTGGTCGGCGGGCGGCGCATCTTCTTGCACGACATCACTGCCGGATCGCTTGTGGTGGCCCCCGCCACGCAATTCGGGCAAATCGTCCTTGTCGCACGCGACCAAACAGTCCTGCGCAAAATCATGCTGGCCGAAGCCGTGCGGTCGCAGGATTGGATCGGGGCCGTCGAAACCTGGTGCGAGGCGCTGTCGACCGGCCTTGCACGGTTGGCCCATCAACGCCCGGCCATGGCCCCGCTGCATGCGGGAGCCGAACTCAGCACCGAACCCGACCTGTCGCTGACCGCGGCCCACGGCATGGTGTGGATCGCCACCCATGCGCTGCGCGGTGTCGATTATATGGACATGCGCCCGCTGGAGGGGCGCGGTTTCCTGCCGTTGACCCATCGCACATGGATTTCAATAGATGCGGACCAAACGCTGACCGCCATGACCACGGCGGATGTGCTGGCCAAATCACCGATGGGCGGCTTTGCCTGGGTTCAGGTGCCCCAGGCGTTTACCTCGTTGGTGCTGGACACCGTGACCCGGTTTGTCGCCCGTCAGGACAAAACAGAAGCCGACAGGATCGCCCGCCGCGAAGACAAGGTCGCCGCAGATCTCTCTGGCGGTGTCGAACGGTTCCAACGCATTCTGACCGACAACATCAGCCTGCCCCCGCAGGCCAGCGATTTCGGCTTTGTCTGGCAAAGTCTGGCCGGGGAAAAACCCGATCCCCAGGTGATCAAACGCGATCTCGACGACTTTGACCGGTTCTGCGAACTTCATGATGCGCGCATTCGCACGATTTCCCTCGCAGAAAACTGGTGGCACCGGGACACAGGGCCGATGGTTGTCACCCGCCGCGAAGACGGCCGTCCCGGTGTTGTCAAAACCGATGCTCTGGGCCGCTATCGCCTGTTTATCAGGGGCGCGCGCCCACGTCGGATCACCGCGCGGCTGGCCCAAACGCTCTTGCCCGAGGCCCGGATCGTTGCGCTGCCGCTGGCCAACCGCCCGCTGTCGGTGCGCGATGTGATGATCACCGCCTTTGCCATGAGCAAAATTGACCTTGGCACGCTGATCGTCGCCTCTTTTGCGGCGGCACTGCTGGCGCTGTTGGTGCCGCTGGCCACCGGTGTTCTGGTCTCCACCTATATTCCGACGGGCGCGCAAGGCCCGGCCATTCTGATCGGCATCGGCCTTGTCGTCGCCCAGATCGCTGCGACCTTGATGACATCGGCTTCGGGTTTGTTGCGGTTGCGGATGGATGGGCGCGTGGCCGAACGGCTGAACGGCGGGATGATGGACCGGATGATGCGCCTGCCCGTGGCCCTCACCCGCTCGATGAGCGCGCCGGATCTTGCCCTTCGGGTCGCGGCGGTGGACGGCATTCGCCGTTCCATCATGGGGGCGGTTCTGGATTTCGTCATTTCCGGCGCATCCGGGCTGGCGGGCATTGCGCTTTTGCTGTGGTACAGCCCGATTGCCGGCGCGGTGGCCTTTGGCATGCTTGTCCTTGCGGTGACGGCGGGCATTCTGACCGGGTTTCGTCAGGAACGCGCGATCTACGAAGGCGAAAAGATGAACGCCAATGTGATCTCTTTCACCCAGGAAATGATTTCCAACATCGCCAGCCTGCGGGCCGCCGGCGCGGAACGCCGCGCCTTTGCCCGTTGGGCCGGCAGTTCCGCCGAAATGCGGGCGCGGTCGTTCCGCACCCGGCAGATCGGCAATATGTTCGAGGCATTCCTGTCGGGATTTCAGATTTTTGCAGTGGCGGCGGTCTTTGCCATCATCGGCTTTTCACTGGGGCCGGACACGGGGCTGTCCACCGGCGGATTCATTATCTTCGTCACCACGTTTCAGGGCTTCTTGATGGCGGCCGTCATGCTGGCCCGCAGTGCCAATCAGTTGGTGATGGTCCGCCCCCAGCTGAAACGGGCCAAACCCTTGTTGGACAATGCCCCCGAAACCCCTCCGCACACCAAAGATCCCGGCGATCTGAGCGGCGCGGTCGAGATTTCCAACCTGACCTTTCAACATGACGATCAGCGCCAAATCCTGCGGTCGGTGTCGTTTCGGGTCAATCCCGGCTCTTTCGTGGCCCTTGTTGGCCCCTCTGGGAGCGGTAAATCCACCCTGCTCAGCCTGATGGTCGGCTTTGATCGTCCCGATAACGGCGCGGTGCTGTTTGATGACAAGGATCTTGGCGGGCTGGATCTTGCACAGGTGCGCCGCCAGATCGGTTTCGTGCGCCAGAATGGCCGTCTGTTTGCCGGCACCTTGTTCGAAAACATCATCGGGGCACACAAGGCCGACGAACGCGCGGTCTGGAAGGCGGCGGAGGCCGCCGGCATCGCCGATGAAATCCGTGACATGCCGATGGGGCTGCAAACCGTCGTGACCGAAGGCGACACCGCCTTTTCCGGCGGTCAGGTTCAGCGCATTCTGCTGGCCCGCGCCATCCTTGGCCATCCCAAGATCCTGTTGCTGGACGAAGCCACCAGCGCCCTGGACAACCAGCTTCAGGCCAAGGTCTCGGCGAATATCGAGGCCCTGGGCGCCACCCGCATTGTCGTCGCCCACCGTCTCAGCACTGTGCGCAATGCCGATCTTATCCTGTTTCTTCAGGATGGCAGCATCGCGGAAAGCGGCACATATGATGCACTGATCGCGCGCAACGGCGCATTCGCATCTTATGTCCGCGATCAATCACCACAAGCCGCAGCATAACCCCCCTGCCCCGCCTCGGTGCCTTCCCACCAAATCGCCGCCACAACCCCGGATATTTTCGAATTACTTCAATTACTTACAGTCGAACCTTCAGATCCCGCTTCAACATCCACAGAATATGCCCTCCCAACCAATTTCCGTCGCTTTGCAAGATTTTCTTGCCAACGGCCCCTGCACTTGCTTAAAGAAACGGTAAATAACGCGATGGCGGAAAATACCGTTACCGAGCGAGGCAAAGCAGATGATCGGATCACAACAGATCCATATCAATTCCCGTATTCGCGAGAATGCGGAAAATTTGGCGGCGGCATTAGAGCATCATATGCTCAAAAGCTTCGCACCCGATGCGCGCAAAGAATTGCGGTTGTTCAGTGCGGGCGAAGCCGCGGAACTTCTGGGCATATCGACCAGTTTCCTGCGCAAGTTGCACTTTGACGGGCGGATTGCGGATGTACACACTACATCTGGCGGGCGGCGGCATTATTCCATGGCCGATCTGAACGGCATCCGTGCGGTTTTGGACGATACGGCCAAGACCCAAGGCACCTATCTGCGCGGGCGTCGTCCCGGTGACAAGGTTCAGGTGCTGTCGTTCCTGAACTTCAAAGGCGGCTCTGGCAAAACCACAAGCGCCATCCATGCCGCGCAACGCTTTGCCCTCAAGGGCTATCGCGTTTTGGCGGTCGACATCGACCCTCAGGCTTCGCTGACCACGTTGTTCGGCTATCAGCCAGAGGTTGATTTTCTGCATTCCGGGTCGATCTACGATGCCATCCGCTACGAAGACCCCCTGCCCTTCTCGTCGATCATCCAGAAGACGTTTTTTACAGGTCTCGACCTCGCGCCTGGGGGGCTGATCCTTCAGGAATTCGAACACGAAACCCCGACAGCGCTGCGCAACAACCTGCAACCGCCGTTTTTTGCCCGCATGGCCACCGCCCTACAGGAGGTCGAGGCCGATTATGACGTGATCATTTTCGACTGCCCCCCCCAACTTGGCTATCTCACCATGTCGGCCCTTTGTGC
This sequence comes from Marinovum sp. J2-8, assembly GCF_055808435.1. Taxonomy (NCBI): domain Bacteria; kingdom Pseudomonadati; phylum Pseudomonadota; class Alphaproteobacteria; order Rhodobacterales; family Roseobacteraceae; genus Marinovum; species Marinovum sp. J2-8. Next base: position 348,331 of record NZ_JBVVRZ010000004.1, on the reverse strand, counting down.
GTCGACCGGGGTTCTGATCACGGTTGTGCCCAATATGCTCGACGTGGCCTCCATGTCGCAATTCCTTCAAATGAGCGCGGACCTCCTTGATGTGGTGTCCAATGCCGGCGCCCGCATGGAATTCGATTTCCTGCGGTTTCTCATCAACCGATACGAGCCGTCGGATGGCCCCCAGCAACAGGTTGTGGCCTTCCTGCGCCAGCTTTTCGACAAAGAGGTCATGGTCGCGTCCATGCTGAAATCCACAGCGATTTCTGATGCCGGGCTGACCCAGCAAACCGTTTATGAGGTCGAGCGAAACGCATTTCACCGGTCAACCTATGACCGTGCGGTCGAATCTCTGAACGCGGTCAACGACGAAATCGAAAGTCTGATGCAACAGGCATGGGGACGGGGTTGATGGCACGCAAGGGTATCCTGACGACTGACAACACCCCATCACAGCGCCGCAACAGCGGCGGTGGCCTTGCCCCGCGCGGGGCAGTTGGCGCGCTGCAAAGCTCGCTTTCGAAACTTCAGGAAAACGCGGTTCAGGACATTGATCCCCACCACATTCATCAGGCGGGTGTGGTGGATCGACTTGGCAATGACACCCAGGCCGACGAAGCGTTAAAGGAATCGCTGCGCATCTATGGCCAACAGGTGCCGGTGCTGGTGCGCCCGCGTGATGGCGCGCCCGGCCAATATGACATCGTTTATGGCCGCCGCCGGGTGCTTGCCCTGCGTGACCTTGGCCTCCCGGTCAAGGCGATGGTCCGCCAGTTGGACGATCACGCCCTTGTGCTGGCACAGGGTCAGGAAAACACCGCCCGTCAGGATCTGTCCTTTATCGAAAAGGCCAGTTTCGCCGCCCAGCTTGATGCGTTGGACTATGACCGCCAAACCATTGCGGCGGCCCTGTCGATGGATCTGCCAATGGTCAGCCGCATGCTCAAGGTCGGCCGCGCCTTTTCCGTCGATTTTCTGGTGCACATCGGCTCGGCCCCTGGGATCGGGCGGGAACGCTGGATGAAACTCGTGGCCGCAATGGACGCCCCCGAAATGCGTGACCGGGTCGAGGCCCGGTTGCCCGCGCTGGTCCCAGTGCCGACATCGGATGCGCGTTTCGAACAGGTGCTTGCCTGGGCCACCGGCGCACCGCCCCCCAAAGCGGCCAGGCCCCCTGCCCCACCGGCGCGCAAGATCACCAGCGCCAATGGCATCCCCCTGGCCAAGGTCAAGCGCACCGAAAGCGGCGTGACCGTCACCATTCCTGCCGCCGACGCGCCCGGTTTTTCCAACTGGATCAACGCCGAAGCGGACACCCTGATACAAGACCTTTACGACCGCTGGCTTAAAACGCGGTCGGAAGACTGAGAGCAACCGAGCAGACAAAGGAGCACGACCACCAGATAAAAGAAAAGCCCCCCAGGACAAATCCCGGAGAGCCTCTCATTTCTCGCACTCTTGAGATACCCTCCCTGCCCTGACTCTGTCAACTCTGCCTATTCGGCGGACGGCTTTTTTTTGTCTTTCGTGATGTTTTACATGAAAAGAATGTCCCAGATCGCTGTGGGGCAGCCGGAGACGGCTGTTCAACCGACAGATAAATGGGCGCTACTCGCCGCCCTGACCGAAGCGGCGGAGGATGTGGGTGTGAATCATCGCACCCTGTCCGTGTTGCGCGCCCTCCTCACCTTCTACCCGGATCGCATCCTGCCCTGCGGTCCCGGCTGCGCGGTTGTCTTTCCGTCCAATGCCACGCTGTCCAAACGGCTGAATGGCATGCCCGAAAGTACCTTGCGCCGTCATCTGGCTGTGTTGGTCCAAACCGGACTAGTCGCCCGGCAAGACAGCCCCAATCGCAAGCGGTTCGCGCGGCGTTACGGTTTGGCCTTCGGGTTTGACCTTAGCCCCCTTGCCCGCGCGGCACAGGACCTTGTCAATGCCGCCGACAGCGCCCGTGAACGCCAACGCCAAGTCGCAGCCTTGCGTGACCGTCTGGCATTTGTCCGCGCACAGTTGCTGAACGAAGCTGACGTGACACAGAACCACGAATGGTTGGAAACCGCCCGTCTGGTTCTGCGCCGTAAAACCAACATCCAAACGCTGCAAGCGCTGCTGACCAAATTGGAATCTCTGTTAAAGACCCCGATAACAACACCCCCCGTTTCAGAAAAAATGAGCGGCAGCCACATCGAAAATGAGCGGCACATACAGGGTACAAATAAGAAGAATATAGTAAGAAAGACGTCTACAGATCCGGACCGCACAGGACCGAAATCCCAGACAGTGTCGCTGGGGGATGTGCTGGAGAATTGCAAAGAATACGCCTGCTATTTCCCCAAAGCCACGTCCGATTGGTCAGGATTGATTTCGGTGTCCAATCAACTTCATTCGATGATCGGGATCGAACGTCCGATTTATGATTTTGCCCTGCAACGATTGGGGCCGAACATGACCGCGACCATAATGCTTTGCATGCTAGAAAAAATTGGCCAGATCAAGAATCCTGGCGCTTATCTGCGGGGTTTGGTCCGACGGGCGGAAACCGGTTCTCTTAATCTTCGAGCGATGGTTTTCGGGTGTCAGCTTCGAAAATTGTCAGCTGACAATTTTGCCTGATTTGGGTTAGCTTGGTCCGGGTTTTCCCGGATTGCGTCGGCGTGCTGTGCGGGCAAATGGAAAAATTGTCAGCTGACAATTTCACCACCCATAGCTCCATCGCTTCGGTCCGACTGCCCATTTTCCCATCCGCAGAACCGAAGCACCCCCGAGGATCAATGCCGCGCCGATCCAGAAGCCCGTCGATGGCACCGCGTCAAATACCAGATGGCCGACGCGTGGCGGTCCACCCCGGGGGCCAATCGAGCACGACGAAACGGCCACATTGTTCCGCCTTGGCCTATCGCCAGAAACGAGCTTTAGCATTCACTCAATGAAACTAACCTGACTATGCCCACGCAAGATCTCTGTGATGACTGATCACCGCAGCACAGTGGCGGCGTTGTCTCGCACGCGAGACGCATCAATCCGATTGCTCTGGCAGACCTTCCGGGATCAAATCGGACCAGAAGTCACGCACCTTGGAAAACACCGCCCGTGCGTGCCAGCCGTACCGCCGGAACTGGCCGAGTTCGAAATCGTCCTCCAGCTGACGTTCGAACCGAACCCGCACCGCTTTTCGACTGGCTGGAGACCGTTTCTCGAGGCTGGCGTCGATCAGTTCGAGGCAGGTCTGCCGCCAAGCGGCAAAGCGTGCCTTCTCGGCGGTGCGCTCGATTTCGGCAATCTCTTCCTCACTCGGTTCCGCAACCACTGGCGTAGATTTTACTGGCGCCGGAGCCGTCTGTTTGAAGTCGCCCTTGATCGCCGCCGCGAGATACCCAGTCGGGGTCTTGCGCACCCTGCCCCGGCGACGCTCGGCTTCGACAAAATCCATTTTCTCGGCCACATAGGCCTCGCCGTGTTCGGCAATCCAACGCTGAGCAAGCCGCTCTGCAATTCCGTTTTGAACCAACCGCCGAAAGGCGTCCGACTTGCGAACAGCATCGTCATCGCCGAAGTCAAACAGCGTTTCCTGACCATTACGCGAAATTAGAAACCGGATGTATTTCGCCCGGCGGCTCTCGCGGCGAACCTCGGCCACCAGCGAGATGTCGGAAACGGCGTTCACCTCTTTGACAGACGGCTTGATGATCTTGGCGTTCAATTTCGAGTAATCATCGTAGTACACCATGTCATGCACGCCCATCAGGCGACGAAAGACATCAAGCTCCCACCAACCGGTGCTCCCTGTGCGCACAAAGCGAAAGCAGTTCTCATAGAGCGCCAGCGCATGCCCCGAGGTGAAGTTACGCTGAATGCGCATGTTGATCATTGAAAACACGCTGGGATCAAAGAGCTTGGCCGCCAGCGGCGCGGAGTAGGCATATTCGCAGACCCCGCCCGCCAGCTTCGCATAGGAAATCAACGAGGAAACGCCCCATTCCTCCTCGCCGTTGTCACCCAGCATGTTCCATTCCGCAGTGGTCTCAGCCAGGGCCCGTAGCGCCGCCTTGAGTGTATCGCGATCCCGTGACGTATAGCCCGACAAAGCGCAAAGTGTTTCGGCGTCGATCCGATGCGTATTCTTGGTCAACAGCTCATCATAAGCATGGAGCAACAAGCAGTTGCTAAGCTTACGCTGCAACAAGGTCAGCTTGCCGCCGACATGGATTGCAGCCACGTGCTTGCGAAGACTTTCCCGTTCGGTGACTGTGCGGAACTGCGTCACTGCGCGACTCACATTATTGTTTTGGCCATACGACCGGAAAACCAACCCGACTGTCAATCGCCACGGGTAGATATTTTCCCTGCCATCCCGGACGGCCGCACGTATCTGGGTAGGTTTCGCACAAGGGAGTGCACGTAAACGGGTCTGTTTCGAAGGCAACCCACCCCCAGACGAGGCAAAAATGGGCCGAGAGCCGCAGTTTACAACAGGTTTTGACTCTGTTTCCTACGCGGCGGCCAGAAATAAAGCCTGCACGCAAACGGGTCGACTTGTGCACGTAAAAGGGTTGGTTTGCGACCGTATCTGGGTCGATCCCATCCCGAAGACGGGTCGATTTCATCCTGATCTTGGGGCGATAGCAACCGGCAAGTGATTGAAAGATAACACTCAATTCAAACGGAAAGATTTTAAGAGTTCCTAAATAATACAAAGGTTTTGCTGTCTGTTTTCTTTGAAATTTAGATCTGGGAAGGGTGTCTCGCACGCGTGACACCGGAAAATAATTCTCTTATGATATCCACGAGCTCTGGAGTTCGCACAAACGCGCGTAAGCAGAGAAAGCACGAACATTCGAGGCAATGACACATGAGCAGCCCCAACCCCTCTATATCACTGCAACCTATTGATCCGAGGGATGCGCTAAACGATGTGCCGGACCGGGTCACGACCGAACGGTTCACCGTCGCAGCCGAGATCTGTATGCGGGCCAGAGATGATCTTGCCAGACGAGGCTACAAACCTGATGGGGCAAAAATCCTGCGACGCTTCGGCATTTGGGAGATTACCACTTTCATGTTGCCAGTGTCGGCACAACATCTGCGGCGGGTTCTTAAGGCTAACCCGGATCTGCCCCAAGGAGAGTTCGAAAAGGCCGGCAGTGCCAAGACCTTTACCTTGAATGAGGTCAACCAGATACGGGCCTTCCTGGAGGCCGAGGGACAGCAAGGCAAAGGTTATCGCCCATACCGGCCCAAGGACCGGCCCGCCAAGGTTGTCTCGGTTTGCAACTTCAAGGGAGGGGTGGCAAAAACCACCACCGGGGCGCATTTGGCGATGGCCTCGGCGTTGGATGGCTACCGCGTGCTTGTCATTGATCTCGACAGTCAGGCGTCGATGAGCACGATGTTTGGCTCCCTGGCTGAGGATGAGGGGCAGACCGCCTATTCTATCCTCGCCTGGCACCGCGCCCGTCACGCAGCCATGACGATGGGTATCGAGGACCTGACCTCTGAAGAACTTGACGAGGAAATCCGCGAGGCCGCCGCGGTGACGGCAGATGACGTGATATTCGGAACGCACTGGCCCACGATCGACATCCTGCCAGCGCAGCTCAACCTGTATTGGGCGGAGTTCCAAGTGCCTGTTTGGATGCAGACCCACAGAAGCTGGCAGTTCTGGGATGCGCTGCGCGCTTTCCTGGAGGTTCAAAACCTGCTGTCCGATTATGACATCATCATTATCGACACGCCGCCCGCGCTTGGCTATCTGACGATCAACGCGCTCTCTGCGGCGGATATTCTTCTGATTCCAGTCGGTGCAAGCTTCATCGAGTTCGACTCCACCGGCCGCTTCTTTGACATGCTTTACACCACTTTCGTTAGTATCGAAGACAGCATGGCACGGTTGCACGAGGATGCCCCGAAGTTTTCCTGGGATGCGGTGCAGGTCCTGTTGACGCGCTACGACGACGCTCAGCAATCGGAGCTTGCCAATGTCATCCAGGTCTATCTCGACGATTTCGTCGCCAATTATCGGCAGGAGTTCACCGCACTTGTTGGCCAGGCGGGGGAACGTGTGTCCGGCATTTATGAGGCCAGCCACACGGATTTCAACCGCGACACGTATCGTCGCGGCCGCGAGACATTCGACCGGTGTTATCACGAATTCAAGAGACTTTTGATCGGGTGCTGGGAACGCGACCGGATCGAAGCAGAGCGCAAGGAGGCTGCTGAATGACACGCAAAAGACTGGGCAGTATCGACAAGGACGCGGTTTCAACGCTCCGTTCCGTTGCGGAAAAAACTGCGGCCGACAGGCGTGGCGGTATCGGCGGCAAGACGCCCCCGATTGCGCAGGTCGCGGGTGGCGCAGCGCGCTCGCTCGAGGGAGAGATCCTGCGGCTACGCAAAGACCGGGACATGTTCAAGGGCGATGCCGAAGCTTGGCGCTCGGCACAAACCGCCGGGCTTGTCATCGTTCAGATCAATCTCGACCGGATCGACGATCATGCCTATACGCGCGACAGACGGTATCTGGATCGCGATGGCGAGGCTTGGCACGAGCTGAAGGACAGCCTGCGCGCCCGTGGTCAGCAGACCCCAATCGAGGTCACGGTGTCGGACAAGGATCCGGACACTTACCGTCTGGTGAGCGGGTTCCGACGGCTAAGCGCCTTGCGCGAGTTGCGGTCCGAGACCGGCGAGGACCGCTTTGCCACTGTCAAGGCGCTGGTCACCGATCGGCCCGAGACGGTTGATGCGATGGTGGCCATGGTCGAGGAAAACGAAATCCGTCAGGATGTGAGCTTCTATGAACGTGGGCGGATTTGCTGTCTTGCGGTCGAACACGGTGTGGTGGAAACCGTCGACGATGCCATCCAGATCCTATTCGCCAACTCCAGCCGCAACCGGCGTTACAAGATCAGGAACTTTACGCTGATCCATCAACAGCTCGCGCCCTATCTGGACTATCCGGAGGCCATCGGCGAACGGTTGGGCGCGCGTCTGGCTCAGGCCTTGAAAGAGGGCAGGGGCGGGGAGTTGACCGCGGTGTTGACCGACCGGGGTGAGAAATTCGCTGATGCCTCTGAGGAGACCGCGCTGTTGGGCGCGTTTATTGAACGTAAAGGTGTTTTCGCAGAGGAGCGATCGGTGCGAAGACCGGACGTATTGACGGCCAATTGGGAAGGGCAGGGTGGTCTAAGGTTGAGCGCGAAGGCACGCGGCAAGCGGGTCACGCTGGATTTGTCCGGGCTTGAGATCACGGATGAGGCAGTGCTTGAGGAGCTTCTGATCCGGATTGGCGCCGCGGCGGAGACTTAAGAGCAATCCCGGTGTCTCGCGCGCGAGACACCCCCCTTGGCGGCCCGTGGCGGATTTGCAGTTTGAGAGCGGACAGGTTCCGTGAGACGAGACCGCCAGGGCAGAGGGCGTTCTGGCTGGCGCGATGGGGGCGGCATCCGGTGATCCTGTGTGTTCTCTTCGGGGCTACTTTGTCCCCGGCGCCGTGTTGCCAGTGACCGCCCGTATTCCTTGTTACGGTGTGCTGCGCAATTGCTGCGGCAGTCGGGCGGTCAAGGCGTGCGGCCTACACTGGAACGTGGCGAGCCCACAGGTTGAGCAAGAGACCTGCCCGACAGGTGAATAATAATTCTGAGGGTGAAAACCCTATTTTGGCCGAATCCACCCATGAAATCAAAACGACTTTGCCAAGGTGATGTGTATTTTAAATAATGTCCGATAATGCAAAATTATTGGACGCAATTTGGATCAATACTGTGCGGCGGTTCATGCGCTATTTGACGGCTAAAGCGCCCTTGCGCGATACTCTGAGCGCATGATCTGTCCTGGCAAAACCGTTGGGGGCAGACCCCGATACGCTACCCCGGACGCCCTCCCGAGTTACGCACCTGCAGGGTGAAGCCGTTGAAGATGTTGCGCTTTTGTCAGTTGTGTCGGGCGGTTCCCTTCATCTTGTGTGGAGGTGTGTTCATACTCCTACCCCTCGTTGAGTGATGGTCCCTTCCCTCCGGTCGTTTCGGGTTCTCTACGCCAAGTAACGGTGTGACGCCGACGCGCAATAACAAGGGCGTCGCACATGAAAACGGCTCCATCGAGGGCAGCACCGGTCCCAGCAAAGGTTTGAATTTACTTGACTGATTCAACGGGCATCAAGACAGTGTTGCGATACGCTGCTGCTCTGGCGTTCAGATTGAATTTAAACAATTTCATTCCCCAAAGAACGGATTGAAATCGTTAAATTATTCCTGGGGGGGATATTATGCAGATTGTTTACCAATTTTCGTTGGACAGCGGCCAAGTGACAACCGCGACGGGGTCGACCGCCACCGGCACCGGCTTTGGTGTGTTTGACACCGACACCGGCAGTCTGACCTATAGTTTAAGCGTCACCGAGCTGGATTTTGGCAGCCTGCTGCCCGGCTTTCCGGACCGTGCGACGGCGGACACCACGGATGATGTGACCAACGCGCATATCCACAATGGCGCACGTGGTGTGAACGGCGGCGTGGCCTTTGGCTTTTTGAACGATGCGGACCTGAGTGCAGTCCTGAATGCCGATGGCTCCTGGACGATGAGCGGTATCTGGGACAGCAGCGATGGGATTGATCCCTTTGCGACGGCGTTTGGCACGACCGCGCCGGGCACCGACATGCCGCTTTATTTCAATGTGCATACAACGAGCTTCGGCGGTGGTGAAATCCGGGGACAGATTGTGTCTTCGGCAGATGACACGGCAAATACAATCACCGGCACGGCGGGCAATGACACCTTGTTGGGTCTGGGTGGCGAGGACACGATTGAGGGCGCGCAAGGCAATGACAGCCTCGATGGCGGGGCGGACAGCGACTCGTTGATTGGCAACGCGGGCGCGGACGTTCTTAACGGCGGCGCGGGCGATGACACTATGGTTGGTGGCACCGAAAACGACATATATTACGTGGAATCCGCAGGTGATGTTGTCAGCGAAAATGACGCAGAAGGTGACAACGACGTTGTGTTTTCGGCGATCACCTACACTTTGGGCGATCATCTCGAGCGTCTGATCCTTACCGGACCAAGCGGTAGCGTCGCAGACACCCTTGCTATTGATGGCACCGGCAACGCGCAGGCCAATAATGTTTTCGGCAACGCCGGGGACAACCAATTGTTCGGGATGGCCGGCGACGACACTTTGTTTGGCCGCGCGGGGAACGATGCGTTGTCAGGTGGCGACGACACTGATACGGCGATTTTTTCTGCGGCGAGTACCGATATCACTGTGGCTATGGGGACAAATGCGCTGATCGTGACGTCAACAGAGGACGGCGTTGATACCGTTATGAATGACGTGGAAAATTTTCAATTTTCCGACCAGACGCTGACCTATGCCGAAGTTATGGCGATGGCGCCGACACCGGAGGAGCGGGTCTATCAGTTTGAACTGAATGGTGCGCAGGCAAATGCCGGGGCTGGCACCGGAAGCCCGGCAATTGGCACCGGCTACGGGGTTTTCAACCCCACGACAGGTGAACTGACCTATTCTCTGAATATCTCCGGGTTGGATTTTGGCACCTTGCTGCCGGGCTTTACAGATCGCGCGACGGCGGACACCACAGATGATGTGACAGTTGCCCATATCCACGATGGCGCACGCGGCGTAAACGGTGGCGTTGTGTTCAACTTTCTGGGCGATAACGACCTTAGCGCGCGCATGAATTCCGATGGCTCGTGGTTGATATTTGGCAAGTGGGACAGCGGCGATGGGATTGATCCCTTTGCGACGGCGTTTGGCACGACCGCGCCGGGCACCGACATGCCGCTTTATTTCAATGTGCATACAACGAGCTTCGGCGGTGGTGAAATCCGTGGACAGATTGTGTCTTCGGCGGACAGCACAGGGAACACGGTCAACGGAACCGCAGGCGACGACATGTTATTGGGTCTGGGCGGCGAAGATACGCTGGATGGTCGCGCGGGCAATGACCAATTGCAGGGTGGGAACGACGACGACACCCTTCTTGGGGGGAGGGCGACGACGGCCTGATTGGCGATGCCGGCGATGACAGCATGGTTGGTGGCCCCGGCGACGATACCTATGTCGTGACTGAAGCTGGCGATGTTGTGGTTGAACAGGCGGACGAGGGTTCGGATACGGTTGTTCAATGGATCGAGAGCCTGACGTTGGGCCAGAATGTCGAAAATCTGGTTTTGCGCGGGGCTTTGGCGCACACCGGCATCGGAAACGATCTGGACAACGTCATTTACGAGAGCCGTGCACCGACCGATAGCACCATCGCTTTGACCCTGCGGGGCCTCGGCGGAAATGATTATCTCGGTGGCGGTGGCGTCAACGACACGCTGGAAGGCGGCGAAGGCAACGACATTTTGGATGGCATGGCCGGTGTCGATTCCATGGTAGGCGGACTTGGGGATGACGTTTTCATTCTGAGCGAACCGGCTGATATCGTGGTGGAAAATGCTGGAGAAGGCAATGACACTGTTCAAGCTGCGTTTGATTTGGATTTGCGCAATTTCACCGCAGAGATCGAGAATTTCTCGTTGGGGGGATCGAGCGCCGATTTGAACGGCACGGGGACCGATGGTGATAATTCCGGCATCGGCAACTCGGGTGCCAATATGCTGATCGGCCTCGGCGGTGACGACACGCTGGAAGGCCGCGGTGGCAATGACACGCTGGATGGCGGCGAAGGCAACGACAGCCTGCGCGGCGATGAAGGCGACGATTCCATGATCGGCGGCGAAGGCGATGACCGGGGTTATGGCGCTGACGGTGACGACACGATGGAGGGCGACGGAGGGAACGACTGGCTCAGAGGCAATGGCGACGGCGACAGTATTTCCGGCGGATCGGGGCAGGACAGTCTTTCGGGTGACGAAGGCGATGATCGTCTGGATGGCGGCGCAGATGCTGACAGCCTCTATGGTGGTGACGGCGATGACAGTCTGACCGGTGGGAGCGGAAACGACTTGCTTGCCGGCGATTTGGGCGTTGACCGTTTTGACGGAGGTTTCGTGGGCAATGACACTTTAAGAGGCGAAGAAGGCAACGACACGCTTGAAGGCGGTGCTGGCGATGACTTGTTGGAGGGCGGTGTCGGCGATGATCTGGTCTCTGGCGGCGATGGCACTGATACGGCTGTGCTTGGTGTTGCCAGCGGCGATGTCACTTTGGCGCAAGGGACAAATGCGCTGATTGTGACATCCACAGACGGCGTAGATGTGATCAACGATGATGTCGAATTCATTCAGTTTACAGACACGACACTGACCTATGCGGAGCTTGCAGCGACGATCAATACGCCCCCCAGCAATGTGGTGCTGGTCAACGCTGTGACCGATATTGATGAAAACACCGACACGACAACCCGCATAAAGATCGCGGATATTTCGGTTGCCGATGATGGGCTTGGCACCAATGATCTGGGGCTGGCGGGGGCTGACGCGGCGCTGTTTGAAATTGACGGTACGGAGCTATTCCTCAAAGCGGGCACTGCGCTTGATAATATGACCCAGAGCCAGTTCGATGTGTCTGTCACCGTGGATGACACCACTGTTGGGGCAACGCCTGATGCGAGTGTGGCGCTGTCACTTGCGGTGAACCAAGTGAACGCGTCCCCCACCGCTGTGGCGCTGGTCAACGCTGTGACCGACATTGATGAAAACACCGACACGACAACCCGCATAAAGATCGCGGATATTTCGGTTGTCGATGATGGGCTTGGCACCAATGATCTGGGGCTGGCGGGGGCTGACGCGGCGCTGTTTGAAATTGACGGTACGGAGCTATTCCTCAAAGCGGGCACGGCACTTGATAATATGACCCAGAGCCAGTTCGATGTGTCTGTCACCGTTGACGACACCACTGTCGGGACAACACCTGATGCGAGTGTGGCGCTGTCACTTGCGGTGAATGATGTGAATGACCCGCCCACGGGCGCGATTTCGATCAACGGCTTCACCGAAGAGAATGCGGAACTAAAAGCCACCTCTACCATCGCTGATGCCGATGGCTTGGGCGCGTTGAACTATCAGTGGCTGCGCGATGGCACCGCCATTCCGGGGGCCACTGCAGAGACCTATGCGCTGACTGCGGATGATGTCGGCGCGCGGATTTCTGTCAGGGCGACCTATACGGATGACGGGGGTACGCTTGAATCCGTGACTTCCGCCCAAACCACCGCGATTGCGGAACGTGTTGATCTGCGCGGCACCCCGGCGGCGGATCTTTTGGTGGGCACTGCCAACCCCGAGCTTATCGAAGGGTTGGCTGCCAATGACACCATCACCGGCGGTGGCGGGAGCGATCGGATTTATGGCCGCAATGGCGAAGATATCCTGTTTGGCGACGGCGCCGCCGCCGCATATTATGGGGCCAGTTTTGCCAACCAGATTTTCCGGCTCTACAAGGCCACGTTTGACCGCGATCCCGATGCAATTGGTCATGTAAACTGGACCGGGCGGATCGCGACGGGTGTGCGCACGTTGCAGGAAGTCACCCAGGGGTTCGTGGCCTCACAAGAGTTCCAGAACACCTTTCCGGATGGCACCTCGTCTGAGACCTTTGTGCGCGCACTTTACAAAAACGTGCTGGATACCGACAACCCCGATGCCATGGGCCTTGCCCGCTGGACAGCGGTTGCCGATTCCAACCGGGCAGACGCGGTGATTGGCCTGATGAACAGCCCGCAATTCATCCAAAGCACAACCGATGCGGCCAACGCTTATGCATTTATGAACGTCACCACCAATTGGAGCGACGATGTGTACCGGCTGTTCCGGTCGACACTGGATCGAGATCCCGATGTCACTGGCCAGACCAACTGGGTTGAACGGCTGGCAACGGGGGAGCGGACGTTGACCGAGGTGGCCGAGGGGTTTGTCGGCTCGCCGGAGTTCCTCGCTGCCTTCCCGGCGAATTCAACGGACGAGGCCTTTGTGCGGCTGTTGTATCAAAACGTGCTGAACAACGACGACCCAGATGCCGCTGGCCTGGCGCGCTGGACAGGTGATTTGGCAAATGGCATGAGCCGCGCCGACGTCGTCCTAGGGTTTTCCCAAAGCCCGCAATTCGCCGCAGAAACCGCAGCGCAACTCAAGTCCTGGATGCGCAATCAGGGTGTAGATGACCGGATCGAGGGCGGCCCGGGCGGTGATCTGATGGCGGGCGGCCAGTTCGCGGATGTTTTTGTGTTTGACGCCAGCCACGACGGTGCCAATTTCGTGGCCGATCTGGAGGCTTGGGATTACATTGAACTGAACGGTTTTGGGTTTGTCGACGCAGCTGCGGCGCGCGCAGAGATGACCCAGGTCGGTGCAAATCTGGTGTTTGATGACCAGGGGGTGCAGATCACATTTGCGAACACCACGCTGGCGCAAATCACTGACGATATGATCTGGGTTTGATATTGCCGGAACTGTTGCATTAATCTGTTCGCTTGGTCCATCCAACGGCTTTTGAGGTTGGTTATGCCGCGCAAAACTGCGTTCTTATCAGGATGTGGCTGACCTGCTGGCTCAGCGTGCAATGACTGTTGGTTGATCGACTGTGTGCCGCTCGCTGGGTCCAGAAGCTTGGTCTTGAGCTGGCGAAGCGGACCGAGAAACACCTGCGCCGTGCAAGCGTCAACCGGTATGTGGACGAGACCCACATTCGTGTTGGTGAGAAAGGGCGCTACTCGCTGCTCTCTTGGGTATTCCAAAGGAATATCCAAGAGGGTTGGCGTGCAATTGATGCCAACGGGCTAGGTGGTCGAAATCTTCGCGTAAACGCACGCCATTCCCCGGCATCTATGCGACCAGCCAAAATTAATGCAACGGTCACCGCCGTCCTCGGCCTGAGAGATGGGCGCGACGCTCACATGGAGCATATCGCCGAGCATGGCCGAATGGCGTGGCAGGCAGCGACGGGGTACAATGATCGCGCCCTCGTCGAAGCCCAAATCGGGCGCCGCAAGTTCGTCATCGGCCCAGAGCTGAACGCCAGGGAAATGAACCGCCAAGTCACAGAAAACCAGATCGCCACAAAATCACTCAACCGCATGACCCGCCTTGGTCGTGCGGTCTTCAAGCGAGCCGCATAGTCACTTGGGGAAAGGGGCGACTGCGCCCATATTCTGACCCATGCAACAAGCTGATCTTAGGCCGCAGGCGACCAGACGAGCAAAAGAAAGAAAGAGTGCTTCCGCACTCACCAAAGCAGGGGGATTTTCACCAGCTCCCGCCAACTTTCGACGTTTACGATCCATCACACAGAACCATGCCTACAACCCCGCAAGGGGGTATTCCGGCAGAACCATGTGTGACGGAACGACACTCAAGCGAAAGCAGGCTCATACGAAGCAGGGGAAAATAGGAACCACCTTCCAACACAACAAACAGCGGGAGCCCTTTTCGTCAGGTTCCAGTCAGCTCAGAAGAGCAGGTTGGACTTTCTACCCAATGATTGGGGTAGGCACAGGGGTTAGATAGTTCTTGCTTTTTGAGTATCGTATATGATACCGCTACCTATATGATTGAGATTGAAGTTTACACAACGCCAGAAGGGAAGCAGCCATTTATCAAGTGGCTTTCCAAGATCAACAGGCAGGCCAGAAAACGGGTGACAGTTGCGTTAGGCCGATTGGAAGAAGGCAACACTGGAAGCCTCAAATCCGTTGGTGACGGTGTTTTCGAAATCAGGCTCACATTCGGGGCAGGGATTAGGATTTACCTAGGCCAAGAGGGCGATAGGCTTGTGATCCTGCTTCATGGCGGCACAAAGCGCCGCCAGAGCGATGACATCGCAAAAGCCAAACAGCTTTGGCGTGATTATCAGGATGAAACCACAACAGAAAGGAAAGGATAATGCCAACCACATCATACAAAGCCGCCATGAAAGCCATGGTCGATGAAAATCCCGAGTTTGGGGCGGAAATGCTGGAAGACGCACTCAATTCGCTGCTCAGTGGTGAGCTGAACGAGGGGCGGCTTTTGCTACGTCAGTTCGTCAACGCCACCATGGGGTTCAAAGAGCTGGCTGAGCGTACTGGCAAGGTGGACAAGAACCTCATGCGCACCTTGAGCGCCGCAGGCAATCCAACCGCGTCCAATCTCTTTGAGATCGTACAGGCTTGCATTCAGGCTGAAGGTGTCACCGTGGCCGCTCATGTTCAGCGGCAGGGCGATTGCAATCTGCCCCAAGCGGGCTTGCGGTAACTTACCCACAGGAAGGGCAGGGGTTTTTGCTGTTTTCTCTCAGGTGATCGACGGCAGGGCGGTTAAGCTGCTGCCATGACAAAGCTTGAAGCACTCGCACTGGCCGTTCTCTCCATCGTCGTCATGTTTGGCGTGTTTTGGGTCAAGGCGGTCTACGTGGATGCGCCAGCCGTGGCGCAGGAAGGGGATAGTGAGCTGGATGGAAAACGGGGTACATATAAAATATTTGAGACCGCTCAATCATGCGGATGTGAGGCGGCGGAGCTGCTATTTCGTGCCGTGGGTTTTGAACCCGCCCAAAAACAAATTCATCATTGATGCCGCTTGTATGGGAATTGAGGTTATTCGGGTGATCTGGTCGAGTTGACACTCTGTGTGTAAGCGCGCTCATCTTGTCCGTGACAAGAGCCACCATCTCTGCAAAAGTCATTCACAGCAAGATATTTACTGAGTGATCATTTATGCCCAATCCTTACACTCTCATTGATATTCACGATTACACTGGTAACCAAGTCATTGGCCATGCGCTGTTTGAAGGCTCTCAAGTCGGCCCAGGGCAAGGTGAGTTTGTCGCGCTTATTAGCGGTTATGATTTTCGTGATGCCAATTTCGACGGTAATGTCTCATTTTTAGAAAGCTTCGCAGACACGGTGTTTGGATCATCCTTCATTGGTCAAAGCGAATTTAGCATTCAGGCATTCAGACAACTTCATCTGCTAACAGCCGATGGTCGCTTTCATCAAGCTGCCAACAGAGAGCTTTTGTCTCTAACCACAGATTTAGTCGCTGAGGGTGTGTCTTATGCTTGGGGTATTGAAGACAGCCTTCTAGAGCAGCTAGCAAGCAGTGTTGGTGTTCCTGCGCTTAGTTCACTAGCTCAATCCGTTGTTGGCGACTATATTCCGCAGTTTATAACAACCGCCGCAAGTCAAATTATTGTCGAAGGCTTGCTTGAAACGGTCACATTAGAACAAGTACCAACGAGTCCATACACATACGTCGCCACAAGCAGTAACGGCAGCAGTTACTCAAGCGGAGATGGGGACGACAATGCCTACTTGATCCTTGACGATGATGAAGGGAACCAAACATCCTTTTTCGGTGGTGGCGGTATTGATCACGTCACGCTTGATCTCACACGGTTCAACGAAGGCCTGTCTTTTATCACTTGGGGCACGGATGGCTTCCGCGTCATTGGACGCGACACATCAACCGTTTTTGCCCAAGCAAATGGCGAAGCCTTCACCATGCTGGGTGGCGAAGGTGATGACATATTTTCATTCGCTAATGGTATCACCGAAGACCTTGTGATCCATGGCAACGGCGGCAACGACAATCTGAACGGTGGCGAAGGCAATGACAGCATCACAGGTGGCAGCGGAAACGATGTCCTTGATGGTGAAGAAGGCAATGACACCCTCGATGGCGGTGAAGGCGATGACTATATCAGTTCCGATTACGATGACGGCCCCGATACTCTTATTGGCGGCAGTGGCTTTGATGCGCTCTCTATCAATCGCCGCGATTTTGCGGGAGCTCTGGACTTCACTTATGACGCCGCCTCCGATGCACTGATTTCTCTTGCTGATGGAACATCCTTCGAGGGCTTTGAGTGGCTTCAATCGTTGACAAGCGGGCAGGGTGACGATGCCGTTACGCTTATCCTTGATCCAACAAACACTAATCGAACCTACTACAACGGCAACGGCGGCATTGATCACATTACGCTTGATCTCACTCGCTTCAATGAAGAGCTGAGCTTTCATACTTGGGGCCCGAACGGTTTCCGCGTCATTGGACGCGACACATCAACCGTTTTTGCCCAAGCAAATGGCGAAGCCTTCACCATGCTGGGTGGCGAAGGTGATGACATATTTTCATTCGCTAATGGTATCACCGAAGACCTTGTGATCCATGGCAACGGCGGCAACGACAATCTGAACGGTGGCGAAGGCAATGACAGCATCACAGGTGGCAGCGGAAACGATGTCCTTGATGGTGAAGAAGGCAATGACACCCTCGATGGCGGTGAAGGCGATGACTATATCAGTTCCGATTACGATGACGGCCCCGATACTCTTATTGGCGGCAGTGGCTTTGATGCGCTCTCTATCAATCGCCGCGATTTTGCGGGAGCGCTGGACTTCACTTATGACGCCGCCTCCGATGCACTGATTTCTCTTGCTGATGGAACATCCTTCGAGGGCTTTGAGTGGCTTCAATCGTTGACAAGCGGGCAGGGTGACGATGCCGTTACGCTTATCCTTGATCCAACAAACACTAATCGAACCTACTACAACGGCAACGGCGGCATTGATCACATTACGCTTGATCTCACTCGCTTCAATGAAGAGCTGAGCTTTCATACTTGGGGCACGGATGGCTTCCGCGTCATTGGACGCGACACATCAACCGTTTTTGCCCAAGCAAATGGCGAAGCCTTCACCATGCTGGGTGGCGAAGGTGATGACATATTTTCATTCGCTAATGGTATCACCGAAGACCTTGTGATCCATGGCAACGGCGGCAACGACAATCTGAACGGTGGCGAAGGCAATGACAGCATCACAGGTGGCAGCGGAAACGATGTCCTTGATGGCGAAGAGGGCAACGACACCCTCGATGGCGGTGAAGGCGATGACTATATCAGTTCCGATTACGATGACGGCCCCGATACTCTTATTGGCGGCAGTGGCTTTGATGCGCTCTCTATCAATCGCCGCGATTTTGCGGGAGCGCTGGACTTCACTTATGACGCCGCCTCCGATGCACTGATTTCTCTTGCTGATGGAACATCCTTCGAGGGCTTTGAGTGGCTTCAATCGTTGACAAGCGGGCAGGGTGACGATGCCGTTACGCTTATCCTTGATCCAACAAACACTAATCGAACCTACTACAACGGCAACGGCGGCATTGATCACATTACGCTTGATCTCACTCGCTTCTTATGACGCCGCCTCCGATGAAGAGCTGAGCTTTCATACTTGGGGCACGGATGGCTTCCGCGTCATTGGACGCGACACATCAACCGTTTTTGCCCAAGCAAATGGCGAAGCCTTCACCATGCTGGGTGGCGAAGGTGATGACATATTTTCATTCGCTAATGGTATCACCGAAGACCTTGTGATCCATGGCAACGGCGGCAACGACAATCTGAACGGTGGCGAAGGCAATGACAGCATCACAGGTGGCAGCGGAAACGATGTCCTTGATGGCGAAGAGGGCAACGACACCCTCGACGGTGGCGAAGGCGATGACTACGCAATTAGTGGATCAGGCAATGACCAAATAACCTCGTCATCTGGCTCGGACCTTCTTCGAGGACTAGCTGGAAATGATGTGATCCTCCTTTCAGGCTCGTCCTATCACACATCTGGCTATGTCGCCTTCAATGTCAGCTCCGATACCCAAGTAGGCACACAGGCGCGGGTCAACCTCGAAGGACTGGTACGCATCGAAGCCGTGACCGATGGCGGCGCGGATGCTGATATTGTCGAACTCAGTGGCGAAGGCGATGCTTTCTTCTTGCATGACGCCTATTCCGGCTTCCACAGCTCAGTTGCTTTGACCGAAGACTACGTGGGCAACGAAAGCGCCGCGCGTTTCGCCAACATCGAAGAAATCCGAGGCATGGGCGGCGATGATATCATCGACTTGACCAGCCCAGATTACAGTCTTTCTGGCGTCGCCATGTCCATCGACGGTGGTGAAGGCAATGACGTGATCTGGGGCTCGGATGCCAACGAAGACATCTCCGGTGGCAACGGCAACGACACCATCTTTGGAGGTATTGGAACCGACGTGCTGACAGGTGGAGCTGGCGCAGATGTGTTCGAGTTCACCCGCACATCAACCGATACATCCGTAACCGATTTTGATGCTAGGGAAGGTGACGCCCTACGGTTCTACAATGTTGGCGGCGTAGAGTTCGACGCGTCGAGCGTAGCATTGACTGCCAGTGGAATAACCATCTCCTACACCGACACCGCGTCTGGAGCCGAGTATGATATTTCCATCGCTCTTGCGGCAAACGCTGCTGATTTCACGACCACGCTGCCAGAGATTTTGAACGCCTTGGAGATTGTTTGACGGCTAGTGGTGTGAGATTTTCCACTCTCGGCCATAGTGGAAAATCTCACAATTCCGGTGCCAATCCGTCCCCAATCGCGGCACCGCAGAATAGATCAGGCGGGAGCCGATAGAAACCGTACATGCTCGTTTTGGGGGCTATGGTCGGGTGGCAAGCAGTGCTGTCACCTGTTCAACTGAATTTACCCATTGCGCGGTACCACGTCTTCTCCATTCAATAACTGAGCTACTCCCCATTTGTTGGACAGGATCTGGCGTAAGTTAAGCTACTCTTTGCACCTGCTGATCGGAGTTGGTGGTTTCATTTTGCTGCCAATAGACCACGGCAGGTGGTCGCCCGCCAAGGGCAGAATGCGGGCGCTTTTGGTTGTAGAACTCCATCCATTTCCTCACGCCAGCTTTTGCCTCTGATCCGGTTTCCCAAGCGTGCAGATAGACGCATTCATACTTCAAGGATCGCCAGAGCCGTTCGACGAAGATGTTGTCCAGGAAGCGACCTTTGGCCACTCTTGCGGTCGCACGAGGCACGCCGTTCATCGATATCAGACCCGTCACCGATGTCATCGCCTTCGTGCACCTGCCGCGGGTGACGCGGAACGGAACGGCCGACCCTGACCCTTCGGGTGCCGGCAGGTCCGTTTCACTGACCACCTACATCGACATGGTCGACAAGCTCGGTGCCACCCGCGCGCCCGCCGATCAGTTCGCGGCGTTTCGCGCGCTGGAGGCAGACGAGAAAGCTAAGCTCGTGGCCTATGCCACCGCCAGCACCACACAGTCTTGTTTCGCGCGGGACCGGCAGCGTGACAGCCTGATGCATGACTTCGAGATCGAGATCATGCCCGACATTCGCGCGCATTGGACGCCGAACGCGGCGCTGTTCAACCGCTTCAAGAAGGCCTGGCTCTTGAAGATCCTCGGCGAGGATCTGGGTCTGGCCCAGGAGGCGGTGACGCTGGCCTCGTCGAGCAAGAAGGAGATCGTCGCCTTTTGTGACAAGCTCTTCGCCGAGCCCTTCGCCACCCTCACGGACGCGCAGCGCGCTGCCGTGGCCGCCTGGTGCCCGCCCATGATGCAGACCGCCGGTGTCGCCTGTGATGAGGCGGAGCCCGCTGCGGGAACCCCCGAGCCTGAAAGCGAGGTCGCGCAAGCGGCCTGAGCCATCACGCGACCCGCGCGTGGACCATACCACCCGCGCGGGTCGACCCTCCCACACCCAACTGAAAGACATCCCCATGGCTATTCTCAAGTTCTCTGCGTCGGCGGTCGCGGCGCAAATCGCACATGCGCGCGCCTGCAAAACCTTCCTGCCCAACTGGAACGGGCCCGTGGACAGGCCGGCCCTGATCCTCATCGTCGGCAATGGTGTGCATCTGCGCTCGAACGGCATCGATGGCACGACCACCTGTATCGTCACCACCGAACAGGCCGATCCCTCCTTCGCCTTCGCCGACGGTATGAACCCGTTTCGGGATACCGACTGGATGGCGCAGCGCCGCATGGCGTTTCGCGATCTGACCGGCCAGTTCTACACCGACATCCTGGATGACGTGCAGGTGCTGATCGACCGGGGGCGGGGGGCGATCCGGCTCGCCACCGATGGCCACAGCATCCGCGTCTTCGTGCGCCGGGCCTCGGACTATCTGATCGGCGGGACCTACGAAGTGCCCTCGGGCCTGGGCGGCACCTTCCGGGTCATCCTCAAGGATGCCTGCGACACCTTCGCGATCGTGCAGAACTGCGGCAATTGCGAAGATTTTGACGCGATGCAACCCTACCGCGTGCCGCTTGATGTGCTGATGGAGATCGACGATCGGAGGGCGGCCTAATGGGTTGGCTGTTCTACACCGACCGTCGCGTCAAATCCTACGCGGATGAGAAGGCGGAAATCACGCGGCTTTGCACCTTCGAGGGCGACACGCGCAAGACCGAACTGGTCAAGGCCTGCAAGGTTGGCTCCACCTGGTATGCGGCGGCAAGGGTCACCAATCTCGACGGCACCGCTGTCGAAGACGCAACCTATGTGACCGATGCGGATGGCTCCATCACGTTCGGGGCTGTCTTCCTCACCCGATACGATGACGGCTGCTGGGGCTACAAGGACATGGAGGAAAGCGCTGGCCCGAACGAGTTCGTGCTCCCTTGGGCTGATCGAGCTCCTCTCCGACCTGAAAGACCCGGACAGCTACGCCCATGCCTGGCGCCAGCGTTGCCGGGACTGGGCTGCGATCCCGGACTACGAGGAAGGCGACAAGATCAGGCTCGCGGCCCCTGTGACGCTCACCGATGGCAGCACCTGCCAGATCGTCACTGCGACCCACTACAGGCGGGGGCGGCAAAACCGCCGCTGCTACCGCATTGAGGAAACCGGCGGGCTCGTGCGCCTGTCTAAAGCGACGCTCGCGGGCTCGGAGCTGCTCAGCTCCGCGAAGGGCGCGGCCAGTCCTGTGCTAGCGGAGTTTCTGGCGGGGCAGGGTGGCTGAATCGCAACTGGCCGCCGGTTGACCAGAGCGGACCTTCATTATCAATAAATCGAGAGGCAGCTCTGCGGACGTTGCCGTCATTCGTTTTTCGCAGTTAGCTGACGCAGCATGATTGTGCACGCGCAGCAGATTTCAAGTTGCGTTGCAGCCAATTTTATCGAAGCGGTCATTGCTTCCGCAACGTTTACCTAAGTTAACCGTGTACTTGTCACGAGGATTTATCTCGTGTGGTCGAATGGGGCACTGGAAGCCACAGCGCGACGCTTCATTCGAACGATTTATCCAGAAGCCGATTTGGTTAGACGCAGCGAATGCGTTCCTTATTCGCTTGGCTTTTGCACCGATTGAGATCACCCAACAGTGGGAATAGCATTTATTCAATTCCCGAAGTTTGAGATAGGTTATGAATGTGGTTAGGGAAAATCAAGCCACATCCGATCAACTACTGTTTTCTTAACCAGTCACTCTAGGATTTATGTGAAATTGATAGGGCTCAGGCCAACAAACCGAGAAGCACGATATGTTTTGATCGCGTAGCAGACACTGAAAGCGATAAATGGAAATGGGGCGGTTTATGTTACGCACAAGTTTCTTTCACCGTGAACCACCTTCTTCAAGCTATGGCAAGTCGCGTTCGATTTAAGACTACTCAACCAGCCAGATGTGCCAAAAATTTGTTCAGGCTCTCCAACGCAAAATCCAACGTTGCTGCATTTGCAAAAGCTCTGTCCTTAACTGCCGCAACGGCATGGGGCACGGCCACCTCCGGGGTCGTGTAGACCTCTGCAAGCATCCCGTTCAGGATATACTTTAAATGGGATTGGGCGCGGACGCCGCCAAGGGCGCCTGCGGAAATAGAGATTGTGAAAACCGGCTTGCCTTTGAAGACCGAGTTCATGGCAGGGCGGGACGCCCAGTCGATTGCGTTTTTCAGAACGCCCGGGACACTATAGTTGTACTCTGGTGTGACAATGACCACGCCATCGGCATCCGCAATCTTTTTTAGGAACACCTCAATCGCCCCGTCGGGGGGATGTCGGAATTGAAATGCGGCAGGTGTCCGATTTCGGCAATGGATGTGCCGCATGCCCCGCTCAGGCGGCTGACCAGCGCCTGGGTCAGGGCTTTGGACGCGGACTGTTCGCGCAGGCTTCCGGGAATGAACAATAATTCTGCCATTGGTCTCTCCAAAATTGTTAGGTTTTATGCCTTTTGGGCGAGCACGAAGTCATATTCCACGTCGTAGAATTTCGACCCGTCGAAGCCATGTTTGGCGGCTTGTTCCGCATCATCTATGGGCTTGAATTCAGCCATCAGGCTTTCTTTCACTCCGAACACAGCGTCTGAATTGATATATTGATCATCAGGGTCAAAGATGTGCGTTGTTAGCTTTTGATAGCCGTCCAGCGTGATCAAGTAGTGGAAATGCGCAGGACGGAAGGGGTGTCGACCCAGTTTGCCCAGCAACTGGCCTACAGGCCCATCGTCGGGGATCGGGTAAAACTTTGGTTTAATCGCTTTGAACCAATACCGGCCATCCGCGCAGGTTCTAAAGACGCCGCGCAGGTTGAAATCTGGCTGAACACCGCGTTGCTGAACGTCGTAGAACCCTTCGTCATTGGCTTGCCAGACATCGATCTTGGCCCCGGCCAACGGCTTGCCATGAATATCCCGCACATAGCCATGCACGAACATCGGCTCACCCTTCTCATCAAGGCAAATATCCGATCCCATTTCAAGTTCGGGGGCATCACCCACATGGAATGGGCCGAGGACCGTGTTTTCGGTCGCACCAGATGGACGGCGGCTTTGGATCGCGTCAGATAACATCGACACGCCAAGGATATCGGACAAAAGGATGAATTCTTGCCGATAATCATCGCAAATCTGGCCCGTCCGGGTTAAAAACATGATCGCTTCCAGCCACTCATCCTCGCTTGGCTCGATTTCTTTGACCGCTTCGTGCAATTTGCGCACGATCACTTCCATTACCTCTTTGAGGCGCGGGTCTTTAGTGTTCTTGTTGCGGGCAACAACAACGTCTACCGAGTTATCTTCGGTGAAATATCCTGCCTCGTGGTCATCCATATCAACGCGCCTTTCTGGTCAGATTTTAAATGTTTGGATCCGGTGGCATAGCGCCATCAAATGCGTTTTGTAACATCGCCCGTAGGCCGCTTTGGTCGATAGGTCGTGGGTTCCAATATGGATTGGCTGCCGCAATCTCTGCGGCGCGATCCAGATCCTGTTCTTTCAAACCCAGCTCTTTCAACGATGTTGGCGAGCCAAGCTCCTTGGCAAAACCAAACAGCCCAACCCCCGGGGATTTCCCGAAAATGTCGCCGATCGGGGCCAGCAAATCAGGCACACTTTTCGCATTGAACCCAATGGTATGCGGCAACATCACGGCGTGAGTTTCGGCGTGGGGCATGTTGAAGGATCCGCCCAGCGTGTGGCAAATCTTGTGGTGTAGCGCCATGCCGACTTGGCCCAAAACGGTGCCACACAGCCACGCCCCATAAAGGGCGGCGTCGCGCCCCTCTATGGACCTTTCATCTTCAACAATCAGGCCAAGGCCGGTTTTCATCGCACCAAACCCTTCAACCGCCAACATCGATGAAACCGGATTGCGGTCTTGGGCATAAAGCGCCTCTGCCGCGTGGGCCATTGCATTTAACCCGCTGACGATGCTCATCTTCAGAGGCAAACCATCGGTCAATGTCGGGTCATAGATCACGGCCGTAGGCAGAATGCTGCCCGCCCTTATAGTGGTCTTGAGGCCGTCTTCTGTTTGCCCCAAGATATCCGTCACCTCAGAGCCTGCATAGGTTGTCGGCACAACGATATGGGGAAATCCTGTGCGATGGGCCAACGCCTTGCCCAGCCCCGTGGTCGACCCTCCGCCCACGGAAACGATGCTGTCAGCGCCAATGGATTCGCAATAGGCTACCGCTGTGTCGGTCACATCTGTGGGCGTGTGCATCACTGCGCCTGAAAACATGCCTGCTGCTGCACCACCTAAATAGCCGACAGCGGTTTCTGCCATAGGCTGTTGAAATTCCGTGGATAAAACCAAGGCCCGGATTGCGCCGCAATCCTCAACGACTTGAGGAACCTGTTCGAACGCTCCGCGACCAAACGAAATCCGTGACGCGCCGGTCCGGTAAGAAAAACTTCTCATGACTCCCCCTTTTGATATTTATCCTGCAATGGATTCATACTTGAGGTCAATGGGGTCATTTTCGCTAGAGTTGCATCATTATGGATTCATTTATCTTGATCGAATCCATTATTGCCTCTAGGCTAAATGGATTGGTGCCCCCTTGGTGGCCCGAGATTAACGGTCTAGGCCGCTAGAATTTCAGGGAGAATATCTTGGCAGAAGCAGAGCAGAAAGTTCTTTCGGATCTACGTAAAATGATCATGGAGGGGGCGATTGTCGCGGGAGAAAAGATCTCTGAAGTAAGCGTGTCGCAGATGCTCGGCGTGTCACGCACGCCTGCCAAGTTCGCGCTTGCGCGCCTTGAGATGACCGGCCTAATCGAAAAATTGCCGGGCCGTGGGTACGCTGTTTGCAGCGTCAAGCTGGAAGACATCGAAAAGATTATTCAGCTGCGCGGCGTGCTTGAAGGGTCTGCAGCGGGCCACATGGCGATGCACGGCATGTCCGAGGAGGCGCGCAAAGCGTTCGTCTATTCGCTGAGCGTGTCTGGCGCGATCACCAAAAAAGGCAGTGCCACAGTTCAGGACATCGAAGACTATCAGGCTGTAAACACGCTGTTTCATGAAACTGTGATGGACCTGTGCGGCAACGATTATATCCCGAAGGTGTATGACCGGATCCGCCACCTGCCTATGGCGGAACTCGGCGCGGTTGTGCCCGACCTTGATCGTCTTGCAGGCGAATTCATGCGTATGTCCATTGGCCACGCCCAGCACACCATCATTTACGAAGCGATTTCGTGCGGCGACGCGATGCGCGCCGAAATGGTGATGCGCGAACATTCGCATGCCACGCTTGATTATGCCCGTCTGTTTGTCGGCAAAGACGCCGTCGATAAGTCCATAAAAACCGTTACCGCAAAGCCGTCGTAGTGAGGGCCTTGGGGACTGCAAAACTAGACAGTGAGGACTTTTGAAATGTCATTTGATGCGACCAGTACGAACGCTGATTACGCAGCTGGCTATGTTGCCAAGGGCATGTCTATGGGGGGGCGCTGGGTCGCTGCCCAGGACGGCAAGACCTTTGATGTGCACAATCCCGCGACTGGCAAAGTCTGGAGCAGTGTTCCGGATGCGGGTCGGGTGGACGCCGCCGCCGCGATTGCCGCTGCCGCCGCCGCACAGCCCGCATGGGCCGCGATGGCCTTTGACAAGCGTGCTGTGCTGATGAACCGGGTGGCCGAAGTTTTGGAGCGTCGCAAGGACGACTTTATCAAGGCGCTGACATCTGAGTGTGGCGGCTGGGTTCGCAAAAGCATGTTCGAGATCAACTACGCGCCGACAGTCTATCGCGCCGCCGCCGCCGCTGCCTATTCGCCGATGGGGGAAACCCTGCCGTCCGAACACGGCAAGCTGAGCATGGTGGAACGCACGCCGTTGGGCGTTGTGTCCGTAATTTCGCCGTGGAACGTACCGCTTTTGCTCTCAAGCCGCGGGATCGGTGTCGCGATTGCCATGGGCAACTGCGTGGTTCTGAAGCCGTCCGAGGAAACGCCTGTCACCGGTGGGTTGATGCTCGCCGAAGTGTTCGAAGAGGCGGGCGTACCCGCGGGTGTGCTTAACGTCGTGACTTGTTCGCGCGATCGCGTGTCCGAAGTCGGCGATGAACTGGTGGTCAATCCGTTGGTCAAGGCGATCAGCTTCACTGGCTCCACGGCTGTGGGAAAACATATCGCCATGACGGCGGGGGGGCTTTTGAAAAAGGCCTGTGTAGAACTTGGTGGCAAGGATTCCTTGATTGTGCTGGATGACGCGGACATGGACCGCGCGATCCGCACAGCGCGCTTTGGCGCGTTCTTTCACCAAGGACAGATCTGCATGTCGACCGAAAAAATCCTTGTCGACAGGAAGCTGGAAGACGAATTCATGTCTCGTTTCATTGCCGCGACCAAAGAACTCAAGGTCGGTGATCCGACGCAGATGGACAACCAGATCGGACCAATCATAAACCAAAAGCAAGTCGAGGCCGTTGAAGCACGCCTTGCCCAGGCGATTTCGGATGGCGCGACGCTGCATCATGGTGGTACGCGCGACGGGCTGTATTTCAACCCGACCGTCATCACGGGTGTGACGCCGGATATGGCGATGTTTCACGAAGAAACCTTTGGCCCGGTCGCCAACATCATGTTCTTTGAAAACGAAGCAGAAGCGCTGTCGCTTGCCAACAATTGCGACTACGGGCTGTCCGCATCCGTTATCACCCGCGACGAAGCACGCGGATTGCGTGTGGCCCGCCAGATCGAATTCGGCATGGCCCACGTCAATGATGCGACGATCTATGACGAACCAACGATCCCCTTTGGTGGCGTAAAAAACAGCGGCATGGGGCGGCACGGCGGCAAGGCATCGATTGACGCATTTACACAAACACGCTGGCTCACGGTTGAACGTGGCGGGCGCAATACACCCTTCTAAGACAAAGGAACGAACGTGGATCAGGATCTATTGGACCGCCTCGAACTTAGGCAGCTTATCGACAATTGGGCCATTTGGCGTGATGCGGGCATGTGGGACAAATTCCGCACGGTCTGGCACGACGATGGGCGGATGATGGCTACATGGACGCAAGGCACCGCTGATGAATTCATCGCGATGAACAAAGAGGGCTGGAAAAAGGGCGTATCGATCCTGCATTTCCTTGGGGGGCATACGGCCGAGATCAACGGTACCCGCGCCGTGACCCAAACCAAAATGACCATTTCACAACGCGGCGACGTGCATGGCGTGTCGTGCGATGTGGTCTGCACCGGTCGGTTCTATGATTTTCTGGAAAAGCGAAAAGGTAAATGGGGCATGTGCCTGCGACAGCCGATCTATGAAAAAGACCGTCTTGATGCGGTGGACGCAAATGCCCCGCTTACCCTTGAACAAGACCTGCTTGAGCAGTTCCCAGTGGGATACCGCCACCTCGCCTATATCCAGACCAAGGTCGGATACGAGGTCGAAAGGAACATGCCAGGTCTGAAGGGAGAACGCGTCGAAGAGCTTTATGCGACGGGTAGCGACTGGCTCGCAGGGAAATCAATCTCATGGTCTGGAAATACATGGGGATGAGTCTGAAATCGCACGGGGGGAGCCGTGCATACAATCAAAAGAAAACAGGGAGGACTACAATGTTTAAGTTTACCACAGCCTGCGTGCAGGCCGCCACCTGTGTGGCCGTCATGGCAACACCAACCTACGCCGATAAAATCAAGCTGACCGCCGCGTCCAGCCATCCGCCGATCCTGCCATGGGTCGAGGTGATCACCAAACACGTCGTGCCGGAAGCCAACGCACGTCTGGCTGCCATGGGCAGCGAAAACGAAATCCTGTGGACAGAGGCATATGCGGGCGCGCTGTTTAATGCGCTAAACGCACTTGAAGGTGTCGAGGGCGGTCTGGCTGACATCGCATGGGTTGGAACGATCTTTGAACCTGCGAAACTGCCGCTGCAGAACGTGCATTTTTACGCACCGTTCGTTGTGGGTGATGTGCATGCGCTGACTGAAATCGGCAACGAATTGCACGCCACCTTACCGATCATGAACGAACAGTGGGACGACAATAACCAACGCTTCCTGGGGGCGATGGCGGATGGGTCTTACCATCTGATCACACGCGAACCGATCAATTCGATCGAAGACCTTCAGGGTCTTAAATTGCTGGCAGGTGGCGCTGTTGCGAACTGGCTCGATGGCACGGGGGCCACGGCCGTGAACGCGGCGTTCCCCGAGTTCTACAACTCTATCTCAACGGGCATTGCAGATGGTGCGGTCATGACGATCAACGGCATGTTGCCGTTCAAGATCCACGAAGTCGCACCCTACATTACGCTGGTCGACATGGGTGGCCCGATTACCGGTGTGCTGACGATTAACAATGACACATGGAACAGCCTACCCGAAGACGTGCAGGGCGTTCTGACCGAATTGGGCGGTGAATACAGCACCATGGTCGCAGATTCTGTGGCAGCGCGCGAAGAAACGTTCCTTGGGATCATGGAAAGCGAAGGCGCGACGATCTCTACGTTTGATGCCGCTGAACGTCAGAAATGGGCCGATGCACTGCCGGATCTTGCCGGTGACTGGGTTGCATTGAACGAAGCTAAGGGTTTGCCCGCTGGTGAAGTTCTTAAGGCCTTCCTCGAAGGTGCCCGCTCCAGAGGCTATGAGCCTTTGCGCGCTTGGGGTGAGTAAAGCGTACTCTGACAGATAGGAAATCAGCAATGGCCGAAAACATTCCCTCAAACGAGACACCGTCTCTCGGACAGGTTCACCCGGCCATTGCGGCGCTTCGAAGGTCGGATACGGGGCTCAGGCGCCTCACTGAGTTCATGAGCAGTATCGGGACTATCTGGTTCTTCGCGTTGGTCATTCTAATTTGCGCAGAAGTTTTCCTGCGCGAGGTCTTCTTGTCGCCCATTCGCGGCGTCACAGAAATGGTCGCCTATTCCGTTGTCGGCGCGACGTTCCTGCAACTGGCGGGCACTCTATATTCCGAGCGCATGACGCGTGCGGATTTCCTTGTCTCCATCTTGGGCAAGCGCATGCCCAAGGGCGAAGCGGTGCTAGAGGTCGTGGTTTCGGTGATCGGGGTCATCGCGATGATCTTGCTGCTACAAGCGGCCTTGCCCAAGTTTATGGATGCTTATAGCGAAGCCGAAATCGTTGGTAATCCGGGTGAATTTTCCTTCCAAGTCTGGCCGCTGCGTCTGCTGGTGATCATCGGCAGCGCGGTGACGGCCCTTGCCTTTGCCGCGCGTGCGTTGCGCAAAACGGGCACGCTCATGTCGGAATATGGCATCAATGGCCTTGTCTGGCTGGCTGTGACCTGTGTTGTCCTTGTCGCGATGTGGTTCATTCTGTTCCCGATGCTAATGGACGCAGGTCTGAGCAACTTTACCCTTGGCGCGATGATGCTGGGTGTGTTGGTCGTTGTGGTCCTGTTTGGTGTGCATATCGGAATCGCGATGCTGGTCATCGGCTTTGTCGGGCTGTGGTTACTGAAGGGGCGTATCGCGTTCGGCTATACGATGCTCGGGATCGCCGGGAATGAATTTCTGGCGAACTACTATTTCAGCGCCGTGCCGCTGTTTGTGATGATGGGCCTGCTAGTGGCCGCCGCTGACATCGGGCGCGAGACATTTGCGGTTGCCGCATGGATCACCAAACCGATCCGTGGCGGGCTTGGCATTGCCACAGTCGGCGCGAATGCGGTCTTTGCCGCCATCACCGGATCCTCGGTCGCCTCTGCGACGGTGTTTGCCAAAATCGCGACCCCCGAAATGATCCGTCACGGCTATAACAAACAATTCTCGGTCGGCGTTGTAGCGGGCAGTTCGGTGCTGGGCATGTTGATCCCGCCGAGCCTTTT
The DNA here is from genome assembly GCF_055808435.1 of Marinovum sp. J2-8. Taxonomy (NCBI): domain Bacteria; kingdom Pseudomonadati; phylum Pseudomonadota; class Alphaproteobacteria; order Rhodobacterales; family Roseobacteraceae; genus Marinovum; species Marinovum sp. J2-8. Next base: position 317,993 of record NZ_JBVVRZ010000004.1, on the reverse strand, counting down.
GTTGATCGTCTATGGTTTCCTTGCCGAACAATCGGTCGGTTTCCTGTTTATCGCCGCGATCGTGCCGGGCCTATTGTTGGCGGTGATGATGTCACTGATGATCTGGCTGAACGCAACGTTCCGTCCCCACACCGTGTTCGAAGCCGAACCTGTGTCAGACGCGGAACTCGAAGTCGTTAGCAGTATCGGGCAGGCGGGCATTCTTCTGGCGCCAGTCTTAGGGCTGATCATTCTGGTGCTGGGCGGTATCTATGGCGGCTTCTTTACACCGACCGAAGGCGGCGCTGTCGGGTCGGCGGGTGCGCTGATCTATGCGGTTTTGCGGCGCCGTCTGAACTGGGCTTCGCTGTGGCAAGTGATGGTGGAAACAGGCCAGATTGCCACGACGGTTCTGTTCATGATCCTCGCGGCGAACATCTTTACGATCATGCTGGCCTCATCAGGGTTCGTGCAAAATATAGGCACGATCATCAACACGCTGGATCTGAGCCTGTTCCAGTTCGCGGTTGCCTACGTGATCCTGCTAGTTTTGTTGGGTATGTTCCTTGAATCCGTTTCGATCATGCTGATCGTGGTGCCGATTGCATTCCCAACGATGCTGGCCTTGGGCGGGGATCCGATCTGGTTCGGTATCCTGACAGTAATCGCCGTAGAAATTGGCCTGCTGACACCGCCGTTTGGACTGGCCTGCTATGTCGTGTCTGCCACCTTGCGCGGCACCGGGATTGAGCTATCCGATATCTTTAAGGGTGTGATGCCGTTTGTCGGTGTGATGTTCCTGATCACTGCCATCATCATCTTGTTCCCGAGCCTTGCATCGATAACGTTCCGATGACTGGGGTCGCGTGCAAGACGTCAACTTAACCTACTTTGTAAGAGCCCCCAAATTCTGGAGAATCCAACCATGCATGAAGGCAAAACCTATATCGTAACCGGCGTGGCATCGGGCATCGGAGCAGAGACTTGCCGCCTGTTAAAAGCGCAGGGCGCGGCTGTTATCGGCATTGACCGCAACGAAACAGACACGGCCGACCAATTTTTTCAGGCTGACCTCAGCGATCCAACTTCTATTGATGCATTGATCGAAAATCTGCCTGCTGGGACAAACGGACTAGCTAACATCGCGGGTCTGCCACCGACTGCGCCTGCCTCTCTTGTGATGCGGGTGAACCTTTATGGTTTACAGCGACTGACCAATGCGCTGGTGCCCAAAATGGCGGATGGCGCGTCCATTGTGAACCTTGCCTCTCTGGCAGGGTTTGGATGGTCCAACGCGCTAGAACAAAGCACTGCGGCGCTGGCGCTTTCGATGGATGATAACGTCGATGGTTTTTGCAGTGCTCAGGGGCTGGACACGGATGATAGTGGACGAAGCTACTTTTTATCCAAAGAGGCACTGATCATCTGGACCATGCAAAACCGGTGGACCTGGCGCGACCGCGGGATCAACATGAATTGTGTAAGTCCCGGTCCGGTCGACACACCAATCCTTGGCGATTTCATCCAGACCTTAGGCGCGCGCGCCGAAGAGGACATGAAAGTTATGGATCGCCCGGGCGCGCCACAGGATGTCGCTCCGGTAGTCAGTTTTGCCCTTAGCGCGCATGCCAAGTGGTTCCGTGGCTCCAACCTGACGGCAGATGGCGGCATGTCCAGCCACATATTATCCAACATCCATCACTTCTGAGGATTATCTGTACCGCGCATCATAGCACCTACCTGGCCCACGAAAACTTCAACACATAGCGCCATGACAAGCAAAAATGGCAGACACTAAAGGACAAATACCATGGCAGCACTCGGCGAAAACCTCATTGGCACAAGTAGCGTCGCTCCGTTTTTCAAAGTGACGAACGCGGATGACGTGTCGATTGATGCGCCTGAAAACCGCAAAGGCGATGCGTTGCGCACTTGGGTGCGTTCATTGTCAGGATTTCAGAAAGAGGCGCTCGTGCGTTCTGCCAAAACCGGCGAGACGTGGCGTTTGGTGTCTGACGAAGGGCCTTATCTGAACGGCCATGATGCAGCGCCGTGCCCGCTGGCTTTCTTGTCGTCCGGCATGGCAGCAAGTTTTATGAATGAAATCCTCGCACTGGCCAAAATCCAGAACGTCGAAATCCGCAAACTGAAGCTGATCCAGGACAATTATTATACGATGAAGGGGTCCATGCCCAAACGCACCATGGTTGGGGGCGCCGAAAATATCGACCTTCAGGTCGAGATTGACTGCGACCTTGATGATGCTGCGCTGAACGAATTCTTGATCAACGCCACCTATGCATCGCCGCTCAACGGTCTGATGCGCGGACAACTCGAAAGCCTATTCAAGTTGGGTAAGAACAACGTCGAATTGCCAACGGCCAAAGTGGCTGAACTGGATGGTGCATTGTTCCCTGATCCGGGCAACCACTTTGCCAAATCAAAAGCAGACTCCAGCGATCTGACGTTGATGGAACCTGTCGGGCCGACTCCGAAGAAGGACGTTGTCATGGGCACCTCATCTGCGGGTGGCAGCATGGCCGAAGAACAAGACCGCCGCCTAAACATCGGCGCTGTCGCGATCATGCGTGAGGATGGCATCAAAGAAATCCAGCAGATGCAATATTCGCCTTATGGCACGTCCTTTCGGTTCCTAAGTTCCGAAGACGGACGCGCGCCAGATGCAAATAGTCTTATCAGTGCAGGCATCGGTTTTTGTTTCATGACCCAGTTCGGGCGGTTTGTCTCGATGCTGAAACTTGACCTGCCGGACTACCGGATCGTGCAGGACACCCATTTCAGCCTTGGCGGCGCATCCGGCGGGACGGGCAAGGCGGGCGAAGCGGATTTAATTGAAACTCACGTCTATCTCGAAACGTCCGAGTCCCATGAGACGGCGCAGGAGATGCTCGACATCTCAGAACAAACTTGTTTCCTGCACGCCTTTTGCCGGACGGACCTGAAAACCAAACTAAAGGTCGTGCGCGTTTGAATTCTGGTGATGGACGATACTGCACCTGTCGCCCCTCGTCGCTGTCCACAGCATGATTGAATGGAAACTGAGAAATGACCACACCCTGTATTATTTGTGTCGCGATCACCGGTTCACTGCCGACCAAGGCGGACAATCCTGCGGTGCCCATCTCCGTTGATGAGCAGATAGATAGCACACAAGCCGCCTTTGAGGCCGGGGCGACGATCTGCCATGCCCATGTACGTAACCCGGATGAGACGCCCAGTTCTGATCCAGAAAAATTTGCGCTGTTAAAGGAAGGTCTTGAAAGGCACTGCCCGGGGATGATCATACAGTTCTCAACAGGGGGGCGCTCTGGCGCAGGCAAGACGCGAGGCGGTATGCTGACGCTCAAACCTGATATGGCGTCTCTGTCGGTTGGGTCTAATAATTTTCCAACCCGCGTCTATGAAAATCCACCGGATCTCGTGGCGTGGCTTGCGTCTGAGATGTTGACCCATGAGGTCAAACCAGAGATCGAGGCCTTTGATCTTAGCCACATCATTCAGGCACATTCGATGTTCAAGAACGCTCAGATTGCCGCACTGCCATATGTCCAGTTCGTCATGGGCGTCAAGAATGCCATGCCTGCCGATCGCCATATTTTTGACTACTATACTGCGACTGTGAAACGCTTGTTTGGAGTAGGCGCTCCGTGGTGCGCAGCCGGGATTGGCGCAAACCAGTTGGTCCTGAATGACTGGGCGATATCATCGGGTGGTCACGCGCGCACCGGACTGGAAGACAACATCAGGTTGGACCGCGACTCTCTCGCTCCGTCAAACGCAGCGTTGGTCAGGCGCACTGTTGAGGTCTGTGAAAAATATGAACGACCTGTCGCGACCTACACGCAGGCACGTGAAATCCTTGGTCTGCGCCCATTTGCCTGCTAAAGGTCTCAATCCGCAATTAACTCTGCTTCAGAGCATAGCAAATAACTGCTTCCCGCATGATGCATCGTAATTATCCACTGTCAGGATATTGTACGACCGCGACAGTTTAGACGACCTTCTCAGCAGCTGAAATGAACGCTGCCGCCAAGGGAATAGATTTGGCCCGACATCACCGAAAAGACAGTTTGTGAGTATGCCGTAGCGCCGCAGATTTGCCACTTCTTGCGCTGCGAAAGATCGCTACAATGGCCGGGGTTGCACCCGCATCGGGCCTTAAACACTCAAGACCAGAAAGTTGTGCTCCCCTCCAGCACTGCGGATAGCATAAATGGCTACTTTATTCGCCGCGCAGCAGCACCGGAATTTTGGCTCATGTGGCATTTTTGGCACCGCTTCGGCACGCCGTGAAAACGCGTCACTTCCGCTTTGGGCTTATTTTGTTGAAAAACTCTTGTTGATTTGACGGCTCATGGCTGATTCAATTTCTCTATGGCAGCGGGGGATTGAATGATGATGGGACCAAAACAGGAAGCGCAGGGCGCACTGTTCTACGAGTTCTCGCTGGAGGATCACGTTCCACAAGACCACCTGCTGCGCTCGATTGATCGGTTTGTCGATCTGGATAGCATTCGCCCCCATCTGTCGAGTTTCTACAGTCACACGGGCCGTCCATCGGTTGACCCCGAGCTTCTGATCCGGATGCTTTTGGTTGGCTATTGCTTTGGTATCCGGTCTGAGCGACGTCTTTGCGAGGAGGTGCATCTGAATTTGGCCTATAGGTGGTTTTGCCGCCTCGACCTGACCGATATGATCCCGGATCATTCAACATTTTCCAAGAACCGGCATGGACGTTTTCGTGATAGCGAACTTCTGCGCCATCTGTTCGAGACGACTGTCGCTCGTTGTATCGAGAAAGGTTTGGTCAGCGGTCAGCGCATGGCCATCGACGCCAGCCTGATTGAAGCGGAGGCGAACAAGCAGAACTCGACGCCGAAGGGAGAGTGGGACGCCTCGACGATTGATCCAACTGACGCGGCCCGCGCCGTGCGTGAATATCTCGACACGCTGGATGAGGAGGCATTTGGCTCAGCCAGCGAGGTGCAGCCGAAGTTCTCCTCCCATTCCGACCCGGCGAGCCAGTGGACGGCAGCGCGTAAGGGCCCTGCATTCTTTAGCTATTCTGATAATTATCTCATCGACACGGATCACGGTGTTATCTTGGATGTGGAACCTACCCGTTCCATCCGGCAGGCCGAAGTTGGATCAACCAGGACGATGCTGACACGAGTGAAGGACAAGTTCGGCCTGGTCCCTGACTGGATGATCGCCGACACGGCCTATGGCTCAGGCCCAATGCTTGGCTGGCTCGTAGATCGTAAGATCGCCCCTTACATCCCTGTGATCGACAAGGCCGGACGCCCCGATGGCACCTGGACACGTACAGATTTCGACTGGGATGCGCAGAACGACCAATACATCTGCCCCGAGGGGCATGCCCTCAAGCAGTTCCGCCGGAATTATTCCGATCCGAACCGGGGCCCGACGGGCAAAGGCACCGCGAAATATCGTGCTCTGAAACTGACCTGCCAGGTTTGCCCGTCCAAACCGAAGTGCTGCCCCAATGCCGACGCCAGATTGATCACCCGTGAAGAACAAGAAGATGCCCGCCAAGTTGCCAGGGATTTGGCCAACACTGATGAATACGTGATTGCGATGAAGCTCCGAAAGAAAGTCGAAATGCTATTCGCCCATCTGAAACGTATTCTCGGTCTGGGACGGCTCCGATTACGTGGACCATGCGGTGCAAATGACGAATTCCTCCTCGCCGCCACCGTCCAAAACCTCCGCAAATTGGCCAAGATCTTTCCTGCACCGCAGCAAACGCGAAAAGCCTGACCTCAAAGGCGCTTGCGCCGAATTTGGAAGTCCCAGTTCTGCATTCGCAAACGTCAGTTTTTCAACAGAATCGGCTCCTAGCGGTCGATCGCCGCGCGCTGCCTCAATGTCGGCTCTATTGATCAACAAGTTCGGCGGTTTGGCAAACCGCGTGTCGTCGTGACGGACAAGTTGCGGAGTTACATCAAACCGGTCCGGACCCTCGCGCCAGAAGCGGATCATCGGGCACACAAAGGGCTCAACAACCGCATCGAGGGTTCGCATCGACCGACCCGCAAACGAGAGAAGGTCATGGGACGGTTCAAATCGATCCGACAGACGCAAAGGTTCCTCGCGGCCCACGATCAAATCAACACCATGTTCAAACCCCGACGCTACCGCCTCTCCACCGTCTCATACCGCCAAGCAAGGTCCGATGCTTTCGACCTGTGGCACGATTATGCGTTCGAAATGACCGCCTGAGAAAATCACCCCTGGGGACCGTCACAGGTCAATGCCGTCAAGTTGGCAATGCCTAGCGAAGATCCGGCGGGCGTATTTTCAGGACAAGAAGTCGATCAAGCAGATCTGCCGTGATCTGCGGGTATCGCGGAACACGGTGCGCAAGGTGATCCGGTCGGGTGCGACGGAGCTCACCTACGAGCGAACCATTCAGCCGAGGTTTTGTTCGCGATCATGTCAAATCCGCGCTGACTTCCGTGCGCATAGCCGACGTCCCTGTCGGTCGTGGAGGCATGCCCTCGTTTTCAGCAGCATGGATTGACGCCATGTCACGTGCACCTAGACGCGCCGGGTTCCGGTCCAGAACATCCCTGTCAGATTGGGGCGTCCTAAGCCCCGAATAGAGATGCCGCATTTGTGCTGCAGAGACCCCGTCGGCCTCCATCACGAGGCACACCATCGGATCACCAAGCATTTCCTCAAGGAAGAAGTCGGACAACGCTCTGCCTGTCAGCTTGTCCCTGGCGCGGGCATAGTCCAGATCGGCTAGGGAAACGGTCAGAGATCGCGCAAGCCCCGGATGCGATGTCCGGGGATGAAGTCTCACCAGGACTGAGGCTTTCCAGGCTGCAGGGTCCTGTTGATCCGGGGGTGAAACCAATTCCGTTTCGATCTCGTACTCTCCCGCCGGAAGCGTCTCGTTGAAGCCTGGAACGGTGAACGGGCGGGAAAAAACCGCAACGGTCTTGCTCATCAATTCTTCCATTAGTATGGTCCTTTCCCTTGTTGCTGTGGGTGGTCCGCGCGGCCGTTAAGAATGGGGCGCGTGGCCGGTGCAAATCTCAAGATGTCTTGGATTTCGCTGGTGCTTCCTTGCCAACAGCCTTGGGCTCGTTCTCTTTGGCAGGGGTCTTCGCAGGCTTCGGCTTCATTGCGGCCGCAGCCCTGGCTGTCAGGTCCTTGAAGGACATATCATCGATCCTTTGATTGGCCGACGCCAACTCCTTATCCATGTCGGACCGGGATGCTTGACGCCAGTGTTACTTATATGGGGGTTGGCGACCCCGTTTACGATAGCGCATCAAAAAGGAAGCCAAGGTCAGTCAGGCCAGTTCATCCGTCCAGACCTTGAATTCCGTCAACGTATTTTCCCCAAATGTCTGGGTCAGCGGTACATCGGCGGCATCGCGCCCGCGAGCAATCAAAATTCTCGCGAACTTCGGCTTATTGTTCCGGGGGTCGAACATGTGCCATTCGCCGGAGAGAAAGACCTCAATCCAAGCGGCGAAGTCCCCCGGCGGATGAGGCAGAGGCTCCCCGATGTCGCTCAGATATCCGGTGCAGTAGCGGGCCGGAATGTTCATGCAACGACATAGGGCGATGGCGAGATGGGCGAAGTCGCGGCAGACACCCTGTCGCTCGGCGAGGGTCTGCGATGCGGTACGCGTTGCCTTCGCCTGCATGTAGTCGAAGCGGACATGCACGTGCACGAAATCGCAAATCGCCTGAACGCGTGACCAGCCCGGGTCCGTGGTCTCGAAGAGACCCCACGCCTCCTCCGAAAGAAGATCGGTATCGCAATACCGGCTGCCCTGCAGAAACACGAGTGTCTCGAACGGCAGATCCTGAACTGCGTGCTGCTGCGCGTCCGGGGACGCGGGATCGGGTCGGCCATAGTCGCGGAAGATGCCATCTGTCGACAGGCAGAAGTCGCCCGTCGGAGCCAGGAGGCGCGTACACCAGTTGCCGAAGCCGTCCCGATAGCTTTCGAGCGGCACGCTCGGCTGCGTCACAAGATAGTCGGCACGCTCCAGATCGCCAAAGCGCGAGTAGTGGACGTTCAGCATCGCGATCAGCGGCGTCGGCTGCGGGAAGCTGTAGCGCAGACGGCACCCGATGCTGACGCGCATGCCGGACCCGCCACGACGAAAAATATCCGCTTCACCGCCCAAGGATGCACACCCCATCGGAGAGCCGTAAGCCTCGATTGCAGCCCCACCGGTTGCCGGATCGGTCGATATAAGCGTTCTTGGGCAGATCAATGTCGATGCAAACACCACCATAGCTGGGCGCCTTGGCATCCTGCTGTATCGGCCCCGTGACGTCCTGCGCAAGCACAGGGAAGGCGAAAGACGCTATCACACCGGCAATGACTGGCGTCTTCGCAATCAGCTTCGCGAGGGGATGTCTCATCGCCGCTTGCTCCTCGGCGGACCAGAGTCCGCCGGTTGCCGCACGAATCTTGGATAGCCCAAGCGTGAGCGTTCCGATCAGCCGTGGAGTGGGCGTAGGCGGGGTGCCTCTGGAATTCGATCTCGATGACATGCCTTCGTTCTCGGCCACCTGGATCGAGAAGTCCTGTGGGACTGTCAGATGAATCCTACTAGTCATCGGGGGACGCTATCGGCATGGCGCGGTTCATCCTTCATCGACCGCACTTTCCGGACGCTCCGGCAATCCGTCAACATCAAGGGCGCCTAGGCAGGCCTGCGCGATATCGCGGTCCGGGGCCTCGGTTCCGGGCATCGTCGCCCAGCCGGATGTCATGAGGGCGTCGCGCCTCTGGTAGGTCGAGGCAGACCGGATTGTTGCAAGCTTGTCCGCCCGAGCCGGGTCTGACCGCGCCATGTCGAGGCAGACCGGGACCATTGAGGTGACAACGTTGTCGCGGGACATCGCCATCGCCCTGTCGTTCGAGGTGCCACCGGTCACCCAGCCACCCCAGGAAAATCCGACGATGCCGACACAGGCGGCGCCGATTAACGCGCCATAGATGCCGGGCTTGAGCCATTCGGGAGTATTCATTTTAAGTCCTCCTGCGGAGAAAGCGCCGCTTCGCTGTGTTTGTTTGTTTCGAATATGTCCGCGTCCCAGCGCAGCGCCTCCTTTAGGTCGCTCTCGGTCGTCAATCGGAGCTCACTTCGCCCCGCGTGAGCACCCTTGCCGCGCACCGTCATGTAGGTTGCCGTCCGTCGATAGGCCTCGAAGCTAAGCCCCTGGAGAAGCTCCTCTTCGACAAGAACTTCGTAGTCGCCCGCAGGCAGTTCGCCCGGGTATCCCGGCAAGGTGAACGGGTTCGAAAACGTCACCATCGATCTGGTCGACCGCATGTTCATCTCTGGTCTCCGCGATGTTGGCAGATTTGTCGCCCGCCACTGTTGACGGCCCCTTGGAGTGGGGGACGGACCAGTCGAACGAGTTAATTTCTTATACCCCGGGATCGTCCGACGGGCGCTGACGCATGTTAGTCCCGGGCTCCGAACCGGCTGCGACCTTCCTGGGGGCAGTCACCCGCACTGACCTGTGTAAGGGCGGCGAGACCGACCTGCGCGTATCCTTTGGGAAACAGGGATGATTTGCGTTCCTGCAACCAAGGAATGGAATGACAATGGCCGCCCCCAATTTTCTCAACCCGTACCCGCCCGAGTTCGATCAGTTTCTCTATGCATCCGTCGGCGAGGACCGGAACGGCTACGCCGTGACCGTGCTCTCCACTCTCGCGCGGCTTGGCCTCGATCCATGGAAGGAAACCGCGGAAATGGTCATGCTGGGGCACAACGGCGCGCGGGCACGATTGGGACCGCTGCTCGCCCGATTTCGAGACGTTCCGGCGCTCACCAGCGATCATGGCAGGATTGCACGAGACCTGTGCCAGCTGCTTCCCGAAAGACTAACGCCAGGTGCCCTGCAGCGCGCCGCCTCGACCGTCACAGACAGCCACCCGGGCAAAAGCGGCGCGATCTGGGCAGTACTCGCGATCATCTTTGTACTGTTTCAGATGTTCATGGTTGGCGGGTCGGGGTCAGGCCAATGACCGCCTCAACCACTACCACGACCACGGGCAGACCGGCCCATGCGGCATACAAGTCCGGCACGCTATCGCCTCGTGAACAGAGCGTTCTCTGGGACATGGAGGAACACTTCTGGACCAGTGGTGCTGAAAATGCGCGGACGACGACAGCAACCAACGCCGTTATGGTCTTCCCCTATCCGCCCGGCATCCTTCAGGGTGACCAGATCTGGCCCCATCTTCGCGAAAGGAGCGGCTGGCGTTCCGTCGTCATGGCCGAACGGCGCGTGATACGGTGTCCTGACATTGCCATTCTCACCTATCGCGTCTCGGCAGAGAAACCTGATGTGCCGATCTACAAGGCCCTCTGTGCCTCGACCTACCTCAACGATGACGACACCTGGCTGAGGATCTCCCACCAGCAAACCATTGTGGCCTGAGTGCCGCTGTGTCATTCGACCTGCCGCACGCGCCGGGACTAACCTGCGTCAGTGCGGCGGGGCGTTGATATCGGCTAGGTGAGATGTGCCCGCCAATTATTTGGTGAGGCACTTTTTTTCCGAGCACCCAAGAAGCGTGTTGGCGTGTTGAAACCGAAAGGGTCGGCATGTCGGCGCGCTTCTTATTTCTCGGAACGTCCAGAAAGGACATTCCCAATGACACCCGAACAGACCAAGACGGCCGACAAGATGAAGTCAGTGAAAGCCGCCTGGGACAATGCACCCTCAGGCCCGAAGAAGGATTCGGCGCTTAAGCATTACCAGGCAGCTGAGAAGGCGAAAACGGCGAAGAACGACGCCGAGACTAACAAGGAACTCGACGCGGCGCAGCATTCGCTTGCGTGACAACCAGCGTCTGACCTGAACACCAGGGCCTTCTTATTTCAAGAGCGGGCCGGTCTGATCCAGATAGGCTGCATCAAACTCAGCCAGCTCCACCAACCCGGCATGATCTTCAAAGGACACGCGACCGTCCCGAAAGGTCACCAGTCCACTCTCGCGAAGCTGACGCAAAACGCGGTTCACGTGGATGGCACTCAGCCCCAGCGCATCCGCGAGGTGGTACTGGGTCAGCGGGCAGTCGTACCCACCCTTGGTCCCCATGCCCACCAGCGCAAGCCGCGATCCCAACTCCAACAGAAAATGCGCCATGCGGGCGTCCGCATCACGCCGACCGATTCCGACGAGATGTTCCACGACCATCGCTTCGTCCCGTGACGCCGCCCAGAGTATGGCGGTTGCAAGGCGCGGCGTCTGCGCGAATGCATCCAGAAGGTCGCTCTTCAGCACTTCCGCAGCCTCGATGTGGACGATGGGTTCGAAGCTGTGGTCCGACGTGCGCAAAAGGACGCTTCGCAAGCCCAGAAAATCCCCCGGCACCTGGAAATCCACGATCTGCCGGGTCCCGTCGGCCTGCAATTTGTAGGAACAGACCCAACCCGCGGACAGAATATAAGCGGCCCGAGCCGACTGGCCCTGATGCACCATATCACGCCCCGCGGCGAAGGAGCGCCGCCGCTGGTGCAGTTGTTCAAGGACAGCCAGTTCGACCTCCGACAGGGCGACGAAGGCCGACAGCTTGCGGGTAAGAGGGCTGTGTTCAACTGATGTCATGGGGCCTCCCGGCGTGTCGTGACCCAAGAGCAGAAATCGGCTCGGGCACTGCTCTGGATCAGTCCAGCATAGAACACTTCCTGCGAGATGTACGGATGTATCTGAATCTTACCTTCTCCCAGACTCACGATGCCAACGAAGGAAACTCAGATGTCCACCTCAAGCGAACATGCAGGCCAGGCCGCCCTATCGATCTGCGAGGCGCTCCTGCTTGCCATGAACGATCACGGGTTGCTGCCGGAAAACGAGATCGTGGGGATTCTTCGTGACGCCGCGGCGACCCATGTGAACGCCATTGGCACCGAACTCGAAATGGAAAGGCACCGGGCTGTCGCCGAAATGATCGAAGCGATCATCTCTGGCGGGAACTCTGTTCGACGCCCGTGAAGCAATACAGCGGCGGTCGCGATCCGCAATCTCGCAGTAGAAGCCGGACAGGCTTGTTGGAATGTCCGAAATCGATGCCATGAGCGGCATGATGAAAACTGGCTCAATGCTGATATCCAACGACGCACGACAGAGTTTGTGTTGGCAAGAAACGTCGGTATCCGTCCGACCATTTGAAAGCACAATAAACATGACATTGCAGGGGGACTGTTGCGTTCATCGACGGACTGTTCGACCGCGCCGCCATATAGCCGACGTACAACACTGTTATCCATGCGGCCGTCGTCAATTAACGCAACAGTCCCAGGCCGACAACTGCGGCTGCCAATGCGGCGGTAAATGTGGATCGCATTCTATGAACCGCCCCTTATTTGCCGGAGGCAGATTACTTCATCTCATGCGACCATATCTAACGTGTTGAACTGTGCATAGTACCTCTCTTCTGCTTCAGCGGGCGGGATATATCCGATAGGCTCAAGCAGGCGGCGATTGTTAAACCAGTCGACCCATTTGAGCGTTTCCCATTCGACGGCGGCCATGGTTTTCCATGGACCAAGCCGGTGAATGACCTCAGCTTTGTAGAGACCGTTTATCGTTTCGGCCAAGGCATTGTCATAGGAATCGCCAACGCTGCCAACAGAGGGTTCGATCCCTGCCAGGGCCAATCGCTCGGTATAGCGAATGGACAAATATTGCCCGCCGCGGTCCGAATGATGAATGAGACCACCTTTGTGAACGGGGCGGCGATCATGCAGCGCCTGCTCCAGCGCATCGAGTGCAAAATCTGTTTTTGGTGAGCTGGAAACACGCCAGCCCACGATCTTATCGGCGAAGGTATCGATGATAAAAGCGACATAGACGAAGCCCTGCCACGTTGAGACGTAAGTGAAATCGCTTACCCAAAGCATGTTTGGTGCCGGGGCTCGGAACTTGCGGTTCACCTTGTCTTTTGGACATGGTTGGCTCTTATCCGGTACGGTTGTCTTTTGCACCTTTCCGCGAATAACACCCTGAATATCAAGCCGTTTCATAAGCCTGGCCACAGTACAGCGTGCGATAGTGAACTTCTCACGCTGTAGTTGATGCCAGACCTTCTGGATGCCGTAGACTTCATTGTTCTCTTCCCAAACACGTTTAATCTCAGGGCTAAGATCGGCGTCCCGCTTGGCACGATCCGAGGCCAAGTCTGGGTTTTTGATGATCGCTGCATGCGCATAAAATGTGGACTGGGCGATTGGCAAAACCTTGCAAATCGGCTCGAAACCCAGGTCATTGCGGTGCTCCTCTATGAAGGTAATCATCGTTTGAACGGGCGGGCGAGCTCCGCCTGTGCAAAATACGCTGAGGCCTTTCTCAGGATCTCATTGGCTTGGCGCAGCTCTCGGATCTCGCGTTCCATCGCCTTGATCTGGGCGCGCTCATCAGAGGTCTGCCCGTCTTTGCAGCCGTTATCGATGTCGGATTGTTTGACCCAACGCCGCAACGTGTCCCTGCCACATCCGATCTTTGGTGCGATTGCCATGATCGCAGCAGATTGATTGGCGTATTCATGCTCGTGTTCCAAAATCATCCGAACCGCGCGGGCACGCACCTCAGTCGAAAATCTGTTGGCTCTGCTACTTTTTTCCATGGGCTCCATCCATACTTACTTTGGAGCCTCCGGCAAACTGGGGGCGGTTCATTCAGGCTCATCGTAACCACCAAGGAGTGAAGATGAGACAGAAACCCGGAACCAAGCGGGGCCACGGCGAGAAGGTCGTCAAGGACATCCGCCGCGCGACCCGCAAACAGTATTCGGCCGAGGAGAAGATCAGGATCGTTTTGGACGGCCTGAAGGGCGAGGACAGCATTGCGGAGCTGTGCCGCCGCGAGGGCATAGCCCAGAGCCTGTATTACAGCTGGTCGAAGGAGTTCCTTGAGGCTGGCAAGAAGCGGCTGGCGGGGGATACAGCGCGTGCTGCTTCGACAAGCGAGGTCAAAGATCTGCGCCGTGAAGCCCGTGATCTCAAGGAGGTCGTTGCTGAGCAGGCCCTGGAACTGCGGCTGCTCAAAAAAAGCATGATCGCGGATGGGGACGACGGCGAATGAGGTATCCCGCATCCGAGAAACTGGAGATTATCCGCCTCGTCGAAGGCTCACACCTGCCGACGAAGCGAACCCTGGACAAGCTGGGCATCCCGAGGGCCACCTTCTATCGCTGGTATGATCGGTATCTGGCCGGCGGTCCCGAGGCGCTTGAGGATCGCAGCCCCAAGCCGTCACGGGTCTGGAACCGCATACCCGAGCCGGTCCGCGAGAAGATCAAGGACCTGGCCCTGAAGGAAAGCGAACTGTCGCCGCGGGAGTTGGCCGTGCAGTTCACCGACACGGAAAAGTATTTTGTGTCAGAGGCTTCCGTCTATCGCATCCTCAAGTCTTATGACCTGATCACCAGCCCAGCCTATGTGGTGGTGTCGGCGGCCGACGAGTTCCGGGACAAGACGACCAGGCCGAACCAGCTGTGGCAGACCGACTTCACGTACCTGAAGGTCATCGGCTGGGGCTGGTTTTACCTGTCCACCATCCTCGACGACTTCAGCCGCTACATCATCGCCTGGAAGCTTTGCACGACGATGAAGTCGGGCGACGTCACCGACACGCTGGACCTGGCGCTGCAGGCTTCGGGCTGCGATCAGGCGACGGTGCTGCACAAGCCACGGCTGCTCTCGGACAATGGGTCGAGTTACATCTCGGGCGAGCTGGCCGATTGGCTGGAGGACCGACAGATGGGCCATGTCCGCGGCGCGCCCTATCACCCCCAGACCCACGGCAAGATCGAGCGGTGGCACCAGACTCTGAAGAACCACATCCTGCTGGAAAACTACTACCTGCCGGGTGATCTCCGACAGCAGATCGACGCATTTGTCGATCACTACAACCACCGACGATACCACGAGAGCCTGCAGAATCTCACACCCTCCGACGTATACTTCGGACGGGGCCAGACCATTCTGAAACAGCGAGAAAAGATCAAACGAAAGACCATCGAAACGCGACGCTTGCTTCACCGCAAATCCGCCGCATAATCAAACCAACCAGATGAGCCAGACCCTTTCTTAGATCAGGCCGCCATCGGTCCCAAAATCCCTGACGACGGACACGCCGCACAGCGCCGCGCCATGTCTTTGGCGAAATCCGGGGCAACAGTGGCACAGGCGATCACGGTCGCGCCTTTTTGCAACTGCGCGGCCCAGCCCGCGTCGCCAAACAAAACGCTTTCGGTCTGGGCGGCGTTCAGCACCACCAGAACCAAACAATCTGTCCGCGCTGCCGCATCGGATTGGGGGTCTGACTGGCCGCTTTCTTCGGCGAATTTGGCGGTGGTGTCTGGGTTGATGTCGAACCCGTGAACAATATGGCCCGCGCGCAACAGCGATTGCGCCATGCCGTACCCCATGGACCCGAGCCCGACGATGGAAGTGTGATGAACGGTCATTTCGGAAATCCTCTAATTGGTCCAATGCTGAAGTAATGTCGCGACCGGCTCTGGCGTTGCAAAACAGATCGAATGGCCGCCTTCTATGATGTGCAGCGCTGCATCGGGCATGGCGTTTGCAATATTCTCGGCTCCTGTTAGCGGGGCCTGTTGATCGTAGCGCCCGGCAAAAACCAGCGTGGGCGTTGGTATGTCGGGCAAGGCATCCCAAGCGTTGTGATCTGCGCGGGCGGCCAACAGACGCGCATGATTTTTGGCGTTGTCACCACTGGCCAGAAAGGCGGCCTCGGCCACGATGCGCGTATCAATGCGGTTCTGTGCCTCGGTCGGATCGCTGTCACGCAGGGCGGCAAATCGATCATCCATGATCCCAAGCGCGGCACAGGCGCGGTCATTTGGGTCGGTGATATCGCGCAGCTTCTGGATGGGATAGGATCCCCCCCTGCGCCACCGGCAGACCCGGCAACAAGCGCCATGCGCCGAATGCGGTGATCCGCACGCGCCGCCATATGAAGCGCCGTCATCGCGCCAAAACTTTCCCCCAGCACATAGGCATTTTCCCAATGGAGCGCGTCCAGAATATCCAGCGCATCCTGCGCATAATCCTGCATCGTCCAGGTCCCATCAGGGGCCTCAGTGCCGCCCAATCCGCGCGGATCAGCGGCGGCAACGGTGAAATGCTGCACCAGAGCGCTGTCAAAAACCGGGGCATTGACCGCAAGATCAAAACTGGACCCGCCCAAAAACAAAAGCTCTGGCCCCGTGCCCTCGACCCGAATGTTGAAGGTCAATCCCTTGGTCTTCATCTTGTGCGCGCGGGTCATACCACGGATTTCCAAAGCATCCGCGCCGCAGAAATGGCAAGGAACACCGCAAAGGCCAGTTTAAGTTTGCGCGGCGCCATCAGGTGGGCAATTTTCGCGCCATACGGGGCGGTCAGAACGCTCATGGAAAACAATGTCACCGCCGCAGGCAGGTTCACATAACCAAGCGACCCCGGCGGGCGGCCTTCTACGCCAAGGCCCGCCCAGACAAAGCCACAGACCGCAGGCACCGCAATCGCCAAACCAAAGACCGACGCCGTGGCCACCGCGCGATGCACCGGCACGGACAACATCGACATGACCGGAACCGACAGCGTGCCGCCCCCAATGCCCATCAAGGCCGAGGTAAACCCAATCGGCAGGGCAATTGCGCTTTGTTTTGCGCGGGATGCCGGTGGTTCGGCGGCCAAGGTCAGGGTTTTGGGCAGGGCAAGATTGACCGAAACCACCAGGGCCACAGCGCCAAAGATAAGCGTCAAACCAGCCGAGCCGATGTATTTTGACGCAATCCCGCCAATCAGGGCCCCAAGGAAAATCGCAGGCACCCAGCCGCGCAGGATGGCAGGATCAATCGCGCCGCGTTTTTGGTGGGCCCGCGCCGAAGATATCGACGTGGGGATGATGGTGGCCAGCGACGTGCCAACCACCAGCAACATGGCGATGCTGTCGTCGATCTTGAAAAGCTCGGCCACGATGATCAGCACCGGCACAATGACGATGCCGCCACCAACCCCCAGCAGCCCCGCCAAAACACCCGCCATTGCCCCGGTGACCAACAGCCCGACAACCAGCCCCAAAAGGATCGGAAGTGTGAATTCAACAATCATGTTAAGCAGCTTTCCTGTTTTTAAGGATGCGGATAAGGGGCAGCGACAGCATGCCGAAAGCCGCCATCACCAACACTGCGGCGATTGGATGTCCGACGAAAAAGGCCGAAAACTGACCATCCGTGATGATCAAACCTTGGCGCAGGCTGATTTCCAATGTGGGCCCAAGCACCATGCCAATGACCAGCGGCGCCATTGGATAGCCCTGACGCCGCAGGATAAATCCAAGAATGCCGGCAATCGCCATCACCACCAGATCAAACGGATTGCCGCGCACGAAATACACGCCAACGGTACACAGCAGGCAAATCATCACCAGCATATAGGCCTCTTTGATCCGCAGGATCGGGGCCGCCATCCGCGACACAAGCATACCCAGCGGCAACAGCATCAGGTTGATCACAAAGAACCCCGAAAAGATCGCGGCCATCAAAACCGGGTTGTCGGTCATCAGCCGAATGCCGGGCGTCACGCCATGCAACGTCAGCGTTGCCAGCATAACCGCGGTGATCGCGTCACCGGGGATCCCCAGCGCCATGGTGGGCACCAGCGCGCCGCCGGTCACGGCGTTGTTTGCGGATTCCGATGCAATAAGCCCGTCTGGTTCGCCCTTGCCAAAGTTTTCGCGCGTGGGCGCGGAACGGCGCGCCTCGGCATAGGAAATAAAGGCGGCGGTGGCGGCCCCGGTGCCGGGCAGAATGCCAATGCCGTTGCCGATCAGGACCGATTTGATCAGACCTTTGATCCGCCCCTTCCATTCATGCAGCTTGGGCAAGACGATGCCGTTGAAATCCACCAACGGCGGCTCGCCATCGCGCGATGCGGCGGCCCGGGTCAGCACTTCGGACAGGGCAAAGACCCCAATCACAACCGCCAACAGGTTGAACCCCGCGATCAATTGGAACTGGCCAAAGGTAAACCGCGCTTCGCCGGTGATCGGATCGCCGCCAACGGTGGACAAAAACAGCCCGATGAACCCGGCGATCAACCCTTTGACCAACGAACCTTCGGACACCGACACGATACATGTCAGCCCCAACAGGATCAGCGCAAAGGTTTCAATCGGACCGAAATTCAACGCAAAGGCCGCCAGTTGCGGCGCCGCAAAGATTAACACAACAGCAGAGGTCAGCCCGCCCACAACCGAGGCAATGGTGGACCAGCCCAGCGCTTTGCCCGCCTCGCCCCGTTGCGCCATCGGATAGCCATCAAGGCACGTCGCGGCAGATTGCGGTGTGCCGGGTGTGTTGATCAGAATGGCCGAAATCGACCCGCCGTAAACCGACCCGGCATAGATCGCCAACAACAACAGGATCGCCGGTGCCTGACCCATGGTCAACGTAAAGGGCAGGATCATGGCCACCGCCACAGTTGATCCGATACCGGGCAATGCGCCCAAAATAATGCCCAACATGGTGCCCAGCGTCAGGACAATCAGGCCCTCAAACGTCAGGATAAGCCCCAGGGCCTCAGGAATTGATTGAATCATCGGTTCGCTTTCATATCCACCAGAAAAAGGGCGAGCTGGGCAGCGGCATTTTCAAAACATGATTGAAAAGCCCGACAAGCGCGCCAGCGCCACAGAGCGGAAAGAGAATGATTTGCAACGGGTTGCGCAGGCCAAGCGCCAATAGGATGACCAAACCAACGGCAAACGAGCTGATGAAATAGCCCAACGACATCACCACAAGAACATAGGCGACAAAGGCGATGCTGATGATCACAACCGGCCAAATCTCTATCGGGTACTGTTCTTCGGGTGTATGCAGATCAACCGCCATATTCAGCGCCGCCAACCCAAGCAACACGATAAGAATGATGCGCGGAAAGAACATCGGGCTGAAGGCGCCACCAAGATCCGCAAAATCAAGCCCAAAAGTCGAAACAACAAGCCCCGCTGTCAAAACCAGAATAATGATCGAAAAAACACGACGTTCCGTGAAAACAGGTGCCATCGGATTGCATCCTTTTGATCAGCCACCCCCGGATCAGACCCGAGGGCGGCTTTGTCGATAAAGTTCAGAGACCTGCCGCTTCGATCAGCGATGCGTTGGCGTCGTATTGCGCGCGGAAAAAGGCATCAAATTCGGCGGCGTCGCGGTAGCTCAGCACTGTGCTGGTGTCTGCCGCGAATTTCTGAAATCCGTCCGAATTCATCGCCGTTTCACAAGCATCCGACAGCGTGGATGTTACATCGGCGTCCATGCCCGCAGGTCCAAACAACCCGCCCCAGAGGTACAGCTCGTTCAACGGTGCGGCGATGCCCACCTCGGCCGCGGTGGGCACATCGGGCAGGCTGTCCAAACGTGTGCTGTTGAACACGACAAGCGGGCGGAAATCGCCCCGCGTCATGAGCAATTCTGTGTCGCCAAAGAATTGGATCGTGCCCGCCGCCATAGCCTGAAGCGCGGGGCCAGAACCTTGAAACGGCAGGTGCTTCATATCGTCAATCAGGCCAAGCCCGGAAAACGCAGCAACCGTTGTCAGATGGGTGATGGCACCGGGGCCAGACGAACCATAGATGTATTTGCCCGGTGCGTCCTTGACGGCGGCAACCACATCCTGAATCGTTTCAAACGGGCTGTCCGCCTGGGTAAAGAGCACAGTCGGAGAGGCCGCCACCGAACAAATCGGCGTCCAGCTATCAACACCGTAGGGGACGTTTTTGATCTGGGGCTGGATGGTGGACACCGTGACCGACCAATAGCCAAGCTGATAGCCATCCGGCTTTTGCCCGGCAAGTGCAGCCGCGCCAACCGTACCGGACCCACCGGCCATATTGGACACAAATGCATCGCCATCCAGCGCTTCGGCCAGATGGGGTGCAAGCGCGCGCAGCAACAAATCCGTGCCTCCGCCCGCATTGAACGGCGCAACAAGGTTGATCGGACGCACAGGATAGTCCTGCGCGAATGCCGCACCTGCGGCGGCGGTCAGGGCAAGGGCTGCGATGGTTTTCTTCAACATTGGATGTGTCTCCTCCCAAAGAATCTTCATTGGTAACGTTGTCAATTTTCTTGGTAACGTTGTCAATCTAAAATTCACCCGTCATACTCTGGCTGCCGGACGGAGGAGAAATGATGAGCAAGGACAGTCGCCCGCCAACGCTAAAGGACGTGGCAGCCCACTGCGGTGTCAGCGTCATTTCGGCATCGCGCGCGATGAGCGACGCGCCAAACGTATCCAAAGCTCTGCGGGAAAAGGTGGAACGCTCGGCCCGGATCATCGGCTATCGCCGCAATCGGATCGCCGGATCCTTGCGCGGCCAGGCCACCGACCTGATCACTGTGATCGTCCCATCGATGAGCAACCACGTGTTCCCGAATATCGTCGATGGCATTGATGACGCGCTCCAAGGATCCCAGCTG
Source organism: Marinovum sp. J2-8 (assembly GCF_055808435.1). Classification (NCBI taxonomy): domain Bacteria; kingdom Pseudomonadati; phylum Pseudomonadota; class Alphaproteobacteria; order Rhodobacterales; family Roseobacteraceae; genus Marinovum; species Marinovum sp. J2-8. Next base: position 297,487 of record NZ_JBVVRZ010000004.1, on the reverse strand, counting down.
CGCCTTGTTCTTGGCATGACCAAATATGACGACGCCAACGAAGAGGCGATACTGCGCGATATGCTGACGTGGAACCCCGCCGGCATCATCCTGAGCGGGCTGGAGCATTCCGACACGACCAAGGAACTGCTGTCGCATTTTGCCGGCCCCATTGTCGAAGTCATGGACACCGACGGCGATGCCATCGATATGGCTGTCGGCAATTCCATGAGCGAAGCAGGCGAGCTTATTGCCCGGCATCTGGTTGCCAAGGGCTATGGCCGGATTGCCTATGTTGGCGCATGGGGCGAACGGCCGAAACGATCGGCCAAACGGCGTGTGGCATTTGAAACCGAACTGGCCCGACTGAACAATCCGCTTGTGACGTCGGTTATCCTAGAGGGCGAGTCATCTCTTGAACTCGGCGCAACCGGGATCAAGCAACTGTTGGATCGTGACCTGAACATTGACGCGGTGTTTTTTGCCAATGACGACCTTGCCCTGGGGGCTTTGTTCTACTGTCAGGCCAATGGCATCCACGTGCCAGAGGACATCGCGCTTGCCGGTTTCAACGGGATTGAAATGTGCCAATCGATCACACCGCGCCTGACAACAATTGCCACGCCACGATACCAAATCGGGCGACTGGCCGGGGAGTTGCTGCAAAAAAAGGTCAGTCGCGCAGAGATGCCCGACAAAAAGACGTTTCAGCTCGATTTGGAATTGATCGAAGGCAGCACAACCTAGGGTCCTGACCCTTGGGTCAGGCCCGCGCGTTTACGCGGTGGCAAACCGTTCAAATTCCACCTTCAGATAGCTCATGATCCGCTTGGTCCGATTGTCCAATGCGTGTTGTTTGCTCTGAAGGATGCCATAGGTCAAATGGACCTCGGGCCGCCACGGGCGGGTGATCAGGCCACTTCCGACAAAGGATGTCGGGCTGAACGGATCACACAGCGCAACGCCCAGCCCCGATGCCGCCATCCGACAACAGGTGATCGCGGACGAGGATTCCAACTGAGCCGACACATGCAGCCCCGCCTTGTTCAGCGCCGCATCGATCCGCGTCCTCAGCGGCTGACGGCTTGGCAGGATCAGGCGGTCGTCTTGAATATCCTCCGGGGACACGGTCTCTTGGGCGGCCAGCCGGTGATCGGCGGGCATCACCACAACGGCGCGGGTCTCGACCAGGGGCGTTTCTGTCAGCCCGGGATGGTTTGACGGCAAAAGCGCCAGCGCAAGGTCAATGTGCCGGGCTACCACCCAATCTTCGATTTCGATCCGGTGCCTGGGTTCAAGCGCAATCCTGACATCCGGGTGATCCGCGATAAACCGCGATGTCGCCGCCATCAGCGGCGCGCTGTTGATCAGCGGCGGCGTTGCGGCAATTCTGATCCGGGTGGTGTTGCGATGCTCGATATCGCTGGCGATTGTCTCAATCTCTTCGAGCCCGACAATGGTGGCCTCGATCGCGCGGAAAAAATCCAGCCCCTGTTGCGTCGGCGTCGCGGCGCGCCCGCTGCGCCGATCAAACAACCGCAGGCGAATGGCGTGCTCCAAATCGCTCAGCTGTTTGCTGATCGCCGGTTGTGTCAGGTTCAGCCGCTCGGCGGCGGCTGTCACGCTTCCGGTGACGATAACCGCGTGAAAGGCACGCAGCTGGCGCAATCCCAGACGTTTGGTCATTACAGGCCTCCAAAACATTCCATATTCGTATGTTAAGCGAAGAAATCGTCATTGGCATTATTTTTCGAAATGCCACATAACACTGTCCAATGAGGAAGGACACCAAAACAATGACACATACGCGTCCAAACGTTCTGCTGATCTGCACCGATCACTGGGCGGCAGAACATCTTGGCTTTGCTGGAAATTCATCGATCATCACCCCGGGCCTGAACGAGCTTTCGGCCTGTGGCGTGCGATATTCCAATGCCTATTCCGAATGTCCGGTCTGTATTCCGGCGCGTCGCACCCTGATGACCGGGCAATCGCCCCGCACCCACGGCGACCGCGTGTTCAACGACCAGCTGACCATGCCAGATGTGACAACCATGGCCCAAGCGTTCCGGGATGCCGGGTATCAGGCCGATGCCGTGGGCAAACTGCATGTGCATCCGCAACGGGACCGGGTGGGCTTTGATTCAGTGCTGTTGGACGACGAAGGCCGCCCCCAATGGGGCACGCTGGACGATTATGACATCTATCTTGGCGATCAGGGTTTGCCGGGCCGTCAGTTCGATCATGGCATGTCAAACAACCAATACAACTGGCGGCCCTGGCATCTGGACGAAGAACACCACGCCACCAATTGGGCAGGCCGGATGATGGCCCGCACGATCAAACGCCGTGATCCGAACAAACCGGGGTTTTGGTATCTTGGGTTTCGTCACCCGCATCCGCCGCTTGTGCCGCCACAGGCGTTCATCGATCTGTACCGCGATGTCGAAATCGAAGCGCCCTATGTCGGCGATTGGGCCAAGGACGGGGCCGACCGCCCGTTTGCCATTCAGGCCCAACTGAGCCGCACCAACCTGTATACCAAGTCCCAGATGCAGGCCGCCAAACGCGCCTTTTATGCGCTGTGCAGCCAGATCGATTACCAAATCCGCTATCTTGTCGGCACCCTGCGGTTAGAGGGTATCCTGGACGACACGATCATCATGTTCACTTCGGATCATGGGGATATGCTGGGCAATCATGACATGGCCGCCAAGCGGATATTTTATGAAAGCAGCGCGAATATTCCGATGATCCTGTCGCCCAACAAAGGTAACCCAAAGGTCACCGAGGGTGTTGTTGATGACCGCCTTGTCGGGTTTGCCGATGTGATGCCAACCCTGCTGGATCTGTGTGACATCGAGCCGCCGGAAACGGTTGACGGAATCTCGATGGTGGGCGCGCAAACCCATGATCACATCTATGGCGAATGCGGCGAAGACGACACATCAAGCCGGATGATCCGGGATGCGCGCTATAAGCTGATCTATTACCCGGTTGGCAACCATTCCCAATTGTTTGATCTGGACCAGGATCCGCGTGAAATGGTGGATCTGGCGCGCGATCCGGCCCATGCCGAGACGCTTGCGCGCTTGCAGGACACTTTGATTGGCGAAATGTACGGCGTTGATCTTGATTGGATCGACAATGGTGCGCTGGTGGGGAAACCCGATCGGGAATACCGCTGGGCCCCACACCGCAGTTTGAATTCACAACGCGGGGATGGCTGGCCGCCATCGCCCAAGGTGGAAATTCAACAAATCGAATGGACAATGGAGCGCTGATCAAAGCGCCGATTTTCTCAGCCTGGATCAAGGGGCGCTGGCCACGCGCCGCATCTTTTGCCCCGGCTGGTTACAACTTTATGGAGGAGGAAAACCCAATGATTAGGACGTTTAACCGTCGCTCTGTGACCGCCGCTCTTGGGGGCGCGGCACTTGCTCTTGCCACGTTTGTCGCAGGTCCGGCGCTGGCCGATTATCCGGTCAAGCCAATCAACCTTGTGATCGGGTTCAATGCCGGGGGCGGCACTGATCTGACCGGGCGGGCGATGGCCGCGGAATTGCAATCGATCCTCGGCAAACCCGTTGTTGTGGTCAACAAACCCGGCGCCGCAAGCATGATTGCCGCCAAGTTCGTGGCAGACAGCCGGTCGGATGGCTATACGCTGTGGTATGGTTCTGTCGGGACCATGGTGTTGAAACAGGAACTCGGCCAATCCGACGTCGATGTTTTCACTGATTTCAAACAGGCGGGCACAGTCACGCGGCTGGTGCCGGCCATCGCGGTGCCCACCGACAGCCCCTATCAAACGCTTCAGGATCTGATCGATGATGCCAAGGCACGCCCCGGCGAATTGCGCTGGGGCCATGGTGGCAGCGGGTCGGCGTTCATGGCCTCTGGCGTTGGGTTTGTCGAGGCAAACGGGCTTGATGTTCAGGCGGTTCCTTTTAGTGGGTCGGCCAAATCGCGCATCGCGATCATCGGCGGTCAGGTGGATTTTGGCATTCAAAACATGAACACCCGCATCAATTTCGGCAAGAAAATGCGGGTTTTGGGGGTGTTGCGCCAGAGCAAGGCCGATCTGATTGACCAAGAGGTGCCCGCAGCAGGCGAAGAAAGCATCGAATACATCGCGATTGACAGCCCGGTTGGCGTTCTGGCACCGGCGGATGTGCCCGACGATGTGCTTGCCACCCTAGCCGCGGCCGTGGAACAGGCCACCGCCAGCGAAAGCTATCAGGCGGCGATGGATAAGCTGTTGTTCCCGGTGGCCTTTGTACCCGCGTCCGAAGGACCGGCCCAAGCCGAGACAATTCAGCAAAACGTTCGCAAAATCCTTCCGCAACTGAACGGAAACTAAGCCGGATGGCCCGGGCGCATAGGGGACGCCCGGGCCTTTCAGTTTTTTTGGAATGACAGTGGGGGAGTCAAAAAGTGGATCGAAATATTGGCTGGCTGACCAATGTAGTTATCCTTGTGTTTGGGTTGGTTTTTCTTTTTGAGGCAATCAAGATTCCGGCGGGGTTTGCGGATTCAATCGGGCCGCGTTTGGTGCCGGTGTCGGTTGCGATTGCTACGATTGGGCTGACGTTGCTTTTGATGCTGGTCGATTGGCGCACAGCAGACCCAGAAGAAACATCGCATGACATCACGGCCAGAAACCTTTTGGTTCAGGCAGGGCCGATGCTGATGCTGGCGGTGCTGTCGGGGCTGATGATTGGATGGCTTGGCTACTTGTTGGCCACGGCGATCGGCGGCGTTGTCATCTTTCGCCTGTTTGCCAATTCCTGGCGGCTGTCACTGGCCAATGGCTTGGCCTGCGCGATCGTATTTTACCTGTTGTTTATCAAAGGCATGGGCATCTACGACCCGCCCGGAACCATCCTCGACATTTCCAATTATCTAATCTGGTAGGAGCAAAACCATGGATATTCTCAACGGATTTGCTTATCTGTTTTCCAACCCGACAGCGCTTGGATTTGTTGTTCTGGCGGCCTTTGTCGGGGTGATTGTTGGCGCCATTCCGGGGCTGACGGCGGCGGCCGCGATTGCGATGCTGGTGCCGGTGACATTTTACCTTGATCCGCTGTCCGCGCTGGCATTTTTGTATGTGATCGGCAAATCCGGCCGGTTCGGCGGCTCGATTTCCGCAATCCTGTTCAACACGCCGGGCACGGCGGCCTCGGCGGCCACCCTGAGCGATGGCTATCCGATGACGCGCGCCGGCAAAACCGGCAAGGCGCTGAAAGTGGCGACAATTGCCTCGGTCATCGGCGATACCGTGGGCGAACTCATCCTGATCTTTGGTGCTGTGGCCATTGCGTCCGTGACCGAAGCCTTTGGCCCGCCGGAATATTTCGCGGTCTATATGATGGCCTTTATCGTGATCAGCTCGGTCACCGGCAATTCGATCATCAAGGGGCTGTTGGCAACGGTGCTTGGATTTTTGGTGGCGATGATTGGCATCGATCCGATTTCGTCCGAACCACGTTTGGATTTTGGCGTGCTTGAATTTCAATCCGGTCTTGCGCTGATTCCGCTGTTGCTGGGGATTTTCGTGTTGTCCGAACTGGCGATTCAGATCGAAAGCGCCCGCAAACAGCAAACGCACCAGAAAAACGCGCCCAGCGACGATCCCGATGCCGCGCGTTTCACCATGCCGGAATTCATCCGGTGCCTGCCGGTGATGCTGCGCTTATCCTTGATTGGGTCTGTTATTGGCATTCTGCCCGGGCTTGGATCCGCCGTTGCCGGTTTCGCCGCCTATGGCGAAGAAAAACGCCGCTCAAAAAACCCCGAGAAATGGGGCACCGGCATTGTCGAAGGCATCGCCGCCCCGGAATCCGCCAACAACGCCGTGTCCGGCCCGACGATGATTCCGCTGTTGGCGCTGGGTGTTCCCGGCAGCACAATTGCTGCTATCCTGATCGGTGTGTTCCTGATCCATGGCATCCCGGTCGGCCCGTCGATCTTTGACACCTCAAGAGAGCTGATCTTTGGTCTGTTTGCCGCCGGATTGCTTGGCATCGCGCTTTACGGGGTCATTGGCTACTTTGGAAGTCCCCTTGTGGGCCGGGTCATCGCCATGGTGCCGCCGCGTCTGATCTATCCTTACATCTTTCTGACTTGCATCATCTCGGCCTATTCCGCGCGCACAAATATCTTTGATATCATGATCATGTGCGCGGCGGGGCTGCTGGGGTATCTGATGCGCAAACATGATTTTTCGCCTGCGGCGTTTATCATCGCCTTTGTGCTGGCCCCCGGTGCCGAAGAGGCATTCCGCCAAAGCCTGCTTTTGTCCAACAGCGGTTGGCTGATCTTTTTCCAACGCCCCTGGGCCATTGCGTTTCTCGCGATTGCTGTGCTGATCTCGGGTCAGAGGATCTGGAAAAAACTTCAGGCCGCGCGCCTATCCCCAGCCCGTCAATCGACCACCGACACGCCAATTGACGAGCTGGCAGAATGAGACCGGTTGTCGTGAATGGGCTGCGCTTTATGACCGGCGTTGCCGGGGCCGGGCCACGGCTTTTGTTCCTGACAGGCAGCGGTGCAGACCTTCGAAAGCGCAAAACGCCACTGAACGGGCCATTGGCCGCGCAATTTGAGGTGCTGAGTTATGATCAACGCGGCATGGGCCAAAGCGACAAACCCGACAGGCCCTACAGCATGCAGGACTATGCCGAGGATGCCATCGCCATTCTGGACGCTTACGGCTGGGATCGCGTGCGCATTGTTGGGTACTCCTTTGGCGGCATGGTGGCCCAGGAAATCGCGCTGGGCTGGCCCAAGCGCGTGCAAAAGCTGGCTTTGGTGGCCACAACGGCGGGCGGGGAAGGGGGATCCTCCTATCCGATCCAGAACCTTGCCGACCTGCCGCCGCGCGAACGCGCCCGCAAGGGATTGGAGATCGTCGATCTTGGCTTTACCCCCGACTGGCAGGCCACCCACCCCAAAGAGGCCGCCGCCCGGATCACCGCCCGCGTCGCGGCGCAGACGCGCTTTGCCGATGAACCCGGCGCCGCCATCGGGCGACGGCGGCAATTGGCGGCGCGCGCGTGTCATGACACCTTTGACCGGCTGACGAACATCACCGCGCCAACGCTGGTTCTGGCCGGACAACAGGATGGCCAGGCCCCTGTCGCCGCCCAGCGTGCGATGGCCCGCCGCATTCCCAACTGCCGATTTCAATTGATCGACGGCACCCATCAGATGGTTTGGAACAACGCGCAAACCAATGAAATTATTGCTGAATTCATGAAGGATGTCGCATGATGACCGATCAGTATTCTGCCGCCATGCTGGCCGCATTGATTGTCGGGCTCTTGGCGACCGGCGCGGTTGCCGGGGTGTTGGCCGGTCTTTTGGGGGTCGGGGGCGGCATTGTCATCGTGCCGGTGTTGTTTTGGCTGTTTGACTTGTTGGACGTGCCCACCGCCGTGGCCATGCACCTGGCCGTTGGCACATCGCTGGCCACGATCATCCCAACTTCGATTGCTTCGGCCCGGTCACACCACCGCAAAGGCGCGATTGACGTGGAAATGCTTTGGGCCTGGGCGCCGCTGATCTGTGCCGGCGCGTTGGTGGGGGGCGTTCTGTCGCGCTTTGTGTCCTCTGGTTTTCTGACGTTGTTTTTTGGCGTGGTCGCGATGATCGTCGCGCTCAACATGGCCTTGCCGAAAAAGATCACCCTGTCCAATGGGTTGCCCCGCAATCGGGTTGCCAAATCGTCCATCCCGTCGGGGATTGGCCTGTTCTCGGCGCTGATGGGGATTGGCGGCGGCACGTTGTCAGTGCCGATCCTGACGATGTTCTCGGTGCCGGTGCATCGGGCGGTGGGCACAGCGGCGGCGTTTGGATTGGTGATCGCGGTGCCCGCGGTGTCGGGCTTCATCTGGTCCGGGCTGGGCCAGCCGGCGCGCCCGCCGTTTTCCATCGGCTATGTCAACCTGCCCGCCGCGATCCTGATCTTTTCGACCAGCGTATTCACCGCGCCGCATGGCTCTCATCTGGCGCATCGCCTCAACCCGGACCGGCTCAAGAAACTTTTTGCTCTGTTCCTGTTTCTGACCTCGCTGCGCATGCTGTGGTCGGTTTTGGGAACGGGCTGAACCATGGAGAAGACAATATGAAAATGAATGTAGCCGTCATTGGCTTGGGCTCGATGGGATTTGGCATTGCAGGTGCGGCGCTTCGTCGCGGGCATCGCGTCTGGGGCGCGGATATCAATCCCGATCAGGTCGCCAGATTTCAGGCCGAGGGCGGCCAAACCGGCGCTTTGGCTGCGGTGGCCGGCACTCTGGATGCGGTGGCTGTCGTGGTGCTGAACGCCGCCCAAACCGAAAGCGTTCTGTTTGGCGATGCCGGGATCGTTGACCAGCTGAAACCCGGTGCGGTGGTGTTGGCCTGTGCCACCGTACCGCCCGCCTTTGCCCGCGATATGGCGGCGCGCTGCGCGGATGCGGGTGTGCTTTATCTGGATGCGCCGATCTCGGGCGGGGCGGCCAAGGCCGCTTCGGGCCAGCTCAGCATCATGGCCTCGGGCTTATCCGCAACATTCGCCGCCGCGCGCCCGCTGTTGGACAGCATTGCCGAAACGGTTTTCGAGCTGGGCGATGCGGCTGGTGCTGGCAGCGCAATGAAGGCCGTCAACCAGCTGTTGGCAGGTGTGCATATCGCCACCATGGCCGAGGCGCTGACCTTTGGCATGACCCAGGGTGTGACACCCGACAAATTCGTCGAGGTGATCAGCAAATGCGCCTGGCACCAGCTGGATGCTGGAAAACCGCGCGCCGCATATTGTGGCCGGGGATTACACGCCGCTGAGTTCGGTCAATATCTGGCCCAAAGACCTTGGGATTGTGCTTGATATTGCCAAATCCGCGCAATTCAGCGCCCCCATCACGGCAACCGCGTTGCAACAATTCGTGGCCGCGGCGGGCATGGGCCATGGCGGTGAAGACGATGCAGCGGTGGCCAAAGTCTATGCGCGCAATGCCGGGCTGACCCTCCCGGGCGAGGCATAGGGCCATGACAACGATACTGGGCTGCATCGCGGATGATTTCACCGGGGCCACGGATTTGGCCGGATTGCTGGCGCGCAGCGGCGTGCGGGTGTCGCTTCGGATCGGGGTGCCCACCACACCGCCAACCGACACCGCCGCATTCGAGGTGATCGCCCTGAAATCGCGCACCGCCTCGGTGACCGAGGCAGTGGCAGAAACCCGCGCCGCGCTCAGATGGTTGCAAGCGGCGGGCGCAAAACGGTTTTTCTGGAAATATTGCTCAACCTTTGACAGCACGGCCAAGGGCAATATCGGCCCGGTGGCCGAGGCTCTTATGACCGATCTGGGCACCGATCAAACCATCTATTGCCCGGCCTTCCCGGAAAACGGGCGGGCGGTGTTTATGGGCAATCTCTTTGTCGGACAACAACCGTTGTCGGAAAGCCCGATGAAGGATCACCCCCTGACACCGATGCAGGACAGCAATCTGATGCGGCTGCTTGCGCCCCAGGTGACGCGCCCGGTTGGGTTGGCGGATCGGTTGACCGTGGCAACCGGGGCCCAGGCGCTGCGTGGCAAGCTGGCATCGCTTGGGGCCGAAGGGGTGGCGCATGTGGTGGTAGATGCGGTGGCGGACAAAGACCTGCAAATCATCGCAACAGCCTGTCGTGACATGCCCCTGATCACCGGGGGCAGCGCAATTGCCATGCCTTTGCCCGCGCTGTATCTGGCCGATGGCACCCTGTCCAAAGACGCGGCCAAAAGGGCAACCCCGGCGATTGGGACCGGCACGATTGTCCTGTCTGGCAGCTGTTCGGCAATGACCAACGCACAGGTGGCCCACTATATCGCGACCGGCGCAGCGGCGTTTCAGCTTGATCCGCTGGCCATCGCCGACCACGGCATCGCCGCGCCGCTGGATTGGTTGGCCGCCCAGGATTTGGACCGGGCGCCGCTGATCTATGCCACCGCCCACCCCGCGCGGGTCAAAGCGGCGCAGAACAAAATCGGCGTCGCCCGCACCGGCGAGATGATCGAACAGGCGCTGGCCGCCTGTGCCATTGCGGCGCGCGATCATGGGGCGCGGCGGGTCATTGTGGCGGGGGGCGAAACCTCGGGCGCAGTGACCAAGGCGCTTGGAGTGGCCCAGCTTGATATAGGTGCCGAAATTGCGCCGGGGGTGCCCTGGACGTTCTGTCAATCGGGCGGGCATCAGATCGCCCTGACCCTGAAATCGGGCAACTTCGGCACCGAGAGCTTTTTTAGCGATGCGCAAATGCGGCTGGGGGCGGAATGAGCCAGGAAAACGCACTCAGAGATCAGATGTGCCTGCTGGCCCGGTCGATGTTTGACCGGGGGCTGACGGGGGGATCGACCGGCAATATTTCGGCGCGCACCCCCGATGGCGGGCTGTTGGTCAGCCCGACCGGAACCAGCTTTGGCCGGCTTGATCCAGGGCGGCTTAGCCGGTTTGATGGACAGGGCCGCCATATCGCCGGGGACAGCCCCACCAAGGAAATGCCGCTGCATTCGGCGTCTTATGACACCCGCAGCACAACAGGCGCGGTGGTGCATCTGCATTCTTGTCATTCCGTAGCTTTGTCGATGATGCCGGATGTCGACCCTGACAATTTTCTGCCGCCGCTGACGCCCTATGGGATAATGCGGCTGGGCAAGGTGACATTGCTGCCGTTCTTTTTGCCGGGGGATCCGGCGATGGGCGATGCCGTGCGCGGATTGGCGGGCAAACGCAGCGCGGTAATGTTGGCCAATCATGGCCCCGTGGTGGCGGGCAAGGATATCGAAGCCACCTGCAACGCCATAGAAGAGTTAGAGGATACCGCGCGTTTGGCGATGATGACCCGGGGATTGATGCCGCGCGCGCTGACCGAACCCCAGGTGCAGGCGCTGATCACCAAATTCGATGTGGAGTGGGACGTATGAAATTTTCGGCCAACCTTGGATTTCTCTGGAACGACCGGCCTTTGCCCGGAGCCATTCATGCGGCCCATGCCGCAGGTTTTGACGCGGTGGAATGCCACTGGCCCTATGATGTGGCGGCGGCGGATGTGCGCGCCGCCTTGGATCAAACCGGGCTGGCCATGCTGGGCCTGAACACAAGTCGCGGCGATGTGGCGGCGGGCGAAAACGGCCTGTCCGCGCTCCCCGGTCGCGAGGCTGAGGCCCGCGCCGCGATTGACGAGGCCGTCACCTATGCAAGCCAGATAAAGGCACGGAATATTCATGTGATGGCCGGCTTCGCCTCTGGCCCTGCAGCGCATGACACCTTTGTCGCCAATCTGAACTATGCCTGCGATCTTGCGCGCCCTGCCGGCATCGACATTCTGATCGAGCCGCTGAATGTCTATGATGCGCCGGGGTATTTCCTGACCACAACCGATCAGGCCGTCACGATCCTCGATGCCGTCGCCGCCGCCAATATCAAGCTGATGTTCGACTGTTATCACGTTCAGCTGATGGAGGGCGACCTGTCCCATCGGTTGGCTGACCTGTTGCCGCGGATCGGGCATGTTCAAATCGCCTCGGTGCCCGATCGCGGCCCGCCGAACCATGGCGAAGTGAATTACAGCCATATCTTTGAAGTGATCGCTGGCCTTGGATACAGCGCCCCGCTGGGGGCAGAGTACAAACCTACCACTGACACCGATCAATCGCTTGGTTGGCTGCGCGCCATCCGGGCCAAATGACCCCGGTGAAAATCCATACCTTGAACGTTCTGAGGGCAAAACCATGAGCAAAAAACCCAATATTCTGATGATCTATGCCGATCAGATGCGGTACGACTGCATGGGATGTTCCGGCAATCCCGATGTCAAAACCCCCAATATCGACCGGCTGGCCCAAGAGGGCGTGTGTTTTGATGAGGCATTCACGTCCTATCCGCTGTGCACGCCGTTTCGGGCATCGCTCTTGACCGGGAAATACGCGCATGAGGCCGGGCTGTATTCAAACCATTTCCCGATCAACACCGATCAGCCATCGCTGGCACCCTATCTGAACAGCATCGGATATCAATCCGGCTATATCGGAAAATGGCATCTGTTTGGCGGCCCCAAGCCGGGATTTGTGCCGCCGGGCCCGGACAGGATGGGGTTTGACCATTTTGTCGGTTACAATCGCGGCCATCAATATATGGACGCGATTTTTTACCGCGACACCGATCAACCCTATCATTGCAAACGCTATGAACCGGATTTTCAGACCGATCACGCCATTGAGTTCATGGACAAAGTACAGTCCGAAAGCGATGATCCCTTTTACGCCTATATCTGTTTTGGCCCGCCGCATTTCCCGATGGATATGCCGGAAAACTGGCGCAACATGTATGATCCCGATGCGATCACCCTGCCCAAAGGCACCCCCAATCCCGAGCTGCAAAAGCGCCGGACGCAGGAACGCACCTTGCTGGATTTTGATGGCGATGACCGGTTTGGCGAACGGTCCAAAGCTGACAAAATCGAAGGCCAGGACCGCGAAATTGAAACCGAACAGCAAATTCGCAAATTCGTGGCGGAATATTACGGCATGATTTCGAATATCGATTTCAACGTTGGCCGGCTGCTCAGTTGGTTGGATGCCAAGGGATTGGCCGAAGATACATTGGTGATCTTTTTCTCGGATCATGGGGACATGCTGGGGCAGCATGGGTCATATTGCGGTTTGAAACGACAGGCCTATCGCAGTTCGGCGCATGTGCCTTTGATGGTGCGCTATCCCGGAAAAGTCGCGCAAAACAAACGCGTCTCGTCGCTTGTTGATGTGGCGGTGGACACTATGCCAACCCTGCTTGAGGTATGCGGGCTTGAGGTGCCAAAGGATGTGCAGGGCCGCAGTTACCTTTCGCTGTTGCGGGACGGCCCCGACACCGCCACGCGCGATCATGTGCAATATCAGGTGATGAAGGCCGATTTTGGCGGCCGCCCGGAACGGCACGTCAAACCCGAACGCGGCATTCGCACCCCGGAATGGCTTTATGTCCGCAAAAAGGACCGGCCGTTGTATTTGTTTGATCAGATCAACGATCCAGACGAGGTATTCAATCTGGTGGATGATCCGGCATATGCCACTGTCCAGGCCGAGCTTGATGCGCGGGTACTGGCGAATATGGCCGAGACCGGGGATGGCTGGGATCTGGAAATGGATTTCCCGCCGCCGGGTTACATGACCCACGCCGAGGCGCACCAGCATTTGTTGACCACAATCAAACCAGCCGCGATCGAGGTGCTATAGCAACTGTATTTTTCAGGCGGTTATGCTTGAAACCGCCAAGGAACGTGGCTGGATCAACTATGCGTCGATCATCCCGTTGGACCGGGCAATCATGCAATATGTCGGCAAAAAGGAAGACATCGCTGTCAATATCGTGCCGACCCGGGGCGGGGCCGGTGCGCGGCAGGCGGTGCTTGGTGGTCACGTGGACCTGGCGTTTTCGGGCTCGAACGCGCTGCCGATGATGGAAGACGGCGCGCTGAAGGTCGTCGCCGCCCTGAACCCCGAAGGCATCGAGGAGCATCCCGGCATTCCGACGCTGGACGCGCTTGGCTATGGCGTCAGCGCCGTTGAGGCCGCGGTGTTTTTTGGGCCGAACGACATGGATGCCGACGCCGTGGCGACGCTGGAATCCGCGTTGGCGCAAGCCGTGCAATCCGACACGTTCAAGGATTTCGTGAACAACAAGTTCCGCGGCTTCGAGACATTCAAGACCGGGACTGAGACCGCCGATGGCATCGCCTCCGACGTCCGGGCCTATCGTGGTCTGCTCGACTTTATTTCGGAGTAGGGCGCGATGTCACGTTCTCCCGAAGGGCCCGGCGGCACCACGTCGCCGGGTTTTGCGACCGATCTGATCCTTGGGATCGTGATTGTCCTGTTCAGCCTTCTACTTCTTTTCTGGATCATCCCGGCCCAGGTGAATGACGCGGGGGGGATTGCCAAGTTGTTGTTCTTGGATTTTAAAGTTCTGATGTTCGGTCGATCACGTCACCATTTCGGCGGTGTAGTCGGCCCAGAGGCTGAACGCGTCGTGACGAGCGTGGCGGTATGATGTTGCGGTGAGTTTGTAACGGCGGGGACGAAAGATCAGGTTGATCGGGTCATGTGCGGTCAGGAATCTCTGTGCTTGCCGGTGAGATTTGAACCGCCCGAGTATCTTCTCTCGCTTTCGTGTCAGCCTGTGAGACCCTTCAATTGCGTTATTCAATCGCTTGTGAGCGCGGTGGTCAGCGTCCGGCGCCAGCGTTTTGATCGGCTTGATGTAGCTGCGTAATTTATCCGTGATCACGACCCTCGGCGCGCCGAACTGAACTACCAGCCTTTTGAAAAACCTCTTTGCTGCCTTTCCACTTCTGCGCGTTTGCACAAGTATATCGAGAACCTCGCCGTTCGCGTCCATTGCGCGCCACAGCCAGTGCTTCTTGCCGCGGATCGGAACAACGACTTCGTCGAGATGCCATTTGTCGTTGGGACGAGGGCGATCACGCCGGATGCAGTTCGCGAAATGGCGACCAAACCGATTGACCCACAACCGGACGGCTTCCCGGCTGACAATCACGCCCCGCTCAGCCAGCAAGTCTTCAACGTCAGCCGTGCTCAGCGCGAAGCGGTGGTACGCCCAAACAGCGTAAGCGATGATCTCGCGAGGGTAGCGGAAGCCCTTAAGGCGAGGCAAACTGGTCGGAATTCTCATACCGCTAAAATAGCCCGGTCATGTCTGACGAACAAGTTGGCAATGCCGTCAGTTGTCCTTCGGTCACGCCACCCGCGGGCGCAAGTACCAGTACCAGAAGCGGTAGCCCTCCAGCAGGCCGAGCGGGACAAAATGCACCAGTGCAGGGCCGAGACCACCCCAGTCGTGCAGCGTTGCCCAGTGTAGCAGTGTCAGGACAGCGGCGGCATAGGTCGTGCGCTGCAGCGTTTTCCAGGTGCGGCCCATCTTTCGAACAAGGTAGTCCGAAGAGGTCACGGCCAGCGGCACGAAGATCAGGAAAGCGATCCAGCCGGTCCAGATGTAGAATTTCGGCAGGTCGGCGATCACCTTCTGCGCGCTGCCAAGGTCGACGAGATACAGCACCGTATGCGCCAGCGCGTAGAAAAAGGCCGCGACGCCAAAGTAGCGGCGGTTTTTCTTCAGCCAGCGCGGGCCGCGCCAGCCCTTGAACACCAGCGCCAGCGGCGAGGCCAGCATGGCGATGATCATGAAGCGCGCGCCGAATTCGCCGGTCGGGTGCAGCGCCGCGTGGATGGCAGCACCGGTGGCCTCGGCATCCGCCGCGCCCAGGATGCTTGCAAGGATGCCGAGGCCCGGCAGCGCCATCAGCGCCCAGAGCCAGTAGGGAGAAAATCGTGACAGCATGTCTGTTGCCTTTCTTGGATTGGTCGCGGCGGCGACCCCATAGACGGGTTGGTGGTGATACGCTGCAGCGCAGGAGTTCCGTCGCGCTCAGGCGCGGAGCGAGGAAAAATAATCTTCCCAAGATTGGTGCGGGCAACCGGTGACCTTTGCAAAGTCACCCGGCCGGTCATAGGCACCTTGGCGAATGCCCTCGTAGATGCCGCCGATGATCGGGCCGATGAAATCGCCCAGCTCGGTGCTGCGGTCGGCGACGAAATCTTCGGAGGTCATCTCGCGGTAGGTCAGGTCGGTGCCGAAAGTGCGGTTCAGGTAGCCTGCCAGTCTTCCTTGCGTGATCGGCGTGCCGTTCAAGTCATAGGTCCCGCCGTTCAGATCGTCGCGCGTCAGCAGAGCGGCATAGGCATGGGCAAGTTCCGACCGCGTGGTGTAGCCGCATTTGCCGGTTCCTGCGCTGTTGGCGATCTCACCGCGGGCCTTGTAGCTGTCGATGTATTCGACATCGGGCTCAATATAGATGCCGTTGCGCCCAATGGCCCAGTCCAGACCACTGGCGCGAATGTCCGCCTCGGTCTGCCGATTGCTTTGCACCACCGGCGAAAAGCGCGTGTCCTGTTCGGAGCCGATAATGCTGGTGTAGACCAGCTTCTGCACACCTGCGGCGCGGGCGGCGTCGATCACGTTGCGGTGCTGCTGGATGCGGTCCTCGGGTGGGGCCATGCCCGAGACGATCACCAGCGCGTTGACCCCCTCCAGCGAGGCTTTCAATTGATCCGGTTGATCGTAGTCGCCCGGGCGTACCTCGACACCAAGATCGGTGACCTTGGCGGGCGTGCGGGCCAGCCCGATGACGGGCGCGCCGCCCGGCATGTCAATCAGTTTGCGGGCGATCTCATGGCCAAGCTGGCCCGAAACGGCGGTAACGGCATAGGTCGTCATGGTCTGTCCTCTATCCGAAGCGATGGGCAAAGCCGCCAGAACCGACGGCTTTGCCAAGGGTATGCAGATCAACCGTGGTAGGCTTGACTGACGGCAAAGCTGTCCTCGAACCAGTGCCACAGCACTACTTGGCCATCGCGGACCTTAGCCCGCAGGGCAAAGGTGAATTCGCCGATTTCCTTGCCTGAATGGGGCGTGATGCCGTTCATCTTGCCAAAGACGGCAACCGTGTCACCCGAGGCGAAGGCGTCGGTGTTTTCCCACTTGGTCGTCTGAAGGTTCTCGGAAAACACGCCGAGGAATTCAAAGATATTCTCTTTCCCTTCCGCGCCACCGATCCACGGCAGGCTTTCGTCGCCTTCGTTGTGCCACACCATGTCGTCGGCCATCAGCGCGCTCATCTTTTCCATGTCGCCCGATCCCATCGCGCCCATAAAGGCCATGACGGTGTCAAAGCTGGCTTGTGTCTGGTCGTCCATTGTCTGTGCTCCTGCGTGTTGTGCGAGAATTGTGGCGAGCGCTGCGCCAATCGAGGTTTTCAAAAGTGTTCTGCGGTTCATGTCGTGCTCCTTGAGGGGCGGGGTGATCAAAATTTGCCAGCTTCGTTGTGCGGGGCGTCCGGGCCGGGCATGGGGGCAATGACGTCCCAGTGCTCCACAATCAGCCCGTCCTCGACGCGAAAGAGGTCGTAGAAGGCAGTCGGTTCACCGCCGAGGGCGCCCTCGGACAGGGTCAGCACGAAGTTGCCTTCGCCGATCACCTGATTGACCTGGGTGTAATCCATGCTGATGCCCTGTTCGGCCATCTGCGCCATGAAGGCACCAAAGCCTTCCAGCCCGTCAGCGACCATCGGGTTGTGCTGAATGTAAGTAACCGGGCTGATGTAGTCGGTGATATTCACCTCGGCATGTTCGATCAGGGATTTGGTGATGAATTCTTCGACCAGCGCCTTGTTGGCCTCGGTCTTATCCAAGTCAGTGATTTCAGTCGCGCCGTCGATCTGGGTGCGGCCCGAGGGGTTCGGTGCGGCCTCGGGAATCAGGTTGTCCCAATGCTCGGCGATCTTGCCGTCCTCGACGCGGAAGACGTCAAAAGCGATCATCGCTGTTTCGCCAAAGCCCTCATAGCGGGCATGAACGGCCACGATGTCATCATCCGCGATTACGCGGACGTAGTCCGCCTTGAAGGTGCCGCTGCCTGCGAGAAAGCCGACGACGCCTTTTTGCGCTTCGATGCCGCTGGCGAACATCTCGTTGTGCTGGATGATGTCTTCGGAAAAATACTGGTCAACGGCTTCGACATCGCCCGCCAGCAGCGTGTTTTCCAGCGCTTCGAGAACAAAGGCCTTGTTCTCCGCACTGTCGGCTTGCGCCGCAAACGGCAGAGTGGCGACGATCGACGCTGAGGCAAGAAGTTGGGTCAGTTTCATTGTGGTCTCCTCGGGGTGTTTGGACATGCCCTCTCTGTTCGCGCTCCGGGGTGGGGCGTGTTCGGGCGTGTCCTGGAATGGAAAGAGTTTGGGCCGACGTCAGGCCCCGGTGGATTCGGCCCGGCTCCAGGTCAGGTCCGGGTTTTCGCGGAATGCGAAGCGTTCAAGGTGGTTGGTGATCACCTCAATCGTCTTGTCGAGTTCGGGCGTGTCCGCGGCGATGGCGGTCAGGCGCAGGCCATCGGTGTCGGCGCGCAGATCGCACTGTCCAAAGGGCAGTTCGATGTGGCCCGCTCCGGGCTCGAAAGAGACCGGAACCTTGTGGCCGAAATGCTTGCACAGCGTGCCCAGATAGCGTTCGGCGTTTTCCGTCTTGAAGAATGTGCTCGCGTTCATGTCGATGCTCCGTCGTGTTGCAAAGAACATCTATCCCTACCGCATTGATCCGGGTATTGCTTGTTTTCGGAAGTCATAATTCGGGTCAGCGGAACAATGATCGAGCATCTGCGCCATATGGCGATCTTTGCAAGAGTCGTCGACGAGGGGTCGTTCCGTGCCGCGGCCAAGGCGATCGGCCTTGCGCCATCCCGCATCAGTGAGACTGTGTCGGACCTGGAGGATTTCCTTGGCGTGACATTGCTGTATCGCACCACACGCAAAATCGCCCTGACCAACGAGGGGCGTATGTTCTATGCCCGCGCGGCCGAGATGCTGCGCAGCGCGGAGACCGGGTTGAACGAATTGAACGCCCTGTCGCTGGAACCGGTGGGCGCGCTGCGGGTGTCCATGCCGGCTTTCATGTCCTCGTCCACGCTGGCCACGGCCATAGCGGAATTTGTGCGCCGCCACCCGCAGGTCGCGCTGTCGGTCAGTTTCACTGATGGCCGCACCGATCTGCTGGAGGATGGGTATGACGTGAACATCCGGGCCGGATGGCTGGATGACAGTTCGATGATGTCGCGCAAGCTTGGCGAGAGCGCCCGCGCCTTGGTTGCGGGGGCGGGCTATGCCGCCGCCCGACCGCGCCCGTTGCATCCCTCAGAGCTGGAGGACTGGGACTGGCTCCGTTACAAACACCGGTCCGAATACACCACGCTGACCGGACCAGGGGGCGACACGGTCAAGGTGCTGGGCCAGGCTCGCCTGGAGGCTGACACCATCGATGCACTTTATCATTTCACCTGCCAGAACCTTGGCGCGACGGTCCTGCCCGAACATCTTGCCGCCCGGGGTGAGGCCGAGGGAAGGCTGGTGCGCCTCCTGCCAGATTGGCGGTTGATACCGCTGGGGATCTTCGCGGTCTGGCCGGACACATCAAGACGCGAGAGCCTAACACGGATATTCGTGCGCTTCGTCGTCGATTGGCAGGCAGGCGTGTCGCCCCAATCAACAGGCATTTGACTCCCAAAGCGATCAAACCCGCATCAGCATTGCGCAACCGATACAAGGAGTTTGGATGAAACGGCATCAGCGTTCACCTCGTTCTTGGCCAAATCTTGCC
This sequence comes from Marinovum sp. J2-8, assembly GCF_055808435.1. Lineage (NCBI taxonomy): Bacteria > Pseudomonadati > Pseudomonadota > Alphaproteobacteria > Rhodobacterales > Roseobacteraceae > Marinovum > Marinovum sp. J2-8. Next base: position 278,261 of record NZ_JBVVRZ010000004.1, on the reverse strand, counting down.
TCCTCCCATTGAAAGCTTGCCGAACATTCCAGACCTTGGCGCATCGTGCAGCAAAATTCCGCTTCCTGCCGGTTGGTGTTGATGGACGCGAACGGCCCGAAGCATGCGTAATTGGGCTGCCCTCTGTTCTGAGGTCGAGCTCCCGATAGGATCACAGCATAGCTGTGAACAAGGGAGATAGATGATGGAATACTATGCTGGTTTAGATGTGTCGCTGCGGTCGTGTGCGGTTTGTATCGTCGATACCAAAGGGGCGGTGCTGTTGGAGCGGGAACTGCTTTGTGAGGTCAAAGAAATCGCAGAGTGCCTTGCCGTTTTTCCATATCCGATTGAACGGGTCGGCTTCGAAGCAGGCACCATGAGTCAGCATTTGTACTTCGGCCTCAAGGCAGAAGGTCTTGACGTTGTATGCATGGAAGCGCGTCAAGTGAACGCCGCGCTGTCGGCCATGCGCAACAAGACGGATAAGAACGATGCGCGTGGTATTGCGCAAATCCTGCGCACTGGCTGGTTCAGCCCAGTCCACATGAAGAGCCGTGAAGCCCATGGTGTTCGGGCATTGCTTAGTACTCGCAAAGCGCTGCTGAACAAAACGATTGATCTTGCCAATGAGGTACGGGGGCTGCTGAAGATCTTCGGGATCCGCCTGCCCAAGACTGTGAAGCATGGCAGCTTTGACGGCATCGTCAGACCTATGATCGAAATGGACGATGTTCTGGCACATGCGCTGGTGCCACTCCTTGATGCGCGGCTCGTGTTGTATCAGCACTTTCTGGAACTTGACTGGCGGGTCAAACGCGCGGCAAGCCACGATGACGTATGCATGCGCATGATGACTGTGCCGGGTGTCGGCCCTATTGCCGCTTTGACCTTCAAGGCTGCTGTCGATGATCCCGCTCGCTTCAAGCGCTCCCGCATGGTTGCCGCGCATTTTGGACTGACACCGCGACGATATCAGTCGGGTGAACACGACAATCCTGGCCGCATATCGAAGGCAGGCGACCGAGATGTCCGTGCAACGCTCTACGCAGCGGCCAATGCGCTTCTGATGCGCACGATGGCCGGGTCGCAGATCAAATCCTGGGGCATGAGGCTGATCCGCACCAAAGGCCGCCGTCGTGCTGTCGTTGCTGTCGCCCGCAAACTCGCCGTTTTGCTCCACCGGATGTGGGCAGATGGCACAGAATTCCGTCTGGCACAGGTGGAGGGCACAGCATGATCTGATACGCCAACCACCTAACCTGACGGGGTCGTCCCTCACCGGACGAGGTCTGTGGAAGAAGCCGAAAATGGCTGCTGCGCACCTTGAAGAGCGTCTCCAAGCAAGGCTCTCCACTGCCGATCCGACATATGCGTGCAGCGGTGCTATCGCGGCATCAACAAGACTGCGAAGAGAAGCGTGACCCGGATGAGCGACAATGACCCAAAATAAACAAGGAAAACGAGCTTGACCCAGAAACCCAATTAGTGAAGCTGCCACTCACAGTGCTTCTATGATGCGGCGCTCGCAGCCCGCATCGCCGACATTCGTTGTAATATGGCGATCAAGAGGTCAGCGTAGTCAAAGGTTGCAGGACAAATCGGCATTTTGCAAATGTTGCCGCGCAGGCCGGGAAGGGCTTTCAACATCGCGCTAGGCCCCCTTGCGCTGTGCGTCGCGCACCAACGCGGCAAGGCGATAGAACCCGTGGGCCATTTTCGTGTAGGGCGTCAGAAGGAAAAACGCGAGGACCGAGCCCAGATGCAGGGCCAGTATGACCGGCATCAAAGTCGTTGCGCCAAGCCCATAAAGAGCAAGCCCGCTGAATCCGACGAAGCCTAGGAGCGCGATGAACCCGAACTCACCGCTTCGCGCAGCCTTGGCTCCAAGTTCAGGATCAGCCTTGAGTTTGAGATGGAACAGCCAGATAGCGCCGAAAGTCATCATCAGGCCACCAGGGATCCCCAACAACTTGGGCAGCGAAAACAGGCCGTAGGGGGCAGGCAGGTCGAAGACGTAGTGCAAAATGGTCCCAGACGAGGTGCTGGCGAAGCACAGCAGGAACCCATAAAGCACAAGTTGGTGCGCAGTACGACGGGCCTGGGTGAAGCGATCCTCGTCCTCAAAATTGCAGCCGTCGCCATGGCCGCCCGCAAGGTTGCGCATGTTGGCAACTGCTCCGAAGGCCTGCTTGATATGGTTGAACGTGACGGGTTTCCCGTCGACGGTTGACCAGTAACGCCGCAGACTAACGACGAGACTAGCCAGTGGGAACAGGAAGGCAGGTGCAAATATGGCGACCATCAGATTGTGCGACATGACCGCATAGAATCCTTCGCCTTCCCTCAGCCCGATCCATTTGGCCAAAGCGAATAGCACTGCAAAACAAAGCGTTGCTGCAATGGCGACGGCCATGCCGTTCTTTTGGAACTGGCGCGCGACCACGCTTGGATAGGCCAATTCCTCCCAGCTGTCGTGTCGAACCTCCGCCAATGCGGCAGGTAAGTTCAAGTCAAACTCGTGCGGGGCCGTGTATTGGCAGGCATAGTAGCACCCCCGGCAGTTGTGACAGAGGTTGGCGAGCTGCGTGATGTCCCCATCAGAAAACGCGCGATTGGCGTGGAGTGACGGGAAGACGGAACAATAGCCTTCGCAATAGCGGCAGGCGTTGCAAATCTCCGCCTGACGGCGGGCTTCTTGAATCAGATCAGTTTGCATATTTTGCCGCCTCTTTCCCTGCGATACGCCCGAAGACGGTGCCGATGGTCATGCCGAAACCGGCCAAGTAGCCTTTTCCCAGGATCGATCCGGCCATGGTTTCGCCCGCAGCCCAAAGATTGCGGACAGGGAGGTTGCCCATGCTGCACTGCGCAGCATCATCCACCTTCAACCCCAGATATGTGAAGGTCACTCCGGTGCGCAGGGAGTAGCCATAGAACGGGGCCTGTGTGATCGGCCGCGCCCAGTTTGTTTTTGGCGGAGTCAGACCAGAGGTTGAGACCCCATCAAGGTCGGTCGGGTGAAAACCCGTCGTGTCGCCGCAGGCTGCATTGAATGTATCGACCGTGTCGCGCAGCCCGTCCGCTGGCAGGCCCATCTTTTGTGCCAGCTCTTCGATCGTGTCCGCTTTGATTGGTGGAAAGACCGAGGGCATGAACAATTCCAGCGACTTTGCATCGATGATGACATAGCCCACCTGATCGGGCTGTGTGGCGACGAGGCGACCCCAGATCGCATAACGTTTGGGCCAGATATCCTCGCCCTCGTCATAGAACCGCTCTGCATTCTTATTCACGACAATGGAAAATGGGACGCAATCGAGCCGTGTGACAATTCCCCCGTCGAACTTGGGCGCCCGCCCGTCGATGGCCACGGCGTGACATTGCGTCGGGTCGCCCACCTGTTCCACGCCCTGTTCCAGCAGATCCGCCAAAACAACGCCGCGATTGTAAGGCGTACCACGAATGAGGAAGTTCTTTGCCGCTGGCCCCCATGCCCGCGCAAGCCAGTCCATGTCTGCCTGAAACCCGCCGGATGCGACAACCACGGCCTTCGGCGCAAGCCGATGCGTCTGTTCGCCTTGAACATAGTCTAGGTAGACAACCTTGCCATCTTCCACTTCTAGGTGGGTGACCTTTGCGTCGTACTCGACATCGACACCCAGCTTGGCGGCGGTGCGGTAATAGGCATTCACCAACCCCTTGCCGCCGCCCAAGAAAAAGGCGTTGGTCCGCGCGAGCGACAAGGTGCCCGACAGGGACGGCTGAAACCGGACGCCGTGAGATTCCATCCAGGGCAGGCATTCTTCGGAACGGCGAATGGCCATCCGCGCAAGCCCCTCATGGGTCTTGCCATCCGTGACTTTCATGAGATCGGCAAAGTATTCCTCTTCGCTATAGCTTTCGATCAGCGGCCCTAGTGGCCCTGAATGCATGCAACGAAAGTTACGGGTATGGCGTGAATTGCCGCCTCGATAGGCTTTGGGTGCCGCCTCAAGGATCAAGACCTTCGCACCATCCTCTGCGGCGGTCATCGCAGCGCAAAGGGCCGCGTTTCCGCCCCCAATCACGACAATGTCGTAGAGATTATTCATGCCCGGTCTCCTTCAAGTGCGAACATATTCGGTCTGGTTTTATTTGACTAATGATCAAGTTTGTCTAATTATTGCATTATGCGCATCAATTACGATTTCAATGACCTAGAAGCGTTCTTGGCCGTAAAGGAGACGGGTTCTTTCCATCTTGCCGCTGACAAACTGAACCTGTCGCAATCCGCGATAACCCGACGCATCAAAAAACTGGAAGAGGCGCTGGACTCCCAACTGTTCGAGCGCACAACCCGTGCCGTCAAACCGACCCTTGCGGCAAAGCGTTTGCAGGCACGTGCAGAGGCCATATTGGATAGCGCCAGGGAAACGGCCCATGCAATGCGAGACGAAAGCGCGGTTTTCGGCTACCAGACAAATGCAATTGTCACTGTCGGGATCATACCCAGTGTTGCCGCCGCCTTGCTTCCCACAGCGTTGCGGCGTTTCCGTGCCGCCGGTCATACCGCGCGCATAAGGTTGCTGGATGGTAACGCCAACGAGGTCGCCGAGGCCGTCTCCGGCGGCGAAGCTGACTTCGGGATATCCTCGCTCCCCATGCTTGAACCTTCCACCACCTTCGAGGCCCTGTTCGATGATCGGATCGGTCTGGCCATGCCGCCGTCTCATCGTCTTGCGGCGAAAAACGCGATCCTTTGGAGTGACCTTGCGGGCGAGGAATTGATCGTCCCTGTGCGTGGCACGGGTAATCGACTGCTGATTGATGAAGCGATGGCGCAAAGCCGGCAACCTATCGCATGGACGTTTGAGGTGGGGCGCTCGACCACTGCGTTGGAAATGGTAAGCGAAGGCGTTGGCGTGGCTATCCTCCCCCAATCAACGGCATCCTACGCAGTTGTCCGTTCCGTCATCATGCGCCCCATGATCGACCCAAGCATCGCTCGGCCCGTCGGTTTGCTGACCCGAACAGGACAACGAGAGACCAAAACGGCCATGTCTCTCAAGCGAACCATTTTGGAAACGACCAAGCAGGTCGCCACCCGGATGATGCAGCAAGATTGAGTAGATGAGGCCGTAAAGATCCGAAGCGGACATCTGCAGGTCGGAGTTTCGAACCCGCAGCGAATGTCGGCAATCCGCCCTTGGTGCTACCGGTCGGAAGCGGCCCAGAGCCGCCGTCTATCAATGGTCAAGAATGCTGCGGTGCGGCCAGAGATTGCGGCCTTTAGCAGCGCTCGTGTAGTCTCTTGTGCAACAGGAAGGTTAGCAAAAAATCGTTTAGATAGGCTGACCTTCGTCGCTTGCAGAAGCAATGACTTTAGCCGTGAAATATCTCTTCTGCAGTCCGCGACGTGTGGGCTATCGGCCTATGTCGCTCTGATGCCGGCGGATTGGCTGGCGCTATTATGGTCGCAGGGCACAGGCACTGTACGGTGCCGGGATGCCGGTACGTCAGCCAGACAGCGGCCCTCGCGCGATAATGGACTGGGCCCGGGTCACCAGCGGCAAATCGATCATCTGGCCATCGAGCTTCGTCACGCCTTGCCCCTTTCTGGCGGCGGTCTCGGCGGCCTCTACAACTCGTCGCGCCCATCCAAGCTCGGCCTCGGTAGGCGAAAAGACGTCGTTGAGAACCGCCACCTGGGCCGGATGTACCGCGTAGCCACCAGTGGACCCGATGGCGCGGGCGTATGTGGCAGCGGCCCGCAAGCCATCGATGTCACGAAAATCGGACATGCCTGCGGCGACGGCGAAAGAGGCGACCGATGCCGCCCGCGCGGCCTGGTTGACCTGTTGAACAGCGGGCCTCAGAACATCCGGCGTGGCGGCGACGCCCATCGACGTTGCATAGTCCTCGACACCAAGCCGCGTCATATCGACAACGCGCAGCCCGGTGAGCGGACCTTTGGCATCAGGTGTGTAAGGGGTCTTCATGGAATTCCTTTCCATTAGCCGTCGGACAGGCGGTTACGATCGCGGATCAGCAGCCACGCCACGAACGGCGACGCGGCAAACAGGACCAGCGCGAATGGATGATCGAGGATGGCAGCGGGGTTGCGGCTGAGCAGGATCACGGATTGACGGATCGAGAGTTCGATCATCGGGCCGAGCACGAGCCCGATGATGAAGCAAACGATGGAGATCTCGAGCTTCAGCATGAAGAAGCCCAGCACCGCGAAGGCCAGCATGACGCCGACGGCGAAGAATCCGCCCTGGCTCACGTAAATACCTACGACACAGAGCAACAGCACGATGGGATAGATGACGAAGGGTGGGACCTTCACAATCAGCGCAAACGCACGAAGCCCCAGGGATCCGATGATCAGCACCATGACATTGGCCATGATCATCGCCGCAAAAAGCCCGTAAACCAGCGACGTATCGCGCTGAAAGATCAGAGGCCCGGGCGTGACACCATGGATCAGGAAGGCACCGACCAATAGGGCGGCGGTAAGGTTGCCGGGGATACCCAACGTTAAAAGCGGGATCAGGTTCGCGCCTGAGACAGCAGAATTGGCGCTTTCGGTTGCGGCAATGCCCTCGGTCGCGCCGGTGCCGAGTTTCTCAGGCGCTGTCGAGAACCGCTTGGTGGCGGCGTAGCTGAGAAAGGCAGCGAGCGTTGTGCCAAGCCCCGGCAGTGCGCCGATGGCCGTTCCGATACCCGCCCCACGCAGGACAGTGCGTCTCAGGTTCAGGAATTCACCAAAAGTCAGGCGATCATCCCCCTCACTGTTGGCAACGGCCCTGCTGGCATCGGGGCGGTAGCGACGGCCCTCCTGCAGCCTCAGAATGATTTCGGGTACAGCGAGAACGCCGATGGCAACGGCCGCGAGGGGAAGGCCATCAAAGAGGTCGACCTGTCCGAAGGTAAAGCGCGGCGCAGCGGTTTCCGGGTCCACCCCAACTGTGGCAAGAAAGGCGCCAAGCGCCGCGGCAAATATTCCCTTGGTCAGCGAGCGGCCCGACAGCGAAGCGATCAGCGTGAGCGAAATCACCAGGATTGCTGCAAGTTCGACCGGTCCTGCCCGAAGGGCAAAAACTGCAAGCGTGGGCGCCAGCAGGATCAGCACAAGGTCAGAGCAACTGTCCCCCGCGACGGAGGAATAGAGCGCGGTCTGCAGGGCCTTGCGCGGTTTGCCGCCCTTGGCGAGCGGATGTCCGTCAAGGGTCGTCGCGGCAGAGTGCGGCTCACCCGGCGTGTTGAGCAGGATGGCCCCGATTGCGCCGCCGAAGCCACCCCCCTTCATCACGCCCACCAACATGCCGATCGCCGCGAGCGGCGCCATCGTGAATGTCAGCGGGATGGCCACCGCGATGGCCATAGGGGCATTCAGCCCAGGCACCGCGCCAATCACGATCCCAATCATGACGCCGAGCACGACCGACAGAAACGTCGTCAGCGACAGCGCGTCGAGCATGGCTGCAAAAATGATATCCATGTCTTGTGTCCTGTCAGGGCAAAGGCAGTTCCAGGCCCCACCAGAACCCGGCATGGCATTGCTAACTTGTTCGTCAGACATGACCGGGCTATTTTAGCGGTATGAGAATTCCGACCAGTTTGCCTCGCCTTAAGGGCTTCCGCTACCCTCGCGAGATCATCGCTTACGCTGTTTGGGCGTACCACCGCTTCGCGCTGAGCACGGCTGACGTTGAAGACTTGCTGGCTGAGCGGGGCGTGATTGTCAGCCGGGAAGCCGTCCGGTTGTGGGTCAATCGGTTTGGTCGCCATTTCGCGAACTGCATCCGGCGTGATCGCCCTCGTCCCAACGACAAATGGCATCTCGACGAAGTCGTTGTTCCGATCCGCGGCAAGAAGCACTGGCTGTGGCGCGCAATGGGACGCGAACGGCGAGGTTCTCGATATACTTGTGCAAACGCGCAGAAGTGGAAAGGCAGCAAAGAGGTTTTTCAAAAGGCTGGTAGTTCAGTTCGGCGCGCCGAGGGTCGTGATCACGGATAAATTACGCAGCTACATCAAGCCGATCAAAACGCTGGCGCCGGACGCTGACCGCCACGCTCACAAGCGATTGAATAACGCAATTGAAGGGTCTCACAGGCTGACACGAAAGCGAGAGAAGATACTCGGGCGGTTCAAATCTCACCGGCAAGCACAGAGATTCCTGACCGCACATGACCCGATCAACCTGATCTTTCGTCCCCGCCGTTACAAACTCACCGCAACATCATACCGCCACGCTCGTCACGACGCGTTCAGCCTCTGGGCCGACTACACCGCCGAAATGGTGACGTGATCGACCGAACATCAGAACTTTAAAATCCAAGAACAACAACTTGGCAATCCCCGTCAAACGCCTTCTTCCTGAGTGGGGCCGCCGGTACTATTGCTTTGGTGCGGGATGAATCGGACAAGCGCTTTGCTCAAAATGGCAAAGTCGCACCAATGAGGTGATTTTCGCCATGAGTTTTCGCAATATCGCCGATCAGCCGTGTGGCTGATCGGTCGGTGGGGCGATTTCATAGCTTTTCGGTCATTTCCGGGACAGCGTCGAAGAGGTCTGCCACGAGGCCGAAGTCGGCGACTTGGAAGATCGGGGCTTCTTCGTCCTTGTTGATGGCGACGATGACCTTGGAGTCCTTCATGCCTGCCAGATGCTGGATCGCGCCCGAGATGCCGATTGCGATGTAAAGCTCTGGTGCGACGACTTTACCGGTCTGTCCGACCTGCCAGTCATTCGGCGCAAACCCGCTGTCTACCGCTGCGCGCGATGCGCCAACGGCGGCACCCAGCTTGTCTGCCAGCGCCTCGATCATCGCGAAGTTCTCTTCTGATCCGACACCGCGTCCGCCAGAGACCACGACACCGGCCGAGGTCAGTTCGGGACGGTCGCTTGCAGCGACCTTGTCCTCGATCCATTCGGACAGGCCGGTGTTTTCGGTTGCCGAGATCGTCTCGACCGGGGCGGCGGCCTGTTCATCGGCTGCGTCGAAGGTCGACGTGCGGAATGAAATCACCTTGGTCGCGTCCGAAGATTTGACCGTCTGGATCGCGTTGCCCGCATAGATGGGGCGTTCGAAAGTTGCGCCATCAACGACACCCGACACATCGGTCAACACCATGACATCCAGCAGGGCGGCGACGCGGGGCAGGATGTTTTTCGCATCCGTCGTTGCAGGTGCCACGATATGTTCATAATCGCCTGCAAGGCTGACGATCAGCGCTGCGGTCGCTTCCGCCAGACGGTGGCCAAGGCCTGCATCCTCTGCGCACAGCACCTTGGAAACACCGTCGATCTTGGCCGCTGCTTCTGCTGCGGCTGCGGCAGTTGCGCCGACACAAAGCGCGGTCACATCGCCAAGCGATTTGGCGGCTGCGACAGCCTTGGCGGTGGCGTCCAGCGCCAGTTCACCATTATTTACTTCGGCAAGGAGAAGAACAGCCATTACACAGCCCCCGCTTCTTTGAGTTTCGCGACAAGCTCGTCGACCGTGCCAACCTTGATGCCCGCGGCGCGTTCTGCCGGTTCGGAAGTCTTGACGACTTCCAGACGCGGAGAAACATCAACTCCGTAATCAGCGGCGGTCTTCTCGTCCATCGGCTTTTTCTTGGCCTTCATGATGTTGGGCAGCGACGCGTAGCGCGGCTCGTTCAGGCGGAGGTCAACGGTGACAATCGCGGGCATCTTGACCTTGATCGTCTGGAGGCCACCATCGACTTCGCGTGTCACGGTTGCCGCGTCGCCTTCGATGTCCAGCTTCGAGGCGAAGGTTGCCTGCGACCAGCCCAGCAGCGCCGAGACCATCTGGCCGGTGGCGTTCATGTCATTGTCGATCGCCTGCTTGCCACACAGCACGAGGCCGGGCTGCTCTTCTTCGACGATTTTTGCCAGGATCTTGGCAACGGCGAGCGGTTCGATATCGGTATGCACGTCATCGGCGGCAATCACCAGAATGGCCCGGTCCGCGCCCATCGCCAGCGCGGTGCGCAGCGTTTCCTGGCTTTGCTTGACGCCGATGCTGACCGCGACGATCTCGTATGCCTTGCCCTCTTCCTTGAGGCGGATCGCCTCCTCAACGGCAATCTCGTCGAACGGGTTCATCGACATCTTCACATTGGCAAGATCGACACCCGAACCGTCCGCTTTCACACGAACTTTCACGTTGTAGTCGATCACACGCTTGACCGGCACAAGGACTTTCATCGGCGTAACTCTCCTGAAAATTTGTTGAACAAGGACCGAGTTACAAAAGCCGAAACACTCGAAGGCTTCTTCAACTGCTCGAACTTGGGCAACACCCGGTCGGTTTTCTTTTGTTCAGCTCAGCCGTGGTTTGGCCAACGAGTATTATCGTTTCGACGGATACCGTTTTGTCGGACCTGGCTGCTTAGGCTGGTAAGGGGAACCATCCCCATGCTTGGAAACCAAGATGGGGACGATCCAGATCGCGTCTTACCGAAAATACCGGGCAACGCTGTTCTTGTTACTTCGCTTCCGGTGGAATCAGATCTTCAGGGATATCGATGCCCACTGACTTGTAGTATTTGTACGCGCCAATGTGCAGCGGTGCGTTCATTTGCGACAAGGCGTTTTCCGGCGTGATGACCTGCATCCACTGTGCGGCGGCGACCAGATCGTCACTGTTTTCGAAGATCGCCTTGGTGATGTTGTATCCATCTTCCTCGGACAGCCATTTGTTCGTGCTCAGCCCGACAATCGTGTTCACTAGGCGCACAGGTTTTTCGTTGACGAGGCCGCTGTATGAGCCCGGTGCGAGCAACGTGAACTCGCGACCCGGAACGTTAAAGGCCTTTTGGATGGCTTCGCTTTCCACCTTGTCATCCGGGATGCCGAGAACCCGGAATTTGCCAAGAGCCGACAACTGCTGAAGCTCCGCGCTCGGGACAGGGGCGGCGGTAAAATAGACGTCGATCTGGTGATCCTGAAAGGCCTGCTCGGCAGACGACCAGTCCACGCTGATGGCCTCGAAATCGGTGCCGACCTCGTAGCCGGTCACGCCAGTTATGATCTGTCCAATGGTCGCGCGGGCCGCGCCGGACGGTGGGCCGATGAAGACCTTTTTGCCTTTGATCTCTTCAAGCGACGTGATGCCTGAGTTTTCCCAAACGATAGCGTGATAGGCGCCAAACGGATAGTTCAAGATGCTGCGCAGGTTCCCAAACAATTCTGGCGCGTTTGGCATATCCTTGTACATGCGCGTTCCGTCCCGAAGAAAGCCGTTAACCGACACCGCCGACACGAACAGATCCAGCTGCTGATTTGCCGCTTCGACGGCTTGGCGGGTGGCTGGAGACCCTGTCGAGAGCTGGGTAGAGTAGCCGTGCTCTTCCTTCAGGATCTGCGTAACGGCAATCGAGAAGACGGTTGTGGGCGACGATTGACCGAGCGATGCCATGCGCAAAGACTTGCCCTGAGCGTGGGCGGCGCTGCCCAAGGTTAGGGCCGCCACGGCTAGGGCCAAAGCGCCGCTTTTGATATTTTGTTTGAACATGTTTAGGTCTCCTCCGGTGAATGTTCAGTGGTTTTTACAAACATCGCCGTCTCTGCGAGGCGTGGGCTTTTGTGAATGGCGAGAAGCCCGACAGCGGCAAGAATGCAAAGGTATTGCAGTTCCGGGATCTGGATGATCAGGCCGACGGCGAGCGCGATCCTGACCGCGCGGCCAAATAGGCTCAGGCGTTCGCTAGCATACCCGGCCGCTCCTGTGTTGAGCATCCAGATTGCGAGCGACAATGCGGTGCATACGCGGATGAAGCTGAGCAGGTCAAAGTCAAGGACAAGCAGCAGCGACGGTTCATAAATGAAGATGAATGGGATGATGAAGCCGACGATGGCCAATCTGACCGCCACGAAGGCTGTGCGCATTGGGTTCGAACCCGCGATGGGAGCTGCAGCGAATGCGCCGATGGCTACAGGCGGGGTGATCGCCGAGAGCACGCCAAAATAAAGGACGAACATATGAACCGCCAGCAGATCAGCGCCGAGATTGGTGACGACAGGTCCCAGCACCAGCACGATGATGATGTAGGCCGGCAGCGTCGGCATCCCCATCCCCAGCACAAGGCAGGCAAAGGCGGTGATGATCAGTGACCACAGGAGAGATTCCTCGCTCAGCGACGAGATCATCGAGGCAAAGCTGAGACCCACGCCCGTCAGGTTCATGACACCCAGGATGATACCGATACAACCGACCGCGACCAGGATCGAGGCACAGGCGATACCCGCCTTGACTGCAATGTCCCAATAAAGATTGAGGCTGGAACGGTTCTTCTTCCGGAACAGCCCTAGAGCCAGGGCGAGTGTTACGGCAACAAGGCCCGCCATCGTCGGCGAGCGCCCCAACAGCAGCACAATGATGATCGACACGATCGGCAGCAGGAATTGCAACGACGCGATGTAGTCGGCCCGGGTCAGCGTGATCCGCTCGCTTTCGGGAATCGGCTGAATACCGGCGGCGTTCGCATCGACCGACACCGCGGCGAATAGGGATCCATAGTAAAAGAGAGCGGGAACCAGTGCAGCGAGCGCAATGGTCGTGTATGGCTCGCCCGTCAGATCGGCCATCATGAATGCGGCAGCCCCCATGACCGGCGGCATGATCTGCCCGCCAGTTGAAGCAGCGGCTTCGATCCCGCCTGCTGTGGCAGCCGGGAACCCGCGCCGTTTTATCATCGGAATGGTAAAGCTGCCCGAGCCAACCACGTTGGCCGTGACGCTGCCCGACATCGAACCGAGCAACGCGCTTGCCACAACGGCTGAGTGGGCGGGTCCGCCTCGGGTTTTGCCGGTCAATGCGACAGACACTCGGATCAGCGTATCACTTGCCCCGGTGCCTTCAAGGACCACACCGAAGACGACGAAGATAAGCACGACCCGAATGACAACACTGGTCGGTGATCCGAAAACACCTTGGTAGCCGTACCAGATTGTATCCATTGCGCGGTCCAGGCTGATGCCAGGATGGTTCAGGAAACCCGGCAGGGAATTGCCAAAGAAGCAGTAGACCAAGGTCAGGATGGCGATTACGACAATCGGCAACCCGAAAAGCCGCCGGGTGGCTTCTAGCAGGACTGCGATTCCGCCGAGCGACAGCCAGAGATCGAAGCTGGAGAAGAAGTACAGCGTCTGCTCCATCAGATACGCAACCTGAGTGAAACGGATGCAGGAGGCGACGATCACGGCGATCATCAACCAGTCAAGCACCAGTCCGGCGGCCCTTACCGCGGAGGAATGGTGTTCGTATGGGTCAATCGTCGGCTTGGTAATAAGGACGATGACAATCGCGGCGCCCACCAGCATGTTAAGGCCATAGGCGATGTTCCATGGGCCAAAGTACGCCACATAGATCGACTGGATCGAGACAAAGGCCGCGATGATCCAAGCCATGTACAGGGCGATGTTTGTTATCGAAAGAGATCTTTGCATAGGTCGTCTACCATCTGCTTGGAATGTTTGGGTATCGGAAGTTGCACAACATTGTCGCTGGGGCCGTGAAAAGCGCTGCCTGCCGTGTTGGGGCGCTCACTGCCGAATCCCGGAACTGCGGTGACTACCTATCGTCAGATGATACATTTTTCCCTCCCGTTCGTTATATGCACAGATATATACTATGTGTTCAATATAATGCAACAAAAAACGCTGATGTTGTATTTTTTGACATTAAAGCCACGAGCCGCCTGCCTCACGCGCCCCTGAAACTTGGCTTTTGCTTTGACAGAAAGGCTTCTATTCCGGTCTGTCCGTCATCCGTGCGCATCATTTCAGCAATCGAGCGGGTTTCCTTGCCGAGCTGGGTCTCAAGGCTCTCGCTGTAGGCTGTATCAAGCAAACGCTTTGCGCCACCGAAGGCCCTCGTTGGACCTGATGCCAATTCGGTGGCGAGTTTGCGGGCGTCAGCAATCATCTGCCCAGATGCAACCACACGCGTAACCAAGCCCCACTTGCAAGCCTCCTGCGCACTGAGCACGCGATTGGTGAGGATCAATTCCTTGGCGCGCAGCAGGCCGATGTGTTTGGCGAGATAGTATGTCAGCGAGCCATCCGGTGAGAGACCGGAGGCTGTGTAGGCCGACACAAATCTGGCGTTTTCCGACGCCAGAACAATATCTGCCGCCAGCGCCATGGAAAAACCGGCGCCGCCAGCCGAACCGTTGACAGCGCTTATCAACGGAGCGTCCATATGTGCAAATCGCGAAATTGCCGCATGGACCATCGTGGCCATTCGCGTCACGTGTTCAGCTTTGTTCTTTGCGCGTGAGAATTCACTAAGATCGCCGCCGACATTGAAGGTTTTGCCTGTCCCGGTCAGAATGACCGCGCGCGCGCCTTCCGTCTCGCAGCGGCAGGCAGCATCGAACAATTCGTCGCACATCCGCGCATTCAACGCTGTGGCGCTGGCGTTTCGGGTCATGACGATCTCGGCCACGTCATTTTCCAGTGACCACAGAATTGTTTCGTAGGCCATGTATTAATTTCCTGCCTGTTGCTTCGAGAAATTGGGATCAAACACTGTGCCAACACCGTGCGACTTCCACTCGATAATTGACGTGAGTTTTGGGGCAGGCGCTTTCGGGCTAGCCGAATTGACTGCGGAATGGTGCTAGTCTCAGCGAGACTGGACGGTTAGTCTCGTCTAAAGAGCCCTTTGGCCCTCAACGCTTCGGCCACATGTGCCAAGCGAGGTCCGATGCTAGTTTCGAACTTGTCTTCGACAACACGATAGCTCGGCATGCCACAGGCCATTGCAACCAACAGGCCGTCCTCTGTTTTCCCCAACGGGGTCGCGGCTGCTACAATGCTGGATCGCCACTCACCGTAAGAAACGCAAAAACCCTCGTTCCTGCAGCGAGCGATGCCTTTGCGGGTTAGCTCTCGCGACTCGTCAGACACTTCCGTGTCCAGCCCGTCCAAATACTGCAATTTCGCGTTTAGCTCAGGCTCATCCAAGAGAGATAATAGCGCCCGACCTGTAGAGGACCGAAGCAGCGGTCCATTCAAACCGATTTCGGGGACGTGCGGGTACTGATCCTTTACACCAACTGTCTTGATCTGCACGAACTTGTCATCGGACATGATCGACAGCGTCATTGAACCACCGGTCAATTCGGCGACTTCTTCCATCACGTCGGTGGCTTCATGCCGCCAAGGCATCGCGGCCAACAGCGGATAAATGAGAGTCAACAAGTTGGGCGCCAGTCGAAACGTGCCATTGGCGTCGCGTCGCAAGTAGCCTACGTGCAAAAGAGTTTTGCAAAGGCGCGAGACCGCAGGTCTGTTCATGTCTAACCTGCGGGCCAGTTCAGCATTGCTGAGGGCGGCGTCTTTGTCAGTGAAGCATTGAAGCACCTCGAGACCACGTATCAACGTCGTCGAAAGGGTTGATGCTTCGGTCTGGCCCAATTTGCTTGTTCCCTGCTCGCATAGCGTCGCCTGAACGTCAGTATGTTCAATCATATGACGCCTCTCCTCTTCAAGTCGATCAACGACTCTTCGTCAAGCCCCATAAGCTCGCCGTACACCGCCTGGTTGTGCGCGCCCATGCCCTTGGCGGCCCAGCGAATTCGCCAGGGCTGTTACGGAAGCGGGGTACGAGGTTCTGCATCTTGACGGTGCCAAAATCGTCATCTGCGACCTCGGTGATGGCGTCTCGCGCAATGAAATGCGGATCTTCGAACATCTGGTCAATCGAATAGATGGGCGCAATGGTGCCGCTGGCGGCCCGGAAAGTAGCAACGACCTCGTCCTGCGTGTGCGCTCCGATCCAGCCGCCGAAAATGCGGTCCAGTTCGGCCGAGTTCTTTACGCGTGCGAGGTTTGTCGCAAAGCGTTCTTCCAGGATCAGTTCAGGTCGCCCGATTGCTGCGGCATTATTCTGAAAGATACGGTTGGTGCTGCCGGACAACGACACGTAACGTTTGTCACTTGTCATGTAGACACTCGCAGGCGCGGAGTATTGGTTGCGGTTTCCGCTTCTCTGATGCACTTGGCCGAGTTGATCATACTCGATAGCCAGAAACTCCAGAATCCGGAACGTCGCCTCGGTCAGCGAAACGTCGATCTCTTCGCCCTTTCCGTTGTTACGCTCACGGTTCAGAAGCGCGGTGACGGCCGCAAAGGCGCCGAACAGCCCCCCAATCGGGTCGCCCAGCGGATAGCCTGTGTGCATCGGCGGGCGATCTTCGTCTCCTGTTATATGTGTCAGGCCGCCCATAGCTTCGAAGATGCGCGCGAAGCCCGGCAACTTTGCGTATGGGCCGTCCTGACCGAACCCGCTTACTCTGAGCACGACAAGGCCGGGATTCGCCTCCCATAGCGTGTCGATATCGAGCCCCCATCGATCCAATGTGCCAGGCCTGAAGTTCTCTACGACCACATCCGCTTCGGCCACCATCTTCAGAAACAGCTCGCGCCCGTCTGGCTTGCGAAGGTCGAGAGTGGCGAAGTACTTGCCGCGATTCGTCACTTTCCACCAAAGCGGCTTGTCATCCTTCAGCGGAGGAAAGCCACGCAGGCCGTCGCCGATGCCGGGCAATTCGACCTTGATCACCTCAGCGCCAAAATCGGCCATCAAGGTCGCCGCCATGGGGCCGGCAATAACGGTAGAGATATCCAAGACACGGATTCCGGATAGCGGCCCTTTGCCTGAGTTTTTCAGCATGCTGCGAGCTCCTATAAAGCGGATGGCTTCGTAAAGTGTTTCATTATATATAACGAAACAAAAAAACATGTCAAATAGTGTTGCAAAGATAATAAATTGTTGTATCAGAAGTGGCAGGCACATAGTGAGGCAAAAAATGGATTTCAGTTTCACACCTGAGGAAAACAGCTTTCGCGAAGAGGTTCGCGCGTTCATGGCTGCAGAGTTGCCGCAAGACATCCGCGACACGCATTTCGGCTTTCGTCGGCATACGTGGGAGCAGATGTTTCGCTGGCACAAGATCGTCGCTAACAAAGGCTGGGTCGCGCCCTATTGGCCGGTTGAATACGGCGGCACGGGTTGGACGCCGGTCCAGCAGTACATTTTCGATGAAGAAGCGATGCTGGCCGGCGCGCCAAGGCTGCGGCCTTTCGGCCTGAAGATGATAGGGCCGGTTCTGATCCGCTATGGATCTGACGAACAGAAGGCACATTTCCTGCCGCGCATCTTGTCTGGCGAAGACTACTGGTGTCAGGGGTTCTCCGAGCCGGGGGCGGGGTCGGACCTGGCAAGCCTCAATACACGTGCGGTACGCGATGGTGATATCTACAAGGTGAACGGACAGAAAACGTGGACCACGACAGGTCAGCACGCGAACTGGATGTTTACGCTCGTTCGGACCGATCCCACTGCCGAAAAGCCACAGCAAGGCATCTCGCTTCTATTGATCGACATGAACCTGCCCGGGGTCGAAGTGCGCCCGATCATTACGATCGACGGCGATCACCATGTGAACGAAGTGTTTCTCAATGATGTCGAGGTGCCTGCCAGCATGCTCGTCGGTGAAGAGAACAAGGCTTGGACTTATGCGAAATTCCTGTTGGGGAATGAGCGTGTTGGCATCGCCAATGTCGGGCAGAACAAGGCGGAGCTGCGTCTGCTCCGCTTGCTTGCGCTGAAACGGCAGCGCAATGGCGGGCCACTGATCGAGGATCCGGTGTTCGCGGCGAAGCTTGCCGATCTGGAAACGGATTTCATGGCGTTGGAAATCACCAATCTTCGGATGCTTTCTTCCATCAAGCCGGGCGGGGATTCCGCCGAACTGGCACCGTTCCTGAAGCTGCGGGGCAGCGAAATTCAGCAGCGCACCAACGAACTGGCAATGGAAGCGGCAGGTCCGCGCGCGGCCGTTTGGGAAAAAGAAAATTCGGGCGACGCCGTTTTGGACCGCTATGGCACGCACGGTTGGTTGTTGTCGCGGGCGTTCACGATCTTCGGTGGTTCCAGCGAAGTGATGAAAAACATCGTCGCCAAACAAACACTCAGGCTTTGAAGGACCCGTCATGGATTTTGATCTGACAGATGAACAGCGGATGATTGCGGACACGGTTACTGATGTCATGCGCGACGCAGACGGTACGGCGGTTTGGCAGTCTTTGGTTGAGTCAGGCCTTCTGGGCATGACCTATTCCGAGGATGACGGCGGTGCCGGACTTGGGGTGTTGACTCTGGCGCTGGCGCTTGTCGCGATGGGCCACGGCAAGGATAGCCTGCCTGTCGTAGGCGCGGCGGTCCTGCCCGGATTGCTGACTTCGCGTTGCGAATTGCCGAACTTTAACGCATCTTCGGCGTTGGAAAACGCTGTGCCCGTTGCTGTCGCACTGCCCGAGAACGCCGCCGGACTACGTACAGAAAACGGCGTGTTGAACGGGACCGTGCAAACGGTTCTTGGGGGTGCGGAAGCGCAGGTGCTGCTTTTGTGTCTAGAAGGCGCAAACGGGTCTGCCTGTGGTTCGGTCGAACTGACGGGCGAAGGCGTCACGGTCACGCAGCTTCCGTTGCTCGACGGGCAGATTGCGGCCGATATCACGTTCGATAATGTTGCGGTCTCGCTGTCGCGGGCAAGCGAGGATCTGACCGGGTGGATGAGCGATGTTGCTGCGGTGTGCCTTTGTGCAATTGCCTTGGGTGCGGGGCAGGCAATGCGGGAGTTGACGCGGGACTACCTTACGACACGTAAACAGTTCGGCAGACCCATCGGCAGTTTTCAGGTGTTGCAGCACGAAATGGTCGATGTGTTCCATGAAACCGAACACTTTGAATTCTCGTCTTGGCTGCCGCCAGTGCCTGTGACGCGGACGATGCGGAGGCGCGCCAGAAAATCGTCTCGGCGTTGAAACGCTACTGCGGCACGCGCATGCGCGATGCGGCCAGTGCCTGCATCCAGATGCATGGCGGCATTGGCACTACCGAAGAGTACGAACTCGACAGGCTGGTCAAGCGTATCCTGATGGCCGACATGCTGTTCGGCACCGTCGACATGCATACGAACCGATTGGGACAGTTGATCGCCATAGCTGCGCGGAAAGAAGCAGAGACTTTCGGCTTGGAGATCCCGGCGTGACGGAAGTTGTTTCTCACAGCCAGGGCGGCATCCTCGCGTTGACGCTAAATGGTCCGGACAGCCGGAACTCGATCAACCCAGAGATTTATCGCACCGTGCGTGACCACGTCATCAACGCGGGAGATGACCCCGACACACGGGCGGTTGTCATTACCGGGGCGGGCGGCTTTTTCAGTTCGGGCGGCAACGTTAACGCCCTGAAAAATAGCGCCGGTGGACCTTTATCTGCGGTCAATGCAAATACCGATTACCTCAATGCGATGATCCGGGCGATTGTAGATTGTCCGACGCCTGTAATCGCCGCCGTCGAGGGTGGCGCGGCAGGTGCGGGCGTTGCCCTTGCGCTAAGCTGCGACATGATCGTGGCCGAGGCCGAAGCAAAATTTACTGCAGGCTATGTGCGTGTCGGTCTCAGCCCCGATGGTGGCGTGACGCATTTTCTGCGCTCGGCGATGCCCCGTCAGTTCGTGAACGAGCTTTGTATTCTAGGCCGTCCAATCACGGCTGAACGTCTGGCGCAATTCGGCATCGTGAACGAGGTAACCGTGCCGGGCCAAGCATTGGACAGCGCCATGGCTCTGGCGGGAAAGGTCGCGGCGGGCCCGCCATCGGCCATCCGCTCGGTCAAACATCTGGTCAACATCGCCGCCGATACCGAACTTTGCACCCATCTCTGGGCCGAAGCAGACCATATCAACAAGGCAAGGTTCGGCCCCGAGGCAGCAGAGGGTCTTTCGGCCTTTCTGGAAAAGCGCAAACCCGACTTTCGCAAGATCTGAGGCACCGTGATGACAATTCCAATTCAACTTCAATCCCTCCGCCTGCCATTGATCGCAGCCCCGATGTACATCGTGTCGAACCCAGATTTGGTGATCGCGCAATGTCAGGCCGGGATCGTCGGCAGTGTGCCCGCCCTGAACGCGCGGGACAAAGACGGCGAGGGCATCGTTCTGGAGGTCTGGCTAAAGCGCATCACCGAAGAACTGGACGCTTGGAACCAAGCCAACCCTGACACCCCGGCGGCGCCGTTTGCGGTCAACCAGATCGTCCACAAGTCAAACGAGCGGCTAGAGCGCGACACCGAGATTTGCGCCAGATGGAAAGTGCCGATCTGGATCACTTCGCTGGGCGCGCGGGAAGACGTGAATACGGCGGCCCATGACGCAGGCGCGATTGTCTTGCACGATATCATCAGCGACCGCTTCGCGCGCAAGGCAATCGAAAAGGGCGCTGATGGTCTGATCGCTGTTGCGGCTGGGGCCGGAGGCCACACGGGGGCGCAGTCGCCCTTCGCCCTGATCCAGGAAATCCGGCAGTGGTTTGACGGGCCGCTTGTTTTGTCCGGCGCGATTGCATCTGGCGCATCCTTGCTCGGGGCGCAGGCGGCTGGGGCGGACTTTGGCTATATGGGGACGCCCTTCATCGCGACGAAAGAGGCCAGCGCACCGCCTGCATATCAGGACATGCTCTGCCGCGCGCAGGCCCAAGACATCGTCACGACTGCTGCAGTCACGGGGGTGAACGGCAACTATCTTTCAGAGTCGCTCACACAAACCGGCGTTGATCCCAGCACGACTGGTCAATTGTCGCTTTTAGGCGACAAGAGCAATACGGGGCCAAAACCTTGGCGCGATATCTGGAGTGCTGGCCAAGGTGTCGGTTCGATCACGGATGTCGTGCCTGCCAAGAGTTTGATAGCGCGCATCGCACGGGAATACGACGCCGCGAAAATGCGTCTTTCGGCCGCGACGGGCAGCTGACGCCAGAACATTATCGCCAGACTATTGAAAGGAACACCATGCAGGAAGTTGTCATAGTCTCTGCGGTCCGGACCGCAATCGGGAGCTTTGGCGGATCGCTCAAGGATTTGTCGCCCACAGAGCTTGGGGTGGTCACCGCAGAGGCCGCCATCGCTCGGAGCGGCCTTGAGCCCGCTGACATACAACATGCGTTCTACGGCAACGTTGTTCACACCGAACCTCGGGATATGTATCTGGCGCGAACGATCTCGGTTGAGGCAGGCGTTCCCACCGAGTCCGCTGCGCTGACGGTGAACCGACTTTGCGGCAGTGGACTGCAAGCGATTATCTCGGGGGTTCAGACACTGGCCCTTGGTGACGCCAACATCGTGCTGGCGGGTGGGGCCGAGTGCATGAGCCGGGGCGGCTATCTGATGCCCACAGCCCGTTGGGGCCAGAAGATGGGCGATGCTCAGATCATCGACATGATGATTGCCGTGTTGAACGACCCCTTTGGCCACGGTCACATGGGGATCACGGCCGAGAATGTCGCCGAGAAATTCGGCATATCGCGCGAGCAGCAAGATGCCTTTGCCGTTGAAAGCCATCGACGCGCTGCGGCCGGCATCGAGGCCGGGCATTTTGATGATCAGATTGTCCCTGTTTCGATCAAGACGCGCAAAGGCACAATCGAATTCAAGACAGATGAACATGTGCGCGGCGATGCCTCGGTCGAGCGCATGGCAAGCCTGCGGCCGGCTTTCAAAAAGGACGGGAAAGTCACCGCCGGGAATGCCTCGGGTATCAATGATGGCGCGGCATCGCTTGTCTTGATGACCGCAGATGAGGCCGCGCGCCGAAATCTGAAGCCAATGGCCAAAGTGCTGTCCTATGGCCATGCGGGTGTTGCCCCGCACGTCATGGGAATTGGCCCTGTTCCAGCCATGCAAATTGCGCTGCGCAAGGCTGGCCTTTCGGTAGGCGATCTGAACCTCGTGGAATCCAACGAAGCCTTTGCGTCGCAGGCCTGTGCCGTAACCGCCGAGCTTGGATTGGACCCTGCAATTGTGAATCCCAACGGCGGGGCGGTGGCCTTGGGGCATCCGGTAGGGGCCAGTGGTGCCATCATCACAACAAAGCTGCTTCATGAAATGAAGCGCCGGGAGGCTCGGATCGGAGCGGCAACGATGTGCATTGGCGGCGGGCAAGGTATTGCCTTGATTGTGGAAAACATCTGAGGCGACTGGTGCGCGATCTGCGTATGCGTTCGCGCAGCTCTTCCTTGGGGGCGCCAGCTTTGATCCCCGGAAATCTGATGTCTTCGAAAATGACAGGTTCGAACAAGGGAAACCGTATGCTTAGGCAAATTGCTATTATTGGGGCTGGAACCATGGGGACCGGCATCGCCGTCAACGCGGCCATGAACGGGGTGTCAGTAATCCTGTTGGATACCAGCACTCAGTCGTTGGAGCGAGCCACACCGAGAATGCGGAAGATGTTGGACCGCCACTGTGCAAAGGGACGGCTCAGCGATCAGGAAAACAACGATAGCCTGGCCCGCATCGCGGTGACATCGAAACTGGAAACCGTCCGCTCCGCACCTCTTGTCATCGAAGCGGTGTATGAAAACTTCGACGTCAAGACCGAGGTTTTGACCCGACTTGGCCTCATTTGCGCGGTGGACGCCGTCATTGCGACAAATACAAGCGCCTTGCAGGTTTCCGCTCTTGCCAAAGTCGTTCGAAATCCTGGCCGGTTCCTTGGCATGCACTATTTTTCGCCGGCAGACAGCTCGCCTGTGGTTGAGCTTATTCAGGGCGATCAGACGAGCGCGGAAGCAATTGATTGTGCCAAAGAATTTCTTGTTCGCACCAAGCGGGATATTCTTGTTTGCAAGGATTCACCCGGCTTTGCGATCAACCGTTTCTTCGTACCCTTCCTGAACGCGGCCGCGCAGGCCGTCGACGCCGGGCTAGGCACTGTTGGGCAGATCAATGCGATTGGCCGGGAACTGACGGGCTGTCCGATCGGACCTTTTGAAGTCATGAACTTCATCAAGCCGGAAATCGTCTTGCACGCACAATGCAATCTCGGTGCGTTGGGGGATTTCTACCAACCAGCCGCCGGCCTCGCTCGCTTGGTTGAAAAGGGTGAACAATGGCAGATCGAAGACGAACCACTGCGCTTGGAGGATGCTGAGAAAGCTCGCCGCGCCTTGCAACGCGGCATTCTGATACCGGCAGCTGCATTGCGCGAAGAAGGAGTGGCTCACCCGGCTGACATCGACCGATGTGCCAAATCAGCTTTGAAGTGGGCAAACGGCCCTTTCAGTGCTGATTGGGCGGAGAACGGTGAGGTTTCGCCGTGAGTGATTTTCAACGCGAAGCGATGGAATATGACGTAGTGATCGTTGGGGGCGGGGCCTGCCGGTCTGTCGGCAGCGATCCGCCTGAAACAACTGGATGCCGATCTTCAGGTCGTCGTGCTGGAAAAAGGATCAGAGGTTGGCCGGACCTCATTCTCGGCCTCGGCAGCTCGGCGATCGGCACGCTGGTCGAACGCACGACCCGTTTCACCATGCTCCTGCACCTGCCACGCATGAAAGGGGACGGAACAGGGAAACCAGTCAAGAATGGACCAGCCCTTGCCGGTCATGGTGCCGAGGCTGTCCGGGATGCCATCTCAGCGACGATCAGCAGCCTGCCTGCTCAACTGCGTCGCTCGCTGACCTAGGACCAAGGTGCAGAGATGACCCAACACGCGCAGCTTCGGATCGAAACCGGTCTTGAGATATACTTCTGCGAACCTCAAAGCCCATGGCAGCGTGGCAGCAATGAAAACACCAACGGTTTGCTCCGCCAGTACTTCCCAAAGGGCACGGATCTCAGCCAGCATTGTGCTGACGAGTTGAGCGCCGTTGCCAACGCGCTGAACACTTGCCCTCGCAAAACACTGGGTTGGCAAACACCGGCAGAAGATCTCGACCGGCTGCTCAAACAGGATATGGTAGTAGGTGTTGCGACGACCGGTTGAATCCGCCTTGCCCGCCGCGGTCCGAATGATGGATCAATCCGGCTTTCTGTACGGGCCGTCGATCATGTAGGGCCTGTTCCAGAGCATCGAGGACAAAGTCTGTTTTTGCAAATCGCGAAACCCGCCAGCCGACGATGTGATCTGCGAACGTGTCGATGACAAAAGCCACGTAAACAAAGCCCTGCCAGGTTGAGACGTAGGTAAAGTCGCTCACCCACAACAGGTTCGGCGCAGGTGCGCGGAACACGCGGTTCACTTTGTCGCGCGGACAGGGCGCTGATGTGTCAGGGATCGTTGTCTTTGCCACCTTTCCACGCTCGGCACCACAGATACCAATCTGTTTCATCAGTCTCTCCACGGTGCAGCGCGCGAGTTCGAAGCCCTCGCGCTTGAGCTGATGCCATGCCTTTCGGACCCCGTACACTTGGTAATTCTCGTCCCAGACCCGCTTGATCTCAGGGCGCAGCTCTGTGTCGCGCTGATACCGTGCCGAAGCTTTGGATGGATCAGCAAGGCACGCCAATCGGTGGTAATATGTTGACGGTGCAATCGGCAGCACCCAGCAGATCGACTCGACACCGCAAACAACGCGCTGATCGTCGATGAAGCCGAT
This sequence comes from Marinovum sp. J2-8, assembly GCF_055808435.1. Taxonomy (NCBI): domain Bacteria; kingdom Pseudomonadati; phylum Pseudomonadota; class Alphaproteobacteria; order Rhodobacterales; family Roseobacteraceae; genus Marinovum; species Marinovum sp. J2-8. The sequence goes on along the minus strand of NZ_JBVVRZ010000004.1, from coordinate 253,832 downwards.
CATCGCTTCAGTGGGCGGTCGAGTTCCGTCCCGCTGCACGGCAGTCGTTTGCATTTCAAACGATGAGAGTGGGCGCAAAATAAGTTGACGCCTTGCGAAGGATCCCGCTGGCCTGGCGCAGCTCCCGGTTCTCTTGTTCCAGTGCCTTGATCCGGTCGCGCTCCTCAGTGGTCACACCGTCGCGCATACCGCTGTCTTTCTCGGCCTGCTTGATCCATCCGCTCAAAGTCTGGGGAATTGGTGCAATGGCCGCGATCGCGCCCGCCTGCGTTTCGTAGGCGCCTTGATGCTCGAACACCATCGGTAATAATTTCAAGCTCAGACATATGCACATGCTTAAGGCTATCCTTAAGCCTCCAGACGCAGGCGGAGGTGTCCGGTCGAAATGGGGGCCAGTTCAGTCTCCGACAGACCCGGGGCGATTTAACCTCAACAATATCATTGATCAGGATCACCGTTTCATCAAGAAGTTCACCCGGCCGATTCAGACTTTCAAATCGCTGGATTCAGCTTCGGCTACTCTTGCCGGGATTGAAGTCGCGCATATGATCCGGAAAGGTCAGTTTGACCGGTCAGAGAAGTCTGGCTTCGCGCAGTTCGCAGCACTCGCTGGATAGGTGTGTCGGCTTTGTCAGGTTGCCTGTCGCCGGCTGTGAGGTTACCGCTGGCTGATGATGTTTTCTGTCCCGTCATCGGCCTTGAAGGGCTATCGCTTTCCACGTTCGGTCATTGGTTATGCCGTTTGGGCCTATCACCGCTTCGCCCTCACCCTGCGGGACGTCGAGGATCTTCTGGCAGAACGCGGCATCACGGTTAGCCATGAGACGATCCGAGATTGGGTTGCAAAATTTGGAACACACATTGCTGCCAAGATCCGGCGTGATCGAGCGAAGCCCGCCGACAAGTGGCATCTGGACGAAGTTGTGATCACGATCAGCGGGAAGAAGCACTGGCGCTGGCGCGCGGTCGATGGCAACGGAGACACGCTCGAGATCCTTGTGCAATCACGCCGAAATGCTAAAGCCGCCAAGCGGTTTCTGCGGAAACTTATGAAGCGGTGGGGTGCACCTCGAGTCATCGTGACGGACAAACTGCGCAGTTATCGCGTTGCCACGCGCGAGCTTTGCCCAAGTGTCGATCACAGATCACACAAGGGATTGAACAATCGCAGCGAGGCATCGTATCGACATACTCGTCGACGGGAGAAGATATTTGGCAGGTTCAAATCGGCAAGACAGGCCCAGATGTTCCTGTCCGTCCATGATCAAACTGCCGTTCTCTTACGCCCGAAGCGCCACCGTCTATCAGCTGCTGACTAACGCCGCAAATGAACAGAGGCTCAGGGCATCTGGGTTGGTTACGTAGGCGAAATAGTGGCGTGATGCTTCCGCATCTGCTTCTTATCCAAGCGTTGAGAAATAACCTGACAAAGCCGGGTGAAGTCCGACAATGCACCAGCGTATTCCGTGCCGCCTGAGAGCGCAGGGGTCACCGGATCCAGCTGTGGAAGCAAACCGCAGTCGCTGTTGAACAAACTGTCGGTGCGCAATACTTCTCGGGATTTCGCGCTTGGGACTGACTGACAATCTTGAGGCAGACCATCATCTTGATCGCAGCATAGTACCAGTCCGAGCCCATTCCGGTCATTGTGATTTCGTGCGGCAATCGCAAACGGCGCTCGAAGTGCCGCAACAGGATGGTTTCTCACTTTACGATGCGGCGCCGGAATCAGCCCTTCGTACTTCACGCAACGAGGTTAGCGGTGTCAGTACTCGGGATCGTCCGCTTGAGTCGATCCGCACCGCAATTTGTCGTAATACATGCTTATATAGTCGCTTTTAGATCAGACCAGCTTTCAATATATTTACGATATATCTAGAAAATATTATCGGAGAGCTGAATGCAAAAATACCTGCCAAGCCAGGGACCTGGCGGTTATAAAGGTGTCCCGGAATTCGGGGCATTTGACGTAATCGTGCTCGGCGGCGGTCCTGCGGGGATCGCGGCGGCGACTACAGCCGCGGAGTCAGGCCACAGCACGCTCCTGATTGAGCGGTTAGGTTTTTGCGGCGGCGCGGCGGTCTCGGGCATGTCGGGAACGATCTGCGGGCTCTACATGACCGTCGCTGAGCCGAATGTCGCGCAGCCTCGGCAGATCATTTTCGGCTTCGCTGAAAGGTTCCGCGCCGCGCTTGACAAAGAAAGGGGGCTTACGGCGCCGCAGATCTACGGCAAGACCTGGGTCACCACTCACGATTGCGCCAAGTACAAAAAGGTTGCGACAGACCTGCTGCGCGGTGCCGGTGTGCAAATTCTCTACCATACAGAAATGGTGGACGTGATCACCGAAGATGACGCTCTGACAGGTCTGGTATTGCACACGCGCTCCGGTTTCACGCGGGTCACGGCCAAGCGCGTGATCGATGCCAGCGGCGACGCAGATGCCGTGTTCCGCATGGGGCTGACAACTACCAAAGGAAATAACGGTGTCATCCAGAACCCGTCGATGATGTTCAAGATCGGCAATGTGGATCGGGATACCTACCTGAACTACTGGGGTGACGACACGATCTCGCCGCTCAAAGTTGTTGAGAAGTTGGAAAAGCGTGACGAACTCCTGAGAAAGAAGGTCTGGCTGTTCCCGACGGTGAACCCCGGCGAGATTCTCGTCAACGGAACCAAAATCACCGGTTTCGACGGCCGCGATCTGGATGTCACCAACCCGGTTGATCATTCCGAGGCAGAACAATTCTCGATCTACCAGGCGAAGGCCTTCTTCGACTTCTTGAAGGAGGAAATCCCAGGCTGCGAGAACGCCTACTTCATCGACTACGCGCAAGAAGTGGGTGTGCGGCAAACCCGTTCGATCGAAGGCGTAAAGCGGCTGATGAACGACGACGTGGTGAACACCCGCAAGACCAAGGATTCGATTGCCCGGTCAAGTTGGCCAATCGAACTGCACTACGGCGCCAAACCGAAAACCGAATGGCTGGTGGACGACTACTACGATGTGCCCTTCGCCACCTTGGTGCCGAAACAAGGGCGCAACGTGATTGTCGCAGGCCGCTGCCTGAGTGCCGAGCACGAGGCGCTGGCAAGTTGCCGGGTGACCGCGCAGTGCTTCGAATACGGACGGGCCGCCGCGCTCGCTGCCGACATGTCGATCCGGGAGGGGATGGATTTTCAAGCCATCGACGGGGTCGAGATTTCCCAACGCATGCAATCCGCCGGCTGATCCGGCACACTTGGAGGAGACAGACGTGGCAATAGTTGAAGAGGCGCTCTATGGCGCCGAGCAAAAGCGGGTGGGTGGACCCGAGACCGACCGGCGGATGCAGGGCATCAGCCTGGCGCTGATTTTCGGATCGGCAGCGTTGCTGATCCTGTTCCCCGAACAGAGCAAGACAACGCTGGACGGTCTATTCAAGTGGATGACGGACAGCTTCGACTTCGCCTTCCTGAGCGTTGGCTTCGGTGCGCTTGTCTTCGTTATCTGGCTCGCCGCATCGCGCTTCGGCACCGTCAAGCTGGGCGCCGAGGGCACCGCGCCGGAATTCACTTGGTCGGCCTGGGGCGCGATGGTCTTTCTTGCCGGGATCGCCTCCGGGCTGATGCTCTGGGCAGGCACCGAATGGGCCTATCACTACGCCTGGCCCCCCTTCGGGCTCGAAGCCGCGTCACCGCAGATGTTCACCGTGGGGCAGGCCTATGGCATGTTTCACTGGGGTCCGACCGCCTGGGCGCTCTACTGCATTCCTGCGGTTGCCATGTCCTACATTTACTACGTCCGCAAGCGCCATATCTACAAGGTGAGCGAAGCGTGCCGCGGCGCGCTGGGGAACATCGTCGACGGGCCGGTGGGCCAGGTGATCGACTACATGTTCATCTTCGGCATTCTTGGCGCGGCGGCGACCTCTCTGGGGCTCGGAACCCCGATGATCGGCGGCGCGCTGGCCAACGTGCTGGGGATCGCACCTAACGTCTGGCTCGACGTGGCGATCATCCTGTGTTGCACTGCGGTCTTTTCGATTTCCAGCGGCCTCGGCCTCGACGACGGGATCAAGCGGCTGTCCTATGCCGGCTCGTTGCTGACCCTCGCAATTATCGTCTACGTGTTCTTTGCAGGCCCGAGCGCCTTCATCGTCGAGCTTGGCATGGACTCGGTTGCCTACACGCTGAGCAACTACGTCACCATGAGCCTCTGGACCGACGCGGTGGGCCAGTCCGGCTTTCCGCAAGCCTGGACCGTGTTCTACTGGGCCTGGTGGGTCGCCTACGCCCCGTTCATGGGCCTCTTCGTGACCCGTATCTCGATGGGGCGCACGATCCGCGAGGTCATCATCGGTCTCCTGACCTTCGGCTCCTCGGGCTGCGTTCTGTTCTACGTGGTGCTGGGCGGTTATGGCATCGACCAGCAGATCAACGGCACCCTGCCAATGGTCGACCTGGTGAACGATCGGGGTGTTGCCCCGGCGATCATCGAGATGTTCAAGACCCTGGCGGGCAGTTCGCTGGTCCTTGTCGCGGTCGCGGTCTCAGGCATCGTGATGCTGGCCACCACCTTCGACTCCGCGGCCTACGTGATGGCCTGCGCCTCGACCAAGGAGCTGGACGAAGGCGAAGAGCCGGCCCGGGGCAATCGGCTGTTCTGGTGCGGGGCCATCGCCGTCCTGCCGATGTCGCTGCTTTTTCTCGGCGGGCTGAAGACCATGCAGACCGCGGTGGTGCTGGTGGGTCTTCCGGTCATCGTCATCATGGTCTTCATGATGATCACCACCGTCCGGTTCCTGAAACAGGACCAGGCCTGATTTTCGACACCGGCGGCGGCCCCCCGGCCACCGCCGGTTCTCTCACCCCATTCCTTTCCGGATACGCATCATGTCTGCAGCACTGGTTGAAGAAATCGAACTCCTGGCCGTCGGTCCCGACGGCGAACGCGTCACCTGGTCCTCGCATCTGGGCGAGATGTACGAGGCCCTGATCATCGCGCGCCTGAAGCTGTCGAACGGCGTCGAGGCGATCTCAGGCATGACAGTCTATACCGAGCACGAATTCGACAACACCGTTTTCTCCGCCGTCTCGCTGATGGCGCCCTTCGTGTTGCGCCGTAACATTCTCGAAACCCCGCAGGTCTACGCCATGATGCGTAGCCGCTACGTGCCGCTGAACCATCTGGCGACCTCGCTCTTCGACATTGCGCTGCATGACGGCAAGGCCAAGACGCTGGGCTTGCCGATCTACCAGATGCTGGGCGCGGTGCGAGACAAGATCATGGCCTATGCTTCGAGCCCGCTTCTGCCCGACGACGATGCCTATGTCGCCTATTGTCAGAGCATGCTCGACCGGGGCTATCGCGCGATCAAGGTGCATCCCTATTGCCGGTTCCACGATGACATGCGGCTGGTGCTGCGCCTGCGCGAGGAATTCGCGGGACAGGGGATCGGCTGGATCCTCGACGCCGACGCCAATTACAGCCTTAACCAGGCGTTGCGCATGGGCCGCGTGCTCGATGCCTCGGGCTGGGAATTCTTCGAAGCGCCGATTCCGGACAGCGACCTGTCCGGCTATCAGGCCCTGTCCAACGCGCTGGACACCGACGTGATCTGTGGCGGCAATTCCGTGCCCGACCTGCGGCTGATCCAGCTGGCCCTTCAGATGCGATCCTGGGACCGCAGCCGCTTTGACGTGACCGGCATCGGTGGTTTCACCGGCGGCAACGAAGCGATGGCGATCACCCGGGCGCACGGCATGAAATCCGAGGTGCAAAGCTGGGGCTACACCTTGACCCAAGCCGCCAACCTGCACCTGATGCTGGCCAACGAGAACTGCGACTTCTTCGAACAGGCCGCGCCGTTCGAGAAGTACGAATTCGGCGCCAAACAGGTGATCCGTCCCGATGAGCAGGGGTTTGTCCATCCCAGCGGCTTGCCGGGGTTGGGCATTGAAATGGACTGGGATGCGATTGAACCCTTCGTCTATGCGCGCAGAACGTTCCAGGACACGTGATGATAAAAATTCAAAAGGTTGAAGTGATCTGCCTGCGCGACGCGCGGGCGGGTGACCATCAGTTCGAGGGCAGCTACCAGAATGCCCTCGTGCTGGTTCACGGGGATAACGGTGAAATCGGGATCGGAGAAAGTGACACACCGCCAAGTGTGATCAAGGCGATTATCGAAATGCCGGATTACAATTCGCTTGCTTGCGGGCTGGCGGGGATTTTGGTTGGGCAAAGCTTGGACGATCCAAGCCGGCTGACACAGGAGATGTATGATCGCACGCAATGGTTCGGGCGCCATGGCGTCGTGATCCATGCGATCAGTGCGCTTGATATTGCCCTTTGGGACCTGTTTGCACGCACACAATCCAAACCGCTGCATGAGGTTCTTGGCGGCAGGCATCATGACCGGTTGCCGGTCTACGCCACAATTTACCCTCTTGAAACCAGCTTTGAAAAGATAACCGATCAGGTCGCACCATTGCTTGCGGGCGGGTTCCAAAACCTGAAGGTCTGTGCCGACGCCAATTGGCGGGACATGCAGCTGGTGCGGCGCAACCTGACGCATCTGCGCGCGGTTGTTGGGTCTGATCGCCGCCTTATGTTGGATGTAGCGCAGGAATTTCAACGGTTCGAGGATTTCGCCCCGTTCCTGCCACTTCTTGAGGAACTTGATTTTGCCTGGATCGAGGCGCCGTTTCCGCTTGGCAATCTGGAGGATCACGTCAGGTTGAAGGCTGCAACTGCGATCCCGATCGGGGTTGGTGACCTGGGGATGACCACATGCCGGGAGTTCGCCCCCTATCTTGCCGCAGGCGCTTTTGACATCGCGCAGCCCGACCTGACCATGTTTGGCGGCATAACCGAGGCAAGGCGACTGGTCGCCATGCTGGCCCCGACCGGACGCCAAATCGTGCCACATGGCTACAACACCGACATTACAATTGCGGCCAACCTGCATTTCCTGGCGTCATTGCCCCAGGGCGGCCTGATCGAGTATTCAACAAGCCCATCGCGTGTGCGCCGTGAACTTGCGGCCGGGTTGGCTCCGATCAACAGTGATGGTACACTCTACGTTCCAGACACGCCGGGGCTTGGCCTGACCTTGAACAGGCAACTGGTTGAGGCAACAAGAGCAACGGCGTGACGCAAAACAGCACTTCTTTCCGCAAGACCAAGGCAGAAACCGCAGCTGAGATGCTGGAGGCGGCGATCGTCAACTGTGATCTTGAACCGGGCAGCATCGTTGCCGAAGCGGATCTCATGGAATTGCTGGACTTGGGCCGGACCCCGGTGCGCGAGGCTTTGGTCCGGCTTTCCAGCGAGAACCTCGTCAGGCTGGGTCGCGCGGGCATTCTCATTCCTGAACTCAACGCCATGACGATGCTCAAATTGCTGGAACTGCGCGAACCGATCGAGCGGCTGAGCATCGAGAAAGCCGTTCAGCGCCACAACAGCGCTGACATGGAGCGGTTCGCGCAAATCCTCGCCCAACTGGAACCGCTTCCCAACACTGACCGGACGGGTTTCATGGACCTCTTGCGCCAAATTCATGCTGCGCTGGCCGAGGCTTCAAAAAACGAATTCATCCTTTCGACAATGAAAACGACCCAAGGTCTTTCTCGCCGTTTCTGGCGCTATTATTCAACAGACGAAGATCAGCAGTTCTGCACTGAACTCTACTGCGCATTGTTGCAGGGTCTGTTGTCGGGCGACGCAGCAGTGCCGATAAAGAAATCGTCAGAACTCATGACCTATTTGAGGGTCTTTACCCAGCGCCAAATGGAGGCGCTTGTCTAGACCGTGGTGACAAAGGGTTTTCACATCCGGGTGCCGGTCGTAATTCAGACAGGCATCTACGATGGAAATCGGCTTGGCACGAAGCCTGGTTTCGACCAAGAGAAGGTTTGCACCCGACTGTCATCCTTGCGCTGATGAAACAGTGTTAGAATTTTCAGACTTCAAACTTTATCTGACGGATACGCTGCATATTGGTATGTCCGGCTTGTTTGCGCGTTTCGTCTGCCCAACCAAGCCGCAGCGAAGGAGCGGTCTGAGTTCCGCCGATTTCCGCGGGCCCTAATGACCGGAAACGGGAAGTTCGCCGCGCTGCTGAAACGAGGGTTTTCTGCGTCAGCAACGGCAGCGACCGCAAAAGTCCGGATCGTCCGCACACTGTGAGTTCGCCCCCAACGCTTTTGGCGTGCGCAGCTAACGGCCGTTTCGGTGGGCCGCACCTCAGCGTTGCGATGGTTTGTTGATTGGCCGGTGAGGGCCGAAGGCCGAAGACGACGGGTATATAGGTCCTGCAGTGTTTTTGCAGGACCAGTGAATGATCAATCCCAAGCTGGGGCGAGTGTCTCCGGGCTTACCAACCGACCCTCGGCTGTTCCAAGGGCATCAATTCGGGAGATTTCCTCTGCGCTCAGCACGATTTCTGTTGCACGGAGATTGGCGGCAAGCCGGCTCGGGTTGCCGGTCCGGGGCAACGCGATTCCCATTGGTCGGGTCAATGCCCAAGCGACGGAAATCTGAGCGGGGCTGGCATCGTGCGCGTAGGCAATCTCGCGCAGCGTGGCGTTCTCCATGACCTTACCTTGCGCCAGCGGCGAGTAGGCCTCAACCGGAATGCCCTTGCTGGCGAGGTGAGCGATCATCCGTGTTTGGTCAATCAGCGGATGCAGTTCGATCTGGTTGGCGGCCAATGGCGTGTTCAAAGCAGACTGTGCTTGATCGACCATAGCCATGGTGAAATTAGACACGCCCCCATGACGGGCTTTGCCCGCAGCAATCAAAGTATTCAGGGCGTCAATGGTGTCGGCAATCGGGACTTCCTTTGAGGGCCAGTGTAAGAGTAGCAGGTCGACATAGTCCGTCCCCAGTCGTTTCAAAGAAGCGTCGGCGGCAGCGATGAAGGCTTCAGGCGAGAAGTGCTCGGGCAGGATTTTGGTGGTGAGGAACACATCATCGCGGCGGACATCGGCGCGGCGCAAACCTTCGCCAACTTGCTCTTCGTTCTCATAGGCCTGCGCCGTATCAATATGGCAGAACCCTTCGGAAAGCGCCGCGGCCACCATGTCGGCTACCGTATCTTGCTCAAGTTGAAAGGTGCCGAAACCCATGGACGGAATTTGGGCAGGGCCTATCAGGGTGATACTCATTGTTCTGTCTCCATTGTGTTTTCTTGTGCAAACTCAGGGATGACGTGCTTGGCCAGCTCGGCCAGAACGTCTTCAATATCGCGCTGTGATTGGCGCAGGTTAAAGGCGATGTGGGCGACCCCTGCAGCGTGCAGCGATTGAACATGTGTGATGAGCGCATTGCGACCGATACGGCTCCCGAACTGGATTGGCCGGGAGGGCGCATCGGGATCAGGGTCAAGGTCCAAGTGCATGGCGGTCAAGACCGGCGCAGGGGGAAGGCCAGCATCGGTGCGCGCCTGCCGCCACATCGACAGACGGCGTTCGGCCTGCTCAGGAGGGCCGGGATAGGTGAACCAGCCGTCCAATGTGCGGGCGATCCATTGCAGGCTTTGCTGGCCCATCCCGGCCATGACCATCGGGATACCTTCCGGCACATAGGGGCGCACGGTGACGGGGCCTTGTGGTCCTTGCAGCGCATCCCCTGACCAGAGGGTGCGCATCTGTTCGACGCGATCGCGCAGGGTGGCCCCGCGAGCCTCGTAGTCGAGCCCCATAAGCGGGTATTCCACCGGGCGGTCCCCCGACGCTATGCCAAGGATGAACCGCCCGCCAGACAGATGGTGCAAGCTGGCCGTCATTTTGGACAGCAGGATCGGGTCGCGCAGGGGCAGGACGATACCGGCGGTGCCAAGTGCGATCCGTCGCGTGCGGCCCGCAAGAAAGCCGAGATAAGGGAAGGGGTCGAAGACCTGCCCCGCATCCCCGAAGCTTGGATCGTGGACCGGCACATCCCGGAGCCAGACCGCATCAAAGCCAAGGCACTCTGCCAGCTCCACGCCCCTTTCGGGGTTTGTGATGTCAGGCACGCCAAAGGGGCGACCCTCGGTACGGGCACGGCGTTGCCCGGCTTCGGACCAGTCGCGGTCCAGTGGCAATTCAACGCCAAAACTCATGCGGTCTTTGTAAATCAGATTTAGGGCAGACATGTTACGAACTTCCTGTTCATTGGTCTGCCCCGCCGCACGTTAGATACGGCGGGGCAAATGAGGTTATTCAGCAGCAACAGTTTGGGGTGCTGTTGCGTTCAAGCGACCAGACAGGCGCACCAGAACAATCCCAACGACGACTACACCTGCGGCGATGTAGGGAGCAGCGGCAAGGCCGATGCCTTCGACTACAAGCCCCCCGGCCCATGCGCCCCCGGCAATGCCAAGGTTGAACGCACCAATGTTCAGGCCGGACGCCACATCCACCGCACCCGGAGATACTTCGCGTGCGATTTGCACGACGTAAGACTGCAGCGGCGGCACGTTGGCGAAGGCAAAGCCGCCCCAGAAGGCCGCAACCGCGATGGCTGCAATCGGGTGTGTAAGGAAGGCACCAAGTGCGACCAGTGATATCGCAAGGCCAGCAAAGATCACCGTCAGGGACGCCACCGCACCAATCCGATCCGCCAGTTTGCCGCCCGCAATGTTGCCCACGGCAACAGATGCACCATAGAGCAGCAGCACAAGGCTGACCGCACCCGCCGACAGGCCGGTGACCTCGTTCAACATCGGCGCAAGGAAGGTGAAGGCGATGAAGTTACCGCCATAGCCGACAGCCGTGATCAGATAGACCAGCAGAAGCCGCGGCGAAGTCAGCACCTGCAACTGTGCCTTGATCCCTGCCGAGGCGGTCTTGGTCAGATTGGCGGGCACCAAAATGGCAGAAGCGACAAAGCCGATCACACCCAACGCGACAACGCCAAGGAAGGTCGACTGCCAGCCGAAGTTCTGGCCGATGAAGGTCCCCAGCGGCACCCCCGTCACCAGCGCGACGGTCAAGCCAAGGAACACCAAAGCAATGGCCGAGCTTTCCTTTTCGGGCTCCACCAGATCGGTCGCGATGGTCGACGCGATGGCGAAGAACACACCGTGCGCCAGACCAGTAATGAAACGCGCAGCGACAAGGCTGCCGTAATCCGGCGCAAAGGCGGCGTAGGCATTGCCGAGCGTGAACAGCGCCAGCAAGAGCAGAAGCAGCGTTTTGCGCGGCACCCGGTCGGCCATGGCGGTCAGCACCGGCGCGCCGATGGTCACGCCAAGCGCATAGAGGCTGACCAACAGACCAGCGGAAGGGATAGACACCCCCAGATCGGCGGCGATGGTGGGCAACAGGCCGACGATAACGAACTCTGTCGTTCCAACGGCAAAGGCGCTGATGGTCAGCGCCCAAAGGGCAAGTGGCATCGGGTTTCTCCAATAAATTTGATGTCGACGCCACATATGCCTGCCGTTATCTATTGCGGGAACGGACAAGTTTGGAATGGATCATTGCAGAAACTGCACGAATTGCTGCGCATGGGGGATTTGGCTGCCTTTGTCGGGATCGTCGATGATGGCGGTTTTGCGGAATCCGCACGGCGGCGTGGCGTGTCGGCCTCGACGCTCAGCCGGTCAGTCACGCGGCTGGAAGAACAGTTGAAAGTCACATTGTTGCGCCGCACCACACGATCCATCGAGATCACCCCCGAAGGCGCCGCAGTTCTGGCCGAGGCGCGCGAAATTCTGGACCGCAGTGAAGCGCTGCAAGAAATCGCAACCAGCGGACAGGCCCCCGCCGGGCCACTGCGGGTCAACGCACCGGTTCCTTACGTCCTGCATGTTCTCGCCCCGCATCTTGCCGAATTTCATGCGACATACCCGGGTATTCAGCTGTCGATTGATATGACGGATACGCTGGTTGACCTGATCGGCAGTCATGCGGATGTCGCCATTCGTCTGGGCCGCCTGGGAGATAGCCAGATGTTGCATCGGGATTGCCAAGTTGTTGTTCTTGGATTTTAAAGTTCTGATGTTCGGTCGATCACGTCACCATTTCGGCGGTGTAGTCGGCCCAGAGGCTGAACGCGTCGTGACGAGCGTGGCGGTATGATGTTGCGGTCAGTCTGTAACGGCGGGGACGAAAGATCAGGTTGATCGGGTCATGTGCGGTCAGGAATCTCTGTGCTTGCCGGTGAGATTTGAACCGCCCGAGTATCTTCTCTCGCTTTCGTGTCGGCCTGTGAGCCCCTTCAATTGCGTTATTCAATCGCTTGTGAGCGCGGTGGTCAGCGTCCGGCGCCAGCGTTTTGATCGGCTTGATGTAGCTGCGTAATTTATCCGTGATCACGACCCTCGGCGCGCCGAACTGAACTACCAGCCTTTTGAAAAACCTCTTTGCTGCCTTTCCACTTCTGCGCGTTTGCACAAGTATATCGAGAACCTCGCCGTTCGCGTCCATTGCGCGCCACAGCCAGTGCTTCTTGCCGCGGATCGGAACAACGACTTCGTCGAGATGCCATTTGTCGTTGGGACGAGGGCGATCACGCCGGATGCAGTTCGCGAAATGGCGACCAAACCGATTGACCCACAACCGGACGGCTTCCCGGCTGACAATCACGCCCCGCTCAGCCAGCAAGTCTTCAACGTCAGCCGTGCTCAGCGCGAAGCGGTGGTACGCCCAAACAGCGTAAGCGATGATCTCGCGAGGGTAGCGGAAGCCCTTAAGGCGAGGCAAACTGGTCGGAATTCTCATACCGCTAAAATAGCCCGGTCATGTCTGACGAACAAGTTGGCAATGCCGCCTTACCGCGTGCCGCTCGATGCGCTGATGGAAATCGACGACCGGAGGGTGGCGTGATGGGTTGGCTCTTCTACACAGACCGCCGCGTCCAGACCTACGCGGATGAGAAAGCGGAAATCGCCCGGCTCTGCACTTTCGAGGGCGACAGGCGCAAAACCGAACTGGTCAAGGCCTGCAAGGTCGCCTCCACCTGGTATGCGGCGGCAAGGGTCACCAATCTCGACGGCACCGCTGTCGAAGACGCAACCTATGTCACCGATCCTGATGGCTCGATTACTTTCGGGGCTGTCTTCCTCACCAGATACGATGACGGCTGCTGGGGCTACAAGGACATGGAGGAAAGCGCTGGCCCGAACGAGTCTCGTGCTCCCCTTGGGCTGATCGAGCTCCTCTCCGACCTGAAAGACCCGGCCAGCTACGCCCATGCCTGGCGCCAGCGTTGCCGGGACTGGGCTGCGATCCCGGACTACCAGGAAGGCGACAAGATCAAGCTCGCAACACCGGTGACGCTCACCGACGGCAGCACCTGCCAGATCGTCACCGCGACCCACTACAGGCGGGGGCGGCAAAACCGCCGCTGCTACCGCATTGAGGAAACCGGCGGGCTCGTGCGCCTGTCTAAAGCGACGCTCGCGGGCTCGGAGCTGCTCAGCTCCGCGAAGGGCGCGGCCAGTCCCGTGCTGGCGGAGTATCTCGCGGGGCAGGGTGGCTGAGTTTCCCGCTGAGACAACACCACAGGCACGCGCGCGCATACTGCCGACTTGAAATTGTATCTCAAATGAGATACATCACTTCCATCAATTAGAGGACTATCCATGCCTGCCCAAACATCCATGCTTCATGTTCGTGTTGACGATCAGCTGAAAGCACAAGCTTCTGACGCACTTGCGGGCGTCGGTCTGACGCTCTCCGACGCGGTGCGTATTCTTCTGACCCGCGTGGCCGCAGAAGGCGGCTTGCCTGCCGGATTGACCGCTGATCCGGATGCCTATGACGCCTGGTTCCGGGCGAAGGTACAGGAAGCGCTGGACGATCCAAGGCCCACAACGCCCCATGCCAAGGCGATGCAAGACGCCCAGGCATTGATTGACGGGAAGCGCCTTGCCAAATCTTGAATGGAAAGCCACGGCCATCGCCGACTTGTTGGCAATCATTGACTACATTTCCGACGACAACCCGGATGCCGCCCAAGTTCTTAAAGATGAGATTGAACACAAGACGTCCCTCCTTCCAGAACGCCCTCAAATGTACCGCGCGGGCCGTGTCGATGGGACCCGGGAGATGGTTATTCGGCCGAACTACATCGTGGTTTATGCGGAAAGCCCTGAGATGGTGACCATTTTACGCGTTCTTCATGCTGCGCAGCAGTGGCCATGATCGGCGTGCAGGCCCTCCGCTAAGAAATTGCCCGCTCTACGCCTTCAAAGTGTAGAGCGGGCTTTTTGTCCTTTGGAACTCAGACCCTGATCCAAAGGAAACCCCCATGACCAAGCCCAAACCGGCAAACTCGGCTCCTTCGATCTCCCACCCTGACCTCGCCTCTGCCCTCGCGCGCATCATGCGCGAGACGTTCAACGGCAGTGATGCCAGCGGTGCCTGGGACTGGCGGATGGCCTACGACCTGATGTAGGCCGCAGGGGATTGCCAAGTTGTTGTTCTTGGATTTTAAAGTTCTGATGTTCGGTCGATCACGTCACCATTTCGGCGGTGTAGTCGGCCCAGAGGCTGAACGCGTCGTGACGAGCGTGGCGGTATGATGTTGCGGTGAGTCTGTAACGGCGGGGACGAAAGATCAGGTTGATCGGGTCATGTGCGGTCAGGAATCTCTGTGCTTGCCGGTGAGATTTGAACCGCCCGAGTATCTTCTCTCGCTTTCGTGTCGGCCTGTGAGCCCCTTCAATTGCGTTATTCAATCGCTTGTGAGCGCGGTGGTCAGCGTCCGGCGCCAGCGTTTTGATCGGCTTGATGTAGCTGCGTAATTTATCCGTGATCACGACCCTCGGCGCGCCGAACTGAACTACCAGCCTTTTGAAAAACCTCTTTGCTGCCTTTCCACTTCTGCGCGTTTGCACAAGTATATCGAGAACCTCGCCGTTCGCGTCCATTGCGCGCCACAGCCAGTGCTTCTTGCCGCGGATCGGAACAACGACTTCGTCGAGATGCCATTTGTCGTTGGGACGAGGGCGATCACGCCGGATGCAGTTCGCGAAATGGCGACCAAACCGATTGACCCACAACCGGACGGCTTCCCGGCTGACAATCACGCCCCGCTCAGCCAGCAAGTCTTCAACGTCAGCCGTGCTCAGCGCGAAGCGGTGGTACGCCCAAACAGCGTAAGCGATGATCTCGCGAGGGTAGCGGAAGCCCTTAAGGCGAGGCAAACTGGTCGGAATTCTCATACCGCTAAAATAGCCGGTCATGTCTGACGAACAAGTTGGCAATGCCGTTTCACGAGCTTCGATGTCCCGCGCGACAACACGCCTGTCTCGGACATCTATGCGCGCTACCGGCCGCAGCGGATCGAGATCGCGGGTGCGCAGGAACATCCCACCCCGCTCGTCGAAAGCATCGCCATGGCCTCGGTTGCCCCGCCCATGCCCTCAAACACGGGCAGTGATGACTTGCGCCTGCCCACACGGTTGATCGAGGAGGGAGATCTCTCCGAGGCGCAGCTCGAGACCACCATCATGGCGCATGACGCCCATGGGCGTGATCTGCCCGGTCGGTTTACCATCGATGACGACCAGACCAAGCTGACGCGCGCCGATGATGATCCGGATGCACGTGCCTATCGCCTTGGCTATTTCCTCGGCGACGGCACCGGTTGCGGCAAGGGGCGTGAATGCGCGGGGCTCATCCTTGTGAACTGGCTGGCCGGACGCAGAAAGGCCATCTGGGTCTCCAAATCCGCAACGCTTATCGAGGACGCGATCCGCGACTGGACCGATCTCGGCGGCTCGCCCGCCGACATCCAGCCGCTCTCCAAATGGAAACCGGACCAGCCCGTCCCTATGGGTGACGGTATCCTCTTCGTCACCTACGCCACGCTGCGGTCCGCGGGCAAATGCGGCACCACGCGACTGAGCCAGATCCTCGCCTGGATGGGTGAAGACTTTGAAGGCGTGCTGGCCTTTGATGAGGCCCATGGGCATTGCCAACTTGTTCGTCAGACATGACCGGGCTTTTTTAGCGGTATGAGAATTCCGACCAGTTTGCCTCGCCTTAAGGGCTTCCGCTACCCTCGCGAGATCATCGCTTGCGCTGTTTGGGCGTACCACCGCTTCGCGCTGAGCACGGCTGACGTTGAAGACTTGCTGGCTGAGCGGGGCGTGATTGTCAGCCGGGAAGCCGTCCGGTTGTGGGTCAATCGGTTTGGTCGCCATTTCGCGAACTGCATCCGGCGTGATCGCCCTCGTCCCAACGACAAATGGCATCTCGACGAAGTCGTTGTTCCGATCCGCGGCAAGAAGCACTGGCTGTGGCGCGCAATGGACGCGAACGGCGAGGTTCTCGATATACTTGTGCAAACGCGCAGAAGTGGAAAGGCAGCAAAGAGGTTTTTCAAAAGGCTGGTAGTTCAGTTCGGCGCGCCGAGGGTCGTGATCACGGATAAATTACGCAGCTACATCAAGCCGATCAAAACGCTGGCGCCGGACGCTGACCACCGCGCTCACAAGCGATTGAATAACGCAATTGAAGGGGCTCACAGGCCGACACGAAAGCGAGAGAAGATACTCGGGCGGTTCAAATCTCACCGGCAAGCACAGAGATTCCTGACCGCACATGACCCGATCAACCTGATCTTTCGTCCCCGCCGTTACAGACTCACCGCAACATCATACCGCCACGCTCGTCACGACGCGTTCAGCCTCTGGGCCGACTACACCGCCGAAATGGTGACGTGATCGACCGAACATCAGAACTTTAAAATCCAAGAACAACAACTTGGCAATCCCAATTGCCCTGCTGTTCATCGGTTTTCCGGACGCTTTTTTCTGGCAAGAGAAGTCAAAGATTTTTCGATAAAAGTGATGTTTTTACAAAACTGACACAAAGCTTGTAATCTTCTGTTGTAAAAAATGTGCACTACTATGCACACGTGTGCAAAACCTCACCGCGCGCGCCCTACAGCTTGGAGAGATAGATTCCATGATAAAGATGACCTGCGCCACCGCGCTGATCGCCGCCACCGCCGCAATGCCGGTTTTGGCAGAAGATATCACCATCACAGTCTGGGCAGGCGGGTCCAATGAGGGTGATCATTACCGCATCGAAAACATCGAAATTGCCGCCGACCTTTTGTCGCGCGAAGCCGCCATTCACGGCGAAGAATTGAACATTACCGTAGAAGGCAAGCGCGACTTTGACGGTTGGGATGGCTTTAAACAGGCCGTGACCCTGGGCGCCGAAGCGAACAATGCACCGCATATCGTTGTCACGTCGCACCTGGATATCGCCCCCTGGGCCAGTGCAGGTTACATCGTGCCGGTCGAAGATTATGTCGATCTGGATGCCTGGCCGCTGAACAACATTTACAGCAACCTGATGGATATTGCGGCCTATGACGGCGTGCAATGGGGCGTGCCCCAAGATGCCGAAAGCCGCCCGTTCTTCTATTGGAAAGACACATTCACGCAGCTGGGTTACACCGATGCGGACATGGCCGAAATGTCGGCCCGCGTCGAAGCCGGTGAATACACCCTGCGCGACATGCTGGCCGATGCGAAAAAAGCCGTGGACATGGGGCTGGTCGAAGAAGGCTATGGTTTCTATCCGCGCGTGTCCAACGGACCGGATTATGCCCAGTTCTATCAATCCTTCGGCGGCGAGCTGACGGACCCCGAAACCGGCAAGCTGCTGTTTGACCGCACCGCGATGACCGAAATGTATCAATTCTTTGTTGATGCGGTCGAAGCAGGCGTGACCCGCAAGAACCACATCGGCACCGAATGGGACCAGTGGTATTCCGAAGTTGCCAACGGCAAAGCCGCATTCTGGCACGGTGGCACATGGCATTATGGCCGTTACACCGGCAAAGAGGGCAACGAAGATTTCTTTGGCACCATCGGCTTTACCCTGATCCCGGCGGGCAATGATGCGGGCCGCGCCAACACTGTGACCCATCCGCTGGTTTATCTTCTGACAGATCAGGAAGACGACCGCGCCGAGGAAATCGCCGCTCAACTGGTCGCCATCGCGTCCGAGCCGCGCCTGAACACCCTGCATGCGATCAAATCTTCGCATCTGGCCATCGGCAAGGCCGAATCCGGTCTGGACCTTTACGCCGGCGATCGCTGGGCATCCGAGGCAACCGAAGTGCTGTTGCCCCATGCAAATGCACAGCCGAACCACCCGTCCTACGGTGCTTTCTCCGAGGCCATGTTCAAAGGTCTCGAAGCGGCATGGACCGGCATCCAGACCCCGGAAGAAGCCGTGGCAGAAGTGGAGGCCCAACTGACAGCCACCCTTGGCGACGAGCTGATCATCCGCTGATCTGCGGCATTGAACATCCCGCGACGGCGCGCCTCCTGTGCGCCGTCGCCCCGATTTAATACGAGGTGTGACATGACCCGACAGACCCTTCTGGGCCTGGGCTTTCTCAGCCCCGCACTGCTGGCGGTGGTAATGTTCTTTTTGCTGCCGGTTGTGCTGACCGTCGTTTTTGCCTTCACCAATATGAGTACATCGACCGGCATTCTTGGCGGCGCGTATCAGATCAGTGAAAGCGACCTGCGGCGTCTGCCCGCGGCCGGGGTGAGCGACGAGGCCGTGACGCTTCTGGAGGGTGCCGGATATGCGGTACAGCCGGAAACACTGGCGTTGTTTGCCGCTGAATTCGGCGAAGACCGCGCCAGCGAGCTGGAAAAGCTGCATGGCGGTGCGACATTCGATGACCGTCGCGCCATGGAGCGCGCGCTCAAGGAGTTGCGCCGCAACCCGCTGCGCAAGGTGCGGGATCGCAAGACCGCGGCAGAGTTGTTCCGGGTTTCGATCCTTGGCCAGAGATTTGCCACCGAAGCGGAATTCCAGACCGCCATCGCCGATCTGGGCGTGCCGGACCCGGATCGCGCCGCATTGACCACGGCGGCATATACCGGCTGGACCTTCACCACCCAGAATTTCGAGCTGTTGTGGAAATTGCCCGCAACCTGGCGCTATGCGCTGAATACGGTGCTCTATGTGGTGCTGACACTGGGGTTCAACGTAAGTTTCGGACTATTTCTGGCTCTGTCGACCTTTTATCTGCCGACCCGCACGGCCCAGACTTTTCGGGCCATCTGGTTTTTGCCCCGCATTCTGCCCCCTGTTCTATATGTGTTGATGTGGCAATGGCTGACCTGGGATCAGGGCTTTATCTCGGCCATGATGCGTCCCTTCGGGATCGAACCGATCAACTGGATGCGCCACACCGCCACCCATGCATGGATCTTCATTGTGTTGATCAACGGCTGCGTCGGTGCGTCACTGGGGATGATCCTGTTTTCCTCGTCGCTGCGCGCAATCCCCGAGACACAATTGTTCGCGGCACAGGTCGATGGGGCCAACCGTTGGCAACAGGCGCGTTACGTTCTGCTCCCGCAGATGCGTTGGCCGATCCTGTTCATCACCTCGTATCAGACGTTGTCGTTGCTGACATCGTTTGAATACATCCTGCTGGCCACCGATGGCGGCCCCGGCAGACAAACCGAGGTCTGGGCCCTGGCCGCTTATCACACCGCTCTGTCGAACTACGGCGGGAACCTCGAATATGGATTGGGCGCGGCTTATGCGCTGGGGCTGGTGATAATCGGCATCCTGTTGTCGGCCCTTTACCTGCGTTTCTTCAACTTCCGCGAACTCGTCGCCAAGCCGAGGATCGAACAATGAACACCAAAGGCAACTGGATCCTGATCCTCGCGCTGTCGTTGATATCGGCGCCGCTGGTCATCATGTATGGCTTTCAGCTGATTGACAGCATCTCACGCCCTGCGCCGGGCGGGATCATTCCGCAGGAATGGGAACTGACAAACTGGCGCTTTCTATGGACAAGCATCGACAGTGCGCGGCCGTCTATCTGGCGGGTGACCTTCAACACCTTTGTTTTTGCCAGCTCGACCGCGCTTTTGGTGTGCGCCTTTTCGATCACTGCGGCCTATGCGCTGTCGCGACTGAACTTTTCGGCGCGGCGGTTCTTTCTGGCCGGGTTGATCATGCTGCATGCGTTTCCGACAATCACCCTGATCATCGCCATTTTCATCGTGCTGCAATTTCTCGGGCTTTATGACAGCTTGATGGGGGTGATCCTGGTGAAAGCGGCGCTGGAACTGCCCTTTGGGATCTGGATCATGAAGGGTTTCTATGATTCCGTCCCTTGGGAAATCGAAATGGCCGGTGTTCAGGACGGGGCCTCGCGGTTTCGCGTCTGGCGCGAATTGATCCTGCCACAGGTCAAACCGGGGCTGTCGGCGCTGCTGATCTTTTCCTTCCTGGCGGGGTGGTCGGAATTCATCCTGCCGTTGGTGCTGGCCCCCGGCGCAGATGCCCAGGTGTTGGCCACCTATATGAACGCGGTCATCGCGGACGACACACGCCCCGACTATGGGCTCTTCAAGGCGATCGGCATGTTCTACGCATTGCCCGTCATCGCCGTTTACCTGCTGTTCCAGAAACGGCTCATGAACATTTATGGCGGAGGCACGAAAGGCTGATGCGGATCGAACTGCAAAACTTTACCAAGCGTTTTGGCGACACCACGGTGATCGAGGACATGTCGCTGTCTGTCGCCTCTGGCGAGATGGTTGCGTTGCTGGGGCCGTCGGGCTGTGGCAAATCGACGACGCTGTTTGCCATCAGCGGCATTCACCGGATTGACGGTGGCACGCTGCATTTCGGGGACCGCGATGTGACCGCCCTGCCACCGCAGGACCGTCCCGTCGGTGTGGTGTTTCAGAACTATGCGCTTTACCCGCATATGAGCGTGGCTGAAAACATCGGCTTTCCGCTGAAAGTGCAGAAGCTGTCGTCGTCAGAGATCAAGCGCCGGGTGAGTGAAATGGCCGATCTGGTGCAGATCGGCAATCTGCTCAGCCGCAAACCGCAACAGCTTTCTGGTGGTCAGCAACAGCGTGTGGCATTGGCCCGCGCGCTGGTGCGCAAACCGGATGTGCTGTTGCTGGATGAACCGCTGGCCAATCTTGATGCCAAGCTGCGGTTGGAAATGCGATCCGAGATCCGCAGGCTTCAGCGCGAAACGGGTATTACCGCAATCCTCGTGACCCATGACCAGATCGAAGCCATGTCGATGTGCGACCGTATCGCATTGATGAAAGACGGCAACATCGAACAGATCAGCACCCCGTCCGAGATGTACGAACGCCCCGCATCGCGCTATGTGGCGGGATTTTTGGGCAACCCCCCGATCAGCTTTTTGCAGGCCGAGGCCAATGGCCAGCTTGCCCTTGGCGGTGGCAATGCGCTGGCGTTGCCAAATGGGATCACGGCCACCGGCCCTGTGACGCTGGGGGTGCGACCCGAACATTTCGGGCCCCAGCATCGCGGGTCATCCGTTGCCGGGCGGGTAAGTTTCATTGAACCGCAGGGCCGCGAAGACCTGATTGATGTGATCCTGCCGGATGATCAGCGGTTGCGCGCCATTGTGCCCGCTGGCCATGACATCACGCTGGGACAAGAGATCTCCTGGCAGGTCGATCTTGACCGTGTGCATCTGTTTGACGCCGAAGGAGCCCGCCTGTGACCGCATCTGACGACTGGACCCGCCCCGCACGCCCCTATGCCATCGCCCATCGTGGCGCATCGGCCTATGCCCCCGACAACACGTTAGAGGCGTTTCGCATCGCCAGCGCGCTTGGCGCCGAGATGTGGGAGGTCGACATTCGCATGACATCAGACGGCCAGATCGTTGCCTTCCACGACAAGATCCTGTCGGACGGGCGCAAGATCGTCGATACCACCTTTGCCGAAATCCTGGCCCACACCACCGACCAGAACCGGCCCTGTCCGCTCTTGCGGGATGTGGTGGCCGAAGCTGCAAAGCTGGACGCAGGGTTCTATGCGGATATCAAGGATACGCGTGCCACCCTGCCGGTGCTTCAGATGTTGCGCGAACATGGTATCACCCGTGCGATCCTTGGGGCCTTTGACCGAGAGGCGGCGAAACTTCTGGCCGAGGCGAACAGCCCCTATCCCCGCTCTGTGCTGGTGCCACTGGGCGCCGAACCCTTTGCCTATGCCGAGGGCGCGGATGTGATCCATCTGTGTTGGGAACATATGGACCGCCCGCAAGACACGCTGACCGATGCGTTGTTTGAACAGGCTTTTGCCAATGGCCAGCGCATCGCCATCTGGCACGAGGAAGATCCCCGGCGGATGGCCGATATTCGCACCAGACCGGTGATCGGCATCTGTTCTGACCGGCCCGAGCTGGTCAATCAACCGGGTCGTGGATTGCCGTTCAAGACGGTTTGCCACCGGGGGGCCAACAAGATTGCACCGGAAAACACCCTGCCGGCTTTTGAATGTGCCTTGGCGGCGGGTTTTGATTTCATCGAATGCGATCTGCATCAGACGGCCGACGGGGCCATTGTCGTTCATCATGATCCGACGTTGGATCGGACCACCACCGGGAAGGGGCCTATTACCGAGAAAACCCTGGCGGAATTGCGGGCGTTGGATGCGGGCGTCTGGTTCAGCCCGCATTTCGCCGGGACGCAAATTCCGACGCTGGACGAGGTTTTGAACCTGCTGCAACGTTACGACGGGCGTGCCTATCTGGAATTCAAATCCGCCCCGCCCGCACCGGTATGGCAGGCCGTTTGTGCGGCGGGTCTGCAAGATCGGGTGTTCTTTTGGTCCTTCAATCATGCGGCGCTAAAGGATTTGCGCGCCCTTGCACCAGAGGCGCATATCATGGCCCGGCGCCAGGATTATTCCAGCCTGCAGGACACGCTGGCCGATCTGTCGCCGCAGATCGTCGAATTCACCATGCCCGAAGGCACGGAAGATTTTGCAGCGGTGCGCGCGGCGGGGGTTTCGGTCATGATTGCGGCCATGGCGGGCGATGCCCAGACATTGGCGGCGGTTGTCGCTGCCGCGCCGGATCTTGCCAATGTGGATCAGCCTTTTGCCCTTGCGCGGCAGGCACATGGCGATGACTGACCACCGCCGACCGACCTCTTATGATGTGGCCCGAAAGGCGGGGGTGTCGCGCTCTGCCGTGTCGCGGTGTTTCACGCCCGGCGCAAGCATTGCCGATGAAACCCGCGCCAAGATCATGGCCGCCGCTGCGGATTTGGGCTATCGCACCAATGCGCTGGCGCGAAACCTGAAATCACAGCAATCCCAGCTGGTTGCCATGCTTGCCTCGCGGCTGGACACCCCGTTTCGGGCGCGGCAGGTCAAACATCTGTCTCGCGCGCTGATTTCAGAGGGGTTTCGCCCGCTGTTGCTGACCGCCGAGGGCAGTGATGATCTGGAACCTCTGCTGTCCTCCATGCTTGACTATAATCTCGCCGGGATGATCGTGACCTCGGACACGCCCCCCGCCGCCGTGATCGAGGAATGTCAGCGACTGCGTGTGCCGGTTGTTCTGATCAACCGTTATCCGGGGCCAAGCGGGGGGGATCGGGTGCAATTGGACGTCACCGCCGCTGCAAACATCGTATTCAATATGCTGCACGGCGCCGGGGCGCGCCGCTTTGCCGTGCTGCGCCCGGAGGATCGAACCTATTCCGTGCTTGGTCGGGTCAACAGCTTTTGTGAGCTTGTGCGCGCGCACGGGATGACCTGTGACGTCCTGCCCTGCGAGGGGCAATCTTATGACGCCGGGCGCGCGGCGATGCAGCGCCACGATGTCACTTTGCGCCAATGTGACGGGCTGTTTGCGGCGAACGACCTGTTGGCCTGTGGCGCGTTGGACGGGCTGCGGCGCGATCTGGGCCTGCGCGTGCCCGAGGACATGCGGGTTGTGGGGTTCGATGACATTGAACAGGCCGGTTGGGCGGCCTATGACCTTTGCACAGTGCGGCAAGACGCCGATACCCAGGCGGCAATGGCGGTCGAAGTCATGCGGTATCGCCTGCAAACGCCTGACGCCCCCAGCTTGCTGAAACATCCGCCATTGCAGGCAATTCTGCGCGGCACCACCGGAAAGACCGAAATATCATGAATTTGCACGATCGACTGTCCTTTGCTGTTTCTCTCGCCCGCGAAGCTGGCCGCCTTGCGCTTGACATGCGCGCCGCACAGGATGGGCTGACGATTGATGTCAAAGGGCCGCAGGATTTTGTGACCGGCGCTGATCTGGCCGTTGAAACGTTGATCCGTCAGCGGCTCTCGGAACATTTCCCCAACGATGCCATTGTCGGCGAAGAAGGCGGGCGTGAGGGCGATGCGACGTCTGGTGAGGTCTGGATCGTCGATCCGATTGACGGCACGACAAATTTCATGCGCGGGTTGCCGGATTGGGCCATTTCCATCGCCTGTGCCAGCGAAGGCGAGATCGTGCTGGGCGCGATCTTTGCCCCGGATCTTGATTTGATGTTCGAAGGCATGTTGGGCGACACGCCGGTGGCGCGCAAGAATGGCACCGATCTGAAGGTCGCGACCGGCCGTGAGGCCGCCGGGGCCTTGATCGCCGTCGGATGGTCCCCCCGCACCGCGTTTGGCGAACACGCGGTGTTTTTGGAACAGATCATTGACGCAGGCGGGGAATACCGCCGCTCTGGCGCGGCCACCATCGGGTTGATCGGCGTCGCGGCCGGCTGGGTCGATGCCTATATGGAGCGTTGTCTGAACCTTTGGGATGCTGCCGCCGGCATTGCGATCATCAAGGCCGCTGGGGGTGTCGTCGAGGCACCAGATTTTACCGCGTCGCTGGCGGCACCGGCCCCGTTGCTTGCCATGGCGCGCGCGGATCACGAACTGGCCCCGGTGTTGCGGAAAAACGTCTTTCTGCCCGAGTAAGGTTGGTTCTGCGCGGATGCTTTCCAACGAAAAGGGCCAATGGCGCAAAGTCACGCGCGATGGCCCGGTTGGCAAAAACGCAAGGAACAAACAAACCATGCCTGCGGCGTGGTTTTTCCTGCCTTTTGCCGTGGTTTAGAGGCGCGAGTGGCTTTGACCCGCCTTACGCGCCACCAAACATTTGTCCCCACTGTGGGAGCCAATCGAGGTGGTTTGGCCCGCTCGGAACATATTCAAAGCCGATGGCGCCGGCGTAAGAAAGGTTGTGAAGGGCGTCATGCACGGCGGCAAAGTCAATCGTTCCGGTCGCAGGTTCCGCGCGGCCGGGAAAGTCCGCTATGTGGACATGCCCAAGAGATGCGCCCGCGCGCAGGAGTGCCTCGGCAGGGTCGTAGCCCGTGGCGCAGGTATGAAACGTGTCGATCAACACCTTGAACCCGCGTTCCTGTGCCAGTGCAATCAAAGTTGCGATATCGGACATGAAATACCCCGCCACTGTCGCGTCGCTGATGGCTTCGATCAGGAGATTGGGAGCTCTGTTTTCGCTGAGTTTCTGTGCCACGTCCAGATTGTTGAGGTAGGTCGCCATGGTGCCATTCACCCCTGCCATCGCGTGCACGAAAGGACAATGGATGTCTTCGGCGTAATCCAGCGCGCGTGCGAAGTCGTCGTGAAACTCTGCTTCGCGCCCCGGAAGGCTCGCGAGGCCTTTTTCGCCTTGCTGCCCCATGCCAGAGGATATTTGCGCGATCTTCAAGCCGGTGTCGTCGAGAATGCCGCGCAATGTGGCGGCGGGGATCGCAAAGGGGGCAGGGTGCTCGACACAAGTGAACCCTGAATCCCGCGCCCTCGGAAATCTTTGTTCCAGGGGGAGGTCCGGGAAGAGATAGCCGAGGTGCGCGGAAAGAGTGGCCATTACAGAGTGTCCTGTGAAATGGCGGTGATGTTTCGAGATGTGGCGACCGTTCGAAGATCGGCCAGGACATTGTCGGTGACGGGGATGCCTGATGCACGCCGCTTCGCCTCGGTCCGTTCCTCTGGTTCGCCGGGCATTAGAATTTCGTCACATCCTGCGGCACGCGGGAGTGCCTTGATCCGACGGTTGAACTCCGCCATGCGGGCCTCGAAGTCGGTCATGGCCATGAACAGATCGGGCCGAATGGCGATAAACATATGGCCCACATTTTGCGGTTCGGAGTGGTCGAAATAGAGCGATTTGACATCGCCGCCATAGTTCGCCCCCGTCAAAAGACCCGACATCAGGTCCATCATCGTGCCCAAAACAGACCCTTTCACGCCACCGAAAGGCAGGCAAACACCTTCAAAGGCGGCATTGGCGTCTGTGGTTGGGTGCCCGTCTGAGTCGAGTGCGAGGCCTTCTTCGATCGGCTCGTTGCGCATCGCTTTGAGGCGAATTTTGCCGCGCGCGATGACGGTCATGGCCATATCCATGACGAAAGGGGCGGAGGTCCCGCCGGGCACACCGGCGGCAATCGGGCTCGCGCCGAGGAAGGTCGAACGGCCCCCCCACATGGCGATTGCAGGGGACGAATTGGTGAACACCATCGACACATAGCCGCGTTCGATGGCCTGCAAGGCGTAAAGCGCGCCCATGCCGAAGTGGGTGGAGCGATGCACCCCAACCATGCCGATGCCCGCGGTTTCCGCGAGGTCCATCGCCGTGTCCATCGCAAGGTGCGAGGGCAGGAAACCCATCGCGTTATCAGCATCCAGATGCGCCACCGCCCCGGCGACTTTTGTGACCTTCATGTCGGGGTTTGGATTGACGAGGCCGCGCTCCAGGCGTTCGAGATACATCGGGATGCGCGAGACCCCGTGCGAGTCCAGCCCGCGCAGATTTGCCTTGACCAGGTCTGCGCCGATCACAGCGGCATGGGCCGCAGACAGTCCTGCGCTTTGGAACGCGTCGGTGGCAAAACGTTGGAGTTCCGCGTGGTCGATATTCTGATGTGTCATACGTGGTCCTGAAGTCGATATCTTTGCGTGTTGTGGGGGGGCGTCAGTGGGGTTCCGGGCGTGCGCTGTCGAGATCTCTGATGGCGCCGAAGATATCCATCGGCCGTCCGGCAAGTTCGGCCCGCAGCGCGTTGAGCGTGCTGTTGGCTTCTTCGACCATTGGCGGGTTGAGCACCGCAAGTGCACTGGCGATCATGTCGATCAGAACCAATGCCCCCGCGCGACTAAGGTCGCCGTCAATGAGGTCGGGCAGCGAGAAGCATGGCACGCCGAGGCTGTTGGCGTGGCGCTGGGTCACGTCGATGTCGCGATGGCCCGTCACGCGCGAAGTCACCAGCAACACGTCGCCGGGGCGCATCAGGATCAGAAAATCAGCCAGCCTCAGCCCGGTGATGTCCGTAGAAATGGCCTGAATGCCGCGCCGTACCAAACGGGTTTCGGCGTAGCTGGCAAGGGCACCAGAGGTGCCAATCCCCTGGACAACGATGCGGTCGGCGGCGGCCAGGGCGTGAATGCACGCGGCGACGCGTTCGGGAATGATGGCCGATTGCAACGCCGTCAGGTTTTGGATCTCGGCGCCAATGGTGTTGCGGACAACGTTCCGGAGCTCGGGGCTCAGGTCAGCGGGATCAGAGGGTTGATGTGACATTGGCGCTTTCTTTGGTTTGGGAATGGGGGTCGCTCTGCGCAACATGCGGGTGGCGGGCGTGGTCGAGGTGGCGGCGGAAAAAGTGTTTTGCGCTGTCAACGAGATCAAGCAGCTCATGGCCCTTGCGCGGCACCAGACATAGGTCTGGCGATATGCCCTGTGCCTCCAGCGATTGGGACAGAGACAGCAGTCGTGCATAGGCGGTTTCGCCTGCGTCGCGTCCGCCGGGCATCCAGGACAGGCTGGTTTGATCGGTTCCGGGATCGACATCCGCCGTGCCGACCAAGAGCTGGATTGGCAGGTCGCGCAGCGCAGCAAGATCGACGGAGGTGTCGAATTGTGCCTCGAGATCGGCCACGCCCAGCCACCACAGGCGCTCGAAGTCCAACAGCGTCACGGACCCCGGCGCGGCGATGCACGCCGCCCAAAGGCGCTGTGCGTGCAAGAGCATGAAGCGGTTCGTGAACTGCGCGCCGCCGGCGAATCCGAACAGGCCAAACCGTTCCGCAGACAGGCCCAGCCGGGTGGTCACCTCTTCTACGATCTGCAACAAAACCAAATCGTAGCGAATGTCCCCTTCGATCAGGAACTTGAACCCGTCCTTGTTGTTGTCGCCCAAGACGCCGACGGGAAACAGCGGCGCAATCACGACGCAATCGTTCCAGCGCGCGAAATCGGCAAAGGCATCGCGTGTCCGTTCCAGGCTGCGCATATTGCCGTGGATCGCCACGAGGATCGGGGTGTCCGGCGTGATTTCGGCCGGGCGTCTGAAGCTGTAGCAAAAACGCGGATCAAAGCGGCATGCGGTGATCGGGGAGGCCTCTTTCGGGTGGCTTTTAAATTGCGGTTTCAACTGCGCCAGTTCGCTGGCTTCTGTTTTTGGAATGCTCACCCAGTGGTCCTTTCGGTGTCTGCGTCTGCCTTTTGAATGTCGAGCCAATGATGACAGGCGACTTGGCGGCCCTGTGTTGCGACTTCGGCGCGCGGGACGTAATCCGCGCAAATCGGCGTCGCATAGGGGCATCGCGGGTGGAAGTGACAGCCCGAGGGTGGGCTGAGGGGGCTTGGCAATTCACCGCGGATCACGGCATCCTTGCGCGTGCGCGCCAGATCGGGATCAGGCACCGGCAAAGCGGCGATAAGGCCACGCGTGTAGGGGTGAAGTGGTTTGGCGAACAACTCGGCGCTGTTGGCCAGCTCTACAATGCGGCCCAGATACATCACGGCGACATCATCCGCGATATGGCGCACAACGGCGAGGTCATGCGCAATGAACAGATAGGCCAGATCGAGATCGCGTTGCAGTTTCACCAATAAGTTGATGACCTGCGCCTGCACGCTTACATCAAGGGCCGAAATTGCCTCGTCGCAGATGATGAAATCGGGTTCCACCGCAAGCGCCCGCGCAATGCCGACGCGTTGGCGTTGCCCACCGGACAACTCCTGTGGCAGACGGTTCGCGAGCTTCGGGTCCAACCCGACGAGGCGCATCAGCTCCTCCACCCGTGCGATTGCCGCTTTCCCGGAGGCGAGCCGATGGACGGTCAACGCTTCGGAGATGTTTTGGCCAACTTTCATCCGTGGGTTCAAGCTTGAGTAGGGATCTTGAAACACCATCTGCATTTGACGGCGCATCGCCTGCATCTGTTCCGGAGAGGCCTGCGCAAGGTCGACGCCATTGAGCACGATACTGCCCTCTGTCGGTTCCAGCAGCTTGACCAGCAGCCGACCGACGGTGCTTTTGCCACAGCCGGATTCGCCGACCAGTGCGAGTGTTTTGCCCGCCTTGATCGAGAAAGAGATGCCGTCCACAGCCCGCACGCGCCCGACCTCTCGCGAGGAGAAAAATCCAGATTGGATTGGGAAGTGCTTTTTGAGGTCGTTCACTTCGAGGAGATCATGCCCGTTGCCTGCGTCCTGGTCGCGGGGTTTGGGTCTTGTGGTCGCCGCAGTGTTCATCGGTTCCTCATCGGTTCTGTGGTTTGGCTTGTGCTGTTTGCGGCGCGGTCACTTGGCGGATCGACCAACCAGCACGCAGCGGCGCTTTGGGCGTCATGGTGAATGAGGTGCGGGCGGTCTGTTTCGCATCGTCTTTGACGCTGTGGGCAGCGCGGCGCGAAGGCGCAGCCCTGCGGCAATGCGGCCAAATCCGGTGGCAGGCCGGTGATGGCTTGCAGGTCCGATTTCGTCGTATCGGTGATGCTGGGGATCGAGGCGAGCAAGCCCTGTGTGTAGGGGTGAGCGGGCGCCTTGAAGACTTGGCGCACTGGCCCGGTCTCTACGATATTGCCCGCGTACATGACAGCCACGCGATCCGCGAGCCCGGCGATAATGCCCAGATCATGGGTAATCATGATCAGCGACATTCCCATCTCTTCCTTGAGACTGCTCAGCAGATCGAGCACTTGTGCCTGAATGGTGACATCCAGCGCGGTGGTCGGCTCGTCGGCAATCAACAGCTTTGGCTCACAACTTAGCGCCATGGCGATCATCGCGCGCTGTCGCATCCCGCCCGAGAATTGATGGGGGTAATCATCGACACGACGGCCCGGGTCAGGGATGCCGACGCGGTCGAGCAGGTCGATGGCGCGGCGGCGCGCTTGTGCGCGGCCAAGCCCGAGGTGGCGACGCAGGGTTTCGCAAATCTGCTGACCTATGGTGAGGACGGGGTTCATTGCCGTCATCGCATCTTGCAGCACCAAGCCGACCTCGCGACCGCGCAGGTCAGACAGGGCGCGTTCGTCCATGGTCATCAGATCACGACCATTCAACAAGACCTGTCCCTGCGTCACGCGACCGGGGCGCGGCACCAGACCCAGCAGGCTCAGCGCTGTGACGCTCTTGCCGCTGCCGGATTCACCGACGAGGCCGAGCACTTCGCCGCTGGAGACGCTCAGGGACACGTCGTTCAGGACACGCACAGTCCCGTGGTCAGAGCGAAATTCCGTGCGGAGCCCCCGAATGTCGAGCA
Organism: Marinovum sp. J2-8; assembly: GCF_055808435.1. NCBI lineage: Bacteria > Pseudomonadati > Pseudomonadota > Alphaproteobacteria > Rhodobacterales > Roseobacteraceae > Marinovum > Marinovum sp. J2-8. The sequence continues at coordinate 223,530 of NZ_JBVVRZ010000004.1, read as the reverse complement.
GAGGCACCGATTGTGCCGTGGCAGAGATTGTTTGCTTTATGTGAGACATTACTCGACCTTCCAGATCTGGCGGAAGTCCGTCGCCCAGCAGGTTTGCGCTAAACACAACCATCGCGATACAGAACGCAGGAGAGACAGCGATCCACCAGGCGGCTTGCAGACGGCTTTGCCCGTCGGCAACCATCCGGCCCCACGATGGCCACGGGCGCTGAACGCCAAGACCCAGAAAGCTGAGCGCGCTTTCGGACAAGATCACACCGCCAAGCGATACCATCGCCAGCACCATGATGGTCGGGAACACATTCGGCCAAAGGTGACGCAGCAGCAGACGCGATGTCGAAACGCCCAGAACGCGTGCGGCATCGACATATTCGCGGGTCTTTTCGACCAGTGTCCGCGCCCGAACCATGCGTGCATAGAGCACCCAATCGGCAAGGGCCAGGACGATGGCAATGGTAACGATATTGGGACCGATGACGGCGAGAAAGAAGAAGATGATCAACATCGACGGCAGCGCCAGCTGGATCTCGGAGAGCATGGTGACCACCGCATCAAGACGACGGCCGAAGTAGCCCGCCAGAAGTCCGAGAGTGGAGCCGATTGTCAGGCTGACAACCACGGCCAACGCCCCAATGGCCATCGACGTCCGGCCCCCCACCATCACGCGGCTGAGAATGTCGCGCCCCAGTTCATCGGTCCCGAGTATGTGGTTGAACGTTCCGCCGGCAAAAACAGGTGGTTGCAGGCGTGCAGAGAGGTCCACAGCGTTTGGCGGGTGCGGGGTCAGCCATGCGGAAAAGAAACACAAGATCGACATCACGATCAACACGGTGGCACCGGTGATCACCCGTGGCATACCGCGACGCGACCAAGTGCGGCGAACGCGGGACAGGAGCGACGCCGTGGCGGACGGGGGCATTGTTGCTTGTTCGGTCATGAGCGGCCCCCTGTGCGCAGACGTGGATCAAGCGCGCCGAACAAAACGTCGACCGTGATGTTCACGATGATGAAGGCAAGCGCCGCCAAGGGGATGACCAACTGGACCACGGGGTAGTCACGGGCGATGATGGAGTCGATCATCAGCCCGCCGATGCCCGGCCAGCGAAACAATGTTTCGACCACGACAGAACCCGCGAGCAGATCGCCAAACCGCAATCCGATGATTGTCAAAAGCGGGATCATGGCGTTCTTGAGCGCATGCACCAGAACAATGCGCCACGACCGCAGCCCTTTGGCGCGCGCGGATTGGATGAACTCGGATCGCATGATCCGCGCCATTTCGGTGCGTGTGACGCGCAGCAACACGGCAGAGAAAGAAAAGGACAACGCCAGTGCTGGCAAAATCACCGACTGCGGGCTGTCATATCCGCCAGTCGGCAAAATGCGCAGCGTGAGTGAGAAGAACAACATCAACAGCATCCCGGAGAAGAATGCAGGCACCGACGCAAGGACACTGGCCAAAATCAACACCAGCTTGTCGAGGATGCTATCGGGGAAAAGCGCCGCGAGAATCCCGAGCGGCAAGGCGATCAGCATCGAAAAGATGATGGCAACCAGTGCAAGATACCCCGTCGCCGGAAGGCGGTTCATAACCAGATCGAAGACCGGCACACCCGGCATCCCCGCGACCCGTTGAAATTGATAAGAATCGCCAGCATTGCCCTGAACCAGATTGGCCAAATAGATAAAGAATTGTTCGACGATGGACTTATCCAGCCCCCACAACTCGCGCAGGCGGTCGAGCTGCTCTGGGGTGGCTTCACCCATCATCAAGACGGTGGCGGGGTCACTGGGGACCATGCGGATGATGACGAAAACGAGTGTCAGGGTGAAGAACAGCGTCACCGCACCCAGCAGCAATCGCCGTCCTAACATGTCTGCTAACATTTTTCTTCCAATCTCGGGCAGGGTGCGGCCCCGTTTTGTCGGGGCCGCAGGCTGTTATTCGGACCACGACGCGTTGCGGAACAAGGTCCAGTTGTTCGGGATCAGCTCGACGTTCTGCAACTTGGGGGCGGCGGCATACACGAGGGGCGACTCGAAGCTCCACAACCACGGGCTTGTGTCCCACCAGGTTTGCATCGCCTGGGTCATCATCTGCTCGCGCTCGGGCGTGTCGCCCTGTTGTTGCGCCTGAGCGAGAAGTTGATCGCAGGTCGGGCAATCGACGGAAAAGTTCCGTTTCGCGGTGTTGTAGTAGTAGCTGGCCTCTGCCGTTGAGGCCGCCGTTCCGTCCGTGCGCAAATCCCACGTGGCGGTGGGTTCGCGCTCGCTCATCTGGCCTTGATCCAGCTCTTCATATTTGAGCGTGACGCCGATCTCTGCCATTTGCGATTGCAGATATTCGACAACCGACGTGAGGTTGGTGAAGCTGCCGGGTTGCGCGATCAACGTGAGATCAAAGCCGTCGCCATAACCGGCCTCTTCGAGGAGTGCGCGCGCGCCGTCAAAGTCACGCCCCGGATAGCCGTCACCATTGTAAGCGCCGTAGGCGCCGGATGGTACGGGGCCGCGGCCCTCGCTTGCGAAGCCTTCGAACAATCCGTCGATAATCTCTTGCCCCTCGAATGTCATCTGGAGGGCGCGTCGCACACGTGTGTCGGCAATCGGAGAGTCGACGGCCAAATTATTGAATGCTATCAAGTTGTTGCTCTGTGGGTTGTCGACCTGAATGATCTGGAAATCTTGCCGCAAGTCGTCAAGACGGTCCAGCGGAGCCTCCCAGATGAAGTCGACCTCGCCTGCCTGAAGCGCGGCAACACGGGCGGCGGCCGAAGAGATCGCGATGATTTTCAGGCTGTCGATTTTTGGCGCGCCATCCCAATAGTCTTCGTTGGAAACAAGGTCGATTGCGCCGCCTTGTTCCCAGTTCTCAACCTTGAACGCACCTGTGCCAACGGGCCTGTCAGCGTAGCTGGGTTCGAGGGTTGCCTTGGGTGGCAACATGCCGATCCGCATCATCAGGCGCGGCAGGTTGGGCAGGGGCTCTGGTGTGCGCACAACAACGGTATAGTCGTCTTCGACCTCGGCTGTTGGTGGCCAGGCAGGAGCCCAGTTCGGGATGTACAGATAGGGCGGGTCAAGCTCGGCATATTGCTGGATCGAGAATGCGGCAGCCTCGGCGTTGAATGGTTCGCCGTTGTGGAAATGAACGCCCTCGCGCAGGTGAAAGCGCCACGTCAGCGGGTCAACCTGTTCCCAGTTTTCCGCCAGCCGGGGGCGGTAGTTCAGGTCGCTGTCGAAGTCGAGCAGGGCATCATAGATTTGCAGAAACACGCTTTGTTCGACCTGACGGCGGTGGATGCGTGCATCCAGGACGCGGGGCAAAACGTGGCTTGCCCAAACGATGCTGTTGTCCTCAGGGCCTGCGGCGGCCGACATGGGGAGCGTGAGCGGCGAAACGAGCGCCGTTGCGACGAAAAGCGATCCGAGAGTGCCGCTCGGTTTGAGAAATTTTGAGAGAAAGGCCATGATCTCCTCCTAAGTAGCCAAGTGTTGCGGTCCGATCTGGCTGTCAGCCTCCTCGCTGACTGTCAGAATAATATTTGCGACCCAGTCATCTTTTGTATTGATTGATTGATTGACTGGTTGTATGATTGATTAGAATTTACGCTCTGTCAAGGAGGCATGATGACTCTTGTCGAAGACCTGCGCCGCAAGGCCGCCGACCTGCCTCATGGGGCGAAGTTCCCGACCGTCCGTCAGTTGGTGAAAGAACTGGGGGCCACCCAGTATGCGATCCAATCTGCCATCAAGGCGCTGAATGCCGATGGCGTCCTTCAGTCGCGCGTGGGCGATGGCACGCGTGTTATTCATCTGGATCAAGCGGTTGGAGAGGCTGGTCAGGCCGGACCGGGTGTTTTACGGGTGCTCTTGCTTCACCACGTTGCGCCAAACGCGCGCGGCGAGATGATCACCACGCAGCTTCATGACGATCTGACGGCGCGCGGCTTTCGTGTTGTGACGATATCCTACTCAAATGATGATGATATTCGGACGCTTCTTGGGGCGGGAATGTTCGATATATGCGTTCTTCAGCCGCGATTTTCTGTGCTGACGATTCGGCTCTTGGAGGTCGCGTCGAGGTGCAGTCGGCATTTGATCGTCGAGGGCAAGAATATGGATGGCCTCGCCGTGGACCTCGTGGCCAGCGATCACATCAAGAGTATGCGGCTGGCGCTGGAGCATTTGATTGAGTTGGGCCACCAACAGGTGGGGCTGATCAGTGAAGATCGCGATTTGGACGGCGCGCCGATTGATTTCGAGCAGCTTTACGAGTTTTGGGTCCACACCGTGCGGCGCGATCCGATCTGTCATTTTGCCCGCCGCGCGGCGTTTTCATACGATCAAACCTCTCTCGATCAATTGAATGATTGTATGGCGGCGTGGCGGGCGTTGGACCCAGCAGAGCGCCCAACCGCGCTGATTATCTGGGGCCGTTTCACCGCAGAGCAGGTTCATGCCGCGACTGAGGCGCATAAAATCTCGATTCCTGACGATCTTTCAATTGTGCGCGTGTGTTCAACCAGCGTGGAGGCATTGCATGGCGGCGTGCTTACGACCGTTGGCCGGTCTACGCAGTCGATCTCGGATGCGATCAGCGAAATTGTGCGCTGGCGTGCCGATAACCCCTCCGCGCCGCGCCGTACCAGGCACACCATCCCAGAGGTTTTTGTTCGCAAGAGTTCTGGCCCGGTGGCGGTTTGATGCGGCTGCTTTAAAAGCATTTTCTGCACCTGCGCCGCTGGATGATGACCGCCTCGCGCGAAGTTTTGTGTAGAGTCGCGCGAGGCGGTTTCTTAACCCTGAACCCGCCTTCCAATTCAAAAGGCGGGTGTATGTTGTCGCAGGTGGTAGAAACCCGTTTCTCGAACCTTGCTACAGAGGCATATGCAAGGCCCTCGTCCAATCAGTGCGGTGGCTACACCTCAAAACTGGAGGGTCAACGCCGGGAACAGGACTACCAAGATCAGTACCAGCAGCAAAGCCGCGAAAAATGGAATCGCTTCGCGTGTAAACTCGGCAATGCCGGTTTTTGATAAGTTGGTCACAAGTAACATGACGGTCCCGACAGGTGGGGTAAGCGTCCCGATCGACAGGTTCAGAATCATCACAATGCCAAAATGTACCGGATCAATACCAAGCGTCGCCAAGGTCGGCTTGAGTAATGGGACCAGAATGATCAACAGGGCAGTTCCCTCGATCAACATCCCGAGCATCAGCAGGATGACGTTGACCATCAAGAAAAACATGTAAGGGTTCGCAGTCTGCGCGGTGATGAAATCAGCGAGCGCCACCCCGGCCTTTTCGACGGAAAACACCCAGCCGAGCGCCCCGCTCGCCATGATGATCAACATCACCGAAGCAGTGGATTTGCTGGCCTCGAACACGGCTTCGACGATATCGCGCGTGCCCATCTGCCGATAGATGAATACACCGGCCACGATTACAAGTAACACCGCAATGGCGCCGGCTTCGGTCGCCGTAAAAACGCCAAAACGAATGCCGCCAATGATGATCGCGATCAGCAGCAGCGCCGGCCAGGCACCGATAATGGTGCCGATGGTTTCACGCCCGCTGGATGGCTCTGTTCGGGCCGGGCGATACCCACGGCGCACCGAGATGAAATAGCTCACGCCCATCAGAAACAGGGCGCACATCAAGCCGGGAACGATACCCGCCATGAACATGGCCGCCACCGAAACATCCGCAATAAGCGCATAGATAATCAGCGCGATGCCCGGCGGAATAATAGGTGTGACCAGCGCCCCTGTCGCGGTGACCGCCGCCGAGAACGCCCGGCCATAGCCGCGCTTTTCCATTTCGGGCACCATCATCCGGGTCAACATGGCGCTGTCCGCAAGGTTCGATGCGCTCAGCCCGCCGAGCAAAGTGCTTACCAGAATATTGCCTACGGCCAGGCCCCCGCGCATTCGCCCAACCAGGATCAACGCCAGATCAACCACCCGTTCGGCAATGCCCGAGCGGGACAATAGTGTACCCAGCAGCACAAAGAAGGGAATAGCCAGCAATGACGCGTTTTGAGACGGCGCAATGAAACGTTGGATCGCGATTTCGAGCGGCATGCTGGCAAAGAACAGGAAATACAGCAATACCGCAGCGAGGATGCCAAGATAAAGTCGCATATTAAGCGCGAACAACGCCAACATGATTGGTAAGATGATTGCCCAGCTCATTCTTGGGTCTCCCTGTCGGCACGCAGCATCCGCCAGGCGCCCGCGATATAGCACAATATTATCCCGACAAATCCGACCGGTACGGCGATGTCGATCCAGTACCAGGATATCTTGAGAACCCCGGTCAATTTGAAGGCGACCTTTTCCGCAAGCGTCACGCCGTAATAGGCCAATAGCGCCAATAGCCCTACGGACAGTATGCCAATCACGCATTTCACGATGACCTGACCGCGACGGGACATAGCCTCAACAAAAATTGGGATGCTCAACTGTTCGTTGTCACGTTCGGCGGCAATCGCGCCGATCATCACAATCCAGATCAACGCGATGCCGGACGCCTCTTCCATCCAGTGCAATGGGGCCCCGGCCCAGTAGCGCAGCACCACCGCATATCCGGTTGCGATCACCAGAAATGCCACCGGAACAAATAGCGCGATGCGCAACAGCCAACCGATCATTGGCGTTTCCTCCTACAATGCGAACCAAAAACGAGGAGGCCAACCGGCCCCCTCGCCTGATAACCTAGTTGCCGAGTTGCGACTGGATCTCTTCGTACAAGCCCTCACTCCACTCAGGGAATTCGTCATAGACCGCTGCTGCCGCTTCCTTGAAGGGACCAACGTCGGGATAGATCACTTCAACCCCGGCCTCTTCCATCTTTGCAATAACCGCAGCGTCGTTCTGCTCGGCCAATTGCTGGCTGTAGAGGCCGGCCTCGTGGGCGGTTTCATGGATCATCGCAAGATCTTCTTCGCTCAGGCTGGCAAAGAAAGCTTCGCCGCCGATAAAGACCGAAGTATTCAGCAGGTAGCCAATCATGTTGAGATACTTGGCCTCTTCATGGAAACGGCCCCCATAAATCACCGCCAGCGGGTTTTCGACCCCGTCGATGATGCCCTGCGACAGAGCGGTATAGGCTTCGCCCAATGGCATCGGCGTAGCTGTGCCACCCATTGCCTCGATTGCCTTGATCTGCATCACGTTGTTGGGTGTGCGGATCTTCAGTCCCTTCAGATCCTCGGGGGTGCGGACCGGTTTCGTCGCAATGAGATGCCTTGTGCCGTAGAGATAGTTGGTCATCACCACGTGGACGCCTTTTTCGGCCAGCTCCTGCTCTTTTTCCTTGAACCAATCGCTTTCGTAAATCGCGAACAAGGCTTCGGGGCTTTCACTGAGGTAAGGGCCAAATAGAATGCCCAGATCCGGCACAAAATCGGCAAGGAAGCCGACATCGGTAATCGTGACCACGTTGGAACCCAACAATGCCTGTTCGGTCACGTCCTGCTTGGAGCCAAGCTGCGAGCTGGGATAGAGTTCCAGCGTGATTTCGCCATTGCTGCGCTCGGCAAGCGTTTCGGCCCACTTATTCACCACAAGGTCAACGGGTTCGCCGGGATTGTTTTCATAGGCAACCTTGATCGTCACCTCGGCCAATGCGGCGCTGGCAAGTCCAGCGACCAATGTCAGCCCGAGTGCTGCTGTTTTGAATGTTCGACGCATGGTTGTGTCTCCTCCTGTTTATGCGCAAAATTGCGGCGTCACATGACGCCAAAAGTTTCAAAGGCTTCGACTGTGCTCATGCCGTTTCGGATGGCATCAGCCACTTGATTTTCGGTCGCGACCTTTTGCAGAGCGCGTTCGATGGCCTCGGTTTCGGCAGCGCGCGGGATCACCAGCACGCCCTCCTCGTCAGCAAAAATCAGATCACCAGGCGTGATCCGCACGTTCCCGATGGTCAGTGGCACCCGGTAATCAAGCACCTTGCCGCGCACGCCTTGGTCCTGAGCGTAGCTGCCCTGCGAGAACACCGGAAAACCCAGTTTTCGGATCTCGGCAGTATCGCGGACATAACCATTCAGGATCGCGCCCGCCGCCCCAAGATGCAGTGCCCGGGTCGACATCAATCCACCCCACAGCGCAAAGGACAGTGACGCCCCGCTGGCGATGTAGATCTCGTTGCTTTTCAGGCTATCGAGCGCGTCGAACATCACGCCAAACGGTTTGTCCGACAATGGCCCGGGACCGCTGGCGCTTTCGTAATCAGCCTCCAGTACGGTCATCGCGCGTCCGACGATCCGGCTTTGCGGGTTCAGGGGCTTGATCGCCTGTGGCAAGAATTGGTGCCGATAGCCCATCTCGTCCAGAATGTCGCCAACGACGGCGGTGAACAGATCGGCCTTGATCTGCTCGAAGAGTTTAGCGTCTTTCATGTTGTCCTCCTTTAGAAACCGGTTGCCCCGCCACCATCCACAAGGATGGTCTGGCCGGTTACGTAGCGGGCCGCCTTGGACGCCAGGAATGCACAGGCCCAACCAATATCCTCTGGCTGGCCAAGCGCGTTCATCGGAATGCGGGACATGATCTTTTGCTGACGTGGCAGGTCGCCATCCGTCGCCTTGCGATAAAGATCCGTGTCAATCCAGCCGGGTGCAACGCCGTTAACCCGCACGCCTTGTGACGAAAGTTCGGCGGCCAGGCCCCGGATGACGCCGGAGATCGCCGTCTTGGAAACCGTATAGCCCAGCACGTTGGGCTGCCCGATGTAGGCAGTCATCGACGAGGTGAAGATCACCGATCCGCCTCGATCCTCATCTGCGATCTGCTGGCGTACCACTGCGCGAGTCAGTTCCAGCGCCCCGCGCACATGTACGTCAAACACGCCGTCAAAATCGGCCATGTCGCTGTCGACAAATGGTTTTTTGAGCGTGTTGCCCGCGTTGTTGATCAGGATATCTATCGGACCATGCGCCGCGAGAATTTCAGCAGCGGCAACGGGCATGCCTGCGACATCCGCCAGATCGAGAACATGGATACCGGTGCTTGCGCCGATTTCAGGAGCGGCAGTTTCCAGCACATCGCGTCGCCGGCCAACGATTATCACCTGCGCCCCCGAGGCGGCCAGACATTTGGCAATGGCCAAGCCAATTCCGCTGCCGCCACCGGTCACAAGCGCGGTCTGCCCGTCCAGTGAATAGGCCTGTTGCATGTTCATGAATGTCATAATGTCACTACCAGTTTCAGGACATCTTGCGGGTTCGCATCCCAATAAGGCAGAGCGGTTGCGGCTTCGGACAGCGGGATTTGCCGCGTTACCAGCCGATCCGCCACATCGCCCCGGGTTTCAAGCGCTGCCATAACCGCGTCAAAATCCTGTCGCGTTGCATTGCGTGATCCGAGGATGTCTAATTCCTTGAGATTGAACAGCTTGGTTTCATAGGTCACCGGCGCCTTGGAATAACCGACATAGACCACCGTGCCGCAGAACGCCGCGAGGTCGATGGCGGCGGTGAATGTTTGCGGCAGTCCGACCGCCTCGATTACTACATCGGCACCTTCGCCATCTGTGGCCGTGGACACCGCATCAAGCAACGCGTCACCAGTTTCCGAGAGGAACACGTCCGCCCCGCAATCGCGGGCCATCTGTTCCTTTTCCGAAATCGGATCAACCGCGATCACCGTGGCGCCCGCCTGTGCCGCTGCCATCACCGCGCCCAGGCCGATCATGCCACACCCCAGCACCACGACCCGGTCGCCCGCCTTGACGGAACCACGCCCCGCCGCATGGAACCCGACCGACAGTGGCTCGACCAGAACCATTTGATGCAGCGGCAGGCTGTCATTCGCGATGACCGCATCCGCAGGCAGCACGATATCCTCGCGCAACGCTCCGTCTCGCTGGACGCCCAGCGTCTGATTGTTGCGGCAGGCATAGCCGCGTTGCTTGCGACAGGAGGAGCACGCCCCACAGGCAGAATATGGCCAAAGCACAACCGGGGTGCCGGGTTTCATCGACACGCCCGCGCCAGTTTCGACAATCGTACCCACCGCTTCGTGTCCGGGAATCCGCGGAAACTCGACCAACGGATTGCGGCCCCTGAACGTGTTCAGGTCACTGCCACACAGTCCAACATGAGTCAGCTGCACGCGCACCTGGCCCTCGCCAACCGGCTGGGCCTCTACCTGGCATAGGCTGGTTTTGCCAATCTCGTCTATCCTTAGCGCCTTCATGGCGTCTTCGCCTCCACTTAAAGCTCTTAATCGCCCCAAACATCCCATCTATTGTGGGATTGGGCGCGTATTATGCGTCATTTGTCGCGATAGTTTGCCTGTCATCCGATGTTTGGTGCCAGATTCATCCAACCTTTGTCAACACGATACTTGAAATTTGCATCGGTCTTGGTCTACACACGACGAAACATCCAATCTTTGTGGGGGGCTGATATGAGTAGCCAGAAAGTCGATCGTGCGATAAGCCTCGTGAAAGATCTAATCCTCGCGGGTGAATTTCGCCCCGGTGACAAGCTGCCCAACGAGGCCGGGCTGGCTGCGCGACTTGATGTCTCGCGCAACTCGCTGCGTGAAGCAGTCCGTGCGATGCAGACCATGCGAATCCTTGAAGCGCGCCAAGGGGACGGCACCTATGTCTCCGATCTCGACCCCGTCGCCATGTTGCAGGTGCTTAGCTTTGCCGTCGACGTATCGGATGCAAGGTCGGTGCTGTGGTACCTGGAGTTGCGGCAGGTTTTGGAGCTGGCCGCAGTTCAGGAAGCCGCCGCGCGTCGCAATGATGCCGATCTGGCCGATCTGCGGGAGATTCACAAATGCACCCTGATCGAAGAAGATCCCCAGCGTCTGATGGCGCTGGATGCCGCTTTCCATGATCGGATCGCCGCCATTGGCGCCAACCCGTTTCACGCAGCCCTGTTGCGCATCGTTTCAGCCCCAACCGTGCGGGCGCGAATTTGGCGTCAGCGCATGGAAGATCAGGATTACCAAGATCTGCGCAACGAACATGGCGCCATATTAGATGCGATCGAGCGCCGCGCAGTGCAGGCGGCACAAAGTGAAATGTGGCGTCACCTGAACGGTGTCGTTAGCTGGGTCCGTGACAATGCCGAGGCCCTTGCCAAACCAGAGGAGCCGAAATGAGTAGAGATGATCCGCGCCTGATCCGCCTGGCCAACGAAGACAACATCGTTGTTCTCGGCGCAACAATACACACCGGTGAAACTGTGCTGGTGGATGGCGAGCTGATCACAGTGCCACAGACGCTGGGCATGGGTCACAAGATCGCCAGCCGTGCCATCCACACGGATGAAGACATCTTGAAATACGGGATGCCCATCGGTTTTGCGGCTTGCGATATCGCGCGGGGCGAGCACGTGCACCTGCATAACCTCACCAGCCGCTACACCCCTATCGAGATCATGGAGACACAAGCATGACCGCACAGATGCAAGGCTGGCTACGCGACGATGGCCGTAAGGGAATCCGCAACGTCGTATTGGTGGCCTATCTCGTCGAATGCGCCCACCATGTCTGTACCCGCATCGCACGCCCTTTTGATGAATCCGAAGTGCAGGTGATCGGCTTCTCTGGTTGTTTCCCGTCGGATTATGGCCAGCAGATGATGGAGGCGCTGTGCACTCACCCGAATGTCGGGGCGGTGCAACTGGTGTCTCTCGGCTGTGAGAACTTCAAGAAACGGCGTCTGGCCGAAGTGATCGAGGCCTCAGGCCGACCTGTCAACCTCGTGACAATCCAGTCGGAAGGTGGGTCGCAAACCTCGATCGAGGCAGGACAAGGTTGGGTCCGCGCGCAACTCGCCAATCTTGCCGCGCAGCCCAAGGTGCCGATGGCGGTTTCGGAACTGGTGGTCGGCACGATCTGCGGCGGCTCTGATGCGACGTCGGGTATTGCTGGCAATCCGGCTGCGGGTGTGGCCTTTGATCGACTGGTTGCCGAGGGTGCAACCTGTATCTTTGAAGAAACCGGTGAATTGATCGGCTGCGAGCACATCATGGCCGACCGCGTGGCCAATCCCGACTTGCGTCCGCAGATCATCGCCACGGTAGAGAAGGCGGCGCATTATTACGCTGCCATGGGATATGGTTCGTTTTCAAACGGCAACGCCGAGGGCGGGCTTTCCAGCATCGAGGAAAAGTCTTTGGGTGCTTATGCAAAGTCCGGCTCCAGCGCCATTCAGGGTATCGTTCGCCCCGCGCAGCGCCCGGCCAATGGTGGGCTCTGGCTGCTGGACGTGGTGCCCGATGGCGAACCCCGGTTCGGCTTCCCCAATATCAATGACAGTGCAGAGATCATTGAACTGATCGCCTGTGGCGCCCATGCCGTAATCTTTGTCACCGGACGCGGTTCGGTGGTCGGATCGGCCATCTCGCCGGTTCTCAAGGTCTGCGCCAACCCGGATACTTATTCCAGAATGCGTGAAGACATGGATGTCAATGCTGGACGAATCCTGCATGGACATGCCTCCATAGCTGAAGTTGGTGAAGAAATCCGTGATCAACTTGTGGCATTGGGGCTGGGAAGCCGTAGTCGTTCCGAGCAGCTGGGTCATGCTGAATTTGTGCTAACCTATAAGACACCGGTATCGCAACAACCGGGCTGTCATCCGGGGGGGTAAGCTGTCCAGCAATTGGATCAATGATTTCGATTCAGAAGTTGATGGGGTACATATCTGCCCATAGCCAATGGGCAGATGACGCAGATCGCACCGCGCAAGAATCCGTTCATCGACATCGGTTTCCGCGGGAATTCATCCTGATGGCAGTTCGCCGGTTTTGCCGCTGCTCCCTGTCGTGCAGGATGTACGCGACATGCTGGCAGAGCGCGGCATGATGGTCGACGTTTCGACCATCCATCGCTGGGTCCGCAAATTCGGTCCCGAGATCCGCAGGCGGGCTTGTGGCGATCACCGGTCCTGGCACGGGCTGCAATGGCATCCAGACGCGCGGATGGCGCGTCTGGGGCCCTGTTTTCCGAAATCCCACGGCAGGCCGCGCGTCGATGACCGGCGTGCGCCAAGCCGCAGCGCCATTGGCGCGATCTGCCGGGCCTTAGGTCGGGCCGTTGTTGTCCATGTCGAGGAACATCTTCCACGCGCCCGTTTCATCGCGTTTGTAGCCAAGTACCAACCGGCCTTCGGGGCTTTTGACTTCGCCGGAATCGCGCATTTTCATCGTGCCGTAGAAGCGACCGGACACGATGACAGTATCGCCATAGTCTTGCAGCTCTTCGATATCATAGCCCGAGGTGATTTCAGCGGCTGCGATGCGCGGGCTGTACTTGTCGCGAATGGCTTGCGTGCCAACTGTGACAGGCTGGCGTTCGTTGATGGTCATAACGTCCGGGTGGCAGGACGCCACCATGCGCTCGATGTCCCCGCTGTCGAGGCCATTGTTCCACTCATTAATTGCGGCTTGGATTTCGTCACGTACAGTCATTGTCTTACTCCGATGGTTTGGGTTGATAGGCAGTGAAGAATTGCCCAACGACGATTTCTTCGATTTGACCAAGGAAAGCCTGGGTCGCAGGACGTTTGGCGAACTCCGGCGTCACCCGCTTGGCCGTCTCGTGATCTGGAAATGTGAAGATGTCCGCATAGAGGGTTTGGCGAGATTCATCTGTCGTCACCAAGGTTTCCCATGATGTCACGCCATCAAGGGCGACAAAGTCTTTGCGGGCAGCTTCGCGGATCGCATCGACTTGTGGGTCATCTTTCATCTTGAGAATGAAAATCTCGGTGATTTGCGCCATTGGTTTGTCCTCGTTTTGTGTCTTGCTGAGAACTTATGACGCTGATACCGTAAGGATAACCCACCTAATACCTAACGCAGTGATCGGAAAATCGAACAATGGCCCGTGGTGGTTTTGGAGATATCCGCGTCTTTGTTGAAGTGGCGCGGCGCGGCGGTTTCCGCGCGGCAGCAGAACACCTTCAACTGGCCCCGGCATCGGTTAGCGAAGCTGTGCAACGATTTGAGGATCGTCTTGGCGTCCGGCTGTTGGAGCGATCATCTCGGTCGGTTGCACTCACACCCATTGGCGAACAGTTCTACGCGAAAAGCCTTCCGGCAATCATCGAGCTTGAAGGGGCGATGAATGACTTGGATGAACAGAAGGATGAAGTCACGGGCACTCTTCGCCTGACAGCCCCGTATAGCGCAGGTCCGTTCTTTTTGGATGATCTGGTCGCGCGGTTTGCGCTTGAGTATCCGGGCGTCAATGTTGAGCTCATTTATGACGACAAGAAAGTTGACCTTCTTGCGTCCGGCGTTGATGCGGCCATTCGGTCGAATACGCTGCTTGGGCCAGACACCCACGCCGTACCGGTCGGGCCAGAGTTGGCAATGACCATTGTCGCATCGCCGCAATATCTGGACGAGAACGGCAGGCCGGAAAACCCGAAGGACATCTTGAATCATGACGCGATTTGCTACGCCTTCGGTATGGGAGGACAAAACGCGCCCTGGGGCTTTGATGGGCCGGATGGGGCCTATAAGATGCAACCGAAACCACGGATGGTGGCGAATGATATGCGGTCCTTGGTCTACTATGCAAAGCAAGGGCTTGGGTTGGCCTACCTTTATCGAGAAATTGCCGTGCCACATCTGGGCGAAGATGGCTTGACCGAAGTGTTAAGCGATCACCTCGCTCAATTGCCGCGATACTCTCTGAACTATCGCAGCAAGCGCAATATGACGCGCCGGCTCAGAGCTTTTGTGGATATGGCAAAGGCATCGCCAGCAGGAAAATAGAGGACATTACCGACCTCGGTCCGTTTTGAATAATGGGCTGGTTTTGATTGGCTTTATGTTGAGGTCGAATTTTACTCTGCATTTGACACTAGAACCGAAATCGTTAGCATCAAGCGCACAACAGGGGCATCCGGCATCGGTCGGGTTGAGACGTACCCTTTGAACCTGAACCGGCTCATACCGGCGTAGGAAGTTGTGTTTGCCCCTGTGATTTATTGGGTCAAACCGATTCCCTTCGTCTTAGAAAGGGATGCATATGAACCAACCTT
Organism: Marinovum sp. J2-8; assembly: GCF_055808435.1. NCBI lineage: Bacteria > Pseudomonadati > Pseudomonadota > Alphaproteobacteria > Rhodobacterales > Roseobacteraceae > Marinovum > Marinovum sp. J2-8. The sequence continues at coordinate 208,506 of NZ_JBVVRZ010000004.1, read as the reverse complement.
CACACGATCTGAACGCCATGCGTGCGGCGGCACCGCTGGTGCAAAACATAACCAACTATGTGGCCATGAATGTGATGGCCAACATCATGCTGGCGGCGGGGGCCTCGCCTGCCATGGCCCATGCGCGGGGCGAGGCCGCTGAATTCGCGGGTCTGGCGTCTTCGTTGAGCATTAACATTGGCACACTTGATGATGAATGGGCCGCTTGCATGCAGATCGCGGCCAAGGCGGCTGGTGAAAACGGAAAACCGTGGGTTCTGGACCCTGTTGCCGTGGGCGCGACAGAATTGAGACGCGAGCTTGGCACACGCTTACTGGCATTGGGCCCAACGGTGATCCGCGGGAATGCGTCTGAAATTCTCGCCTTGTCAGGCGCTTCGGCGCAGGGACGAGGTGCCGATGCCGCTGATCCCGTCTCTGCCGCCGAGATTGCCGCGCGTGATCTGGCAATACGCACAAACGCCGTTGTGGCGGTGACAGGAGAGGTCGATTTCGTCACGGATGGTACACAGTCAGCACGTATCGCGAACGGCGATCCGATGATGCCCCGCGTCACTGCTTTGGGATGTTCGTTGACGGGCGTTGTGGCCGCGTTTTGCGCAGTTGCCCCGCCGTTTGAGGCAACAGTTTCCGCGCTGGCCTATTACGGTGCCGCAGGCGAAGTGGCGGCGCAAACTGCCCGTGGTCCCGGCAGTTTTCAGGTGGCGTTTCTGGATGCCTTGTTTGCAATGACCGGCGACGAGCTGGACGCAATGGCGCGGATCGAGGCCGCATGATCCCGCCCCTTTGCTTCATCACCGATGCCGATGCACCGTTGCCCATTGTCGATCAAGCCGAACAGGCCGCGCGCGGTGGGGCGGCCTGGGTTCAGTTGCGCCACAAGACACTTGACGACGCAGGTTTTGCCGATCTTGCAAAGGCCCTGCGCGCGCGGCTTGATCCTTTGGGTGCGAAGTTGATCTTGAATGATCGTGTGGAGATCGCCTGCACCTTGGGGTGTTTTGGCGTGCATGTCGGTCAATCTGATGGCGACCCTGCCGAAATTCGCGCGCGGATCGGGCCGGATGCTGTACTTGGCCTGTCGATTGAAACGCCGGCGCAGATGGCGGAAGTCCCTCTTGGCTGTGTCACGTATCTGGGCGTCGGTCCGGTGCGCGCAACAGCCTCCAAGCCCGACCACGCCCACCCGTTGGGCTTTGATGGTCTGGCGGATATCACCCGTGCGGCGGCGTTGCCCTGCATGGCCATCGGCGGGCTGACCGCAGCGGACGTGGCCAGCGTGCGTCGCGCGGGATGCACAGGCATCGCAGTGGTATCGGCTATTTCCCGCGCGCGAGAGCCGGAACGTGCAGCCCGTGGCTTTCTTGATCAATGGAGCGACATATGATCCCCAATATCCTGACCATTGCGGGATCGGACCCTTCAGGCGGGGCCGGTATTCAGGCTGACATCAAAGCGATTTCCGCCAACGGCGGCTACGCAATGGCGGTCATCACTGCGTTGACGGCCCAGAACACACAGGGCGTAACAGCGGTCGAAATGGTGTCCGGCCCAATGATCGCAGCCCAGATTGCCGCGCTCCGCGCGGATATCGACATTCACGCGGTCAAGATCGGGATGCTGGGGGATGTCGCGACAATCGAAACCGTGGCGAACGCGCTTGAAGGATTGGATGTACCCATTGTACTGGACCCCGTCATGGTGGCCAAAGGCGGTGACAGGTTGCTGGCGGCAGATGCCGTTATGGCCCTACGCGAACGCCTTTTGCCGCGCGCCAGCGTGTTGACGCCAAACCTGCCCGAAGCTGCGGACCTTTTGCAAACGACTGAGGCCACAACCCTGGAAGAGATGAGAGACCAGGCTTTCCAGCTCAGGGCGATGGGCTGTGATGCCGTTTTGATCAAAGGCGGGCATCTGGCGGGGGCGATGGCGACGGACCTGCTGATCACGTCACTTGGCGAAACCGCGCTGCCTGCCAAGCGGTTCGAGACGTCAAACACACATGGCACCGGCTGCACATTATCTTCTGCGTTAGCGACACAAATCGCGTTGGCCCACGCGCTGCCCAACGCGGCCCGTCGTGCCAAGGCCTATATCACGGGTGCGATTATGGCCGCCGACGACCTCTCGGTCGGCGGTGGTCACGGCCCGGTTCATCATTTTCACCCCCAAGCCGAGAACCAGACATGAGCTTTACCCAAGACCTGTGGTCCATGACTGCCGACCTCCAAGACGCAATCCGCACGATGCCATTCAATACTGAATTAGCGCAAGGCACCCTGCCACCAGAGACGTTTCGTGAATACATCATTCAGGATGCACATTACCTGGAAGGTTTCGCACGTGCGCTCGCACTGGCGGCCTCGCGTGCGCCGGATGCAGAAAATATAGCAAGACTGGCAGGGTCCGCCAACGGGGCGATTGCGGTGGAACGGCAGTTGCACGGTGAATACATGAAGCTATACGGCGTCTCCCCCGCAGATTTCGCGACAACTCCACCCTCGCGGGCCTGCGATCACTACGTCAGCTTTCTCATCCGCACGGCGGCAGTTGATCCGTTTCCGATCGCGGTCGTGTCGCTTTTGCCATGCTTTTGGATATATCAACGCGTTGGCGCCGCGATCCACGCACAAGCGGCGGCAGATCATCCCTATCGCGCCTGGATTGATACCTATGCCAGCGAAGCATTCGAGGCCTCGGTTCAAGGCATGCTTGATCTAACGGACGTTCTGGGAAAGACCGCCGACACGTCAACACGAAACGCCATGCAGAAAGCCTTTGCAAAAGCGTCTTGGCATGAGTGGAAGTTCTGGGACAGCGCATATCATCGGAGTGGATGGTGATCGCCGAACAGCACGCATAGAACCAAACCACATGCGTCAGCTTGCAAGTGTGACCGATTGCATCTGACCTAGGTCTAAACTGGGACTACAAATATCGCCCTTCACGCACTGCGCGATGTCGGTCGCTTTTGGCTCAAAGCCAACCTGCGGCGGCGAGGCTTGCATCGCAAGCCCCGCCCCTCAGACCGTCAGCAACGGCCCAGGCCGCATATTGAGCCTGGTGTGCGAATGCTGCAGAAGCAGCCCCGTGTTACGCTTCTGTCTGGTTTTCAAAAATTCGACCGATGGCATTCAGCAGAATTTGTGCGGCCAGAATACTGGTCGTTCCGGTGTGGTCATAATCCGGCGCAACTTCGACAAGATCAATTCCAACGATTTTCCCACGTTTGGAAAGACCGTCCACAAATTCCAAGACCTCATAATACAAGAAGCCACCATGACTCGGTGTGCCCGTTCCTGGCGCAATCGAAGGATCAAATCCGTCAATATCAATCGTCAGATAGTACCGTTTCCCCTCTGGAATGCGCTCCAGCATCGCCTCCACGCCCATGGTTCGGAACTGGCGCACGGACACGATATCTGAACCCATTTTGCGTGCGTCATCATACCCTTCCTTAGCGGTGGAAGAGACATTGCGTATGCCGACTTGGGACAGGCCCGTGACCCAGGGGCGCTCGGCGGCGCGGCGCATCGGGTTGCCGTGACCATTGCGCACACCGTGGCGCTCATCGACGAAATCCAGGTGGGCGTCGATCTGTACGATGTGGATTGGATCCTGGTCCGAAAATGCAGCGACGCAAGGAATATTGATCGAGTGATCGCCGCCTAGCACAACCGGTAACGCGCCGGCATCCAGAATAGCGCGTACGCCTTTTTCGATATTGGCATGGCTGCTCTTGGTATCGGTGTGCACGATGTCGGCATCACCTATGTCCACAATCCGTGTGTCAGCGAGATAGGTCACGTCATCTTCGTGATCATAAGCCCCAGCATGGCCAAACGAGAACAATGTGGAGGCGTCACGAATGCCGCGTGGGCCAAATCGTGCGCCTGCACGCCACTGCGTGCCAAAGTCAAAAGGCGCACCCAAAATGGCGACATCGGCGTCAATTTTGGACCAATCCGGCTCATAAGGGGATTTTGCAAACGTCGCGATTCCGACAAAGGGCAGGTCCAAGCGACCGGTTTCGTATCCGTGGCTCATTTCTATTCTTCTCTTGTTGTTGAAGACGTCCCAATGGTGGGACACACTGTTCAGATCGCGCGCTCACGCGAGGTTTCCAAAAATTGGCGCAGTCGTTCGCTTTTGGGATTGCCAAAAATTTCGGCTGGTGGGCCGTCTTCAACGATGGTGCCATGATCCATGAACACCACACGGTTTGCCGCCTGAGCAGCGAAGCCCATTTCGTGGGTGACAATCACCATTGTCATACCGTCATCGGCCAGAGCACGCATGACGTTCAGAACTTCCCCCACCAGTTCAGGGTCCAGAGCAGAGGTGGGCTCATCAAACAGGATGGCCTTGGGAGAGACCGCAAGTGCACGTGCGATGGCAACACGTTGTTTTTGACCGCCGGACAATTGATGGGGATGTTTGTAGGCATGTTCGCCAAGACCAACCTTTTTCAACGCATCAAAGGCAATGGTCTCTGCTTCCAAAGCAGATTTTCCGTGCACCAGTTTCAACGCCAAAGCCACGTTGTCGATGGCCTTCATATGTGGCCATAGATGAAAGTGCTGAAAGACCATACCCAGAGGCGCACGTGCCTCGGCCAGCTCTTTTTCACTTTGCTTGACCTTTTGCTCTGCACCACCGTTCCAGCCGATCTCACGTCCGAAAATGTGGATATCTCCACCGTCATGGGGTGCCAGAAACGCAAGCGTTCGCAGCAGTGTGGATTTCCCTGAACCGGACGGGCCGATAATACAGACCACTTCGCCTTCTTCGACCGTCAGATCGACATCGCGAAGAACGGTCTTGGTTCCATAGGCCTTGGTGACTTTGCGGGCACTGATGGCATGTTCGGTATTGGGCATCTCAGTGGCCTCCTATTTGGTAGTGCCGCTCAGCGGCAAGTCCAACCTGTGCAATTGCTTCGACGAGCGCCCAATACAGAAGCGCCGCGACGATAAACGGTTGCACAGAAAAGGTGAGGGTCGCCAATTCGCTGGCCGCTTTGGTGAGTTCGGCGATGGTTATGACGGATAAGACGGCAGAATTCTTTAACCAGGATAATAGTTTGGCCAAAGATCGGTGGAATGACGGTTCGGACAGCCTGTGGGATCTCAATATGCACAATACATTTGAAGCGATTGATGCCCAACATGGATGCCGCCTCGACATCTCCGGTCGGAACTGCATTCAGGCCAGCCCGCAGGATTTCCGCGAATGCCCCAGCTCCGAAAAAGCCCAGGCCGACAATGCCGGCCACCGGTGCAGATAGGCGCAATCCAATCTGTGGCCCCCCGTAATACAGCAAAAACAATAGAAGAACGAGCGGAGCCCCGCGCATCACTTCGACGTAGACGCGTGCGGGTGCACTGATCCAGAAACGGTTGGAACGCAGGCACAACGCAAGGGGAACTGCGAGCGCAAGAGCAAGAAGCGTGCCCCACAGCGTCATCCATGCAGTGAGACCAAGCCCCTGAATTAGAAGCCCTAAATCTGTAGAAGTAAGGCTCATTAATGCGCCTCCTGTTGTTTCAGGCGGCGCTCTAGCAACATGCCAATGGCCGATAGAACCAAGGCGATCGCGACATAGAGGATCAATGCGATCATATAGCTGTCCAGCGGCTGAAAGGTAGACGAAGCGATTTGCTGCGCACGTCGTGTCAGGTCGGTGACGGCGATGACGGAAATCAGTGAGGAATTTCGCACCAATGCCAGCGTTTCACCAACCAATGCAGGCAGCATGATGCGGATGGCCTGAGGCGCTTCAATTTTCGCAAGGATTTGGCGGCGGGACAATCCCAGCATCTGGGCGGCTTCTACTTCGCCCTCCGGCACAGCGGCAAGTCCAGCGCGATAGATTTCAGACTGGAAGGCAGCGGTATTGCAGGCGAGCGCCACCACCGCAGCCAGTGTTGGCGGCAGGTTGATGCCAATTGCTGGCAGAAGATAGAAAATCAGCAGGAGTTGCACCAATATTGGCGTGCCCCGCCAAAACGAAACGTAAACTCGTGCTGATCGACGCACCAGCCTGTTATTCTGGCGACTAGCAGTCGCCAGAATAAGACCAAGGGGGGCGCCAAGCGCGATAGCAAGAAAGCTGACCCCAAGGGTTGTCAGCACGCCTTCGATCAGGACAGCCTGGTTGTCGATCAGCAGATCAAGCATGTCGATTTACTGCGCAGGGAGTGCGCTTGGCAGGTTCATCGCACCGCCAAACCACTTTTCTTGCAGTTGGGCCAGAGTGCCATCTTCAATCAGGCGTTTCAGTTCCGCGTCAAACAGAGCGTTCAAGCTGGCACTGTCTTCGTCGGTGCGTCCGGCCCAGGAGAAATATGTCGGCTCACCAAAGGTCGGTGCAACAACTTCAAAGATGTCAGGACGCTGGCGCGCGGCTTCCAGCAGGTTTGGCAGCGAGTTCACCACAGCATCAATGCGGCCTGCGGCAAGATCGGCGTAGGCTTCGGAGAAGTCGGTGTAGGTCGAAATCTTTGGCGTATCATCCAGAGTGTCAGCATACCCTTCCAAAGCAGCCAGCTGTGCAGAACCCGCCTGGGACCCCACTGGTTTGCCTGCCATATCAGCAGGGGCACCAATGCTGTCATCACCTGCGCGTTTAAGGACAGCCATGGTTGCATCCGCAATTGGCACAGACAGGTAATAGGCGTCGCGACGCGCTGGCGTCACAGTCACCGAGGTGACAACATAGTCAAAACGCTCTGCCGCAAGACCCGGCAGAATACCCTGCCATGGCAGATCCAGACGCTTCAGCTCCACCTCGGGCAATGCAGAATCCATAAGGATTTCCATGATGTCCCCCGAATAGCCAACGATCTCGCCATTCTCGACAAATTCGAACGGTGGAAAACGCGCTTCGGTGCCAACGGTCAGGACACCGTCCGCTGTGATGCGGGATAGCAAATCTTCGGCAACGGCTGAAACTGGATTCAGCATCAGGGTGGCAGCGGCGGTCAGGAGAAGGTGTTTCATGGAATCCCTATTTCATGGTCAAAGCAGTGTTGAGTTGACCGTAGGGCTTCTAAAGCATCAGTAAAATAGCTATGAGTTAATCTTCATATCGAAGGATTAGATGTATTGAATTTCGCAAATTCAGATCTAAGATCACTGGCCGTCTTTCGCGCGGTTGTTGAACGGGGCGGTTTTGTGGGGGCGCAGGCGGAGCTTGGCATGTCTCAATCGACGGTCAGCTTCCATATGAAGGCCCTGGAAACGCGCCTTGGGTTTACATTGTGTGAACGCGGTCGTGGCGGGTTTCGCCTGACGGAACGCGGGAAGCTTGTTCATCAGAAATCTACAGAACTCTTCATTGCCCTTAACGACTTTGAAGGCGAGATTGGCAGCTTGAGAGATCGGGTGGTTGGCACCCTACGGCTGGGTATTATCGACAACACCTTATCTTTTGATGGCCTTCCGTTGCCAAGGATCATCAATCGGCTGCGCAGACTGGCCCCTGAAGCTGAGATCCAGATTTCTGTGGATGACCCTCAGGTGCTGGCGGCCGATGTTTCAAGCGGGAATATTGATGTGGCCATCATGCCGCAAACACGGCCTGTCGCCGGTGTGAAAATGTCCAAACTCTATGTCGAACGGCACTCGTTATATTGCGCGAAGGGTCATGTGCTGTTTGATGTCCCGGATCGTGAAATCTCTGAAAGCTTGGTGGCAAATCAAACCTTCGTTGCCCGCAACTACGGGAATTTGATCGAACTGGATCGCTTCCCAAATGCGCATGTCGGTACCTTGGCAGATCATATGGAAGTGCAGGCCATGTTCATTCTTTCAGGGGACTACATCGGATACCTTCCCGACCACTTTGTGATGGATCGCCTGGACCGTGGCAATTTGAGATGCCTACTGGGTGAGGAGGCGGTACTGAATTCTCAGTTCGTCCTCGCGACCCGGATCGGTCGGCGCTCAACCGGGTTGATGGATCTGTTTGTACGAGAGTTGGTAGGATCGCTGTCAGAAGTGTACCATCGTGCCACGTGAGGGCGCGTAAGTGCGCGATGAGGAACTCGCTTGGAATAAGTTTCCTTCGTGAAAACAGGGCGCCGCATTTTGCAGTTTGGGTTTACACCAGACCTCGGATACAGGGCAGCGGACAACATCTTTATCGAACGGCTCTGGCGCACGCTGAAAATACGAGTGTGTCTACTTGCATGCCTGCGAGGCAGGTTCGGAGACAAAGGCGGCCATCCGGAAGTGGATGACCTTCTATAACCACCAGCGCCCTCATTCAGCCCTGGGCGGCGAGCTTCCGGCGCTGGCACTGCCGAAATAGACCGGGATGCACTGTCCCATCAGACTGAGCCGAACTTACAAGTGCGCCAATGCCATCACCGAGTGGCACATAGCTTTATTGGGCGGCTTTTTCCGAGGTCAGTTCGACACCGATATGTGTATCCGCGCGGCCTGGCTGTTATAGAAAGCGCGGTAATATTCCAGTGGCGTGCCGTCGTTTTCATACCCGACGGATTCAATCCAAATAAGCGGTTTGTCGGCGGAAATGTCCATTTTTTCGCACACATCCGCGTTGGGCATGGCGGCTGAGAACCAGCGCTCTGCCCTGACCAGTTGCCGTTGATACATCTCTTGAACCATGCCGAGAACAGATCGCCCTTCCAGATCGGTTTTTTCGAAACCCGGCACTTTCTCTGCTGGAAAGGAAATATTGGTATAGGTAATCGGCTCTTCGTCGACCCAGAAAACACGGGACACCCGGACGACCTCGGCCGTGTCGCCCAGTTGCAAAGCGGCACGTTCCTCGTCGTTGGCAAGGGATTTTGCCAGCTCGAAAGTGCGGGTGCGGATTTTGGCCCCACGCGCGATCATGTCATCAAACAGGCTGACGTTCGAGGTGACAAAGCTGCTTTCGCGGGGTGGTTTGCCGACGAACATGCCCTTGCGCGGCAGTTTGTTGACCAGACCGCGGGCCGCCAGGGCGCTGATGGCGCTGCGCACCACTGGCCGGGATACATTGAAAATGTCGCAGAGGGCGGATTCAGAGGGTATGCGGGATTCCGGTGCCAGCTTGCCGCTGAGGATCAGGTTTTCCAATTGGTCGCTCAACTGGGTCCACAGCGGAGAGGTGACTTCGCGCGACAATACGATCCGGCTGACCTCACGCCGGAATGCTGCGGTTGCAAGTCCGTCCGATTGTTCGAAGCTGGGGCGACCTGAGCGGCCCGATTTGGTATTTGGTCTGCTCACATTCAACCGGTGTCCGTCCTATTCGTCCAGGAGACTGAGAAAGACGCTGCGCGGTGCAGCGGCGCGATGATCTTATGCGTTCAGGATTGAGACGTCCACGCGATCTTGCCGGAAAGGGGCGGTAACGGTGTTTATCGGTGCGGGCGAAAACAAATTTACGGCGCGATGCTTTTATTTCGCCGGTCTTGGAGTTGCTGTCAGGGCGTGAGCCAATTTAAACCCGGCGCCGCATTTGCTGAAGCGCCGGGGCAGTTTTTCGCGGCCATGCAAGTTTGGTGCCATAACCAGATACATTGGAACAGCACTGCACGTGGCGCAGTTTTTAATGTTCAAGCATCGCCCAGAGACGGCGTTTGATCGCAAGGAAATCGTCGGTCAGGCGCATGTCATTGGTACGCGGCCGGGGCAGGGACACCTCTTCGATATGATGAACGCGGCCGGGGCGCGCGGACATGACGATGATCTTGTCGGCCAGGAAAATCGCCTCTTCCAGATCATGTGTTACGAAGACGACGGTTTTGCGGGTCGCTGACCAGGTTTCAAGCAGGTCGGACTGCATCCGTTCCTTGGTTTGCGCGTCAAGCGCGCCAAACGGTTCGTCCATCAACAGCACGTCGGGGTCGTTGGCATAGACGCGCCCGATGTCGACCCGTTTGCGCATACCGCCGGACAATTCGCGGGGCCAGCGATCCTCAAACCCGGTCAATCCGACCATGCGGATCCACTTTTCCTCGATTTCGGCCTGCTCTGCCCGGCTGGCGCCGCGCAGGCGCGGACCATAACTGACGTTGCGCGCGACGGTCATCCAGGGGAAAACCGCATCCTGTTGGAACACCATGCCCCGGCGACGGTCGGTGCCTTGGATGACTTCGCCGTCCAGTGTCATCTGCCCGTCGGAGGGATCGAACAGGCCCGCCATCATCTTGAGCAATGTGGACTTGCCACAGCCAGAGGTGCCGACAATGGCGTTGAAGCTGCCGGATTCCAGTTTCAGGTTGATACCGTCCAGCACCGTCAGCGGTGACGCGCTGCCCTTGCCGAACGTGTGGGTTAGATTGTCTACTACGATTTCCGACATTATTCGCGAGCCTCCGACCAAACCATGAGACGCGCCTGAATCTTCCTGAAAGCTCGGTCCATCAAGAAGGCGCAGGCGCCGATTATTACGATGATCATCATCACCTGATCCGTCAGGAAGTAGCGCCGCCCCTCCTGCAGCAGGAAGCCAAGACCGTTTTGCGCCGCAATCAGTTCGGATGCGACAAGCGTGGTCCAGGCCGCGCCAAGAGCGATGCGATAGCCGGTGATGATAAAGGGGGTTGCCGCGGGCACGGCGACGGTCCGAAAGACCTGCAACCGGGTTGCGCCCATGGTTGATGCGGCATCAACATAGACTTGTGGCACGTTCTTCATGCCCGCGATCACGTTGACAACGCAGACCATGAAGCAGGCAATCGTGATGATCAGAATGCGGCTGAATTCGCCAATGCCAAACCAGATGATGATGATTGGGATATAGGCAAGCGGCGGGATCGGGCGCACCGCTTCGATCAGCGGGTCAAACAGGTATTCCGCAACTTTGTACCAGCCGATCAGACAGCCGATCAGGACCGCCAAACTGGTGCCAATGAAGAAGCCCATGATGACCCGGAACAGACTGGCCCCAAGTGCGGTGGCCAAATTTCCGCTGGCGACATTGGTAAAGAATGCACCGACAATGTCCCGGATCGGGGGCAGCAGGGCAGGGTTGTTGTTGGGCAGGTTCGTAATCCAGACATAGGCGAGAATGACCGTGGCCACCGATGCTGCCCCCAGCACCAGCCGACCCGACAATCGGTTTTTCAATCCGCGTAGTGGCATGATTGTGTCCCGTGGCAATGTTTCTGTTTTATCCATAGCTCAGATCCACTTGTGGGTTCGATCCGCAAACGGCGCTTTGCACAGCATGGCACCGAAACAGCGGATGGGCACGCCGGAATTTCCGGACGCCCGTGCAGGATCAGGCAGGGCGCTCACCGCCACTGCCTGTGTCGTGACCTTTTTCAGAGTTGACGGACAATCTGGTCCGAGACGAGCGCATCGAGATCGGGAATGCCGCCGATACGGTCGTTCGCAACCAGGAATTCCGACTGCACCTGAAGCGATTTCTTCAGTTGGCCAGAGGCATAGACGTCTTTGATTTCGTCCGTGTCGAAGTAGAAATAGCTGTTCAACAGCGGTTCGACATCTGATGCGGTGACGCCTGCCCGTCCGATCCCGGATTGCCATGCCACCATACGGTCGATGACTGTGGCGTTGTCATTGCGCAGCATCGGTACGGCTTCCCGATGGAAGGCGCCAACAACCTGCTTCAGCGCGTCTTCCTTGGCATCCATTGTCTGTTGGGTCGTCATCAGGACGTCCATGATGCTTGGCCGGGTGGCCAGCGGCAGTTTCAGCCCGTCGACGATCAGGCTGGCATCTGGCAGTGCGTCAAAGATAAGTTTGCGCGAGGTTGCCAGTGGGACATTGGCATCGACCGCCCCGGCGACCAACGCGGCCTGGCCGTCGATTGGCTCCATGTTGATTCGGTTGAGCGGCATGTCTTCAAGACCCTCGGCCTTGAGCACGGTATCGAGGAAGAAATCAAAGTTGGAGCCGGACGTGACGGCAATCCGCTTGCCCTCAAGATCGGCCAAGGTATTGATTCCCTTGCGTCCAACCACGGTGAACAGCCCGCTGGCATCCCCACAGACCGAGATTTCACGGAAATCGGCGACCTTGCGGTGCATCGCTGCGAGCGGCGGCACGGACCCCACTGTGATGGCGTCAACCGACCGGCCCACCATCGCTTCGATCGCGGGCGGCCCCGAAGGAAAGACGCTGAAATTCATGTCGATTCCGGGCGCCATACCCTGATCCTGGATCAGCCAGTAAAGGCCGAAGGAATAGGCGGGGATGATGCCGATATTCAGGGTCTCATTGGCGGCATGCGCCTTGCCCGCAAAGAATGTAGGCGCGGCAAGTGTGGTGGCTGCGGCGGCAACGCCGGTGCGCAAAAGACTGCGGCGGCTGATGTAGCTGTTTCTGGAATTCGTCATTCGGATTCTCCTCCCGTGATCCTCATTGGCCAGCGTCCATCGACGCCGAATAAATCTGAGTATAACCAGATCTTTTTTCTTTTCAAACATAAAATTCTTGTATATCACCGGATCATGGATTTCTGGACATAATCAGATGTGGCCAGAAAGAACGCTAGCCCTCCCGCGTATCGCGCGCCGCCAAAGGCGCAGCGGGCGGGGGCAACCGGGGAGAGAGAACTCATGAATATCATCCTGATTCTGGTAGACAGCCTGAACAAGGAAGCGCTGCGGTGCTACAATCCCAAGACGCGCTGCCGGACGCCCAATATTGATGCTCTGGCCGATCGCGCCTGTGTCTTCGACAATCATTATATCGGCAGCCTGCCGTGCATGCCCGCCCGCCGCGAGATCTTTACCGGGCGCAAGGAATTCATGTGGCGTCCCTGGGGCCCGCTTGAGGTGTTCGACCCGCGCCTGCCGCGCGAAGTGCAGGCCCAAGGGTACAACACGGGCATGGTCACCGATCACTACCATTATTGGGAGGAGACGGCGAACGGTTACATCCAAGGATTCCAGTCGCTTGAAATGATCCGTGGCCACGAGACAGACTTTCACCGCTTGCCCGACACCAAAGGCGACGTGCCAAAATGGGTCGAGAAGATGAGCGAGCACCGCTCACCTTACCACATGCGGCAATACTATGAGAATATTAAGGAATTTGGCGGCGAAGAGGATTTCTTCCCGGCCAAGACCTTCTCGGCCGCGGCGGATTGGCTTGATCGGTATTCGGATCGCGGGCCGTTCTTCCTTCAGGTTGAGACCTTTGATGTGCACGAGCCGTTTCATGTGCCCGAGCCCTATGCCTCGATGTACACCGACGGTATCGAGGGCACGGCGGACGACCACAACATCTGGCCGCCCTATCAGGTTTACGACGACCTTGATGCCTTTATGGAGCAAGCCACGCCAGAAGAGCTCGCCTATCTGAAGGCGCAATATTACGGCAAGACCACGATGGTCGACAAATGGATGGGCGTGCTTCTCGACAAGCTTGGGGAAAAGGGGCTGTGGGAAGACACGCTGGTGATCTTTACCACCGATCACGGTCACGATCTGGGTGAGCGCGGGCATTTCGGCAAGCAATATCCACATTACGACAGCCACGCGAATATTCCGATGATCGTCTGGCACCCCGGTGCCGAAAACGGCGGCCGTCGGATTCCCGAAATCACGCAAACCGTCGATATCTTTTCGACCATCATCGAGGCGTCGGGCGGCACACCGCCGGACAGCACGCGCCATTCCCGGAGCTTCCTGCCGATTCTGGAACGCCGTGAAGCCATCCGAGACGAAGCAATCTATGGCACGTTCGGGCAGGGGGCCTGTATCTCGGATGGGGATTGGACGCTGTTCAAATCGCCCGAGAAGGGCAAGGTGCTGAACACCTATTCGACCATGATCACCCGGCCTTTGCTGGTGGATAATCCGATTGACGGGCGGGTGGGCGCATTGCCGCCAGAACCTGAGGCGACCGGAAAATATGATCCGACCGTAGAGTATCCGATGTGGAAAACGCCGATCACCATTGATCCGCGGACCTATGAAAACTTCCTGTTCAACCGGGCCGAAGATCCCGAGCAGCTGACAAACCTTTGGGAGACCCAGCCCGAGCAGCGTGACCGTCTGCTACGCTTGCTTCGCCTGCGGCTGGATGAAGAAGGCTATCCAGAGGAACAGATGGACCGATTGGGTCTGACCTCGGTCGCGCCGGCGGCTGCGGCCCCTGTTGCGGTTCCGGCGGAGTAGTGGTGATGCCGGATACAGATATTCTATGGACACCCCCCGCCGAAGCATCCACGCAAACGGCACTGGCGAAATTCGCCCGTGCCAACGGGTTTGATCCGGCGGATTACGAGGGGCTTCACCGTTGGTCGGTCTCGGACCTTGGCGCATTTTGGTCGGCGCTGTGGGACTTCTGCGGTGTTATGGGCGACAAGGGCGAAACAGCCTTTGTGCCTGACGATGCCGCATGGATGACCGGCGCACAGTTTTTCCCGCAGGCCCGTTTGAATTTGGCCGAAAACCTGTTGAAGGGTGAGCCAGGCGATATCGCCGTCTATTCATCCGACGAGCTGGGCGCAGTGACATCGTTGACCCGTGGGGCGTTGCGCGCAGAGGTCGGGCGGGTCGCAGCGGGCCTGCGTGCGGCGGGTGTTGTGGCCGGGGATCGGGTTGCCGGCGTGATGCCAAATACCGCAGACGGTTTGGTGGCTTTGCTTGCCAGCCTTAGCATCGGTGCGGTCTGGACATCATGTTCGCCCGATTTCGGAACCGCCGCGATTGTGGACCGGATCGGGCAGGTCGAGCCAAAGGTTCTCTTTGCTGCGCCGACCTATCGCTACGGTGGTCGGATGCATGACATTGCCGGGCGGATCGCCGAGGTTCTGGCGCAAGTGCCTGAAATCAAGACCCTTGTGATTAGCGGCGAAGGCGAAATGGCCGATGCCACAGCAACCGCTTTTGCCGATTTCGGTGCAGGCGAGGGCGATATGGAGCCGGATTTCACAAGGCTGCCTTTCGATCATCCGGCCTATATCCTTTACACATCCGGCACGACAGGCGCGCCAAAGGCCATTGTCCATCGCGCCGGCGGCGTGCTGATGCAGCACCTCAAAGAACACGTGTTGCACGGCGATGTGCGTCCGCAGGATCGCGTGTTCTGGTACACAAATACCGCTTGGATGATGTATCACTGGATGGTTTCCGCGTTGGGTGCGGGGGCGGCTGTGGTTCTGTATGATGGCGCGCCGATCCTGAAGACGGCAGATGGGCTTGACCCCGCGCCGCTTTGGAAATTGGCCGAGCAGGTCAAGGTTACGCATTTCGGCACCAGCCCGAAATACCTCGCCACGCTGGAGGCCGAGGAATACCACCCCGGCGCACGTCATGACCTGTCGTCGCTCCGGTCGTTGATGGTGTGCGGTGCGCCCTGTCTGCCGCATCAGTTCGACTGGGCGTATGACGCGGTCAAACGGGACATGATGTTTGCGTCGATCTCTGGCGGCACCGAAATTCTTGGGTGCTTTCTGATTGGCTCTCCCTTGCATCCGGTGCGGCGCGGCAAGCTGACAGTGCCGGCGCTTGGCCATGCCATAGCCGTATTCGACGACCGTGACGCGCCGGTTGTCGGGCGTCGGGGCGAATTGGTGTGCACAGAGCCGTTTCCCTCCATGCCGCTGACGTTTTGGGGCGAAGGCGGCGACACGCGGTATCGCGACACCTATTTCGGGGATCGCCGCGAAGTTTGGACACATGGCGACGTGGCAGAGATCCGGCCCTTGGGTGGTGCAATTGTTCACGGTCGATCAGACAACACGCTAAAGCCCGGCGGCGTTCGTATCGGAATTTCCGAAATCTATGCGGTGTGTGAACGCCAGCGCGCCCTGGAAGACTTTCTTGTCTTCGGCGCGGCGCATGAGGGTGATGAAGAGGTTGTTCTTGCGCTCAAACCGGTGCCGGGGGTTGCAATCAACGCGGAACTTGTTGCTCAGCTGCGCACACAAATCCGCGCCGAAGCCTCGCCCCGCCATGTTCCGGCACGGGTCCATGTGGTGGCCGATATTCCCTATACAATCAACGGCAAGCGCGTTGAGGGGGCGGCGCGCACCGCGCTGGCCGGAGGGGTGGTGAAAAACCTGAGTTCTCTTGCCAATCCCGAATGTCTTGACGAATACCGCGCGCTGGACAGGGAGGCATCGCTATGAGGCACCTGTCCCCGCGTGCCGCAATCAGCGGCATAGGAGAGCTGACGCCGCAGCGCCGCACAGAAGATGTCGCGACGATGGATATGCTCATGCGCGTATCGGCGGAGGCGATTGCCGATGCCGGACTTGCGCCGTCCGAGGTTGACGGGCTTCTGGTCGGTCCGCAGGTCGGCGAAACACCGCAGCATGTGCCCGCAGCCGTGGCCGAATATTTCGGGATGCAGCCGACGATGGCCAATATGGTCGATCTGGGCGGAGCCTCTGGCCCTGGCATGATCTGGCGCGCGGCGGCGGCGATTGCGGCGGGTCAGTGCGAGACCGTGCTTTGCGTTCTGGGCAATCATCGCAATCCGGTTGCGCCACGGTCGCCAAATCGAAACCCTGCGCGTGAATTCGACACGCCGTTCGGGGCGTCGGGGGCCAACACATCCTATGCGCTGCTGATGCAGGCCCATATGGCCCGCTACGGATGTAAGCCCGAAGACTATGCCGCCCTGGCCGCTGGATCGCGAGCAAATGCTCAATTTAACCCGGCGGCTATTTTCCATGGTGCTCCGGCCAGTGTTGACGATGTTCTGGCCTCGCCGATGATCGCCTCACCTCTGCATTTGTTTGAAATCGTCATGCCGGTGGCCGGCGGTGAAGCGGTGATTGTCACCACAGCCGAACGCGCCGCCAAGGGGCCGCACCGTTCCGTGCATCTGTTGGGTGCGGGTGAAAAGGTCACCCACCGTGCGGTCAGCCAAGCGCCGGATCTTACCTCGGGGCCGTTGAAGCCCTCCATTGCCCGCGCGTTGGGGCAGGCGGGGATGGACGTGGCTCAGGTGGATTTTCTGAGCTTTTACGACTGCTACACCATCATGCTGGCCGCCACGATTGAAGACGCCGGTCTTTGCGCACCGGGGAAATTCGGGCAGTGGCTGCGGGACAATGGCGGCATGGGATCGGATGCGCGTCAGCCGATCAACACACATGGCGGGCAGCTTGGCTTTGGTCAACCCGATCTGGCGGGTGGCATGACACATGTGGTGGAGGCCGTGCGCCAGATCCGGGGTGACACGCCCGGACGACAGATCGCCGGGTGCAACACCGCTTTGGTCACCGGCAACGGCGCCACGATGAGCGAAGCCGTGGCATTGGTTCTTGGAGGCGCGTCATGAACGATCTTGCACAACTCAAGGTTCCCGGTCCGATTTACGAACCGTTGAACGCCCATTTCTGGCAAGGCGCGGCAGATGGCGTGTTGAAGATCCAGAACTGTGTCGATTGCGGCGCTTATGTTTTCTACCCGCGTCCGATTTGCCCGCACTGCTGGGCCGATGCGCTGACCTGGGTGCGGGCAAGCGGGGCCGCGACGCTGAAAAGTTTTTCGGTCATTCACAAGCCGGGGCATCCCGGTTGGGCGCCGGTGGCCCCCTATGTTGTCGGGCTTGTTGAGCTGGCCGAAGGGCCAACGATGCTCAGCCATATCCTGACCAATGCACGGACGCCGACGGTCGGTGCAACGCTGGCTTTTGCCCCCACAGATATTGGTGGCCGCGTGCTGCCTTGTTTCACACTGTCCGAGGAGATCAATCAATGAGCACCACAGGAAAAGACGGCTGGGCCAATGTGACGGCAGGCAAGCCCGCAGTCGGCCAAAAGTCCGAGCGTAGCCGGACCACCGAGATGGGCGATATTCATGCCTTTACCGCGATGACCGGTGATCGCAACCCGGTGCATTATGACGAGGCGCTGGCCAAGAAAACGCCCTTTGGCAAACTGATTGTGCAGGGCGGTGTCACGACCGGGATTCTCAATGCCTGCGTTGCCGAAGACCTGCCCGGACCGGGCACGGTGTTTTTGAACACCAACCTCAATTTCCGCAAGGCCGTCGGCGTTGGCGAAAAGATCACCGGACGGGTCGAAGTGACCTCGGTTCGGGGTGACAAGCCGATTTGCGAACTTGCGGTTTCGGTTGTCGATGCGGCCGGAGACATCTGTGTCGAGGGCAGTGCCACGACCTATACCATGCCGCTCGAAGGTCTGTAAGTGACCGGCGCCCACACCGATAAGTGGCGCGCTTTGGCGCTGACGGGATTGGCTGTTGTTTTGTCGATGACCACCTGGTTTTCGGCAACGGCAATCATCCCCGAGCTTAGCAAAAGCTGGTCCCTGACCCCGGCAGAGGCGGCTTGGCTGACAAACGGCGTGCAGGCGGGGTTTGTTCTTGGGGCATTGGCATCAAGTGTGATGTCGCTGGCGGATGTCTGGCCCATGACGCGGTTGATGACCGGGGCGGCCATACTGGCGGCGCTGGCAAATGCGGTGTTGTTGCTGGAGCCGGGGATCACGGGTGCCGTTACGGCCCGTTTCGTCACCGGGGTGGCGCTTGCCGGGATTTATCCCCCCGCGCTCAAGTTCATTGCCACCTGGTTTGTGCAGGGCCGTGGTCTTGCCATGGGGACTTTGGTGGGCGCGCTGACGCTTGGATCGGCGCTGCCACATCTGGTGCGGGCGCTTGGGGCGACATTTCCGTGGCAGGGCGTTCTGATCGTCAGCAGCCTTGCGACGGTCGGCGCGGCGGTCGTGTTCGCAACGGCACTGCGCGAGGGGCCGCATGGTTTCGCGCGGGCGCGTGTTGATCTGCGCCAGATCGGGGCAATCCTGCGCAATCGTCCGGTGATGCTGGCGAACCTTGGGTACTTTGGCCACATGTGGGAGCTCTACGCCATGTGGGGCTGGTTTCTGGCCTATGCCACGGCGGCAAATGCTGCTGGATCCTGGTCGCTCAATGCGTCGTTGCTGGCCTTTGCGGTGGTCGCAATGGGGGCACCGGGGTGCGTTCTGGCAGGGGCATTGGCCGACCGGATCGGGCGCTGCGCTACAACAGCCCTGGCGATGGCCATTTCAGGCAGTTGCGCGCTTTTGATCGGGTTTCTGTTTGATGCGCCGACATGGATGTTTTTGACCGTCGCGCTGATCTGGGGGCTGACCATCGTGGCCGACAGTGCGCAATTTTCGGCCGCCGTGACCGAGTTGTCAGATCAGGCACAGGTCGGGGCCGGGCTGGCGTTTCAGATGGGCGTGGGTTTCGCGATCACAATTTTCACAATTTGGCTTTTGCCCGTGGTGGCAGACGCTTTTGGCGGGTGGCGCTGGACGTTTCTGGTGCTTGTGCCCGGTCCGGTCATCGGGCTGGCCGCCATGCTTATCCTTCGCAACCAGCCAGAGGCGGCGCGGCTTGCGGGCGGCAAACGATAACGGGAGGACACGGAATGCTGGACAATCGAAACGAAGACGACAAACGGCAGGAAATCATAGATTGCTGTCGGAAAATGAATGCCTCGGGGCTGAACCAGGGCACGTCTGGCAATGTAAGCCTGCGTCACGGTGACGGGCTTCTTATCACGCCGACAAGCCGCCCCTACGACAGCCTGACGCCCGAGGATATTGTCTATCTCGATATGGATGGCACGCCGCATGGACCGTGGAAACCGTCCAGCGAATGGCGCTTTCACCGCGATATTCTGGCCGCGCGCCCGGAAGAAAACGCAGTGCTGCACGCTCATCCGACCTTTTGCACCACGCTGGCAATCATGGGCCGGGACATTCCGCCGCTGCATTACATGGTTGCGGTGTTCGGCGGGCCGGATATCCGCTGTGCGCCCTATGCGATTTACGGATCGGCGGAACTGTCCCGTCTGGCGCTGCAAGCCATGGAAGGGCGCAAGGCCTGTCTTCTGGCGCACCACGGCATGATCGCGGCGGGCAGTGATCTGGCTCAGGCGTTCTGGCTGGCGGAAGAACTGGAAACCCTTGCGCGGCAATACCACGGCTGTCTGCAATTGGGCGAACCGCCACTTCTGAGCGACCAACAAATTCAAGACGTTATCGACAAGATCTCTGGCTACGGCCTGAGCGACGCATAATGGAGGACGACAGAATGCCAACTTATGATTTCAGCGCCGTCGGCTTTTTGGTGCTTGATGTGCTTGGCCGCTATGCGGACGAACTTCCGCCCCCGGCGGGGCCACATTCATTGACGAAATTACCATGACCGTGGCCGGAACCGCCGGCGCGACTGCGGTGGATTGCGCAATCCTCGGGCTGAATGGCCAGATTGCGGCGCGCATCGGACGCGACGCCATGGGCGATTTTCTGGCAGCAGACATGGCAAAATACGGTCTGAACCTTGATCTGCTTCAGCGCGATGATACCGAGCAGACCTCTTGCAGCATGTTGCCAATCCGGCCCAATGGCGCACGCGCGGCGTTCTTTGTGCCCGGCACCAGCAAGACCTTTCTGCCAACCGAGGAAGAGATCGCGCGCATTCTGGACGCAGGCATCATTCATCTTGGCGGCACTGGCTTTCTGGACGCCTTTGATGGCGCGGCATCGGTCGATCTGTTGAAACGTGCCAAAACGATGGGGCGTACAACCGTCTTTGACCTGATCCAGGCCAATGCCGAAACCGTCCCCAAGGTGCTGCCGCTGCTCCCGTATATCGACTATTTCGTGCCGTCGATCCACGAAGCCGCGGCGATGTCTGGCGAAACCGATCCCGCCGCTGTCGCGCGTTGGTTCAAGGCACGCGGGGTCAAGAACGCGATCCTGACGCTTGAGGGGGACGGGGTCTATGTCGATCCCGCCGAAGGGACACCGTTTCATCTGCCTTCGCACCGGATTGATGTGATCGACACCACCGGATGCGGGGACAGCTTTACCGCCGGCATCATCGTGGGGCTGGCCAAGGGCTGGTCGCTGCGCGAATGCGCCCGTTTTGCCAATACCGTTGCCGCCCATGTGGCGCTTGGCCTTGGCTCGCAGGGGCGGTTGACCTCATTCGACGACACTTGCGCCGCAATGGAAAATTGGCCGCTGCGCGAAACTTTGGGAGAAATGGCATGATGCTTGCAGGAAAAACCGCCTTCGTTACCGGGGCCTCGCGCGGAATTGGTGCGGCTGTTGCCGTTGGTCTGGCGGAAAACGGCGCCGATGTCGTGATCAGCGATCTGGAACGGCAGAATTCCGATTTGGAAAAGGTGCGTGACCGCATTGCGGCGACGGGTCAAAAGGCCCGCGTGCTGCATCTGGATGTCACCGACAAGGCCGCTGTCGAAGCGGCCGTGGCAGAAGCGGGGCAGATTGATATTCTGGTCAACAACGCCGGCATTCTGATCCCCAGCCGGTTGGAAGATCTGGACGAAAAGACCTGGGATGCGCATTTCGATGTGAACGCCAAGGGCGTGTTGCTTGTCACCAACGCCGTCTTGCCGCAGATGCGGGCGCGCAAGGCCGGACGGATCATCAACATCGCCTCAATCGCCGGGCGTCAGGGCGTGCCGACCCAAGGCCATTATGCCGCGACAAAGGCCGTCGACATCACGTTGACACGGGTTTACGCGCAAGAGGCGGGGATGGACGGTATCACCGTCAACGCGATCTGCCCCGGTATTATCCTGACCGAAATGGGCAAGGAAAACCTTGGCACGCAGGAGGCAATGGACCACTGGGCCAATGTGGCCGCCCTGAAACGTCTGGGTGATCCTGACGATATTGTCGGCCCAGCCGTCTTTTTCGCCTCGGATCAGTCGCGTTTTGTCACCGGTCAGGCGTTGAACGTCTGTGGTGGCATCTATTTCCACTGAGACCGTCATGGAAGAGGTCGCTATCATTGGTGCGGGGCCGGGCGGCATTGCCGCCGCCCGCTGGCTAAAGGCGCAAGGTTTTTGCCCGCGCATATTCGAAGCGCATGAGGCCCCCGGCGGGCAATGGGCGCATGACAATCCGGCCAGTGGTATCTGGCCGGGAATGGTCACAAATACCTTCGGTGAAGGCACCCGGTTTTCCGATCAACCCTGGCCCGAGGGCACGCCGCTGTTCCCGCATAATGCCCAGGTATTGGCCTATATGCGCCGCTACGCCGACGCGCATGGGCTGTTGGAGCGTGCAGAGTTCGGTTGCCGTTTGACGATGATGGAACAGACAGACGCGGGCTATGCCCTGACGTTTGTGCAGGGCGGCGAGGCGCGGACCGAAACCTTTGCCCGCGTTGTCATTGCCAGCGGCCGGTTCAATAAGCCGGTGATCCCGCCGATCCCCGAAGCCGAGGCGTTTACGGGTGAGTGTGGGATTGTTCACAGTTTTGATTACAAGAACCCGGACCTGTATCGCGGGCGTCATGTGATCGTAGCTGGCGGGTCGATCTCGGCGCTTGAGATTGCGTCCGACCTGTCGATGTTGGGGGCGGCCTCGGTCCGGCTGACGCAGCGGCGGCAACGCTATGTGAATCCGAAAATGGTCACGGGCGTTCCGTTGGAATATTTCGTCTTTACCTATGATCGCGCCGCGCTGTGCCTTGGCGATGACAAGGCTGCCTTGGCCGCGAATGACGAGGCTTTGGTCCATCGCATTGCCGGAGATCCAAGCCGTTACGGCGCCCCGAAACCACATGCGGATTTTGCCCGTGCCGGTGTGACGGGCTCTCAGCATTATCTGAATTTGGTGGCCGAAGGTCGCGTGAAACCGGTGCCGTGGATTGCCGGGATCGACGGCCGGTGTGTGACTTTTGAAGATGGGCAAAGTGTCGAGGCCGACGGGATCATCGCCGCCACGGGTTTTGCCCTGAACCTGCCGTTTCTGTCCGAACCGATGCGTCAGACGCTCGAAGTGACCGACAACGCGATCACGCTGGATGAATTCACCTTTCATCCCGATTTGCCGGGGCTCGCCTTTATGGGGCTTTGGTCACAAATGGGGTCTTATCCGGTACCGCTGGAACAACAGGCCCGGTTTTTGGCCTATACTTGGGGTGGTGTCGTTGCGCGTAGCGAAGCCGAAATGCGCGCGGGAATTGAGGCTTGTACGCACCAGGGCCATCACAGCGGCTATCGCCGCCAAAACGAAATGGCACTGCGTTTTGCACGGCTCTGCGGCACTGATCCGATGGGACAGGTTGCGGGCGACTTGATGGACCGTGTGCGCCAAAGCGCGACCACCGGGGTCATGTATCGCCTTGCCGGGCCGGATGCTTTGCCCGACGCGCGCGCCGAATTTGACGCTCAATTCGAACGCTACCGACCTGCGGTCTGACACCGCAGAATGAGGAGGATATCAAGATGACATACGACAGGTTCTATATTGGCGGCGCATGGGTTGCGCCACGTTCAACCGATACCCACGCATTGATCAACCCGGCAACCGAAGACAAGATCGCCGACATTCCCATGGCGGGCACCGATGATGTCGAGGCAGCGGTGGCTGCTGCTCGGGGGGCCTTTGACCGCTGGTCGCTGACGGAACCGGCGGAACGGCTGGCGCTTCTGCGGGGCCTGTTAGAGCTGTATAACGGTGCCTACGACGAGATCGCCGATCTGATGGTGACTGAGATGGGCACCACCCGCAGCTTTTCACAGAACGCACAGGCGGCTGTGGGGCGGATGCATCTTGAGGCGGCGATAGACGCGCTGGAAGGCGAGCGTTTTGAAGAGATGCGCGGCTCTACCCTGATCTCGAAAGAGCCGATTGGCGTTTGCGCGCTTATTACGCCTTGGAACTGGCCGATGAACCAATTGGTGGTCAAGGTGGCCCCGGCCTTGGCGGCGGGCTGTACCGTGATCGCCAAACCGTCCGAATTTTCGCCGCTGTCGTCGCTGCGTTTTGCCGAACTGGTGCATGAGGCTGGTTTCCCACCCGGCGTCTACAATCATCTGACCGGATACGGCCATATCGCAGGCGAGGCGCTGTCGCGTCATGCAGAGGTTGATATGGTGTCGATCACCGGGTCCACCCGCGCCGGAATTGCCGTGGCAAAAACCGCGGCAGAGACCGTCAAGCGCGTCGCGCAGGAATTGGGCGGAAAGTCTGCCAATCTGATACTGCCCGACGCCGATCTTGCCCGCGCGGTGCGCGAAGGGGTTGATGCCTGTTTCGTCAACTGCGGTCAGGCGTGCCGTGCCCCGGCGCGGATGTTGGTGCCACATGACCGGATGGCCGAAGCGCGCGATGTCGCACGTCAAGCGGCAGAGGCCCATAGTGTCGGTGACCCAATGACCGATGTGGCGCTTGGCCCCGTTGTCAACGCCGCACAGTTTGATCGAATTCAGTCGTTGATTGCGGCGGGTATCGACGAAGGCGCAACACTTGTCGCAGGGGGGCTGGGGCGGCCAGAGGGGCTGAGCCGGGGGTATTTTGTCCGGCCAACGGTCTTTGCCGATGTGACAAATGACATGACCATCGCCCGCGAAGAGGTGTTTGGCCCGGTTCTGACGATCATCGGCTACGACACCGAAGAGGATGCAATCCGCATCGCCAATGACTTAATCTATGGGTTGTCGGGATACATTCAGACGCCTGATCTGGAACGGGCGCGGCGCATTGCGCGGCGGCTTCGGGTTGGGTCAATCTGGATCAATGGCGCGGATTGGGATGCCCGTGCCCCATTCGGCGGCTACAAGCAATCCGGCAACGGGCGCGAACATGGCGAATGGGGCCTGCACGACTATCTGGAGATCAAGTCAACCGCTGGCTGGGCCTGAACCGATGGAACAGGTGTACATCTCTGCGGCCAAACGCTCGCCAATTGGTAAGCTGAATGGCGCCTTTACCGGACTGTCGGCCGCGGACATCAACGCTCAGGTCATTCGCGCGCTTCTGGCAGAGACCGGACTGGACGCGGGCGCATTGGACGAGGTGTTGCTGGGGCAGGTTCTGATTGGCGGCGCCGGTCAGAACCCGGCGCGGCAGGCCGCGATGGGTGCCGGCATTCCCGTCGATGTGCCAGCGGTCACGCTGAACATGGTGTGCGGCGCGGGGCAAAAGTCGATCCATATGGCCGCACAGGCGATCAAGGCAGGTGATGCCGGATTGATCCTTGCTGGCGGTCAGGATTCGATGACGTCGGCCCCGCATTTCATGCATATCCGCAGCCCCCAAAAGATGGGGGATGCAACGGCGCGGGACATGATGCTGACCGATGGGTTGTGGGATGTGTTCAATGACATCCATATGGGTGCGACAGTTGAACAACTGGCGGCGCGGTATCAGGTGACCCGGGAAGAGCAGGACGCATTTGCGCTGCTGTCGCAGAAAAAGGCCGCCACTGCGATCCGGGCGGGCCATTTCGCGCAGGAAATCGCGCCGGTGGTGGTGCCCGCCAAAGGCGGTGACCGGACCATTTCCGCTGACGAACACCCCCGCCCGGATGTATCGGCACAGGATCTTGCGGCCATGCGACCGGTTTTTGACCCCGAAGGCACCCTGACCGTTGGCAATTCGTCCGGGCTCAACGATGGGTCTGCGGCATTATTGGTGGGCAGCGAGCGGCGCTTGCGGGAGGTCGACCAGCCACCGTTGGCCCGCATCGCATCCTATGCCTCGGCGGCGCTGGACCCGATGGACATGGGGTTGGGACCGGCATTGGCCGCGCGAAAGGCATTGGATTTGGCCGGATGGCGTGCGGCGGATCTGGACGTCATTGAGTTGAACGAGGCCTTTGCCGCCCAGGCGATCGCGGTGAACCGCGAGATCGGTTGGGATGACAGCAAGATCAACCCAAATGGTGGGGCCATCGCGCTTGGTCATCCTCTGGCCGGATCCGGGGCGCGCATCGTTGTCACGCTTTTGCATCAGATGAAGCGAACCGGGGCAAAAAAGGGCCTTGCCGCGCTTTGCATCGGAGGCGGCCAAGGCGTTGCGATCTGTCTGGAAACCTGTTGAGGCCCTTGTGGGGCTAATGATTCAGGCCAGGCGCGACCGCGCGCTTTGCGGGGTGGCTGGCGACGTCGCAGGGTGCGGGCAATCATTGAATTGAAGTTGATGGTCCAGCGCAGGATGGGCGCATACGAAACGCCAACGCCCCGTTCGAGCATTACTCTCCAATCTCGCGCTGGTTCAAGTTGCGCCCATTCGATCCCTCCGAACGGGGTGTTGCTTGGTAACTCCAACCAACTCGGTCCGGATCGAATGGGCGGCCTGTTGAAAACCCACAACTAGAGGCTCGTGTTTAAGGGTGTCACATCAGGAACATGTCGTCCGTAATGTCACTCAACGTCGTGTTACGGAACGTGATTTCTGTGCCCTGATCCATGAACACCAGGTCAGCACCGGTTTGTGTCATATTGGCACGCGCCGCGTCTGCATCGGCGTAGCCGAAACCATTGAGGTCGATGTAATCCCAGGCTTCAAGATCGGCGACTGTCGTGCTGCTCGCGTCTGCGCTGTTGAACACAAAGACATCTGCGAATTGCCCACCTGCGACGACATTGGTGCCCGGGCCCGCATCAATCGTGTCATCGACACCTTGGGCGCGCATCCATGCTTTCAGCGCCGCTTTCGTCTCTTGGTTGAACTGCGGGCTTTGCGAGAAGCCCAACACCACTTCGGCACGGCTGGCACCATTGGCCAATTCACCGGTCCAACGCGCCAGACCGGCGGCGTCGGGCGTATCGTTGTCCAGCACATTGCTATAGAGCAGCCTGACAAAGGCTTCGTCCGTGAGGTTTTGATAGGTCGCCTGGAATTCCGGCGAAGCGACAAAGCCTTCGGCGACCTCCAGCAGGGTGCGTTCGCCGCTGGCAATGCGCCCGGTCCAATTGGTCTGGCCCATGTAGTCGGGCGCGCGGTCAAGCGTTGCCTGATAGAGCCGGTACACATCGTCCGACCAGGTGGAGCTTAGGCTTTGCGCAGCAAAGCCGTTGGCCGCGGCCTGCGTTTCGTTGATGAACTGCGGGCTTTGCGAGAAGCCCAACACCACATCGGCGCGGCTGGCGCCATTGGCCAAATCGCCGGTCCAACGCGCCAGACCCGTCGCGTCGGGCGTATCGTTGTCCAACACATTGCTATAGAGCAGCCTGACAAAGGCTTCGTCCGTCAGGTTCTGATAGGTCGCCTGAAATTCCGGCGAGCGGACAAAGCCTTCGGTGGCCTGTTGCAACGTGCGTTCGCCGCTGGCGATCCGCCCGGACCAGGCCGCATGGCCACCCGCATCGGGCATCCGGTCCAGTGTCGCCTGATACAGCCGATAGACCTGATTGGCGATGGCGTTGCCATAATAGGCCGCGGCCTGGCCATCACCAAAGACAAAGTCATCATTGTTGTTGCCAAAGAGCCGGTCGAACCCACCGCCGCCAACAACGAGGTCATTGCCGGCCAGCCCTTCGATCACCTCGTGATTTTCGGTGCCAATAATACTATCTGCCTGGGGCGTTCCGGTGGTGTTGACACGTCCAGGGATTTCACTTGTTTCAGTTGAGGTCACTGACTCGGAGGTGCCCTGAGCGTCAGTGTAGCTGACACGGACCGAAATTCTGGCCCCTGTATCAGCATCGACCAATTGATAGGACTTCGAGGTCGCATCCTGAATGGCCACACCGTCCCGCAACCATTGATAGTCAAACGAACCGATGCCGTCGGCATCAGCAAGGGTCGAGGACGGGGTCAAAATGCCCCCCTCGATCGCCACGCCGTTGATTGTGACGCGACCAGTGGGCGCGTCGTTGACATTTTCCACCGGCGGTGTCGTGGCGCTTACCAATGTCTCGGCGCTGCCAAAATCGTCGTTAAAGCTGATGCGGACCGATATTTCGGAAGTGACATCGGACTGGGTCAGCACATGGGTTGGGCCAGTGGCGCCATTGATCGGGGCGCCATCGCGCAGCCATTGGAATTGAACCGCGGTCGGATCAAAACCATCAATGTCGGAAACGCCTGAAATATCTGCCGTCAGGGTTTCGTCTTCGCGCGCGGTTCCGGTGACCAGAACTTCGCCACTTGCCGGATCATTGACGTTTTGCACCAGACCTGTCGGCGTACTTGTCACCGTTTCAATCCGGTTGAAATCGTCGGAATAGCTGATGCGGGCGGTGATCCGGGCACCAACATCGTCCTGGTCCAGACCATAGTTGCCGCCCGTTGCGCCGTTGACCTCAACACCGTCGCGAAGCCATTGGATCATGACGCTGTCCCGGTCGAGGCCGTCCAGATCGCCCAGAGTCGAAATGTCGTAGGTAATGACATTTCCCTGCACTGCCGGAGCGGCCCCTATGAGCGTGACCGCGCCGGTTGTGGCGAAATTCACGGGCACGTTATTGAATGTCACGCTAGAGCCATCGCCAAGGGTCATGACGCGATCGCCATTGCCGTTTTCGGAAATCGTGATCGCGCCGATTTCATCTTCGCTCAAAGCGGACAGGTCAATAATATCGGTGCCAAAATTGAAATCGGTGATGGTGTCATTGCCCGACCCGAGGGTCACGACAAACGTATCGACATCGTTGCCACCGGTCAGCTCGTCATTGCCCGCGCCGCCGTTTATCGTGTCCGTCCCTGTCGAGCCATTTAGCGTATCGTCACCGCCATTGCCGTTGAGCAGGTCATCGCCAGCACCACCGCTGACGTCCTCACCTTCATCCGACCCCTCAAAGGTGTCATCGCCTCCTTCCAGCAAAAATTTATCCGGCGCAATGATTTCTGTCAGGCCGCGAAGGTCAAAGAAATTGGCATCGTCCGTTCCGGAATACCTAGTGCCATTCATATTCAGAGTTTCGATCGACACTTCCGATGTCGTGGAGACACCGTCCATCAGATAGGTAACTGTCGCCCCAAGAAATAATTCTCGAACTCCGGTCTAAAAGAGCCAGACAGAGTGTCTTCGCCTGCGCCGCCAAGAAAAACATCGTTCACATCTACTGCGAATTCCTCAAGCACCAAGAGATCATCGCCCGCGCCGCCGTTTATCGTGTCCGTCCCTGTCGAGCCATTTAGCGTATCGTCACCGCCATTGCCGTTGAGCAGGTCATCGCCAGCACCACCGCTGACGTCCTCACCTTCATCCGACCCCTCAAAGGTGTCATCGCCTGCTTCCAGCCAAAATTTTTCCGGCGCAATGATTTCTGTCAGGCCGCGAAGGTCAAAGAAATTGGCATTGTCCGTTCCGGAATACCTAGTGTCATTCATATTCAGGGTTTCGATCGACACTTCCGATGTCGTGGAGACACCGTCCATCAGATAGGTAACAGTCGCCCCAAGAAATAAATTCTCGAACTCCGGTATAAAAGAGCCAGACAGAGTGTCTTCGCCTGCGCCGCCAAGAAAAACATCGTTCACATCTACTGCGAATTCCTCAAGCACCAAGAGGTCATCGCCCGCGCCGCCGTTTATCGTGTCCGTCCCTGTCGAGCCATTTAGCGTATCGTCACCGCCATTGCCGTTGAGCAGGTCATCGCCAGCACCACCGCTGACGTCCTCACCTTCATCCGACCCCTCAAAGGTGTCATCGCCTCCTTCCAGCCAAAATTTTTCCGGCGCAATGATTTCTGTCAGGCCGCGAAGGTCAAAGAAATTGGCATCGTCCGTTCCGGAGAACGCGGTGCCGTTCATATCCAGAAACTCTATGGACACCGGAACTGTGTAGGTCGTTCCATCGTAAGAATAGCTCGTTTCCGAGCCTAAATTGAGGTTCAAAAACTCAGGAGAAAACCCGGATTCCAGAGTATCCTGACCCTCACTTCCGATGAACACATCGTCAACGGCTTCGGCGAAGTCCTCAATCTGAAGCAAATCATTGCCCGGCCCACCGATCAGGGTGTCATCACCGGTACCGCCATGCAAAAGGTCGATGGCGTCATTGTCATCCAACAGCGTTTCACCCGTTGCAAGAAGACTGTCGCCGAACAGAATATCGTCACCTTCGCCGCCATATAGGCTGTCGTTCTGTTGTCCCCCGATCAGGGTGTCGTCACCCTCTTCCCCGAAAATTTGGTCGTCGTTTTGGTTGCCCCCGAGATAGTCCCGACCACTGCCGCCATAAATGGTATCTTTGCCATCTATTTCATTGAATGTTCCCGGCAAATAAAGTGGTTGGCCTTCGGTACTGTTCACTCCATCCGCAAGCCCGGCTTCACCACCCCAAATGACATCAGGCCCATCGTTGCCGCGAATATAGTCCGCGCCCGCCCCGCCGCTGATCGAATCGCCACCTTGCCACCCTTCAATCCAGTCGTCGCCGCCGAAGCCGGAAATGATGTCCGGCGCAATTGTACCGTCAAGCCAGTTGCCGTTGCCGTCGCCATTAACTGTGGCCATAAGAATCACCATAAATTTAAATGTATTTACAGGTATCTGACAGGTGGAGTTTTAAAAAATCAATCCCAAATTTATGAAACACATATGATCGAGGCTTATAGCCTGAAAATGACAAGAGCGGTGAATGCGATGGCTGATAAAAAGGTCTTGGTGCATCTGTCGTACGGAGTTGCGATGCGCGCCAGTCTTTCATCCGACCGAACATGTTCTCGATCCGGCTTCGACACTTGTTACACCCTTCTGGCCGTGGTTGATGGCGCGCAACTTGGTGTTCAGCCGCCTTTGGTCCGGCCAATCAGGCGTCCGTCTCCCCCCTTTGTTTGACGTCCAAATCGGCCATCGCCCGAGTATTTACATCTCTGTTTTACAAAGGCTTAGAGGTTTCACGGGGTTGCGCGAGCCTACCGCGGGCACGGTCCCCTTCAACTGTATGGCCATAGGCCGCGGGTGCGTCGCGCGACCTATGACCATTGCAGTCTATGAAGATCATCCCACTCAATACACGTCAATCATAAATGCGGTGTTTGCCGTGTGACTTGGGAAAGAATGGCGCAAGGCGTGCCATCTGCGCCAACGTTAATCAGAAAAGAATGGATGCACATTTTTTAATCAAAAAAGCGATCGAAGGCTCTGAATTGTTTGGGGGTATAGCCGGTGTGGTGTTTGAATTCACGCGACATATGTGATGCACTGCTGAAGCCGAGGTCTTCTGCCAAATTTGAGATGGGTTGTGATGAGAGGCGCAGTTCCCGTTTTACCAGTTCAATGCGTTGTTTTCGAATGTAATCTTGTGGTGACATGCCAAAAGTCATTGTAAATTTCTTGGCGAAATATGAGCGGCTCATTGCGGCCAGACGAGGTAAGTCGGCGACTGTTATTCCCGTTTCCAGGTTTTGTTCAATATAGCGCAAGGCGGGTGCCAGACGTTTCATATCCTTGCGCCGTTTGCGGAGTTTTTCGGTATCTGATGCTTGAAAATGCGGGCCAAGCAGCGTCAGGATTTGGCCGCGTATCGAAAGCTGGTGCGCAAAGGAACGCTTTTGCGCCAGCGCATCAATTTCCACCATCTTGTTGAGTGTTGTGGTCATATCCATCGCGGGCACGATTACATGGAAAGGGTGGAGGTCCAGCGCGTCCAGGCCATTGTCCAATGTCATTTTGAAACACACATTGAGCAGCCGCAGATGCGAAGGGCACGCATAGCGAAACAGCGTCGTGGTCGGGAAAAGATAGGTATGGCCCGCGACCAATTTCTGGGTCGTTTCGTTATAGGTGACTTCGGCTTCACCTTCCGCGATAAAATAGAGCCGATGGTAGTCATCGTTTAGACGCACGCCGTTCCACTCTGTGCCGTAGGTGGAGTTGTCTGAATGAAAGATGTCGATGTGCAGCGCACCCGCAGATTTGTCCAAAAGCGGAATCCAGTCACTCTTTTTGCCAAAATAATAGGTCATAGCTTCAACGAAAAAGCCATAAAAGTATAGGCATGCTGCACAGAAAGAGACATGCGTGACATTTTTGTGGAGATCTGAGCATAGACGAATGCCCCGACAATACGAATGATCATTCCTCACCCGCGGGTCGCAGAGTTAAGGAAATCTGCCTTCGACCGCTTAGGAGGATTGATGAGAGTTGAGAAGTTCGAAACCTGGATTTGCACACGTCCAAAAGGGCTGTTCGATGAAAGCCGCGAAGGTGCTGCCCCCATGCCATGGGATTATGGCGTTGGTCGAATTACAACGTCGGACGGGGTTGAGGGGCTGGCGACTTTTTGGGCTGCGCGGTCTGGGGCTGTCACCCAATCGTATCTGGCAGATGTGATTGCGCCAGTCATCCTGGGGCGCAGCATCACCGATCGTGAAAAAATCTGGCACGACTTTTGGAACATTGATCGCCACGGCGCGTTCTTTCCGGTGTTCCTGCCGGGCCCGATTGACGTCGCGATTTGGGATGCTGCGGCGAAGACAGCAGAACTGCCGTTGCATCAGTTTATCGGCAGCTACCGATCAAAACTTCCTGTCTACGCGAGCAGCTTGTGGTTGGAGACGGTCGAGGAATACGTGACCGAGGCGCTGCGGTATAAGGCCAAGGGTTTCAAGGCTTATAAAATTCATCCCTGCGGTCCGAGTGACATGGATATGGCCATTCACCAAGCGGTCCGCGATGCGGTTGGACCAGACATGATCCTTATGTCCGACCCGGTTGCGGAATACTCTCTGAGCGAGGCAATCAAGGTTGCGCGCCATCTGGAAACCTTGAACTTTCGCTGGCTCGAAGAGCCGTTCCGCGACTATGAGCTGGACAAATATGCCAAGCTTACGGCCGCCGTGGATATTGAAATCGTTGGCACAGAGACAACGCGGGGTGGCCCGTGGGGGATCGCCCAGGCGATCAAGTCCGACGCCGTAAATACCGTACGCGCCGACGTTTCCTGGAAGGCGGGCATCACGGGCACGCTCAAGTCCTGCTACCTGGCCGAAGCACATGGCATGAACTGCGAATTGCACACCACAACGATGGGGCCAATGGACATGGCGAATGTGCATGTTTCATGTGCCGTTCGGAATTGCGATTTCTTTGAATTGTTTGTGCCCGAAGACACGTTTCAGGCGCCAATGAAGCAAAGCTATTACGACTTTATCGATGCCGAGGGGGATATCCATGCGCCGTCAGGTCATGGACTGGGTGTCGATATCGACTGGGATCTTGTCGAGAACTCCTGTTGTTCTCATCAGGTTTTCGAACACCGGGGTTAACCCGGAAACTGTCCGCTCTCGTGACGCAAGTGGGCGCAAAATACTGGAGGAAAACAATGAAAAACATTCTGAAAACCGGCCTTGCCGCCGTGGCCGGGGCCGTTTTTGCGACGGGGGCTTTTGCGCAAGACGTCAAATACGCATGGTATGCCTCGACGGTGCATCCCTATTTCGACGAAGTGCAAACAGGTGTCGATCAATTTGCAGAAGACTACGGTGTCGAAGTCTTCAAGCGCCTTGGCCAGGACTGGACCCAGGACAACCAGAACGACAACGTCACCGCCATGGCGGCACAGGGGTATAACGCCTTTTCCATCTACCCCGCCGACGTCACCGCCGCGAAGGGGCTATATGAGGAGCTTGTCTCCTTTGGCGTTGATGTGGTCGATTTCGGCCAGGCGACAACGCAGCCCACCCCAGCCTCCTTTTACGTTGGCACGCAACTGAAAGAAGCGGCGATGCTGGCGACAGAGGAGCTGATTGCGGCAATGGGCGGCGAGGGCAATATCCTCAACGTGCTGGAAGTGCCAAGCGAAGCAACCCTGCTGCGCAAGGAAGGCGTCGAGGAAGTGGTCGCCAAATATCCCAACGTGCAGATCATCCAAACCGTTGGCGACATGTCGACGATTGAGGAAAGCACCGAGAAAGTTCAATCCGCCATGGCTGCGAACCAAGGCAAAATCAACGGGATCATCGCGACGGGCTATACGCCCACCGTGGCCATCGCGCAGATCCTGACCGAGTATCACGAAGGCGGTGGCGAACGCATTCATTTCTTCGGCATCGACACGGATCCGGTTGTGATGGACGCGATTGCGGCGGGGCATATTGACGGCACCATGGCGCAAAATCCGTTTGGGCACGGCTACATTTCCATGGTGTTGCTGAAGTACAAGTCCGAGGGCTGGTCCGCCAAGGAAGGCGTGCACGCGATTGATGCGGGTGTTGTTCCTGTGACCGCGGCCAATCTCGACACCTATGCGGATGACATCGCCACATTGACCAAGTCGATCATTGCCAACCTGGAAACCGAATATTTGACGAAGTAGCCTCCCTACGCGTCATCGGCCGGTCCCTGCGTTATCGCGTGGGGGCCAGCCACAAAAAGCGATCCACCACGCCTCCCCAACCACACCACCAAGACCCACCAGCGTCGCTCCCCCTCGGGGTTGAGCGCGCCACTAAGTGAAAGTGAACACCTTGACCTTCAGCAAACTCAAAAATGGGAAAGTGATCTCAGGAGCCGAAATAGGCATTCTGGGGGCCGCACTTTTGCTCATCGTGATCTTCTCGTTTTTGTCGGATAGCTTTCTGACCCCGTTCAATATCTTCAACCTCACGCGGACGCAGTCGCTTTATGTCTTTGTCGCGCTGGCGCAGGCGGTGATGTTGGTCACGGGCAATATGAACCTCTCTGTCGGCGCGATTGCGGGTCTGACGGCGGTGATCTTTGGCTATCTCATCGACACGCTTGGCCTGCCGCTGCCGGTCGCGCTGTTGGGTGCGATGGCTGTGGCGTTGCTTACCGGCGCGTTCAACGGCTTTGTGATGACCAAGCTCGGCGTGAACTCTTTCATTGTCACGCTGTCGACGCTCTTTATCTTCACCGGCTTCGTATACGGCATTTCCGAGGGCTATTCCTTCCGCGAAATCCCGCCCCTTTTCGTCAAGATCGGGCGGGGGAATTTCATGGGTCTTCCCTATCTGTTCTACCTCATGATCTTCACGCTGATCGCCGTATGGTATCTGTTCCGTTATACGGTGTTTGGTCGTCAATTGCTCGCCACCGGCAGCAACGAAGAGGCGGCGGAACTCTCGGGGATCAACACCCATCGCGTCATCATGGGGGCCAATCTGCTCTCTGCATTTTTCGCGGGTGTTGGCGGGTTGCTTTGGGTGTCGCGCCTTGGGGCGGCGCAACCGGCGATTGGTGAGAATTGGCTCATCATCTCGTTTGCTGTTGCCATTATTGGCGGCACGGCGCTGGCGGGTGGGCGTATCACCGCGATCGGCATCTTTGGCGGCGCATTGATCATGGTGTTGATCAAAAACGGCCTGATCCTGCTGCAAGCCAATGTCTATTTTGAGCAAGCCTTCCTTGGGGCGATCATCCTGCTCACCATTCTTCTCGACCGTGGTCGAGAGGTCTGGAGCGGGAAGGCAGGCAAAAAATGACGCTCGAACTTCGTAATATCAGCAAGAGTTTCCCAGGGGTGAAGGCGCTGGACGATGTGTCTGTGACCTTCCACCCCGGCCAAGTGCATGCGCTCTTGGGGGAAAACGGTGCGGGGAAAAGCACGCTCATCAAAGCGATCTGTGGCATCCACAAGGCCGACAGCGGCGAGATCGCGCTTGACGGCAAGGTGCTCAACCTCGGGTCGCTCAAGGACGGAATGCGCCACGGCATCACCATCGTGAACCAGGAAATTCAGGTGTTTGCCGAAAGCAGCATCGCCGAGAACATCATGATGGACAAGCTGGAGATCTACCGGGGTCCGCTTGGGATCGACTGGGTGCGGATGAACCGCGACGCGGAAATCTACCTCAAGCGCGTCGGTCTTGACCTTCATCCCGAACACCCCATCGGCGGCCTGAGCGCGGCGCAAAAGCAACTGGTGCAAATCGCCAAAGCCCTGTCGCGCGATGCCAGTGTCATCCTGCTTGATGAACCGACATCGTCGATCACGGTGAGTGAAGTGCGCAAATTGTTCGAGCTTCATCTCTGAACTGCGCGACAAGGGGATCACGATGATCTTCGTTTCGCACAAGTTGGAAGAAGTGCAAGAGATTTGCGACATGATCACCGTGCTGCGCGACGGTCAGCACGTGGGCACCAAATCCATGTCCGAACTGGACCGCGAGGGCATCATCGAGATGATGATCGGCCGCAAGATCCAGATCGAGACCTACGATCAATTGCACACCGACCCAAAGGATATCGTGCTTGAGGCCAGGGGGCTGACATCGCATGGGCTGATCGAAGACGCGAGCTTCTCCCTGCGGCGCGGCGAAGATTCTGGGCTTTTACGGGCTGGTTGGATCGGGGCGCACGGAACTTGCCAAAACCATCATCGGCTATTTGCCCAAACACGCGGGCACGCTGTTGGTTGCGGGTGAA
This sequence comes from Marinovum sp. J2-8, assembly GCF_055808435.1. Taxonomy (NCBI): domain Bacteria; kingdom Pseudomonadati; phylum Pseudomonadota; class Alphaproteobacteria; order Rhodobacterales; family Roseobacteraceae; genus Marinovum; species Marinovum sp. J2-8. The sequence continues at coordinate 172,499 of NZ_JBVVRZ010000004.1, read as the reverse complement.
GAGGTGCAGATCAATTCGGTGCAGCACTGCGTCGAGCGCCATAGCATTGGCTACATCTCGGAGAACCGCAAAGAAGAGGGTCTGTTCCTCGATTTCGATATCGAGACGAACATGACCATCACCATCTGGAAACGTCTGCGCAACCGCCTGACCCGCGCCATCAACAACCGCGCGCAAGAGGCCAAGGCACAAGAGATGATGGAGGCGCTGGACGTGCGCGCCACGGGCATCGGCCAGCGGGTCGGCAACCTGAGCGGCGGCAATCAACAGAAGATTTCCATCGCCAAATGGCTGGCTGCTGACAGCAATATTCTGATCATCGACGAGCCAAGTGTCGGCGTGGATGTGGGCGCAAAATCCACCATCCACGACATCGTCTGGGATCTCGCCAACACCAAAGGAAAATCGGTGATCCTGATTTCGTCTGACATGCCGGAAATGATCTCGCTCGCCAGCAGGATCGTCGTGTTCAAAGAGCGCAAAATCACCGGTGTGGTCGATGGAATTGCCTGTCCCGGCCAGAGTTATGACAGCGTAAGCCGCGATATTGGGGGGCTGATGGCCTGATGGATACCTTGATTGAAAACCCGTTCCGGCTTGACGGAAAAACCGCGCTTGTCACAGGCGGGGGGAGTGGCCTTGGCCTTGGCATCGCGCAATGTTTCGTGGCCTCTGGCGCGCGGGTGATGATTGCGGGCCAGTCAGAGGCAAAGCTGACCGCCGCGGTTGAAAAACTCGGGCCCGCTGCGTCGTATCATGTGGCCGATGTCACCGATGCGGAGGCGGCAAAGGGCCTGATCGACGCCTGCACCGCGCGGTTCGGGACGCTCGATTGTCTTATCAACAACGCGGGCACCCATGTCAAAAAACCCTATCTCGAGATGACGGACGAGGACGTGCAAAACGTCCTGGACGTGCATGTGGTGGCGGCCTTTCGGTTGAGCCAATTGGCCATTCCCGCCATGCGCAGGGCGCATTCGGGCAGCATCGTGTTCATCGCCTCTATGGCGTCTTACCTTTCGATCCCGCAGGTGATCGGCTATTCCGCCGCCAAATCCGCCGTGCTGGGGCTGGTGCGCGGCACCGCCGCCGAGGTGGGCGGCGACGGCATCCGTGTGAACGCCATCGCGCCGGGGTGGATCACCTCGCCGATGACGGAAAAAGCCCTCTCGGGCGACCCCGAACGCAAACACAAAATCCTGTCACGCACGCCAATGGGCCGCATGGGCGCGGCCACTGATATTGGATGGGCGGCAACCTATCTGTGTGCGCCCGCCGCGGGCTTTGTGACCGGACATACCTTAGTCGTCGATGGCGGCGCAGTGAGTGGATTTTAGACCATGCAAGCATTCTTTATTGACGGGCCGGGCGCCACCCATTTTGGCGAAATCGACCCGCCCCAGATCAAGGCAGGCGAGGTCCTGTTGCATGTGGATCGTGTCGGTCTGTGCGGCTCTGACCTTAATACATTCAAGGGGTTGAACCCGCTGGTCAGCTACCCGCGCATCCCCGGCCATGAGATCGCTGCGACGATTCTGGCCGTGGGCGCGGATGTGCCAGAGGGGTTTGCAAAAGGACAGCGTGTCACGCTTAACCCCTACAAGAATTGCGGCACCTGCTATGCCTGTCAGACGGGGCGGATCAACGCCTGTCGCAACAATCAAACCATGGGCGTGCAGCGCGAGGGCGCGTTGACCGAACAGATCGCAGTCCCATGGGAGCGCGTCGTCACCTCAACAGTGACAGACCCCAACCACCTGGCATTGATCGAGCCGATGGCCGTCGGCTTTCATGCGGTGCGCCGTGGCGCAGTGAGCGCCAGCGACACCGTCGCGGTGTTCGGTTGCGGGGCCATTGGGCTTGGCGTGATCGCGGGCTGCGTGCGGGTGGGGGCGACGGTGATTGCGGTTGATATCGACGACGCAAAACTCGACGTTGCGCGGACCGTAGGGGCCAAAGAGGTCGTCAACAGCGCCACCACCGATCCCGTTGCGCGCATCCATGAGATGACAGCCGGCAACGGCGTCCAGGTCGCCATCGAAGCGGTGGGGCTGGCACAAACGTTTTTGGCCTGTGTTGATGTTGCGGCCTCGGTCGGGCGGGTGGTTTATATTGGCTATTCAAAGGCCCCTGTGACCTATGACACCAAGCTGATCCTGACCAAGGAATTGGATATTCGCGGCTCTCGTGGCGCGCTGCAGCAAGATTTCCTCGATGTGGTGGGCTATGTCGAAAGCGGCGCTTATCCCGCCGACAAAACCATCTCGGGGGTGTTCCCCTTTGACAAGGTCGCAGAGGCCCTGGCGGCATGGGAAAACGATCCGCGCGCGGTGACGAAATTCATCGTGGCCAATGCGCCGGTATCCGAAGATGCGTAAAGGTGAATGCCCTGTGGCATTCGGGTGTTCGAGCCTCGGTGGCCTGTACGCCCCTATGGATGACGATACCGCACAAGACCTGCTGCAAGCCGCATGGGATGCGGGTCTTCGCTATTTTGACACGGCACCGCATTATGGCAACGGCATGTCAGAGCACCGTCTGGGTCACTTCCTGAAGGGGAGGGACGGCTATGTGATCTCTACCAAGGTTGGACGCGTTTTGACCCCGTCAAGCGCGCCGCAAGTGCCTGTGAATGGCTTTCACAGCCCTTTGCCCTTCGATCAGCATTTTGATTACAGCTATGATGGCATCATGCGATCCGTCGAGGGGTCTCTGGGGCGTCTTGGCCTTGATCACGTCGACATCTTGTATGTGCATGACATCGGCGATCCGAACGTTGGCACGGATACGCCGGGGCATATGGCTGCGTTGACTGACGGTGGACATCTTGCGTTGTCGAAGCTCAAGGCCGAAGGTGTCACGCGCCAGATCGGATTGGGGGTAAACACCGTCAGCGCATGTGAAACCCTGATCGGGCGCATGGAGCTGGACACGATTTTGCTTGCCGGGCGCTACACGCTTCTGGATCAAACTGCGGCGCTTGGGCTGTTGCCCATGTGCCGCGCGAACGAAATTCGGATCGTCATCGGCGGGGTGTTCAATTCGGGCATTCTCGCCACAGGACCAGTGGAGGGCGCGATGTATGATTATGCGCCCGCGTCAAAGAATGTTTTGGACCATGTTCAGGCGCTTTTGGATATTTGCGCCAAACACAATGTGCCGTTGGCCGCCGCTGCTTTGCAATTTCCGGGGCGTCATGACCTCATCGTCTCGACTTTGATTGGCACGTCGAAACCGGCGTCACTTCAGCGGAATCTGGCGCTTCTCAATACGCCATTGCCAGCGGCGTTGTGGGACGATCTTGCCAAATTGGCGAGCCAAGCCAAGGAATTGCCATGATTTTGGATGAGCATCAGCACTTCTGGCAATTGGCCCGTGGTGATTATCCGTGGCCGGATGAAAGTGTTGCGCAGATTTTGCGCGACTTTTTGCCCGATGACCTTGCCCCGCATCTGAATGCCAATGGCGTGGCAAAGACGATCCTTGTTCAGGCAACAGACACGGTTGCGGAAACCGAGTTTCTGTTGGCGCTTGCAGACCAGCATGCTGTTATTGCCGGGGTTGTCGGTTGGGTTCCGTTGGATAGCCCGGACGCCCCGGATTTGATTGATCGGCTGCGGCGCAATCCAATGCTCAAGGGGCTGCGCCCGATGCTGCAAAACATTGTTGCAGATGACTGGATTCTGCGGCCAGAAGTCCAACCCGCCCTTGCCCATATGCAAGCGATCGGGCTGTGCCTTGATGCGCTCATTCAGCCCCGGCATCTTGAGGTCATGGCCTGTGTCGCCAAGACCTATCCCGATCTGAAAATAGTGATTGATCATATCGCCAAACCGGACATGGGCGCGGGGAACCTTCCTGATGGCAAATGGATCAATGGCATGTCGGCCCTTGCACGTTGTCCCAATGTTTTTTGCAAATTTTCGGGCATGGTCACAGAGGTTGGCCCGGCGTGGTCTCTTGATCAAATTGCGCCCTTTGCCGATCACGTGCTGAACTGCTTTGGTCCGTCAAAGCTTATGTGGGGAAGTGACTGGCCGGTGGTGAACCTCGCCTCTGACTATCCAACGTGGTGCCAGACAGCCCGAAAACTGGTCCGCCACCTGTCTGAGGACGCGCAGCATGCCATTTTCTGGCGAACCGGGACCGATTTCTACAATCTCTCTTCCGCGAGATAGGCAGAACCGGGAACACGAATGACATTCTCTGGTGCAACGCAGTCGCCCGCCAACCAGCATCCGTGGATGCAACACAAATCACAGACCGCGTCGTGCGTTTACAGGGCGGCGTGTGGGCCTGAAATCAAACAAGGATACCCGACATGAAAGACGCCGAAACCTTCAGAAAAATCAAAACCTCGCTGTGTACGGCCGTTGTCGGGGACGTTTTGGATACGATGGGGTTTCGCCATCAGTATTTGCCGCAACCGATCAAACCTCTTGTCGAGAATACCAAATTGGTCGGGCGTGCAATGACCGTACTGGAGGCCGATTATCCAGAAGGCCGCGGCCATGGTCCTTTGTCGGATGTACCGTTTGGCGTCATGTTCGCGGCATTGGATGATCTCAAATCTGACGAGATCTATATCGCGTCGGGTTCGTCATTCGAATACGCGCTTTGGGGTGGGTTGATGTCGACACGGGCGCAGCACCTGAATGCCGCAGGCGCCATCCTGAACGGATTTATTCGCGATACCGGCGAAATCCGAAATCTTGATTTCCCGGTCTTTTCCCGTGGCAGTTTTGCCCAGGATCAAGGCGTGCGCGGCAAGGTCCTCGACTATCGGGTGCCCATTGAGATGAACCATCTGACAGTGCAAAACGGCGATCTTCTGTTCGGAGACGACGAAGGTGTTCTGGTCATTCCGCAATCAGCAGAGCAGGAGGCTATTGAGTTGGCATTGGAGAAGGCCTCTACCGAAAACGCCGTTGCAGATGCAATCCGTAACGGCATGAGCGCCACCGAAGCCTTTGAAACCTTTGGCGTGATGTAGGTATCAATGCCGATCAAGTGACACCTGGGCCTGACGGCTGGGAATCGCCGGAAGAGGGGAGCCGCTTGACGCTGTGGCCCTTCGGTTCGGGGTGCCAGCGCCACTATATCGAACGTCGAGAAATTGTGCGATCGAAGTGCCGATGTCGGACATCGGGACACAGGTCTGCGCGCCGGTGCCTTCCGACCCTCGGATGAGGATCAGAACCTGTTTTCTTGTATGGTCGTTCCGGTCCAGATCGCAATTTCGACAGGGTCTCCGCGAGGCGATTGTCAAATGCCCCCAACATCCGATTTTGAATTCAACCCTCACGCAGCTCATTTTCAAAGCCAACGCGATCGCGCTGGATCTTTTCCAAAACGTCGCGCTTCGCGACCGCTCTCTCGTCGTATTTGCCGCTCCATATTACAATTTCAATCAGGATCGGGGCGAGGTCGCGGCCTTTTTGCGTGAGGCTGTAGATAAAACTGCGGCGATTTTCCGGGTCACGGTTTTTCTCAACGATCCCATTACTCTCAAGCTGCTTGAGGCGATCAACAAGGATGTTGGTGGCGATCCCCTCTTCTGACTGGAGGAACTGACTATAGGTCCTTTTGCCGGCCAGCATGATTTCGCGAATGATCAGCAGGGTCCAGCGATCCCCGAAGGTATCCAGCCCAAATGCGACGGGGCAGCCAGAGGTGCGTTTTTGCGTTTCGGGTTTCATGCCGCCACCTTAGAAAGATAACTTGCAAAGTGCAATGCGTAAGGCTGTCGAATTACGTATTGCATTTTGCAATCAAAGGAAACTTGGTATGCCAATTACACTTACACTCACACAAGGTGTCCTGCCTGCCGGGCAGGAAGCCGTTGCCGTTGCTCAAATCACTGACGCTTTCCTCAAGCATCACGGATTGGCCGGACACAGGGTGATGACACCCAATGTGACCGCCCATCTCGTTGTTTTGCCAAAGGAGAGCACCTTTTCCGGCGGCAAGCCGGTTGCCGGTGCATGGGTCGAAACCAAAACGCCATCTTTCGCGCTCGCAGACCGGGCGGTCCAGGCCGCGTTTTTTTGTGAAGCGACGCAAATCCTGCACGATCTTTCGGGTGGCACGCTTTCAAAGGACCGCATTTGGTCAAACGGTGTTCATGCGGTTGACGGGACATGGAATATCGCTGGCAAAGCACTCAGCAACGCAGAGATTGCCGAGGCCCTATCCGCAGGGTGATCATGGCTGACCCTATCCTTCGTCCGAAACGTTTACCCGTCTGGGAACGGTCCTGAGCGCAGCTTGCCACCGAAACGGGATGCTGCTTTTGCAGCATCCCCACGACGGGTCTTTGTCGCGCCAGCAGCATTGGGAAATCCTGGCCAGGCAGCAGTGCAGGGCTTTCCCGAGCCATATTGCAGCCATCCATTGCCGGTTTGGAGAGCCGTTCAGTCAAGCCGAATAGGCCGCGGTATCAATGGCGTGGTTACGCAAATCAGATTGATCCACGTGCAAATGCGATCAATGCCCAAACCAGCGTTACGACGGCAATCGCGCCAATAATCTCTGGCCACCACCCGAAATCGTAAATCTTGTGATCTTCGTCATTTGTATCCATGGCGATGTCCTTTCTAGAGGCCCGGCAGCCAAAGTGCGATCTGTGGGAAGGCCATGACAAGCGCAAGGCCAATGATCTGAAGCCCAATAAAGGGAAGCACGGCGAGAAAGATCTCTTGAAGCGTGACATCCTTGGGCGCGACGCTTTTGAGATAGAAACAGGCGGGCCCAAATGGGGGGAGAGCATGTAAACCTGAATGTTCATCGCAAAAAGTATGCCAAACCATACCGGATCATACCCAAGTTGTACCACGACAGGCGCAAAGACCGGCACCGTGATAAAAACAATCGCGATCCATTCCAGAAACGTGCCCAGAAAAAAGATGATCAGCATCATCACGATGATGACCATGATCGGTGCCATGTCCAGCCCGGTCAGAATGCCGCTCAAAAAGCGCGTGCCGCCCATCAGGTTGTAGATCCCGACAAGGCTCACCGCGCCGATGATCAACCAAAGGATCGAACCGGTCGTGATGGTTGTCGCCCAGAGCGCTTCTCGCACGCCCTGAAAGGTCAATTCGCGGCGTGCGGCAGCAACAATCAATGAGCCAAGAGCACCAATGGCTGCGGATTCCGTGACCGTTGCGATACCGCCATAGATCGAACCAAGAACGCCGAAAATCAGCAAGAACGGCAAGATCAGCCCCTTGAGATACGAGAGCCGTTGGAAAAACGACAGCCGGGCTTCGGGCGCGTCATAAACCGGCCCCACGGCGGGGTTCAATTTTACCCGGACAAGCACATACCCGATATAGAGAGCGGCCAGCAAAACGCCCGGGCCAACGCCTGCGGTGAACAAGTCGCGCACGGAAACACCCGCTTCGGCACCGTAAACGATAAGCACGACACTGGGCGGAATGAGTGTGGCCAAAGACCCCGATGCGCAAAGCACCCCGATAGAGAGTTTGCGGTCATACCCAAGCCGAAACATTTGCGGCAAGGCGATCAGGCCCAACAGCACAATCTCGCCGCCCACAATACCCGACATGGCGGCAAGCACCACGGCCACAAGGCAGGTCTGAACGGCAACGCCACCGCGCATTTGGCCGCCGAGCACAGCCATGGAGTTGAACAGTTCCTTGGCGACCCCGGATCGTTCCATGATATTGGCCATGAAAACAAAGAAGGGCACCGCCACCAGCGTCTGCTTGTCCATCACCTTGGAGACAGCAGAGGTCACAAGGATGAAACCGTTTGTGCCATAAGCGAAATAAGCGGTGCAGACCGAGATCAAAAGCGTGGAGGCCCCAAGCGGCACCCCAATTGCCATGAGGCTGAAAAGCGCGGTTACGATGCAGATTGTGATCAGCTCAATGCCCATCATTCAACTCCCATTTCGGCCGCGGCCTGTGTTTTTGGCGTCGGCGTCAGCAGATTTGCGAGCAGTTGAAGGAAATAAAGCGCAGCCGAGACCACGAGCATCGTCTTGACGTATGTGGGCGTATAGGGATCAAAGGCGCTGCCGGTGGTTTGCGGTGCCTTGAGCACCTTCACCATCGGCCCCCAAAGCATGATGAAAAGTCCGGCAACGCCGATCATCGACAATACGATTGCCAGCTTCTTCATGCGGCCCCAAAGTTTCTCACCCACCAGAATTTCCATCGTGGTGACGGTGATATGCCGCCGTTGCTGGGTGACGGCGCCGACGCAGAGCATCCAGGCGGTCGCCACCAAAACCATGATCATTTCCGATGTCCAGGAGGTTGGCGCGCCGAACACGTAACGCATAAAAACCTCATAGAGTGACAAGGAAACTGCCGCGAGGTAGAAAACCCCGCACACCTTGCCCAGGAAGACCGAAATCTTCCCCATATTTTCGACGAATGCCTGCATCCTACCCTCCCCGGTGGCGAAAAGGGGCAAGCGTCCGGGCGCGCCCCTTTTCCAGTTTGTTGTCGTTATTGGTTCAGAAGACCGATCTGCTTCATAAAGCTATAATGGGCATCAAGTGCCTTGCGGGCTTCGGGCGACTTAGCGGCCGTTTCTTCCCATGCCTCAGCGGCCAGAACGCGGAATTTGTCGCGCTCTTCCTGGCTCCAGTCGACCACGGTGATCTCACCGGCGGCCTTGTCTGCCTGCACTTGCTGCTTGTCCTGAAGATCAAGTTGCCGACGCAGGTCGTCATACGACGCATAGAACCAGGTTTCGACGGCAAGCTGCTGGTCTTCGGTCATTCCGTCCCAGACGCCTTGATTGATGACGAACTGGCGCATCGCCATGGAATGGATGCCGGGATAAAGCGGATACTTGGCAACCTGGTGGAACCCGCTGGTTGAGTTGTTGATGTAAGCCGAGGCATCAGCGGCGTCGATCACGCCCTTCTCGAGTGAGGTGAACACATCGCTGATCGACATCGAGACTGGTGCCGCGCCTGCTTTCTGAAAGACAGTGGCGGCAAGGCCAGAGGGCGACCGGATCTTCACGCCATCCAGATCGTCAACGCCGCGAATTTCGACCGTGGACACCAGCGCCTCTTTGGAAACGGCACCGCAGCCGACAACATGCAGGGCATCGGGCAGCGCCGTATCCCACAAGTCTTGCAGCGCATCGCGCCCACCGCCGTGGCGGCAAAAGGTTTGTACCTGCTCGGGTGAGTCGTCGCCGGCGATCAGGTCGCCCATGATTGCAAAGGCCGGATTGCGGCCCGTGAAATATGCCACCGAATTGAGGTCACCGCTGAGCACCCCGGCCATCACCGCCTCTGGCGTCTCGTTGCGATCGACGATCGCGTTGATCGGAAAGAACTCTATCGTGACTTCGCCGCCGGTCATGGCAGCCAGGCGTTTACCCCATTCATCTTCAAGGTAGCTGTATTCAAAAGCGCCACTTTGCGCCGAAGACTGAATCTTGAGAACCGTTTGCGAACTCGCAGCTGTGGCTGCCAACGACAATGCTGCCGCCGTAAGAATTATCCGTTTCATCTTTCCTCCTCCTGCCCGCGGTCGGGCCTTTTTCGTCGGTTGACCGACATGCCTCACAATAAGGCATTTTCTATTGCATCCGTCAATGTGTACATTAATGTATTTGACGGCGCCGACACGAAGTGCGATTATGCTCTCAACCAAAGGAGCCGCTTTCAGATGGCAGAGGCTATAAAATTATCACTCGTCGAGGCTGCCTATGCGCGGCTGAAAGAGGAAATTCGCACCAATCGGCTGCCTTCTGGCTTTCAGGCTCCGGAGCCTGAAATCGCCCTGCGACTTGGCATGAGCCGAACCCCGGTGCGCGAGGCACTGATCCGGCTGGAAGCCGAGGGGTTGGTGGAATTGATTCCGCGCCGTGGCGTGCGGGTATTGCCGATCCGCGCCGAAGACATGCGTGAGATCTATCAAATCCTGACCTCGCTCGAACCCGACGCCGCTGCGCGCTACGCGGAGACACGCCCCAGCGCAGAAGAGCTTAGCCCGCTGGCAGAGGCGACCGCCGACATGGAGGCCGCGCTGGAGTCCGAAGATCTTGATACATGGGCCGAGGCAGACGATCGTTTTCATCAAATCCTGCTGGATCTTCAAGGCAATCGCCGCATCAAAGACTTCGTTCGCGCGCTATACGATCAGGCCCATCGGGCGCGGGTCGTGACCATGCGGATGCGCGGACCGCCCCACCGTTCCACCCAAGAACACCGCGAAATTCTGGAATATCTGCTCGCGGGCGACGGAGAGTCTACACGCCGCCTGTTCAAGCAGCACCGCACGAGGTCCGCCGAGGAACTGCTGGCCATTCTCGAAAAGTACAAATTGGGCCAACTTTAGGCCGGAAGGAAAAAACATGTCAGAGAAACTGGGAATTGCGCTCATTCGGGGCGACGGGATAGGCGTGGACGTAGCGGACGCAACAATCGCCGTTGTGGATGCCGCCGTAGCCAAAGCCGGGCTTCCCGCGCTCACCTACGAAGAGATCCTCGCCGGCGCCGGTTATTACAAGGAAACCGGGCACGACATCGCGCCCGGCGGCGAGGTGCGTGCCGGAGAACTCGATGCGATTTTCCTCGGTGCCATCGGCATGCCGTCGGTGCGCCATGAAGACGGGACAGAGATTGCGCCACACCTGCGGCTGCGGGATCGCTATGGCCTTTATGCAGGCGTCCGCCCGGTCAAGGCGTACCCGAATGCCCCGCAGCGGCTGGCAGACCCTCGGGCCGCCGGGATCGACATGGTGATCCTGCGCGAATCCACCGAAGGTTTGTTCTTTTCCGCGGCAACCCATGGCCGCCCGAATGTTCACACCGATGAAGAGGTGTGCGACACCCTGCGCATCACCCGGCGCACCAGCGAAAAGCTCTTTCATTTCGGGTTCCGGCTGGCCGAAAAGCGCAAGGCACGTGGCCGCCCGGGCAAGCTGACCTGCGTGGACAAGGCAAATGTGTTCAACTCCATGGCCTTCTTTCGCAAGATCTTTAAAGAGATCGCGCCGCAATATGACGGGATCGAAGCCTCTTATAACTATGTAGACGCCCAGGCGCTGGATCTGATCCGCAAGCCTTGGGAATTCGATGTGATGGTGATGGAAAACATGTTTGGCGACATCCTTTCCGACCTGGGCGGTGGCCTTGTGGGCGGCATGGGCATGGCTGCATGTGCCGAGATCGGCGACGAAAATGGCCTCTTTCAACCCGCGCACGGCTCCGCCCCCGACATCATGGGCCAGGACAAGGCCAACCCGCTAGCGGCCGTGCTTTCGGGGGCATTGATGCTCGATTATCTCGCAGAGCGATCGGGCAACGAACGCTGGGCAGAAGCCGCCGAAATGGTGGAATCCGCCGTGCAAAAAGGCTTTGAGGCGAACCGTCTGCGACCCATGGAATTTGGTGGCGACATGGGCACGAAAGCCGTGACAAACGAACTTCTCGACCTGTTGGGTTAAGAGAGCCGGGCCGCTTAGGCACCATAGCCGAGGCTGTCATCGACCTGTCCGAATTGGCGAACACCTTAGCCGGATCGGGCAGGTCGGTTCTATCGGCCACGATTGCCCGTCAAGGTGCCGAATTCAGGCGATTCCGGTACCTTGCCGCCGCCGAAAAAGGTTATTCCATGTACGTTATCACCGTCACCTTCGAACCCCACCCCGGCCAAATGGACGCGTTTCTGCCGCTGATGCTGGAAAACGCAACCCGCTCGCTCGAAGACGAAGCCGGTTGCCACCGATTTGACGTCTGCCTGTCCGAAGACCGGGACCGCGTCTTTCTCTATGAATTATACACCGACAAAGCCGCCTTTGGCCGACACGTCGAAACCAGCCACTTCAAATCATTCGACGCAGCAGTCGCCGACATGGTGCTGAACAACTCAGTCCAGAGCTACGAATTGATATAAGCGGCGTTCCGATCACCCGGTTACATATTTTGCCCGAACCCGCGCCGGACATGATCCTGATTGGCTATCATCCCGATTGGGTCCGGGAAAGGAAATTAATCCGGGGCAAAATGGGGTGGGGTGTGTGCAATATGACCGAAAAAGTTGCGCGCGGTCTTTGCCCCCCTCAAAGAGAGTATTGCGCCCATGTCTTCATGCCGTGTCTACGTCTTGCGACGGCCTGCATGGATCGCTACAGACCTGCCGAAATTGCGGCAATGTCCGCGCCGTCCACCGCTTGTGCCAGCGCATCAAGGTTGCGCGCGAGCGTCGAAACCTTGCCGGAGGCGATAAGGATGGAAGCGACGCTGGGGTAATTCCGGGCGAAATGCAAGGCCGCGGTCGGCAGGGTCAGTCCGCGTTCAGCCGCCTTTTCCTGAAGACTGGCGACCTTGGTCTTGATCTCGTCGGACGCCGGTTTGTAGTTGTAGGTTGCGCCTTCGACCGGACCGGTTGCCAGAATGCCCGAGTTGAAGACACCTCCCAGAACCAGGCTGGTTCCTGCTTCGCGGCAACGTTCGGTCAGGGCCTCTTCTGCGGTACGCTCCAGAAGCGTCAACCGCCCGGCCAGCAGGATCACGTCAAGCGGCACTTCGTCCATCACGTCAAGACAGACCTGCGTTTCGTTCACGCCCAATCCAAAAGCCTTGATCCGGCCCATACGTTTCAGCCGCAGCAATTCGTCAAATCCCGACGACATGAGCGCGCTCATGTGCTTGTCGTTGGCCGCGCCATGTGTCCTGTGACCGATGTCATGGACATAGACAATATCGATGGTGTCGGTCTGAAGCCGGTCACAGCTTTGCGCGAAGGATTGTGCAATGCCATTGGCGGAATAGTCGTACCGCACGTCATTGGGCAGAGGATCAATAAAGCCGTCGGCATGGTTCATCGCCTGTCCGGGGGACAGGACGCGCCCGACCTTGGACGAGATCACGATATCGGCCCGGTCCCGGGTGGCCTGGAACCGGCCCAGACGTTCCTCTGACCTGCCCCGGCCATAATGGGGGGCCGTGTCGAAATAGCGGATGCCCGCCTTCCAGGCGTGATCGAGCACCGCAGAAGCCTCTTCGTCGCTGATCTTCCGGTACAGGTTTCCGATGGAGCCACAGCCAAAAGACACATCCGTGACCTCCAGCCCGGTCTTCCCGACAGATCGCTTGTTCATGGCTTCGCTCTCTTTGATGTTGTGAGACTTCGTTCGACGGGCAAGACCTGCGGGCACATCGGTGTTTGGCCCGGGGCAGGATGACGACCCCGGCCGCCTGTATGGACGGCCCGGGTGGCGCGCATCACGGGTGCGGCGCGTCAAGGATCGGCTGTTATCTCAGCGGCCCATCCAGCCGCCATCGACGACCAGGATCTCGCCGTTGACGTAATCCGACGCCGGGGATGCAAGGAACACGGCCGGGCCTGCGAAGTCCTGGGGGGTGCCCCAGCGACCGGCGGGGATACGTTCGAGGATGGATTTCGACCGGTCCGGGTCATCCTGCAACGCCTGGGTGTTGTCGGTGGCGATATAGCCGGGTGCGATGGCATTGACGTTCACGCCTTTGCCCGCCCATTCATTGGCCAGCGCCTTGGTCAACTGGCCGATGCCGCCTTTGGACGCCGCATAGCCCGGCACCGTGATGCCGCCCTGGAAGGTCAGAAGCGAGGCGGTAAAGATGATCTTGCCCCGGCCCCGTTCGACCATGCCACGGCCGATTTCACGGCTGAGCACGAATTGCGCCGACAGGTTGACCTCGATCACCTTATCCCACCAATCGTCGGGATGTTCCGCCGCCGGTTTGCGCTTGATGGTGCCGGCATTGTTCACAAGGATATCGGGCGCGATGCCGTCAGCCTCCAGCTGGGCGGCAAAGGCGGCCACGGCAGCACGGTCCGAAAAATCGCATTGATAGGCGGTGAACTTGCGCCCCAGCGCGGTCACTGCCTGCTCGACCTCGGAACCGGGGGCGAGCGTGGCACTGACACCGACGATATCGGCGCCAGCCTGTGCCAGCGCTTCGGCCATGCCGCGCCCGATGCCGCGCTTGGCACCGGTGACAACGGCGGTCTTGCCGCTCAGATCAAAGCTGCTCAACACGCTCATGCCGTTTCTCCGACCTTGATCAGGCTTTTCAGCGCGGTCGGGCTGGCGTCCAGCGCCTCGAAGGCCTTTTGAATATCGCCCAGCGGGCTGACATCGGTGATGACCGTATCCGCGTCGATCGCGCCCCTGGCCACCAATTCGATCGCCTTGTCGTAATCTTCGGGTTCATAGACCCGCGCGCCGATCAGCTTCAGCTCGCGCCAGAAGAACTGGAACATGTCGACAACCGGCTTTTTCGCATGGATCGCCACCATGCAGATGCGTCCGCGTGTTGCGGCCACGGCGGTCATCGCATCGACACCGGGTTGCGAGCCGGAGACCTCGAACACCACTTCCGCGCCCTTGCCACCGGTGCGGCCCTCGATCTCGGCCTTCAGGTCGGTTTCCATCGGGTTGACGGTGTCAAAACCCAGCTGCTCTGCGATTTTCAGACGGTGCGGATTGACCTCGGAGATCACAACCTTGCCGCCCGCATCGCGCGCCACCATGGCAACCAGAATGCCGATGGGGCCGCCGCCGATGACGACAACATCCTCGCCCGCCTGAAGCCCGGCCATGCGCACATCGTGACAGGCCACGGCCACCGGTTCGATCAACGCCGCATGGTCCAGCCGCATCCCGTCGGGCAGGGCGTGCAGGGTGAAGGCCTGCACATTCCACAGCTGTTGCAGCGCGCCATCGGTGTCGAGCCCGATGAATTTCAGGTTGTGGCTGATGTGATGATACCCCGCCTCGGTCGCCGGATTGGGCGCGCCGGGGTCCAGCGGGCGCACAACAATGGCGTCACCTTCGGACCAGCCTTCGACGCCATCGCCCACAGCCGAAATCACGCCGGACATCTCATGCCCGAGAATGCGCTCAAAGCCGACACGGGCGTCCATATTGCCGTGATAGGCATGCAGATCGGTGCCGCAGATGCCGCAATAGGCAACGCGCACCTGAACCTCGCCAGCCGCAGGGGGCCGCGCTTCGATCTCTTTTACTTCAAAGGTTTTGTTGCCGCGGTAATAGGCGGCGGTGATGGTCGAGTTGGTCATGGTGTCAATCTGCTTTCGAAGTTTGTAGGTTCCCGGCGCGGTCGAGGCGGTAAATCCGCTCTGCCACGCCGCCGAAGATCTGTGCACGCGCCGGGGGCAAAAGTTCCGTCAGAAGATCGCGGCTTGTGGCGCACCAATCGCGGTAGGTCGATGTTTCGTTCAGCACCGGCCAGTCGCTGCCCCAGATCAGCCGGGCGGGGCCGAACAGGCGCACCAGGGCCGAGGTGACCTGAGTGAGCGATGGTCCTGACACACAGGCCGTCAGCCCGGACAGCTTGCAGGTCACATTGGCGCAACCGGCAAGCCGTTCCATGCCGTGTTCCCATGCCGCAAGATCGGCAGGATCGGGCTTGGCCGCATGATCCACCACCATCCGCACCCCCGGATGCGCCAGGGCCAGATCCAGCGCCGGCGCGAGGTGGTGCGGTTGCACCAGCAGGTCGAGCACCAGATCAGCGGCCTCCAACTGCTTCAGGACCGGAGAGCCGATCAACCGGCGCAGCCAATCTGCCTCTGGCTGAGGCTGGGCCATGGCGCGCACACCGACGAGTGCCGGATCCTGCGACATCCGCATCAGATCATGTGCCCCCGCAGCTGTTTCAAGATCGACCCAGCCGACGACGCCGGCGATCCCCGGCGTGTCGCGCGCAAGGCCCAGCAGAAACTCTGTTTCCGCGACCTCTGGCACCGATTGCACCACGATGGTGCGTGCGATGCCATTGGCGATCAGTGACCCGGCAAGATCCTCGGGCATGTGATCGCGGTTCAGCACCGGTCTGTGCGGCCCGATCCAACCATATCCGCCGCGATCAAGCTGCCAGTAATGCTGATGGGCGTCGATGATCATTTTGTGGCCCCTGATGTCAGGCCCGAGACCAGCATGCGCTGCAACGGCAGGAACAAAAGCAGCGTGGGAACGGTCGCCACGACCGACCCGGCCATGACCGCGCCCCAATCGACCTGGACATCACCGAAATACTGGTAAAGCCCCAGCGGAATTGTCTTTTTGTCGTCCTTGGTGATCAGCGCCAGTGCCAAGAGATATTCCGACCAGCTTTGCAGGAAACCAAAGGTCGCCGCCGCCACCATGCCCGGCCACATGATCGGCAGCACGATGCGGGTCACCACAAAGAACCGCGAGGCGCCGTCGACAATCGCCGCCTCGTCGAGGCTGCGCGGGATCGTCGTCAGATAGCCCACCAGCAAATAGATGGTGAAAGGCGTGATAAAGGCGGTGTAGCACAGGATCAGACCCACCTGGCTGTTGATCAGGCCCGCGCGCGCAAACAGGATGAAGATCGGGTTGACCAGGATGATCCAGGGAAAGAACTGCCCGCCCATGATCGAGCCGAACACCAACATCCGGCCGGGAAAGCGGAACCGCGACAGGCCATAAGCCGCAAAGAGCGAGATCGTACAGGCCAGCAACGTCGCGGTGATGCAGACAAAGAGGCTGTTGATCACGTAGATCCAATACCCGTCGCTGAGCACGCGGATGTAATTGTTGAGCGTCCAGCCGCCCGACGCCGCGCCGAGCGAGACCGAGATATTCTCGAACGAGCCTTTGAAGACGAACCAGGCGGGCGCCAGCAGGAAGACGGCGAACAGCGCAAAGAGCGCCAGCATGGAGCCATTCTCGATGTACTTGGCGGCACCTTTCTTGTGGAAGGTCTGCATCTTATCCTACCTTGTCCTGCATGTCGGAAAGCCCGAAGAAGCGGAAATAGAGCGCGCCAAAGACGCCCATGACGATGGCCATTGTCACGCCGATGGCCGCGGAATAGCCGATACGCAAATCGACAAAGGCCTTGAGATAGACCTCGGTGGCCAGCACGTTGGTATAGGTGCCGGGGCCCGCGCCAGTGGTCAGCCAGACATAGACGAAGTTGTTGAAGGTCCAGATCACGCTCATCAACGTAAGCACCGAGATTGTCGGCATCAGGTAGGGCAGCGTCACAAAGCGGAACATCTGAAACCGGTTGGCGCCGTCGATCTCGCCCGCCTCATAGAGCTCGCCCGGCACGGTCTGAAGCGAGGCCAGCAGCGAGACACCGATCAGCGGCGTGGTGTTCCACACAACGATGGTGACAATCGAGGGCCAGACAGTTGCCAGATCTGCGGTAAAGGCGATAGGGTCGTCGATCAGCCCAAAGTTCAACAGCCAGCGGTTCAGCGGACCATTGGTCGGCTCAAACAGCCAGCGCCAGGCGATGACCGCGACAACCGGCGGCGTGGCCCAGGGCACCAGCAAGATCAACCGGGCAATGGTGGTCATCCTCATGTTGCGCAACACGTTGGAGTTCAGCAGCAACGCAAAGCCAAGCCCGAGGATCATGCGGATCGTGACCGACACCGCCGTCAGCCAGAAGATCGTGTTAAAGGCAATGTGGAAGGACGACGACGAGGTCAGGAATTCCCAGTAGTTTGCTAGCCCAACCCAGTCGCCGCCCTGGCGCAGCTTGAGCAGGGTGATGTCGGTGAAGCTGAGTTCAAGGTTGTAGAGCGTCGGGTAGAGATAGAAGCCGACGAGTACCAGGAACGTCGGGAACAACATGGCAAAGACCGTCATCCGGTCGCGCATCAACGGGCTTAATTTCATCGGATCCGATCCTGATTGGCGTGTCGGGGGCCGGCGCGTATGGTCGGCCCCCCGGGGCATTTACTGGTCAAGCATCCGGTTGATCTCGCCCAGCAGGTCGGCAGCGGCCTGATCCAGCGAGGTTTGGCCCGAAAGCGCGGTGCCGAAGGCACGTGAGGTCACGTTCCACAGCGGCCCGACACCGACGCCGCTTTCGGCATAGGCGCCCCATGTGCGGGTGTGATCGGCCAACTGCTTGGCAAAGCCCATCTCTTCGTCACGGTATTCGATTTGCGACAGCAGGGTTTTCTGCGCCGGGAACTGATTGGTGTAGTATTTCTCGAACAGCGGTGCCGAAGCGAGGAACTGGACAAGTTTCCATGCGGCTTCCGGTTCATCGGTGTTGGAATTCACCACCAGCGTCCGCCCGCCCAAATGGGTCAGCGGAGCAGAGTCGCCAGCCATCATGACGGTCGACTGGAACGGCAAAGGTTGGCCGGGGTTGGTCTCTTCATAGGCGCCCAGAAGCTGACGGTAGGTGTTGGTGGGCATCGCGGCAAAGGCCTGATCGCCATCAAGCAGCGCCTGCATCAGCGCCGGGTCATGCGGCTGGTCGATCGACAGGATGGATTTCGGCGCCAGACCCTCGTCGATGTAGGTCTTGAAATAGCCCATCGCTGCAGCGAGCTGATCCTGCGACACACCGATGTCATAGCCACCGTTGCCGTCGGCACTGATGAACTCAGCCCCGTTCGACCACAGGTAATAGTTCACCGGGAACCAGACCTGGTGCGCGGCGGGAAAGGCGAATCCGGTCTTGCCGGTCGTTTCCTTGATCGTGCGGCTGGCGGCCAGAAGTTCGTCCCAGGTGGTGGGGGCTGCGACACCGGCCTCTTCCAGCACGTCTGTGCGCATCACCATCGCCCAGGTGTCGGCGCTCCAGGGCAATCCCCAGTGCTGGCCTTCGTAGGCCGTCAAATCCGTGGCAATGAAATCATCAAAGCCGTTGGGCAGCGCGCCGTATTCCTGAAGCTCTTCGATGGGCAGGACGGCCTGGGCTTCGGCCATTTCCTGGGTCCAGACAAAGGCGATATGCACCACGTCCGGCCCCTGACCGACCGCGGATTCGCGCAGGAACTGGTCACGGCTGTCCTTCCACGAGATGGTTTCCAGCTCGACCTTGATGTCGGGGTTTGCCGCTTCGAATTCGTCCAGGGCCGCGCGCATTTCCTCGCGCTCGCTGTCGTTGAAGCGGAATGTGATGTTGGTCTCGGCTGTGGCCGAAACGGCCATCAGCCCTGCCAGCGCCGTCGAGAGCGTTAATGCCTTCAGCGTGGTGCGTTTCATGATGTTTCCTCCCATCAGTTTCTTGTCACTGTCGTTTCCGCAACGCAGAATCTGCGCAGCGCTTCGGGATCGGGTTCGAACCCGATCCCCGGTCCGTCCGGCACGGGCAATCTGCCCGCGTTCGGACGCAATTCCATGTCTCCCAAATCGGTGCGCAGCGGGTTGGGATTCGCGTCCAGCTCGACCCTGCCGTCACATTTTAGCGCCGACATGACATGTAGCGAGGCCGCAAGGCCCAGCGCCGTCCCCATATAGTGCAGCATCACCTGTGCCCCCTGGTCCAGCGCATCGCGCCCGACCTCCATCGCGCCAGAGATCCCGCCCCATTTCGCCACGTCCGGCTGGACCACGCCCAACCTGCCTTGCCCGACCATATCGGCGAACTGCCGGGCCGAGGTAATGTTCTCGCCCGCTGCAATCGGCACCGGGGTGCCCGATGCCACCTGGGCCCAGTCCCTGAGCGGGTCCAACGCAAAAATCGGTTCTTCGACAAAAGCCAAATCATGCGCCGCAAGCAGGTTGATCACCTCCGCCGCCTCTTGTCCTGACCAGTTCTGGTTGGCATCGACCCCCAGCATCATGCCCGCCGGGTCACCGGCGCGAAACCGTTCAAGCAGGCGCTTGTCGCCTGCCGCATCAAAGCCGACCTTCAGCTTGACGCCGGTGTGGCCCAATTCGATCAGCCGCTGGGCAAGATTGTCCGGGTTCTCGACCCGCGGCGAAGAGGCATAGACCGCCACATCGCCGGACGGATCTGTCGACAAGAGCCGCGCCAGCGGCACATTTGCCGTTTTGGCCGCCAGGTCCGCCGCCGCCATGTCGATCGCCGACAGACAATGGTTGAATGGCCCCGGCTCGCCGGTATGGACAATCATCCGGGCCCATTCCCGTTCCAGCCGGCCGCGCAGCGATGCCCAATCGCCGACATCTTTTCCCAAAAGGCTGTCACCAATCGGACCTTCGAACAGGGCGAGCTTTGCGAGATTGCCCTTGGGCGGATAGTTGCACCATGCCTCGCCCCAGCCAGTCAGGCCCAAATCCATCGTAAGTCGCACCAGCAACCCGTTGCGAACCGGCATCAGCGCCAGCGTCGAAACCGGCCCCTCTGGCACTTCACATGCAAGGGCAAAAACCTCGATCCGGTCGATGCGGCCTTCGACCATCTGGCTGGCCTTCAATGCGTTCCGAGCGTCCATGAAGTGTCTTCCCCGTTCAGTTGATGGGTGGATTAATTAGTGATTGACGAGTGATTGTCAACTGATTAATCAGTAGCCCAACCAGTGAATGCTGGCCGATGCATCACGCGGCATGTTACCAAGGCTGCAAATTCAACAGATGGAATGAAGTCGATGTCACGTGCAGACGCCTATCATGAGTTTCGAGAACGCCTTCTGTCGGGCGAGCTTGCGCCGGGCCAGTTTGTTACCCAGAAGGAGCTGGCAAAGCTTGCCGGGGTTCCCGTGGGCACAGCCCGCGAGGCGATCCAGCGATTACAGCACGAATCACTGCTGAAGGTGCATCCGCAGCGCGGCATTCAGGTGATCGACCTGACCACCAAATTCATCCGCAATTCCTTTGGCTTGCGCATGGCGCTTGAACTGCACGCGGTAGACAATTTTGCCTCTGGCGAATTTGAGACCGAGGTGGACGCGCTGATCGACGCCACCGGGGCCATGCTGGAAGAAGCCCAGCGCACAACCGACCCAGAGGTTCTGAAGCGTGCGGTGGATGTCGACTGGGACATGCACGACAAGCTGATCGAATGCCTGGACAATGCGCTGATCTCGGAGACCTATCAGATCAACGCCACCCGGTTGCGGCTGATCAAGGTCAGCAACCGCCTGTCGCCGGATCGCGTGCATTCGGCGCTGAAAGAGCACCTCGACGTCTTGCATCACTGCAAGGCGCGCGACGGAAACGGGGCCCAGAGAGCCCTGGCACATCATATGGACACGGCCCTGTCGCGCGCGCTTCAGGGAAAATAGGGAGCCTCGAAATGGCGCAGATCGAACTGAGTTCCGCCGTCAAGCGATACGGTAGTGTGGACGTTATCCACGGCATCGACGTGGATATCAAAGACGGCGAATTCGCCGTTCTAGTCGGCCCATCGGGCTGTGGCAAGTCGACCCTCCTGCGAATGATCGCGGGATTGGAGACGGTCTCGGACGGGGAAATCCGCATTGCCGACAAGGTGGTCAATGACCTGCGTCCAAAGGAACGCGGCATCGCGATGGTGTTCCAGAACTACGCGCTTTACCCGCATATGACGGTGCGCGAAAACATGGGGCTCTCGCTGCGACTGTCCAAGGTCGCGCCCGACACCATTCGCAGCAAGGTGGATGACGCGGCGGCGATTCTCGGGCTGGAGGCGCTTCTCGACCGCTATCCCCGCCAGCTTTCGGGTGGTCAGCGGCAGAGGGTGGCGATGGGACGCGCCATCGTGCGCGACCCTGCGGTGTTCCTGTTTGACGAACCCCTGTCGAACCTCGACGCCAAGCTGCGGGTCAAGATGCGCACCGAGATCAAGGCCCTGCACCAGCGGCTGAAGACCACGATTGTCTATGTCACCCACGACCAGATCGAAGCCATGACAATGGCCGACAAAATCATCGTGCTGGAGGGCGGTCACGTCTCGCAGGTCGGCACGCCGCTCGATCTTTATGACAACCCGCGCAACCGTTTCGTGGCCACTTTCATCGGGTCGCCCTCGATGAATATTCTGCCCGCTACGACGGGTGAAAACGGCACGCTGGTTCTAAAGGACGGGGCAACATTGACCATCGGGCATCACCTGCCGGCAGGGCAACAGGTCGAGTTTGGCATCCGCCCCGAGCACCTGAGCCTGACTGACACAGCCGACAACGCGCTGTCGGTGCAGGTCGTGGTGACCGAGCCGACCGGGGCAGAGACATATGCCGTGACCGACCTGCAAGACACCGAGGTTGTCGCCGTGCTGCGCGAGCGGGTCACTCTCGAATCCGGCAGCCGGATACACTTTGCCATAGACACAAATCACTGCCATCTGTTCGATCCGGCGACAGGAGATGCCATCAATCGAAATCCGGGATTGCAGTGACCGGCGGCATTGATGCAACAGCCCCACTGCGGCGGACGTCGCTTTCGTGAAACCTGAGGGAACAGCATGAAACGAATGGGCAAAATCACCGGGTGACGCCCGGAACATGTCGCCGAATACAAACGTGTACACGCCGATGTTTGGCCAATGGTGCAGGAGCGGTTTTGTCAGGTTGTTGGTGCCAGATCGAGTTTGCGGTGGCGCCCAAACTCAGGCGATCAACCTGGAGGTAAACCGCTTGCCTGCGCGGCCCGATCACGCTTGGCTATCCGGGTGCTGAATTTCTCAACTCATGCCCGGATTGCTTGGCTTTGGTCATGCCGCTCGGTACGAATTCAGTTCGCGCCCCGCGCGTTGGCGATGCCGTCTGCACACCGGTCCGGGTCGGGAACCCACAAGCCACAGCAGGATTCTACGGGAAGATCTTTCCAAACAGTCTTTCCTGCGTCTGAACAGAAGGCGCGGGCCCAGAAAGTCGCGCTCTATCAAGATATTTGGCACCCGCACTCGCCACGACATGTCGGGCCAATCCGCCACTGTCAGTCGCGAATGGATAAGCCGTACCGCCGCGCGGCCCATATCAATGCAATTGGTGTGAATGGTGGTCAGGGGCGGGCGGATGTAGCGCGCGGCGCTAAAATCACCGAATCCGACAACCGAAATATCTTCGGGTATACGCCACCCACGCGCCATCAGGTCCGTCACCGTGGTCAGCGCCAAATCGTCGATGGCGCAGAAAAATGCCGTCGGACGCGCGCCTTCGGCCAACAGGGCGTCAAACCGTTCGGAAAATCCGCCGCGGGTTTTCCAGGTCACGTCATGAACCAACGTTTTTTCGGCCATCAGGCTCAAGGCCGCTGTCATCCCGTTAAGCCGTTCGCGCCGCCCCCGCAGATCGAACGTCCCATGTATATAGGCGAACTCCCTATGGCCCAGACCATAGAGGTGCTTGGCGACCGCTTCGCCCGCTTCGTGGTCGGTGCCGCCAACGGAATCGGCCTGGTCGAGCGGCGCCAGCCAACCGTTGCAGACAATCGGAACCTTCAGCCCACGCAGCGCATTCAGATACCTTTCGTGGGTCACATTCACCGTCACCAGCCCATCACATTTGGAGGCAAAGCCCATCATTTCGTCAAAATCATGCATCCAGTGCACCTGTGCATCGTAGCCGACATTATTGGCCTCGATCTGTATGCCGGATTGGATTTGCGTGTGGATTTCGCCGTTGAAGTTGCCACCATCCCAAAAAATGGCCCCGATCACCCGCAACTCCTGTCGCGTGGGCAATTGGTATCCCAGCCGTTCCGCCACCGATAAAACCCGCTTCCGCGTCTTTTCGCTGACGCCTGATTTGCCGGCAAGCGCACGGGAAACGGCGAATTTCGACAGGCCGGTTTGTTCGGCAATTGTCTTCATTGTGACCCGCGACATGATCGAACCGTACCTTTCATACTAACCTAACGACGTTTAGTGAGTCAGATAAATACTTGAAAGTATTACTTATTTGAAAAATCTTCGTCAGATCGAAAGAAAATCTAGCCTAACTCTTTACCTAACGTTTGGTGAAAAGCAAGAATAAGTCACACAAGAACAAAAAACGCCACCAAGGAGGAAAACCATGCAAAGTCTGACAAGACGTCACTTTCTATCCACGGCAAGCGCGCTGGTTGGCGCGGGAACATCAGGGGTGTTGTTTCCCGCAGCGGCCGCATTTGCGCAGGATCTGCCCCCGCTAAATGAGCGGTTGCCGGAAAACCCGCTTGTGATCACGCCAACCGACCGACCCGGGAAACGGGGCGGGACATGGAACCATGCGCTTGTGGGTGGCGGATCGCTGTCGATGCTGGTGCGGTATCAGGGATACGAACCGCTTGTCCGATTTGACCCTGCCTGGACGAAAATCGAAGCAAACGTCGCCGAAAGCTGGGAGGTCAGCGCAGATTCCAGGACCTATACCTTCAATCTGCGCAAGGGTCACAAATGGTCCGACGGCACAGCCTATACCACCGAAGATATCCGGTTCTGGTATGAGGACCTTCTGCTTGACCCGGAAATAACATTGTCCAACCAAAGCTATTGGTCGACCGGCGGCGAGATCGGCAAGCTGGACGTGATTGACGAGACCACATTCAGCGTCACCTTTT
Source organism: Marinovum sp. J2-8 (assembly GCF_055808435.1). Lineage (NCBI taxonomy): Bacteria > Pseudomonadati > Pseudomonadota > Alphaproteobacteria > Rhodobacterales > Roseobacteraceae > Marinovum > Marinovum sp. J2-8. The sequence continues at coordinate 148,289 of NZ_JBVVRZ010000004.1, read as the reverse complement.
CGGAACCCAACGGGTTTTTCCTTCAGAACCTTGCATGGGCACAGTTCGATCAGCTGACCCGCGCGCCTTCGGCCTATCTCAAGCAATTCCACGCCAAGTATAACCCCGACGCCGACAAGCTGGCGCAGGAGCGCGGGTTCGACAGCTGGGTTGCTTTGTTCCAGCGGGAACATGGGCTGCATCAGGACAATGTTTTCTTTCAAAATTCCAACCGTCCAACATTGAACGCATGGGCCTTTACCTCGGCCCCCGGCGAAGACACCGAACGCGCCATCGCCGTGCGCAACGATTACTATTTCAAGGTCGATACCGAAGGCACCCAGCTGCCATATTTTGACAAGGTAATGTACCAGATGGTCGCCGACCCAGAGGTTCTGTTGCTGAAGGCGCTGCAGGGTGAAGTTGATCTTATGGATCAATATATTGGCACCCCAACTAACAAACCCGTCCTGTTCGACGGAAAAGCAGACGGCGATTATGACTTTTATACGCTGAAAGAAAGCGCCGCTAATGTCATGGTATTTCAGCTTAACCTGAACCACACCGACGCCACCAAGCGCGACTTGTTCAACAAACGCGACTTCCGCGAGGCGCTTTCGATTGCCATCGACCGTCAGGCATTAATTGATGCGGTCTTTGTCGGGCAGGGCAGCCCCGCGCAGCCGTCGATCAGCGAAAATGATCCGCTATATAACGAACGGCTGGCCAAACAGCACACCGAATATGATCCGGATCGGGCGAACGAGATCCTTGATACCCTCGTGCCCGAACGTGACAGTGAAGGCTATCGTCTGGACGCCGAGGGCCGTCGTCTTTCGATTATCTTTGAAATTGACCAGGTGCGCACGACCTTTCTTGACATGTTCGAACTGGCGCTGCCGATGTTCCAGGACGTCGGAATTGATGCCCAAATCCGCACGATGGACCGGTCGCTTTGGGAAACCCGAGTGCGCAATGGCCGGGATTTTGACGCCTCGGCCCACCAGTTCGGCGCCAATGCCGGGATCGCTGCAATGATTGACCCGCGTTACTTGGTGCCGTTTTCGTCAAACTCGATCTATGCACCGGGCTGGGCACGTTACTATATCGACCCGACCGCAAGCGATGCCGAGGAACCGCCCGCCGAAATCAAGGCGCAGCAGGAATTGTATCGCAAACTGCTGTCGACGGGCGATCCCGATATGCAAAAGGAATTGTTCGGTCAGATGCTGAACAATGCGGCGGATCAGTTTCTGGTCTTTGGGGTCAGCCTGCCGCCGGATGGCTACGGTATCGTCAAGAACGACATGGTGAACACGATGGACGTCATGCCAAACAGTTTTGGCTGGCCGACCCCCGGTCCGGCGCGTCCAGAGCAGTTCTTCAAGTCGTCGACTTGACGACAAACTGGTGAGCGGTCCTCCCCCGCTCACCTCCTTTTCTTCAATTTTCCAAAATCACCGGCAGGGGTTCTCTGCCGCATACCAAAGGTCTGTCCATGTTCAACGCGCGAAAAGATACAGAAACTACGCTCAGAACCCCACATTGGTATCGCAGCGCGACCCGTTGGACCCAGCTCACATTGGCCGAGGATGACCCGATCAAGTTTGATCCAGAGCAGTGGATCGACATTTTCAAACGCACGAAATCCAACGCGACCTGTCTGTCTGCGGGGGGCTATATCGCCTATTATCCGTCCAAGGTGCCGCTGCATTACGTCAGTAAATATCTGGGCGACAGCGATCCGTTTGGCCAACTGGTGGACGGCGCACGCGGGTTGGGGATGCATGTCATGGCGCGTGTCGATCCGCATGCGATCCACCAAGAGGCCGCGGATGCGCATCCCGAATGGGTGGCCGTCGATGCCGATGGCAACCCGCGGCGCCACTGGGCCTATCCCGATGTCTGGGTGACCTGTGCCTATGGCAGCTATAACCGGGATTACATGCCGGAAATTGTCCGCGAACTGGTGCGGGATTATGACATTGATGCGGTGTTCGCCAACCGCTGGCAGGGGCATGGCATCTGCTATTGCAAGTCTTGTACAACCGATTTCGCCGCGACCACCGGTTTCGACCTGCCGCGCAGCACCGACACCGCCGATCCGGCGTGGCGCGCATGGTCCAAATGGCGCCGCAGCAAGCTGACCCAAATGGTTGTGGAATGGGACGAGGCGGTCAAGGCGATCAAACCCAACGCCAGCTTCATCCCCAACATGGGCGGTGCATCGCTGATGGAGTTTGAGCTGTCGCTGATTGAAAAGCATTGTCCTTTCCTCGTGGTTGACCATCAGGGCCGCGACGGGACAGAAGCGATTTGGAAAGCTGGCCGCAACGCCAAACGAATGCGCGCCACATTCCGCGAACGGCCCGTCATCCTGATCACCTCGGTCGGGCCAGAGGATCATCGCAACCGGTGGAAGGATAGCGTCACCACTGGGCCAGAGATCGAAAGCTGGATCACCGATGGCGCGATGCATGGCATGTTGCCATGGTTCACCAAGTTTAACGGGGTTGTGCCGGATGAACGCTGGATCGCGCCGGTGGCCGATGCATTCGATCTGCATGCCAAGGTAGAGCCGCTTTTGACCGCATCGTCTACTGCCACGGAAATCGCCGTGCTTGATGCCACCACGACCCTACGCCACTATGATTGGAATGATCGCGCCGCCGCCGAAGCAGACGAATTGGGCGTGGATCATGCGCTTATCGAATCCGGTCTGCCGTTTGAATTCATCTCTGACCATGCGATGAGCGCCGAACTGCTGGATCAATTCCGCCTGATTATCCTGCCCAACGCCGTATGCCTGTCTGATGCGCAATGTGCGCTGCTATCGGATTGGGTCGGGCGTGGCGGCAATCTGGTGGTGATGGGGGCCTCGGCCACCTGTGACCAGGACGGCACCCCGCGCGACGATTTCGGTCTGGCCGATGTGCTGGGCAGCCATCTTGCCAAGGGCCCGCGCGGCCCGCTGAAAAACACCTATGTTGCCTTTGCCGACACCGATCATGCGATCTGTCAGGGATTTGGACCGGCAAAACGGATTATCGGCGGCACCCGGCTGACCGATGTGACCGTCGAGGCCGATACCGGCGCGCCCGTGCTTTACGTTCCCGATTTCCCCGATCTTCCGATGGAAGAGGTTTACCCGCGCGAGGAACCGCATGGCCCGGCGATCATCACCCGCGAACATGCGTCTGGCGGGCGTACGGTGCATATTCCGTGGAACATCGGGGCCACGTTCAATGACGTGTTTGCCGAAGACCACAAGATACTGATCGAAAACGTTGTGCGCTGGACGCTGGGCACCGCGCCGATGCTGGACGTCACCGGCAAAGGCGTGATTGATCTGGCGGTGCGCACGACCGAAAACGGCGTGCTTGCGCTGATGACAAACCTGACCAATCCGATGATGATGAAGGGGCCAATCCGCGACATCTGGCCCGTTGAAGACATCACACTGCGCGCACGCCTGCCCAAAGGGGTCAGCGGTGCCAGTGCCCGGCTGGCTGTCGCGGGCCAAGATGCCAACGTGCGTATCGCGGCGGGAATCGCGCATGTCACGGTGCCGCGCATCGCACTGGCAGAAGTCGTGTCGATAGACTGGAGCTGAACTATGTTTGGGTACGTCCTGAAACGAATTGTGCTGATGATCCCGACGATGATCGGCATATCCTTTATTGCGTTTTTCATCATACAGTTGCCGCCGGGCGATTACCTGACGTCCGTCATCGCGTCGATGTCGGACAGCGGCCAGGACATGCACCCCGACGAGGTGCGCCGCATTCGCGCACTTTACGGTCTGGATGAGCCGATGATCGTGCAATATTTCAAATGGATCACCGGCATCTTGCTGCGCGGCGATTTCGGCTATTCCTTCGAATGGGGCCGCCCGGTCAGCGAGCTGATCTGGGACCGGATGGGCGCGACATTGGCGGTGTCCATGGCGTCTCTGTTATTCGTCTGGATCGTATCGCTGCCCATCGGTGTCTATTCCGCTGTGCGTCGCCATTCGATTGGCGATCATGTGTTCACGTTGTTTGGCTTTTTGGGTCTTGCGATCCCCAACTTCATTCTTGCGCTGACGTTGATGTACGTGGGGTATAAATACATGGGGCAAAGCGTTGGCGGATTGTATTCGCCAGAGTTTGTCGGTGCCCCTGCCAGCCTTGCCAAGTTCTGGGATTTGCTGAAACACCTGTGGATTCCGGTTGTGGTGATTGGCACCTCGGGCACCGCATCGCTGATCCGCATTCTGCGCGCCAATCTGACGGACGAGCTGTCAAAACCCTATGTCATCACTGCCCGCGCCAAGGGTTTGCCAGAGCATCAGGTCATCATGCGCTATCCGCTGCGCATCGCGCTGAACCCGTTTGTGTCGGCCATTGGCTGGGTTCTGCCGCAGTTGATTTCCGGCGTGACGATTACCGCCATCGTGTTGAACCTGCCCACCGCCGGACCGCTGCTGCTGCGCGCGCTGGTGGCACAGGACATGTATCTGGCGGGCAGTTTCATTCTGTTGATGGGCATTCTGACCCTGATCGGGATGTTGATTTCCGACCTACTTCTTGCGGCGCTCGATCCCCGCATCCGGTTCACCTGAGGAGCGTCCCATGACCCTTGTATCGCATTATGACGATCTGGCCGAAGAAACCGGCCCGGCAATTTCGCCCCTGAAACCCGGCGACGACCCCGACAAGATCGCGGTCGCCAGCCAATGGCAGCTGATCCGCGCCCGGTTCTTTGCCAACAAGGTCGCGGTGGTGGCGGGCATCATTGTCCTGCTGTTCTATTTCGTCGGGCTGTTTGCCGAGTTTCTGGCCCCGACAATTCCGTCCAAGGCGCAGCCGCGCTTTACCTATGCGCCGCCGCAAAGTCTTGCCTTCTTTGTCGAGGATGCGGAGGGCAACCGCCGGTTTCAACTGCATGTCAAAGGCTATGCAATGTCGGTTGACCCCGAAAGCCTGCGCCGTAGCTTCACCATCGACCCCGACAAGATCGTGCCGGTTGGTTTCTTCGTGAAGGGCGAACCCTATAAAATGTGGGGGGTGTTCGAGATGGAGCGTCGGCTCCTTGGGGCGATCAACAAACGCGACCCGATGAACCTGTTGGGCACCGACAGTCTTGGGCGTGATCTGCTGAGCCGGGTGATCTATGGCACGCGGGTGTCGATGTCGATCGGGTTGATCGGGGTGGCGTCGAGCCTGATCATCGGCACCGTTCTGGGGGCTTTGTCAGGGTTTTATGGTGGTTGGGTCGATCTGTCGGTCCAACGGTTGATCGAAATCATCTCGGCCATGCCGACCATCCCGCTTTGGCTGGGTCTGGCAGCGGCCATTCCGATCACCTGGTCGCCGCTCAAGGTCTATTTCGTGATAACGCTGATCGTGTCGCTGCTGGCCTGGACCGGGTTGGCCCGAGAGGTGCGGGGAAGGTTCTTTGCCCTCAAAGGCGAGGATTTCGTGACCGCCGCCACGCTGGATGGTTCCAGCCAGCGCCGAGTGATCTTTCGCCATATCCTGCCGTCGCTGACCTCGCATATCCTTGCGGTTGTGACGCTGGCGATCCCGACAATGATCGTGGCGGAAACCGCGCTCAGCTTTCTGGGAATCGGGCTGAAAGCCCCGGTTGTCAGCTGGGGTGTGCTGCTTCAGGACGCCCAGAATATCCGCACCGTCGCCACCGCACCCTGGCTGTTGATTTGGCCCTGCCTTGCGGTCGTGGTGTCGGTTCTGTCCTTCAACTTTCTCGGAGACGGGTTGCGCGATGCCGCCGATCCCTATGGTCACTGATGCAACAGACAGCCAATATACATGAACACACGGCCGCAGACGATCTGGCCCTTACGGTACGCAATCTGAGTGTCGATTATCACTTGCGGTCGCACATTCTGCATGCGGTGCGCGATGTCAGCTTTGACTTGGTCAAGGGCCGCACGCTGGCGCTGGTCGGGGAAAGCGGATCGGGAAAATCCGTCACCGCGCGGGCGCTTTTGCGGATCATTGACGCCCCGGCGCAGGTCACATCGGGCGAGATCACGCTGTTTGGCCCCGACGCGCCCTTGCGCGTGGATGAAATGGGCGAAAACAGCCGCGAAGTGCGGGCCATTCGCGGAAAACGCATTGGTCTGATCTTTCAGGAGCCGATGTCGTCGCTTTCGCCGGTGCGCACCATCGGGGCGCAGATTGTGGAATCCCTGCGCCTGCACCGCAAAATGACGGTTGCCGAGGCCAAGGCCGAGACGGTCAATCTGTTGCGTCAGGTTGAAATCGCACAACCGGAACAGATGGCTGACCGCTATACCTTTGAGTTTTCCGGCGGCATGCGGCAACGGGCGATGATCGCCATGGCGCTGGCCTGTGACCCAGAGGTTTTGATCGCGGATGAACCGACGACGGCGCTGGATGTGACCACACAGGCCGAGATCATGGATCTGATTGCGCGGCTGCAACATCAGCGTGGCATGGCGATGATGTTGATCACCCATGATCTGGGTCTGGTTGCGGAAATGGCCGATGATGTGGCCGTCATGCGGTTTGGCCGGATTGTCGAACAGGGGCCGACAGATGCGATTTTTCACGATCCGCAGACGGCCTATACCCGCAGATTGATCGACGCGACCATGCGGCTGGAAACCGGGCACAACCGACCGCCGCCGCCAATGGACGGGCCGCCGCTTTTGTCGGCCAAGGAGGTCAGCAAATACTTTGGCGAGGCCACCTGGCGGGGCAAGAAAAAGTGGGGGATCACCGCAGTCGACGGCGTCAGCCTGGATCTCTGGCCGGGCGAAAACCTTGGCATTGTAGGGGAAAGCGGATCCGGCAAGACGACGCTGGGCAAGATGCTGCTGCGCATTGTCGAACCCAGTACAGGCAAAGTGATCTGGCGGCCGGGTGCGGGCAATGGCGACGCGGCGGAACGTGACGTGACCGCGATGCCGAAAGAGGCGCTCAAGGGGTATCGCCGCGCTGTGCGCTTGGTGTTTCAGGATCCCTTTGCGTCGCTCAATCCGCGTATGACGGTGAAACAGGTTGTTGGCGATCCGCTGATCGTGGCCGGGTTGGCCAGCGGGTCCGCGCTGGAAGACCGGGTAGCGGAATTGCTGGACATGGTGGGCCTGCCACGCGACGCGATGGAGCGGTATCCGCACGCCTTTTCCGGCGGTCAGCGCCAGCGGATCGGGATTGCCCGGGCGCTTGCGCTTGACCCTGAAATCATCATCGCGGATGAGGCGACCAGCGCGCTTGATGTGTCGATCAGAGCGCAGATCCTTGATCTGCTGCTTGATCTGCAAAAGCGGCTGAACCTGTCCTTTGTGTTCATCGCCCACGACATTTCTGTCGTGCGCTATTTCTGTGATCGGGTCGCGGTGATGCATCGCGGCAAGATCGTTGAAACCGGCACCGCCGAACAGATCATTACCGATCCGCAGCACGACTATACCCAGTCGCTGATTTCGGCGGTGCCCAATCCGGATCCCCGCAACAAACGCATGGCAAGCCGTATTCGGTTTGCCAGCTGACAAGAGGATATTATGCCCAGATTTTCCGCCAATCTTTCCATGCTCTACAGTGAATATGGCTTTCTAGACCGTTTTGGCGCGGCTGCCGATGATGGCTTCAAGGCCGTTGAATACCTTGGTCCTTACGATGAAACCCCGGATGCCGTGGCCAAGGCGCTGGCTGACAACGGTTTGCATCAGGCGCTGTTCAATCTGCCGTCGGGTGATTGGGCCGGGGGTGAACGTGGCATTGCCGCGCTGCCGGGGCGCGAAGAAGAGTTTCAAGCGGGTGTCGCCCGCGCCATCACCTATGGCCGCGCCATTGGCTGTACACAGATCAATTGTTTGTCTGGTATCGTGCCTGCCGGGGCAAAGGCCGCCTGCGAAGCGGTTTTGGTCGAGAACCTGAAATTTGCCGCTGATCATCTTGCCGAGGCTGGCATTCGCCTGTTGGTCGAGCCGGTGAACACCCGCACCATTCCGGGCTTTGCAATTTCAACCACTGACCAATGGGAACGGATCGCCGCCGCCGTCGGCAGTCCAAACCTGTGGCTGCAATACGACTTCTTTCATATGCAGATCATGCAGGGTGATCTGATTCCGACGTTTGAGCGACTGCAACCGCGCATCGCCCACGTCCAAATCGCCGACACCCCCGGCCGACACGAACCTGGCACGGGCGAAATCAATCATCCCTTCCTCTTTCAGCGGCTGGATGCGCTTGGCTACGACGGCTGGGTGGGCTGCGAATATGCGCCACGGTCCGGCACGACCGAGGGACTGGGATGGATCAACCACATGACAGGAGCAACAGCGTGAAGATCGGATTTATCGGCCTTGGGGTCATGGGACGGCCCATGGCGAAACACTTGATTGATGCGGGTCATGAGGTCGCGGTGTCGCGGGTCAAGGAAGCATCGCGATTTCTGATCGACGCGGGCGCGCGTGAGGCGGCAAACGCCGCTGATGCCGCCCGCGAAGCAGAGGTCGTGATATTGATGCTGCCGGAAACCGAACACGTCGAAGAGGTGCTGTTTGGCGCAAACGGTGTGGTTGCAGAGCTGTCGCAGGGCGCGCTTGTGATCGACATGAGCTCCATCTCGCCCGTTGCAACGGTGGGCTTTGCCGAAAGAGTTGAGGCGGCAGGCGGTCTATGGGTGGATGCGCCAGTTTCCGGCGGTCAAAAGGGGGCCGAAACCGCCAGCCTGTCGATCATGTGCGGCGGATCTGACGCCGCGATGGACCGCGCGATGCCCATTCTGGAAACACTGGGCAAACGCATCACCCATGTGGGCCCGGCCGGCGATGGGCAGACCGCCAAGGTCTGCAATCAAATCATTGTTGGCCTGAACATTCAGGCGGTGGCCGAGGCGCTGACCTTGGCCGAAGCGGCGGGGGCGGATCCAGCCAAGGTGCGCGCCGCGCTGTTGGGCGGTTTTGCCGACAGCACGATCCTGCAAGTGCACGGCGAACGCATGATCAACCAGACATTCGATCCGGGTTTCCGCATTCGGCTGCACCGCAAGGACATGACGCTTGCCGTTGAAGCGGCCAAGGCACTGGATCTGATGCTGCCCAACACCGCCAATGTGCAGGGCATGATGAACGCAGCCGTCGGGCGTGGCGATGGCGATCTTGACCATTCGGGAATGATCCGAACGCTGCACGCGCTGTCCGGGCGCGGCTGACAACACAACGAAACGGCGGGGGGCTCGCTCTCGGTTCGGCGCTTTGGCCGCACCGCTGGGGAACCCTTTGCCCAAACCAAGGATAGAAGATGACCGCCAAGACACCGCAAATCCCGTTCGGAGCCGTCTATTTCCGCAAATCCAATCCGCCGCGCGAAGACTGGTCGCGCGACTATGGTATTGCGTCACAGGATGGGTTGAACACCTTTCGCCACTGGTTCATGTGGTCCGCGATCGAGCGCAAGCCTGGCGTCTTTGACTGGGACGATTGCGACCGTCAGCTGGATCTGGCGGCAGAAAACAACATGGCGACAGTGATCGCCGAATTCACCATGGCCGCGCCGGATTGGCTGCAACGCAAATATGCGCAGCACCGCCAGGTCAGCATTGACGGTAAATACATGGCCTCGACCCTCAGCCCGTCGGTGGCGGTGGGCGGTTTCGGGCAGGGTCTGGGCGGGGCGGGCGCGCTTACGCTGAATGCACCCGAAGTGCATGAAGCGGTGATGGAGTTCCTTACGACCCTGGCCACCCGGTACAAGGATCATCCCGGGCTCTACGGCTATGACGTGAACAACGAAGTCAACTATCAGCCGGATTTCGATTTCTCGGACGCCACTGCCGCGGCATTCCGTGTCTGGTTGCAAGAGAAATACGGATCCCTCGATGCCCTGGCCGAGGTCTGGCACCGTTATTCCTATGCCGAATGGGACGACATCATGCCGCCACGGCAGGTCCAACCCTATGCCGAATGCTATGATTGGCTTCGGTTTCGTCGGGACAACTTCTATGATCATGTAGAGGACAAGATCGCCACGATTCGTGCCGTCGATCCGCATGCCAAGATCATCTCGCACGGGATTGCCGGGGCTGTGACTGCGCTGGGTCGGCATGGCTGTGACGATTGGCGCGCGGCCAGTCAGGTGGATATCTACGGCTATACCTGGATTGCGGCGCGCAAGGGCAATCAGGCCTGGCGCAACTTCTTTGCCGGGGATTTGATCCGTGGCGCGTCACGTGGCAAACCGTTCTGGCATGCCGAGCGTCAGGGTGGGCCGCTCTGGATGCAGCCGCAGGTCATGGGCCGTGACAAGGACGATGCCCGCGTCGCAGAACCAGCCGACATTCGCCTGTGGTCATTGGCCTCTTTTGCCGCTGGGGCACGGGGGATGATGAATCTGCGGTATCGCCCGCTTCTGGATGGGCCGTTGTTCGGGGCGTTCGGCAGCTATGGCATGGACGGCAGCCGGACCGAACGGTCCGACATGGCCGCCAGCATTGCGCAATGGACAAACGCGCCAGAACAAGCCGATGCAATGGCCGCAAAACCGATGCGCGGCGAGGTCGGCCTGCTGTTCGCGGATGAGACACAGATGTTTGACAGCCTGTTGTCGGCCGAGGGTCAGTTCAAGACCTTTCAAGAGGCAATGTGGGGGGCCTATCGCGGGTTCATGGACGCGGGTTTGCAACCGGATTGGGTGCATCCCGATGACATGGACGGGTACGACGTGATCTATGCGCCATACCCCGTTATGTGGCCTCGCGCGGTGGCCGAGCGCATTCGCGATTGGGTCGCTGCGGGTGGCACCCTGATTTCCGAGGCTTGCCCGGCCTATTTCGGCGATCATGGTCGGGTGGGCGTGCATCAACCGAACTTCGGTCTGGATCAGATGTTCGGCGCGCGCGAGGTCGAGGTGGAGTTCATGCCCGACATTGCCGACCACGCGCATTTCGAATTGAATGGCACGCGCATGACCTGTGGCGGGTTTCGGCAAGCCTATGATGCGCCCGAGGCCGAAGTTCTGGCGCGGTTTCCCGATGGCAAAGCCGCCATCGTGGCCAATACACATGGGGCGGGTCGCACGCTTTTGGTGGGATCGCATCTGTCGGCGGCGGATTTCCAGGCCAAAGAAACGGGCGGGTCAGGTGCCCCCGGCTGGTGGGATTTCGTCTGCGATTGGGCAGGGGTCACAGCCAATGTCACCTGCACCAACAGCGCCGTGATCACGCGGCTACACCGGTCGGAAAGCGCCAGATATGTCTGGTGCATCAACCCCACAAACCGCCCGCAGACCTGCCGGATCTCCATTGATGGCGCGCCGGTCGAGGGCAGGCCGCTTTGGCTGGACGGCACCGACCGGGGGGCTGGCACTTTCGATCTGACGGACCGGGGGGCATTGGTCGTGTCTGTGCCCGACTCCTAGAAATGGCGTTCTGGACCTGTAACGGCCCGGTTAGGGGGGTATCGCAAGGTCTCTGGCGCAACGACCTAGGCGAGCAGCTGTGTGTATTCGCCGGGCTGAAGCCGCCGATTTCTGCTCGCCAAATGTAAAATGCGCCCTGTCCGTTGGACAGGGCGCTTCGGCCAGCTGGAAGAAATCTGACCGGCGGTTCTTAGAAAGCTTCCGGCAGAAGGGCGTCCGGGAAGTTTTGATAGCTGACCGGGCGCAGGAAGCGTCGGATCGCCAGGGTTCCGACGGACGTCGCCCCGAAGTTTGTCGAGGCGGGATAGGGGCCGCCATGAACCATTGCATCCGCGACCTCGACCCCGGTCGGGAAGCCATTGACCAGCAAGCGTCCGGCTTTGCGTTCGATGATCGGGACCAGTGGCTTGGCGGCCTCGATGTCGCCCTTATCCATGTGCAATGTCATGGTCAGCTGGCCTTCGAAGCCTTTGGCCAGTTCCTGCATCTCTTCAACGTCAGAGACCCGGACCACAAGACCCAATGGGCCAAAAACCTCTTCTCCCAACGCATGGTCCTGAAGATAGTTTTGCGCGTCCGTCTCGTAGAGGTTCGGCGAGGCGTTCCGACCTTCATCAGTGTTGGTCAGCACCGGCTTCACGGCGTTGCGGCCCTCAAAGCGGGATTTTCCGTCTTGGTAGGCTTGCGCAATGCCATCCGTCAGCATGGTCTGGGCGGCAACCGCCTCCAATGCGGCTTTGGCCGCAGCGACAATAGCGTCACCTTCCGCGCCCTTCTGAATCACGGCAATGCCGGGATTTGTACAGAACTGGCCCGCGCCCATGGTCAGCGACCCGGCCCAGCCGGTACCGATGGCTTCACCGCGGGCTTTGGTCGCCTCTGGCAGCACAAACATCGGGTTAACGCTGCCCAATTCCCCGAAGAAAGGGATAGGCTCGGGCCGCTGAGCGCAGAGATCAAACAGAGCGCGACCACCACCGAGCGAGCCAGTGAAACCCACCGCCTTGATCAGCGGATGTTGCACCAGACTGGTCCCGACGTCACGCTTGCCGCCCTGAATCAGGCTGAAGACGCCCGGATGCTGGCCGGTCTTCTGAATGGCTGCGTGGATCGCCTCGGCCACAATCTCGCCCGTGCCGGGGTGGGCCGAATGGCCTTTGACCACGACAGGGCAGCCCGCTGCGAGCCCGGCGGCGGTGTCGCCACCAGCGGTGGAGAACGCCAGAGGAAAGTTGGATGCGCCGAACACGGCCACTGGACCTATGGGCCGCTGCACCATCTTCAGGTCGGGACGCGGCAGGGGCGCGCGATCCGGCAGCGCATCATCATGGCGTTTGTCCAGATAGGCGCCATCGCGGATATGCGATGCGAACAAGCGCAACTGGCCAACGGTTCTTCCGCGTTCGCCTTGCAGGCGCGCCTCCGGCAAACCGGTTTCCTGTGTTCCTATCTCGGTAATCGCGTCGCCGCGCGCGTCGATTTCGTCTGCAATGGCCTCCAGAAATACGGCGCGTTCTTCGCGCGTGCTGTTTCCATAGCTGAGAAACGCATCCTCAGCCGCTTGACAGGCCTGGTCCACCAATTCGACCGTGCCGACCGAAAACGCGTGAGAGGGGCCATGGGCCGGGCTGCTGTCAAACGTGGCATCATTGGCGACCCATGCGCCGGCGATAAGATGTTTTCCATGAGGTGTGAATGTCATATCTTGCTTTCTCTTTCCGCTTCAGTAGGAGTCTTCCAGCATCGCCATGTAGTCATCGGCGCTGGCATCTATTGGATTTGTCTTGTGGCTGTGATCCGCCAGCGCACCTGTAATGATCCGGTCAAACAGGTCTTTGGTGACGCCCATTTCAGACAGTGTTGTGGGCAGGCCAATGGCGGCGGTCATATCCTTGATGGCCATCTCGATGTCATCGCCCGAGGACAGGTTCATGGCGTTTGCCATGATGGCATATTTGTCTTCAGACACCGAGGTCGGCGCGGCTCTGTTGAACTTTAGGACCGCTGGCATGAAAACGGCGTTTAGTGTGCCGTGATGCAATTTCGGGTTAATACCGCCAAGCGCATGGCTGAGACTGTGCACACATCCCAGACCCTTTTGGAACGCCATGGCGCCCATGGTTGCGGCGATGGCCATATTGCCGCGTGCGTCTTTGTCATCGGGGGTTTCAGTGGCCTTGCGAATATTCGCCCAACTGCGGCGCAAACCTTCCAGCGCAATTCCATCCGCTGGCGGATTGAAAGACGGGGCAAGGTAGGTTTCGATGCAATGCGAAATCGCGTCCATCCCGGTGGCCGCGGTCAGCATGGGCGGCAAACTCATGGTCAGCGCCGGGTCAACGATCGCGGTCTTCGGGATCAGATAGGGCGACAAAAGACCCACCTTGCGGCCATCGTCCAGAATGACGATCGCCGCGCGCCCCACCTCGCTGCCTGTCCCGGAGGTTGTCGGAACGGCGATCATCGGGAAGGTTTTTGCGGTGATCTTTTCCAGCCCGCCTTCGATCAATGCATAGGTCTTAAGCTCGCCGCCATGGGCCGCCAGGATTGCGACACCTTTGGCCAGATCCAAAGCAGAGCCACCACCAATGGCAATGATACCATCTGCATTGGATGCGGTGAAAGCTTCGGACGCGGCGCGCACCGCTGCTTCGTTTGGGTTGCCAGGGGTCTCGTCATAGACGCCCACAGGCGACGTCGAGATTGCGGCTTCTATCTTGTCAAGAAAGCCAAGAGCGCGCACGCCCTTGTCCGTGACAATGAAGGGGCGTTGAATGCCAGCCAGGGCAAGCTCTGCCTTTAGAGTGGCCAGTTCGCCAAACCCGAATTGCACTCGGGTGATGTAGTTGATCAGCCCCATGGGCTACTCCCTGTTTCCAAAAAGAGATGCCGGATTTGCGATCCGGGCCTCGTCTGCGCCAGAATCACGGCTCCCAATTGCTTCGGTCGCCGAAAATATGGACTGAATCCGGCTTGTAAATCCGATAAGTTGGGATAGGCATATAACAAAAAGGAAACTCCTCATCGTGACGAAGCCCAGCAAAAGCCTGCGCCAGCTGTCTCTCAGGCATCTCTCTTTGATCTCTGCCATCGACGACACTGGCTCGCTCAAGCAGGCGGCAGACAAGATCGGGATGAGCCAACCGCGCGCCACCAAAGCCCTGCAAGAGGCCGAAGAGACCTCCGGGCATATGTTGTTTCACAGGTCGAACCGGGGACTTAAATCCACAGTCGCCGGTGATATGGCAATCCGACATGCCAAGAACGTGCTGGCGCAAATGCGCAGCATGGAACGGGAATTCCGCAGTTTGTCTTCTGGATCAGGCGTGCGTTTGCGCGTCGGCACAATCATGGGCGCGGTGCCATATGTATCGGAGACGCTTCAACGGTATTTGCAGACCTATCCGCAATCGACCGTTGAAATACAGGAAGACACCAGTGCCGCCTTGCTGCGCCAATTGGATCTGGGCGCATTGGATGTTGTAATTGGTCGCCACCTTTTCGGCGAAAACCCGGACGATTACGTCGCCACGCCCTTTCATGATGAAATTCTGCGTGTCGTCACCAGCCCGGACAACCCGTTGATACGAAAGTCACGAGTCGCGCTGGAGGATTTGTCCGAAGCGCGCTGGATCGTGTACACGGAAGGCATGCCCATGCGGCTGTCGCTCGAACGAGAATACCGGACAGCGGGATTGCCTCTGCCGACATCCTTGATCGAAACACAGTCCGTCCTGACGACAATTTCACTGATGCGCGGCGATCCACATGCGGTTGCGCTTCTGTCCGGGGATGTCGCAGAGTTCTTTTCCAATGCATCGCTTGTTGTCCCGATGAGCGTTCATTTGCGGACGAAAAGCGAACCTTATGAGGCTATCGTCCTGAAAGGTCGGGACCGGACAGAGCATGTGCAAAAGTTCCTCGACGATCTGATTTCCTGGGCTTCAAACTAGCTGTCGCGCGGCCCCAATTTGGGAAGTGATGCTGTAATCGTCCCGGCGGCACACCTCGGCAGTTTCAGCCCGGCCCATAAACTCAGTTGTTAGGTGACAAGGTATCCTCCGTCGATTGGAAGTACCGTACCGGTAATATACTGGGCAATCGGAGAAGACAGAAAGACGGCACCACCAGCAATGTCTTCTGGCGTACCCCAACGGTTCAAGGGCGTTCGGTCCAAAATGGCCTTGCTTCGAATTTCATCAGCTTGAAGCGCCGCCGTCAGAGGGGTCGCAATCCATCCCGGCGCAATGGCGTTCACCCGGATCCCATCGGGGGCATAGGCGATGGCAAGCGATTTGGTCAGCTGGGCAATCCCACCTTTGGATGCAGAATATGCAGGAACCAATCCCCCGCCAAAAAACGACAACATCGAAGCCATGTTCACAATGGTTCCTTTCGATGTTTTCAGAAGGTCACGGGCGGCGGCGCAAACGCGCATTGTGCCCGTGAGGTTGATATCCACCACATCGGCAAAGACCTCGGGTTGGTGCTCATCATTGCGGCGAATAATACCGGCACAGTTCACCACATGGTCCAGACGCCCGAACGACCCTATCAACGCCTTCACTTGCCCGTCGTCGCGCACATCCAGTTGCCGCACATCAAACGCAGGGTGTTTGCCCTGCGCCGTGTCTACTTCGCCCTCGGTCGCCCCCGTGACGGTCACGCGCGCACCCGCCTGTGCAAAGGCCTGCGCGATCCCCTCACCGATGCCGGATGTGGCACCGGTGACAAGGACATTGGCATCTTCAAAACACTTATCTGGCCAGATCATCTCAGCACCCTAACGAATGAATTGATCAACATAATCCCCGCCGAGGCCAACCGCCTCATAGTGTTTGCGGCAAAGATCTATTTTGGTGAAGACATCTTCATATCCGATGCCTTTGCCCCAGGGATCAACGTAGTACATCACGCCCTGAACCTGAAACAGTGTGATCATTTCCTCCACATCGTCAGGCACAATCAACGTGTGCGTCTCGCCGGGAGGTTCGTAGACAAACCCGCCTTCGCGCGCTTCCCAGTCGTGCTCAAGATAGTGCCAACGGCCCTTGAGAACCCA
The DNA here is from genome assembly GCF_055808435.1 of Marinovum sp. J2-8. Taxonomy (NCBI): domain Bacteria; kingdom Pseudomonadati; phylum Pseudomonadota; class Alphaproteobacteria; order Rhodobacterales; family Roseobacteraceae; genus Marinovum; species Marinovum sp. J2-8. Next base: position 131,855 of record NZ_JBVVRZ010000004.1, on the reverse strand, counting down.
ACCATGTACCGCTTGTGGGTGGCGGTGGCGCGACAGAACGCCGGATTTGCGCACGCGCAGCAGGTTCATCCAATACCCCTGGCTGCGGTTAAGGATCAGCGGCCTGAAAGAGACGTTCTCGGCTTGTGGAACCCAGACACGCTCATCTTCGGGAATGCCATCAGGGATGACGATATCGGGCAGACATTCCGCCGGATTGTCGTACTGATAGGGCATCCGTGGGTCGGTTCCTGTATCTTCGATCGGCATTTGATTTCTTTCATTTTGGTGCCAAACCCTGTCTCACTGCAGGCTCTGGCGTTTTGAAGTATTCCGAACTGGGTTGGCTGGATGTGCGGCGTCAGCCCCGCGTCACACCCAGTCGATAAACACGGTCAGCAGTCCCGATAAACAGATCGTTTTGCTCGTCGACAGAGAGGTCCGCCACGGCCGCCTCATAGGCCGCGTAATAGGCATCAAAGCTGTTGTAGGCCTTGTCGACGGGGAAGTTGCTGGCAAACATGGTACGGTTTGGGCCAAAGATTTCAATGATGTCGCGCACCATTGATCCCATGGATTGCGGCGTCCAATTCCAGTCGGTTTGCCCCAATCCCGAAGCCTTGATCGTCACGTTTTCGTTTTCGGCAAGCGTGCGAAGACCAGAGCGCCAAAAGGCAAGCCCCTCTGTTTGCTCCTTCGAAAGGCTGAGCAAACTGAACATCAGAACGCGGGATGGTTCGGGGAGCAGGTCACGAGGATTATGTCGCCGAGAAGCTGGCCTATCTTCAGGGGCGCGATGGGGTGAAAAGCCCGGTGCGGTATCTGAGCGCGGCGCTGCGTGATGATTACAAGGGGGAGGTCGCGGCGGAGCCATCGCCAGAGGCGGTCGAGGCCGCCGAGGTGCGCAAGGCACAGGCCGAGGCAAACAGCCGGGAAGAGGAGGCGCGCGAGGCCGAGATGGACCGTGCCCGCCGTTTGCGGGCCGGGCGTTTGGGGCGTATCCGCGAATTGGTGGCGGCACGCACACCGACGCAACGCGACGCGGACAAGCGGCTGTTCCTCGCGCGGTTGGACGATGACGTCGAGCGCGAGGAATTCATGCGACTGGGCTGGGGATCGGCCCTGTCGGTGGGCGCGATGGTCGCCTTTTGGGAAGAGTTGGTGCCGGGGGCGTTCGAGGAGGTCTGATCAGCCGCGCTGGCCAATCCGCCGTTGTCCCGGGCGCTGCCCCGGATGTTGTTCCGAAGTTTGCTTGGTGGATGTCTCTGGCTGCGGGGCATTTTTCGACGCTTTTGCAAGGTCCGCGAGGATCGGGCAATCGGGGCGGTGGTCGCCGGCGCAGGCATGTACCAGATGGGCGAGGGTGGCGCGCATTTCCCCGAGCTCTGCAATCTTTTCGTCGATCCGCTCCAGGTGATGCTCTGCAATATCCTTGACCTCGGCGCTGGCGCGGTGGTCGTCCTCGTACAGCGCCATGAGGTTGCGGCAATCCTCGATCGAAAAGCCAAGCGCGCGGGCGCGGCCCAGGAACGCCAGCTTGTGCGCATCGCTTTCGCGGAAGCTGCGATAGCCGTTGGCGCTGCGCAGGGGTTTCACCAGCCCGATGTCTTCGTAATAGCGGATGGTTTTGGCGGGCAGGCCGGACAGGGCGGCCACATCTCCGATATTCATGGGGTATCCTCCTTATTCAGCGGCGAGTGGGGTGGGGGAGGGCGTTTGGCCCTTGGCGGGACGTGGCGCGCAGGCCTCGTCCATGACGGGGCGCAGGCGGCGCAATCTCAGGGCATTGGTCAGAACGAAGACCGAGCTGAGCGCCATGGCCCCCGCCGCCAGAACCGGCGACAGAAGCAGGCCAAAGGCGGGATAGAGCACGCCCGCCGCCACCGGGATCAGCGCGACGTTGTAGCCGAAGGCCCAGAACAGGTTCTGGCGGATGTTGGCCATGGTCCGGCGAGAGACGTCGAAGGCGTTGACCACGCCGCGCAGGTCGCCCGACATCAGCACCACATCGGCGGATTCGATGGCGACATCGGTGCCGGTGCCGATGGCAATGCCGACATCGGCATGGGCCAGCGCGGGGGCGTCGTTGATGCCATCACCGACAAAGGCGATCTGTTGGCCGGTGCCGCGCAGCTCGTCCAGCGCCGCGACCTTGCCATCGGGCAGAACGCCGGCGATGACGTGGTCGATCCCGGTTTCGCGGGCAATGGCCAGCGCGGTTTCGCGTTTGTCGCCGGTGATCATCGCCACCTTCAGGCCAAGGTCATGCAGTGCAGAGATCGCCGCCGCGCTGGCCGGTTTCACTGGATCGGCGACGCCGATCACCGCCGCGACCCTGCCGTCGATGGCGGCGAAAAGCGCGGTGCGGCCTTGTTCGGCAAGGCGGCGTTCGGCATCGGCCAGCGGCGTGATGTCGAGCCCCTCGCGGGTCATGAGGCGGTCGGCGCCGACCAGCACGTCACGCCCGGCCACCTTGGCCCGGACGCCGTAGCCGGTGATCGAGGAGAAGTCGTCGACGTCGTGGCGCGGCGAGCCTTCGGACTTGGCGGCGCGGACAATGGCCTCGGCGATGGGATGTTCCGACAGCGCCTCGACCGCCGCCACCAGCGCCAGCACATCGGCCCGGTCGAAACCTTCGGTCAGCACAAGGTCGGTCAATTCGGGGCGGCCTTCGGTCACGGTGCCGGTTTTATCCAGCGCGACCACATCGACCGAGGTCAGCTGTTGCAGTGCATCGCCCTTGCGGAACAGCACGCCCATTTCGGCGGCACGCCCGGTGCCGACCATGATCGAGGTCGGCGTGGCCAGCCCCATCGCACAGGGGCAGGCGATGATCAGCACCGATACCCCCGCGACCAGCGCATGGGACAGTGTGGGCGCGGGGCCAACCACGAGCCAGACCAGCACGGTCAGCGCGGCCAAGGCCATGACGGCGGGCACAAACCACAGGGTGATCCGGTCCACCATGCCTTGGATCGGCAGTTTCGCGCCCTGGGCCTGTTCGACCATGCGGATGATCTGGGCCAGCGTGGTGTCGGCGCCAACGCGTGTCGCGCGGAACTGGAAACTGCCGGTGCCGTTGACGGTGCCGCCGGTGACCGGATCGCCGGTGGTCTTGGCGACGGGAACGGGCTCGCCGGTGATCATGCTTTCGTCGACATGGGCGTTGCCCTGGGTCACCTCGCCGTCGACGGCAATGCGTTCACCGGGCCGGACAATCAGGATGTCGCCCGCGCCGATGCGGTCGATGGGCACCTCCTGCGGCTCGCCATCGACCATGATATGCGCGGTGCGGGCCTGTAGACCCAAAAGTTTCTGGATCGCCGCCCCGGTGCGGCCCTTGGCACGGGCCTCCATCCAGCGGCCGAGCAGGATCAGCACGACGATCACCGCCGCCGCTTCGAAATAGACGGCGCGAGAGGCTTCGGGCAGCAGGCCGGGCGCAAAGAGCGCGGTCAGAGAAAACAGATAGGCCGCCCCGGTGCCGACAGCCACGAGGCTGTTCATGTCGGGCGCGCCTTTTATCAGGGCGGGAAAACCCTTGGTGTAAAAGTGCCGCCCGGGCCAGAACAGTACCACGGTGGTCAGGACGAACTGGATCAGCCAGCTGGTGTGATGGCCGATGGTGCGCCCGATCAATTCATGCACGCCCGGCACCACATGGGCGCCCATTTCCAACAGGAACACCGGCAGGGCCAGCGCCGCCGCAAAGGCGGTCTTGCGCGCCAGATCGCGCGCCTCGCCTTCTTTGCGGGCGCCGGGGTCTTCGGTTGTTGTCGCATCGACGGGGTCCGCCGGGTATCCGGCATCGGCCGCAGCCTTTAACAGGTCGGCCAGAGTCACCATGCCCTCGGCATAGGTGACGGTCGCGGTTTCCGAGGCGAGGTTGACATTGACCTCGGTCACGCCGGGCAGGGCCGCCAGCGCCTTGTCAACGCGCCCGACGCAAGAGGCACAGGACATCGAGGCGATGTTCAACCGGAGGCTTGTGGTGCGCGCCGGATAGCCCGCGCGGTCCAGCGCTGCGATCACCTCGGGGATGCGGGCGTCTGTATCCACACGCGCCTGCGCCGTTTCGGATGCAAGGTTGACGCTGACCTCTTCGACGCCGGGCAAAGCCGCCAGCGCACGTTCGACCCGACCAACGCAGGATGCGCAGGACATGTTTTGGACGGAAACCCGCAGTTCTGATGAGGTGGACATGATATCTCCTTCGTCGCTGGGAAGGTATCTAATGGTTCCACTCACTGGAAGGTCAATAGTGTTGCGGGATTATTTACGGCGTGCCCTTGGCCCGGGTGGGGCATCGGCATGGCGGGGGGCAGTTGTCGCAAAAATTCAACCTGCCCCGGTGTGAATGGCACCGGGGCAGGCGATTGTTGTGTGTGCGACGCGGCAAGGCAGGTGTCAGGCGTCCTGCGCCGTGGCGCGATTGGCCAGGGTGACATCCAGCGTCAGGTGTTCGCCCTTGCGCAGAACCTCGATCTTTGAGGCCGTGTCCGGGGCGGTGTTCGCAACCGAGCGGGTCAGGTCGCGGGCGTCTTCGATCCTGGTGCCATCGAAGGTGAGCACAATGTCACCGGATTTCAGGCCGGCTTTCTGCGCCGGGGTGCCCTCCATGACCTTGTCGATCATCGTGCCCTGACCGGGTTTCAGCCCGAGGACCGATGCGACCTCTTCGCTTACCGGTTTGATCTGGACCCCCAGCCAACCGCGATCAATCTGGCCGTCGTCCTTGAGGTCGGCAACGATGGTGGACACCTGATCCGAAGGCACGGCAAAGCCGATCCCGGCGTTCGCGCCATTGGGTGAAAAGATCGCGGTGTTGACGCCGATCACCTCGCCCTTGTTGTTGAACAGCGGGCCGCCGGAATTGCCACGGTTGATGGCGGCGTCGGTCTGGATGAAGGAATCGAAGGGGCCGGATTGAATATCGCGATCCTTGGCCGAGACAATGCCGGTCGTGACCGTGCCGCCCAGCCCGAATGGGTTGCCCATGGCGATCACCTCGTCGCCGACGCGCATCGCATCGGACGAGCCAAACGCCACGGTCGGCAGGTCCGAGCCTTCGATGTCGAGCAGGGCGATGTCGGTCAGAGGATCGGCGCCGATGACCGTGGCGTCATATTCCGTGCCATCCGCGAATTTGACGGTGACGGTGGTCGCGCCATCAATCACGTGGTTGTTGGTGACGATCAACCCGTCGTCCGAGATGATGAAGCCAGAGCCGAGCCCCTGACGGTCGGGTCTGTTCGGCACCTGTGGCATCTGGGGCATGGCATCGCCAAAGCGGCGCTGGAATTCCTTGAAGAATTCATCGTTGGGCATGCCGCGTTCTGCGCTGGCGGGGGTGGCCTTGGTGGTGACTTCGACAAGGACGACAGCGGGGCTGAATTGTTCGATCAGGTCGGCATAGCCGCCTGCGGGAACGGCAAGCGCGGCAGAGGGCGCCAGTGCGACAAGCCCGGTCGAGGCGACAGTGGCCGCAAGCAAGGCAGCGGTCAGCGGGGTACGGCGTTTCGGGGCGTGTTGGTGTGACATGAGGGGAACTCCATGTTCATGCGGTGTGGAGCAGATATCGGAACCGAGGATGAACACGAGGTCGCAGGAACTATACAGATTTGTAATCCGGGGGCTGCTGCATGAAACCGGCGCATAACATCGTTGTAATGTCAGCGTCAGGTCATCGCCGATGTCCGGCCCCATATTCCTGTCACAAGGAACAAGGAGATCTGACATATGCAACGTATCAAATCAGTTTTGGCAAGCGCGCTTCTGGCCGTGATGGTGTTCGCCGGGTTCGGCTTTGGGATCATGGCGGTTGGTTTCGCCATTTTGCTGGGGGGTGTTTTTGCGCTGGCCTTGCGTCTGGCGGGGCCGGGGATCATCGCGGCGGCGGAAAAACGCGCCAAGGCGGCGCAGAGTGAACGCTTTGAGGACCGGCCTGTCACGGCCTGAGCCACATATTCTGACGACAAGCAGACGGCGGGGGCATCCCCGCCGTTGTGCGTTTTACTGCCCGGTTTTGCTTTTGTCGCTGACGCAAATCGCCCCGTCAGCATCGTGGTTTGAACGGCGGTTCAGGGTTTCGCGGCGCCATATCCAGACCTAACAGAGATGTAATGCACCGGTCAGTCGCCCGGCATTCGGAGACCTTAGATCAATGTCATCGGGCGGGATGGTCCCGCCCAACACCAAGGAGATGACCATGAAACGCAATAAGATCGCAGGCGCTGCTACCTCTGGCCTTGTCGGCCTGTTTGTCCTGACCGGCACGCTGGCCTATGCCGCGACAGGGTCGGACGCCAGATCGGCGCAAGAACTGCAACAGTTCCTGACCGCCCATCCCGAAGTGGCCGCCGTGGTGGCGGACGTCGAAACCAAGACCGGCGGCACGGTCACAGAGGCCGAATTCGATGACGATACCCCGGGCAATGGCATTGTGGAATTCGAGGTCATGATGGCCGATGGGTCCGAGCAGGAGGTGCTCTTTACGTTGGCAGATGGGTCGATGGCGGTCGAGGTCGATGAAGACGGCGACGGTGATGGCGATATGGACGGCGACGACGACAAGTAAGTCGCAAAGTTCTGAGATCCATGGCAAAAGACCGGTGGCCCCCTTGTGGGTCCATCGGCATGTGACGGAGCAAGAGATGAAGATCCTGGTGATCGAGGACGACAAGACAACCGGCACCTACATCGCGGATGGGCTGCGGGAAGAAGGCCATGTTGTCGACCTTTTGGAGAACGGGCGCGAGGCGCTCTTGCAGGCCAGCACCACCGATTATGACATCCTGATCGTCGACCGGATGTTGCCCGGTCTTGACGGGATGGCGCTGGTCAAAACCCTGCGGGGGGCCAAAAACCAGACGCCGGTGCTGTTTCTGACATCGCTTGGCGGGGTCGATGACCGGATCGAGGGGCTGAACGCCGGGGGCGATGATTATCTGGTGAAACCCTTTGCCTTTGGTGAGCTTTCGGCGCGTGTTGCGGCGCTGGCGCGGCGACCGCGCGCCACGCAGGAGGATACTGTCCTGCGCGCTGGCGATCTGGAAATGGACCTTGTTCGGCGCAAGGTGACGCGCGCGGGGCAGGTCATCGACCTTCTGCCGCGGGAATTCGCGCTTCTGGAACATCTTTTGCGCCGCAAGGGCCGGGTGCAGACCCGCACCATGCTGCTGGAGGCGGTGTGGGACATCAGTTTCGACCCCCAGACAAATGTGGTCGAAACCCATATCAGCAGGCTGCGCGCCAAGGTCGACAAACCCTTTGACCGGGACTTGATCGAAACCGTGCGCGGGTCGGGCTATCGGATCGAGGCCTGAGCGATGGGCACCGCACGCGACATCTGGACATCGACGCCGCTGCGCCAATCGCTGGCCATGGCGGCGCTTTTTGCATTGGTCAGCCTTGTCAGTCTGACGGCGACTTATGCGCTTGTCCGCGACAATTCCGAACAATCGCTTCGGGCGACGCTTCAGCAGGAGATGGCGGGGTTCAAATCCCTGCCCAATGCGGCGGCGGTGCTGACCTTTGTGCGGTCGCAGTCGCGCACAGCCTCGCCCGAGGATCGCATTCTGAGCTATGTTCTGCCCGGCGGGCTTCATGTTGGCAATGCGGCGCTGATTTCCACGAAGAACGGATTTGCGGTCGTGTCCTTTGATCGCGATGACGAAGATATTGATGGCAATTACTTTGCGCTGAGCGCGGCGGTGCATGGCGGGCAGCTGACCATCGCCGTCAGCGCCGAACCGTTGGAGGACATCCAGGAGGCGTTTCTGGCGGTGTTCCTGTTCAGCCTGATCCCGACGACGCTTATTGTGGTCGGCGGTGGCATTCTGCTGGCGCGACGCACGGTCAGCCGGCTTGACCGGATTGATGACACGCTTGAACGGCTGACAACCGGCGATTACGCCGCCCGCGTTGCACCGATGGCGGGGCGGGCCGACGATCTGACGCAGATCGGGGCCCGGATCGACAAGATGGCGACGGTGCAGGAACAACAGATTTCGGCGCTGAAACAGGTGTCTGCCGACATCGCCCATGATCTGAAGACCCCGATTCAGCGGGTTTCGGTCCTGCTGAACCAGTTGCAGGACAAGGCCGGAGAGGACGGTGCAATCGCCGATCTGGTGGCGCGGGCCAATATCGAAACCGATGGCATCGTAAAGACGTTTCAGGCGCTGTTGCAAATCGCCCAGATCGAAGGCGGTTCGCCAAAGAAGCGGTTTGAAAGGGTCGATGTTGCGGCGCTGGCGCGTACCTTCTGTGAGGTTTACGAACCTTCGGCCGAGGAAACCGGTCATGCGCTGATCTGTGACGCGCCAGAGCGGGCGGCATATGTGCGGGGCGATAAATCGCTTCTGGGGCAGGTCTTTGCCAATCTGATTGAAAACGCCCTGCGCCATACGCCGGAAGGGGCGGCAATCACCGTCAGCGTCGCGACCGGTGGCGGAACCGTCCGTATTCTGGCCAGCGACACCGGCCCCGGCATTCCCGAGGATGAGCGGGAGAATGTGCTGCGCCGTCTTTACCGGCTGGAGCACAGCCGCACCACACCGGGGAACGGATTGGGGCTGAGCCTTGTGGCGGCAATCGTCGAGATGCACGACGGCGCATTGGCGCTTGAGGACAACAATCCGGGCTTGCGGGTCAGGATCACTTTCCCGGCGGCGGGAGGGGCGGATGTGGTCCCGGCCAGAAACGTCCCGTCAAAGCGATAAACCGCACCGGCCAGCGCCGTCCATTTTCCCCCGGATAAACCGAAATTGGGGCGCTGCGCCTGACCTCTGGGTTGGCGGCGGTATACGGATTGGTAATCTGACGACCGTGGCGCACCGCAGGCTTTCCCGGTAACATCGGCGCAGCAAACAATGGTGGACATGATGCGCGTGCTGATCGTTGAGGACGACCAGGAAACAGCTGACTATATCTGCACGGGTCTGGCCGAACTTGGCCATGTGTTTGAACATGCGGCCGATGGCAAGACCGGATTTCTGAGCGCGCTCGACAGCGAATTTGACGTCATGATCATCGACAGGATGTTGCCGGGGCTTAACGGGTTGTCGCTTGTCAAATCCATCCGTGGCGAAGGTGTCGGGACGCCGGTTTTGTTTCTTAGCGCGATGGACGGCATCAACGACCGGGTTGACGGTCTGGAGGCCGGGGCGGATGATTACCTGGTCAAACCCTTTGCCTTTTCCGAGCTTTCCGCCCGTCTTACCGCATTGGCGCGCCGCCCCCCGATGCAGACCGAGGAAACCAGGTTGCAGCTTGCCGATCTGGAGGTCGACCTGATCCGGCATTTGGTGACACGGGCCGGGGGGGCGATACAGGTGCAACCCCGCGAATTCCGGCTGCTGGTCTATCTCATGCGCAATGCCGACAGGGTGGTCACGCGCACGATGCTGCTTGAGGGGGTCTGGGATTTCCATTTTGACCCAAGGACCAATGTCGTAGAATCCCATATCAGCCGCCTCAGGAACAAAGTCGACAAACCCTTTGACCGGCCCCTGATCCACACGGTGCGCGGCGCGGGATATTCCATGCATGTTTAAACTTGGCCGGATGTCGCGGCGGCTGTCGCTTCAGTTTGCATTTCTTTATTCCCTGCTGTCCGCCCTTGTCTTTGTCGGGGCCTATTGGTTCACCAATTACGAGGTGCGTGACTGGCTGCACGATCAGATGGATTCGGACCGGGGGAACCTGTCAGAGGTTCTGAGGGAGGAAGGTGTCGACGCATTGGCGCTGAGCATTGATGTGCTGACGCGGGTGAATTTCGAAAATGCGCGTATCTTTCAGCTTGCCGATGCTGATGGCAGGGTTCTGGCGGGCAACATCCGGCGCGTCACGGGCCGGATCGAAAATGGCTATTTCCCGGTCGAGAACCTGGAGATCGACGGCGAACACGGCGATGAAATTTCCGGCTATTGGATCACCTCTGGCCCGATCGGGCCTTATGTGTTGTTGCAGGGGACCGGCAACCACGTCATTGCCGAGGTCCTGGAGGCATTGGCGATTTCACTGGTCTCCGGGTTCATCCTGATCATGGTGCTGGGGTCTTTTGTTGGTGTTTGGGTTGGGCGGCTGACCGGATCACGCATTGAGGTCATCTCGGGCACGATGGAGGTCTTTTCCAGAGGCGAGCTGACCGCGCGTATCCCGAATGGCGACGAGGGTGGCGACGATCTGTCGGTTGTTGCGACCCGCATCAATCGGATGCTGGGGCGGCTGGAAAACCTGATCGAAAGCCAGGTGCAGATTACCAATGACATCGCTCACGACCTTCGGACGCCGCTGCAACGGCTTCGGCAACGGTTGGAACGAATGGCGACACGGGACCGGGTTGATCCCAATGATGCGCATGTGGCACTGGAACAGGCCGAAGACATCATCAATACGTTCAATGCTCTGTTGCGCATCGCCCAGATAGAGGCGGGCGACCGCCGGGAACGGTTCCGGGCAACCGATCTGAACGACCTTGCGGTTAACGTCTTTGACGCCTTCGAACCCAGCGCCGAGCAGAACGGGCAGCAGCTTCGGGTGACGACCTTTGGCCAACCTGTGACGATGCTGGCCGATCCTGACCTGTTGATGCAGCTTATATCCAATCTGACCGAAAATGCCTTGCGCCACACGCCAAAGGACACGGTCATCGAAATCGCCGTGTCGCGGATCGACGGCGCGCCGGTTCTGACGGTGTCGGACAATGGTCCGGGATTGCGCCCCGAGGATCGTGAAAAGGTGTTTCGCCGCTTTTATCGTGGCGAGAAAAGCCGAACCACGGGCGGAAATGGCTTGGGGTTGAGCCTGTGCAAGGCGATTGCCGAACTGCACCACGCAACCATCCATTTGTCTGATCGTGATCCCGGTCTGCGGGTCGAGATCAATTTTGCGAAAGCGTCGCCGCCGGTATGACCGGCGGTTTCAGGGCAGAGAGCGTTTTTGTTGCGCGCGCCGGGGTGCGGCGGCAGGGCAAGGCCCCGGACCCCGGAATGATCCTGTTTTCGCCAAGATAAGACCAGCCAACGGCATCGCTGGAAAAATCCAGCTTCAGGACACCGGGGGTATCGGTGATCAACTCAGCCGTTCGTTCATTGGCGACAACGGGTTTGCCGGACACCTTGCCCCCGGCGCCTGCGACAAAGATGGTGGTGCCATCGGTCGCGGGGGTGCCCCCTGCATCCAGCGGTTTCGTGTGTTCGAGAAAGTGGTTGTGCCCATTCAGGACAAAGACCGCGCCCGCGTCGGCCAGCCTGGCAAACAGCTGTTTCGCGGCCTCGGACCCGCCCCGCGCGACGGCGGAATATGCCGGCCTGTGGAACATGGCGCCAATGCATGCGTCCGGGTGTGCGGCCAGAACATCCGCCAGCCAGACGGCCTGATCAGAACCGTCCGAGGCATCTGTTTCGCTGTTGAGTGACAGGATGATCCAGCTGCCGGCGCGAAGGGCATAATAGCCGTTTCGATCCGGGCCGGCGCGCTCTGCCCAATAGTCGAAGTAGCCGAATGCACCGGGCGAGCGATATTCGTGATTGCCGGGGGTTGGCCAGGTGCGCGCCTTTGCCCTTCCCCAGAACGGATCATAACAATCCTGAAAGGCGAGGGGTTCGCCCCGGTTATAGGCCAGATCCCCAAGCGCGAGAACACCCAGGTCCGGGTGCTGGTCCAGGATCGACGTTGTGACAACCATGCCTTTGTTGGGGGGGAGCGGCGTGTTTTTCAGGCCCATGGCCAAGCTGATGTTTCTACGCAGCCTGTCGATGCCATCGACATCGCATGACGCAATATCACCTGCGGCCAGGAGTGAAAATTCTTCGCCCACGCGCAGGTCGTGAATGCGGGACCGATCGAACAGCCGCGGGCTGTCGGAACCGAGCGCGCGGGTCGCCAGCGATGCGGTCAGGAACCAGGCCGTTCCATCCGAAGCCGCAAATATGGCAAACGCGACTGCGATCAGCGCGAGACAGCTTTGGAATTTTGTCAGCATGGCCACTCCTTTTGAAGGTGGAGTAACCAGATCGCGGTCGCGCGCAGGTTGGCCAAAGGTTACGAATTCGTAACCTCTGGCATGTGACCGGACGGGGGACAGGGCGGGGGACAGGGCCTTGGCCCGACCGGCGCGCCACGACAGTTTCATTTTGGGGTATCGTGGCTGGCCCGCTATTCGAGGAACTTGACCAGCCAGAGCACGGTGATCGGCGAGAATACGAACAGCATCAGCCGCGCGAGGTCGGCCAGGAAGAAGGCAATGACGCCCTTGTAAATCCGCATGATGCCCACGTCCGGCAACATCGACGAAATCACAAAGACATTCATGCCGATGGGGGGCGTGATCAGGCTGATCTCGACCGCAACCACCACGATAATGCCCCACCAGACCAGTTTCAGGTTCGGATCAATCGGCAGGGCCAGTTCGGAAATCACCGGCACAAAGATCGGCACGGTGAGAAAGATCATGGCCGGGCCGTCGATGATCATGCCCAAAAGCACATAGCAGCACAGGATCACCATGACGGTGCCCCAGGGACCGATGCCGAGACCGCTGATGAAGCTCAGGATTTCCTGTGGTGCGCCCGCGATGTTCACGAATTGGTTCAGCATCAGCGCGCCAAAACCGACACAGAAGATCGTTGCCGTGGTGACGCCTGCCTCGACCAGAGAGTCAAAGAACACCCGGATGTTCATTCGGCGGCGCAGGGTTGCAATCAACAGCGCACCGCCGCGCCGATGCCGCCGCCCTCTGACGCGGTGAAGATGCCGAAAAAGATGCCGCCCATGATCAAAAGGAACAGCGCGGCAATGCCCCAGATGCCGCTGAGCGAGCGCAGTTTTTCCTGCCAGCTGGCCTCGGCCGCGCGGGGGGCCCATTGTGGTTTGACGATGCAGACGATCTGAATCGCGATCAGGTAGAAGACCACCGAAATGATGCCGGGGATGAGCCCCGCCATGAACAGTTTGGCGATGTCGACCTCGGCCAGCAGCCCATAGATGATCAGCGCGCCGGAAGGCGGGATCAGAATGCCGATGGTGCCGCCAGCGGCCACGGTGCCGGCCGAAAACGCATCGTCGTAATTGTAACGCCGCATCGCCGGGATCGCGACCTTTGTCATGGTGGCGGCGGTGGCCATCGACGAGCCGGAAATCGCCGCCATTCCGCCACAGGCCGCGACCGTCGACAGCGCCAGCCCGCCGCGCATATGCCCCAGCCATCTGGAGGCGGTGTCATACATGTTGTCGGCGATCCCCGATTTGGTGACGAAAACCCCCATCAGGATGAACAGCGGCAGCACCGCGAATTGGCTGTTGGCCGCCAGTTCGAGAATTTGCTGACCCGCGACCGTGCCCGCGGCATCAAACCCGCGGGGATGGGACAATGCGAAACCAACATAGCCCACAAACAGCAGCGAAAACCCCAGCGGAAACCCAATGCCGGCGATCACCAGCATGACCACAATGGCGATGACGAGTTCGATCATAGGGAAATATCCTCGTGGTCGGAATGTGCGGTGTTGCCGGCTTCACGCGCGGCGCGCAGCGCAAACAGGGCGGCGCCGATGACCAGCAAGGCGACATAGGTCAGGACCACGGGATACAGTGGCCAGTCCATCATCAGGCTGGTGGTGTCGCGCTGATAGTAGCGCATGCCCTGATCAAACAGCCGTTTGGCCATGAACAGGGACATCGCCACGATGCCGACATCAATGGCAATCAAGCGGATGCGATCAAAGGTCGATACCTTGGCAAACAGCGGCACTAGCAGATCGACCTTGATATGCCCGCGCCCCAGCGTCACTGCCGGGAATGCGGTGAAGATCGTAATGCCCAGCATGATGGCCATCAGATCCTCGGTCGCGGCAATCGGCGAATTGAGCACATACCGAAAAAAGACCGAAAGAAAGACAAGCGCCATCAGGCTGAAAATCGACGCTGCGGCGATGTAGCTGAGAAACCGGCTGATGAAACCCGCCCAGACAGGCATGGTGTTCGGTAAGTTTTTCATGAAAAGCCTTTCCGGGGAGGATGCCACAGCGGTGCCGTTTTCGGCGCGGTGGCATCGTCACATGGTTGGTCAGGGGGGTGTCACGGGGGATTAGTCACGGGTGGCAATTGTTTTGAAATGGGCCAGTGCGGCAGTGCCATCAATGCCGGCGGATTTGGCCTCATTTAGCCAATCTTCCACGGCGAAGGCCCCGGCGGTTTCGATTTCGGCGACAAAGCTGTCAGAGGCTTGGATGATCTCGATGCCCTTGTCCTGAAACTTTTTCAGGCCAGAGGCATCAATGTCGTCCATGATCTGGCCAAACTTGGCGGCGGCATCTGCGCCGGATGCGCTGATCAAGGCGGTTTGCGCCTGTTCCGGCAGATCCTCGAACCGGTCGCGGCTGATGAACAGGGCAAAGACCGCGCGCCCGCCAAAGCCGCCGGGCACAAGCGTGACGCTTTTCGAGGCGTCGAGAAGGCCCTGAACGGCGGCGGTGCCCAATGGGTTTGTCGCCCCGTCCGCCACGCCGCTGGACAGCGTTTCAAACGGTTTCTGACCAGATCCCGACACCGGAGAGGCGCCCAAGGCGTCCCAGACAGTCACGTTCACATCGCCGACGGCGAGAACCTTGAATCCGTCAAGATCGGCCTTGGAGCGGATCGGGTGGGCGTTCGAAATGATCGCAGGCGCGCCAAGGGTGAAGAGGGTCAGCAGAACGAAATCGTCCCATTTGTCCGCCTCGGCAAAATAGGTTTTGTGGGTGTCCCAGAGCGCGACCGAGGCGCCCCTGGCCGTTGGGGCGATCAGCGGGACAGAGCCGATCAGATCCAGCGCGAACTGGTTTTCGCGGAACGAGATCGGCGCCACGGCGATATCGGCAACGCCGTCCTGCACAATGTCGAACAGACGCGGCGGCGGGGCCAGCGATGATGTCGGAATGGTCAGCGTGAGGGTGCCGTTCGATGCGGCCTCGACCGCGCGGGCCCAGGGTTCCAGCCCTTTGGTGAACAAGGGTGCCGCTTGTGGAATGAAAACATTGAACAGCAGTTCGGTGTCCTGAGACTTTGCCGCGCCGGGCAATGACGCAAGTGCAAATGCGCCGGCGGCCATTGTGGCAAGGGCGCGCCGTGTCAGCGATTTTGTCATTTGGGTTCCTCCCTTTGGACCCAATGGCACACGCCGGTTGGGCCGGTTCCTCGGGGTCTTTTTACGGTGTTGGGGGTGGGGCGGGGTATCCTGCCATAACCTATCGCGATAGGTTTTTATGGATACCGGGTTGGCGCGTCGGGGGGGTATGTCTGGATGCAAAAGGGCATCCCATGACACATGTTGAACCAACCCCCGACGACGCGGCACGCGCCACATTGAAGCAGATGCGATGGCAGGCCGGCACCCTGTTTCGGGCGCTGGATCTGGATGGCGACGGTCGGCTTTCGCCGACCGAGATTGACGCCGCGCCGGAGGTTCTGCGCCGGATGGCAGACAGCGACGGGTGCTTGCGGGAATCTGCATTGGGGGGGGCGACGGTCATTCCCTATATGATCCGTCGCAGTGGCATTCTGCGTCTGCTCGACCCTGACGGCGATCTTGTCATCACGCCCCGCGATATTGCCGATGCGCCCGCGCGCATTCGCCGCTGGATGGCGATCAGGACGGGTATGTGACGGCGGATGACGACCTGCCGGATCTGAGCCAGAGCGCGGAAAACCGGATGCCGATGGGCACGGCGTCCCAGATGCTGGCCTATCAGACCAAGATGTTTTCGCGGACCCCGGAGATGACCGGGCCCCTGCCACCACAGGGCGAGGCGGCGGTTCAGCCGGGGTATTTGCTGATCCAGGAGGTCAGCGATCGCGGCGATGTGCAAAAATCGCACAAGACCCTTTTGATGGACGAGCACGGCAAGGTTGCGCATGTCTGGCCCACCCCGCAGCGCCTGCCCGAGGCGACGGTGACCTATCTGCTGGATGACGGCAATCTGCTGCGCACCACCTGCAAACATGACTGGCTGACCATGGATGGGCAATTTCCGATTGGTGCGAATGGAACGGTGTCGATTGTTGCGCCGGATGGGCAGGTGCTTTGGGAATGGTCAAATCTGGAATTCGGCAAGGAGGCGCTGCACCATGATGTCGAAATGATGCCAAACGGCAATATCCTTGCCATTTCATGGGATATTCTGACGGCGGAACAGGCCCGCGCGCGGGGCTGGGCGCAGCAAGGTGCGCGGGACCGGATCGTGCTGGACAAGATCTATGAGTTGAAACCGGATCTCGCCACCGGCGGCACCGATGTGGTCTGGTGCTGGCGCATGGTTGATCACATCGTGCAGACCCAGGATGCGACGGCCCCCGGATTTGGCAATCCTGCCGACCACCCCGAAAAGATCGACATCAACTGGCCGCAACTGGATGAGATTCAGTTCAATTCGGGCCAATTGCTGCATACCAATGCGGTGTCCTACAATGAAAAGGAGGATGTGATCCTGATTTCCTCGGCCATCTTTGGCGAGATCTGGGCGATTGATCATTCGACCACAGCGCAGGAGGTCACGGGATCGACCGGCGGGCGGTATGGCCGGGGCGGGGATCTGATCTGGCGGTGGGGCAACCCGCAGACCTGGGGGCAGGGCGGCCCGGAGGATCAGGAGCTGTTCTGGCAGCATGATGCGCATTGGTTACGTGATGACGTGCCGCATCAGGGGGATGTGCTGGTGTTCAACAATGGAATGCGCCGCAGCGCAGAGGGCAGCGCAGACTACGGCCAGATCTGCATGGGCATGATAACCGGCGCCTATTCCGACATCCTTGAAATCAGCCTGCCACGGGATGCGAACGGGATGTTCGTGATGGGCGAGGGGCCGTTTATTGAATGGAGCTTCAACACCGACGGCGCCGAGGACATCTATTCCCCGTTCATGAGCAACGCCCAACGCCAGCGCAACGGCAACACCCTTATGGTGCAGGCCTGTGACAAGCGCATTGTCGAGGTCACCGCCGATGACGAGATCGTTTTGGATTTCCATGTCGGCGGGCCGGGGCGGATGTACCGTATCTATAAATACCCGCCGGATCATCCGGGGATACGGGCGCTGGGCCTATGATCCGGTGGTTTTCCATTCGTTGAGAAGATTGCCAACCCGGTGGCGGATGCAATCGGCCAATGCATCCCCGGCCGGGGTCAGGGACCGCCCGGCACGGGTCACCATCGAAATGGACAGGGGTTTGATCGGTTCCTTTATGGCGACGCGCACGACGCCCCGGTTTTGGCCGACCTCTTCCAGCAGCCGCACGGGAAAGGTCGACACGGCCCCGAGCTCTTCGACCAGAGCCAGAATGCCAAGTTGCGATTCAGACGAGGCGCGTATGCGCGGAGGGGGCAGGCCGGCCTCGGTGAAATGGTTCAGGAACTGCTTGCCCGGACCCAGCGACGAATTCCACAGCGAGACCCAGTCGCAATCGGCCAGCGCGCTGAGCGATGTGGCGGTGGCATAGGGAGAATTCTTTTTGGTGATGATCGTGATGTCGGTTTTGAACAATTCTTCGCACACCAGATCAGAGGCCTGTGCGGCCTGTGGATTGGGGCCGATGATGATGTCGCAATGACGATCCCGCAACAGCTGCAAGGCGTGGCTTTCCATATCCGCCGACAGCGTCACGCCGACATCGGGGAAGGATTTCTGAAACCGAGCGATGGCGCGGGGCATGATCTTGATCGCGACCAATGGCGTGACACAGACGCGGATGTTGCCGGTCTGTTTGCCGCGCAGGCCCGCGATTTCCTGTTCCAGTCTTTCGCGCTCGGCCTCGACCGATCTGGCGCGGGCCAGAACCGTCATTGCGGTTTCCGTCGGGGTGATGCCGCGCGTGGTGCGCACAAACAGGGGAAAGCCGATGTCGGCCTCCATTTCCCTCAGGCGCGCGGTGATGACCGGTTGCGACTTGCCCAAACGCGCGGCTGCGGCCCGGATCGAGCTGCATTCGGCCAGGACAACCAATGTTTCAATGTGAACGAGGCGCATGATGGTGAACCGCTCCTATCCCGGCCAGCGGAAGGACATCACAGGATGTCATGTGACCGGCCAGTCATTTGTCATCTGGTATCGGGTGTCGGCAATCCGGGGTGCGTACTTGAATTCTGTATACGGTTTTTGGTACACCAAGGCAAGCAAGCCGCGCAACGACGCGTCGGGCGCTGTGCGGCGATGCCCACGGTGACGGGCCGTGGCCATTCATGCCCGACGCCAGTGTGTCGTCCGAAATGTGTCGCCCAAAGGACAGAGGTACAGGTGAAGAATCTGCAATCATGTTAGAATTTCTGTTTTCCCCGATTGATCCGTCGCGCATTCACGAGGTCGGCTTTGCCCTGTCCTGGCATGGGCGGTTCATGGTTTTTGCCTGGGGCGTGCTTTTGCCGCTGGGCATCATCACCGCGCGGTTTTTCAAGGTTCTGCCGGGGCAGGACTGGCCGCGCGAGGTGCAGAACCCGTTCTGGTTCACCTGGCACCGGGTTCTGACGAGTGCGGGTCTGGTGTTGATGGTGCTTGGCGCGGTGCTGATCCTTGTTTCGGATCACGACAGCGCCGGTGGCCGCCTGCACGCATGGCTTGGCTGGAGCCTTGCCGCCCTTGTCGGTGTTCAGCTTTTGGCTGTGCTGTTGAAAGGGTCGGGCGGCGGGCCGCACATGCAGGGCCCCGGCGTGGCGGGGGGCGACCATTTTCTGATGACCCGCACCCGGATCCTGTTTGAGCGCGTGCATAAATCAACAGGATATCTGGCGATTGTCGTGTCCGTTGGCAGCATCACCACCGGGATGTGGATCGCCAATGCCTATGTCTGGATGTGGCTCGCGCAGATCGGGATTTGGGGCGGGCTCACGATCGGGTTTGTCGTGTTGCAGCGCATGGGCCGGGCCATCGACACCTATCAGGCGATCTGGGGGACGGATGCGTCGTTTCCGGGCAACCAGCGCCCCCCTATCGGTTGGGGTATCCGGCGCGGTCCCATCGTGGCGCAGGACCAGACCGTCAGCATCAAGAAACGCCGCGCCGCCGCGCGCGGCCGCCCCACGAAACCACATTGAAGGCCTGTGCAGATGTTTGCCACCATGATCGAGACCCTGGATCTCAGCCAGTTTGATCTCGTTGTTATTGCGCTCGGGGCTGTTCTTACGTCGGTTGTGCATGGGGCGTCGGGCATTGCGGGCGGGTTTTTGATGGCGGCGGTTCTTGTTCCGATCCTCGGGGTCAAGGCGGTGATGCCGGTGCTCAGCGTCACGATGCTGATCACCGGCGCGACGCGCAGCTTGATGAACCCGCGCTTGATCGACTGGCGGACGTTGATCACCTTGATCGCGCCTGCGGTGCCGGCGGTTTTGATCGTTGGCAGTTTCTATGGCAATCTGTCGGGCAGTTTCGTGGCGGCGCTGCTGGGCTGTGTCATGCTTGTGTCGCTGGTTGTGCGGCGGGTCGCGGACCGGTTGAAATTTCACGTTGGCCGCCGGGATCTGGCAATTGTCGGGGCCATCTGGGGCGGGTTGACCGGGGCGTCCATCGGGCCCGGTCTGTTGGTCATCCCGTTTCTGCTGAACTATGGCCTGCGGCGCGAAACGCTGGTGATTACCATGTCGGCCTCGGCCATTGTGCTGCATGTTTTTCGCATCACGGCCTACACCGGGGCCGGGCAGCTATCGACCGATTTGGCCCTGCTGGGGGCGATGATCGGCCTGCTTTCGCTGCCGGGCAACTGGATGGGGCGGGCGGTTTTGCGCCGGATCTCGGATGATCAGCATGTGCGCTGGCTTGAGATATTGTTGCTGTTGGGCGCGGTCAATTTTTTCTGGGTCGCGATCAGGTAGGCGCGCCAAATTCGGCCTCAAAGGCGGTTTGCCAGTCCCCGGCGGAGCGGCGCAGATGTTGCACCAGCTTATCCAGGACAACGCCGCCGCGACGTTCCTTTGAGACAATGCAGCAGAAATCAATCCGAATGTCCGGCCGCCAGGGCAGGATGCGGATGTTTTGCGCGCGAAAGGCCGTGGCGGTCAGCGGATCACAGACCAACACCCCCAGCCCGGCAGCGGCCAGCCTGAGCCCGGTCAAAACCAGATGCACCCGCACCGGCGGGGGCGGGGCATCGTCCACGTGGTCGCGGCGTTGCAGGCGGCCGCCGATTGTGGCGGTGGTTGCGAGGATCAATTCCTCGCTGGGGACATCATCAATCGACAGAAAGGGCCTGTCAGCCAGGCGGTGAAACGGCGCGACCACCGCCACCGCGCGGGTAGAGACCAAAGGCACGACATCCAGCGCCGAATTGGCGATGGGCATCGCGCAAAATCCGATCTCGGCCTCGGCATTTGCGACCACCATTTCGATGTTTTCCCGCCGCACCCGTTCCAGATGCAGGGTCGAATGGGGATTGGCCTCGCGCAGGGCGGCAACCGCGTTGATCAGTATGTCCGAGTTGAGGGCCGGCGTCGTCGCGGCGACCCGCAAACGGCGGCTTTCGTAATGTCGTATGCCGCGCGAAATCTCTGGCAGGGCGTCCAGCGTGGTCAGCGTTCTTTCGAGCTGTTCGAACAGAAGCTGCCCTTCCTTGGTCGGCGTGAGCCGCCCGCCGCTTTTGCGATCAAAGGTGCGAAAGCCCAGCGATTCCTCAAGCAGTTGCAGCTGGCGGCTGATCGTGGGCTGGGCGACGTGAAGGAATTCAGCCGCCCGCGTCATATGCCCGATCTTCATCAGGGCATGAAAGGCGCGCAGCTGCTGAACGTTGATATTCTTCACAAAACGTCTCTCGTCCTGGATGTGGATGGCGGATCATTGGCAGGTTACACCAGATGTTCCGCCCCTGTCCGCAAGAGTTTACCGGTCAGGCCACGATCTCGACCCAGGCCGGGGCGTCCCTGGTCGGCAGGGTCAGAACTTTTTCGGGGTCTTTGTTGGCATCGCGAATGTCATAGAGTTCGACCTGTTTGTCACCCAATGCCGCAAGGACAAGAAAATGCCCGTTCGGGGTGATGTCGTGACAACGCGGGTTCTTGCCGGTTTGAACAAGCCGACGCCCGGAAATCTGCCCCCCCAGCGTGTCAATGTCGAACACCGCCAGCGTGCTGCCGCGCCGGTCGGCGGCAAAGAGCCGTTTGCCATCCGGCGAAACATGGATTTGTGCGCCCCAGGGGGCCTCGTCCAGATCGTCGGACACATAGCTGGCCGACATGATCTTAACCAGCCCGCCGGTTTTGGCGTCGATCCGATAGGCGGTCACCTCGCCGTTCATTTCGTTCATGAGATAGGCGTAGCGCCGGTTCGGGTGATAGGCGACATGCCGCGGACCTGCGCCGTTGGGGCGATAGGTGGCCGGCGGCGAATTTTCCGACAGCGTGCCGCTGCGATCATCAAATGTCAGGTTCAGCACGGTATGCGACAACATGCAGGGCACGGTGACAAAGCGATTGGAATAATCGGCCAGCATCTGATGCGCCCGGAACGGCGTTTTCATGGTGTCGGTGGGATAATCCTGAACAACACCGCGATCCCCGATCGGATAGACCGCGATCATGCTGGACGGAAAGGATGCGCCGAACAGGAACCGGCCGGTCCGGTCGGTTGCAATATGGGCCATACGCGCCGCCACCGGGGTGGTGGCAATCCGGTTCAGACGGCGCGTTTCCGGGTGAATCGCAAAGGTTTCGATCCAGTTCTGTTCGCCGCTGTCCCCTTCTTCGAAGGTTGACGCATAGAGGTATTTTCCATCCGGCGACCGCGCCAGCGGCAGACCCTTGCCCCGAAGGTCGACGGTTTGCACATGGTCCAGCGTGCCTGCGTTGGCGTCCCCGATAAAAACCTCGATTGCGCTGCCCTTCAGGCAGGCAACATAGGCGGCGAAAGGCGATTTTTCGGTCATCTGATCCTCGTCGGTGTGATGGTTTCAGCCCCAGCGCCGGGCAAAATCCCGTGGCAGGATATGCATGACATCGGGCAAAAGTTCGGTGGTAAAGGCCCTGTCCTGTTCGAAGGTGTCGAGCGAAAGGCGGATCACCTGATCCATGCGATGCGGCACATAGAGGTAGTTGAGGTCTGCATCCGCCTGCATCGTGATCGGACGTTCCCCGACATCATGGCGGTGGAGTTCCGCCCCCGTCGCCGCGTCAAACCACGAAACGGACTGGCCCTGATTGTTGATTGTGATCAGGCGGTTGCGCTTGCTGTCATGCATGATGCGCATCGGGTCTTTCGGGGTGGCAAAGGTGTTCACGACCTCAAGGCTTTCGGTGTCGATCACCGAAATCGTATCGCTGCCCCGGTTGGTGATATACAGCCGCGTTTCATCGTCGCGCAGCCAGCGGCCTTCGGGTTTGACACCGGTGCGGATCGACACAGGCGGGGCGTCGTCATAGGGGTCAAAGGCAGTGACGTCACCAGAGACCAGATTGACCGAAAACGCCTGTCGCCCGTTTTTGCGCAGGGCAAACAGATGCGCACGTTCGCCGCCGACAGGTTTCGCATGGTCATACGGGCCGAAGTCGCGCGGGTTTTCCCACACAAGCAATGTGTCGGTCTGTTCGGACAGCACATAAAGCCGCCCGGCCTCGTCCAGTTGAATCCCATGCGGGCGGGCATGTTCGCCAAGGGCAAAGGTATGCACGATGGCGCCAAGCGCAATGTCGACAACGAACACGGACCGCCCATGGTCGCCCGGTGTCTTTGAATTCGGGACGCCGTAGTGGCCGACATATGCATAGCGATTGTCGGCGTCGGCGACGAATTCATGCGGCATTTCCGGCAGGCCGAGACGGTGCAGCCGCGTACCGGTTTCGATGTCATACCAGCTGATGCAATTGCCGCCTTTTTCGACGATCATCATGATCTGACCCATATGCGCCCCCTTTCAAATGCCAAGCAGGGCAGACAGTAACGCCTTCGTTTGCAGACAGAAAATTGTAATTTCGCCCAAAGCTATACGCATTTGGAATGAATTTGGTGGAATTCGCCGGTTGGGCAATGGATTCCCCGAAAGCTATGCGTTTTGTGCATTGGGGAACCAAAAACTCCAATTTTTCATATGAATTAAGGGCTGGTACGCTTCCCCCGGGAGAGACGTCGGCGCGCCATCGGAGACTTGGCGCAGGGCCGGCACACAAGGGAGGATCTCATGATGAAAAATCTGATGACACGACTGGCGCTGACGGTTGCGCTGATGTTCGGCATGGCCACCGCCGCGCTGGCGCAGGGGGATTGGCCCAGCAAACCGCTGACCGTGGTGGTCACATTTGGCGCCGGCGGCAACGCCGATTTGCAAACACGGCTTGAGGCGAAATACCTGGAGCCGATCCTGGGCGTGCCGATCAAGGTCGTCAATGTGCCGGGCGGCGGCCATGTGCCCGGCGTGATGTCGTTTCTGAAGGGCGACACAGACGGATATACCTGGATGCGGTTTGCGCCGCCCTCGACCGTGATTGCCCCGCTGGTGCGGCGGGCGCCCTATGATCCGCTGACGGATTTTGCCCCGGCCTGGATGAACACCCAAGGGTCGACCGTGCTTTATGTGCGCTCTGACAGCCCCTGGACCACGCTGGATGAATTCATTGCCGCAGCGCAGGAAACCGATCTTGTGATGGGGATCAACAACATCGGCGCGCCGCCGCATCTGTCGGCTGTGAACCTGTCGAACCAGTTCGATGTGAATTTCAAGATGCTCGCAATGAAGACGATCCCGGCGTCCCTGACCGGTCTGATCGGCGGTCAGGCGGATGCCGCCATCGGGCAGACCACCCATGTGGCGATGTTCCCCGATGAGCTGCGGCCGCTGGTCATTCTGGATGAGCGCAAGGATTATTTCGACACCCACCTTCCCGGTGTCAAAACGCTGGAGGAGCTGCACCCCGGTATGACGGCGGGCAATTGGCTGAAATCCGGCTGGACGGCCAAGGCCGGGACCGATCCCGCGATCATCGAAAAGATGACCGCCGCAGGCAAACAGGTGTTCGAGAACCCCGATTTTCAGCGGGAATTCGCGGGGCTGAGCACGCTGGTGCCGGTCTATGGCACCAAAGAGGTGCTGGCCGATATCGAACGCGGGCTGACCTTCTATGCGCCGCTGCTCGACAGTCTGGGCATGCTGAAGAAATAGACGAACCTCCCTGGTGGCCCCGGGCCTGCGGGCATCCCGACGGGCGTGGGGTCACATTTTTTCAACGAGGTACATCATGACCAATCGCGCTGCCAATATCGGCTTCAGCCTTGTGGTGATCATCGCCTGCATCGTGTTCGCACAGATGGCGTTGCAATTCGAAAACCCCGGCGCATTGGCCGGTGCGCAGGTTCCGACCGAGGTTTTTCCGCTGATGATGCTGGGGTTTACCGCGCTTTGTGCGCTTATCAATATCGTCAACTTCCTGCGCGGCGATCCCGAAGGGGACGCCGACAGGCCGTTTGATTTCCGGCCCGCCGTGGCGATGCGCGTCATATCAATTGTCGCGCTTTTGTTGATCTGCGTTTTCTTGTGGGACTGGATCGGGTTCATCCCGATGTCGGTTGTCCTGCTTCTTGGCATTGCGGCGATCATGCAGGTGCGTTCGCCGGTCGCCTATATCTTCCTCGCCGCTTTTGGACCCCTTGTCTGGGCGGCCTTCAACTTTGGCGTCGGGACGCCGTTGTGACCTATGGGATTTGATGCATTCTTAACCGCGCTGACGCAGATTGCCGATCCATTTGTGCTGGCGCTTCTTGTTCTTGGCGTTTTTCTGGGCACGATCATCGGCATTCTGCCCGGTCTTGGCGCGCCGATCGCGATCACCATCGCGCTGCCATTCACGCTCTATATGGAGGCGGCCCCGGCCTTTGTTCTTTTGCTCGCGATCTATTCGGCGGCGATGTACGGCGGGTCGGTTTCGGCCATCACGCTGGGCATTCCCGGCACCGGGGCGGCGGCGGCGGCGGTGGAAGACGGCCATCGCATGTTCAAGGCCGCCGCGGCGGCGAGGCATTGGGCCTGTCGCTGACGGCTTCGGTCATTGGCGGGTTGTTTTCCACCGTGGTGCTGGCGCTGTCGGCCCCGTTGCTGGCCAGCATCGCCATCAAATTCGGCCCGAGAGAGTTCTTTGCGATTTCGGTCTTCGGGATCATCGTTGTGGTCCGTGTGGCTGGGCGAAGTACGGTCAAGGGGCTGATGGCGGCGGGCATGGGGGTGTGGCTGACGACCTGGGGCATCGACGAATTGAACGGCGCAGAGCGCTATCTGTTCGGCAGTTACAACCTCTATGAGGGCCTGCCGTTTGTGTCCGTTCTGGTCGGGGTGTTCGCGATTTCCGAACTGTTGCTGAACGCACAGCGCAAGACGGATCCGCCGGTGTTCGACAAGGCCAGCCTTGCCGCCAGTTTTCCGTCGTTCAAGGTGTTGAAGGATCTGCGCGCCACGCTGGCGCGGTCGTCCATCGTTGGCACGGTGATTGGCATTCTGCCGGGGGAAGGGGCGGCCATTGGTGCCTTTTTCGGCTATGCCGAGGCGAAGCGGAAATCGAAACATCCAGAGCTGTTCGGCACCGGCATCCCCGAGGGCGTCGTGGCCCCCGAAGCCGCGAACAATGCGACGGTTGGCGGTGCCTTGATCCCCACGCTGACGCTTGGCGTGCCGGGAAGCCCGGCGGCGGCGATCCTGCTTGGCGCGCTGTTGATCCAGGGCCTTGCGCCGGGACCGCGGCTGTTCAGTGAAGCGCCGGATTTGATGTATGCGATCTTTGTCGGCCTGTTTCTTATCAACATTGTGCTGATCTTTGTGGGGCTTTTCACAATTCGCATGGCCGCGCGGATCATCATGATCCCGTTGCATATCATCGTGCCGACGGTGATGCTTTTGTGTCTTGTCGGGGTCTACAGCGTAAAGAATGACCTCTTTGGCGTCTGGGTTTTGATCGCGGTCGGGGTGTTCGGCTATATCCTGCGCAAGCTGAACTTTGCCGTGGCGCCCTTTACCATCGGTTTTGTCCTTGGTCCGATTCTGGAGCGGTCGTTTCGCCAGTCCTATCTTTTGGCTGATGGGACGTTGATCGGGTTCTTTGAAAGCTGGATTGCGGTCATCATCTATGTGGCGCTGTTCCTGAGCATCGCGGGCGGGCCGATCATGGCGGTGGCGCGCAAACGGATGGGCAAGGTCGAAGACCAGTAGGCCGACGGGATTTGTCAGAGACGAAGATGGGAACGGTCGCAAAGCCGTTCCCATTTGCATTTTTATGCAGGGCGCATGTCGGAGACTTTTGAACGTATCACAGCGGTGTTGGCCGTGTAGTCACGACCCTTTGCCGCCTTCTGTCGCCTGTTCCGGGTGCGGCAAATGTTTGCATTCCTCGAACACGCGCAATTGGCAGGTGCGGCAAATGTCGCCATCGGCCTGGGCTGTGATGCGGGCGATGGCCTGGCCCTTGCTGAGGTGCAGATTGGCTTCGCCCAGGATGTCCAGCACATGGGCGCGGCGCAGCGTTGACAAAACGCCCTTGTAGGTTGCCACGATATGCACGTCGCCGCCGGATTTGCGGGCGCTGCGGATCAGCTTTATCAGGAAATCCGCGCCGGACAGGTCGATGGAGCCGACGCCGCGCAGATAAAGGACAATCCGTGCCCGCGTCCCGAATTGGGCCTCGATTGTCTCGATGCGCTTTGCGATGGCCTCGACCGAGGCAAAGTAGATCGGACCTTCGATCCTGAGAACGGCGATCTGTGGACATTGCGGCAGGTTGTATCGCTTGGCCCCGCGCAGGGTTCTGCGCCCGTCGGTGATGGCCGGGGCCAGGACGGCGACCAGCGGCGAGGCGCTTTTGCGCAGAAACGCAAAAAGCGAGGTGACGACGCCGACGACAATGGCGAATTCCAGCTCGACCGCGATCCCGGCCAGAAAGGTCAGGCAGAGCACAACCGTGTCGCTGGTGCGGGCATCAAGGATGTGTCGGATCTCGGCGAAATCCACCAGACGCCAGGCCACAAAGAGGATGGTTCCGGCCATGACCGGCACCGGGATATAGGCGATGAAGGGCGCCAGCAAAAGCAGCAGCGCCAGCAGGAACAGGGCGGCAAACATGGCGGCAAGCGGCGTTCTGGCCCCGCTTTCGGCGTTGAGCGCCGAGCGCGTGAACGACCCCGATCCGGCGTAACACTGAAAGAAGCCGCCAATCATGTTTGACAGGCCCTGGCCGACGATTTCCTGATTTAGTCGTATTTTTCGTTGCGGCGGTGGGCAAAATCGCGGCCAATCGACACCGCTTCGAGCAGCGCGATAAAGGCGATGGCCATGGCCGCCGGGGCAAGTTCGGCCAGCGGGACACCGGCGAAATCCGGCAAATGGAAATTGGGCGTGACCGAGGGCAGGGGGGCGAACATCGCGATCCCGCTGGCCTCTGCGCCCAGGGCCAGACCGATCAGCGACCCTGCGACCAGCGCGATCAGGTAATGCGGCAAGCGGCGGCTTAGTTTTGAAACAAGGATCAGCACCACCAGCGTCGCGACCGACAGCAAGACCGCGCGCCAATTGGTCTGGTCCGCCGCTTCGGCGACGCGCAACACACGCTCGACAACGCCGCCGCCCCGTTCGACCGAAAGCCCCAGCGCCGGGGCCAGCTGGGATGCCGCGATTAAGAGGGCCGCGGCGGCGGTAAAACCGACGATGACCGAGTGCGAGACAAAGGTGATCAAGGCCCCCAGCCGCGCCAATCCGGCGGCCAGCTGGACAAGGCCGACCATGACCGTCAACGCCAGCGCCATTTCGATATAGGCCGGCGTGCCGGCGGGGGCGAATTGCGACAGCGAGGCAAACAGCACCGCCGAAATTGCCGTGGTCGGCCCCGACACCATGACGCGCGACGATCCGAAAAACGCCGCGATCACCGGCGGGATCATCGCGGTAAACAACCCATAGGCGGGCGGCAGGCCCGCGATGATGGCAAAGGCCACGCCCTGGGGCAGGACAATGGCCGCATTGGTGAACCCCGCCGCCGCATCGGCGAGGGTGGATTTCCGGGACACCGCGCCAAACCATGGGCGGCGCGGTGACAGGTAGTCGGTCAGGTTGGACATCGGCTCTCGCACACGGGTCATGCCGCGCATTGGGGGGGATCAGGGCACTTCGATCGCGGCGGGTTTCACGACGTTTTCAAGAAACGTCTTGCCCTCGGAATGGGACATGTAGCCCGGAGAGGGGAAATCCATTTCCAGATCCCATGCATCACCGGTGTCCTGCATGTTGGCGAGTACGCGGGCGTCCAGTTCGGCCTGAACCTCGGCATAGGCCGGGTTGTTGACAAGGTTCACCACCTCGTCCGGGTCGGCATTCTGGTCGAAGAGATACAGCGGGCGATCCTGCTTGCGGACATAGAGCCAGTCCTTGGTGCGAATGCCGCGTTCCGGTTTGACATGGCGTTCGCTGCGGCCGCCGAAATCGGCTTTCATCAACTCGAATTGCACATGATCGCGGATCGGGTCATCACCCGCCCCTTCGAGCAGCGAGAGGTAGCTGCTGCCCTGCACGCCCTCTGGCACCTCGGCACCGCAGGTTTCCAGCAGCGTCGGCATGGTGTCCACACCCACGTCGATCAGCGAGCTTACCCGCTTGCCCGCGGCGAAGCGGTCGGGATAGCGGATCAGAAGCGGCACATGCGCCGAGGCGCGATAGGCCTGCCGCTTGATCCCGCAATAGGATCCGTGCTGGCCCAGCATGTCGCCGTGATCCGAGAAGAAGATAACAATTGTATCCTCTGCCAGACCTTGGGCATCCAGCCAGTTCAACATGCGCCCGACGTTGTAATCGACGTTGGAGATCATGCCGTAATACTCGGCCACGAATTTGCGGATCTGCGCCTCGGACTCGATCTCGGGGTCTTGTCCTGTAACCTTGTCGGTCTTGGACAGTTCGCCGAAATTGGCGTCGCCGTCGAAATCCAGCGCGGTGCGTTCCTGTGCGCGGCGCTTTTGCAGTTCGGGGTTGGGCGTGCCCTTGGGCAATGTGATCTTTTCCGGGTCGTACATGTTCCGCCAGTTGTCCGGCATGTCCATCGGGAAATGCGGCGGGCCAAAGCAGACATAGGCAAAGAACGGGTCATCCGACGCACGGGCGCTTTCCATGAATTCGATGGTGTGATCGGTCTGGAAATCCGGCTCGTAGCGTTTGCAGCGATAGGGCTGATCCGTGTCACGATAGAATATCGCATCCATGTAGTAATGGCCGCGATTGTAGCCGACGAAATGGTCAAACCCCATCCGATCCGGCCCCGGCGGCACGAACCCGGGTTTTGGCCCGCCAAAAAGATGCCATTTGCCGATATAGCCCGATTTATAACCCTGATCGTTCAGGATCGGGGCGAGCGAGGGTTGATCTGTGTTGATCGGAAAATGGTTGGAATAGAGGCCTGCCTGATGCGCATATTTGCCGGTCAGAAGCGAGGCGCGGAACGGCGTGCACAGCGGATAAGAGGTAAAGGCCTCGTCAAAGCAGACGCCCTCCATCGCCAGCCGGTCCAGATGCGGTGTCTTGACGTCGGGGTTGCCGGAAAAAGATGCGCAATCATAGCGCATCTGATCGGCATAGATCATCAGGATATTGGGTTTCTTGGTCATCTCTTGCCTCATGCCGTGGACGGGCGGTTGACGCCGCGCACATAGCTTTGCGATGCGTCAAAGAAGGGTTGGTAATCCCATTGATAGCCGGTGTTTGTCGACAGCGCCTCTTGCAGGAAGACGCGGGTCTGCTTCAACCGGGCGGCGCGCTGGGTGACGGCCTCGACGTCGTAACGTCCCAACAGGCGATCTTTCAGGGTCGCTTTGGTGTCGGCATGGGCCGGGTCAGCGGACAGATCGTGTTGTTCGTCGGGGTCGTTGGCCATGTTGAACAGAAGTTCCGGCGCATTGCGGGTCCAGACATATTTCCAGTCGCCCTGCCGGATTGCCAGCCAGGGTTCAATGACGCCGGGACCGTAATATTCGGCAATCGCCTCGTCCTTGGTGCTGTCCGATGTGTCCATCAACAGGCCGAGGAAACTGGCGCTTTGGTCGCTGCCGAATTCGTCGGAGGCCGCTTTTGCGCCGCCCAGTTCGGCGAATGTCGGGCAGAGGTCCGCCAATGTCACGCATTCCGCAACCCGGCCCGGTTTGATCCGTTTGGGGTTGTGCCAGATCATCGGCACCTGCAACGAGCCTTGATAGAAGCTGCGCTTGAACCACATCCCGCGTTCGCCCAGCATGTCGCCATGATCCGAGGTAAAGACAATGACCGTGTCGTCATACAGGCCAAGGTGCTTCAGCTCGGCAATCAATTCGCCGACATAATCATCGAGATGCGAGATCATGGCGTAATAGGCGCGCCGTGACAGTCGGATGGTGTCTTCGTCCGGCGGGAACTGGTCAATACCGTGGTGGATTTTCAGCCATTCGGTCGTGGGGTGGGGCGTCTCGTCCTCGGGGATGCGGGGCAGGGCGATGCCGGTGTCTGCGTAACGTTCCCAGAATTCGGGAACCGACTGATAGGCTTCGTGCGGCTGGGTGTAAGATACGTGAAGGAACCACGGCTGATCGTGGTTTTCCAGCACGTCATGGCGGAAGAATTCCAATGTGCGGAACTGCACCTCGGCATCATAAAGCAGCTGGTTGTTGGTCCGGCAAAGGCCGCTGACGGCAAGCTTTTTGACCGATGTGCCTTCGCGGTGGACCGGGCCCCAGGACCATGGGATCGTCCAGTCAAAGCCGGCCGGATACATGTCAGTGGTCAGCCGTTTGTCGAACCCGTGCAATTGATCGGCGCCGATGAAGTGGCATTTGCCCGCACAGATCGCCCGATAGCCCGACGAGCGCAGGAAATGCATCATTGTGGGCATTTCAGAGCTGAATTCCGCACCGTTTCCCCAAACCTCGTGGGTCGAGGCCTGACGCCCGGTGAATTGCGAGGCCCGCGCCGGGCAACAGATCGGCGAGTTGGAATAGGCGTTTTCCATCACCACACCGCCCGCCGCCAGCGCATCAAGGTTCGGCGTCTTGGCCTGGGCATCGTCGCGGTACATCGACAGGACAAAAGCGGTCAGCTGGTCGGCCTGAATGAACAGGATATTTGGTTTGTCGCTCATGCCGAAATCCCTTCGTCGATGGTGAGGCCACGGGCCGTCAGCGCGGCACGGCGGGCAAGGTCATGGGCCTGCATGATGGCGCTTGGACGGGCGACGCCCTTGCCTGCGATGTCGAATGCGGTGCCATGGGCCGGCGTGGCGAGGATGAAGGGCATGCCGCCAAAGTAGGTCACGCCATCATCGAAGCCCATCAGCTTGGTCGCGATCTGGCATTGATCGTGATACATCGACAGAACGCCGATGTGGCCCTCTTCCTTGACCGTCAAAAAGATCGTGTCGGCGGGGTAAGGCCCCGAAACATTGAGTTGCAGCTTTTTCGCCTTTTCGATGGCGGGGCCGATGATGTCGATTTCTTCGCGGCCAAAAGCCCCTTCGTCGCCGTTGTGCGGGTTCAGACCAGAAACGGCGATCCTGGGGTTGGCATAGCCAAAGCGGCGCAGCTCGCGGTCAAAATAGCGCAGGACCGACAGGATGGCGTCTTCGGTGATCTCGCCCGCGATCTGTGAAATCGGGATATGCGAGGTGACGCGGGTGGTCCAAAGGTCGCCGATGGTGTTCATCTCGGTCGAGCGTTCGGTAAAGCCCATGTAATCGGCGATGCCGGCCTTGTAGCCTTCGTAATGATAACCCGCCTTGTGGATCGAGGCCTTGTTGACCGGCGCCCAGACAAATGCGTCGAGCATGCCCGCCTTTGACAGATCAGCGGCGTAACAGCCGATCTGATAGTCGGCCAACCCGGCCTGTGCCGAGGTCACGCCGACAGCGATGTCGCCGAATTCCAGCTTGTCATAGTGGTGAAAGACCACCGGTTCGGGGCTGTCGACCGCATCCTGAAAGCTGTCGAATGTCGGCAGGTCGGCGTCAATCCCGGCCACCTCGCGGCCCATGTCGAACACCTTGCGGTGGCCGACGATGACACGTTTGCAGCCTTGGGTGATCTCGGGATGGGCCAGCGTGCGTGCCACCAGCTCGGGGCCGACGCCGCCAGCATCACCGAGGGTCGAGAAAATTACGGGTCGATCAGTCATCTGCCTGTCCGTTTCGTCTGAAATTTGGGGTTTGCGCCGCACGGGGTGCGGCGCAGGAATTATTCGTCGTTGCCGGTCAGCAGCGCGGCCTGATTGGCGCGATAGGCCCCGATTGCCTTGGCGATCAGCGGACCACAGACCCCGAGCACCGAGAGCAGAAGAAACACCAGCGCAATGGGCTGTTGCAGGATCGCCCAGAGGTTGCCGTCATAGATCAGGTAGCTTTGCTTCAGCGATGTTTCGATCAGTTCGCCCAGGATCAGGCCCATCACGATGGGTGCGGGGGCAAACCCGTGCCGGTTGAGGAAGAAGCCGAGAATGGCAAAGAACACCATCACGCCGACATCGAACATGCTTTGTTGCAGGCTGAAGGCGCCAAGCGCGGCAAGGCAGATCACACAGGGCCACAGGATCGTTGTCGGGATCAGGGTGATGCGGCTGAAGAATTTGGCGCCGACCATGCCGTAGATCAGGAAACAGATATTGGCCCCCAGCATGGCACCGAAGATCCCGGCCAGCAGGTCGGGTTGTTCGGCAAAGAGCGCGGGACCGGGGCGCAGGCCCAGGATCAGCATCGCGGTCAGGATGATCGCGGTGGACCCGCCGCCCGGAATGCCGAGTGCAAGGGTCGGCACCATGGTGCCGCCGGTCGCGGCATTGTTGGCGGCCTCTGGCGCGGCCAGACCTTCGATTGCGCCTTTGCCGAACTGATCCTTGTTCTTGGACCAGCGCATTTCCTCGTTATAGGCGATCATGGCAGCAACCTTGCCGCCCTCGGCGGGCAGGATGCCGATGAAGGTGCCGATCCCGGTGGCGCGCAAGACGGTTTTCCAGATCGCCTTGAAGTCCTGAAGCGAGGGCAGTTTTGTCACGCCGTCGGCGACAAGTTCGCGTTTGACCTTGGTCTGGGTGGCCTGGCGCAGCAATTCACCACCGGCAAAAATGCCGATCATGATCTGGACGACGGCGATGCCTTCGTAGAGGTCAGGCTGGCCAAAGGTGAACCGTTCGACACCCGTGGTCAGATCGGTGCCCACGGTGGCCAGGATCAGACCAAATGCCCCGCCGATGAAGTTCTTGACCATCGAATTGCCGCTGATCGAGGCCAGCATCGACATGCCAAACACCGCCAGCGCAAAGAATTCGGCCGGTCCAAAGTGATAGGCGACCTGCGCCAGCAGGGGCGTGGCCACGATCATCACCAGAATGCCGAGGATGCCACCAATCGCGCTTGAGAAGGTGGCGATGCCAAGCGCGCGGCCGGCCTCGCCCTTTTGGGCCATTGGATAGCCGTCGAAGGTGGTCATGGCCGCGGCTGGTGTGCCGGGGGTGTTGATCAGGATCGCGGTGATCGACCCGCCGTATGTGGTGGCGCAATAGACAATGGCACAGAGCGCGATGCCGGTTGTCGGGTCCATGCGCACCACAAAGGGCAGCATGAGCGCAATCAGGATCACCGAACCGAGGCCCGGCAGCGCCCCGACGATCAGGCCCACCAGCGTTCCGCCGGCGATGATCATCAGGTTGTAGGGGTCCGCAAGGAATTGCAGGACAAGAAGGAAGGGTTCCATTTTTCGGACCTCAGGGCAGGGGGACGTTCATGATGAGACGGAACAGCACGTAGACAAAGCCGGTGAAGCCCGCGAAGCTGAGCGCCATAAGCTTCCACCGCCGTTCGCCCCACAGAAGGGAAAGCGCGGGCAAAAACAGCACCAGCGCCGGAAAGGTGCCGATCATCGCCATCAGGATCGGCAGCACGATCAGCAGGCCGGCCGTCAAAAAGACAATGGGCGGGATGGATTTCGTGCGTGCCACAAATTCAATGTCAGCAGCAGACAGGCGGGCGGCATTGATCGCCCGGATCAGACCCAGTGCAAACATGATCGCCAGAATGGCGCGGGGGAACACGGTGGGCTGGATACCCTGCGCCAGCAACGGTGGCACACGGTCGAATGTGAAGGTCACGCCATAAAGCGCGGCGGCAAAGGCCATGACGGCCAGAGCCTCTAGAAACTGGGTCCGCTGGATGGACCGGTGGTGTGTATCGGTCATGATTTACCTGGATCAAGGGACATGGGAGCGGCCTGGCCCGACAGGGGGCCGGCCAAAGAGAATTATCCGCCCATCAGGTCCTTGGCGACGGACTGATAGCCTTCGTACATCTCGTTGAATTCGGCGCCGAATTCTTCGCGGCCTGCGATGCTTGTGGCATCCTGGCCCGATCCGGCGAGGTATTCGAGGAACCCGGCGCTGTTCATTGATGCGATCAAGGCGGCCTCGAGCTTTTCGATCACCGGTTCGGGGGTGCCTTTCCGCACGCCGATGCCGCGCACCACGGAAATGTTGATCGGCAGGCCAACTTCGTGACCGGTTGGAATGTCGGGCGAATTGACCGAACGGTCCGGCGCAAGGATCGCCAGCGCTTCGACCTGGCCTGCCTTGTACTGGGATTCGAATTCGTCAAAGTTCAGCAGCGCGACATCAACATTGCCGTTGATCACGTTGATGATGATCTCGCCGGATTTTTCAAAGGGCACATAGACCTGATTCTGCATTTCCAGCGCATTGCGGAACCGCAGGGCGCTGACATGCGGGTTGCCGCCGACCTTTGTGCCAGGCCTGTTTGACCGAATTGTTCTGCACGAAATCGAGGAATTCATTGGCGTCGGCGAAGCGGCCGGCCTTGACCACCACGAATTCCGGATCGACCGTGCCGCGCACCAGCGGAACGATGTCGTCGCGGGTCAGATCGACCTTGCCGCGCATCATGGTCAGGGCGGTGCCGGCATTGACGATGAACAGCGTCTGGCCGTCCGCCGGTTTGCTTGCCACGTATTTCAACGTGTTGGTCGCGACGCCGCCGGTTTTCGACAGGTGGATAAAGTCGCCGCCCAGAACCTCGCCCGCTTTTTCCGTGGCGAAACGCAGGAAAATGTCCGAACCGCCGCCGGGTTTTGAGTTGTTGATGACTTCGATGGGACCGTTGGGAAAGTCTTCGGCCTGGGCGGGGACAGTGGCGATTGCCAGCGCAAGTCCGGCAAGTGTTCCGGTCAACGTCTTGTAAGTAAACATGTATTCCTCCTCCGTGAGTGTCTGTTCCTGGGTGTGGATGCTTTTGAATAACAAAGGTTCGCACTTGACACAGCTCTTGGTATACGGTTTTTGGTACACCAAAGCAAGAGCTGGAGAAGCAACATGACGAAAATTAAATCAATCCGCACCCGAGTCTGGAATTGGACCGGGCCCACGGTCCCGCCTTCGGGGAACTTCTGTACCAATGCATCCGATGCGCTGTGGATGAAGGGCGATGCGATGGCATCGTTCCGGTTTCACCAGTGGCTGACGGTCGAGGTCGAGACCGAAGACGGCACCATCGGTATCGGCAACGCCGCACTGGCCCCGACCGTGGTGAAAAAGGCGATCGACGATTGGTATGCGCCGCTGGTGGTGGGCGAAGATCCCTTTGACTACGCATATATCTGGGAAAAGATGTACCGCCGCACCCATGCCTGGGGCCGCAAGGGCATTGGCATGACCGCGATCAGCGCCATCGACATCGCGATCTGGGATCTGATGGGCAAATTGGTCGGCAAGCCGGTGTTCAAACTGCTGGGCGGGCGCACCAAGGAAAAGATTCCGGTCTATTACTCCAAGCTCTATGCCGCATCGGTCGAAGACATGCAGGCCGAGGCCGCAGAAGCGATGAAGAATGGCTATACCGCCTATAAATCGCGATTCGGCTATGGCCCCAAGGACGGCATGATGGGCATGCGCGAAAACCTGAAACGCGTGGAGGCCCTGCGCGAGGTGATCGGCTACGACAACGACCTGATGCTTGAATGCTACATGGGCTGGAACCTGGATTACGCCAAGCGGATGCTGCCGAAGCTGGCCAAGTATGAGCCGCGCTGGCTGGAAGAGCCGGTGATTGCGGATGATGTCGAAGGCTATGCCGAGTTGAACGCGATGAACATCGTGCCGATTTCGGGTGGCGAGCATGAATTTTCGATCATCGGCTGCGCCGATCTGATCCGCAAGAAAGCCGTCAGTGTCCTGCAATATGACACCAACCGCGTCGGCGGCATCACCGCAGCCCAGAAGATCAACGCCATTGCCGAGGCGGCCCAGATCCCCGTGATCCCGCATGCCGGGCAGGTCCATAACTATCACCTGACCATGGCCAATGCGAATTGCCCGATCAGCGAATATTTCCCGGTCTTCGATGTCGAGGTCGGCAATGAGCTGTTTTATTACATCTTCGAAGGCGACCCGGAGGCGGTTGATGGTTTCCTGCAACTGGATGACGACAAGCCGGGTCTGGGGATCACGATTTCTGACAAGCACCTCCAGCATTTCGAGATCACGGAATGAGCTGGTCTGGTATCTGGCCCGTCGCGCCCACGCCGTTCAACGACGATGGCACGCTCGACCTCGGTGGTATGAAACGTGCGCTTGATTGCCTCATTGATCAGGGCGCGGATGGGATCTGTATTCTGGCGAACTTCTCCGAGCAGTTCCTGATTTCCGATCAGGAACGCGAGGTGCTGACGCGTCTGTCGCTGGAACATGTGGCGGGGCGCGTGCCGGTGATCGTGACGATCAGCCATTATGCGACGCCGATTGCGGTGGAACGCGCGCGCTTTGCCAAGGATCTGGGCGCGAATGCGGTGATGATGATGCCGCCCTATCACGGGGCGACCCTGCGCGGCACGCCGGAGCAGACGTTTCAGCAATTCGCGGCGGTGGGCGCGGTCGGCATTCCGATCATGGTGCAGGATGCGCCGATGTCGGGCGTGGAGCTTTCGGTGCCTTTGTTGGTGCGCATGGCGCAGGACATCGAGGAAGTGCGGCTGTTCAAGATCGAATGCCCGCGCGCTGCGGGTAAATTGCGTGCGCTGATCGCCGAAGGCGGGGACGCCATCGAAGCACCGTTTGACGGTGAAGAGGCGATCACGCTTCTGGCCGATCTGGATGCCGGGGCGACGGGTTCGATGACCAGTGGCATGATCGTCGACCAGATCAAGCCGGTGATCACCAAATACCACGCCGGCGACATCGCCGGGTCGACCGAGGCCTATGGCCGCGTGGCGATGGCGATCAACCACGAAAACCGGCAGTGCGGCTGGCAAAGCTGCAAGGCCGCGATGGTCGAGGGCGGGGTGATCGGATCAGAGTTCTGCCGCCACCCGATCCCGGCCCTGCACCCGGCCATCCGGCAACGGATGATCGACCTGTTGAAACCCTTGGACCCGTTGGTCCTGAAGTGGGGAAAGTGAGCATGATAATTGGGAAAAACCTGTCACCGGCGCTGTTGCCGGATGATTTGAAATAAGCTTTGGCATGGCGCTTGCGGGTCGATTGCGGCAAAAGGTTCAATAGGAGGGTCAGTTGGTAATGTCCTTGAAAGATCTTATTGGTGGCAGTCTTGCCGCCGAACGGCCCAAAAGCCTTGCCGAGCAATCGGCTGATAAACTGCGCGAATTGATCCTGCTGGAAAAGCTTCCGGCAGGGTTGCCCATGAACGAGCGCGAATTGTCCGAGCTTCTGGGCACCAGCCGCACGCCGGTGCGCGATGCGATTCGGCTGTTGGAGGTGGAAGGCCTTGTTGATTATGTCGACGGCCGCCTGCGGGTGGCAGATCCGTCGATAGAAACCCTGTCACATTGGCTGATGATCCAGGGCGCATTGGAGGGGCTGGCCGGCGAACAGGCCTGCCGGAACGCCACCGACGCCGAGCTGTCGCATATCGCATCGCTTCAGGATGAAATGATCGACCTGGCGGAACAGGATGACGGCCTTCGACGGTTCGAGATTGATATGGAATTTCACCGCGCCATCGTGGCGGCGGCCCATAATCCCCCGTTGATCGAGACGCATCAGCAATACAACACGCGTCTGTGGCGGGCGCGCTTCGTCTCATCCCAGCGGCGGCCCAACCGCAAGCAGCAGATGGCGAAACACCAGCGCATCGTTGACGCCTTGCAGGCACGGGACGGGGCCACCGCATCGGCGGCCTTGATCGACCACCTGCGCAATGCGATCGGCAATATCGAAGCCGCACGCGCGGAATTGCAGGTGGCTGCGGGCAAATGACCGGGCCGCCACGCGATGCGGGCAGGTCATAGGCCGCGATCCTGAGGGGTCTTGAGGTGGGGGGCAGCGACGGTTTGACCCGCCGCTGTCTTGATCTCTGTGGGGCTTAGAATTTGCCGTTGTCGTGCGCCATCTCTTCGGGGATCGTGGAAACGACATCCCAATGCTCGACGATGCGGCCCGCTTCGACGCGGAACAGGTCAAAGAACGCGGTCGGCGCATCGCCCAGGGTGCCTTTGGATGCGGTGAAGACAAAATTGCCCTCGGCGACCACGATGTGAAGATCGGTATAGACCATCGACACACCTTGTTCCGCCATGGCCGCCAGCGCCGCACCCAGACCGGTCAGACCGTCGCCGATCAGGCTGTTGTGCTGGATATAGGTGTCGGTCGAAATGAAATCCGTCACCCGGTCGGTGTCGCCCGCCATCAGGATGGTTTGCACGAAGTCGGTGACGAGGGCCTTGTTTGCCTGGGTGGCGTCCGTGTCGGTGATTGCGGTTGTGCCATCGACCTGGCTGTGGCCCGAGGGGTTGGGCGCGGCGACCGGCGTCAGATTGTCCCAATGTTCGGCGACCTTGCCATCCGCGACCCGGAACACGTCAAACGCCACCAGGGTTTCGGCCCCAAATGCCTGGGCATTGTCATAGGTGTTGTGCAGCACGACATAATCGCCTTCGCTGATCACACGGTGGGTGGTGACCTTGATCCCGCTGTCCTGCAACGCCGGAATGAAGCCGATCACCGGGGCCGCGCCGGTCGGAACGGCAACATTGTGCTGGATGTAATCGGGGGCAAGCAGCTCTTTGGCGGCTTGCGGATCGAAGTTGATGAAAATTGCGGAAACGGCGTTCAGCGCGATTTCTGTGGGGGTCATGATCTGGTCCTTTCAACTCAGTTGATTGAATGTGGTGTCAGTGGTATCAAAACCGCACCAAGTATCAATTACGCACTATTTAGGAACCAGGTATGCTTCAGGTAACCGCGTTGACGAAAGAACAGGCCGAGCTTTGCCCGATACGACAGGTGCTGTCGAAAGTGACAGGCAAGTGGCAGGTTCTGATTGTGCTGGCGCTCGAAGATGGATCGCTGCGGTTTGGCGCGTTGCGGCGCGCTGTTGGCGACATCACGCAGCGGGTTTTGACCGAAAACCTGCGCAGTCTTGAACGCGACGGATATCTGACCCGGACGGTCGATGCCGGCCCGCCGGTTGCGGTGCATTACGAGCTGACCGAGCTGGGGCAGGGGGTGCTGGGGCCGCTCAAGTTGCTGGTGGACTGGGCGGCGACACACCACGACGATATTCGCAAATCCCGCCAAGCCTTTGACGAACGATAGGTTTTAAGGCGCGTTCAAAGTTGGTTTCGCCCCGTGCCACCGATCTGTGTGCCCCCGCGCCGGGCCGCGCAAACCGTAGCCGCGCGCCTTGGACAGGTCGCACAGTGGGTCACAGGGGGTCATGCGGCGCCCTTGTTCGTCGGTAGACGCAGCACATCAAGCGCCATGACATCGGTCATGTTAAAGGCCCCCATGCCCCCGTCGATGGCAATATCGGTGCCCTTGATCCAGTTCGATGTCGGCGACAGCAGGAATGCGGCGATTTCCGCGATTTCGGCGGGCGTGCCGGGGCGTCCGGCGCGTGCGACGTTTCTGGCCATTTGCGCGCCAAAAGCCTTTTGAAAATCACCAAGGATGCCGGTGGCGATGCCGCCGGGGCTGAGCGAGTTGACGCGCAGATCGCGTTGCACCATCGCCTCGGTCTCGGACACGGTCCACAGGATCATCGCCTCTTTCGAGAGATTGTAGCAGCGGGTGGCGTCGATCCCTTCGGATTTGATGAAACTGGCAAGCTGGTCGCGCCGGGTCAGGCTGGCAAGGCGCTTGACCTGGTCCACCCCGTCGCGCCAGCCGTGGCCCGCGCGGCTGGCCATATTGACGATAGAGCCGCCCTTTTGCAGATGCGGCAGCATGGCCTGGGTAAAGGCGCGTGTGCCAAGGAAATTCACCTGAAGGATCGCCTTTTCCAGCCCGGTGCGCGGCGGCAGACCCGCATTGTTGCACAAGCCGTCCAGCGGGGTGTCAACGGCGGCGGCGGCCTCGGCTATGCTGTCGGGGTCGTCCAGATCCAAGGCGATGAACCGGTCGACGGTGTCGCGGGTTTCATGAATATCGAAGCCGATCACCGCATGGCCCTGCGCCCTGAGAATGCGCGCCAGTTCGGCACCGATACCGCTTGCGACACCCGTGACGGCATAGGTCAGTTTCTGCATGATCGGCTCCTTTTGGGTTCGCCGCACCCTAGGCGGGGCCCTGTGATCATGAAAAGTCTTGAAAAAGCGCTATGTATAAGTCTTTCTGATCGCTATGAAGCCGCAACACATTCAAGTTCTGGTCGCAATCGCAGAGCACGGCAGCCTGCGGGCCGCGGCCAAGCATCTCGACAAATCCCAGCCTGCGCTGACGCAATCCCTGCGCCAGGCCGAGCAGGAGCTTGGGGTTTCGGTGTTCTCGCGCACCTCTCGCGGGGTCGAGCTGACAGAGATCGGCGAGCGTATTCTGGTGCGGGCGCGCACGATTGCGTCGGAAATCGAACGTCTGGACGAAGAGGTCGCGCAATTGCGCGGCGAACAGGTGGGGGCGGTCAATGTCTGTCTGTCGCCGCTGGCGGCGATGCGGATCATGCCCCGCGCCCTGACGCTGTTTCGCAAAACCCATCCCAATATCGAGGTCCGCCTGTCGAGCGGCCTGTTTCCGGGCGCCATAAAGCCGCTGCGCGAGGGGCGTATCGACCTTTTGATCGGTCCCGAACCGCCAATTGGCATGACACGTGAGCTGACGATCGAGCATCTGATCGACACGCCAATTCAGGTGGTGACCTCGGACAGCTCACCGCTGCTGAAGGCACGATCCCTGGGCGAGTTGGCCGAAGCGCAATGGATCATGATCGGCGCGCCGACCGGTCCGGGGGATATTTTTCGCCAACCTTTTGTGGATCACGGTCTGACGCCGCCGATGGCTTTGACCACCTCCGAAATCCTACTTCGGGGCATTGTCGCTGGTCGAAAGTCTGGGCGCGGTCTGTACCTTTCCGGCGCTGTTGATGGACGGGGTCAGACGAAGCTGGAACATCGCACCGATCCCGATCCGAGAAGAGATCGCCCCGCTCAGGATTTCGTTGATGTCGCGGGCGGGGCACCCCCTGACCCCTGCTGCCGACGCGCTGGCAATGTGTATTCGGCGGCGCGTGACATCGCTTTGAGCGATAACCGGGATCAATCGCGATTTCAAAAACATCACTGATGCTTATCGCTGGGGCCGGGTAACGTCTGTCCACTGGCCACTCGGCCACATTCAGGGAGGACATTCATGACCATTCGCACATTTTGTGCCGCCGCAACGCTGGCCACCACCGCATTCGCAGCGCCAGTTGCGGCCGAAACCGAACTGAGTTTCAATATCTTCTTTCCGAAGACACATTTTGTCTGGCCGGTGTTTCAGGCCTGGTCCGATGACATCGCCGAAGCGACCGATGGCGCGGTGCGCATCACCTTTCCCGCGCAATCTGTTTCGCCGCCGCCGGGTGTGGTTGATGCGGTGCGCAACGGCGTGGCCGATGGCGGGTTTATCTTCAACGGGTTCCTTGCGCATTCTGCCCCCGGCACGATGGTCACGCAGATGCCGTTCATCAGCCTGGGTGACAGTGCCGCCGCATCCGAGGTCTTCTGGCAGTCCTACGTCGACACCTTTGCCGAGGCAGAGGTGCTGCGCGGCGTCGAGATGGTGTCGGGCTTCCATCTGGGGCCGACGTTCCTGTGTTCGGTCACCGATACGCCGATCACCACGCTGGAAGAGCTGCGGGAGCGCCGCGTCTGGGCTTTGCCCGGCACGATTGCCGATACGCTGGCGGCGATGGATCTGGCGATCACGGCCTCTCCTGCGGTTCAGGTGCAGGAACTGGCCTCGCGCAATACCGTTGACGCCCATCTTGGCCTGTCGATGGAAACCATCGTGTCCTTTGGTGTCGCGCCTTATACCCAGTCCTGCGTTGACATGTCGCCGGCGCTGCAATCGGCGAATTTCTCGATCTTCTTCAACCAACGCGCCTGGGACCGCCTGTCGGACGATCACCGCGCGGCGATCACGGATCTGTCGGGGCTGGCGCTTGCCACCCGGCTGGGAGAGGCGACCAACACCGCCGACGCAGCAGCACGCAGCCAGCTGGAAGCGATGGGCGTGACATTTGCCCCGATCGAGGCGGAGCTTTTGGCCGCAATGCGCGACGCCGCAGCAGGGGTCGAGGCCAAATGGGCCGAAGACATCCAGTCGCGCTATGGCATTGACGGTCGGGCGGTTGTCGAAGCGGCCCGCGCGGCTGTGGCCGCCAAATCGGGCGACTGACCATCGGTTTCCGGGCCGCCGTGTTCCGGCTGGCCCGGAAAATTCCACACACCGGGAGGGGGCACCATGCGGTTCATTCGCAAAGCCACGATCATTCTGGGCGCAATGGCGCTTGTCGCAATGGTTGTGATCACCTGCGCCGAAGTGATCCTGCGCTATTTCTTCAACAGCCCGGTTTTCGGGTCGGCCGAGATGATCCAGATGCTTTTGGGGGTCGTCGTCTTTGGCGGCATGTTCGCGGTGACCCGCGACCGGGGCCATGTGAACGTGTCCCTGTTCGAGCCCTTGTTGCTGAAACATTTTCGCCGGGGCTATCGTGGCATTTTCGACGTGATGACCTTGGTCGGGACGGTGGGCGTTGCGGGCATTCTGGTCTGGCGGGTCTGGGATCTGACCCATTACCCGGAAAACAGCATTGTGCTGCGCCTGCCGATGATCTGGA
Organism: Marinovum sp. J2-8; assembly: GCF_055808435.1. Lineage (NCBI taxonomy): Bacteria > Pseudomonadati > Pseudomonadota > Alphaproteobacteria > Rhodobacterales > Roseobacteraceae > Marinovum > Marinovum sp. J2-8. Next base: position 88,840 of record NZ_JBVVRZ010000004.1, on the reverse strand, counting down.
TCATCGCGGCGATGGCCGGTCTCGCGGCGCTGGCCATTGTCGCGGCCTTTGCCGCGATGCGTGAAGACCCGCGCAAGTCCCCGCCACATTCCCCGCAATCCGACGACCCGCAATCCAACGAATTGAGCTGACTTATGGAACTTGCACTGACCGGCTTTGGCATTTTGCTGTTTCTGGCCTTTATCGGCGTGCCGCTGGCCTTTGCCACGCTTGCGGTGGGGTTTTTTGGATTGATGTATCTGCGCGGGATGAGCGCCGCGCTGTCGGTGTCTTCGCAGTGGATCGTGGAAACCTCGTTGAATTACAGCCTGTCGATCATCCCGCTTTTTGTGCTGATGGGGGCGTTCATCCATCGTTCGGGCATCAGTCGCGATCTTTTTGCGGCCTCTTATGCCTGGCTGGGCCGGTTCCGGGGTGGGCTGGCGCTGTCGGGGGTGCTGTCCTGTGCGGGCTTTGCGGCGGTGTGCGGATCGTCCCTGGCCACGGCGGCCACCATGACCCGCGTGGCCGTGCCGCCCATGCGCGAATTCAAATACAACGAGGGTTTCGCCGCAGGCACCATCGCCGCCGGTGGCACGCTGGGGATCATGATCCCGCCCTCTGTGCCGCTGGCAATCTACGGGATTGTCGCGGGTGAGGACATCGGCCTGTTGTTCATCGCGGGCATCCTGCCCGGTATCCTGTTGATCGTTCTGTTCATGGCGGCCGTTGTGATCGTCACCGGCCTGCGCCCTGATTTCGGCCCCAAAGGTGTGGCCATGTCGTTGCGTGACACGCTGCGCGCCTCCTATTCCACCTGGCCGGTGATCCTTCTATTCAGCGTGGTTCTGGGCGGGATCTATGTCGGGATCTTTACCCCGACCGAAGCCGCCGCCGTGGGCTGTGCCGGGGCCTTTGTGTTCGGGGTGTTTCGCGGGCACTTCCTGGATCGCGAGAGCCTCTGGGGGGTGTTTCAAGAGACGGTCACCACCACGGCGATGATCTTTGCCATTGTCTTTTCGGCGCTGATCCTGGCGCAATTCGTCAATCTGACCGGCATGCCCTATGACCTGCAAGCGCTTGTGCTGGGCTGGGGGTTGGGTCCGACGGGGCTGGTGTTGATGATCTGTGCGATCTGTGTGTTGCTTGGCATGGTGTTTGAATCCATCGGCATTCTGCTTTTGATCATCCCGGTGTTCCTGCCGTCGCTGTCGTCACTGGGGGTGGACCTGATCTGGTTCGGCATTTTGGTGATTATCGTGATCGAGCTGGGGCTGATTTCCCCGCCGATTGGCATGAACGTCTTTGTGGTCAAATCGGTGGCGCCGGAAATCCCGTTGCTGTCGATCTTCCTTGGGGTGCTGCCCTATCTCATCGCGATGGTGCTGGGCGGTATCTTGATCCTCAACATCCCGGAAATCGCGACATTCCTGCCCAACGCGATGCGCTAAGAAAGGCGTCCCATGACCGATATCGTCGAAACGCAGCTTTTCATTGATGGTGCCGCGCGGCCCGCATCAGATGGGGGAACCTATGCGATCCACAACCCCGCACGCCCCGCCGAACTGGTTGGTCGGGCGGCGGCGGGCACGCCGCAGGATGTCGAGCGCGCGATGCAGGCCGCCCATCGGGCCTTTCCCGCCTGGGCTGCGCTTGGCTATGACGCGCGGGCAGACATGCTGCGCAAGGTTGCCGCCGCGATCACCCAGGACATGAAAGAGGTCGACAGCCGCGCGCGTCTGTTCACCCGTGAACATGGCAAGATCCTGCGCGAAACGCATCTGGAGATCAGCCGCCTTGGCGAGCGTTTTCTGCAATGTGCGGGCTATGCCAGCCGTCTGGCGCAGGACGAGGTGATCAGCGCCGCGCCAAACGACACCATCATCACCCGTCAACCGCGCGGTGTTGCGGCATTGGTGGTGCCCTGGAACTGGCCGCTGGCGATCCTTGGGGCGAAGCTGCCGCAGGCGCTGATGGCGGGCAATACGGTTGTGGTCAAACCCTCGGCCAATTCGGCCCTTGCCCCGGCCATGACGTTGCACCGCATTGCCGAGATGCTGCCGCCCGGAGTGGTGAATATCGTCACGGGATCGGCCAGCCGGATCGGGGATGCCATCATCGGTCATCCGCTGGTGCGCTATGTGAATTTCACCGGCTCGGTTGAAGTCGGGCGGCATGTGATGAAAGTGGCGGCGGACAATATCACGCCGGTCACGCTGGAGCTTGGCGGCAATGACGCCGGGATTGTCTGTCATGACGCCGACCTGACGGGTGATGTGTTTCAACGTCTCTACCGCGCGGCTTTCATGTCGACCGGTCAGATCTGTTACGCGCTGAAACGCCTGTATGTGCACAGGTCGCGTTTCGAAGAAGTGGCCGAAGGATTGCGCGCGGCGGTGGATGCCCAGGTGATTGGCGATGGCTTGTTGCCCGACACCACGATGGGGCCGATGAACAATGCCAAACAGCTCAGGGTGGTGACCGACATGATCGCCGAGGCGCGCGCCGCCGGGCAGGATGTGCAGGAGCTGGGGCAGGTGCCCGATCCGGCGCTTTATCGGGATGAATTCTTTCAGCGGCCAGTTTTGGTGTTTAACGCCGATCCCGCACTGTCCGTCGTGCGCCAAGAGCAGTTTGGTCCCATCCTGCCGCTTGTGCCTTTTGACACTGAGGATGCGGCCATCGCCATGGCAAATGATGACCAATTCGGCCTCGCCTCGTCGGTTTGGACCGCCGATAGCGACCGTGCGGTCGCGCTGTCACGTCGGATCGAGGCGGGTTATACCTTTGTCAATGCACATGGGCCGTCAGCGATGGACAACAATGGGCCGTTCGGCGGATTTAAGAAATCCGGCATTGGCCGGAACTTCGGCTATGAGGGCGTGACGCAGTTTCAAGGCCACCATTCCATCGCCGGTGGGCCGGGGACACTTGTCTGACCGCCGCGCCCAAGCGCATGAGGGCACAGCGGCGCGCGCAGTTACACTGTGATCTGCCACACTGTAATCAGTTACAATGTGAGCAGTCACACGGTGATCGGCGCGCCGGTTGGCTGCGGGGGATCGTGCCGCAGGGTCGGGGGTGTCCCGGCGGCCCTAGACCGCCAGCGGTCGCAGACCGAGGATGTCACGCGCCTGTTGCCAGGTTGCGACCGGTCTTTCGTATTTTTCGCAAAGTGCCGCTGCGCGCTGGACCAATGCCGCGTTCGAGGGCGCCAGCGTGTCGCGATCAATGCGCACGTTGTCCTCAAGCCCGGTGCGGGTATGACCGCCGGCGGCGATGCTCCATTCGTTGACCTCGATCTGATGGCGGCCGATGCCGGCGGCGCACCATTCGGCCTCTGGTGCCAACCGCTGCATGGTGCGTACGTAATAGTCGAACACGTCGCGGTCGACCGGCATTGCGTTTTTCACGCCCATGACGAATTGCACATAAAGCTTGCGCGGCAACCGCCCGTCCCTGTGCATTGCGACCGCCTGATGGATGTGGCTGAGATCAAAGGCCTCGATCTCGGGCAGGATGTCATGCTCGCGCATCTCGCCCGCCAGCCAGTCGACCAGATCCGGGGAATTTTCATAGACCCGGGTCGGGAAATTGCACGAGCCGACCGAAATGGATGCCATGTCCGGGCGGACAGGCAAAGCCCCGGCGCGTTCCTTGCCCGAACCGGACCTGCCGCCGGTCGAAAACTGGATGATCATGCCGGGACAATGCTTTTCCAGCCCTTCCTTGAGCCGCGCAAAGCGGTCGGTGTCCGAGGTCGGCTTGCCCGCATCATCGCGCACATGGGCATGCACGATGGCGGCCCCGGCTTCGAACGCCTCTTGCGTGCTTTCGATCTGTTCCGCGATGGTGATCGGCACGGCGGGGTTGTTGTCCTTGGTGGCCACTGATCCGGTGATGGCGACGCAGATGATGCAGGGTTTGGTCATGGGAAAGCCTTATACATCAAAGAAGATGGTTTCATTCGGCCCTTGCAGGTGAATGTCGAAACGATAGACGCCGTCGGCCTCTTTTCGGGCCAGCAATGTCGGCAACCGGTTCTGGTGTTCGACGCGGGCCAGGACGGGATCGGCGGCATTCGCCGCGTCTTCGTCTTCGAAATAGATGCGGGTGTGCAGGCCGATATTGATGCCCCGCGCCACGACCCAGGCCGTGATGTGGGGGGCCTGCATCCGCCCGTCGGGAAAGGGGACCGCGCCGGGTTTGACCGTTTCGAAGGTGAATTCGCCGGTCACCATATCGCCGGGCGACCGGCCCCAGCCGGTGAAATTGGGATCAGCCGTGCCGCGCGTTTCATTGGCCGAGGGGAAAAGGCCCGCCGCATCCGGTTGCCAGATTTCGATCATCGCATCCCGCAGCGGCGTGCCGGTACCATCGAACACCGTGCCCTTGACCGTGATCTCCTCGCCCTGAACCGGGCCGGTCTTCATCGAGGTGCCAAGATCGCCGCCGTAGATGTCGATGCCGGTGAAATTGGGGGTGCAGCCGATATGGACATAGGGGCCCGCGGTCTGGCTGGGGCTTTCGCGCAAATAGTCGAGCTTTTGCATATCACATTCCTCGCGTGTCGCGGATCGGACCGCAGAACCAGTTTCCACTATTGCAGCGCATCGTCATAGCCCTTCCTTGCGGTTCTCGAAATAGGTTTGGCGACGCCCGCGCAGCACCATGTCGAATTTGAAGGCGCGGCTGTCCATCGGCACCGTGCGGTTCATGTCGAGCAGGGCGGTCAGCGCATCCACCGCCGCCTGTGATTTGACGGTGCTCAGGATCGGACAGAGCGGGATGTGGGGGTCGCCCTCGAAATACATCTGGGTGATCAGGCGCTGTGCAAATCCATGGCCAAAAAGCGAGAAATGGATATGCGCCGGGCGCCAGTCGTTCATGCCGTTGGGCCAGGGGTAGGGGCCGGGATAGATGGTGCGGAACTCATATGATCCGTCTTCCGCCGTGATCGTGCGCCCGCAGCCGCCAAAATTGGGATCAAGCGCGGCGAGGTAGCTTTCTTTCTTGTGGCGATAGCGCCCACCTGCATTGGCCTGCCAGAACTCGACCAGGGCCCCCGGCACGCCGCGACCGTTTTCATCCAGCACCCGGCCATGCACGATGATGCGTGGGCCAATCGCGCTTTCGCCGGGTTGGGCGTAGTTCAGGATCAGATCATTGTCCAACGCGCCAAGCATGGCGTGGCCAAAGATGGGCGAGGTCTCTTCGCTGAGTGTCGATGGAAACGACAGCAGCGCGGATTGGGGGCTGCGCCGCACGCTGGTCTTGTAGCGGGGTGTCAGCGCGTCGGGTTGCCAATCACGGTCGCGCGGGATGAAGCCGCCCGCTGTTGGTGTTTTCGGATGGCTCATACGGGAACTCCCATCTCTGCAAAGGTCTGTTTCGCAAGTTTGATCGCATGGTTGGCGCGCGGCACGCCGGCGTAGACCGCCACATGCATGAAGGATTGCAGCACGTCCTGCGGGCTGGCGCCAGTGTTGGCGGTGGCACGAACATGCATCGGGATTTCTTCGAAATTGCCGGTGGCCGCCAGAAGCGACAGGGTGAGCATCGACCTTTCCCGTTTGGTTATGGCGTCATCCGCCCAAAGCGTGCCCCAAGCACCTTCGGTGATCATCGACTGAAAGGGTTCATCGAATGTGGTCTTGTTGGCCTCGGCGCGGTCGACATGCGCGTCGCCCAGAACCGACCGGCGCGTGGCCATGCCTTTTTCAAATCGCTCAGACATCGGCGTGCTCCTTCAGAAACGGGTTCAGGATGGCAGCATAGGCTGCGGGATCTTCGACGCAGGGCAGGTGGCCCGCACCATCAATCACATGGAACGCCGCGCCGGGGATCAGCGCGGCGGTGGCGGCGACAAGGTCGGGTGGGCTGGCGCCATCATGGCTGCCTGCGATGACCAGCGTAGGCAGACGCAGGGCGCGGGTTGTGTCGGTCAAATCGGTGGCGGCAATCGCGGCGCAGCAACCAAGATATCCGGCCTCTGGCGTGCGGGTCAGCATGTTGCCCCAAAGGGTGGCGTCCTTGCTGGCGCGAAAGCGGGGGCCGAACCACCGGTCGAGGATCGCGGCCTCCAGCGCGGGCAGGCCATTGGTCGCAATGGCGGCAATGCGATCATTCCAGGATGTGGCGTCGCCCAGTTTCGCGGCCGTGTTGGACAGAACCAATGCGCGCAGCAGATCGGGACGGCGTGCCGCCAGATTCTGGGCGATCATGCCGCCGATGGACAGGCCGACAAAGGTCACCGGCCCGCAGTCCAGCGCCGTGATCAGCGCCTCGGCATCGCGGGTCAGGTCGTCGATGGCATAAGGCCCGGTCGGACATTCCGACAGCCCATGACCGCGTTTGTCAAACCGGATCAGGCGCAAGCCGTCGGGAAGCAGGGGGATCAAGGCATCCCAGAGCCGCAGGTCGGTGCCCAGCGAATTGGCAAACAGAACCGGCGCGCCTTTGGGATCGCCTGCCTCTTGCACATGCAATGTCACCCCATTTGCATTCACGGCCCGCATCAATAGGGCAATCCGACATAATTTTCCGCCATCGCCTTTTGTGCGGCGGTATTCGACCGCAGGAATTCGATCTCGGCGACCTGCATTTTCAGGTCGAATTCGGATTGATGCGGATAGGTGTGCATCAAGGACGAGAACCACCAGCTGAACCGTTCCGCTTTCCAGACGCGGGCCAGCGCCTTTTCTGAATAGGTATCAATGCCTTTGCTGCTGCCGTTTTCGTAATACTCGCACAGACCGTTATAGAGATAATGCACGTCAGAGGCGGCGGTGTTCAGACCCTTGGCACCGGTCGGCGGCACGATATGCGCCGCATCACCACAGAGGAACAGCCGCCCCCAGCGCATCGGTTCGGTCACAAAGGACCGCAGCGGCGCAATGGATTTTTCGATGCTCGGCCCGGTGACCAGCTTGTCCGCCTGGGCAGAGGGGATGCGGCGCTTGAGCTCTTGCCAGAACGCTTCGTCGGTCCAGTCTTCTGGTTTGTCGCTTAGCGAGCATTGGATGTAATACCGGCTGAGGTTCTGGTTTCGCATTGAGCAAAGCGCAAACCCACGGGGCGAATTCGCATAGATCAGTTCGTGATTGACCGGCGGCGTTTCCGACAGGATGCCGAGCCAGCCAAAGGGATAGAGTTTTTCGTATTCCTTCCGCACATCCAGCGGGATGGTCTGGCGGCTGACACCGTGAAACCCGTCACAACCGGCAACGAAATCGCAATCCAAACGATGCGCCGCGCCGTCAACGGTGTAATAGACATGCGGCGTGTCGGTGTCGGCACCGTCGATCACCACGTCTTCTACGTTGAACACGATCTTGCCGTCGGCCTTTTCGCGCGCTTCATACAGGTCGCGCGTCACCTCGGTCTGGCCATAGACCATGACCGGGGTGCCGGTATGTTCGGTGAAATCAATGCGAAACATCTCGTCGCCATAAGACACAAGCGTGCCATCATGGGGAATGCCCTCGGCATGCAGGCGATCGGCGCAACCGGCTTCTTCCATCAGGCTCACCAGCCCGCGTTCCAGAACACCTGCGCGGATGCGCCCAAGGACATAGTCCTTTGTCTTGCGCTCCAGAACCACGCTGTCGATCCCCCGCTTGTGCAGAAGCTGCGCCAGCAAAAGCCCGGATGGCCCGCCCCCAACGATTGCGACCTGGGTTTTCATATCACTCTCCCGACATTGATGATCCTGTTTGACATGGCTTTGCGGATATTCAAAATGACATTATACGCTATTTGGTTGCCAAAATTGGAATGAATATGGATCGACGTATCAAGTTCCGCCATCTGGATGCGTTCAGTGCCATCGCCCGCGCCCGCAGTTTCAAGATCGCCGCAGAGCAGTTGAACCTGACGCAGCCGGCGATTTCGAAAACGCTGAAGGAGCTGGAGGATATTCTGGGCGTGGTGGTGATGGAGCGCAGCCGATCCGGTGTGGCCCTGACCCCGCAAGGCGAGGTTTTTCTGCAATTCGCGGAGCAGAGTACCGCTGCGCTGCGGCACGGGTTGCGCAGCATTCAGGCCGCCAGCAGCGCCGCAGGTCAGTTGAAGCTTGGCGCGTTGCCCAGTGTGGCGTCGTCCCTGTTGCCGGATGCGGTCCGTGCCTTTTGTGCGAAAAGCCCCGATACCTTGATCGAAGTGCACGAGGGGCCGCATCATGACCTGACCGCGCGCTTGCGCAGTGGCGGGCTTGATCTGGTTGTCGGGCGTCTTGGCAAACCCGACACGATGGTCGGTCTCAGCTTTCAGCAGCTCTATTCGGAAGAGGTGGTGGTGGTGGCCCGCCCCGACAGCCGGGCGCAGGATCTTTGCGATATCGGCGGGCTGGACGGGTTTCGCGTGCTTTATCCGCCTGCGGATTCTGCGATCCGCCCATTGGTCGCACGGTTGTTGATCGCGCGGGGGGTGCCGCTTTTTTCCGACCGGATAGAGACGACGTCACCGGCATTCGGGCGCGGCATTGCGCTGGCGGATCCCGATACGGTCTGGATCATCAGCAAGGGGGTGGTTGCGGATGACATCGCGCAGGGGCGTCTGGTGCCGCTGAACCTTGATCTGACTGCCACCCGGGGCGCGGTCGGCATCATGAGCCGGGCCGAAGAGGTGCCTTCGGTCGCGACGCGTATGTTTGCGCGCCTGCTGAGCGCGTTGTGCCATGGGCGATAGCCGCCCAAAGCCTGGTCCCATCCTGCGACTTCTGTACACGCTGTGGCGTATAAAGTGGCGTTATACGCCACAGCGCATATAGACATTTTATTCGCTTTAGCGTATCTTTGCGGCATGAGCGATCTGGCCCGCACCGCAAGACAAATCGGCACTCTCATCCAGCGCGCCCGCAAGGCGCAGGGCTGGACCCAGAAGCAGCTTGCCGAACGTGCGGGGCTGCGGCAGGCGACGATCTCTAGCATGGAGAGCGGCGAAAAGCCCGCAAAACTGGACTCTCTCCTGGCCGTCCTGTCCGCGCTTGATCTGGAATTTCGGATCGGCGCGCGGTCCAAAGGGGATGCCAGCGACATCGAAGAGATATTCTGATGGGGCGGCGTCCGGCCTTTGCGCCCTTGCGGGTCTATATGAACAACCGCCGCGTCGGAACCCTGAGCCGGGCGGCCAGCGGTGCGATCGGGTTTTCCTATGCGGCGGATTGGCTGGGCTGGCAACATGCGATGCCGGTGTCCTTGTCGTTGCCGCTGCGCGAGACGCCATATCGGGGTGAACCGGTTATCGCCGTTTTCGAAAACCTGCTGCCGGATTCGGATCACCTTCGTCGTCTTGTGGCCGAAAAGGTCGGTGCGCGCGGGACAGATGCCTATAGCCTGCTGACCAAGATCGGCCATGATTGTGTCGGCGCGCTTCAGTTCGTCACTGGCGAAGAGGATGCCCCGGATGCAACCGGCCAGATCGGGGGAGAGGCGGTCGATGCCGCCGCCATCGAGAGGCTGCTGACCGGGTTGAGTCAGGCGCCGCTTGGTCTGACCCGTGATGACGCGTTCCGGATCTCGATTGCGGGGGCGCAGGAAAAAACCGCGCTGCTGTGGCATCAGGGCCAGTGGATCAAGCCGCATGGCGCAACACCCACGACACATCTGTTCAAGACGCAGATCGGCAAGCTGCCGGGGGGATCGACCTGTCGAACAGTGTCGAGAACGAATTCTATTGCCTGAAACTCACCGAAGCTTTCGGCCTGCCGGTGAACAAGGCGGTGATGGAAACCTTCGGAGAAACCGACGCTTTGGTCATCGAACGCTTTGATCGCCGCTGGACGCAGGATGGCCGCCTGTTGCGTCTGCCACAGGAGGATTGCTGTCAGGCGCTGTCAGTCCCGCCGACCCTGAAATATCAAAACGAAGGCGGGCCGGGGATGGGGGATGTGCTGGGGCTGCTCCGGGGCAGTGACACCCCGATCGAGGATCAGGACATCTTTCTCAGGGCGCAGATCGTGTTCTGGCTGATGGGGGCGACAGATGCCCATGCCAAGAATTTCAGTATGTTTCTTGGCCCCGGCGGCAGTTACCGCATGACCCCGCTCTATGACATCGTCACTGCGCAGGGGGCGTTTGACGCCCGCCAAATCGAGCGCAAACAGATGAAGATGGCGATGTCGGTCGGGACCAGCCGACATTATCGGTTTGACCAGATCCATGGTCGCCATTTCATGCAAACCGCGATGCGTGCGGGCCTTGCGGCTGGGCGCGCCAAGGCGCTGATCGAAGAGGTCGAGGCCCGTGCCACTGCGGCGCTCGACATTGCGGCGGATGCGCTGCCAAACCAGTTCCCGCAGGCGATTGTCGAAAGCGTCAGCAGGGCGGTGCGGGGGCGGCTGGGCGGTCTCAGCCTGTCCGGCGCGGTGTGACCACCCGGCCATGGTCGGCCATGATCATGTGACACCCCAGTCAAGGGTCATGGCGGCCCGCATGGTGTCGCCGCTGTGAAGGGTTTGCAGGCCGGGATGGCCGGGCAGGTGAAAGGCGTCGACCGGATGCGAAACGGGTTCAAAACAGAAGAATTCCGCGCCAACCGCAGGTGAGAACACCAGCGCGGTGCTCAGGGTGTTCGTCGCGGTCAGGGTGCAGGACATGGCGTCGTGGCCCTGTTGGATATGCGCGGGGCCATGCCAACCGGTATAGCCATTGTTGATCCATGTGTCGGGCAAGGCGCGGGGCCGCGAGAAATCCCAATTGGGGGCGGTCGACAGGCTCAGCTGCTTGGTCGGGAGGTAAGCGGCATCCTCTAGCCAGACCGTTTCGGCGTTGAAGCCAAGGCGGGTTTTGGCGCTGCGCGGAAACCAGGGGTGAAACCCACAGCCAAAGGGCAGCGGATCGGGGCCGGTATTGGTGACGCTGAGCGTGACGATCATCGCCCTGGCGGTCAGGACAAAATCCTGAACCGCATGGTAGTGCCACGGGCCAAAAGACCCGTGTTCAAGCGTCAGGCGGGCGGAATTGCCGGATTTTTCGGCCACCCACGGTCTTTGAAACCCGTCGCCATGGATCGGACAGGCCTCTCCGGTCAGGTTCGGGGCAAGGTTGTGGCGGATGCCATCCCAATCGAAACCACCACCGGATATGCGGTTGGAAAAGGGGACGAGAATATTGCTGGCCAGCGAAAACGGAGTGTCCGCATCACCGGCCCAGGGGCGCAACACCGGGCGGCTGTCCACGTCCAGCCGGGCAATCCCACCGCCAATCGACGGGGCGAGGGCCAGCTTGGCCAGCCCTGCGCCGAGAATTGTCAAATCTACCATCCGCCGTCGATATTGTAGTTCTGGCCGGTGATCCTGTCAGCGGCGGAAGACACCAGAAAATGCACCAGATCGGCCACATGTTCGGGCAGGATGCGGGTTTTCAGGCATTGGCGTTCCAGCACCCAATCATTGTATTCCTGCAATCGGTCGCCAAAAATGCGTTCTTCGGCGTCGGACACAATGGCACCCGGCGACACGGCATTGACGTTGATCCCATGCGGACCCAGTTCGCGCGCCATGGATTTTGTCAGCCCCAGCATTGCCCCCTTTGACGTGATATAGGGCACATAGCCGTCCCATTGGCCGGTCAGGGTGACAGAGGTGAAATTCACCACCTTGCCATAGCCCTTTGCCTTCATTGTGCCCGCGCAAAGGCGGGTCAGCACAAAGGCTGCCGAGGAATTGACCCGGATCTGGTCTTCATATTCGGTGAGGGTGAAGTCCTCATGTGGTTTGTTGATGATCAGGGCCGCGTTGTTGATCAGGATGTCAAAACCGCCGGATTTTGCGATCAATGCGCCAACGGTCTTTTCGGTGCCTGCAAGGTCGTTCAGGTCGCAGCCAAAGAAGCTGACATCCCGGCCCAGGGCCGCCGCGCGGGCATCTGCATCGGCGCTGTCGGGACGGTCCAGCACCACGACGCGGGCGCCTTCGGCGGCCAGTTTGCTGGCCTGAGCGCCCCCCAACGTGCCCAGACCGCCGGTCAAAAGAACCGATTTTCCTGTCAGATTTGCCATGTTTTTCCTCCTCACAACACGTCGAGAACTTCGTCCATGTTGGTGTCTGTTGTGCGCTTATCCAACACCACCTCACCGCGGGCCATGGCGACGATCCTGTCGCAACATTCAAAGACGTGATGAATGTTGTGGCTGATGAAAATGCCGGTGATGTTCAGGTCTTTGAGACTTTGAACAAAGTCGATCACCTTGTTGGTTTCCTTGACCGCCAGATGGTTGGTCGGTTCGTCCAGGATCATGACCTTGGATTTGAAATGCATCGCCCGGGCGATGGCCACACCCTGGCGTTGACCGCCGGAAAGTTCGCCCACCAATGCATCGGGCGAACGCAGATGCAGCCCGGCGCCGGCAATCGCCGCGACGCTTTCCTCGGCCATTTTCCTGTGGTCCATCGCCCCAAGGCCAAGCATCGAAAACTTCAACGGCTCGCGTCCGATGAACATGTTGCGGGCGATGCTCATCGTTGGCACCATGGAATTATATTGGTAAATCGTCTCGATCCCAAGATCCATGGCGTCACGCGGATTGCGGATGCTGACCTTTTGATTGTCGAGAAAGATCTCGCCCTCGCTGGCCTGTTGCGCGCCGGACAGAATGTTGATCAGGGTCGATTTTCCCGCACCATTGTCACCGATCAGCCCGACGGCTTCGTTTGGTGAGAAATCCAGAGAGACCCCTTTCAGCGCATGCACGCCCGAGTACCATTTGTGCAGGTTGCGCACCGAGATAATTGGTTGGGTCATGGCTCAGGTCTCCACCTTGATGGCCTTGGCGCGTTTGCCGAGCCAGGTGTTCACGACAACCGCAAAGATGGTCAGGAAGCCGATGGCGAATTTGAACCAATTGGCATCGACCTGCGACAGGACTAGCCCATTGTCGATCACCCGGATCAGGATTGCGCCGATCACGCCCCCCAGAACGGCGCCAATCCCACCGGACAACGCGGTGCCGCCGATGACAGCCGCGGCAACGGCCTGAAGCTCCCAGCCTTCGCCGATGGACGGCAGGGGCGAGCCAAGGCGCAGCACCTGGATCATGCCGGCAAATCCGGCAAGCATGGAACACAGCATGAAACAGGCGATTTTGACACGCGCGGTCGGGATGCCCATCGCCTGGGCGGCGGGCAGAAAGCCCCCGGTGGCACGGATCCAGTTGCCGAAATTCGTCCGGCTCATCATCAGCGAGGCCAGCACCGCAACAAGGACGAACCAGACAAAGGACATGCGGAACAATTCGCCGGGGCCGACAAAGACGGTGAACAGCCAGTTCGGCAGATCATTGGGCAACAAGGGCGGGAAACCACCCGAAATCACAATGGTCAGCGAGCGGGCGATGAACAACATGCCCAACGTCGTGATAAAGCTTGGGATATTGTATTTGATCGTCAGGAAACCGTTGACGAAACCAATGGCGGCAGACGCGGCCATGCCCGCAATAAACGCGAGGATGAAGGGCGCGCCATCGGCCATCAGAACGGCCATGGTCATGGGCATCAGGGCAAAGACCGACCCGACGGACAGATCGAACTCGCCGCAGATCATCAGGATCGTAACGCCGATGACCATCAATCCGATTTCGGGCAGGATGCCCAGAATGCCGCGCAGGTTGTTGGCGTTCAGGAAGATCCCGTCCGACTTTACCTGAAACACGACAACCAGCAGGACCAGCAGGACCAGTGCCGCCAGTTCAGGCTTTTCCATATAGATTTTGAGCAGGCGTTTCATCTGCTGCATGTCCTTTTTCCGTGTGACGGCCCGACCGCGCGCGATGTCGCGGCCGAACCCATTGCAGTGCAGAATGCGCTTAGCGCAGACCCTTGACCGACAGTTCCATGATGGTGTCGGCATCGGCCGGGGTCACGATGCCCTGGCCGGTGTCGACATTCGCCGGGGCCAGATCAACGGTATGCGCCAGATAGGCCTGCATGACCGGAATGAAGCCCTGCATATAAGGTTGCTGGTCGACCTGGGCCTGAATATAGCCCGCCTGCATCTGCTGCACGGCCTCGGGGACAAGGTCGAAACCACCCAAAAGCACCTCGCCCGGGGCAATGCCGCGATCCTTCAGGACACGGGCGACAGAGGCATGCCAGAAACCGGTGTCAAAATAGGCGGTGGTGTCGGGGTTGGCGTTCAGATAGGCGCCGACGCGGTTGGCCGTGACCGCAAGGTCCGTGCCTGAATCGATCCGCTCATAGCTGATGTCGCGATCCGGGTTGGCGGCCTTGTAGTCGGCCATGAAGTCGAGAACACCGCCACCGCGGGCCTCGGACCAGTTCTGGCCCGGGGCGGAAATGCCAACCAGCACCTTGATTGGCCCCTCTGCCGGGAAATGGGCCGACATCGCCTTGCCAAGCGCATAACCCGCAGGGCGGAACCCCTGACCGACAAATGCGGCACGGGCGTTGCCGGCGGCGCCTTCGCTGTCGTCCACATTGACGGCGATGGTGATCACACCCGCATCAACAGCGCGCTGAATGATGTCATCAAGGGCGCGGTCATCCACGATCGAGGTCAGCAACGCATCCGGGCTGCGCGCCAAAGCGGCCTCCATATTGGCGGCCTGCTGTTCGATGGATCCTTCGGTCTGGGTAAAGATCATTTGGCAATTGGCCCCGATCTTGCCACAGGCATCGTCAAAGCCCTTTTTGACGGCCTGCCAGAACGTGTTGGACGCCGATGAATGGTGGGTGAACACGATGTTCATTCCTTCGGCCTGGGCCGTGCCGCCCATCAACAGTGCCGCCAGCGCGGCAGAGGTCATCAGTTTCTTCATCTTGGGTCTCCTCCCTGGAGCATGTTCAAATCAGATGTCGCTGACATCCGATGTTTTCCGGTATGTCGTGAAAGCCCGGTCCAGATCCGGGTTCAGCGCCATCCCCAACCCCGGACCGGGGGGCACGGTGATCCGGCCGTTTTTGACCGGCGGCAACGCGGTCACGAGGTCGCGATACCAGGTGCGATAAAAGGCCCGGACGCTTTCCTGCACCAATGCGTTTGGCGCGTTCAAAGACAGATGGGTCGAGGCACAGAGCACCACCGGCCCGGTGCAATCATGCGGGGCAATGGGCAGGTGCCATGTCTCGGCCATGGCGGCGATTTTGCGCGCCTCGCTCAGACCGCCACACCAGCTGATGTCGAGGTTGAAGATCCCGGCCACGCCGGTTTCGATCAAATCGCGAAAGGCCCAGCGGCTGCCAAGCGTTTCTGACGCCGCAATCGGGGCCTTGCTGGCCGCGCCATAGCGTTTCAGGCTGGACAGGCTGTCCATCTTGATCGGGTCTTCGTGCCAGAATGTGCCATAGGGCTCCAGCGCGCGGGCGATTTCGATCGCGGGCAGCAACTGCCACATCAGATGGAATTCGACCATGATGTCCATCTTGTCGCCCACGGCCTTGCGGATCTTGTCAAAGGGCACAAGCGCCGATTTCAGGTCGGAGGGCGAGATATACTGACCACGGGTTTTTTCGGCGGCCACATCAAAAGGCCATATTTTCATGGCCGTGATGTCGTCTTCCAGCAGCGACACGGCCAGTTCATCGGCGCAATTCATAAAGGCGTTCAGATCATCATAGCCATCTGCCGCTTCGGATTTCAGCGCGTAATTGTCGGTGTTCTGCCCGCTGGCTTTCTTGATGTATTCGGTGCCTGCACAGGTGTTGTAGGTGCGAATATCCTGCCGCGTGAACCCGCCCAGAAGCTGGGCAATCGGCTGGCCGGTGGCCTTGCCGAACAAATCCCACAGCGCGATGTCAAAGGCGGAATTGCCACGGGTTTCCACACCGGTTGAGCGAAATCCGAGATAACCCACCAGATCCGCCGAAAGCCTGTCGATTTCCAGCGGATTGCGCCCGATCACAATTGGCGCGACGGTTTCGTGGATATAGGCCTCTACGGCCTTGGCACCAAAGAAGGTTTCCCCCAGACCGACAAGTCCCTCATCGGTATGGACCTGGACCCAGAGCAGGTTGGGGCGTTCTTCGACGCGAATGGTTTCAAGTTTGGTGATTTTCATGGCGTCACCTCAGGTCAGACCAGCGTCGAGCAGCACCTTTGTGCTGTCGTCGAAGTGGAGTTTCATGAGCCGGGCCGATTTTTCCGGGTCGCCCGTGGCGATGGCGTCCGCGATGTCGATATGGTTTTGCACGTTCTCCTTGCGCGCGTCGAAGCTGCTGCGGGACCGCCAGCCGATTGGCCAGCTTTGGCGTGCCACACCCTGAAAGGCGCCGACGATCATGGCAAACACCGGATTGCGCGAGGCCTGGGCGATTGCCATGTGGAAGGCCAGATCGTTTTCCATGACCTGATCCGCATCTTCGATGTGTTTCATCATTTCCATGGCGTGCTGGCGAATGCGCTGGGCTTCGGCGTCGGTGCGGCGCAGGCTGGCAAGGGTGACCGTGCGGGTTTCGATGGTCCGGCGCACGTCATAGACCTGCTGAACGCTGATCTGTTCGGTCAATACGCCGTGTTCGATCATCAGCGACATCGCCCCATGATCCAATTGGGCCACCGTGGCGCGTTTTCCGACGCTGAGGTTGATCAGCCGCATCGCAGCCAATGACCGGAAAGCCTCGCGAATGACGCTGCGCGATACGTTCAACTCACGAGAGAGGCTGTTTTCGCTTGGCAGACGATCCCCCGGGCCCAGTTCATTGGCGCGAATATGTTGGGTGATCACGCCAATCGTCTCGCTGACCCGGTTGCTGTTGGTGCCGGTCTCCTCGGTCATTTGCGCTCTCCTGTTTTCAATTTGCCGCTATCCTGTCAGACAGGTTTGTTGTGTTCTATTGCTAGGTTTGCTTTAAGCTTGTGTCAACACTTGCGTGAAAAGGGGGCGAAAATGATGGTAGAGAACTTGGTGGAACTGGTTTTTGCGGCAGAGGATATCGTGGGCGAAAGCGCGGTCTGGGACGTGCCGCGCAGGCGACTGTTATGGGTTGATATTGTTGGGAAAACCATTCACGCGCTGGTGCCGGAAACCGGGGCGCATCAACGCTGGTCCACGCCGGATTTCGTGACGTCAATCGGGCTGCGCAAAGACGGCGGTGCCATTGTCGGGCTGAGCCGCGAAATCTGTCTTTGGGATTTTGACGATCACTTTCGGACCCTGGCGAGAATCGAGCCGGATCTGCCGGGCAATCGTTTGAACGAAGGTGTGGTTGGGCCTGACGGGGCGTTCTGGATTGGCACGATGCAGAACAATATCGCGCCTGACGGCAGCCCAATGGACATGACCGCAGATACCGGGCGGCTCTATCGGTGTTTGCCGGATGGGGGCGTCAAACCGCTGTCAAATGACCTGTTCGGTCTAACCAACACCTTGGTCTGGCCCAAGAGCGGCGGATTGATCACGGCCGATACCGGCGCGAATGAAATCTATCGCTATGACTATGATCCGCACAGCGGCCAATTGTCCAACCGTCGCCCGATCGTCTCTGGGTTTGACCGTGGGCTGCCCGACGGATCAGCCATGGATGCCGAGGGATATATCTGGAATTGCCGTGTCGTGGGGGGCGGGTGCCTGCTGCGTTTTGATCCCGACGGCCATGTTGATCGGGTGGTCGATTTACCCTGTTCCTGGCCAACCAGTTGCGCGTTTGGCAGAGAGCAGCTTGACACCCTTTATGTCACATCGGCGCGGTTCACCATGGAGCCGGCGCAGCTGGCGCAAAATCCGCAAGAGGGCGGTGTTTTCCGTCTGAAACCGGGGGTTTCGGGCCTTGAGACCCATCGTTTTGGATAGGTGCCGGTTATTAAAGGCCCCTCCGCCCCCCGCGCGGCACATGCTGGCGTCACACCGGGTTAGGGTCAGCCGGTCCCGGACGATCTGAGCCTTTCAACGGGGCGAGGGCCGCCAGTCACCAGCCCCCCCTCGCCAGCGTGGTCTTCAAACCAACGGGTGAATTCCGCCTGTTCGGCTTGTGTGAGGTGCAGCAAATGCTTGGTGCGTCGCCACAGAACATCCTGCGCGGTTTGCGCCCATTCTTGCTGGCGCAGATATTGCGCTTCGGCGGCGTATAACGCCCCACCGAAATGACGCCCCAGTCCAGAGACCGAGGTCGCCGCACCCACCACATGCCGCATCCGCGTGCCATAGAGCCGGGCGTAATGCAGCAACACTGGTCGTGGCAGCCAAGGATAGGCGGTCTTCATCTGGTTGACGAAGACGTCGAAATCCGCAGAATCCATATCGCCGCCGGGCAGGGGGGCCTGCGCCGTCCAATCGCCGCCAAGGGCAGGAAAGGTCGGGGCAAGACGCTGTAGCGCCTTTTGCGAGAGTTCGCGGAAGGTGGTGATCTTGCCGCCAAAAATGTTCAACAGCGGCGCGCCATCGGTTTCATCGAGATCCAGAACGTAATCCCGCGTCACGGCAGAGGGGTTGCCCTGGCCGTCGTCAAACAGCGCCCGCACACCGGAATAGGCCGTCTGAACATCATCGCGCGAAAGCTGCTCTTTGAAGTAACTATTTACCGCGTCGATCAGATAGGCGATCTCGTCCTCACCGGCCTGAACCTGATCGGCGGGGCCGTCATAGGCAATATCGGTGGTGCCAATCAGAGCTTTGTCGCCTTCGTAGGGATTGACAAAAATCACCCGCTTGTCGTGGTTCTGGATCAAAAACGCATGTTCCCCGCGCCAGAATTTGGGCGTGATGATATGGCTGCCTTTGACCAGCCGCACCTTGCGACGGCTGGACGCGGCGGCGACATTGGTGATGATGTCAGTGACCCAAGGCCCGGCCGCGTTGACCAGCACATGCGCCCGGAAATCCCGTGTCTCTCCGGTCGTGGCATGGCGGGTGGTCACGTGCCATTTGCCGCCTTCGCGCCGCGCCGACACACAGGGAGACCGGGTTAAAATGGTGGCCCCGCGTTCCGCCGCATCCAGGGCGTTCAGCACCACCAGCCGCGCATCATCGACCCAACAATCGGAATATTCAAAACCCCGGCGAAAATCGTCGCGGATGGCATGGCCTTCGGATGCGCGGTGCAGGTCAAGCGTCCGCGTGCCGGGAAGTTTGGCGCGCCCGCCCAGATGGTCATACAGGAACAGCCCCAACCGCACGAGCCACGCCGGGCGATCCCGTTTGGAATGCGGCAGGACAAAACGCATCGGCCAGACGATATGTGGCGCATTGCGCAAGAGCACCTCGCGTTCGATCAGCGCCTTGCGGACCAGCGAAAATTCGTAATATTCCAGATAGCGCAACCCGCCATGGATAAGCTTGCCTGACCGCGATGAGGTGCCTTCGGCCAGATCATCCTTTTCGCACAGCGCCACGCGCAGGCCCCGACCGGCAGCATCCCGCGCGATACCCGCCCCATTTATACCGCCGCCGATCACAAAAAGATCGACCTCCTGTGCTTCTGTCATGTGCTGAAGATCCTGTCTGAAAGGGTTCTGGGGGCCGGGTGGTGGCGACAGATGCGCCGCCGCCAGGACGCGCCGAATATGGTTCTATTTCTGGTCCTGAAGCCCGTAGCCCGCAAAGGCATCATGGGCTTCGGCAATATCCTGATCGCTCAGCAACACCGGCCCGCCGATGGACAGCGACAGGTAATATTGCTGCGCGATGGCCTCCAGCTCTACCGCGCGCCACAGGGCCTTGGGCAAATCCGCCGCCACGGCAAGCGCGCCGTGATTGGCCATAAGACAGGCTGTGCGGTCTTTCATCGCCTCCTGGATCAGCGCTGACAGCTCTTTGGAGCCAAAGCGCGCATACCCCGCACAGCGCACATCATCCCCGCCAAAAGCCGCAATCATGTAGTGACAGCGCGGAATGGGTTTCCGGGCGATCGACAGCGCAGTGCAATAGGTCGGATGGCCATGGACCACGGCATTCACATCCGGGCGCGATTGCAGGATATCGAGGTGAAAGGGCCATTCGGTCGAAGGCTTGCACGGGCCGGACCATGTGCCGTCATTCCGATCCAGCGGCATGTCGGCGATCAATTCGGGCGTCAGGTCTTCGTAGGGGATGCCAGAGGGCGAAATCAGCATTGAATCGCCACAGCGCACCGACACATTGCCGGATGTACCCTGTGTCAGCCCAAGAGGTTCCAGTTTCCGGCAGGCCGCGACAACCGCCTGACGGAGGGTGGTTTCAGTGTCTGTCATGATCGTCTCTCAGCACGGGTTCAGGGGCGGCTCGTTTTTGAGCCAGCGCCGGACTTCTTCGGCGGCCTTGCTGGCCGCGACCCGCACAGTGCGCAGGGACGCGCCCGCGATATGGGGGGTCAGCGTGACATTGGGTAAGGTCAAAAGCGGCGAATCCAGCGGCACCGGCTCGATCGGAAAGGTTTCAAGCATGGCGCCGCGCAGGTGACCGTCCTGGAGGGCGGCGATCAAGGCGTCGTAATCCACCAACGGCCCCCGCGCGGTATTGATCAGCGTGCTGCCCGGTTTCATCGCCGCAAAGGCGGCAGCGTCCATCATCCCGGTGGTTTCGGCGGTCACGCGGGGATGCAGGGACACAATGTCAGACGCGGCAAGGAGCTGATCAAAGGACACCATTTCGACCCCGGCGCGCAGATCCTCGGCGGTCAGTTGCACATAGGGGTCCGACACCATGATCCGACAGCCGAAGGCCCGCAGAAGCGACACAACCCGCTTGCCGATTTCCCCATAGCCGATGACGCCCACCGTCATATCGCACAGCTCATCCCCGGTCACATCCGCACGGTAAAGATCGGTGCGATAGTCGCCTTTGCGCAGGGCCTCGTGCCCGCGGGCAAGGTTGCGCACCTCTGCGATGATGCCGCCGATGGCAAATTCGGCGACCGCGCTGGCATTGCGCCCCGGGGTGTTGACCACGGTGATCCCATGCGATCGGGCGGCCGCCATATCGACATTGACCGGCCCGCCGCGGCTGACGGCGACCAGTTTGAGATTGGGCAAAGCGTCCATCATGGCCGCCGACAGGGGCGCGTGATGGATCACCGCAACCGGCGCGTTGCCGATATGCGCCACCACTTCGTCGGGGTCGCCCTGGAATTCCTGAATGCCCTCGATGCGCGAACCGGCATACCCCTGTTCCAGTGGTGCATCCGGCCAGTCATAATCCATACGGCGCACGGAAACCTTGTCTCCGCAGGCCGCGAGGATATGCTCTTCAAAGGTTTCCGACAGCATGAACCTGTCGCCAATGATCGCAATTTCCGTTTTCATGAGACTTGTTTCCTTGTGTTTGCCTGGCTGTGCCAAAGCGGCTGAAGGGTGTTTCGCCCCGCCCGAAAGGCCGGGAATAAACCGTCATAAAGCGCGGTCAGTTCCGGGTCTGGCGGGATGGCATCGCGCAAAAGCGGTGTGACCCAGGTGGTGTTTGCCGCTTCCAGAGAGTCAAAGACGCCCGATTGCACCGCCGCGATCATTGCGGCCCCGGCGGCGCCGGCCTCTTCCTGGGCGACGGCGCGCACGGGACGGTTGAGCGTTGCGGCGAGGATATGAACAAGCTGGGCCGAGCGCGCAGCGCCCCCCGCGACGCGAATTTCAGCCGGGATCGCGCCCATTGCCGCGTAACAATCGCGCGCCGCCATGGCCAAACCTTCGTAGACGCCGCGCACCATTTCCGGCCAGCCGACGGTGCGGTCCAGCCCGGTGAAGCTGGCGCGGGCCTCTGGGTCCGAAAACGGCCCACGCTCGCCGGTGGGGGCGATATAGGGGTGAAAGGTTACGGCGCCGGGCCGGGCATCGGCCACCAGCGCATCGAAATTGCGCAGAATATCGGATGGCTCTGTCGGGTGGCCGCGGATGTCAGCACATCACCGGCAATCCCGGCGATCCAGTCGATGTTGATCGCGGCGGCCATATTCGTCTGAACCTGGCCAAAGGCCCCATCGGCCAGCGCGACGGTATATCCTGTCTTGTCCGGGTTTTGCACAATCTCGTCGACATTGGCGGCATAGCGGGTGTGAACCCCGGTTGACCCCAGGATCGACAGCCCCGGTCGCGTCGCCGCATCGCACAGTCCAGTGGCAATCCCCGAGGTCACGATATCCATATATCCAAGGCAGATCGGCAATCCGGCGGGCAACCCGGTTTCGGCGGCGGCGCCGGGGCTGAGCCGGTGCGCGGTTTTGCTACCGTCGATGATTGGCGGCAACAGGTGGCGCAGCTCTTGCAGATCCAATGCGGCAATCACGTCGTCGCTATAGGCGCGGGTGCGGATATCGCCAAAGTTCAGCACAGCTTCGCTGACGTCGGCCACGGTTTCGCCGGTCAGGCAATAATACAGCCATTCCTTGCAATGCAGGGCGTGCGCCGCTTTGCCGAGCATTTCAGGCGCGGTTCGGCGCAGCCAGGGCAGTTGCGCGCGCATCTGGCACAGGTTCACCCCGGTTGCGGTGGCGCGATAGATCCTGTCGTGCTGGTCTGATCCGGTGATCCTGCGGGCGTCGGCCCCGGCCCGGGAATCGAGCCAGAGCATGGCCTCGCCTACCGGGGTGCCATCGGCGTCGATCAACCATGTGCCGTCCCCCTGCGCCGTCACGCCCATCGCGCGGGCGCGGCTGGCCAGATCGGGGATCATCTCAGACAGCTGGAACAGCATCTGCGCGGCCAGTTGCCAGGTCTGGGCCATGTCCTGGGTGGCGGCGCCGTTTGGCGCGCTGTGGTATCGGTTCTTGACGCCCGCCACCGCCAGCTGTTGCCCCGCAAGGTCAAAGGCCACGGCCTTGATCACCGAGGTGCCGGCATCCAGACCGATCAGAATATCGCGGGTCATCACGTGCCTCCATTCGGGGTGCGGGTCGGGATGCGGGCGGCGTCCTGAAGCGCGGTGAAACGGCGGTATTGCTGGCTGTGCCACTGCTGGGTTGCGCCGGTTGCCGGGGTAAAGTGGGTGTTCAGGCTGGACATTTCGGCCATGGCCGTGGCCAGCGTGTCAAAATGCCCGGCGGCCACCGCCCCCAGCATCGCGCTGCCCAGCAGCACGGGTTCGGGGGATGTGGGTTCGGCGGTGGGGATGCCCGCCGCATCGGCCAGCACCTGTTTGACAATGGCACTGGCACCTGCGCCGCCGCTGATGACAATTGTGTCGGGGGTCACGCCACAGGCCGTTTGCGCATCCAGGATCTGACGCAGCCCATAGCCGATCCCGCAGAGCCCCGCGACATAAAGCGCGATATGCGAGGTCAGATCGCGGCGCAGATCAAGCCCGGCAATGATGGCGCGGGCCGAAGGATCAGACAGCGGCGCACGATTGCCAAGGAAATCCGGCACCACAATTACATCGCCCGCCAGCTGCGCGGCGTCCTGGGGGCCATCAATCCGCCGGGTCGCTTCGGCCAGCAGATAGTCGATCACCGAAAGCCCGCGTTCCTGGGCGGCGGCCTTGGCCGTGGGGTAATGCGGGTGCATCTGCACCAGATGGGCGATGGCCTCGCCAGCGGCGGATTGCCCACCTTCGATCAGCCAAAGATCGGGCAACATCGCCGAAAAATACGGCCCCCAGACACCGGGCACCGTGGTTTTTTCAGACGCGGATGTCATGGTGCAGGCCGAGGTGCCAAAGACATAGGCCATGCGCGTTTGGGCCGGGGCGCCACCCGCGCCGACGGTGCCGACACCGCCGGCATGGGCATCAATCAACCCGGCGGCGACGGGTATCCCCGGGATCAGCCCCAGCGTTTCGGCCGCCTCCTGTGTCAATCCAGACCCAAGCGCCGTCCCCGGCGCCACCACATTTGTCCCGATCCGGGCAAAGCCATCGTCACACAGATCAGATAGGCCAATCTGTTGGAAATAGCTGGCATCAAAGCCGCCTTCATGGGCGAGATAGGTCCATTTGCAGGTCAGGGTGCAGCTTGACCGGGTCAGATCGCCGGTGGCGCGCCATGTCAGATAATCAGTAAGGTCCATGAAATGCCCGGCCTTGGCATAGGTGTCGGGCAGATTTTCCTTGAGCCACAACAGCTTGGGCGTTTCCATTTCCGGCGAGATACGTCCGCCGACATAATCAAGCACCCGATGTCCGGTGGCATTGATGCGCGCGGCCTGATCGGCGGCGCGTTGATCCATCCAGACGATGATATTGCGGGCGGGATCGCCGGTTGGGCTCAGGCTTGTGGGTGTGATCCTGCGACAACCCCACAAGCGAACAGGTGGCATCAAATCCGATGCCCGCCACGGCCGCGGGGGGCAGGGCGCTGGCGGTCAACGCCTGTTTGACGGCGATGGCAACCGCGTTCCAGATATCGTCAGAGGATTGTTCGGCCATGACCCCATCGCGCCAGATCCGAATGTCGTGTTTGCCAGTGCCCAGCATCCGCCCATCGGGGGCAAAGACACCGGCGCGCGCGCTTCCGGTGCCGACATCAACACCAAGAAAGACAGGGGATTGTTTGCGGGTTCCTGTCATTGCGGCCTCACAATTCGACGCTGTTGGGCAGGATCACGAGATCGCGGATCGTGACATTGCGGGGCCGCGTCAGCATGAAATGCACGCAATCGGCGACCTCTTTAGGCTGCATCAGGCTGCCGTTGGCCAGGGCTTCGTCCATTTTTGCCTGTGGCCAGTCATCCAGCAAAGCGGTCACAACCGGGCCGGGAAGGACCGCACCTACGCGGATGCCATGCGGGGCCATTTGGCGGCGAATGGTGTGGGTGAACGCCTGAACCGCATGTTTTGATGCGGTATAGATCGGCTCCCACATCACGGGAACAACGCCGGCGATCGAACTGGTCATAAGGATATCGCCCGTTCCGCGCGCCTTCATATGCGGAAGAACGGCGCGGACGGTGCGAAAGGCGGCGTTGATGTTGAGGTTCAGCACCCGGTCCCATTCATCTGGGTTGCCCTCGGATACATCGCCACCGACATAGCCGCCGGCATTGGCGTGAAACACATCCAGATGCCCCATCCGATCCAGAATCCGGGGCAGCATTTGATCGACGCTGGCGGGATCAAGAAGATCGGTGACAATGGGCACCGCGCCCTTGCCCAGTTCCGCGCAGACGGCTGTCAGCCGGTCCTCGGCCCGATCCACAAGCGCCACCCGCGCCCCGGAGGCGAGGCAGACGCGGGCGCATTCAAGCCCGATGCCGGAGGCCGCCCCGGTGATGGCGATGGTTTTGCCGTCAAGTTTCTGGTCCATTGGAACTTTCCTGTCAGGGCTGTCAGCGAACCGACATCATTGGCCGGCCGAAAGGCTGGTTTATTCGGGTGGTCAAGCCAGAGCGCGACGCTGCGGGCGGCGCTTTGGCGGAGGCGGGTTGCGCCAGTGGGGAGCGCGCGGCGCAAGAGCTGCGCCGCGCAGTGGATCACGTGTCAGTCCTGAGATTCATAATCATTGGGACCGGCGATATCGTTGCCAAGCGTGATGCGGACACGGTCAATTTCACCTGTGAATGCAAAGCCTTGCTTGCCCTCATAGACCGGGCTGACCGGCGAGCCGGCATCGCGCCCAAGGCTGAAACCTTCCCAATCCATGAAATAGCGATAGGTCTCGGGCAGGGCTGTCTTGCCAACTTCCTGGCCATTGATATGCAGGCTGCCTTCGCCCTGGCGCACGCCGGTTTTGTCGAATTTGTAGAGAATATCTATCCAATCACCACCGGTCGGCACCGCTCCTTCGACACGGAACATTTTCTGATAATAATTGTACTCATGGATGATGCGACCATCCTTGACGTAGAGCGTATAGCCGCCACAAAGCCCGCCACAGGCCGCAATCACACCTTCGCCGCCGTCGGGCACCCGCACCCGCGCGGCGATTTCAAAGGAGCGATCCAAGGTAAAGGGTGCCGCCCCGCCGGGGATGTTGGTCATGCCGGGGAAGAAGACGAATTCCTGCTGAATGCGCGGGGATTCTTCGCGCGGGCGTGACATGGCGCGACGTTCGGCAAAGCCGCGGTCATCCAGCGGCAACACGTCATATCGTCCGGCTTCGGCCCACCAGAGTTCCACCAGCTTGCGCAGGCGTTCCGGTTCCTTCTGGGCCAGGTCGGTGCTTTCGGAAAAATCCTCTGCGACGTGGTACAATTCCCATTGGTCGTCTTCATAATCGGAATAGCGCTTGTGATATGCGACCGCCTTCCAACCGTCATGCCAGATGGCGCGGTGGCCGAACATTTCAAAGATCTGCGCGCTTTTGCGGGTTGGGGCGCTGGCGTCGTCAAAGGAATATTTCATGCTGGTGCCATGAATATTCATCTGCGGAATGCCCTTGATCTGGGCCGGGGCCTCGGTGTCGATCACCTCAAGAATGGTGGGCACGATGTCCATGACGTGGTGGAACTGGTTGCGGATGCCGGTGTCTTTCAGCCCTTTGGGCCAGTGCACGATCAGCGGATCCTGCACACCACCCGCATGGGTGTTTTGCTTGTACCGGCGCAGGGGGGTGTTTTCGACCTGGGCCCAGCCGATGGGATAGTTGTTCTTGGCATACATTGTGCCGATCTGATCAATCCGTTCGAGGTTATAGTCGAAGGATTCCGCATCCATGTTTTCATAGAAGGTTGTGCTGGTGGAGCCGTGAATCTGGCCTTCCTGGCTGGCGCCATTGTCGGACATCAGGAAGATGATCGTATTGTCCAGCTTGCCGATTTTTTCGAGGTGATCGAAGACACGCCCCAATTCGGCATCTGCGTGATCAAGGAAGGCGGCGTAAGCCTCCTCAAACTTGCAATACACCCGCTTTTGGTCGTCGGACAGGCTGTCCCAGGGTTCGACGCCTTCGTTGCGGGGCACGGCATTGGTGCCTTTGGGAACGATGCCCATTTCGATCTGGCGCGCCAGACGCCGCTCGCGGGCCACATCCCAGCCTTCGTCGAACCGGCCTTTGTATTTGTCGAGATATTCCTGCGGTGCCTGATGCGGCGAATGCATCGCCCCCAGCGCGTAATACATGAAAAACGGCTTGTTTGGCGCCAGAGAGGCGTGATCGGTCAGGAATTTGCAGGCGTTATCGGCCAGATCCTCGTTCAGCGTATAGCCTTCTTCGGGGGTGCGTGGCGGTTCGATATGCTGGTTGTCGCGGACAAGAGAGGGGCGGAATTGATCGGTCAGCGCCTCCAGGAAGCCATAGAATTTGTTGAACCCACGCCCCAGCGGCCAGTGATCAAAGGGGCCAACCGCCGACATCTGATCAGCGGGGGCCAGATGCCATTTGCCGACCGCATAGGAATTGTACCCTTCGGGCGCCAGCATATCGGCCAATGTGCCGGCATTATGCCGGATTGCGCCGCGTTTGCTGGGGAAACCGCTGTCGGCATTGGCGATGATCGACATGCCGACAGCGTGATGATCCCGCCCGGTAAGAAGGGAGGCCCGGGTGGGAGAGCATAGAGCCGTGGTGTGGAAGTTGTTGTAGCGTAAACCGCCCCCGGCAAGGCGGTCGATATTGGGCGTTTCGGCGTCGCCGCCGTAACACCCAAGACTGCCGAACCCCAGATCATCAAACAAGATCACGAGGATATTCGGGCTGTCTTCCTTTGGACCTTTGATTTCCGGCCACCAAGGCGTGGAATCCTTGTAGGTCCGGCCGATTTGGCCCTTGAAAACTTCGTTCACCGTATCGCTTGTGATGCTCATGTTTGATGTCCTTCTGTGGGAATTCTGACTTATTTTCGCAGCGCTTTTGCGGCCATCAGCACCTCAAGTGCGACGGGCTGCATGGATTTGAGATCGGGCACTTCGTCATAGGCCCCGGCAGCAACCAGGACCTCGGCGCCGGCAATCAGAGTGTCGATTGTTGCGCCTGATTTCATGTCTGCGATCGCTTCGTCGAGGGTTTGGAAATCGCGCAGGCTAAAGGCATAGGCGGCGGTTTCCTTGGTGCCTTCGATGCCGGTGTCCTGGTAATATTGCAGCGAAAGATCGACGGCCTTGTCGGGGTTGGCGCGGATGTATTCATTGGCGCGGTATGCGGCCTCGACGAATTTTGCTGCGGCGTCCGGGTCGTCCTTCCAGAACCGGCTGGTGATGATCCAGGGCGCGATGACCGAGGTGCCGGCAATTTCGCCGTCGCAGATCACTTC
The DNA here is from genome assembly GCF_055808435.1 of Marinovum sp. J2-8. Lineage (NCBI taxonomy): Bacteria > Pseudomonadati > Pseudomonadota > Alphaproteobacteria > Rhodobacterales > Roseobacteraceae > Marinovum > Marinovum sp. J2-8. The sequence goes on along the minus strand of NZ_JBVVRZ010000004.1, from coordinate 60,881 downwards.
GTATGTGTCTTTGTCCATCACGATGTCGAAATCCGCGCTGGCGGCTGTGGTGCCTGCGCCCACTTCGCCATTGCGCAGCGACTGGCGTGTCACCGGCGGATCCAGCGGCACGATTTCAAGATCGCCATGCGCCACGTTGAAATGGTCGGCACAGGCAAACAGCACCTGGCTCCAGGTGGAATTGGGCACGGTGCCGATGCGCACCTTGGCCAGCGCCTCGCCCGGGGTCATGCCCGCCATCGCGTCCTTGCGCATGATCAGTTTGATGTTGCGGCTTTCCTTTTGCATCGTGCCAAAGGAAATCAGCTGGAATTTGTCCCAGCCCGAAATCGCCGGCGGCCCGCCTGTCCAACCGGCCTGCCAGTCGCCGGAAACGCCGGACGCCAGCGCCGCGCCGCCATTGGGGAAATAGGTGGTTTCAACGTCCAGCCCATTGTCGCTGAAATAGCCCAGATGTTCGGCCAGCCACATCGGATAGCCCGCTTCGTTGGGTTGGCTGTTCAGATGCAGGCTGGTTTCGGCAAGGGCACCGCCGGCGGTCAGCGCGGCGATAGCCACACCTGCGGCCAGCTTTTTGAATGATGTGAATTTCATGGGTTTTCTCCTCCTGTTGGGTCGTTTTGGTGGCGTCTGTGCCGGTCGGATTGCCGGTTCAGGCCGCCATGATTTCTTCGCGCACCAGCCCCCAGATCTCGCGGCGGGCTTCGATGAAATCGGGATGTTCGGCGGCCTGTTCGATATCGCCCTGCTTCCACACCACATCGCGGGGGAGGCGGATTTCCTTTTTGATGCGGCCCGGGCGGCGTGACATGACGATCACCCGGTCGCTGAGGTAAACCGCCTCTTCCACCGAATGGGTGATGAACAGCACGGTATATTGCATCTGGTGGCTCAGGCGCTGGACCTCCTCCTGAAGAATGGTCCGGGTCTGCGCATCAAGCGCGCCAAAGGGTTCATCCATCAACAGGATCTCTGGCTGCATGGCCAGGGCCCGTGCAATGGCAACACGTTGCTGCATGCCGCCCGAAAGCTGGCTGGGATAGCTGTCGCGGAACTGGGTAAGTCCCATGATTTCAAGCTGTTCGCGCAAACGACGCTCTTGTTCATCGCGCGGCACTTTTGTCATTTGCAGGCCGAATTTGATGTTTTCGGCGACGGTTTCGGATGGGAACAGGGCGAATTTCTGAAACACCACGCTGCGGCGGGGGCCGGGTTTTCCGGCAGGTTTGCCATCAATCAGGATTTCGCCCCGCGTCGCATCCTCTAGCCCGGCACCGACGGTCATCAGGGTGGATTTGCCACAGCCCGACGGCCCGACGACGCAGACAAATTCGCCTTTCTGAACGGAGACCGAACAATCATCGACCGCCAGCACCCCGGTGCCTTCGGGCCCATACCATTTGGTGATGTTGCGCAGTTCCAGCTTGGGGGTGACGGTGGTATCGATCATGGGGCTTTTCCTTGAAATGCTTGGGCTGGTGTCTGGTGCGGGGTGAACGGCGGTCATAGGCGGTCCCACGGCATCAGGTGGCGTTCGAGACGTTGCACGCCCATGTCGATCAACACCCCCAGAACCCCGATGGCGATGATCCCGACAAAGATGGTCGAGACAGAGTCATTCCCGTTGTCCCTGTGCGATCAGGAACCCCAGACCGGTTTTCCCGACCACCAGTTCCGCACCGACCAGCGCCATCCAGCCGTTGGAGATGGCAATCCGAATGCCGGTGAAAATGCTGGGCGTGGCCACCGGCACGACAACCCGGCGCAGGGTCTGGTGCTGGCGGGCGCCAAAGACCCGCGAGGCCTGGATCAGGATGTCGTCCACATGCTGCACGCCAAGCTGTGCATTGATGACGCAGGCAGGGAAGGCCGCGATGAACACCACCATCGCCTGGGTTGTGGTCGACGCCCCGAACCAAAGGATCGCAATCGGAACCCAGGCAAAGGGCGGGATGTAGCGCAGCGTTTCAAAGACCGGATTCACCACCGCGCGAAACCATGGCGCCCAGGCAAAGAAGATGCCGATCGGCACCCCCAGAAGGATGGCCAGAAACACGCCATAGGACCACCGCTCCAGCGAGGCGAAAACGTGACCCGAAAGCGCCGCGCCGGCAAAGGGTTCTGTTGTCAGATTGGCAAAGCGCGCAATGACATCAAAGGGCGAGGGCAAGACTTCGGGGCCGACCCAGCCGAAAACGGACGTGGCCAACACCCAGACAAGGCCCAGAATTCCAAGCGACACCGCGCCATAAACCAAAGGCTGCGGAAGAAGCGAAGAGGGGGAAGTTTTGACGGTCATGTGCCTTATCCTTTCTTCTGGGGAAGCGACCAGGGCGCAAGAAGACGCGTCGCAAGTTTCATCAGGACCGAAAGCAGCACACCAAGCAGGCCGATCAGCAGCATCGCCACCACAAGCACATCAGTGTCGAGCATCCGCGATGCATTCAGCGCGACATACCCAAGCCCCGCAGTTGCGGCGAGCAGCTCTGCCGCGACAAGTGTGGTCCAGGCATTGCCAAGCGCGATCCGCGCCCCGGCAATCAGCGTGGGCAGGGCGGTGCGGCACACGATCCGGGTCAGGATCTTGTGATCATTCGCGCCCAGCGTCCGGCCAGGCGTCGATAAGCAGCGGATCAACCGAGCCGACGGCCTGCATGCTGTTCATCAACCAGGGCACAAGCGCCGCAATGAAGACCACGAATATGCGCGCGGGCTCTCCGATGCCCATCCAGACAAGTGTGAGGGGAATCCAGGCCAGCGGCGGCACCGGGCGGATCAGCTGAAAGATCGGAAAAACAAGCCATTTGACACGCGGCCACCAGGCCATTGCGATGCCAAGCGGCACGCCGACGATCCCGCCAAGCGCCCAGCCGGCCAAGACGATGGAAAGCGAGCTGAAAACATGGCCCAGCAGGGTACTGCCGATATAGGGCTTGACCCACATGCGCCCGAACCGGTCCAGAACATCGCCCGGCGATGGCAGGAACAGGGACGACACCGGCCCGTTGCTGCGTGTGATCCACGCCCAGGCAGCGATCCAGGCCGCACAGGCCACCACACTGACAATGAACAGGTTACCGTTGGCTAATCGCCGCATCGGTCTCTCCCCTTACCGATTTTCCTCCTGGCCCGACTCGTCGAGCTGAAAATGAAAATGTCAGTAAACCGTTTAACTGTCAACGCAGTTTGCGAATTTGCCGTGCTTTTTCGACGGCTCAGGGCTTGGCTTGTGCAAAAACGACGTATTTTCAGGTACTTGAGCGGCGTGGTGAAATCTTGCAGGAAATCAATCTGTCTTGCGTCCCGCAAGATTATTTACAGACTCTGGATTATGATATAACTGTTTAACACAGATCAATTGATGACAGAGCGAGGTCCGAGGAGATGAAGAAAAGGCCATCTATCAAAGATGTCGCTCGCGAAGCCGGGGTGTCGACGGCGACGGTTTCCCATGTCTTTTCGGGCAAGAAACACGTGAACGAAGACTCTGCACAAAAGGTGCGGCGCGCGGCGGAAAAACTGGGTTACACCATCGACCGGGTGGCGGCGCAATTGCGGACGCGGCGCACCAAAATCATAGCGGTTCTGGTGCCCAATCTCGAAGACCTCTTTCTTAACCGGTTCATCTCGCTGATTAAATCCAGGGCCGAAGATGCCGGATATCAGGTCATTGTCTCTTGTTCGCGCGATGATCTGAAGATTGAACAAGACCGGCTTCGTGCGCTGATGGGGTGGCGTCCCAGCGGTTTGATCCTTGTGCCCTGTATCGAGTCAATTCCCGACATGTTGCTGAAGGAATATCCCGATGTCCCGGTTGTCGCCGTGGACCGGGTGAACCCTGCAAAGTCAAAATATGACACGATTACATCCGATGATTTCGCCTCGGGTTGGGAAGTGGCACGGCATTTGATTGAAATGGACGCGCGGTCGCTTCTTGTGCTGGCCACCAGCGACAAGATTTTCACCCAGAAAGAGCGTATTCGCGGCATCGAAGATTGTGCGCGCGAAGCCCGCGCCATGACCGTCAACACATTGGTTGCGGGCCCGGACGCAGAAGCCGCCGCCGACAAACTGGGTTGCTGGCTGGATGACAACCCGCAGACCAAGGCAGTGATCGGGCTGACCAATGTGATGACACTGGCCGCCCTGTCGACCTTTGCCTCGCGGGGGATTCAACCGCCGAAGGACGTCATGCTGGCCGGGTTTCACGATTCGTTGTGGATGACCGCCCGCCGCGTGCCGATCACGACCGTGGCGCAACCGGTTGATGCGATTGCCAATGCCGCATGGGACCGGATGCGCGTTCGGATCGCGCAAGAGGACGATCAGGTGGTGAACCTGATTTACAAAAGTACGCTGATCAAACGCACATCGACCTCGGCCGATTGAACAGCCGCCTTCCTGCGCGTGTCGTGACGATTGGCCCCGCCCTGAAACGATCCAGGGACCGCTCAGGTCGGGACATGGGGACCGGGACATGGGGCCCGGTTAGCAGGTCAGGGGCGCAGGTCAGGGCGCGCGGGTTTTTCAGGCCGCAGCCCCGTCGGGAAAGGCATGCACGCGTTCCGCATTCGGAACCAGCCAGACGCTGTCACCGGGATTGATCGCCAGACGCTCGTGTGACAGGACGGTGATGTTCTGCCCGGCCTTGCGCACCACCAGTTCCGTGGAGGCCCCTGTCGGTTCGACCACCACAACCTCGGCACGCAGTGCCCCGGATCCGGCTTCGGATTGCAGCGCGAAACATTCGGGGCGAATGCCCACGGTCGCCCGTCCCGGTGCCGCCGGCGCGGCAAGCCGCAGGGCCTCACCATCGGAAAAACGCGCCTCTGAGGGGTTCTCGGCCGACACCTCGAGGTCCAGCAGGTTCATCGTCGGCGATCCAAGGAACGCCCCGACAAAAGCATTGGCCGGATTGTCATAAAGCTCTAGCGGGGTGCCGATCTGTTCGATTTCCCCATCGCGCAACACAACGATGCGATCGGCGAGTGTCATCGCCTCGACCTGATCATGGGTGACATAAATCGTGGTGGTTTTCAGTTTCTGATGCAGTTCTTTCAGCTCGGCCCGCATCTTGACCCGTAGCTTGGCATCAAGGTTCGACAGCGGTTCGTCAAACAGGAACACCTCTGGTTTGCGCACGATGGCGCGGCCCATGGCAACGCGCTGGCGTTGTCCGCCCGAAAGCTGTTTTGGCAACCGATCCAGATAAGGCCCAAGCCCCAGGATATCGGCCGCGCGGTCGACCTTGCTGCGCCGCTGGGGTTCGTCTTCGCCCGCGAGTTTGAGGGAAAACGACATATTGTCGGCGCTGTTCATATGCGGGTAAAGCGCATAGCTTTGAAACACCATCGAGATGCCGCGATCCCGTGGCGGCACATCATTCATCGGGGCGCCGCCAATCTGTAGCGTGCCGGATGTGATGCTTTCCAACCCGGCGATCATGCGCAACAGGGTGGATTTGCCACAGCCCGACGGGCCGATCAGCACGACAAATTCGCCGTCCTTGATGTCAAGCGAGACATCTTTGATCACATCGACCTTGCCATAGCTTTTGGACAGGTTGTTCAGCCGAACATGTGCCATGTCATTCCTCCTGATTGCCGGATAAAAAGGTGTATTTTTGGTGTGATTGCCAGCTTTCGCCGGGGGCCAGCCACGTGCCGGGGCCGCTGGTGCCGTCGGCGGTGCGGTCGCAATTGGACGGTTCAATCGCCAGCACGTTGCGCCGGGGGCGGGCATCGCGCCAAAACTGAACAAAGGGCAAATCGCTTTCGATCTGGACCTTGGCCGACGGCCAGCCGTCACTGGCGGCGCGGCTGATGTCGGCGCTGCCGCCCTTTGGCGTGGGGTGGCATGCGGTGTGTTGATCCCCCAATGACAGCGGCACGCCATCCAGCCGCACGGTGGTGTCGGCGGCGACCAACGGATAGCCGAAATTGGTGTGATAGAGAATGTGCATTTCCGCCGGTTCCGGCCCGATGTTTTCCACCCGGTCGATCAGCGTCATCGTCGCGCCGCCCACCGGGGCCTCGATCCGGCGATGCAGCCGGAAACAGGCGCCGCCGAGATGGGCGGTGGTGACCTCACCCGTGGCAAAAAGCATCGGATCGGGGCGATCCCAATCCGCCCCGCAGGCGGTGACATGGGCCGGGGTCAGCGGCAGGCTGCCATGCAGCGGCATGCCCGCGCGCGGTTGGCGGGCATTGTCCAACCCGCAAGTGACGAGAAACCCCGACAGGCTGCGCTGGATGCCGGTGCCGCTGTCGGCCTCTGCATCATGTTGCCCCGGCGCGACGAACCCCGCCGGATGCTGCCAGGCCAGTGGCATGCCGCGAAAGCTGAGCGGGCCGATATCAAGGCTGCGATCGGCCAGCACCCAAAAGGCCAACCCGCCGCCGGTGTCAAAGCTGAGCGCGCGCACGCCGCGTTCCGGCCCATCATCCAGCGTGATCCGCCGCACGGCGGCCAGTTGGCGCAGATCTGCCACCTGATGTTGCCAATCGTGGATCATGCCGGGACAGCTTCGGGCAAAAGGTCGATCCGGGCAAAGGCCTCTTGTGGGGCATCCAGCCCGCGCATCAGATCGGCCATTTGTGCCGCCAGCTGTGCCTCAAGCGCGGGGGTGTCCAATGGCGCTGTCTGTCCAGGGTCGCGCGCCAGATCATAGAGCCGGGTTTCATCCTCGATCAGACAGCCGGGTCCATAGGTGTTGTACATCGCCGATTTCGAACTGACCGGCACCCGCAAAAGCGGCATGTCGCGGCTGAACGGGGTGGGCGGGGCCAGTTTCGCCTGTGTCAGCTCCTCTGGGTGGAAGAAGTCAAAGATATGCGTCGGCATCAGCGTGTATTGATAGATTTCCTGGGTTTCCACATTCGCCGGATACCGGTGATAGCTGTATTGCCCATCGGTCAGATTCACTGCGCCGCCAAAGAAGCCATAGATCAGCGCCTCATGCGGCGATGCCTGTCCCGCCAGCATCGGGCGCAGCGAGGGCGAGGCCATCTGATCCGGGCGCGGGGCGTCATAAAGATCGAGGATTGTTGCGGCCAGATCAGGGGTCTGGCTGAGGCCGGCCACCGTTGTGCCCGCCGCTGCGAGATGGGCCGGATCATGGATGAACAGCGGGATCTGGGCGATTTCCTGATATAGCGCCATGCGGTTTTTGGCCCAAAGATCATGTTCGCCCAGCAGGAAGCCGTGATCGGTGGTCACAATCAGCGCGGTGTCGTCCCACAGGTTGTCGCGGTCAAAGACATCAAGCACCTGCCCCAGAAGTTCGTCACACATCGCAAGCGAGGCATGATAACTGGCGCGCAGCTCGTCCTTTTCCTCTAGCGGGCGGTCGCTGTGGCCATATTCCGGCCAATCCAGCGCCGGACCATCGGCGCGCGCGCCGGCAATGTCGCGGAACCGCTTGGGCGCAAAAAACGGCTCATGCGGGGCAAATGTTTCGATCTGAAGGAACCAATCCTCGGCGGTCTTGTTGTGTTCGATAAATTCGACACCGGCGGCAAAGGTCTGAAAACTGGGATGTGCGGCCTCGTCCTCCAGATAGTCGCGGTTGACCACGTTGTGGCGCGGATAGCTGCGCGGTTTGCGTGACACCTGACCGGGATCAAAGCGTTTTTCGATCCCGGGCCAGTCGGGGGCGACGACGCCTTTCCAGCGGTCGCCTTCTTGTCCACGAAAGAATTCGTAGCTGTCATAGCGGTTGTGATAGGTCGCGCCGCCATCTTCCCAATAGTGGAAATGATCGGTGACAAAGTGGCTGTAGACGCCTTTGTCACGGCTCAGCACCTCGGGGAAGGTCACGTCGTAGGGTTCGATCGGCCCCCAGCTGCGATGCAGAAAGGACATGCGCCCGGTCATCAGATCCCGCCGGGCGGGCATGCAGGGCATGGATCCGACGTGGTGATTGTCGAACCGGGCACTGCGCGCGGCCAGCCGGTCAAAATTCGGGGTGGGCACCGTGTCGCCGCCATAGGGCGACAGTGCGCGGCGATTGAGCGAGTCAAAGAGTACAAGAACGGTTTTCATCGGGAATTCCTATTTCACAGCGCCAGAGGTCAGGCCGCGGACAATGAAACGCTGGGCAAAGAGCAGCAGCAGGAAGGCAGGCAGGATCGACAGGGTCGAGGCCGCAGCCATTTCCGTAAAGGCGATGGTGTTTTCCTGGGCGTATTTGCCAATGCCAAGCGGTACGGTGGCGGTCTGTCGCTGGCTGAGCACCAACACGACCGGGAATTCATTCCAGCTGAAGATGAAGGTCAGAATGCCGGTGGCTGCCAATCCGGGCCGCACGATCGGCAGCACCACATGCCAGAGGATATGCGGCACCTTGGCGCCGTCGATCTGGGCGGCCTCGACCAGCTCTTTCGGCACATCACGGACAAAGACCCCCATCATCCAAAGCGCCATCGGCAGATGCAGCGTCGTATGGGCCAGGATGATGCCGGAATAGGTGTTGTCGAGGCCAACAGAACGGAACATCGAATACCACGCCCCCGCCAATGTAATCGGCGGCACCATGTGAAAGATCACGGACCAGCCCAGCAGCGAATGCAGCACCCAGCCCGGCCATTGCAGACGATAGAGCGAGAAGGCCGCCAGCGTCGCGATCACCAACACGAGGAAGGTGCTGATCGCGCCAATCACCATGGAATTGCCGAAGTTACGCAGGAAATCCGAGGTCTTGTCGAAGATGACCTTGGTAAATCCGTCGAGATTGGGTTCGAACAGGATACGCCCCATCAACAAATCAATCTGGGTCTTGAAGGCGGCTGAAACGATCCAGAAGAACGGAAACAGCACAACCAGCGCAAAGCTCATCAGGATAAGGTGGCGGATCACCGCGACCTGACCGTCAGTCAGGGCGAAACGGCGCTGCGGCGTGGCGAGCGGCTGGTGGGTGTCAGATGCATGGGTCATGCCTTGGCTCCTTTGCCGGCGGTGGCGCGGGTGGCGGCAATGATGCCGGCGGCAATCACCGCGATCACGGCGATGGACATCGCGGCGCCATAGCCGGTCTGATCCTCGGTGAAGAAACGGCGATAGATGGTGAAGCTGATCACCTCGGTCGAGGTGCCCGGTCCGCCGCCGGTCAACAGATAGATTTCGTCGAATACCTTGAACGCAAGGATCATGCGGAAGACAAAGGTCACGGCGATGGTCGGCAGCATCAGCGGCAGGGTGATGTGACGCAGCTCTTGCCAGCGGGTGGCGCCGTCGATCTTGGCGGCCTCAAAGATGTCGTCCGGCAGGCTTTCAAGCCCGGCGAGCAGCAGCAGGAAACAGAACGGCGTCCAATGCCAGACATCAACGATGATCACGGACAACAGCGCAAGATCGGGGCTGCCCAGCCAGTCCTGCGGGGCAAGTCCCAGCGCCATGAGGATGCTGTTCAATACGCCAAAGTCATAAGAATACATCAGCTTCCAGATCGCGCCGATGATAATGCCGGGCACAAGGATCGGCAGGATGAAAACGGTCCGGTAGAACACCCGCCCCCGCACCACCCGCGTGGTCAGCAAGGCAAGGATGAAACCAAGCAGCATTTGCAGCGCCACGGCAACCACCGCAAAGATCAGCGTGTTCAGCGCCCCGGCGCGCAGCAGATTGTCCTGCGGCAGCTTGGCGTAATTGGACAACCCGACCCAGTCCCAGACCGCTTCGCGGTTGACCCACTCCACGTCATGGAAGCTGAGCGCAAAGAGTTTCATCAGCGGCAGGATGGTCAGAAGCGCAAAAAGGACAAGCGCGGGCCATAGCGTCGCGTGACGCCAGAAGGTATCGGTTTTCATGGGACGGGCTCCGTTGCATTTGGTGGCCGCGGACGAGGCCGCGACCACCGGGGAGGTTACTGGAGCGGATCGAGCGTCGGCGCGTCGTAGCCCGCGTCGGACAGCACCTTGGCAATCTCTTCCGCGGCCATGTTGAGCGCCTCTTTCAGCTCGATTTCACCGCCGATAGCCTGGTTCAGCCGCAACTCGGTCACGGCAAGGACCTGGCTGGCCTCGGGGATGGTGAAGGTCAGTTGAGCGTTGGGGATGGAGGCCGCCAGGGCGCGCATGTAGCGATAAGGTTCCTGATCGGCCATGTCCGACGTCATCACCGCCCCGCTCACCGGAGGCGACCCGGCCTCGGCGTAAGCACGCTGCGCCGCATCGGTCTGGAACCATGTCAGGAAAGCCACCGCTGCCTGCTTGTTCTCGTCGGCGATGTTTTTCGGAACACCTGCCAGCCAATGTCCGAGACCCGGTGCGGGGCCGAATTCATCCGTACCGGGAACAACCGCGTAGTCGACCTTGCCGACCACGGCCGATTGCTTGGGATCGTCGAACTGCGCCGGAGCAGGCACGCCCTGAATATGGCCCGCGCGACCGGTCGCCATGTTCTGGATCACATTGGTCTGGGTCTGCCCGGCGGTCGAGGGATGCCCGACCTCGTTCGCCAGCCGCAGGTAGGTTTTCATTCCGGCCAGCGTCTCCGGGCTGTTGATGGTCACGGTGAAATCGCCGCCCTTCTGATCGGCGATGATGCCGCCGCCGTGGCTCAGGATATAGGGAAATACGTCAAAGGTGACGTCAAAGGCGCCGCGCTGCCCGCGCTGAGAAATGCCGTACATCCCCGGGGGGTTGTGCAATACTTTGGCGTTTTCATAAAGCTGGGTCCAGGTCGTGGGCACCTCGAGCCCGTGCTCCTCGTAGAGGTCCGAGCGGTAGTGCAGGAGCGGCAGGAAAGGGTTGACCGGCACGCTGACCAGCTTGCCGTTGCCGTCGCATGTGATGGTGGCGGCAGCCTCGTCCCAGCAGACGCTGTCATCGAAGGTGAAGATGTCCTCGCCCAAGGCGAAATCGGCGTCGATATCGGTCAGCGGCTGCATGAAGCCGCCGGTATAGAATTCGACGAAAAAGCCCGCGTTCATGATCAGGATGTCAAAGGGGCTGGCGTCCGAACGCACGGCGGTGCGCTGTTTTTCCAGGCTGCCGGCAAAGGGATTGACGTCAAGGTTGACGGTATTGCCGGTTTCTTCTTCGTATTTCTCGACCACCGCCTGAAAGCCGGGAAACCACGGCGATTGGTTGATGACGATGGTGATCGGCGTTTCCGCAGCCGAAGCCAGCGACGCGCAGAGCGCCAGTGCGCTGGCCGCAAGACCGGTGCGCAGGGGTTTTGTATGTCCAGTAAAAAGAGCCATGTGACCTCCCATGAGTGGCAATTGCGATACCTCCCGCATCGCTTGTTATTGGGTGTACCTCAGACGGATGGCATTCCGGAAATGAAAAGAATTGCTCTCTCCATAGCCGCTGGCTATGCCTTAGTTGAACGGATCCGCGGCGCATTCCTCGATCAATGCATCGGCAATCACCCGCGCCGCCGGGGTCAACAATCCGGGACTGCGATAGATCAACCCGGCCTGACGGTTGGTCACCAGCTCCGGCACGTCGATTTCCACCAGCTGGGCCGCTTCGGGCGTCAAAAGCTGTGAGCGCGTCGTATAGACCAGCGTGTCGGTCTGGCTTGCGTGGGTCAGCAGGAAGGTCAGCGATGTCGACACCACATGGGCCTGCGGCGGAGAATGGCCAAGGCTGATCACCCGCCCGTCAAGCTTGCGCCGCGCCAGCGTATCCCCCGGTGGCAGTGCCCAGGCCATCGCCAATGCATCCAACGTCGACACTGACTTGCGCCGGGCCAACGGATGGTCCGCCCGTCCCACGACGATCAGGTCGTCTGCGGTCAGCAAGCGGAATTCCAGGTTCCCGCTTTCGCCGTCCAGCGGCCGTTCGGCGACCACGAAATCGAGCGCGCCCTTGGCCAGCCGCTCCAGCAGCGACTCGTCAAACCCGGTGTGCACCTCGATCATCATGTCGGGCCGTTGCGTCGTGATCCGGCTGACCGCCTCGGGCAGCATGCGCCGCACCCAGGATGGACCGGCGCCGATCTGCACATGGCCGCCCTGTCCGGTCTGCAATTGCGCCATTTCGGCGGCGGCATCATTGACCTGCGCCACCACCACCGCCGCATGTTCGGCCAGTCGCGCACCAATCGGCGTCAATGAAATCCCGTGTGCATGCCGTTCCAGCAGCGGTGTGCCGACCTGATCTTCCAACAACTTGAGCGCCTTGGACAGCGTAGGCTGCGCCACATTGAGCTCTGCCGCCGCGCGCGTGATATTGCCGGTCTGTGCGGTGCGGTGGAAATAGCCCAGCAGGCGAAGATCGAAAGTGCCACGGTTCACGTCTTCGTTCCCACAAGCATGTCAGGTTTGGATGCGAAGATATGGTAGACGACCCGCGCGGCGCGGCAAAGCGCTAACTCACGGATTGGATCTGGCAAATGATGCTTGCCCAGACGTTTCCCGCGTTGGGGCGAGACGGCTTTGCAACGCGCCATGACCATGGTGAAATTTCGCCGCGCGTTGGTATAAACGTTCTCCGCTTGGGGTATGCCTGCGAATTGAGTTGCCATGATTGCGCGACTGGGGTCTTCGCCACTTTGACGAGATCAATAAAGCGGATCATTGAACATATTCACCCAAGGCCCGGAAGTTGCCGAAGAGCGGTCATTGATCGTCAGCGTGGTGCAGTTGCCAAAAGACAAGCGCGGTGAGCGGTAGCGAGGAGCATAAAGTGTCGGATGCCGCTAACAAATTTCAAGAAAAACGTGAGGTCGAAAGCGGGAATTCATTGTGTTTAGTGTCATCATGCAGGGTATCAGGACGTCAATTGCAGATCCCAAAAGCCATTTGGCGTCACGGGGTTGCTTCCATCGGTGAAAGTTAGTCGAAATTTGTAGAATGCGTAGCTGAAGCCCCTGAATTTCGAGGGGCAGCGCGGTCTCGTGCTCTGTCGCCAGGGATTTGGCGGGCCCTTTGGACGTCAGGCGCGATGAAAGTATTTCACGCACGCGTCTGGTGTGGCTATAGACAAAGTATGAAAAAGATTACCGCCAAAGATGTTGCCGACCTTGCCGGGGTGTCCACTTCGGCTGTTTCGCGGGCGTATCGGTCTGATGCGCCCATTGCCGAGGATAAGCGAAAGGCAATTTTTGCCGCGGCGGCGAGGCTGGGTTATGTCAGCAACGTCGACAAGACCCTTTCCAAACAGGCGACCAATACCATCGCGATGGTGGTCAGCGAGCTGCACAACCCGTTTTACCCGAACGCGGTTGACGAGCTGGTGCGCCAGTTGCCCGAACGCGGGCTGAAAGCAATTGTGCATGTCGTGCCCTCAGCCGAGGAGGTGGATACAATCATGCGGCAAGTGCTTGATTTTCGGACAGAAGGTGTGATCCTGGCAAGTTCGACAATGACCTCGGACATGGCGCGCTTGTGCCGCGAGAACGGGTTGCCGGCGGTGCTTTTGAATCGTGTGCAAACGGACAATACCATGATGGCGGTGTGCTGCGACAACTACGGCGGCGCCCAACAGATTGCGTCACGGTTTCTGACGGCGGGTCGACAACGGATTGCCTTTGTCGGGGGGCGGCGCGACACCTCTACCCATTTAGAGCGGATGCGCGGATTTCGCGATCACCTCGAAGAAGCAGGAACACCTATCTATAGACAGTTGGATGGCGGGTTCGACTATCAACAAGCCTTCCGTGCCGCTCAGGACCTCCTTGGCCAGCGGCCACTGCCGGATGCGGTATTTTGTGCCAATGATATCATGGCCATAGCCTTTCTGGATGCGGCGCGCATTGCCGGCGTTTCGGTGCCACAGGACATTGCGGTCATCGGCTTTGACGATATTCCAATGGCGTCCTGGGCCGCCTATCGCCTGACAACGGTGCGCCAGCCGCTGCGTCGGATGTTGCACCAGGCGGTCGACATCATCACCAGCGCCGAAGCGTCGTTCGATTCAGGCGATATACGAATCTTGCAAGGTGAAATGCAGGAGCGTGAAAGCGGATAGTGAAATAATTTCACTGCATTGCGAAATCGTTGCAGCTTTTTTCATTTTGTTGTTCTTTCCCGCGCAGGCACCAAATTTTTTTGGGGCCCATGTTACTGGGAGGCACAACATGAAATTCAAGAACTCTGATTTCGACCGCAGCTTTGACAATCGCGGGTCTGGGAGCAAGCATTCCGGCTGCCGCAGAGACGCGGCTTGCCTTTGGCGCGACCAATTCGCAAAGCGCGCATTACGCCTATTTTGCCGCATTGGCCAATATCGTAAACAGCGCCTATCCTGACGGTTATCAGGCCTCGGTGGTGGAAACCGGCGCGACGGTCGACAATCTCAAACGCATGTCGCGGGATCAGCTGGATATCGGTTTGATCACAACGTCGACGCTTTATCATGCTTATAACGGCGTGAAATCCTTTGACGGGCGCGCGGTCGAATCCCGGCTGCTTTGGGCCTATTCGCTGGCGCCGCAAAACGTTGTGGTGCGCCGCGATTCCGGGGTCACCGAATTTGCGGATCTGAACGGCATGGCATTTGGTCCTGGGGCGCGCGGTTCCTCGACCGAGGCGACCTCGCTTGAAGTTTTTGAGCTGTTCGGGATCGCGCCGGACTGGGTGCGCGGGTCCAATGGCGAACTGGCCAATGCAATCCGGGACAACCGATCCGCCGGTTTCATCAAAAGCGCGGTCGGCACATCCTTTGACGCGCTGACCACCGATATTGCGGCCTTCACGCCGGTGCAGGTGCTGGGTCTCGACGATGCGCAGGAAGCGCAAATTCGCGAAGAATTGCCGGAACTTTCGATTGTCGAGATGCCCGGCGGTGACATGGAAAATTCCGGCCCTTACACATCATGGGGTTTCATGATCGGCGTGTCGGCGCGCCCGAATATGGATGACCAGACCGCTTATGACATCACCAAGGCGGTGATGGAAAACATGGCGGCGCAAGAAGCGGCCTTTCCTGCGGTCAAGGGCAACAACCTGCCCGAGTTGACGCTGCAATATGCCACCAGCCCGCTGCACCCCGGGGCGGTTCGTTACTACGAAGAAATCGGCCTGACTGTGCCTGATCGGCTCAAGTAACGATCCAGATGTGTTGTTGACGGGGCGGGCCTGTGGCTGCCCCGTTCATTCAATCTCTTGCCCAAAGGTGCCGAGATGCCCGATCTTCCTTTCCTCGCAAAGGTCCGTCAAACGACCATTGCTGCGCTGGCCGTCCTGTTGGGGGCTTTCGTATTCTATACCTCCTTTAACGGACCATTCGAATTCTGGTGCAGCGCGCGTTGTTCGTGATGACCATCGTGTCGCTTGCCGTGATGATGCACCCCCTGTTTGGCGGCAGCCGCTGGCGCCCGCTGGGCATGGTGATCGACGCGGCAATCGTTGTGACGGTGACAGCTTCGGGCACGTATATCATCGGCAATTTCGAAGCCATAATGACCGATCTGCCCTGGGCCACCAGCTGGGACATGGTGATGGGGTTCGGCACCTTGCTCTGTGTGCTGGAATTGGCGCGCCGCACCTCGAATTGGGTGTTCCCGATGATTGTGCTGGCCTCTGTGGCCTATGCGTTTTTCGGCTATCTCATCCCCGGTCAATTCGGCCATCGTGGGTTTGATGCGGGTTATTTGACGGAAATCATCTTTCTGTCCGATCGCGGCCTTTGGGGGATGCTGGTCAACGTGGCATCGACGACGCTTGCGGCCTTTGTGCTGTTTGGCGCGATCCTGCTGCACACCGGCGCGGGCGAGACGTTTTTTGATCTTTCTGCGCGGCTTGGTGGTGCGCGCCCGGGCGGCGCGGCCAAAATCGCGACCTTTGCCTCGGGCTTTTTCGGCGCGATCAACGGGTCGACCGTGGCCAATGTTGCCACAACGGGCAATTTTACCATCCCGTTGATGAAGCGGTTGAAATATCCACCCGCCTATGCCGGCGCGGTAGAGGCCATTGCCTCGACCGGGGGGCAGCTTGCGCCGCCGATCATGGGGACCGCGGCGTTTGTCATGGCGGAACTGGTGGGCATGAATTACTGGTCCATCGCCCTTGCCGGGGTTGTTCCGGCGCTGCTTTTCTATCTTGGCATCTATTCTACCGTGCATGTCATCGCGCGCCGCCAAAGCTTTCGCGCGGTGAACGCCGATGATCTGCCGGATTGGCGCGGCGCGATGAGCTTCCGGCGGCTGGCACCGATTGTGGCGGCGCTGTTGGGGTTGGGATTTGGCGTTATCAACGGCTATTCCGTCGAATTGACGGCCTGTTTCGGCATGATTGCCATGTTGGTCGCCGTTTTTGTCGCCCGGATTTCCGGTGGTGAAGACCCCCGCGCGGTATTCGGCATCATCATTCGGGCACTGGAGGCCGGCGGCAAGGGCGTTGTCATCGTCGGCATCCTGTTGGTGGGCGCGCAGGTCTTTGTGGCAATGATCAACCTGACCGGGTTCGGGGTGGCGGTGACGTCGGCGGTGCTGGCAATCGGGCAGGGGCAAATCTGGGTGATCGCCGGATTGATGGCAGTGGTCTGCCTGATCGCGGGCATGGGCCTGCCTACCTCCGCCGCCTATGTGATGGTTGCCGCGGTTTTTGCACCGGCCCTGATCCAACAGGGGATCGACCCGTTGGTCGTGCATATGTTCGTTCTGTATTACGCCGCGCTGTCGGTGATTACGCCGCCGGTCTGTCTTGGGGTGTTTGTCGCGGCCACCATCGCCCAGGCACCCTGGATGAAGGTAGCGATAGAGACCCTTCGGCTTGGGGCGACCGCCTATGCGCTGCCGATGCTGTTCATTGCTTATCCGGGCATGTTGGGCGGCGGCGGGGCCGAGGGCATTGCCCGTGCGGTGCTGTCGGGGGCGGTCTTTGCGCTGGCTGTCGCGCATCTTCTGGGCGGTGCTCGGCTGCCTTGGGGCGGGCTGTCACGTGTGCTCTGGTTTGTGCCGGTTACTCTGGCATTGCTGCCGCCCTGGTGGGCGACACTGACTGCGGTGCTGGTGTTTGGTGGGCTTGTCGTCCTGTCCCGCAAGGCGACCGAGGCCCATCAGAACCAGAGCCTGCAACCAGCGTAACCGCACTGCGCGCACCACAAAGATACCTCAGGTGGCCCGCATTCCCTGCACTTCAGGCGGGGCCACCGTCAGACAACATGGTTCAGACATGACTGGAGATCCCACATGACAATCACCTATCTCAAACGCGGGAAACCCGCCGCAGATCGTGCCGAAGACGACGCCAAGACCGCCGCCGTTGTGGCCTCGACACTCAAAGATATCGAAACGCGTGGCGATGCGGCGGTGCGTGATTTGTCGGTGAAGTTCGACAAATATGATCGCAGCACCTATCGGCTGACCGAAGAAGAGATCGAGGCAATCATCGCCAAAGTCAGCCCGCAGGACCTCGCTGACATCAAGTTCGCTCAGGAGCAGGTGCGCAATTTTGCCAAGGCGCAGCGCGATTCCATGCTGGACATCGAGGTAGAGCCGATGCCCGGTGTCATTTTGGGCCACAAGAATATCCCCGTGCAATCGGTGGGCTGCTATGTTCCCGGCGGCAAATTTCCGATGGTGGCCAGCGCACATATGTCGGTCGCCACCGCATCCGTTGCGGGCGTGCCGCGCATCATCGCCTGTACGCCGCCCTTCAACGGGGAACCGAATCCGGGGGTGATCGCGGCGATACATCTTGGCGGCGCGCATGAGATCTATGTTCTGGGTGGCATTCAGGCCGTCGGCGCAATGGCCATCGGCACCGAAAGCATTGATCCGGTGCATTTGCTTGTCGGGCCCGGCAATGCCTTTGTCGCCGAAGCCAAACGTCAGCTTTTTGGCCGGATCGGCATTGATCTGTTTGCCGGCCCCACCGAAACCATGGTGATCGCGGATGAAACCGCCGCCGATGCCGAATTGTGCGCGACCGACCTTCTGGGGCAGGCGGAACATGGCTATAACAGCCCCTGTGTGCTGCTGACCAATTCGGAAAAGCTGGCACAGGACACCATGTCCGAGATTGACCGCCTGCTTGGCCTTCTGCCCACTGCGGGCACCGCCAGAGTGAGCTGGGAAGACTACGGCGAGGTGATCGTCTGTGACAGCTATGACGAGATGCTGACCGTCGCCGATGATATTGCAAGCGAACATGTTCAGGTGATGACCGACCGCGACGATTGGTTCCTGGAGCATATGACCTGTTACGGCGCGCTGTTCCTTGGGCCACGAACCAATGTGGCCAATGGTGACAAGGTGATCGGCACGAACCACACGTTGCCAACCAAAAAGGCCGGTCGCTATACCGGCGGGCTTTGGGTCGGCAAATACCTGAAAACACACAGCTATCAAAAGGTGACCACAGACGAGGCCGCAGCCCTGATT
Source organism: Marinovum sp. J2-8 (assembly GCF_055808435.1). Classification (NCBI taxonomy): domain Bacteria; kingdom Pseudomonadati; phylum Pseudomonadota; class Alphaproteobacteria; order Rhodobacterales; family Roseobacteraceae; genus Marinovum; species Marinovum sp. J2-8. The sequence goes on along the minus strand of NZ_JBVVRZ010000004.1, from coordinate 42,605 downwards.
GGCGCTTACGGGTCGCGCCTTTGCCTGTTGGAGGGCTTCGTGGGCCACGCCGAGCAATGCAATGTGCGCGTGCGTCGCTATGGCGGCATCAACGTCCCATATGGCGGCCCTGCTGCCCTGCCGGAGGCGGCAGAGTGAGTTTGCCGCGCACACCTTCCCTGCGCCTGGACGGCAAACGCGCCTTGGTGACGGGGGCCTCATCGGGCATCGGTCAGGCATGCGCGGTGGCATTGGCCGAAATGGGTGCACATGTCATCTGTGCCGCGCGCGGGCGTGACCGCCTGGACGACACGGTTCAGGAGATGCAGGCCGAAGGTTGGTCGGCCGAGGCATTGGTGTTGGACATTGCCGATCAACCCGCCCTTACAGAGGCCCTGAATGGTCAGCGGCTTGACGTGGTGGTCAATTCTGCGGGGCTTGCCCGTCACGGTCCCGCGCTTGAAACAACGCCCGAAGATTTCGATGCCGTTATGGGGGTGAACTTGCGGGGGGCCTATTTCCTGTCGGTGGCCGCAGCGAAATGCATGGCCGATACCGGCGGTTCAATCATCCACATCGGCAGCCAAATGGGCCGTGTCGGCGGTGTCGACCGCGCGGTGTATTGCGCGTCCAAACATGGTCTTGAGGGCATGATCAAGGCCATGGCCATCGAATGGGGCGCAGACCAGATCCGCATCAATGCGATTTGCCCCACTTTCATCCGCACCCCGCTGACCGACCAGACATTCGACAACCCCGAGCGCGCGGCCTGGGTCAAGGAAAAGATCAAGCTGGGTCGCATCGGCGAGGTCGAAGATATCATGGGGGCGGTGATCTATCTGGCCTCTGATGCCGCCGCACTTGTCACCGGGACATCGCTGTTGGTCGACGGCGGTTGGACCGCAGGCTGACACATATCGCGGAACAGAATTTTCTCTGAAGAGGACAAGATCCATGACCGACACAGCACTTCCTGACGATCTTTTGGCGCTGCTGCGCAAGGTTGACACCCCGACGGTTTGCAACGCGATTGAAGTGGCGCAGGGCAAGCGGGGGTTCAACCGTTTCACGCGCGGCACAATGCAGCATTCCAAACCCGGCGATCCGGCCATTGTCGGGTTCGCACGGACGGCGCGCATTTCCGGTCTTGCGCCCCCGAACGAGGCCCCGGATGTCATCCGGGCCCGCCGGATGGAGTATTTCCGATCAATGGCGGCCGGTAACGGGCCAACTGCGGCGGTGGTCGAGGATGTCGATTACCCAAATTGTATCGCCGGCTGGTGGGGCGAAGTGCATGTTGCCGTTCACAAGGGTCTTGGCCTTGCGGGGGCGGTGACCAATGGCGTCTTGCGCGACCTTGATGTCATTGATGAAGGTTTTCCGGTGCTGGCCGGATCGCTCGGGCCAAGCCACGGTTTTGTCCATGTTGTCGATATCGGCACCGACGTCAGCGTCATGGGGATGCGGGTCGCACAGGGCGAGTTGATTCACGCCGACCGCCATGGCGCGCTGGTCATTCCGGACGAAGTCATTCCCGATCTCAAACGCGCAATCGAAACCGTGATCGCCAGCGAAAGCATCGTGCTTGGCCCCGCCCGCGAACCCGGATTTGATATCAACAAGCTGGAAGAAGCCTGGGCAAAGTTTGAAGCCGCACGCACATGACGACGCGATCGGAAAAACCCAAAATTCTGGTGCTGCGGAAGCTGACACCGGCGGTTGAGGCGCGTCTTGCCGCAAATTACGAGGCGACTTTCAACCCCGACGACAGGCCGTTGACGCCTGCGGCCATTGGCCGGGCGCTCTGCACGTATGAGGCCCTGGTGCCGACTGTCAGTGACCGGATCACCGCAGAGATGCTACAGGCCAAGGGGTGCAAGACGCGGATGATTGCCAATGTCGGTGTCGGCTATTCCAACATAGATGTCGACGCGGCCAAGGCAACAGGCATTGCCGTTTCGAATACGCCGGATGTTCTGACGGATGCCACCGCCGACACCGCATTGCTGTTGATTTTATCGGTCACCCGCCGGGCCTTTGCCGCCGAGAAAATACTGCGCGCGGGGCGATGGACCGGGTTTTCCATTGTCGATGGCTTGGGCTCCAGCATTCAGGGCAAGGTGCTGGGCATTATCGGGATGGGCCGCATCGGTCAGGCCGTGGCGCATCGGGCGGCGGTCGGGTTTGGCATGAAAATCGCCTATTATAACCGCTCACCGGTGGGCGATTTAGGTTTCCCCGCCAAAAGGTTGGACAGCATTGATGCTGTGATGGCGGCGGCGGATGTGGTGTCCGTGCATGTGCCGGGCGGTGGCGACACACCGTTGGTCACCGCCGCGCATATTGCCCGCATGAAGCCCTCGGCCTATTTGATCAATACCGCGCGTGGCGACAGTCTTGACCAGGATGCCCTGATTGCAGCACTGGCCGAGGAACGCATCGCCGGGGCCGGTTTCGATGTCTTTGCCAAAGAGCCAGAGGTGCCGGAAATCCTGCGCAAAATGGAAAACGTCACGCTGCTGCCGCATATCGGGTCCGCAACCGAAGAGGTGCGCACCGCGATGGGGCATATGGCGGCGGATAATCTCGATGCATTCTTTGCGGGGCGGGACCTCCCTTGTCGCGTCGTGTGATCCAAAGCGGAATCGCGGTCTGAAACGGTTGTTTTGAGCGCGTTATTGCAACAAAGCTGCGCGATAGGTCCGATAGGAAAGGGCCTGTCGCGCATCGCAACCGCCAATGCGTTCTACTTCGCAATTTCTGCCAAATCCCCGAGCGTGATGGTCGGGGTCAGAATGTGGATCTTTTCACTCTCTGCTTTGGTGCCTTCGACTGTCTCCAGAATGGCCTTGGCGGCGGTCTCGCCGATCTCGCGCCGGGCGGTGCGGGAGGTGGCGATCTTTCCCGGGAACCCCTCGATAAGGCTCAGCCCGTTGAAACCGGCCAGGGCGAGCGCGCCCGGCACGTCGATGCCTGCGGCGATGCAATGACACAACCCGCCAAAGGCGAGGTCGTCGTTGGAAAAATGGATGCAATCAAGGTCAGGTTGACGGGCCAGAAGGTCGGCCGTCATACGCCGCCCACAGGCGATGGCTGATTGTGTGGTCTCATCCTCCTGCAGGTGCGACCCGTCGATTGTGTCGATGAAATCAAGCCCCTGGTCGCGCAACTTGTCATGGAAACCCTTCTTGCGCTTGGCCGCCCTGAGATCCTTGGCGAGGTTGCGCCCGACATATCCAAAGCGCCGCCGCCCCGCCGCAAGAAGGGCCGACGCCATGTCGTGCCCGGCCCCGATTTGTGAAAATCCGACACAGGCGTCGACCGGGTCGCCATCGCAATCCATGATCTGGACGATGGGAATACCGGCGCTGGCCAGCAATTTCCGGGTATCCTCTGGCTGGTCAAGCCCGGCAACGATCAGCCCGGCAGGCCGCCAGGACAGCATGTTGCGGATGATGTCGTATTCGGTTTCGGGGTCATAATCGGTCACACCGAATACCGGCTGAAGAGGGGAGCCTTTGAGCGCGTTGGTCACCCCGGACATGACTTCGGGAAAAACGATGTTTGAGAGGTTGGGAACGACCACTCCGATCAGGTCGGTGCGTTTGCTGGACAGCGACGCGGCCAGATGATTCCCGTAATACCCGATCTCGCGGGCGGCGCGTTTCACCTTCTTGACATTGGCCTCTGACACATCCTTGTCGCCCCTCAGCGCGCGTGAGGCCGTCATCTTGCTGACCCCTGCGGCGGCGGCGACATCGACCAAGGTTTTTCTTTTTCTCATAGGCTTACCGCTCCCTCACAGGCGATCTTTTACCTGATCCGGGTCTCAAATCCCACTGCTCAATCCCAAGGTGCCGAACCCAAGTGTTGACACATCATTGCAGGATGTGTCACTGATATCCATACCGGTACCGATACCGGTCTCGATACCGGCGGAGATTTTGCCGGGCAGACAACGCGATCTCGCAGAAATCGCGTCTTGAAACGGACCAAGGCCCCGAAGGGGGTCTGACGGGAGGAAACATGACTGCTTACACTTTGAAATCCGCACTTCTGGGCGGCCTCGTCGCTGCCACGTCGCTGATGGCCAGCACGGCCCTGGCGCAAGAATACCAGTGGACGTTCCAGACCTCGGCGCAGGCTGGCGACAACTTCTTTCCGATCGAAGAAGCCTGGGCCGACCGCGTCAACGCGCTGTCCGATGGCCGTATCGAGATCACCGTCGTACCCGTCGGGACAGTGGTGGCGCATATCGAAACCCTCGACGCGGTGGGCGCCGGCATTTTGCAAGGCCACATCACCGACCCGTCGTATTTCTCGGGCAAGGATCCGGCCTTTGCGATGCTGGGCAACCTCGTCGGCGCATGGTCGGCGCCCGAGCAGATGTTCGACTACATGGAAAACGGCGGCGGCAAGGCGCTGTTCAACGAGCTGGTGAACCCCTACGGGCTGCAATTCCTGGGGGCTTCGGCAACCGGTGTCGAGGCCTTTTTGTCGACCAAGCCGATCCATGGCGTCGATGACCTCAAAGGCATCAAGATGCGTGCCCCCGAAGGCATGGTGCAAGAGGTCTTTGCCGCCGCGGGTGCCTCGCCGGTGAACCTGCCTGGTTCCGAAGTTTATACCGCGCTGGAAAAAGGCGTGATTGACGCGGCCGATTATACCGTGTTCTCGACCAACCATGCCCAGGGCATGCACGAGTTCGCCAAATACCCGCTTTATCCTGGGTTCCACTCGATGCCGGTCATCGAGGTTTCCCTGAACAAGGCGATTTATGACGGGCTGCCCGAAGACCTTCAGACCATTTTGAACGAGTTCGGTCTCGGTCTTTGCGCGGGACATGATCAGCCAGCTTGACGTCCAGAACGAGGCCGCCCTGGCCGAGGCACAGGCCGACCCCGAGATCACCGTGATCGACTGGTCCGACGAAGAGCGCGCCAAGTTCCGTGGCATCGCCAAGTCGCAGTGGGCGAACTGGGCGGAACGGTCCGAAATGGCCGGCAAAGCCTATGAGAGCGTCACCGCCTATCTGACCGAAAAGGGCCTTCTGGCCGAGTGATCGCCGTCTGACGGCAAGACCCGAGGGGGCCGGTTTCGGCCCCTTCGTTTTCCACTGTCCAGCTCACGTTTCGGGAGGAAACAATGGCACAACATGACGCGGCGATGACCGAAGCCGAAATCGAAGCGCAGCTTGAGGCGCTTAAAAGGGTCCATGAAGAAGACAATGCCGGTCCTCAGAACGCGCTGGATCGTGGTATTGTCACGGTTGGCACCGCATTCAGTTTCCTGTTTGCCATCGCGACCGTGATCTCGATCTACGAGATCGTCGTGCGATATTTCTTTAACGCCCCGACGATCTGGGCGCATGAAACGGTGATCGCGCTGATTGCGGCCTGTTACCTCTACGGTGGTATGCAATGTCTTGCTGCCGACAAACATATTCGCATCGGGCTGATCTATTTCAACACCAGCGGCGGCACCCGGCGGCTTTTGGATATCGTGAACGGATTGCTTGCGCTGTTCTTTGCGGTGGCGATTGCCTATGCGGCCTATACGATGGTCGAAAAATCCTGGTGGACGCCGCAGGGTGACATCCGGCTTGAGCGGTCCGGGTCGGCGTGGAACCCGATCACCCCCGCCGTCATCAAGTTGATGCTGCTGATCACCGCGATCGTGCTGGCGATCCAATCCGTCGGCCATATCTGGACCGCCTGGAAAGGCACCGGGTTCCGGCAGAGCGCCGGAGAGCCGCCAAGCAAAATGGCCCTTGCCGCCATCGGGATCGTCTTTGCCATCCTGGCCATCGGGGGCTATGTGCTGTTTTCCCAAGGCCGCGATCTGGGCATTCAGTCGGGCTCTTTCCTGTTGGTGGGGTCGATCATGATCCTGATCCTGACCGGTATCCCGCTGGCCTTTGTGACCGGGTTGATTGCGATCCTGTTCACCATCGCCTGGTTTGGCCCGATGGGCGTGCCGCTGGTGTCGTCGCGCATCTATTCCTTTGTCAACGAATACGTGCTTGTCGCCATTCCGATGTTCGTGCTCATGGCCTCGCTGCTGGACCGGTCGGGCATGGCGCGGGATCTCTATGATGCGATGCGTCTGATTGCCGGTCGGATCAAGGGCGGCGTCGCCGTGCAAACGCTTGTCGCGGCGGTCTTTCTTGCGGCGATCTCTGGCATCATCGGCGGCGAGATCGTGCTGCTGGGCCTGATCGCGCTGCCGCAGATGCTGCGGCTGGGTTACAACCGGGCCTTGGCCATTGGCACCGTCTGCGCCGGCGGCTCGCTGGGGACGATGATCCCGCCGTCGATCGTGTTGATCGTCTATGGTCTCACCGCCAGTGTTTCGATCGGTGATCTGTTCCTGGCCACCGTGACCCCCGGTCTGATGCTGGCGTCGTTCTACATCATCTACATCCTCGTGCGCTGCTACGCGAACCCAGAGATGGGGCCGCCGATTTCGAACGCGGAGCTGGACATCCCGATGTCGGAAAAACTGCGCAAGATGCGCGGTGTGATCCTGCCGGTCGGTGTGGCGGTGACGGTTCTGGGGTCGATCTACGGCGGCATCGCCTCGGTGACCGAGGCCGCAGCCATGGGCGTGGTCGGCGTGTTCCTGTCGGCGGCAATCCGGGGCGAAGTGACCTGGGCATTGATCCGCGACAGCCTGAAACAGACGTTGGAAACCTGCGGCATGATCATCTGGATCGGCCTTGGCGCGGCGGCGCTGGTGGGGGTCTACAACCTCATGGGCGGCAACCGTTTCATTGAAAGCACCATCCTCGACAGCGGTGCCTCGCCAATGGTGATTGTGCTGATCATGATGGGTATCCTCGTGGTGCTGGGTCTGTTCATGGACTGGATCGGGATCGCGCTTTTGACCATGCCGATCTTTGTGCCGATCATCATCAAACTGGGGATGGACCCGGTCTGGTTCGGCATTCTCTTTGCGATGAACATGCAGGTCAGCTATCTCTCGCCACCCTTTGGCCCGGCTGCCTTCTATCTGAAATCCGTCGCCCCCAAGGACATGAGCCTGTCCGAGATCTTCCGCGCGCTGATCCCCTTCATCTGCATTCAGGTCGTGGCGCTTGCCATTGTGCTGTTCTTCCCGGACGTTGCGCTATGGTTGCCGAATTGGCTGAAAGGAAATTAAGATGTCCATGAATACCAAAAGTGCACATAATGTTGCTGTCATCGGCTTGGGCTCGATGGGATACGGCATGGCCGCATCGGCCCTGCGCGGCGGGCACAAGGTCTGGGGCGTGGACATAAACCCGGACCAGATCGCCAAGTTCAAATCCGAAGGCGGGCAAGACAGCCCGCTGGACGAGGCTGCCGGTGGGTTGGATGCCGTGGCCGTCGTCGTGCTGAATGCCGCCCAGACCGAAAGCGTGCTGTTCGGCGCGGACGGGATCGTCGCAAAGCTGAAGCCCGGCGCAGTTGTCCTGGCCTGTGCCACCGTGCCGCCGGCCTTTGCCCGGGACATGGCGGCGCGCTGTGGCGAGACCGGTGTTCACTATCTTGATGCGCCGATTTCCGGTGGCGCGGCCAAGGCCGCCAGCGGCCAGCTGTCAATCATGGCGTCGGGCGCACCCGATGCCTTTGCCGCCGCACGGCCGCTGCTGGACAGTATCGCCCAGACGGTGTTCGAACTTGGCGACGACGTAGGTGCCGGCAGCGCCATGAAGGCGGTCAACCAGCTTTTGGCCGGGGTGCATATCGCCACCATGGCCGAGGCGCTGACCTTTGGCATGACCCAGGGCGTCACGCCGGAGAAATTTGTCGAGGTGATCAGCAAATGCGCCGGCACCAGCTGGATGCTGGAAAACCGCGCGCCGCATATCGTGGCGGGTGACTACACGCCGCTCAGCTCGGTCAATATCTGGCCAAAGGATCTGGGCATCGTGCTCGACATCGCCAAATCTGCGCAATTCAGCGCCCCGATCACCGCCGCCGCACTACAGCAATTTATCGCAGCCGCCGGCATGGGCCATGGACAGGAGGACGACGCCGCAGTCGCCAAGGTCTATGCCCGCAACGCTGGATTGACCTTGCCAGGAGAAAACACATGACCACCGTTCTTGGATGTATTGCCGATGATTTCACTGGCGCGACCGATTTGGCCGGGCTTTTGGCCCGCAGTGGCGTGCGCGTCTCTTTGCGCATCGGCGTGCCGTCAGAGCCGCCGGCCGACCCGGCTGCGTTTGAGGTGATTGCGCTGAAATCGCGCACGGCGCCGGTTGCCGAAGCGGTGGCCGAAACCCGCAAGGCGCTGCAATGGCTGCGCGCCGCCGGAGCGCAGCGGTTTTTCTGGAAATATTGCTCGACCTTCGACAGCACCGCAGAGGGCAATATCGGCCCGGTGGCCGAGGCGCTGATGGCGGAGCTTGGTACTGACCAGACGATCTATTGCCCGGCGTTTCCGGAAAATGGCCGGTCGATCTTCATGGGCAACTTGTTTGTCGGCCAGCAACCACTGGCCGAAAGCCCGATGAAGGATCACCCGCTGACCCCGATGCGCGACAGCAATCTGATGCGTTTGTTGACGCCGCAGGTGACGAAAGCCGTCGGTCTGGCGGACCGTCTTGCGGTGGCACAGGGGGCTGCGGCCCTGCGGGAAAAACTCGCGGCGATGAAGGCCGATGGTGTGGCGCATGTGGTGGTTGATGCGGTGGCGAACGAAGACCTCGCCGTGATCGCCGAGGCCTGCCGCGACATGCCGTTGATGACCGGGGGCAGCGCCGTGGCCATGCCGTTGCCCGCGCTTTACCTTGCCGATGGAACCCTGTCGGCGGATGCGCCCAAGGCCGAAGCGCCAAAGCTGGGCGCAGGCACCATCGTGCTTTCGGGCAGCTGTTCGGCCATGACCAACAAGCAGGTGGCCGATTATACCAGCCGCGGCGTGCCTGCCTTCCAGCTCGACCCGCTGTCGCTGGCCGAAAACGGCCCGCAAAAGGCGCTCGACTGGTTGGCGCAACAGGATCTGGACAAGGCCCCGTTGATCTATGCCACAGCCAACCCCGAAAGCGTGCGCGCAGCGCAGGAAAAGCTGGGCGTCGCCGGTGCCGGTGAGATAGTCGAGGCGACGCTCTCTGCATGCGCGGTCGCGGCGCGCGACAGGGGCGCACGGCGGGTGATCGTCGCGGGCGGCGAAACCTCGGGCGCGGTGACCAAGGCGCTTGGCGTCAGCCAGCTGGATATCGGCACCGAAATCGCGCCGGGCGTGCCCTGGACCTATTGCCAGTCGGGCGGCCAGCAGATCGCGCTGACCCTGAAATCCGGCAACTTCGGCTCCGAGACCTTCTTTACCGATGCGCAGGAAAGACTGGCGTCATGAGCGTCGAGGCCCGCTTGCGCGAACAGATCTGCCTGCTGGCGAAATCCATGTTCGACCGTGGCCTGACCGGCGGCAGCACCGGCAATATCTCGGCCCGGACCGAAGATGGCGGGCTGTTGGTCAGCCCCACCGGCACCAGTTTCGGGCGGCTCGATCCCGGACGGCTCAGCCGCTTTGACGCCAATGGCACACATATCAGCGGCGACAAACCGACCAAGGAAATGCCGCTGCATTCGGCGTTTTATGACACCCGCAGCACGGCGGGCGCGGTGGTGCATCTGCATTCCTGCCACTCGGTTGCGCTGTCGATGATGCCGGATGCGGACGAGGACAATTTCCTGCCACCGCTCACGCCCTACGGCATCATGAAGCTGGGCCGGGTCAAGCTGTTGCCGTTCTTCCTGCCCGGCGATCCAGAGATGGGTGAGGCCGTGCGCGGTCTGGCCGGTAAACGCAGTGCTGTCATGCTGGCCAATCATGGGCCGGTGGTGGCGGGCAAGGATATCGAGGCCGCCTGCAACGCCATCGAAGAGCTGGAGGATACCGCGCGTCTGGCAATGATGACCCGTGGGCTGAACCCGCGCGGAATCGGCCCGGATATGGTGCAGAAACTGGTGACGAAATTTAATGTGGAGTGGGACGGATGAAGTTTTCTGCCAATCTGGGATTTCTGTGGAATGACCGCCCGCTGCCGGATGCCATTCGCGCCGCCAAAGCCGCAGGTTTTGATGCGGTGGAATGCCATTGGCCTTATGACATCCCGGCGGCCGAAACCAAGGCCGCGCTGGACGAAACTGGCCTGTCCATGCTGGGTTTGAACACAAGCCGGGGCAATCTGGCGGCGGGCGAAAACGGTCTCAGCGCGCTGCCCGGACGCGAGGCCGAGGCGCGTGCCGCGATTGGCGAAGCCGTGGCCTATGCGACCGCTATCGGCACGGCCAATATCCACGTCATGGCGGGTTTCGCCGCCGGGGACACGGCCCATCGCACCTTTGTTGGCAACCTGAAATATGCCTGCGATACCGTTGCGGCCCATGGCATGAATATCCTGATCGAACCCCTGAACAAATATGACGCGCCGGGGTACTTCCTGACCACAACCGATCAGGCCCTTGCGATCATCAAAGAGGTCGCGGCCCCCAACCTCAAGCTGATGTTTGACTGTTATCATGTGCAGCTGATGGAGGGCGATCTGACCCACCGGATCGAGGCGCTCCTGCCGTGGATTGGCCATATTCAGTTTGCATCTGTCCCGGATCGCGGCGCGCCGGATCACGGCGAGATCAACTATGATCACCTGTTCGAGGTCACGCGCAAGCTTGGCTATGATGCCCCGCTTGGCGCGGAATACAAACCCGGCGGCAACACCGACGACACCCTTGGCTGGTTGAAAAACCGGGGGTGACCTGTGTGCCTGCATTCACCCGCGACACCGCCACTAGGCGGCCCCCGGGCCCATGTTGACAATTTTCTGCGTTGCGGCGAGGTTCGCTGAACCGTGATGTAATATCGTGAGTTGAAAACATGAAGTCCTCTGCCAACCGTACTTTTGGTGTCTTGGGGTTGGGCAATTTCGGCAGTACCGTCGCCAAGGAATTGCAGCGCTTTGGCAATCACGTCATTGGCGCCGATATATCCGAGGCCAGTGTTGCCGGTCTTGCCGATACACTCTCTCAGGCCATGATCGTCGATGCGCGCGATGATGCAGCCCTGCGGGAGGCCGGTTTCGGGGATTGTGATGTGGCCGTCGTGGCGATCGGCGATGATCTGGAGGCCAGCATCCTGGCCACGATCAACCTTAAACTTGTCGGCGTTCCGATTGTGTGGGCCAAAGCGATCAGCAAGACGCACCACCGAATTCTGAGCAAACTTGGCGTCGACAGGGTCATTCATCCCGAAGTGGAAGTCGGCCAACACATCGCACAGGTTCTGCACAACCCGCTGGTGCGTGACTATGTCAGCCTGGGCAATGGCTTTCACGTCGTGAATTTCCAAATCCCGGAAAGCCTTGAGGGCAAGAGCCTGAAAGACCTGCCGCATGGCGACAAGTTCAACCTGCGGTGCATCGGGGTCATGCGCGGCACGGAATTTGTCGGGCAAGACGCAACAGGATGCCAATTGGAGCGTGATGACCTGTTGCTGCTGCTTGGCCAACGCAAAGACCTGCGCAACTTCGCGGCCAGCCTCTGACCATGGCACCCCGGCCTTTGAAAATGGTCCAGCGGTTCGCGACGCTGCGCATGCCGCCGCCCGCGGTTCTGGCGATCTTCTACCTCGCCTTCATCATCCTTGGTGCCGTCCTGCTTTGGCTTCCGATCTCGCATCACGAGGGGATCGGGTTCGGAGAGGCGCTGTTTACATCAACCTCTGCCGTGACCGTGACCGGCCTGGTGCTTGCCGATACCGGTGCCGCCTTCACCGGCTTTGGTCAGGCGGTGATCGCGGTGCTAATTCAGCTTGGCGGGTTGGGGTTGATGACGTTTGCCGTGCTCCTGCTGGGGGCGCTTGGCATTCCCGTTGGCATGCCGCAACGGCTGATCCTGCGCGAAGACCTGAACCAGACGTCGCTGTCAAACCTGACCTATCTTGCACGTATCATTTTCATCATTGCCTTTGTGTGCGAGGCCATTGGTGCCGCATTGCTGGCCTTTGTCTTTGTTCCACAGTTCGGCTGGGCCGGTCTGTGGCAAGCGGTTTTCCATTCGATTTCGGCCTTCAACAACGCGGGCTTTGCGCTTCACCCTGACAGTCTCTCGCAGTGGGTGGGCAACCCGATCATCAACATCGTGATACCGGCGCTTTTCATTCTGGGCGGGCTTGGGTTCATTGTGGTGGGCGACATCTATCAGAAACGTCATTGGCGCGGTCTTACGCTGCATTCCAAATTGATGCTGCTCGGCACCGCCGTCTTGATCGTTTGGGGCAGCGTCATGTTCGGCCTTCTTGAATGGACGAACCCCGCCACGCTGGGCCAATTGGACACAGCGGACAAACTATGGGCCAGCTGGTTTCAGGGCGTCACGCCACGCACCGCCGGTTTCAACACAATCGACACCGGCGGAATGCATGACAGCGCGACGTTGTTGACGATGACACTCATGCTGGTGGGCGGGGGCAGCACCTCGACCGCGGGCGGGATCAAGGTGACGACCCTGTGCGTCTTGTTGCTTGCGACGGCTGCGTTTTTCCGACGGCGCACAACGTTGCAGGCGTTTGGCCGTTCATTGGGCGTCAATGAGGTGATGAAGGTGCTCGCACTCACGACGATTTCCATGCTTTTGGTGCTGACGGGTATTTTTCTGGCCTCGATCAATCACGATGGCGAGTTCATTGATCTTGCATTTGAAGTCACATCCGCGTTCGGCACCGTGGGTTTGTCGCGCGGCACAACCGGAGAGCTTGACGGTATCGGCCGGGCCATCATCATCGTGATGATGTTTATCGGCCGGGTTGGCCCGTTGACGATTGGCTTCTTTCTGGCCTCCCGCAGTGTCCCGAGGGTGAAGTATCCCGCCGGGCAAGTATACCTTGGGTAGCTGTGGGCGGCCGTTGTGGCATTGTGGCCAGGGATGATGATCGGGCATTCATCCCGTCGTCGCGGTTCAAGTGTAAGTGGCACCTGAACCACAATTCATTTTTGGCGCAGACAGCTGCACCCAAACAGGGAGCCGTCAGGCGGCTCCTTGCTGGGCGGTCCGGGTCTTCCAGACCACGTTCATCTCGACATCGGCGCTTTCGAACAGGTTCATCACCGGGCAGCGCTGTTCGACGTTGCGGCGCAGAAGCTCCAGCCGCTTCTCGCTTTCGTCGGTCTCCAGCTCGATCACCATGTCGACCGTGGTGAAATAGGGGCGCACGCCCTTGACCCCGCGCGCACCGCGCATGTCGGCAGTGCCCGTGCATTCGATGGTGAGGTCGGTGAAGTTGAAACCGATGGCCTTGGACACCAGTTTCAGAACGACACTCTCACAGCCCACCAACGCGCCCAACAGCGATTCCAGCGGTGTCGGCCCAAGATCGGTCGCGCCCTTGTGCTCTGGCTCGTCGATGATCCAGCGGTGGCCCCGGCTGCTGACGGCGACCAGCATCTCGCCCTTCATCCGGGCCGAAACCTTGGGATGGATCAGCGTTGCGGTCTTGGTGTTTTCGATGCTGGGCGGGATGTCGAATTCGTTGCTCATGTGCGGTCCTTTCAGAACATGGCCAGACCGGTCAACCCGGTCTCGATGCGGTAAACAGAGGTAGAGGCGGTGATGAAGAGCGTGCGCAGCTCTGGCCCGCCGAAGCAGAAATTGGTGGATTTCTGCGGTGTCAGGATCACACCGAGGCACTCTGCCTCGGCATTGAAGAGATGAACGCCGCCGGGACCGTTGCAGAGGATGTGGCCTTCGGTGGTGGTCTTCATGCCGTCGGGCACGCCGTCGCCATCACCAGTGACCTCGGCCCAGACGCGCGAATTGGTCAACGCGCCGTCGTCGGTCACATCCAGCACCCGGATATGCCCACCCCAGCTGTCATTGACAAAAAGCTGGCTTTCATCGACCGAAAGACAAAGCCCGTTGGGCTGCTGAAAATCATCCGCTACCAGCGTCAGCGTGCCATTCGGGTCAAGCCGGTAAACGCCTTGGTAGGGCAACTCCTGCTCGCGCAGAATTCCCAGCGGTTCACGGATGCGGCCAAAGCTCGGATCGGTGAACCAGATCCGCCCCCGGCTGTCGCAGACCACGTCATTGGGGCTGTTGAGCTCTTTGAAATCATAGTGGGTGGCAATCGGCACCACATGCTTGCCGTCATGTTCATGCCGGACAAGCTGCGACGACGCATGTTCACAGGAAATCACCCGGCCCTGACGATCAAAGAAGTTGCCATTGGCCTGGTTGGACGGCGTACGAAACACCTCAAGACCGATGTCAGGGTGCCATTTGTACTGACGGCTTTCCTGAATATCGGAAAAGATCAGCCAGTGTTCGGTCGGGTGCCAGATCGGGCCTTCGGTAAAACCGAAGCTGCCGGCGATCTCCTCCAGCCGGCTGTTGGCCGGGATGGCGGTGGTAAAGGCGTCGGAACGGATGTCGAAGGGCATCGGGGTCTCCATGGGTCAGCCCGCCCCAAGAACGAGGGTGGGCAGGAACAGGGTGATGGACGGAAAAAGGATCAGCAGCGCTACGGTCAGAATGTCGATCAGCACAAAGGGCCAGATCGCGCGGAAGATGCCGTTGATCGGAATATCGGGCCGGACACCGGCCACGACATAGACGTTCAGGCCCACAGGCGGGGTGATGAACCCGATCTCGACCATTTTGATGACGAGGATGCCGAACAGGATCGGGTCGATCCCCAGCTCGACGATGGCCGGAAAGATCACCGGCAGCGTCAGAAGCATCATTCCCGAGGCGCTGAGGAACATGCCGAGAAAGGCATCGCCGGCAAGAACCGCAATCAGGATCACCGTCGGCGGATAGGGCAGGGTGACAAGCCATTCCGCGATTTCGGTCGGCAGCCGGGTAAAGGCCAGGAAACGGGCAAAGATGAAGACACCCCAGAAGGTCGAAAAGATCATCACCGTCAGCTTGGCGGTCTCGACCAGCGACGATTGCAACGCGCTGAAGTTCAGCTTGCGGCGCAACAACGCGTAGACAAAGACGATGGCCGCCCCGGTGGCGCCGGCCTCTGTCGGGGTGGTCCAGCCGGTGGACATGCCGCCCAGGATCATCAGCATCACAAGGATGATCGGCATCACGTCGATCAGCGACGCGCCGCGTTCGGACCAGCTTATTCCCGTGATTGGGCGGCCAAGGTCGGGATTGGCGGCAAAGCGCAGCAGGATGAAACCGGCATACAGCAGGGCCGAGAACACCCCCGGGATAAAGCCCGCCAGCAGCAGCCGACCGATGCTTTCGTCGACGATGGCGCCATAGACCACCAGCGCGGCAGAGGGCGGGATCAATGAGGCCAGGGTGCCCGCCGCCGCCACCGCCGCCGCCGAGACCGAGGGCGAATATTTCAGCTTCAAAAGCTCCGGGATGGCCACGCGGGCAAAGACCGCCGCCGTCGCCTGGCTTGCGCCGGAAACCGCGCCAAAGGCCCCGGCGGCGAGCACGGTCGAAACCGCAAGCCCGCCGGGCATCCAGCCGATCCATGCCTTGGCCGCGCGATAGGCGCCCTGCACCATACCCGAGGATGAGGCGAAGAAGCCGATCAGAATGAACATCGGCAACACGCTGAACAGATAGTTAGAGCCGGCCGAATGCGGGATGATGCAGGCGATATTGACCGCCACCGGCCAGCCCTTGAGCACGACAATGCCCAGAAAGCCGGTAATCGCGGTGGCAAAGACGATGTGTACGCCGGTCATCACCATGACGACAAGTGCGAGAAAGCCCAGGGCGCCGATTGTCGAGGGATCCATCATGTGTCCTTACGCGTCCATATCTTCGAGGGGGTTGGGCGGCTGTGGCACGCCAATCGGCGCGAGGCCGGGGTCCCGCAGGAGACGGCCGAACACCCAGAGTTCAAGCGTCAGCCGCAGGGCGAGGATGCCAAGGCCAATCGGTGCGGCCAGTTTCGATGGCCAGGTGGGCAGGCCGACGCCGATGGTGGTGTCACCAAAGGTCCAGGCGCGGGCGAAATGCGTCCAGGTGCCGGGTAGGATGGCCAGCACGACGAACAACCCGATCAGGGTGGCGAACAGATGGGTCAGCCATTGCGCGCGGCCATGAAAGGCCTTTTGCAACATGTCCATGCGGATGTGCCCGGCCTGGCGATAGCAATGCGAGATGCACAGCAGGCTGAAGGTCACCATCGACATCGAGATGAAGTCGATCTGGCCGGCAATCGGCGCATTGAACAGCCGCCGCATGAGCACCTCGGCGGTCACCAGCAGCATGATCACGAATATCGTCAGGCCCGCGATCCAGGCGGTCGCGTATTCGATCCGCATCAGGGCCTTGTCTAGCTTGTCGAGCATGATACCTCCGGCGCACCCGGTCGGGTGCGACTGTCAGGGAAAGGTGGGCGGACGCGACGGGAGGGCGCCCCCGCCCGGGAGCGGGTCAGTGTCCGGCGTTCAGCACGAGATCCAGCATCTCGCGCCCCGGAAGACCCTTGCCTTCGAGATCGGCGACATAGGCGTCCCAAACCGGCTGGGCCGCGTCCTTGCGCAGCGCGGCGATCATCTCGTCGGTGACCGCCACATGTTTCAGGCCACGCTTTTCAAGCTCGGGGATGTAAAAAGTGGCGGCGTCGCTCTGGGCCGCGATCGTGGCCGCGCTGGCGTGGGCCTTGGCCTCTGCCAGCAGCGCCTTCATGTCATCGGGCAGGGCATCATAGGCGGCGGCATTGCCGACCAGCGTCACATGGGCCGAACCGGCCGCCATGCCGGTGGTGTACCAATCCGACAACTCATAAAGCTTGTAGCCGCCGTGCCCCGAGGGGGTTGCCGCGACCGCGTCGATCACGCCGGTTTGCAGGGCATTGTACTGCTCGGGCCCGCTGACGTTGACCAGGCTGGCGCCATAGACCGCCAAGGCATTGCCAATGCCGCTGGTCGCCTTGATCCGCATGCCATCAAAGGCCGCAAGCGTGTCGGGCGGCGTGCCCTTGCCCATGATCTCATAGTTCGGTTGCACCACGGTCATCACCGGCATCACGCCCCACCGGGCGAATTCTTTCTGCACATGCGGATTGTCGTAGATCAATTCCGCCACTTCCAGCCGGTCCTCCATCGAGTCAATCGGCAGGAAAGGCAGGTCAAGAACCGAGAGCAAAGGATTCTTGCCGGGGTGGTAGCTGGAAATCACATACCCCAGCTCGAAGGCGCCAATCGACACATTGTCCAGAACTTCACGTGTCGGCGAAAGGGTGCCGTTGTGAACGGTGATCTCCATCTTACCGCCGCTGTTTTCATTGACGTACTCAGCGAAGCTTTCGCCGGCGACGCGGAACGCCGGGCTGCCGAAAAGTGCAAGATCCCACGAGATCTCCTGCGCCTGGCTGCCCGATGCGATCACGGCAATTGCCGCGGCGCCAAGCGCCTGGATCGTGTAATGTTTCATGTGGTCTCCTCCCAGAAAACGATGTCGCGAATGATCGCGCGTTCATAATCATTGCGACATTTGGGCAAGCTGAGTCAAGGATTGCTTGTAAAAAAGTGCAAAAATGAATGAACGCGCGTTCATGAATGTTGCTGGACAAGAAGGCCGATGTGCGCCATTGTGCTTGTAAACAAGGGAAAAGAGCTGCCAATGTCAGATGGACGAGTTACCGCAGACGATGTTGCACGGCGGGCCGGTGTATCGCGGGCAACCGTGTCGCGGACCTTTTCGCGCGGGCATTCCGTGCAGGAACAGACCCGGCAGAGAAATCCTCAAGGCCGCCGCCGATCTGGGTTATCAACCCAATGCCTTGGCGCAGGCGCTGACCTCGCGCCGGTCGCAAATCGTCAGTATCCTGATGGGTGAGCTGAAAAACCCAATTCATGCGGTGCTCCACCAATCTATCTCTATGGCATTGCAGGAAAAAAACTTTATTCCGATCTCTGGCCAGATTGGTGTCGATTCGGATGCGGACAAGCTGATTGCCACGTTTCGGCAATACCAGGTGGGTGTTGTCATTCTGACGTCGATGAACATTCCGCCGGGATTGATCAGGGATCTGCACAAGGCCGGGTTGCAGGTTTTACTGCTGAATCGGATTGATGATGACGAGATTACGGCCTCTGTCTGTGCCGATCTGACCCAGGGCGGAACTCTGGCCGCCAGGCATCTTGCTGAACGCGGGTGCACAAATGTTGCAGTGGCCAAGGGCCCGATCGGTCACTGGACCAGCACGGCGCGGTACGTCGGCCATCTTGCCGGGTTAGAGCGTATGGGACTGCAACCGGCGAAGATCCTCGAAGGCGGATATACCTATGCCGATGGCGCCCGCGTCGCGGATGCGCTGTTGGCCGAAGGCGGCGACCTGCCCGAGGGGGTCCTGTGCCCCAACGATCTGTTTGCGATCGGCCTGATGGACCGGTTGCGGGCGGGGGCGGGCGTGCGTTTCCCCGAGGATATGCGGGTTGTCGGCTTTGACGATATTCCGATGGCGGAATGGGAAAGCAACCAGCTGACCACGATCAGACTGCCGGTGCATTCCATGGCCAAACGGGCAACCGACGTGATTTCGCGCATTCTTGTCGAGGAAGAGACCGTCGAGGAAAAGATCTGGATACCTTGCCGGTTGATCGAACGCGGCTCTGCCTGATCCGGGCCGAAAGACACTGCGGGCGCAAACGGCTTCGGCCAAGACCATTGCGCCCGGTATTTATTCAGTGTGCCAGCCTCCATGACATGATGTGCGTCGCATGCCGCCGGTTAGGTCAGGCAATTGGGTGGCGCGGGGATCAGGCCATTTGATGCTTCAGCGGGTCGGATACGGTCGGGGTGGCCTCTGCAATACCGGTGTCAGATGTCGAAATTTGACGGCAGGACAATCATGTCGCGGATGGTGACATTGCGGGGGCGGGTCAGCATGTACATCATGGCGTCTGCGACCTCTTGCGTTTCCATCAGCGCGCAGGCGTTTTTCATCCGTTGCAGACGGTCGGGTTCCCAATCGGCCAGCAAGGCCGAAATCACCGGCCCGGGAGAGACCTGACCCACGCGAATGCCGTGGCCCATCAATTGCCGGCGCATGGTTTGCACGAAGCTGGTGATCGCCCATTTCGACGCTGAATACACCGGTTCGACATTGATCGCCGTATGTCCCGCCACCGAACAGGTGACCACAATGTCGCCGGTGCCGCGCGCGATCATATGCGGTGCCACCGCATGGACGTTTTTCATCACCGCATTGACGTTCAGATTGACCATGCGATCAATGGCGGCGGGGGTGGTGTCGACAAGGTCGCCGCCGATATAGCTGCCGGCGTTGCACAGCATGATGTCGATCTTGCCCGCTTTTTCCAAGATCTCCGGCACCATGGCGTCACAGCTTGCCGGGTCCAGCAGATCGGTGACCTGCGCGATTGCGGCTTCGCCCAACTCCCGGGTCAGGGTGGCAAGCGCGGCGGCATCGCGATCCACCATCACAACGGTTGCGCCTTCGGCCAGCAAGGCGCGGGTAATTGACAATCCGATCCCGGATGCGGCGCCGGTCACTGCGGCGATCTTGCCTTGAAATCCATCAGCCATGTTTTTCCTCCATTGGGGCAAGCGCCGTGGCGGGCGCGGGGGTGTCATCGTCATATTTCGGGGTGGGGGCGGGATGTCAGACGGCCAAAAATCCACCGTCCACCGCCAGAACAGAGCCGGTGATCATGCCGGCATCCTCGGACAGCAATAGCGCAATGCTGCGCGCCACATCTTCGGCGCTGGCAAAACGGCCAACCGGGTGGCGGACCATCATCGGCTGGCTTTTGACCGGGTCGCTCCAGGCCTGTGCCGCGAGTTCGGTCAAGGTGATGGTGGGCGCAATTGCCACGGCGCGAATGCCATGTGGCCCCAGCTCGCGCGCCAAAACCCGTGTCGCCGCTTCCAGCCCGGCCTTTGATGCCGCGTAACAGAGATGATCCTGAAATCCGCGATGGCCGGCAATCGAGGTGACATTGACAATTGTGCCGCCGCCGCCCGCCTTGATCCGGGCCTTGGCGAATTCCTGGGCACAGATCAACGCGCTGCGCAGGTTGATGCCCATCACCGTTTCATACCCGGCGTCGGTCATGTCGAGCACGCTTTCCAGCACATTTGTGCCCGCGCAATTGATCAGCATATCGCAAGTGCCGGCCGTGGCCATGGCGGCGCGCGCGCTGTCCGGGTCGGACAGATCGGCGACAACGCTGCGCCCGCCGATTTCGGCGCGCAACCCGTCGAGATCGGATTGCGTGCGGCTGATGGCGACAACCTCGGCGCCGCGAGCGGCCAAAAGCTGGGCGGTGGCGCGCCCGATGCCCTTGCCGGCGCCGGTGATGATGGCGGATTTTCCAGAATATTCCATGGGGTCCCTCATGTGATGGGCTGACCGGTCACGGCCCGGTCATTTCGGTTTCTTGTGGTCGATGTGGCGGTCCGGGTTTCGGCCCTTGGGTTTGCGGGTGGCAAAAATTCCTTGTTTCCGCGCGCCGGGGGCGTGCGAAGAAAGGGTCACGATGGTGGTCGGCTGGCGGCCGCGGCTGGGGCTAGGCGGGCATGTGCAGGGCGTCGTTTTCGGCAAAGGTTGCCCGAAAGTCCGAGGGCGACAGGCCTTTCAAACGCAGAAAGTGGCGATTGAAATTGGACAGGTTGGAAAAGCCGACATCAAAGCAGATATTGGCGATCTTGGCCTCTGGATCGGACACCAGCATCTGGCAGGCCAGATCAATGCGCAGCTGATTGCGGAACCGCACCAATGTGGTGCCGGTGTGCCGTTTGAACGCGCGTGAAAAGGCGCTTTGGCTTTGGCCGGTCATCCGGGCGAGGGTGGTTTCGCTGAGCGGTTCGGTCAGATTGTCCCGCAAATGTGCGATGACGCGGTTCATGTCGGACTCCTGCGATTTTTCCATGTCGATCTGGAAACTAAGGCTGGACAGAATCTGGGGTCTGGGGGCCTGTCGCAGGTGATCGAGGATCTCGAAAAACAGCCCCAGACGCAGGATGCCGCGTGCGTCGATCAGCCGTTTCATCAGCGGCTGCACCGCGGCGGAGGTCTCTTGGTCAAACAGGATGCCCCGGCGGCTGCGCTCTAGCAGACCTTTGGCGGCCTCCATTTCCGGGAATGCGGCAATCAGCTTGTCCACGAAGCTTTGCGGAAATTGGATCACCTCTGTGCGTTGCGGCACGGTGGTGCCGGGTAAAACGTCGCTGATCCAGTTTTGCGGCAGGTTCGGGCCGGTCATGATCAATTGGCCCGGGGCAAAATCGCCGACGTGATCGCCGATATAGAATTTGCCCGTGGTCGCCACCACCAGGTGGATTTCATATTCGGGATGGTAATGCCAGCGCACGGTGCGAAACGGGTAGCCATGCCGCCAGGCGGCAAAGGAGTCACCGTTTCTGATATGGACCAGCTCAAGGTCAAGTTGCATGTCATCCTCCCCATCGCCCAAATCCGTTCCGCATCTGGGCGCGGTCCCGGTGTGTTGGTGATGGGGATTTCTATCACTGCTTTGCCCCTGCGACCACGACGCCACATCGCATTTAGTGATACTTTTTTGACATTCGTCCCGATGGGGTCAGCCAAGTGGCGATTTTGATCGGTTCCCGCGTGACCATGCAATTGCAGAAAATGCTTCGCAGTTCTGCGTATCAGGTGGAAACCCACGGATTGTGTCAGATGCAGGCGGGCGAGCGATTAATCGGCGCAGCGGTGTCGCACTTGTACTATTTCAACAGAGACTGGGGTAAAATGGTATCAGAGGATCTACTGTTTGATTGAAGCCCCGATCGCAAATGTGCGATTTCCCAGTTCATGGTGCGAATGGCGCTGTATATAACATAACTCCAATTATGAGTGTCGCAGCTGTACCCGCAAAGTTAAAGTGTCCCACATCTGCAAAGTAGAAGTGTCACACTCTGCCCCGATGAGAACAGGCAGAGAGTGTGGGCATGGGATGGGTTTTGATGAGCGAGCGCGAGCTGAACCGGGTCGAGGTGTTGAGCCAGGTGAGCCAAGGTCGGATGACGGCGACGACTGCGGCGAACGTTTTGGGATTGAGCCGCAGACAGGTTCACCGGCTTCTCAGGAAGTTCCAATCTGACGGTCCGGCGTCAATCCGGCACAAAGCGCGTGGTCGGGTTTCGAACAATCGGATCGATCCGGCGGTTCGCGAGTTCGCGGTGACACTGGTGCGCGAGAACTACGTCGACTTCGGACCGACCTTTGCGGCTGAGAAGCTCGAGGAAGTTCACGGGCTGAAGGTGTCGCGCGAGACGCTGCGCAAGTGGATGCAGGACGCCGGGATTTGGCTTTCTCGCAAGCAACGCAGGACCTTTCACCAATCACGCCTGCGCCGGGAATGCTTTGGCGAGCTGATCCAGATCGACGGCTCGGACCATCACTGGTTTGAGGATCGCGGGCCGTCCTGCACCCTGCTTGTTTTCATCGACGATGCGACCAGTACGTTGATGCATCTGGAGTTCGTGAAGTCCGAGAGCACATTCAGCTACTTTGGCGCTCTGGAGGCCTACCTGCATGCACATGGACGACCTGTGGCGTTCTATTCGGACAAACACACGGTGTTCCGTGTTGCGAGCCAAGGTGCGGAGTCAGGTCACGGGATGACCCAGTTTGGCCGTGCTTTGAACGAGTTGAACATCGAGATTCTCTGCGCCAACAGCTCTCAGGCCAAGGGCCGCGTCGAACGCGCGAACCGGACGCTACAGGATCGACTGGTGAAGGAACTGCGCCTGGCGAGCATCTCGGACATGACAGCGGCCAATGCGTTCCTTCCGGCTTTCATGAACCGCTACAACACGAAGTTCGCCAAGACCCCACGCCGTCCGGATAACCTGCACCGGCCCCTCAATACCGAACCGGATCGGCTGGCGGATGTGCTGTGCTGGCGCGACGAGCGCTATGTCGGCAACCAATTGGCCTTCTCCTACGACCGGCAGCGCATCATCCTGCAAGAGAACGAGATCACGCGCGGCCTGCCCGGCAAGTATGTCGACAGCTATGAGTACCCTGACGGCCGCTTGGAGTTCCGCTGGAAGGGCGTCTCGCTCCCCTACTCCATTTTTGACAAGGAGCAGCGCGTCACCCACGCCGCGATCACCGAGAATAAGCATCTAAGCGCGGTCCTTGAGCACATCAAGGCCGAGCAGGACAAGGCCCCGCCAAAGAAACGCCGCGCAGGCAAACAGCGCTCTCGCTACAAACCGAATGGACGGCGCAACGATGGCTGGAATTCAAAGCTGGCAAGAGCCGCGAAAGAGAAACACAAAGCCAGCCAGGGCTGCGATATCTGAGGTCTCCGCCCTGTCAGGCTTTGCTACCGTCAGCGCTCTTGGTGACATTTCTACTTTGCGGAGCGAGGGACATTTCTACTTGGTTGCAACAGCAGCATGTAGCTGGTGCGCGCTACCCTGAAGTGCGATTTCGGGGTTCAGGTATCGCCGTCGGAATTGGCCGGGTCGAGCATCGCCAGCAGGTCCAGCAACGTCTCATAGTTTTCCGGCCCAAGCCGGGATTTGAAGCCGACCACAATCCGGGCCGCTTCTTCGGAATGGTCGTCGATGATTTTCTTGCCGACCTCGGTGATTGCAACGATTTGTTTGCGGCGATCCGCGGCGTCCCGCGTTTGGGTGACCAGCCCGCCCTTGTTCAACGTGGTCACAATGCGCGTCAGGCTGGGAAACAAAAGACTGGCCCGATCGGCAAGCGTTTTGGAATCCAGCGGCCCACATTCCGTCAGCACCCGCAGCACCCGCCATTGCTGTTCCGTGATGGATGTTTCGCTCAGCATTTCACGGATCGGCGACATCACACCCTCGCGGGCGCGCACCAGTGCGATGGGCAAAGATCTGGACGTTGAAGGCAGTTTGGTGGCCATGGCACGCTCGCGTCTTGTCGAAATCGTCTTTCCCTATGCCGAAAGATGCTTGACAGGCATAGCTGTATTTACTTAACTTCGCAATGATTAATAAGTTAAGGAAACCATGCCCCACTTTCATATCGAATATTCAGCCAACCTCGACCGCGCGGTCGACATGGCCGCATTGTGCGAAGCGATCCGGGCATGTGCGGCCGATATTGCCACCTTTCCAACGGCGGGCATACGCGTGCGTGCCACCCGCGTTGATCATGTGGCAATGGCCGATGGAAATCCGAAGCATGGTTTCATCGACATGTCCATTCGGCTGCGAGAGGGGCGAACCGAGGCGGTCAAGGAAGATGCGGTCAATCGCATCTTTGCCTGCCTCAAGGATTTCATGGCCCCGGCGATGGCGACCCGTTCCATCGCGCTTTCGGCCGAGATCAGAGACATCAACGCCGCGCTTTCGCCGAAATTCGGAAATGTCCGTGATCACCTGGAGGACACGCCATGAGCGTATTTGACGACAATCTTGCCAAGCTGGATGGATATCTGGCGCGGTTTCGCGCCACGGGCATCCTTAATCGGGTGGGCGGACAGGACGTAGCGGGCAGCGCGGGCACATTCGCAAACACCTCGCCTGTTGATACGTCGCTGATTTGCGATGTGGCCCATGGCACCGCCGCAGACATCGACGCGGCGGCGACTGCTGCGCATGATGCCTTTGCCGCGTGGCGCGACATGCCGGCGCTGGAGCGCAAGAAAATCCTGATCCGCATCGCCGAAGGGATCGAGTCCCGGGCCGAGGAAATCGCGCTGTGCGAATGCTGGGATACCGGGCAGGCCTATAAATTCATGTCCAAGGCGGCGCTGCGTGGGGCCGAGAACTTTCGCTATTTCGCCGATCAGGTGGTACAGGCGCGCGATGGTCAGCACCTGAAATCCCCTACCCTGATGAACATCACGACGCGGGTGCCGATCGGCCCGGTCGGGGTGATCACGCCCTGGAACACGCCTTTCATGCTGTCGACCTGGAAGATCGCCCCGGCGCTGGCGGCAGGTTGCACCGTGGTCCACAAACCCGCCGAAGCAAGCCCGCTGACCGCGCGGCTGCTGGTCGAGATCGCCGAGGAGGCGGGGCTGCCGCCAGGGGTGCTCAACACCGTCAACGGCTTTGGCGAAGGCGCGGGCAAGGCGCTGTGCGAACATCCCAAAATCAGGGCCATCGCCTTTGTCGGCGAAAGCCGTACCGGCAGCCTGATCACCAAACAGGGCGCCGATACGCTGAAGCGCAATCATCTGGAACTGGGCGGCAAGAACCCGGTCATCGTCTTTGATGATGCCGATCTGGACCGTGCGCTGGATGCGGCGATTTTCATGATCTATTCGATCAATGGCGAGCGCTGCACCTCGTCCTCGCGCCTGTTGGTGCAGGACACGATCCGCCAGGAATTCGAGGCCAGGCTGATCGAACGGGTCAACAACATCAGGGTTGGTCACCCGCTGGACCCAACGACCGAAGTCGGCCCGCTTGTCACCGAGGAACACTTCAACAAGGTCACCAGCTATTTCGACATCGCCAAACAGGACGGCGCCACGATTGCCGCCGGTGGTGAGGCCGTTGATGGCAAGGGCTATTTCGTGCGCCCGACCCTGTTCACCGGCGCGCATAACGGCATGCGCATCGCGCAAGAGGAAATTTTTGGCCCGGTGCTGACCTCGATCCCCTTCACGACCGAGGAAGAGGCGTTGCAGATCGCCAATGATATTCCTTACGGTCTGACCGGCTATGTCTGGACCAATGATCTGACCCGCGCGCTGCGCTTTACCGACAGGCTCGAGGCTGGAATGATCTGGGTGAATTCGGAAAATGTCCGCCACCTTCCCACGCCATTTGGCGGGGTCAAGGCCAGCGGCATCGGGCGCGACGGCGGCGATTGGTCGTTTGATTTCTATATGGAGCAGAAGCACATCGGTTTCGCCCTCGGACACCACAAGATCACGAAACTCGGCGCTCAAGCAGCGAAGCGGTAGCGCAAATAGTCACACCGCGCTCAAGCAGCAAAGCGGTAGCGTAAAGATACACCCCGCGCTCTGGTCGCGAAGCGATAGCGCAATTCATGGGAGCAACCTGATGCCTGTACCTGCACCGAACCTCTACCCTGATTTCAATACCATCCGGCTTAGCCATGTGTGCCTGAACGTCCGGAATCTTGTGGCGTCAAAGAGGTTTTACACCGAAATCCTTGGCCTGCAGCTGACGGATGAAAGCGACAGCCACATCTATCTGCGGGCGATGGAGGAGCGGGGGCATCATTGCATCATCCTGCAAAAATCCGATCAGCCCGGCACGGTCGAGGTCATGGGGTTCAAGACCTTTGACGACGCCGATCTGGATCGGGCCGAGGCCTATTTTGCCGCCAAGGGCCGCCCCACCGAATGGGTCGAGCGCCCCTATCAGGGGCGTACCCTGCTGACGTCGGACAACATGGGCATTCCGCTGGAATTCTATCACAAAATGGACCGGTTGGCGCCGATCCATCAGAAATATGCGCTTTACCGCGGGGTAAAACCGCTGCGGATCGACCACTTCAACTGCTTCAGCCATGATGTTGATGCCTCGGTTGCGTTTTATTCCGACTTTGGCTTCCGGGTGACCGAATACACCGAGGACGAAGACAGCAAGAAGCTTTGGGCGGCGTGGATGCATCGCAAGGGCGGCGTGCATGATATGGCCTTTACCAATGGCACCGGCCCGCGCATGCATCATGTGGCGTTCTGGGTTCCGACGCCGCTGAACATCATTGACCTGCTCGATCTGATGGCGACCAGCGGTTATGTTGATAATATCGAACGCGGGCCGGGGCGGCACGGTATTTCCAACGCGTTTTTCCTCTATATCCTTGACCCCGATGGCCACCGGATCGAAATCTATTGCTCGGACTATCAAACGGTTGATCCCGATCTGGAACCGATCAAATGGGATCTTCAAGATCCCCAGCGCCAGACGCTCTGGGGGGCGCCCGCGCCGGAATCCTGGTTCAAACATGGTTCGAAATTCGTTGGCGTTGCGACCCGCGAGTCCGACATCGAAGCCAGCCCGATCATCGCACCATGAGGGGGCTGGGCGTGCAGACCCCGTCGCGGTTGCGACCGGCGGTGCCAGCTGATCTGGCGCGCGAAGATAGCCCCGAGATCAAATATTTCTGCATGGGCGGGATCACCCCCGTCGAGGAGGCCAAATGACCCGCTTTGCAACCTACAGCGCCGAGGGTAAAACCCATTATGGTGCGGTGACCGACACCGGGATGATCGCCCTTGATGATACCTGCCCGCAGTGGCCAACCCTGTTTGATGCTGTTCAGGCCTGGCGCGCTTGACCAACTGGCGCAGGCAGCGGACGGCAAGCCCGTCACCCACAAAGATTTCCAATATGAAATGGTCCTGCCCAATGCCCGCCGCATCCTCTGTGTCGGGGTGAATTTTCCCGACCGGAATGCGGAATATAAAGACGGATCGGAGCAGCCGAAATACATGTCGCTGTTTCCACGCTTTGCCAGCGGGTTCACCGGCCACGACCGGCCCCTGATCCGCCCACCGGAAAGCCCGCAGCTGGACTACGAAGGCGAGGTCGCGGTTGTCATCGGCAAAGGCGGCCGCCGCATCGCACAGGCCGATGCCTATGACCATATCGCCGCGCTGACGCTGTGCAACGAAGGCACCATTCGCGATTGGGTCCGGCATGCCAAATTCAACGTCACGCAGGGCAAGAATTGGGACAATTCCGGGTCGATGGGGCCTTGGCTGGTGCCTTTTACCGATGCCGCACAATTGGAGGATGCGCGTATTGTCACGCGGGTCAACGGCGCGGTCCGGCAGGATGATGTCCTCGCCCGGATGATGCATCCAATCCGGCGCGAGATCGAATATATCTCGACTTTCATGACCTTGCAGCCCGGCGATATCATCGTCACGGGCACCCCCACCGGATCCGGTGCGCGGCTCGATCCGCCACAGTTTCTTGTCCCCGGTGACATTGTCGAGGTCGAGGTCAACGGCATCGGCACCCTGCGCAACACGGTTCAGGACGAAACACCATGACCCCCGAAGATCACACAGCGGCGGCGGCGGATCTGTTGGCGGCGGAAACGACAGGTCAGCAGATCGGTTTGCTGAGCCTGCGCCATCCCGAAATGAACATGGATGATGCCTATGCGGTGCAAAATGCCATCCATCAGGCCAAGACCGATGCCGGGCGTCGGGTGATCGGCTGGAAGATCGGGTTGACGTCCAAGGCCATGCAATATGCGCTGAACATCGACATTCCCGACAGCGGCATTTTGTTCGATGACATGGCATTTGATCACGGGGCGGTTGTGCCCGCGGGGCGGTTCATCCAACCCCGGATCGAGGCCGAGATCGCCTTTGTGATGAAATCCGCGATTGGCGGTGCGGATGTGACCCGCGCGGATGTTCTGGCGGCAACCGATTACGTGGCGCCCTCGATTGAAATCCTCGACACCCGCATTCTGCGCGCCGATCCCGACACCGGCCAGACGCGCGTGGTGTTCGACACCATCGCTGACAATGCCGCCAATGCCGGGGTGGTTCTGGGGCCGCAGCGCCATGCGCCGGACGTCTTTGATCTGCGTTGGGTCGGGGCAATCACATCGCGCAACCATGTGGTCGAGGAAACAGGTCTGGGCGCGGGGGTGTTGAACGATCCGGTCGAAAGCGTGATCTGGTTGGCCCGTCGTATGGCGCAATACGGCCAGAGCATTGAACCGGGCCAGATCATCCTGTCCGGCAGTTTCATTCGCCCCATCGAATGCCCCCCCGGCACCGAGATCACCGCAGATTTCGGGCCTTTTGGCGATGTTGCCATCGCTTTTGCCTAGGGGCGTCCCATGCCCCCGAGTGCCGGGGCGGTGTCACATGATCCGGGCGCTGCGTCGGGTTTTGCAATGAGGGTCGGCACCAATATACTGATGCGATTGTGCCCGCGATCGCCAAACAATTCACGAAAGAGAACCAGACATGGCCAAGCTGACAACCGGTGAAGTGATCGCCAAATCCCTGACCGCAAATGGTGTCGATACGGTGTTCGGCATTCCCGGTGCGCATATGTATGATTTCAATGATGCGTTGGCACGACAGGACGGGATACGGTTCATCCATACCCGCCACGAACAGGGCGCGGGGTATATGGCCTATGGCTATGCCCGTTCGTCGGGCAAGCCGGGGGTCTATACCGTGGTGCCGGGTCCGGGGCTGCTGAATTCCGGCGCGGCGCTGTGTACCGCATATGGGGCCAATACGCCGGTCATGTGCATCACCGGCAACATCATGTCGCATCTGATCGGACAAGGGCGCGGGCAATTGCATGAACTTCCCGATCATCTTGGCACGCTGAAAGGCCTGACAAAATGGGCGGATCGGATAAACCACCCGACCGAGGCCGGGGGCACCATGGACGCCGGATTTCAGCGCATGTCATCCGGGCGGCCCGGTCCCGTCGGCATTGAAACGCCCTGGGATGTGTTTGGCATGGCCGCCGAGGTTTCCGAGCCCGTCGCCAGCACCGCCGTTGCGGCCCCGACGCCCGACCCGGACGCCATCGCGGCCGCCGCCGACATGATTGCCAAGGCGAAAAACCCGATGATCATGGTCGGAAGTGGCGCCTGGGACGCGAGCGCAGAGGTGCGGGCATTGGCGCGCCTGTTGCAGGCCCCGGTCACCGCCCACCGTCAGGGCAAGGGTGTGATGCCCGAGGATGATGATCTGGCGTTGCTGCCGCCCGCCGCATGGAAATTCTGGCCGAAATGCGATCTTTTGATCGGCATCGGGTCGCGGTTGGAATTGCAGCACTTCCGCTGGCGCTGGTTCCCGGAAGGGTTGAAAACACTTCGGATCGACATTGATCCCACTGAATTCGTGCGGCTCAAACCGGATCACGGCGTTGTTGCCGATGCGGCTGAGGCCACGCGTGCCCTGATCGACGCCCTGGGGGATCGCATTGACAGCCGGGCCAGTCGCAGCGCCGAATATCGCGCGCTGACGGTGGCCGCTGACGCCGATCTTGCCACGGTGCAACCGCAGCAGGGCTATCTCAAGGTTATTCGGGACGCCCTGCCCCGCGATGGTTTCTTTGTCGAAGAAGTCAGCCAGGTCGGCTTTACCGCGCGCATGTGTTTTCCGGTGTATGAACCGCGCCAATATGTGACCTGTGGCTATCAGGACAATCTGGGGTTTGGGTTCAATACCGCCCTCGGGGTCAAGGTCGCGAACCCGGACAAGGCGGTGATTTCGATCTCGGGCGATGGCGGGTTCATGTTCGGGGTGCAGGAACTGGCCACCGCCGCCCAGCACGGGATCAATGTGGTGGCGGTGGTGTTCAACAACGCGGCCTATGGCAATGTGCGCCGGGATCAGCAAACGGTGTATGACAATCGCCTGCTGGGCGCGGATCTGGAGAACCCGGATTTCGTGGCATTGGCGCAAAGCTTTGGCGTGCGCGGGATTTGGGCCACGGACCCTGCCGAGCTGAAACAGGCGTTGACCGAAGCGCTAAGCGCCGAGGCGCCGGTTGTGATCGAAGTGCCGGTTCCGCGCGGCGGTGACGCGTCCCCCTGGCCCTTTATTCATCCGGCGGCGCCAGAGTAACGGCACCACACATCCATTGGACAGAAAACGGCCCTGATCCCGATTGCGGGGCTGTTTTGCCCATTCGTCTATTTAATCATCAAGATGGATTAAATCTTGGCGCAGGATCTCTTTTCGACCGGCCGCGGCCGCAGCCAGCAAAACCCGGCCTTGAAACCCCCGCCGATTGCCGGCGTTCCGTTGCGGCGTGGGGTGCGCCGGATGCGCGCGGTGATCGCTTTTTGATCGCTGCCATCTCGGATGTCACAACATTCGCAACAGGTGATTGTCAAATGTCATTACACCTGATTAAGTCGCGTAAGAGGGTGGTGACGTAATGATGAAAGATCTGAATATCGATACCTTTCTGAAGTTTGACGACGTCAAGAAAAGCTACGACCAAAAGAATCTGGTGGTCAAAGGCTTTAACATGGACGTCCAAGAGGGCGAGTTCATAACACTGCTCGGGCCATCGGGGTCGGGCAAGACAACGGTCCTGATGATGCTGGCCGGATTTGAAAGCGTCACATCGGGCGATATCGCCATCGCCGGAAAATCCATCAACCGCACGGCCCCCTATCGCCGCAATATCGGCATGGTCTTTCAGAACTATGCGCTGTTTCCCCATATGACGGTGGCGGAAAATCTGGCCTATCCATTGGCCGTGCGCAAAATGCCAAAGGACAAGATCAAGGCCCAGGTGGCGGAATATCTGAACCTGGTGGAATTGTCGGCCTTCGGGGATCGTCGCCCCGGCCAGCTTTCAGGGGGGCAGCGCCAGCGCGTCGCTCTGGCCCGCGCGATGATCTTTGAACCGACCCTGATTTTGATGGATGAACCGCTGGGCGCGCTCGACAAGAACCTGCGCGAACAGATGCAGTATGAAATCACCCGCCTGCACAAGCAGATGGGATTCACCGTGATCTATGTGACCCATGATCAGGCCGAGGCGCTGTCGATGTCGAGCCGGATCGCCGTGTTCAACGACGGTGTGGTCCAGCAATGCGCGCCCCCGGCCGAGCTTTATGAACGCCCGGCCAATGCGTTTGTTGCCGACTTTATCGGCGAAAACAATTTTGTCCCCGGCCGGGTCGAAAGCATCGACGGCGCAACCGCGAAAATCGTCACCGACGGCGGCACCATCGTCGCCCAGGCAACAGCGGATCTGACCGTCGGCGGTGCCTGTCGCGTGTCTGTGCGCCCGGAAAAGCTTTTCTTTCCGCCATCGACCCATGCGCATGACAACGCCCTGACCGTTCGGTTCGAAACCCGGATCTATGTCGGTGATTTCATTCGTTACTATTTCAAGCTGCCTGATGGCACCGACATCATTGTCAAAATCTTGAACGACCTTTCTGCGCCGGAATTTACCGATGGCGCGGAGGCCCAGCTGCTTTGGTTGGCATCCGATTGCATCGCTTTCCAGGCGGGCTAGGCGACACAGGGCAAAACCGGGGTCCTGATAAATACCCGGACTGACAAGGAGAAACCGATGAAGAAACATCTGACGTTACTTGCGACTGTCGCGCTGCTCGCCAGCCCCGCAGTGGCGCAAGATCTCACCGTGACGTCCTTTGGCGGTGCCTATGGTGCGGCCCAGAAGGAACACATGATCGACCCCTTCGTAGCCGAGACCGGCGTCAATATCCTGTTCGAGGATTACGGCGGCGGCGTTGCGGAAATGAAGGCCCAGGTCGAGGCCGGCAATATCCAGTGGGATGTCGTGGATATCGAGGTGATTGACCTCGAACGCGCCTGTGCCGAAGGCTATCTTGAGGTGCTGGACCAGAGCGTTCTGCCCGATGGTGACGATGGCACCGCCGCTGCGGATGACTTCATCCCCGATGCTTTGGCCAATGAATGTGGCGTCGGCAATATCGTGTGGTCGGTTGTCTTTGCGGTGAACACCGAAAACGGCCCCGGTCCCGAATCGATTGCGGATTTCTTTGACACCGAGGCCTTCCCCGGCAAGCGTGGTCTGCGCAAGCGTCCGCAGGTCAACATGGAATGGGCTCTGATCGCGGATGGCGTTGCCCCCGAAGATGTCTATGCCACCCTGTCCACCGACGAAGGTCAGGCCCGCGCATTTGCCAAGCTCGACACCATCAAGGACGATATCGTCTGGTATGACAGCTGGTCTCAGGCCCCCGTTCTGTTGAATGACGGTGGCGCGCAGATGGTGCAATCGGCCAATGGCCGGATCTTTGCCGCAATCAAGGACGACGGCGCACCGTTCAGCATCGTCTGGGACAGCCATGTCTATGACCTTGATGTCTGGGCCATCATGAAAGGGTCGCCGAACCTGGAAACCGCGATGGAATTCGTGAAATCCGCGACCCGCACCGTGCCGCTTTCGGGGATGCAGGACGTGGCCTATGGCCCGACCCGCAAATCCGCTCAGGCGCTGCTGCCGGAAAGCGTGAAACAGGATCTGCCCACCGCCCACCTCGACGAGGGTCTGAAAGCGGATGGTATCTTCTGGGCTGACTATGGCGAAAGCCTTGGCGAGAAGTTCAACGAATGGCTGCTGCAATAAGCCGCTGATCGTCGATCATCCAATTCTGTCCCTCGCGCCGTGTCGTGGCGCGGGGGATATCCCCCCAGATCATGCCAACCCTTAACCATGAATGGCCCATGACCGCAGCAACGCCAAATCTTGATCGTGCCGATGCCCGCAACGCAGCGCGCGAGGCGCGCAAGCGCAAGCTTCAGGCATTCCTGTTTGTCGTGCCGCTTTTGGTCTTTATCATTTTCGCCTTTGTGGCGCCGATCACGACGATGCTCTATCGCAGCATCCACAACCCCACGGTGGCCAATCTGGTGCCCGAAACGCTGGCGGCTTTGGCGGAATGGTCTGGCGATGACATGCCCGACGATGCCGTCCTGATCCAGTTCGCCGCAGACATGAAGCGGATGGCGAATGATCGCACATCCGGCAAGCTGGCCGATGAAATCAATCGCGCCCTGCCCGGCATGTCGAGCGTGGTAAAATCCACGGCACGTGCCCTGCGCCGGGTCGATGACGCCGAGATTGCCAGCAATGGCGCGACCTTGCTGAAAGACGCAAATGACCGCTGGGCCGATCCCGCCACATGGCGCGCGCTCAAGGCCGCGGGCAAGCCTTATACCGACAGCTATTACCTGACCTCTGTCGATCTTGAACGCGACGCGGATCGCAGCATCGTGCAGCGCGACACCCAGATCTACGTCAAGCTTTACACCAAGACCCTGCGCATGGCGTTGATCATCACGCTTCTGACCGTCCTGCTTGGCTATCCGCTGGCGTTCTATATGGCGCATGCCTCTGACAAGATGGCGAATTTCCTGATGGTCTTTGTCCTGTTGCCGTTCTGGACCTCGCTTCTGGTGCGGACAACGGCCTGGATCGCGCTGTTGCAAACCAATGGTGTGGTCAATTCGACGCTCATGGCGCTTGGCATTGCCGATGAACCGCTGGAAATGCTGTATACCCAGTTTTCAACCGTCATCGCGATGACCCATATCCTGCTGCCGTTCATGGTGCTGCCGCTTTATTCGGTGATGCGTGGTATCGACCAAAGCTATATGCGCGCCGCCCTGTCGATGGGCAGCAAACCCTTGGGCGCGTGGTACAAGATCTACCTCCCGATGAGCCTGCCTGGCCTGTCCGCCGGGGCGCTTTTGGTGTTCATCATTTCGGTGGGCTATTACATCACGCCTGCACTGGTTGGCGGCACCGACGGGCAGATGATTTCCAACATCATCGCCTTCCACATGCAAACCTCCAACAACTGGGAGTTGGCCGCTGCGCTGGGCTCGCTGTTGCTGGTGATCATTTTGCTGCTGTACTGGCTGTTCGACCGGTTTGTCGGCGCAAGCAACATCAAGTTGGGATAAGGCATGAAACGCTTCCCCGAATATTTCACCTTTTGGCATATCGCGGGCCACTACGGGTTGCGGGTGTTCGCCTTTTTGGTGCTCTTGTTCCTGATGCTGCCGATCCTGGTGATCATGCCGCTTTCCTTCAACGCCGAGCCGTTTTTTACCTTTACCGAGGGCATGTTGGCGCTGGATGCCGAGGCCTATTCCATCCGTTGGTATCAGGAAATCCTTGACGATCAGAAATGGCTGCTGGCCATTCGCAACAGTTTTGTCGTCGGCTTTGCCGCCGCGACCATCGCCACGGTGCTTGGCACGGTGGCCGCTGTTGGTCTGTCGTCGCCCTGGATGCCCTATAAACGGATCATCACGGCGCTGTTGCTGTCGCCGATGATTGTGCCGCTGATCATCATCGCGGCGGGGATGTTTTTCTTTTACACCCAGTTCAATCTGGTCGGCACCTATGGCGGGTTGATCATTGCCCATGCCGCGCTGGGGGTGCCCTTTGTGATCATCACAGTGACCGCCACGCTCAGCGGCTTTGACCGATCGTTGTTTGTCGCGGGGCTCAGCCTGGGGGCGTCACCGGTCAAGGTGTTCTGGGACGTGGTCATTCCGCTGATCCGGCCGGGCGTGATTTCCGGTGGGCTTTTCGCCTTTGTCACCTCGTTTGACGAGGTGGTGCTGGTGCTGTTTCTGGCGGCCCCGAACAACGCACCATTCCGCGCCAGATGTTTTCCGGGCTGCGCGAACAGATCAATCCAACCATCCTTGCGGTTGCGACCCTGCTTGTCGTGCTCTCGGCGGCGCTGTTGTTCACATTGGAAGCGCTGCGCAGACGTTCCGCAGCGATGAGCGGATCTGCCTGAAGCTCAAGGGTGGTCCGCGCTGCTGCCGATTAGCACCGATTGAACATTCAAATCCTGATCCAGAAGCGTGAAACCGGCACGTTTTCCGATCTCGATCGTGCCGATCTCATGGTCCAGCCCAATCGCCCGCGCCGGGGTTTGCGTTGCCATCTGGATCGCCGTGCTCAGATCGCATCCTGTCAGCCGTATCAGGGTGCGCACCGCGTCGATCATCGAAATATCCGCCCCGGCCAGCACGCCGGCGTCACTCATCAATCGGCCATCCTTGCGATGGATGCGGCGGCCCAACAGGTCAAATTCGGTCATCTGCGTGCCAAGCGGCATCATCGCGTCGCTGACCAGAAACAGCCGCTCTGGTCCGGCCAATGCAAGCGCGCTGCGCAGGTTTGCCGGATGCACGTGGATGCCATCGGCAATTATGCCGGCAAACAAGTCCGGACAGTCGAACACCGCCCCGACAAGACCGGGTTCCCGGTTTGCCATTTGGCTCATCGCGTTGAACAGATGCGTCGCGCCACGCAGGCCAGATTTCTGAGCTTGGACGATTGTGTCGTATCGCGCCTCGCTATGTCCGGCAAACAGCCGCACGCCGCTGGCGGTCAATCGCTGCAAACGCGCCATTTCCGTTTCTTCCGGGGCAAGTGTCAGCAGGATTCGAACAGAGGCCTCGGTGATCAGCCGCTCGTCCGCGTCGTCGATCTTGCGAATGGCGGCGGACGGATGAATGCCGGGGCGCACAGGCGACAGAAACGGGCCTTCAAGGTGCAGACCAATGACGCCGATACAATGCGGGCTGGCCGCTTCGACCGCCGCAATCGCCCGCTGATAGCTGCGCCCGGCGTCGGTGATGAAGGTCGGAAGGAACCAGGCCGTGCCGCCGATCTGCGCCGCTTTGGCCATACAGTCCAGGGTGTCGCGCGTCGGGTCGTCATTGAACTGTCGCCCGCCTGCCCCGTTCAGTTGCAGATCGACCAGACCCGGCACAAGAATGTCCGTCGCGATCCCCCCGGCCTCGATTCCGCTGGCCTCGTTTCCTCCGGCCACCTGCGGGGCTTTTGCTGCTGGCAGCACATCAAGGATCTCCGCCCCGCGAAACACCACAGCATGGTCGGGCAATGGCGCGCCGCCATCCCCCACATATAATTTCCGCGCCTTGATAACCTGAAGCCTATCCAAAACGTACCCCGTTGATGACTATGGCCAAGGTCAGGGCCCGGCTGTGTAAGCCAAGGTCGGCACCGGGAATGCCCCCCCGGATATGCGCGTTTTTGCCAATGCCCAACACGTGCCGATCCATACCTTCCCGCGCCGCGACCCCGTGGTTGTATCACAGCGCTGTTGCTTCGGGTTCGAAGCAACGTTTTATGGAATATGCGTCGTGTTGGGCGTGATGTTCAAGTGAGCAAAAGCCGGATCTGGCGTGTCATGCCCATCTGGTTCCGACGAAGGGACATGATGGCCATGCCCCGTTCTGAAACCTTAATCCCGGATTTGCCCAATCTGTTGTTTTTCATACGTTTCTCCAGACATTCAATCCTGTGTGCCGGGGTCAGGTGACCGCGCCAACCAACGAAAGCTCTTGCGCGCGGTGACAGGCGACGTGATGACCGGGATTGATTTCCTGCCATTGCGGCGGGGTTTTGGTGCAGATGTCCTGCGCATGGGCGCAGCGATCGGCAAAGGGGCATCCGGCGCTGGTTCTGGTGGGATCAGGGGGATCCCCGCGCAAGGAGATGCGCGGCGATCTGGTGTCCGGGTCGGGGTTCGGGATCGCCGAAAGCAGCGCCTCGGTATAGGGATGTTTGGGCGCAGAGAACAATTCGTCGGTTGTGCCCAGTTCGACCAGCTGGCCCAGATACATGACCGCGACCCGATGCGAAATGTAGCGCACAACAGACAGGTCATGCGACACAAACAGATAGGCGATGCCGTATTCCTTTTGCAGATCCGACAGAAGGTTCAGGATCTGTGCCTTGACCGAAACATCCAGCGCCGAAACCGCCTCGTCACAGACCATGAGCCGGGGATTTGTGGCCAGGGCCCGCGCGATGCAGATCCTTTGCCGCTGTCCGCCACTAAAGGCATGTGGGTAACGGTTCAGGTAGCCGGTGTTCAGCCCGACAATGGTCATCAGTTCCGCCACCCGCGCCTTCATCTGTGACCGGCTCATCTCGCCAGCGACGCGCAGCGGTTCCGACACCAGTTCGAAAATTGTCATGCGCGGGTCAAGCGATCCATAGGGATCCTGAAACACCATCTGGAGCTCGGGGCGAATGGCGCGCAGGCTCTTGGCGTCCAGGGTGCGCAAATCCAGTTTGCCCTTGGAACTGGCGAATTGGATGCTGCCGCCACTGGGTTCAATCGCCCGCAACACACAGCGCCCCAGCGTGGTCTTTCCGCAGCCGCTTTCCCCGACAAGCCCCAGCGTTTCGCCAAAGCCGAGTTCGAATGAAACGCCGCGCAGCGCCTTGACCGGGTTTCCCGCAGGTTTCAGGAAACCGCCCTTTACGCCAAAGGATTTCTCAAGATCATGAACTTCCAGAACCGCGTCCTGGGGGCCTGCATCCTTCATGTTCGTCCTCCCGAAAACAATGAACGCCGCGCGCGGGGGGCCGGGGCCTGCGGCAATGGGGGTTCTTTGGTGTCGCCATTGTGGAAACAACGCACCATGTGGCCGTCTTCCACCGGGGTCATGGCGGGCACGCTTGTGTCGCATTTGCCGTCGATGGCCACCGGGCAGCGGCTGCGAAATCCGCATTGCCACGGCAGGCCGATTGGCACCGGAACGTTGCCCGGAATGGCCTGAAGCCGCTCTTGCCGCGCGCCGGACAGTTTTGGAAAGCTGTCGATCAGACCCTTGGTATAGGGATGGCGGGGATTTTTCAGCACCTGGCGCGTTGTGCCTGTTTCGACGATACGGCCCAGATACATCACCGCGATCCGTTGGGTGACTTCGGCGACAACCCCCAGATCATGGGTGATATAGAGGATCGACATCCCCATTTCTTCGCGCAGACCTTCCAGCAGTTCGAGGATCTGTGACTGCACCGTGACGTCCAGCGCGGTTGTCGGCTCATCCGCGATCAGCAGATCAGGATCACAGGCCAGCCCCATCGCGATCATCACCCTTTGTCGCATCCCGCCAGAGAGGTTGAACGGGTATTCCCGGAACCTTTGCTGCGGGTTGGTGATCTGCATCCGCTCAAGATAGTGCAGCGCGATGTCGCGCGCTTCGGCCTTGTCGCGGGTGCGGTGCAGCATGACCGCTTCGACGATCTGATCGCCGATCCGATGCACCGGTGACAGGCTGGTCATCGGCTCTTGAAAGATCATGGCAATCCGGCCGCCGCGGATCTTGCGGATCAGCCCGCCCCGGGTGTTGATCCGGGCCAGATCCACCCCACCGTCAGAACCCTGTTCGGCACCGCCCGGCGCGTTCAGCATGATCGAACCGTTCACGATCTTGCCGGGGTTGGGCACAATCCGCATGATCGCCTGGGCGGTGACGCTTTTGCCCGACCCGCTTTCCCCGACAATTCCAAACGACTCTCCTGCGTTGAGCGAAAGATTGACCCCGTTGACGGCATTCAGGGTCGCACGCCCAAGGTCGAATTCGACGCGAAGGTCCTTGATGCTCAGTAATTCCTGCATTGGTCTTCCCGTTTTAGTGGCGTTTGCATCCATGACGATCACCGATAGGGGTCAACGGCATCGCGCAGACCGTCGCCGACAAAGTTAAAGCAGATGACCGTCAGCACGACAAAGGCACCGGGGATCAAAAGCCAGGGGCTTTGCGACAGGGCATTCGGGCTTTGTGCCGCTTGCAAGAGCACGCCCCAGCTGACCGCCGGTGGCTTGATGCCGATCTGAAGAAAGCTCAGCGCCGTTTCGGCAATGATCATCGCCGGCACGCCCAGCGTGATGCTGACAATCAGATAGCTGGCAAAGGACGGCAGGATATGACGCCGGATGATCTGCATCGTCGGCACCCCCATCAGGCGCGCCGCCATGACGAAATCAGCCTCGCGGATTTCCAGCGTCTTGCCGCGCACCACTCTTGCCAGATTGGCCCAGCCGACAACCGACAGCACAATGGTGATCCCGAAAAACACCTGGGTGCTCGACCATTCCTGGGGCATTGCGGCGGCCAACGCCATCCAGAGTGGAATGCTGGGAATGCTCAGCACGAATTCGATCAACCGTTGAATGGCAATGTCGATGGTGCCGCCGAAATAGCCCGACAACCCGCCCATGAAACTGCCGATCAGGAAGCTCAGCATCACACCGGCAATGCCGATGAACAGGGAAATCTGCGACGCGGCAATGGTGCGCGAAAAAAGACATCGGCCAAATTCATCGGTGCCAAAGGGAAACCAGACCCCCGGCGCCTCGACCCCAACCAGATGCCTGCCCAGCGTCAGCGCCCCCCAGAGGTTTTCATTCTCGCGCTGGGGAAAGAACCGGATCGGGTGGCGCACGGCCTCGTCCCGGACATAGGTTTTTTCCCATGTCTCATCGTCGATTTCCTGGCGCACGCCATAAACAAAGGGCCGCAGCGAGAAATTGCCCGCAGCATCGACAAAGTGAATGCCCTGCGGCGGCATCAGGATGTAATCGGTGTGGGTTTCGTTATGGGTGTTGACCGAAAAGAAACCGGGAAACAGCGCCAGCGTGTAAAGCACCGCCAAGATGGTCAGCCCCGCCATGGCAAGCCTGTGTTTCTTGAACTTGAACCGGATCAGGCTCCATTGCGAGGCGGCGAAATAATCGTCTGCCGCCTTGGTCGAAGTGTCGTTGGACGCGGTGTCGTCGTTGAGGGTCAGGTTGTCAGCCACGGATTTCCGACCTTTCTAGCTTGATCCTTGGGTCAACAAGGACGAGCAGCAAATCTGCGATTGTGCTGCCGATGATCACGAGGAATGAGAGGAACATCAGGATGGTCGCCGACAGGAAGGTGTCCTGGCTGATCAACGCGCGCAGCAACATCGGCCCCGCGGTCGGCAGTCCCAGCACGACGGCAGTCACGGTGGCGGCCGAAATCGTCGCGGGCAGCACCATCGCCATTTCACTGATGATCGGGTTCAATGCCAGCCGCACGGGGTATTTGAACAGCAACTTGCGTTCACCCACGCCCTTGGCGCGTGCGGTCACAACGTATTGCTTGCGCAATTCGTCCAACAGCGATGCCCGCATCACCCGGACCACGCCGGCGGCCATATAGGTGCTGACAATCAGGATCTGCGTCGGCAAGTGCCAAAGCATGTCGGCAAACTTGGCCAGGCTCCAGGGCGCCAGCAGGAATTCGTCGGAATTCAGGCCCGTCAGGTCGATGCCGAACCATGTCGTTGCGATATAAAGCGTCACCAGCGCCAGCAGGAAACTTGGCGTCGCCAGCCCCAGCAGGCTCAGGAAGGTGACGGTGTGATCGCCGACCGAATATTGATGCGTGGCCGAATAGACCGCGATCGGAATGGCGATGGCATAGGTCACCAAAACGATCAGGACGGCAATAAAGGCATCCAGGATCAAAGGTTCCACAACCAGATCGCTGACCGGGCGGTTCCATTCAAAGGAATAGCCGAAATCACCCACCAAAAAGCCAGAGATCCAGCGGAAATATCGAAGATAGCTCGGCAGATCGAGACCGTATTGCTGTCGCAACGCCTCCAGCTGCTCGACAGATACCTTTGAACCGGATTGTTCCAGCGCGGCCACCACCGACGTCAGATAGTCGCCAGGCGGCAGTTCGATGACCAGGAAAGAAACGATCGAAATCAGCCACAGCAGGATCAGGGCGTATATCAATCGTTTGAGGATGTATTTTGCCATTTTGGGGCCTCATGCTTGCGGATCGGGGCCGCATAGGTCCACGGAGGGGGATGGCCGCCCCGGATGTGGGGCGGCCAAGTTTGACGGCTATTGGCTGGCTTCGGTGTCGAACCAGAACTGCTCTGGGAGGAACTGAGTCCATTGGTGGAACACCGAGTCCCAGACATCGCCGTCTTTGGGGCCGTTGCGTGCCTGCTTGGAAATCAGCAGGGGTTGCGGCGGCAGACCAACGGTGCCGATGGCATACATGCCTTCCAGCTGGGCGGTGAACACAGCTTTGGCGGCCTCGTCGAATGCGGGATCATCCGGCGTCACCTGAAGAAATTTCTGGAAATCCTCTGCGGCTGTCTGCACCTCCAGCGGCGGTTCCGTGCCGGTTTCACCATTGCTGTCGAGCCAGGCCGCCCATTCCAGCGCGCCATAGCCATAATGCGGGGCATATTGGCTCATGTTTGCGGCGGCGCCCGACCACATGCCCGCCAGGTGAACCGAATAGGCCCATGCGGGCACATCCAACTGGCCGGCATTGCGTTGCTGTTGGAACAAACCGAATTCCACCAGTTTGGCACGGGTCCGCACGCCAACGGCATTCCAGTCTTCGGTCACAAGCTCGACAATCTTGGCCCAGGCCGGTTCTGGCGGCGCTTGCACCATCTGCACGGTAAAGGGTTCGCCATCGGGGCCAAGCCGGTAGCCGTCGCTGTCGCGTTCGGTCAGACCCATTTCATCCAACAGCTTGTTGGCAAGATCGCGGTCGAATTGGGCGTAATGTTCCCCCATCCAATCCTCGTAATAGGGATCTTGCGGCACCGGCGCGGCCTGACGCGG
This sequence comes from Marinovum sp. J2-8, assembly GCF_055808435.1. Lineage (NCBI taxonomy): Bacteria > Pseudomonadati > Pseudomonadota > Alphaproteobacteria > Rhodobacterales > Roseobacteraceae > Marinovum > Marinovum sp. J2-8. The sequence goes on along the minus strand of NZ_JBVVRZ010000004.1, from coordinate 767 downwards.
TGTGGCACGGCCGAAATACACCAGTTTGTTGATCCGCTCGCGGTCAATCGCAACCGACATCGCCTGACGGAACCGCAGATCGCCAAACACCTCGCGCTTGATCGGTTCTGGATGATTCACGTTGAACGAAAAGACGAATTCGTTGCCGCGATAATAGGTCACCAGCTTGGTTTCATATCCGCCGACGTCTTCGTTTTTCTTGTAGGTGGTGTAATTGGCCAGCGACCCCCAGCCATAATGGGTATAGCGCCCGGCGATCCCGCCCAGATCCTGCGCTTCGAGATTGGTCACCAACAGACGCTTCAGATCATCGACATAAGGCAGTTGGTTGCCCTCGGAATCCACCTTGAAGAAATAGGGGTTGCGGGTGAATGTCTTGTTGCCCGCACTGTCGACCGAAGAGAAGACATGGGTGCCGATGGTCGGCTGACCGGGCACCAGATCGCCGTCAAAATACCAGTAGTTGCCATAGACCAGCATCTGGTTTTGCAGGTTCGTCACCCAGCTTTCAAAACCCGCCTCTTCGGCCAGCTTGTCAGCATCGGGATTGATGGCGATGTCGAACTGGCCGATGTAATGTTTCGGCACCAGCCCCGACAAAACCGCCGCATTGGCCAGTTTCATCACAAAGGACGGGTTCGGAGCGGCAAATTCCCACTGGAAGGTATAATTGTCGACCCGGTTGAATTTGACCAATTCACCGCCCGCAAACCAGCGCCGGTCGGGCGACGGCGTGACATCGGGATTGGTCAGGATGCGCTCATAGA